>NZ_BMPY01000009.1 GCF_014647835.1 Microbispora rosea subsp. aerata
GGCGAAGGGGAGGGGGAAGGAGAGGGCGAGGGGGAGGGGGACGGGCTGGCGCCCGTGTAGGTCAGCCCGAAGCCGTACTCGAACAGCCCCTGCTTGCCGTCCCCGACGTTGATCGGCTGCTGGTCGGCGCTGCGCGGCCACGTCATCGGCAGCTTCCCGGTCGGGGCGTGGTCGCCGAACAGCACGTCGGCCACGCCGTTCCCCTCGGTGCCCGGCAGCCAGGCCGCCACCAGCGCGTCCCACTGGTCGAGCTGAGCCGCGATATCCAGCGGCCGGCCGGAGACCAGCACCACGACCAGCGGCACGCCGGCCGCCTTGAGCCGCTGCAGCGTGGCCAGGTCGGTGGAGTCGAGGCCCATCGAGCCCGTGCGGTCTCCCTGGCCCTCGGCGTACGGCGTCTCGCCGACGACGGCGATCGCCGCGCGGTAGGAGGAGTCGATGCCGCTGCCGTCGCGGCTGTAGGCGACCTGGGTGCCGGAGCCGACGGCGTCGCGGATGCCCTGCAGGATCGTGGTCCCCGGCGTGATGTTGCCCGACGAGCCCTGCCAGCTGATCGTCCAGCCGCCGCTCTGGTTGCCGATGTCGTCGGCGCTCTTGCCGGCGACGAAGATCTTCCCGCCGTTCTTGCCGAGCGGCAGCACGTTGCCGGAGTTCTTCAGCAGGACCAGCGACTTGCGTACGGCCTCGCGGGCCAGGGCGCGGTGCGACGAGCTGCCGATCGTGGAGGTGTAGGAGCGGTCGGTCAGCGGCTTCTCGAACAGCCCGAGCTCGAACTTCTTGGTCAGGATGCGCCGGTTGGCGTCGTCGATCCGCGACATCGGGATCCGGCCCGCCTGCACCTCCTGCTTCAGCAGGGAGACGAACCTCTTGAAGTCGGTCGGCACCATCACCATGTCGATGCCCGCGTTGATCGCCGTGGTGATCTCGTTCGCGGTGAAGCCGGACTGCCCGTCGAGCTGGTCGATGCCCGCCCAGTCGGAGACCACGAAGCCGGTGAAGCCCAGCTCGCCCTTCAGCACGTCGGTGATCAGGTACTTGTGGCCGTGCATCCGCACGCCGTTCCAGGAGCTGTAGGACACCATGACCGAGCCCACGCCGCGCTCCACGGCGGCCTTGAACGGCGCCAGGTGGATGGCCCGCAGGTCGGCCTCGCTCAGCTCGGTGTTGCCCTGGTCCCGGCCGCCCGTGGTGCCGCCGTCGCCCACGTAGTGCTTGGCGGTGGCGAGGATGGAGGCGTTCCCGGCGTTCTGGAAGCCGTCCACGATCGTCGTCATCTGCGTCACGAGCTTCGGGTCCTCGCTGAAGGACTCGTACGTGCGGCCCCAGCGGTCGTTGCGGGCCACGCACAGGCAGGGCGCGAAGGTCCAGTCGATGCCGGTGCCGGACACCTCCTCGGCCGTCGCCCGCCCGATCCGCTCCACCAGGTCGGGGTCGCGGGTCGCGCCGAGCCCGATGTTGTGCGGGAAGACCGTCGCGCCGACGACGTTGTTGTGCCCGTGCACGGCGTCGATCCCGTAGATCATCGGAATGCCGAGCGGCGTGGACAGCGCCTGCCGCTGGAAGTTGTCGTACATGTCGGCCCAGGACGACGGCGTGTTCGGCGAGGGCGCCGAGCCGCCGCCGGACAGGATCGAGCCGAGCCGGTACGTCGCCACGTCGGAGATCGTCGTCAGGGCCGACCGGTCGGCCTGAGTCATCTGCCCGACCTTGTCGTCAAGCGACATCCGGGACAGCAGGTCGTCCACTCGCGTCGCCACCGGAAGGCTCGGATCCTTGTACGGGGCGTCCGCCGCCCGGGCGACCGTGCGGTCGGCGGCGTAGACGACGCTCAGCGCCACGGCGAGCAGTGCGACGAGCGTGGTGATCCAGACGGGCCTCAGCCGGGATGTCATCACGTCCTCCCTCGATGTTCCCGCCGACCGTAAGAATCGGTGGGAATCAGGGTCAATCGATGCGACTCCCGGACACTCGTCACCAGCCCTGGGCGACGAAACTTTCACAGCGCGCACCGGCCGATCATCCCCCGCGCACGTCGGGCCGGAAGAGCGCGGGCGTGTGATGCGGCCGGCCGTGAGGGGCGGGTGCGGGGCGCGGGCGGCGGGCCACAGGCGCGGCACACCGGAACAGACGGCCGCGCCCGCCCCGGGCGGACGCTGGTACGCGGTTACGGCGATGCCTCTGACTCAGGTTGTCGTGGACGGCTGAGGGCTTTCCCGCACACGGGATGCCGGGATGACGGGCGTGGGACTCCACTTGGGGTGCATCACGATGGGCACGCTGGAACGCAGTACCCCAGACCCGTGAATCACTTGACCGTCATGTTCCTTCCATATCTCGAAGTAATAAACCCCCGCAGGGCTTGCGGACCATTTGTGGTACTGCCAAGCATTGCAGGAAAACTGCACGACCTCGCCATTCGGCCGTAGGGCCACCCAGTAATGCGACGTGCCCTGAGGGCAATGATTGTTGAACCACAGCTCGATGTCGCCCGTGGCCGTCTGGGTCCATTGGCGCGACAGGATTCGGAAAGCCATTTGGTCGATTCGCAGGGGGAAGCCCCGGCCGGGCGGTAGCCCGGGCGGGCTGGACGTCGGCATGGCGGAGACGGTCGCCGCGCGGGGATTTGTTTCACGAGAGGTGGAAGATGAGAAATAAACGGCGACGGACAGGCTGACCGCCAGAGCGGTGCCGGCGGCCACCAGAAGACCGGTTTTGCTCCGCCGATGCGGAAGGTAGATGTGTTGCTCGACGCCGACGGCCTTGTCGATCCGGTTGCGGTGGAACTCGATGTGATCGCCGCCGGTGTCGTTCAGCGGCTCATTCCCGGCCATCGCCGTTCCCGTCCACAGGGGTGGGCGGCGTCGGCGGTGGCAGGGGTTTGGACGCCTGCTTGCCGATGACCGTGCCGCTGAAGGTGTTGTGGTGAAACTCGATGTGGTCACCGCCGTAGGTGCGCCGCCCGCCCTCGGGTGCGGCGTCCTGCGAGGGTGATCCGACCGGTGACGTGCCCGGGATGCCCGGCACGGCAGACGCTGTGACCGGTTGAGAGGTCGCCTGCCCCGCGTCGGCGCGCGTCTGCAGCAGCAGGGCCACCACCGCCACGACCAGACCGGCCGCGCCGATGAACATGCTCACCACGCTCGCCCGCTTGTCCAGCACCTCCAGCACCTGCGGCGGCAGACCCAGCGGGTCGGCGAAGAACCCGGTCAGCCCCGCCATCAGCAGAACCGCGAGCACCACGATCGCCGCGAACATCCCCCGCCGCCTCGCTCGCGACCGGGGCGCCGGTGCCGAACCCTCCCTCGCCTGAATCACACCTCCAGACTGCTGTCCAGCCCGAGAAATGTCACCCAGAGTGATGAAGGTGTCACCGCTCGGTGTGGGCGGTCCGAATCCGGAATTTTGGGGCACGTCAGTATGCATGGCACAGCAAGTCAGCGCCTTCGACGCACAGTTCCTCAACTTCGAGACGGCCACCAACCTCGCGCACATCGCGGCGCTCACGATTCTCGACCCGTCCGGCGCGCCCGGGGGCGCGGTGACCCGCGAGGACCTGATCGCGTTGCTCAAGCGGCGGCTCCATCTCGCGCCGCCGCTGCGCAGACGGCTGGTCGAGGTGCCCTTCGGGCTCGATCACCCCTACTGGGCGGAGGACCGCGAGGTCGACTTCGACTACCACGTACGGGATCTGGCGCTGTCTCCCCCCGGCGACGACCACAAGCTCGCCGAGCAGGTCGCCCGGCTGCACGGGTCGCGGCTCGACCGGGGGCGCCCGCTGTGGGAGATCTACCTGATCCACGGGCTGGCCGGGGGACAGGTGGCGATCTACACGAAGGTCCACCACGCCGCCGTGGACGGCGTCACCGGGGCCGAGGTGCTGGCCGCCCTGATGGATTTCGAACCTCATCCGGCCGAGGTGTCCCCGCCGGAGGACGCGGCCGAGCCGCAGGCGGCCCCCGACGCGGTGGAGATGGTGATCAGGGGTGTCGCGCGTCTGCTGGACAACCCGTTGGCCCTGCTGCGCTTCGTCGCCGAGGCGATGCCGCGGCTGGACGAGGTGCCGTTCGTGGCCCAGCTCCCCGGGGTCGGGCTGGTCTCGCGGTTCATCCGGAGCATCGGCGGCGGGGCGGCCGAGCCCCTGCCCGGGCTGCCGCGCATGGTCGTGCCGCGCACGCCGTTCTCCGGGCCGATCTCGCGGCACCGCAGGTTCGCGTTCGGCCAGTTGCCCCTGGACGAGGTCAAGCGGGTCAAGAACGCCTTCGGCGTCACCGTGAACGACGTCGTCATGGCGATGTGCGCCACGGCGCTGCGGCGCTGGCTCGCCAAACGCGACGAGCTGCCCCGTCAGCCGCTCGTCGCCGGGATCCCGGTCTCCATCCGGGGCCAGGCCGCCAACGGCGCGGTCGCCAACGAGGTCATGCTGACCATGACCACCCTGCCGACGAACGTGGCCGACCCGCGCGACCGGCTGCTGTCGGTGAACCGCTCGATGGGGTTGGTCAAGGAGCGGCTCGCCGCGGCGCCCGCGGCCTGGCTGCTGGAGTTCAGCCAGGCGATGCCGGCCGCGCTGAGCGCGCTGGCGGCCAGATCGGCCTTCCGGATCGCCTCGCGTACGGCTCCCGCCATGAACCTGCTGATCTCCAACGTGCCGGGGCCTCAGACGCCGCTCTACGTGTGCGGGGCGCGGGTCACCGCGCTCTACCCGATGTCGGTGATCACGGACGTCAGCGGGGGGATCAACATCACGGTGTTCTCCTACGACGGCAGGCTCGGCTTCGGGATCGTCACCGACCGCGACATGGTGCCCGACGTGTGGGACCTGATCGACTATCTGCGCGACTCGCTGGCCGAGTACGGCGCCCTGGCGGCCCCGCCGGAGCCGGAGCCGCGTCCGGCCGCGAAGACGCGGAGGAAGACCGGAGCCGCCGCGGCACGCGGCGCGCGGGCGGATGAGGGGGCGCTGCGGGAGCAGGCCGCGACACCGAAGCGGCGGGAACCGGCCGCGGCGCCGAAGCCGAGGCGGAGGCCCAAGCCTCCGGAGCCGCCGTCCGCCGACCGGCCCGGTTCGTGATCCGGGCCGCGCCGCGGGCGGCCCCTATGCTGTGCTCATGACGAGGCTCACCCGAGGCGGCACCCGAGGCGGCACCCGAGGCGGCGCGCGGGGCGGCACCCAGGACGGCACGCGGGCCGGCGCGGGGGAGCGCGGCGAGCGCGGCCGGAGCCCGGAGCGGCGCAGAGAGCTGCTCGACGCGGCCGACCGGGTGATCCGCAGGGAGGGCCCGCAGGCGTCGATGGCCGCGATCGCGGCGGAGGCGGGGATCACCAAGCCGATCCTCTACCGCCACTTCGGGGACAAGAGCGGCCTGTATCAGGCTCTCGCGGAACGCCACACCCGCGTCGTGATCGACCTGCTGCGCCCGGAGTTCGCCAGGGCGATGGCCGACCCCCGGGCACGCGCCCGTGCCGCCATCGACGCCTATCTGGAGACCATCTCGGCCAACCCCAACCTCTACCGGTTCCTGTTCCACCGGGCCAGCGCGGAGGACAGCCGTACCCGCACGCGCATGGCCGCCATCGTGCGGGGCGTCGGGGAGGAGCTGGGCGCGATGCTCGCGGGGGAGGGCATCGCCGACCCGGTGCGCGCCCAGGTGCTCGGCCACGCGTTCGTCGGCATGGTGCAGGCGATCGGCGACTGGTGGCTGGAAAACCCCGAGCTCGACCGCGACACGGTCGTGGACAGTCTCGTGGACGTGATCGCCGGGGCCCTCAAGTCCTGACGCCGTTCCCCTCGGTCTCGAACCAGGCCGCCCAACGGTCCCATACCAGGTCACATAACGCCCAGATGTGGTTAAGGGCCCCGTGAGGGCCTTCGTCACGCATGCCCGGGAAACATCGATGTCATCCGGCCGGGGTAATTTAGTTGTCCTAACTAACTGCTCGTCCGCCGCGCGCCGCGCGACATCAGGCGGAATCAGGCTGCGCGCCGCGGACCAAGAGGAGGGGACCACTCCGTGGCCGTAGCGAACCAGTCCCGGGCGGGGACGCCGCCGCAGCCGGCGCCGTCCTCGCGGTACAAGTGGATCGCGCTGTCCAACACCACCCTCGGCGTCCTGATGGTGACGATCAACCAGTCGATCGTGCTGATCGCCCTTCCGGACGTCTTCCGCGGCATCCACCTCAACCCGCTGGACGCCGGAAACACGGGCTACCTGCTGTGGATGATGATGGGCTTCATGGTCGTCACGGCCGTGCTGGTGGTGATGTTCGGCCGCCTCGGCGACATGTTCGGCCGGGTCCGCATGTACAACCTCGGATTCGCGGTCTTCAGCCTGTGCTCGATCATGCTGTCGCTGACCTGGATGGACGGCGACGCCGGCGCCATGTGGCTGATCGGCTGGCGGATCGTGCAGGGCGTCGGAGGGGCGCTGCTGTTCGCCAACTCCACCGCGATCCTGACCGACGCCTTCCCCATACGGCAGCGCGGCACCGCGCTCGGCATCAACGCGATCGCCGGCATCGCGGGCTCCTTCCTCGGCCTGGTCATCGGCGGTGTCCTCGCCCCGGTCGACTGGAAGGCCATCTTCCTGGTCTCCGTGCCGTTCGGCGTCTTCGGCACGATCTGGGCGTACGTGAAGCTGCGCGACAACGGGGTGCGCCGGAGGGCGCGGATGGACTGGTGGGGCAACGCGACCTTCGCCGTCGGCCTCATCGCGCTGCTCGTCGGCATCACCTACGGCATCCAGCCGTACGGCACCGGTGTGATGGGCTGGGGCAACCCGTGGGTGATCGGCGCGCTCGCCGGGGGCGTCCTGCTGCTGGGGGTGTTCGCCTGGATCGAGACCAGGGTGGCCGAGCCGCTGTTCCGGCTCGCGCTGTTCCGCAACCGCGCGTTCCTCGCGGGCAACATCGCCGGCCTGCTCACCGCCCTCGGACGCGGCGGCCTGCAGTTCATGCTGATCATCTGGCTGCAGGGCATCTGGCTGCCGCTGCACGGCTACAGCTTCGAGGAGACGCCGCTGTGGGCGGGCATCTACATGATCCCGCTGACCGTGGGCTTCCTGCTGTCCGCGCCGGTCTCCGGCTGGCTGTCGGACCGGTTCGGGCCGCGGATGTTCACGGTGGGCGGCACCCTGATCACCGCGGCGAGCTTCTACGCCCTGATGACCCTGCCGACCGACTTCGGCTACGGCGTGTTCGCGCTGCTCATCCTGATCAACGGCATCGGGTCCGGCCTGTTCTCCTCGCCGAACCGCGCGGAGATCATGAACTCGGTGCCGGCGGAGTCCCGGGGCGTCGGCGCGGGCATGACCGCGACCTTCCAGAACTCCTCGATGGTGCTGTCGATCGGGGTGTTCTTCAGCCTGATGATCGCGGGCCTGGCGCAGTCGCTGCCGCACACCATGCGCGACGAGCTGGTGGCCCAGGGGGTGCCGGCCGCGCAGGCCGAGGGCATCGCCCAGCTTCCGCCGATCGCCGTGCTGTTCGCGGCGTTCCTCGGCTACAACCCGTTCCGGCAGCTCCTCGGCGGCATCCTGGACCGGCTGCCCGACGGCGGCGCCCACCTGACGAGCAAGGAGTTCTTCCCGCACCTCATCGCGGGCCCCTTCCACCAGGGCCTGGTCGTCGCCTTCTGGTTCGCCGTCGCCGCGTGCCTGGTGGCCGCCCTGGCGTCGCTGCTGACCAACCGGGTCGGCCGCGGGCACCGTGCCGCCGCCGACGAGCCGCTCGGCTCCGAGCCCGCCGCGGTCGCCGGTGAGGCCGGTCCGGCCGGCGGCGAGCCGGCCGTCCCGGACGAGCGGTACGACACCCGGCGCGCCACGCCGGACAAGTAGCCGGGTGAAGCGGGGCTGACCCACGTGTCACCACACGCGGGGGGTTAACCCCACCCGCGATCGGGGGGTCCTTCGGATTTCGTACGGCACGCGCATCGGCGACCGTGACAAGCACCGGCACAACGCGAAGGAGGACACGGCGCATGCGTGGCAGAGCACGACTCGTGACCGCCGGGCTCGCGGCGGCGGCGATGACGGCCGGGCTCGTCCCGGTGCAGGCGCGGGCCGCGGAGCACCGGCCGGTGATCAAGTGGACGGCCTGCGCCGGGGACGGGCTCCCGGCGCGAGCGCAGTGCGGCACCGTCGACGTGCCGATCGACTGGGCGCTCCCGGACGGGCGGACGACGACCCTGCGCGTCGTGCGGCTGCCGGCCACCGATCCCGCCCGCCGCATCGGCGGCGTGCTGCACATCCCCGGCGGCCCCGGCAGCAGCGGGATCGAGGACATCAAGCGAGCGGCGGGCGACCTCGCCGGCATCCGGGAACGCTTCGACCTGGTCGCCTACGACCCGCGCAACACCGATCTCGCCGCCAAGCTGCCGGAGTCGTGCGCGCGGCCGGCGGTGCCGGCCCTGATCGAGCCCAGCGACCGGGCCGAGTACGACGCCCAGGCCCGCGCGATCGGCGCGGCCATCCGCGAGTGCCGGGCGGAGGATCGCAGCGGGTTGTACGGCAGGCTCGACTCGGTGGCGGTGGCCCGCGACATGGACGCGATCCGCGCGGGCCTCGGCGAGCGGCGGCTCAGTTTCATGGCCAACTCCTATGGAGGGGTGCCTGCCGCCGCCTACCTCCGGCTGTTCCCGGACCGCGTCCGCGCCATGTACCTGGACGGCGTGATCGACCAGTCCGCCGGCTGGACGAACCAGATCCTGCTGGGCTACCGGGACCTGCAGCGGATGTTCGACCGCTTCACCGCCTGGTGCGCGCGGACCGCCGCCTGCGCCCTGCACGGCGAGGACGCCGGGAAGGTCTGGCGCGACCTCACCGCGCACGCCGACAGGTCGCCGATCCCGGTCACCTCGCCGCGGTTCGGCGAGGGGAGGCTGACCGGCTCCTACCTGCGGTGGTTCGGGTTCGTCCCCGACCCCGGGCCGGGGGACTCCCGATGGCTGGCGTTCGCCGAGGCGGTGGACAAGGCCCGGCGCGGCGACGGCTCGGGTTTCGCCGACGCCGCCCTGGGCAACGCCGCCGTCTGGACCATGCCCCTGGTGCTGGGCATGACCTGCGGCGACGACCGGGGCTACCACGGGTACGAGGAGTACGTCAGGGCACGCCGCGAGGCGCGCAGGGTCTCCCCGGACCTCGGCGGCGCGATCTTCGACCAGCTCGCCTGCGCGGGGTGGCCGCTGCCAATCGCGAACCCGTCCCGCCCTCTGCCGGTCCGCGGCCTGCCGCCGCTGCTCGGCGCCGGCACCTGGAGCGACTTCGCGCTCACCGACAGCCTGGTCCGGCGGGTCCCCGGCTCGGCCACGATCAGGTACGACGGCCCCGGCCACGTCCTCTACCTGTCGGGCGACCGGTGTGCCATCGGGCACGCCACCCGGTATCTCACCGACCTGACGGTGCCCCCGCCCGGCACGGTCTGCCGTCCCGGCGACCGACCGGGCTCCCCGGGCGCGGCCTCCGCCCCCGCGGGGCCGCCGCCCCGTCACCCGTAGACCTGCGACACCCGGCGCTCGTACGCCCGGCGCCACGACAGCCGGTAGAGGATCCGCATGATGACCGGAGCGGTGGCGAAGATGTGCTCGCGGTCGGCGGGGGCGGCCACGTCGACGACCCAGGCGGCGAGCATCGGCAGGTCGCGGCCGTGACTCTTGTTGACCTTCTTGCCCGACTCCTCCCACCAGGCCGCGCTGACGTGCTCCCTGATCAGCGGGACGACCTCGGACTCCTCCAGGTCGAGGTGGGTGTTCAGCAACCGTTCGAGCGCGCGCAGGTCGGCCGCGACCTCGCGGGGCGGGCGGCCGCCCGCGGACAGCCTGCCGATGACGGCGTCCATCTCCTGGTGGTCGGCCTCCAGCCGGTCCAGCACCTCGCCGGCCTGCGGGACCAGGTCGCGCAGCAGCGGCCAGATCGCCTCGTCCTCCTCGGTGTGGTGGCGGTGCAGGGCGCGCAGCAGCAGCGCGGTGTGCTCGTCGATGATCGAACGGCGCCGCTCGTCGCGGGGGTCGCAGCGGTCGAGGGCCTCGGCCAGCCTGCCGAACTCGCGCCGCAGCCCGGCGTGGAAGGCGAGGAAGGTGACGAGGTCGGGAGCGGGTTCACCCGGTCGGCGCCGGGTCTGCGTCGGTGTTGTCATGCCCTCACGATGCGGGGGCCGTCTTCACCGCGACTCAACGCCGGCTTGCGGCCCGCTTCCCGGCCTGTTGTCAGCCCCGTACGGCCTCGCGTTCGGCGGCGATGCGGTCGGCCCACCAGGTCAGCCCGGCCGCCGCGCATCGCTTCCCGGCCGCCTCCAGATGAGCCCGCGCCGCCCGCGGACCGGCGGCCCGGCCGAGATGGGCCAGCCGCCCGAGGAAGTAGCCGACCGGCCCGATGCAGAACGTCCCGGCCCCGAAGGCGATCCTGTCCTCGTACGGCAGGAGCCCGCGATAGGTCCGCGCGCACGCCTCGTGGTCGCCGGCGACGATCTGGGCCTCGCCCTGCAGGCATAGCTTCGGCAGCTCGGCGAAGTCGCGCGGCATCGGGTGCCAGCCCTGCTCGCGGGCGGCCCGGGCGGGCGCGTGGTCGCCCCGCCAGTCCCCGACGAGCACGTCCATCACCTGCCGGTGCGCCGGGAAGGGGGAGTACTTCTCGATCAGCTCCTCGATGCCGTCGGTCTCGCGCATCGCGATCTGCCGGGCGAGCAGCGCGGTGGCGAGCACGGTGCTCGTGTACCAGAGGTTGAGCCGCTCGCCCGCCTCGGCCGCCGCGGCGTACGCGTCGCCGGCGCCCTCGAAGTCGCCCTCCAGCACGCGCCGGGCGCCCGTGTACATGAGCTGCTGGAACCGAGGCCAGGGCAGGTCGAGCCGCCGGACCAGCACGGCCGCCCGCTCGGCGGCCCGGTCGGCTCCGGCGATGTCGAACAGCTCCACCCGGGAACGTTCCCTGATCATGTGGCCGAGCAGCTCGAAGCCGGGCATCGCGAGCCGGGTGAGCTCCTCGCCGATGGCGTCGCACTCCGGTATGCGCTCCGGCAGGTGCACGCCGATGTAACGCGCGTTGAGGGCGAACGCGAGCAGCTCCTCGCCCGCCTCGCCTCTGGCCACCAGGCGGCGGGCCATCGCCAGCGCCTGCGCCGTGGCGGTGTCGCACCGGGGGTCGGCCGAGCTGTCGTAGCGCTCCATCCCCAGGCAGCCGAGCAGCCGGCAGCGCAGCTCGCCGTCCTCCTCGGGCAAGGCGGCCAGGGCGTCCTCGATCCGCCGCACCACCTGCAGCTCCACGTCGCCGTACATGTACAGCTTCCACAGCGCGGGAGCGTCGAGACTGGTCAACGCCCGCGCGGCGAGCAGCGGATCGCCCGACCTGTCGGCCGCGAGCACCGCCTCCGCCCTGGTCCGCCGGGCCGAGACGGCGTCCCCGGCGACGAGCTGCGCGCGGACCAGTTCCAGCAGCAGTTCCACGTGCTCGGCCGGGTCGGCGCCGGGCAGCGTCCCGTGCGCCTCGACCGCCCGCCGCCACCACTGCGCGGCGTCCTCGTAGGCGTGCCGGCTCGCCGCCTGACCGGCGGTGGCGGAGGCCCAGCGCACCGCGTCGGCCGCGGCGGCGGGCCCGGCGGCCAGCGCGTGCCTGGCCAGGGCCGCCAGGTCGGCCCCCGGCCGCAGTTCGAGCGCCCGCAGCGCGGCCAGGTGCAGCCCGGCCCGGCGGCGCGGCGGGATGTCGGCGTAGACCGTCTCGCGGACCAGATCGTGGGTGAAGCGCAGATCCTCGTCGAGGATGCGAAGGGTGGTCGCCGCGTCGAGCGCCTCGTCCACGTCCGTGCCCGAGGCGTCCCCGGCGACCTCGGCCAGCAGCAGCCGGTCCGCGCCGGTGCCGAGCACGGCCGCCGCGTCGACGGCGGGGCGGTGCGGGGCGGGCAGGCCGAGCAGCCGGCGGCGGAGGACGTCGGCCAGGCCCTCGGGCACCGCGGTGAGCGCCCTGTCGATGCCCCGGTCCTCGGCCAAGCGGAGGGTCTCGCGGATGAACAGCGGATTGCCCCGGGTGCGTTCGGCGAGGGCCGCCACGGTCGCCGCGTCGCGCAGGCCGGACAGCTCCGCGACCGCGGCGGGGTCGAGCCCGGCCAGCGGCAGGCGGAGGGCGTCGTGCCGCCCGAGCAGGCCGAGCGTGTCGTGCACCGCCGCCGTGCCCTCGCCGGACCGCACGGTGACCACGATCGCGACCGCGCCGCGCAGCAGCGTCGGAAGGTCGGACAGCAGGCCGAGCGACGCCGTGTCCGCCCACTGGAGGTCGTCGACCAGCACGAGCAGCGGACGGCCGGCGGCGGCCGCGTCCAGGTACGCCGCGGTGGCCCGGTGCAGCCGGAACCGTGCCTCGCCCGCCTCGGCCGGGCGGTCGCCGGCCGGACCGGGGTCGCCGTGCGGCGCACGGCCGTCCTCCCGGGGGTCCTCGTCGCCGGCCAGCACCCGGAGTGCGGCGGCCTGCGCGGGAGAAGGGGGCACCCTGGATCCCAGGTCCCGGACGATCTGCTGCCACGGCCACAGCGCGGGCGCGCCGGAGGTCTCGTGACACCTGCCCCGGGCGACGAGCCAGCCCTCGGCGGCCCGCCGCTCCGCGAACGCCTCCGCCAGCCACGTCTTGCCGATCCCCGGCTCGCCGGAGATCACCGCGATCCTCGGCCTGCCCCCGGTCACGTCGCGGGCCAGCTCGTCGAGCCGGTCGAGCTGCGTGCCCCGGCCGACGGCCCGGCGCTCCGGGTGGTCCGTACGGGCGGGGCCGGCCGGCCGCACCCCGACCTGCGCCGCCGGGCGCGGAAGTCCGGGGCCGGGGCCGTCGAGGGCCGGGTCCTGGGTGAGGATCGCCTCCTCCAGCCGCCGCAGCGCGGGTCCGGGGTCGAGGCCGAGCTCCTCGGCGAGGCGGGTCCTGGCGGTGCGCAGCGCCTCCAGGGCGTCCGCCTGCCGCCCCAGGGCGTACAGCGCGCGGGCGAGCAGCTCCCACAACCCCTCGCGCAGGGGATGGGAGGCCACCAGGGCCTCCAGCTCGCCCACCACGTGCGGGTCGCCCACCCGCCCGGCCAGGAGCCGTTCCCGCGTCACGAGGTGGGCCTCGGTGAGCCGCTCGATCTCCGGCCGCAGCCAGGGCACGTCGGCGAACTCCTCGTACGGCGTGCCGCGCCACAGGGCCAGCGCGCGTCCGGGCTCGCCCGCCTGGGCCAGGCGGAGGAACTCCTCCGCGTCCACCTCGTGCGGCCCGAGCGCGTAGCCGGGAGGGCGGCTGAGGAGCACCGACGACGGCGTGCGGGGAGCGCGGCCGGGTTCGAGCACCCGGCGCAGGGTGGAGATGTAGCTGTGCAGCGTGTTGTGCGCGCGCGGCGGCGGCGCGCCGTCGTACAGGTCGTCGAGGATCGCGTCCACCGACACGGTCGCACCCCCGGCGATCAGCAGGCGGGCCACCAGCAGCCGGGGCCGCGGTCCGCCGAGGTCGACGGGAACGCCGTCGACGTACGCCTCGATCGGGCCGAGCACACGGAACATGACCGCCATGCCGGGATTGTGCCATGGCCATGACCGAAATCGAGGGGCTCGAAGCGGGAACGACGCCTCTGACCAGGTGTGTCAGCAAGCTGTGGACGGACAGTCCGGCACGCGTCCCAAACCGATCACGGAGCATGCCGGCATCGGTCGCGGAGCGTGGCCGGGCGTGAGGCCGCGGGCTCGGGCGTGGAGCACTCCGGGCAGGGTGCGGCGCGGAGCCCACGTGCGTGGTGGCCCGCGGGCCGAGCTCCCGGGCGGGCAGCGGGCCGCGCCGGGCGGCGGCGGGAGCCGATCGAGGTGTGACGCCTCTTTGTCCCCCCCACGTGCTTGTGGCCGGCTCCACGCGGCGCGCACGCCGCGTGGAGCCGGCCACAAGTCCGCACGGAGCCGCGATCAGGCGGTCACGGCGAGCGGGGCCTCAGGACGCGCGTGCCGTGGTCTCCAGCTCGTGGGCCCGCGGGTCGCCCTCGTCGACGAAGTAGTCCTCCGGCCGGGTGGCGTCCGGGCCGTCGGGGCTCTTGAGCGCGCGGGCCACGAAGGTCCCGAGCACCGCGACCACCAGGTTCACGATCAGCGCGAGGAACCCGGCGTACACCGTGATCTTGGTGTCGAACCCGAGCTGCGCCAGCGGGAAGGCCGAGCCGCCGAAGTGGGCGTGGTTGGTGGCCGGGTTGGAGATGTTGTACAGCAGCA
The DNA here is from genome assembly GCF_014647835.1 of Microbispora rosea subsp. aerata. GTDB lineage: Bacteria > Actinomycetota > Actinomycetes > Streptosporangiales > Streptosporangiaceae > Microbispora > Microbispora aerata. The sequence continues at coordinate 14,192 of NZ_BMPY01000009.1, forward strand.
GCATCCCGGCGGCCATGCCCGCGGCCCAGCCCGCGATCAGCCCGCCCCGGTGGAACCACCGGGTGTAGAGCCCGAGGCCCACCGACGGCAGCGTCTGCAGGATGATCACGCCGCCGATGAGCTGCAGGTCGATCGAGAACTGCGGGTCGATGAGCAGGATGCACAGCACCGCGCCGATCTTCACGAGCAGCGACACGATCTTGCTGACCTTGGCCTCCTGGGCGGCGGTCGCGTTCCGGTTGACGTACTCCTTGTAGATGTTGCGCGCGAACAGGTTGGCCGCGGCGATCGACATGATGGCGGCGGGCACCAGCGCGCCGATGCCGACGGCGGCGAAGGCGACCCCGGCGAACCAGTCGGGGAAGACGTTGTCGAACAGCTGCGGGACGATCGTGTTGTTGTCCTTGCCGATCGGCTTGATCCCGGCCGCGATCGCCATGTAGCCGAGCAGCGCGATCAGGCCGAGCAGCAGGCTGTAGGCCGGCAGGGCCGACATGTTCCGCTTGATGACGTTGCGGTTGCGCGAGGCGAGGATGCCGGTGACGCTGTGCGGGTAGAGGAACAGCGCCAGCGCCGAGCCGAACGCGAGCGTGATGTACTGGAACTGGTTGTTGGCGTTCAGCAGGATGCTGCCGCTCCCCGCGGCGTCGAACTTCGCCTTGGCGGCGTCGAAGATCGAGCCCCACCCGCCGAGCTTGGCCGGGATGTAGATGATCGCGACCAGGATCACCAGGTAGATCAGCGAGTCCTTGACGAACGCGATCAGCGCGGGGGCGCGCAGCCCCGACTGGTAGGTGTAGGCCGCGAGGATCGCGAACGCGATGATCAGCGGCAGGTCGCCGGTCAGGCCCATCGTCTTCAGCACCGCCTCGATGCCGACGAGCTGCAGCGCGATGTACGGCATGGTCGCGACGATGCCGGTGATCGCCACCAGCAGCGCCAGCGTGGGGGAGCCGAAGCGCACCCGGACGAAGTCGGCCGGCGTGACGAGGTTGTGCGCGTGCGAGACCGACCACAGCCGGACCAGCACGAGCATCACCATCGGGTAGACGACCACCGTGTACGGCACGGCGTAGAAGCCCATGGCGCCCGCGCCGAAGACCAGGGCGGGCACGGCCACGAAGGTGTACGCCGTGTAGAGGTCGCCGCCGATCAGAAACCAGGTGATCCAGCTGCCGAAGCTGCGCCCGCCGAGGCCCCACTCGTTGAGGGTGGCGAGGTCGTCCGGTCGGCGCCAGCGGGCGGCCACGAAGCCCAGGCCGCTCACGACCAGGAACAGGATCGTGAAGATGACGATCTCGGTGGTCTTCACGGGTTCCTCCTCGTCGCGCGGTAGACGATGGTGGTCGAGGCGACGCCGAGGACGATGAAGGCGAGCTGCAGCCAGTAGAACAGGGGGATGCCGAACAGCCGCGGTTCGTCGGAGTTGAACAGGGGCGGGATGAGCGGGATCACGATCGGCAGCAGAAGCAGCCAGTTGAGCGGGCTGCGATCCGGATTCCGGCCGCCGCCGGCGCGGGGGGTCGTCACAGGATCTCCAATCGGACACGGACCAGGCGTGCCCGGCAGCTCCGCGCGACGTGCCGTCGCGCGGACCAGCGGGACGGTTGCTGGGCGGCAGCGTAAGGACACACCGGTAACAGGGACATCACCGATCGCCGAACGGTCGTGTTGGCGCGCCCAGCGACGACCTGCGGTCCTCCACGTGACCACGCGCCTGACTATTCGATACCAAGCGCTGTCGGACGGGGACGGACCGTAGCGCCACCTGGCGCTATGCGCGCGTCGTCGCCGCCGGACGTGGCAGGGCCCGCTCGCCGGTGGCGGGACCGCGCGTCACCCGGCGGCGTCACCCATCGGTCGTCCGGCCGGCCGCGCGGCGGGAACGCCGCGGTACGCGGCGGGAAGGCGGGCGTTCAGGACACCGCGGGGAGGATCACGGCCGAGGGGTGGCGGGGGTCGTGCAGGATCTCCTGGTCGGAGGCGACCATCGGGGTGCCCGCCGTCAGCGGCGCGCCGGTGCCCGGGTTGCGCGCGATGCGCGGATAGGCGCCGCTCGCCACCTGCACGCGGATGCGGTGGCCGCGGCGGAACCTGTGGCCCATCGGCCACAGGTCGATCTCCACCCGGCGCACGCCGTCCGCGTCGCCGCGGTCGGCGGGAGTCAGGCGGCGCACGCCCTCGCAGACGTTCATCGACGCGCCGTCGGGGTGCACGTCGCACACCCGCACGACGAAGTCGGTGTGCTCCCTGCCGGTGCGCGCGAACAGCTCGGCGCTCACCGGGCCGATCATGTCGACGTCCCGGTCGAGCGGGTCGGAGGTGTAGACGAGCACGTCGCGCCGGGCCTCCAGGCGCCGGTTGTCCCGCGGCTCGGAGTTGCCGATCAGCACCGGCCCGCCGATCACCGGCGTGGGGTGCGCGGGGTCGTAGCGGTAGCGGTCCGGCTCGCCGCCCGCCGGGTTGTCCCGCGACAGGGCGAAGCCCGGCTGCAGGTGCCAGCGCTCGCGCCGCATGCCGGGCGGCGGCCAGTCCGGCTCGTCCCGCCACTCGCCCGCGCCGGTCACGAACAGCCGTACGGGGGAGGGCCGCAGCCCCGAGGGGTCGCCGAGCAGGTGGGCGCGGAACCAGGCCAGGGCGTCGGCGTTGGCCGCCCGCCCGTGCCGGATGTCGGCGTGATACCACGGCCCGATCGTCAGGTACGGCCGCCTGCCGGCCCTCCGCAGCGCGGCGTAGTCCTTGAGCTGCCAGGGCAGGAACACGTCATACCAGCCGCCGGTCATCGTGACCTCGGCGCCGACCTGCTCCACCGACGCGGAGAAGTCCCTCTTATCCCAGTACGTGCAGAAGGTCTCTCCGTGATGGGCCAGCAGCTCCCGGAAGAACGGCAGCGGCCGGCCCGCCGACAGCAGGTCGAGCTCGGGCAGCGGGTGGCCCGCCAGGCCCGACAGCACGGCCCGCCGTGTGCGCCGGGGCGCGGTGAACGCGGCCACCCCGCCCAGCCTGCCCTCCAAGTGCGCGGTGAGCGTCGTCCAGATCAGCGTCGACTCCAGCGCGAACGACCCCCCGACGTACGCCGCGTCGCGGAAGCACGAGGCGGTCACCTGGATGGCCATCGCCCGCAGGTCGGGGGTCTCCGCCGCGATCGCCCACTGCGTGTAGCCGAGGTAGGAGGGCCCGTGCATGGCGAAGCCGCCGCCGTACCACGACTGCGCCCGCATCCACTCGACCGTGGCCAGGCCGTCCTCCTGCTCGTGGGCCAGGGGGTCGAGGCGGCCGCCGGAGCCGAAACCGCCCCGGCAGCTCTGCAGCAGCACCTGGAACCCGTGCCGGGCGAAGGTCCAGCCGTACATCCAGCCGACCACCCCGCCCCTGCCGTACGGCGTGCGGATCAGGATCGTCGGCGGCCGGTCGGCGCCGATCGGGGCGTAGTGATCGGCGAGGAGGGTCACGCCGTCCGGCATCGGCACGGGGACGTTCCTGCGCACCCGGACTCTCCGGCCCGGCGGGCCGATCGGGCCCGTCACTCCACCCGGGCCGCCGGAGCCTCCCGGAACGCGGCGGTGCGGCGGCAGGCCGACCGGCACGCGGACCATGACGCCCCTCCTTCCCCGGCCAAAAGCGCGTCACCCCAGGCCGAGTGTGGCGTTCCCTCCAGTAACAGAATATCTGTCCGGTTCTCGTGCTACCAGCCACGTCGCGTTGCATGATCGCCACCGGCGCGGCTACGCTTACCACATGCGAACTCATCCACCAACCCAGTGGTGGCGCCGCTGACAGGCGGCGTTCTCGCATTCGCATCGAAGTGACCGGCCGCCCCGTGAGAGGCGGCTTTCTGTGTGTCCGCCCCGGGGCATACGAAAAGGGGCGTGGACAGTGGAGACAAGCGGATATACCACGGCCGGTGGTTTCGCGGTCGAGCGCCGGGTGCGCGAGGTGCCCGAGAAGGCGCTCGAGGAGATCGTCACGGCGCTGGGGGAGCGGCGCGGCGGCGCCTTCTCCTCCGGCATGGACTACCCGGGCCGTTACAGCAGGTGGGCGTTCGGCTACGTCGACCCCTGCCTGGAGATCGTGGCGCGGGGACGGCGGATCTCCGCCCGCGCGCTCAACGAGCGCGGGGAGGTCGTGCTTCCGGTCATCGTCTCCTGCCTGCTGGCCGCGGGCAAGCCGGTGTCCGAGCCGACCCAGGGCTACGTCGAGGTGCACGTTCCCGAGTCCGAGGAGCTGCTGCCCGAGGAGATGCGCAGCCGCCGGCCCACCGTCTTCACCGCGATCAGGGAGATCATCGCGGCGTTCCGGTCCGACGACCCGCACCTCGGCCTGTACGGCGCCTTCGGCTACGACCTGGCCTTCCAGTTCGAGCCGATCCGCTACCGCCTGACCCGGCCCGGCGACCAGCGCGACCTGGTGCTGCACCTGCCCGACCGGCTCGTCGTGATCGACCGGGTCCGCGAGACCAGCCTCGAGCACTGCTACGAGTTCACCGTCGACGGCGTCTCCACCCACGGCCTGGAGCGCACCGGCGAGACGATCCCCCTGGTCACGCCCGGCGAGATCCCGCCGAACCCGGTGCGGGGCACCTACGCCCAGGTCGTCGCCAAGGCCAAGGAGAAGTTCCAGCGCGGCGACCTGTTCGAGGTGGTCCCCGGCCAGGTCTTCCACGGCCCCTGCACCGACCCCGCCGCCTTCTACCGCTCGCTGCGCACCGAGAACCCCGCGCCGTACGAGTTCCTGCTCAACCTCGGCGACGGCGAGCACCTGGTCGGCGCCTCGCCCGAGATGTACGTCCGGGTGACCGGCGACCGGGTGGAGACCTGCCCGATCTCCGGCACCATCGCCCGCGGGGCCAACCCGGTCGAGGACGCCGAGGCCATCCGCACGCTGCTGTCCAGCGTGAAGGAGGAGTCGGAGCTCACCATGTGCACCGACGTGGACCGCAACGACAAGTCGCGGATCTGCGTCCCCGGCAGCGTACGGGTGATCGGCCGCCGCCAGATCGAGATGTACTCCCGGCTGATCCACACCGTGGACCACATCGAGGGCCGCCTGCGCCCCGAGTTCGACGCCCTCGACGCGTTCCTCACCCACATGTGGGCCGTCACCGTCACCGGCGCGCCCAAGACGTGGGCCATGCAGTTCATCGAGGACCACGAGGAGACCACCCGCCGCTGGTACGGCGGCGCGGTCGGCTTCATCGGCTTCGACGGCTCGATGAACACCGGCCTGACCCTGCGCACCGCGCAGATCCGCAACGGCGTCGCCACCGTGCGGGCCGGGGCCACGCTGCTGTACGACTCCGATCCCGAGGCCGAGGAGCGGGAGACCGAGCTCAAGGCCAGCGCCCTGCTCGCCGCGCTCGCCGCGTCCGTCCGCCCCCGCGAGGAGGCGCGGCCGGAGCCCCGGGCCGCACTGCCGGGCGAGGGCCACCGCGTGCTGCTCGTCGACCACGAGGACTCCTTCGTCAACACCCTCGCCGACTACTTCCGCCAGCAGGGCGCGTCCGTGGTCACGCTGCGGCACGGCTTCCCGCTGGACAAGCTCGACGAGATCGCGCCCACGCTCGTCGTGCTGTCGCCCGGCCCCGGCTGGCCGTCCGACTTCGGCTGCTCGGCGCTCATCGAGGCGCTGTACGCCCGGAACCTTCCGGTGTTCGGGGTGTGCCTGGGCCTGCAGGCCATGGTCGAGCACGCCGGCGGCACGCTCGAGCTGCTGCCGTACCCGGAGCACGGCAAGCGCGGCCGGGTCCGCCGCGAGGGCGACAGCGCGCTGCTCGACGGCCTGCCCGAGGAGTTCGTCGCGGCCCGTTACCACTCCCTGCACGCCAAGGGGCCGGGGGTCAAGGGCTTCCGGGTCACCGCGTACACGCCGGACGGCGCGGCCATGGCGATCGAGGACGCCGAGAACCTGCGCTTCGCGGTGCAGTTCCACCCCGAGTCGATCCTGACCACGCAGGGCGGCGCGGGGGCGAGGATCATCGCCAACGTCCTGCGGCTTTGCGCGCGTCATGGCTGAGTAAAGAGGCCGTCGAGGCCGGCGCCGGCGCGGCGGGGGAGCCGTAGAGTCCACTGCCGTGCCGGAGCCGAGACCGAACGACCTGCTGCCCGTCCTCCTCCCCGACTCGGTGCGCGCGGCCCTGCTCGCGCCCATGGTCGACCAGCACTGCTGCGGCGTGCGCCGCGACGACACCACCAGGTCGGGGTTCGAGCAGCTCATCGGCGAGGGCGGCACGCCCGCGCCGCCCGGGACCACGCACTTCGACACCCCGGCCGGCCTGGCGATCCGCCGTTGGTGCGCGCCGGTCCTCGGCCTGGAGCCGCACGCCCCCGCCACCGTCTACCTGTCGCGGCGCGCCGAGCTCGGCGCGGCCGAGGTCAACCGGCGGCTGCTGCGCGGCGCGGGGGTGTCGGCCTTCCTGGTCGACACCGGGCTCGACGCCCCCGCCACGCTCACGCCGTCCGAGATGGGACGTCTCGGCGCGGCGGCCGCCGACGAGATCGTCCGGCTGGAGCAGGTCGAGCAGGACGTCGCCGAGGCCGGGGTGCCCGCCGCCGACTACGCCGGGCTGCTCAGGGACGAGCTCGCGGCCCGCGCGGCCCGGGCCGCCGCGCTCACGTCGGTCGCGGCGCACCGGTGCGGCCTCGGCTTCGATCCCTCCCGGCCCTCGCGCGGCACCGTGATCGCGGCGGCCGGGCGCAGGCTCGCCGACCCCAAGTCCCGCCTGGACGACCCGGTCCTCGTACGGCACCTGCTCTGGGCGGCGGTCGACGTCGCCAGGGAGCGGGCCCTGCCGCTGCAGTTCCACTGCGGCGTCTCCGGCGTCGGCGCGGGCGCCACCGGCCCCGGTTCGAGCGGCCCGGGTTTCGGCGGCACAGGCTTCGGCGGCCCGGGTTTCGGCGGGGCCGGCCAGGCCGACGCCGGCGTCGCCGGCCATCTGGGCGACCCCGCCCGGCTGACCGGGTTCGTCCGCGCCCTCGCCCCGCTCGGGGTGCCGGTCGTCCTGCTGCACTGTTACCCCTACCACCGCCAGGCGGCGTACCTGGCGAGCGTCTTCCCGCACGTGTACGTGGACGCCGGGCCCGCCGTCGCCCACACCGCCGCGGGCTCTGCCCAGGTCCTGCGTGAGCTGCTCGAAATCGTCCCGTTTCACAAGCAGATGTACGGCTCCGGCTGCCACGGCGTCGCCGAATTGTGCTTTCTCGCCGCGCTGTGCCACCGCCGCGGGCTGGCCCGGGTGCTCGCCGACCGGATCGCCGAGGGCGAGTGGAGCCCGGCCGACGCGGCCCGGATCGCCCACATGATCGGCGCGGGCAACGCCCGCAGGGTTTACCGGCTCTGAATTCCCGCATCCGCCGCAGCCGAATTGATCCTCCTTTATGAGGATGATTTGCGATTCAAGGCGCGGAATAATCGCGCTCGATGGCTGCCATAGAGATTAAAAATCTTGTCAAGTCGTTCGGGCCGGTCAAGGCCGTGGACGGCGTCTCGTTCAGCGTGGAGGCCGGATCCGTCACCGGATATCTCGGCCCCAACGGAGCCGGCAAGACCACGACGCTCCGCTCCCTGCTCGGCCTGGTCACCCCCGACTCCGGTGAGGCGCTGGTGAACGGCAGGCGCTACGTCGCGCTTCCCCGCCCGGTGACCGAGGTCGGCGCCGTGCTCGAGGCCACGAACTTCCACCCCGGCCGGACCGCCCGCAACCACCTGCGCGTCCTGTGCACGGCGGCCGGGCTGCCCGGCAGCCGCGCCGACGAGGCCCTCGAACAGGTCGGCCTCGCCGACGCCGCGGACAAACGCGTGCTCGGCTTCTCGCTGGGCATGCGGCAGCGGCTCGCGCTCGCCTCGGCCCTGCTCGGCCGGCCCCGCGTCTACATCCTGGACGAGCCGGCCAACGGCCTCGACCCGGCGGGCATCGAGTGGCTGCGCGGATTCCTGCGCCATCTCGCCCACGTCGAGGGGGCGGCGGTGCTCGTCTCCAGCCACGTGCTGGCGGAGGTCGAGCAGACCGTCGACAACGTCGTGATCATCGCCAAGGGCCGCCTGGTCCGCCAGGGCAGCCTGGCCGAGCTGACCAGCAACGGCGAACGGGTGATCCGGGTGCGCTCCGCCCAGGCGGCCGACCTCGCCCCCGCCCTGGAGACGGCGGGCGGGATGGTCGAACGCGTGGAGGACGGCCTGCTGCGGGTGCGCGGGCTGGACGCGGAGACCATCGGCCGGGTCGCCCTGGACCGGCGGATCGTGGTCACCGAGGTCACGCAGGAGCGGTCCGACCTGCAGACGGTCTTCCTCGAGCTCACGGAGGGACGATGAGCCTCATCCCCGGCCTCGTCAGGGCCGAGCTGCGCAAGCTGTTCACCACCCGGCTGTGGTGGATCATGCTGATCGTCACCTTGCTGCTCGTCGGGATGTACCTGGGCTTCTTCATGGCGTTCGCGGGAGTGAGCCAGGACGGCGGCGCGATGCCCGAGCTGGACACCCCGCAGTGGACGGAGATCGCCTGGGCGACCGGGGCCAGCACCGGGATCTTCGTGATGATCCTCGGCGTCGTCATGATGACCTCCGAGTACCGCTACCAGACGATCACCGGGACCTTCCTCGTCACTCCCCGGCGGGGCCTGGTGATCGTCGCCAAGCTGCTGGCCGGGCTGATCGTGGGCGCGCTGTTCGCCCTGGCCGTGCTGGTCTTCGAGGCGGTCACGGTGATCCCGGCGGTGACGCTCGCCGGAGGCGAGTTCTCGCCGTCGGCCTCGCGGGTCCCGCAGATCAGCCTCGGCATCGTCGCGACGCTGACGTTGTACGCGGTGTTCGGCATCGGCCTGGGAGCGCTCGTGCGCAACCAGATCGGGGGCATCGTGGCCGCCGTCGTCTGGTCGTACGTGATCGAGGGCATCTTCACGGGCATCCCGGCGCTGCACGGCGTGGGCAAGTGGCTGCCGGCCGGCGCGGCCCAGGCGCTGATGAGCATCGACTTGGACACCGGCCTCGGCCGGCCCGAATGGCTGCCCGCGTGGGCGGGCGCCCTCGTCCTGGTCGGTTACGGCCTGGTGTTCGCCGCCGTGGCCGCCGCCACCACCGTCCGGCGCGACATCACCTGACCTCACGCGGAGACGTCCCCGAAGGCGGGCGAGGCGCTCGCCTCGCCCGCGGGCACGATCGGCGAATGGGGACCGGGCCGAGGGTGGAGCGGCGTCAGCCCCTGCCGAGGACGCAGAACTCGTGGCCCTCCGGGTCGGCCAGCACCTTCCACGGCACGTCGCCCTGGCCGACGTCGGCGGGCGTCGCGCCGAGGGCCCGCAGCCGGGCCACCTCCGCGGCCTGGTTCTCCACGGGGTCGGGCAGCAGATCGATGTGGACACGGTGCCACACGGCCGGCTCGGCGGGCGCGCGAAGCAGCTCCAGGTACGGCCCGACACCCTCGGGCGCACGCAGCCTCGCGAAGTCGTCGCTCGCCTCGTGCACGGTCCAGCCGATCGCCTCGCGCCAGAACCGGAGCATGGCCCGCGGATCGGCGCAGTCCACGACCACCGCGGCGATCGGCCCGGTGTCCCGGTAGACCTCCCGAGGCTCCAGCACGCAGAAGACGTTGCCCTCCGGGTCGGCCAGGACCGTCCACGGCACATCGCCCTGGCCGACGTCGGCGGGCGTGGCGCCGAGCTCCCGCAGACGCGCGACCAGCTCCGCCCGGTGGGCCTCGGAGGTTGTGGCGAGGTCGAGGTGCACGCGGTATCTGACCGCCTCGGGGTCCGGGACCTTGACGACGTCGATGCAGACGGCGGCGGGGTCCGGCCAGTGGAATCCCACGGGTTCGACGTTGGTCACGCCGGGGCCCTCGCTGGACACGCCCCAGCCGAGCGCCTCCGCCCAGAACCGCCCGACCGCCGCGTCGTCCCGGGCCTTGATGTTCACCTGAACCAGTCGCAGTGCCATTCGGCCGATCCTAGGCGCACGCGGACGGCCGCCCGTCCGGCCGGCGTCGCCGGGGGCCGAGTCGCGGATGGCGCGCCCGAGCTGGTTTGCTTGGACGGTCACCATCGGCATCGTCAACGGGGAATGTGAATGCGCAGCGTCGAGCCCGAGGTCTTCCTGGTCGCCAAACCGTCCGTCGACTACGACGAGCTGGCCCGCTACCTCCACGAGATCGGCGGGGAGAGCTGGCTCGAGCGCCTGGAGCGCGGCGAGTTCGACGCCCAGAACCTGGCCGAGTTCGCCGGGAGGCTGTGCTACCGGTCGTTCGAGCCGGGCCTGAACCCGAACGTCACGAGGGTGCGCACCGACCAGACGGCGTACCTGACGAACATCCTGGCGTCCGCGCACGGCTCGGTGCTCGAGCACCTCAGCTTCAGCTTCGTGCTGCACAACGTCTCACGGGTGCTCACCCACGAGCTGGTGCGGCACCGGCCCGGGGTGGCGATCTCGCAGGAGTCGCTGAGGTTCGTCCGGCTGAGCGACATCCCGTTCTGGTTCCCCGAGTGGGCGCGCGAGGACGCCGAGCTGATGAAGCGGGCGACCGAGATGCTCGACCGGATGGAGGAGTTCCAGAACTGGATGGCGGCCCACTTCGGGCTCGACGAGGACGGCGTGCCGTTCGCCGAGAAGAAGCACCGCACCTCGTTCATGCGCCGGTTCGCGCCCGAGGGCGTCGCGACCGGCCTGGTCTGGACGGCCAACGTGCGCACCCTGCGGCACACGATCGAGGCCCGTACGGCCGCGGGCGCGGAGGAGGAGATCCGCCTCGTCTTCAACCGCATCGGCGAGATCATGCGGGAGGAGGCCCCGGCGTTGTTCGGCGACTACGTGGTCGAGGACGGCGCCTGGATCCCCGGATATCGCAAGGTCTGAGCGGACGCGGCCGCCGGAGAGGTCTGAGCGGGCGCGGCCGCCCGGGGGAGGGCGGCCGCGAATCCACCCTTCGGGGTCAGACGACGGCGGCCCGCACGCACAGCACGTCGGGCAGGTGACGGGCGATCAGCGACCAGGTCTCGCCCGCGTCGGCCGAGCCGTACACCTCGCCGTCCCGGGTGCCGAAGAACACCCCGGCGGTCCCCGCGCACATCGCGTCCCTGAGGACCGAGGAGTGCACCGGCCCCTCGGGCAGCCCGGCGGAGAAGCCCTGCCAGGTGGCCCCGGCGTCGTCGCTGCGGAACACCCGGTAGCGGTGGCCGAGCGGCGTGCGGTCGACGTCGCCGTGCAGCGGGAAGACATACAGCCGGTCGGGGTCGCCGGGGTCCACCGCGATCGGGAACCCGAAGTCGGAGGGCAGCCCCGACCCGATCTCGGTCCAGGAGTCGCCGAAGTCGTCGGACCGGTAGACCCCGAAGTGGTGCTGGAGATAGAGCCGGTCGGGCACCCGCGGATGCTGCGCCACCTTGTGCACGCACTGGCCGAACTCGGGATACTGCGCCCCTTCTGGAAGGAAGGGGGCGCGGATGTTCTTGTTGGACGGCCGCCAGGTGGCCCCCGCGTCGTCGCTGCGGAAGAACCCGGCGGCCGAGGCGGCGACCCCGATGCGCCGCGGGTCGGTCGGGTGGGGGACCACCGTGTGCAGGCACAGGCCCCCGCCGCCGGGCTGCCACTGCGGCCGCGTGGGGTGGTCCCACAGGCCCTCGACCATCGTGTAGGTGGCCCCGCGGTCCTCCGAACGGAACAGCGCGGCGGGCTCGGCGCCGGCCCAGACCACGTCCGGCTCCGACGGCGACGGCTGGAGCTGCCACACCCGGGCCAGCGCGGCCCCGGTCCGTTCGGGGAAGGCCACCGGCGGGGCCTTCGCCTCCTGCCAGGTCTCGCCGAGGTCGTCGGACCACATCACCGACGGGCCGAAGTGGCCGTACTCGATGCCCGCGAGGAGGCGGGGCGTGCCGGCGCGGGTGTCGATCGCGACCGAGTGGACCGCGATCGTGGAGAACCGCACGGGCTCGACGTCAAACCTCCCGTCTCCTCCGGAGGAGCGTGCGAGGAACAATCCCTTTCGGGTGCCGATGGCGAGCAGTGCGGTCATTCGCCCTCCCTGTGCTGGTTTCGAGAATGTTTTCGATTCGATCCTGCCAGGAAACCCGCACCGCCGTCCGCCGTTTCGGTCAAAGTCCGCTATGGACTGTGTGCGGCTGCGTGGGATCGTGGTGGATCTGCGACGGCGGCACCCCGGAGGACCGCAGGCGCCGTACGGTCTCGTCCACCATCGGGGGCGGGCCGCAGACGTACACCTCGTGGTCGGTCCACGAATGGAACCTCTCGATCACGTCGGGGAGCCGGCCGCGGATCCCGTCGTAGGCCGGGTCGTCGGAGACTACCGGCAGGACCCGCAGCCAGGGGAAGACGGCCTCCATCCGCGCCAGGTCCGGCATGTCGTACAGGTCGCACGCGCGGCGCACGCCGAACAGCAGGTGGATGTTCGGGCGTTCGCCGGAGGCGATGACGTGCTCGATGACGGCCTTGAGCGGCGCGAGACCGGTGCCTCCGGCGACGCACAGGAGGTCGCGGTCGGTCTCGGGCGGGGTCATCGTCCCCGCCGGCGGGCCGAGCAGGAGCTGGTCGCCGATGCGCGTGTGCCGGACCAGCGCCGTGCTCACCCAGCCGCCCGGTACGGCGCGCACGTGCAGGCGCAGCGTGCCGTCCGCCCGCGGCGCGTTGGCGATGGAGAACCGCCGCCACACCCGCGGCCACCTGGCCGTCTGGACCGTCACGTACTGCCCGGGGATGAAGTGCATGGGCTGCGAGGGCCGCAGCGTGAGCACCGCGATGTCCCGGGTGCGCCGCTCGTGGTCGGTCACCTCGGCCAGCCACCAGGGCGGGGTCTTCTCCGCCGCGGCGGCGTCGATCATGAGCTTCGCCGCCATGGCGTACGCCTCGGTCCAGGCGGCCTCGATCTCGTCGGTCCAGACCTCGGCGGCGAAATGCTTGACGGTGGCGAGAAGGGCGCTGCCCACGGCGGTGTAGTGCTCGGGGGCCACGCCGTACTTGCGATGGTCCCGCCCGAGCTGGGCGAGATAGGACGCCAGCCCCTCGGGGCTGTCGAGCATCCAGACGATTCTGGTGAGCGCGTTGAACAGCCGGTCGCGCTGCGCGTCCATGCCCGGCGGGAACATCCCCCGCATGTGCGGGCACAGCGTGAACAGGCGTCCGTAGAAGTATCCCGCGGCCTTCTCGGCGAACGGTTCGACGGCCGAGAAGCTCTCCTTGACGAGGCGCGGATTCAGCGACATCAGTTGTGTCCCACCCTAGGGACCGGAATCGGTGCTCCGGTCTGTCGATCCACCTCCCTGACGGCTCCGGGTGACGAGCGCCGGCGGCCCCGGCTCGACCGATCGCTCAACCGGGAGTGTTTCACTCGCTCCCATGCGTCACAACCGATTCCCCGCAAGACAACCGACTGTGAACACTTCGTTATTTTTCGTGACGTGGCCGCTGTGACTCGTGTGACTCACGAGAAAAGTGACATAAAGGAAAACAATCTGGGCCATTATGGGCCTGCCTGCTCGCACATCCCGGGAGACGGTCATGGCGCGTCCCATCGTCGGCATCACCACCTACCTCGAGGCCGCGCGCTGGAGCACCTACGTGCGCGAGGCGGCGGTCTCGCCCCGGGCGTACGCGCGCGCGGTGGAGAAGGCGGGTGGCGCGCCCGTCCTGCTGCCGCCGCTGAGCCCCGTCTCCGCCGGCGACTACGTGCGCCGCCTGGACGCGGTCATCCTCGCCGGAGGCGGCGAGGTCGACCCAGCCCTGTACGGCGAGATCGCGCCGGGGGAGCCGGACGACGACGGGCTCGGCGCTCCGCAGCCCCAGCGCGACCGGTTCGAGACGGCGCTGACGCAGGCGGCGGTGGAGGCGGACGTGCCGCTGCTGGCGATCGCGCGCGGCATGCACGTGCTCAACGTCGCCCGGGGCGGCACGCTGATCACGTCTCTGCCGGACGCCGTGGGCCACAACCGCCACCAGACGGCCCGGCACCTGCTCACGGTCAGCGTGTCGAGCAAGGTCGGCAAGGCCATCGGCGACCGCGCGGAGGTGACCGGCGCGCACCGCCGGGCCGTCCGGCGGCTCGGCACCGGTCTGATCGCGGTGGCCTGGGCCGACGACCAGATCGTCGAGGCCGTCGAGCTGCAGGGGCACCGCTTCGCGGTGGGCGTCCAGTGGCACCCCGAGCGCGGCGCGGACAACCGCCTCGTCGAGGCCCTGGTGGAGGCCGCCCGCCCCTGACCCGTACGGACCGTCTCCCGGCGGCCGTGACACCGCGAGAGCCGGGGCGGCGCTCGGCGGCAGATGGCGGCAGGCCGGTGCGGCGCGGCGCGGCTGGTCGGGGCGGCGTTCCGGAGGGCGGCACGGCACGGCTCCCGGTCGCCGAGAGACCGGTGCCGTGGCTCGTTGCCGCTGCAGGTCGCCGGGGGATCGTCGCCGAGACAGGTGCCGCTGCCCGTTGTCCCCGCTGGTTGTCGCTGCCCGTCGTCGCTGCTCGCTGTCGGTGCCCGTTGTCGCTGCTCGCTGTCGGTGCCCGTTGTCGCTGCTCGCTGTCGGTGCCGGTCAGCGCCGTTCGCGCGCGCTCACCGAGCCCGTCCGGGATCGTGTCGGCGGGCGCTGTTACTGTGCGGGGCATGGCGTTGCATCCCCAGGCGGAGGCCTACCTCAAGCGTTTTCCCTCGGATCTCGGCGTGGACATCGCCTCCCTCACTCTCGCGGACATCGTCGCGCTGCGGCGGCTGGACGGCGTGGCCGAGCAGCGTGGCCCGAAAATCGACCTTCCCGTGATCAGGGACGAGACGGCCGCCGGGGTGCCGGTCAGGATCTACCGTCCCGAGCCGGGCGAGCATCCGCTGCCGGCGCTCGTCTACTTCCACGGCGGCGGCTGGGTCTTCGGCAGCGTCGAGCGCAACGACGCCCTCGCCCGGGATCTCGCGCACCGCACCGGGGCGGTCGTCGTCTCGGTGGACTACCGCCTCGCGCCCGAGCACCCGTTCCCCGCGGCCGCCGACGACGCCTTCGGCGTGGTCCGGGACGTCCACGCCCGCCCCGCGTTCTACGGAGTGGACGCGCGCAGGGTCGCGGTCGTCGGCGACAGCGCCGGGGGCAACCTCGCGGCGGTGACGGCCTGGCTAGCCAGGGACGCGGGGCTCCGCCTCGCCCACCAGGCGCTGATCTACCCGGTCGTCGACGTCGCGACCGACACGCCCAGCTACCGGGCGTACGGCAAGGGATTCGGGCTGGACGCCGCGGAGATGAGGTGGTTCATCGAGCAGTACGCCGTGGACGCCGACCGCCGCGACCCGCGTCTCGCCCCGATCCACCTGCCCGACAAGTCGGGCCTGGCGCCCGCCACGGTGATCACGGCGGAGTGCGACCCGCTGTGCGACGAGGGCGAGGCGTACGCGCGGGAGCTCGCCAAGGCAGGCGTCCCGGTGGAGCGCTGGCGCTACGAGGGCGCCGTGCACGGCTTCTTCGGCCTGCCCGGGTTCTTCGACCAGGCGCTGGAGGCCAGGGACTACCTCGCCGCCAGGCTGAGGGACGCGCTGGGAGTCGCGCCGTGAGGGGCTACGAGAAGCTGAAGGTCGACTGGGCGGCCGACGGCGTCCTGCGCGTCGTGATCAGCGAGCCGTCCCGGCGCAACGCCGTGGACCGCACCGGTCACCGCGAGCTGGCCGAGATCTGGCGCGACGTGGACCGCGACGACGAGGTCAGGGCGGTGATCGTGCGCGGGGAGGGCGAGGCGTTCTCCGCGGGCGGCGACCTGTCGATGATCGAGGAGATGACCCGCGACCACGCCACGCGCCTGGAGGTCTTCGCCGAGGCCCGCGACATCGTCTACAACGTGCTGAACTGCTCCAAACCGATCGTCTCGGCCATCCAAGGCCCGGCGGTGGGGGCGGGCCTGGCCGTCGCCCTGCTGGCCGACATCTCGGTGGCCGGGCGGACGGCCCGGATCATCGACGGGCACACCCGGCTCGGGGTCGCGGCGGGCGACCACGCGGCGATCGTCTGGCCGCTGCTGTGCGGGATGGCGAAGGCCAAATATCACCTTCTGCTGTGCGAGCCGGTCACGGGCGAGCAGGCCGAGGCGATGGGGCTGGTGAGCCTGTGCGTCGACGACGACCAGGTCCACGACAAAGCGCTGGAGGCCGCCACCCGGCTGGCCGCCGGGTCGGCCGAGGCGATCCGGCTGACGAAGTACGCCCTGAACAACTGGCTGCGCATGGCGGGGCCGTCGTTCGACGCCTCGCTCGCCATGGAGTTCCTCGGCTTCACCGGCCCCGACGCCGCCGAGGGTGTGCGCGCTCTGCGGGAAAAGCGCCCGCCCCGGTTCCGGCCGGCGCCGTGAGGCCGGGCGGCGCGTCCGGACGGCGCGCCTGTGCACCTGCGGCAGAGCGGGACCTGTCCGGCACCGCCGAGGGTGTGCGCGCTCTGCGGGAAAAGCGCCCGCCCCGGTTCCGGCCGGCGCCGTGAGGCCGGGCGGCGCGTCCGGACGGCGTGCCTGTGCACCTGCGGCAGAGCGGGATCGGCCACGGCACCCGGGTCATGTCCGGCGGCCGAGCCCTGCCGTGCGTGGCCCCCGCCTCGCCTCGCCATGCCATCGCTCACCCCGCGAAGATCGCTCGCGGGCTCGCGAGGCCCGGAGCATCCGGAGCAGCCGCCCTATGGGCCCCTCCCTCGCCTCGTGGCGCGGCCACCGGGACCCGCGCTCGCGACGGACGGCGTCTTCCGGCGCTCTCTAACCGAAGCGCTTGCGCAGCGCCTCCAGGCCGGGCACGAACACGCCCCGGGTGAGGATCTTGGCGATCTTCTCCGGGTCGTCGGCCTCGAAGCTCGCGTACCACTCCACGAACGCCTGCCCGGAGTCGGTCACCGGGGCGACCCGGCAGGTCGCGTGGTAGTCCCTCATGGGCAGCGGCGACTCGACGGCGGTGTAGGTCAGCGTGCGCTCCTCGTCGTCGAGGCTCAGCAGCCGCTCGCGGAACACCCCGCCCGCCCCCTCGACCCGCCGTACGGCTCCCGGGGCGAGCGGCGCGCCGTCCTCGATCTCACACGTGGACACGCCCGGCAGCCACTCGTGGAGGTTGCCGAACTCGCGCAGGAACGCCCAGACGTCCGCGGCGTCCGCGCCGATCACCGTGCTCGCGTACGGACCGCGCATGTGTGCCTCCTTCCGGTGCCTCAAGTAACTGCCCCGCGGAGGCGGCGCGCAAGCGGCCGGAGACGATCGCGGGCGGTCAGAAGCTCCTGGGCAGCCCGAGCACCTGGGTGGCCAGGTAGTTGAGCAGCAGTTCCTCGGTCACCGGCGCGATCCGGCCGATCCTGGCGTCGGCGAGCAGCCGCGCGACGGGATACTCCAGCGAGTACGCCATGCCGCCGTGGGCCTGGAACGCGGCGTCGGCGGCCTCCCAGGCGGCCTGCGAGGCCGTCAGCTTGGCGATGTTGGCCTCGGCGCCGCAGGGCAGCCGGTTGTCGAACGACCAGGCGGCCTTGTACAGCATCAGCCTGGCCAGCTCGATCTTCGCCTTGACCTGCGCCAGCGGGAACGCGATGGCCTGGTTGGCCCCGATGGGCCGGCCGAAGACCTCCCGCTGCTTCGCGTAGTCCACGCCCACCCGCAGCGCCACCTCGGCGCCGCCGAGCGCGCCGGCCGCCAGCAGGATCCGCTCGGGGTTCAGCACGTCCCACAGCACGGCCACGCCCCGGTCCACCTCGCCGAGGACGCTGGAGGCGGGCAGCCGCAGGTCGTCGATGAACACCATGTTGGACGGCGTGGTGTTCGCGCCCATCTTGGGGATCGGCCGGTAGGACAGCTGCCCGGCCGCCACCGCCTCCGGCACGTTCACCAGGAACACCGTCAGCCCGTTCGTGCGCGGCTCGGCCTGCGCCGCCGGGATCGTCCGGGTGACGAGCAGCATCCAGGTGGCCCGCTGGACCCCGGTGATCCAGATCTTCTGGCCGTTGACGACGAAGTCGCCGCCGTCCCTGCGGGCGAAGGTCGAGATCGCCAGCGAGTTCGACCCGGCGTCGGGCTCGGTCAGCGCGAAGCAGGTCTCGACCTCGCCCGTCGCCAGCTTCGGCAGCAGCTCGGCCTTCTGCTCGGCCGAGCCGTGCCGGGTGAGCGTGAGCGCCCCGAAGCCCGGCGTCAGCACGTACATGAACGCCGAGCCGCCCGCGGAGCCCGAGGCCGACAGGGTCTCGGTGGCCACGGCCAGCTCCAGCAGGCCCTGCCCGCCTCCGCCGTACTCCTCGGGAACGGCCAGGCCGAGCCAGCCGCCCTTGGCGAGCTCGGCCCACACCTCCTCGGGCCAGCGCTTTTCCGCTTCGCAGCGCTGCCAGTAGTCCATGTCGTATCGCGAGCAGATGTCCGCGATCCCCCGCCGCACCGCCTGCGCGCTCTCCGGCAGCGTGAAGTCCATGGCGTCACTCTAGAACGTCGTTCGGCGCGCCGCGAGATCACCGCCGCGTCTCCGGGATCATCGGCGCGGGCGGCGGCGGGTTCCGCCACACCGTGCGCCCGGCCACCATCTCCTCGAACGCCTCGCCCGGCTTCCGCCGGAACCGCGGCGCCGCGGGAAGCGCGAGGGCGTGAATGTCAGGAGAACGTCGTGAAACGCGCCGCCCGGCGCGAGCGAGGCGACCGCGATCGCGTGGCACGCTCCTCGGCGTCGGCCTCGCGGCGTGCGGGACAGGGCTCGACGTGCTGGTCAACGCCGGGTCCCGGACACGGCCCCGCCCCGATACGGGCAGGGATCGGGTTCGCGCCGCCGGCCGTGCCGCCGATGGGCCCGCTGCGCCGGTAGCCCGGGCCCGTGGCCGTCCATCTGCCCGCGCTGCCGGCGGTGCGCGACCAGCTCGGCGCGTTCACCGTCGACGCCGTGCGGGTCCTGCTGCGATCTCAGCCGGCGTGCCGGTCATCGGCTTGGCCGACACGGAGTCCAACCCCGTCGATCCGTTGCGAAGCGGCAGCAAGGACGGCATGTAGGGTCTGGGGCGTGAACGCTGCCGAGGACCGGATCTGGACGGTGCCGAACCTGCTGAGCGCGCTGCGGCTGCTCGGCGTCCCCGTCTTCCTCTGGCTCGTGCTGGGTCCCCGCGCCGACGGGTGGGCGATCGCGCTGCTGGCGCTCGCGGGCCTCAGCGACTGGCTGGACGGCAAGCTGGCCCGCGCCTGGAACCAGACCAGCAGGCTCGGCAGGCTCATCGACCCGCTGGCCGACCGGCTCTACATCCTGGCCACCCTGGTCGGCCTGGTCCTGCGCGACGTCGTCCCCTGGTGGCTGGCGCTCGCGGTGCCGCTGCGCGACGTGCTGATGCTGTGGATCCCGCCCCTGCTGCGCCGGCACGGGTACGGCCCGGCGCTGCCCGTCCACTTCCTCGGCAAGGCGGGCACCGCCGCCCTGATGTACGCGTTCCCGCTGCTGTTCCTCGCCTCCCACGAGGGGTGGTACGCCGAGATTGCCGCGATCTTCGGATGGGCCTTCGCCATCTGGGGAACTGGTCTGTATTGGTGGGCGGGGGTGTTGTACGTCGTTCAGGTGCGCCAGCTAACGAAGGGGTGACCCGTGAAGGCCGTCGTCATGGCGGGCGGGGAGGGGACACGGCTGCGGCCGATGACCGCCAACCAGCCCAAGCCCCTGCTGCCCATCATCAACCGGCCGATCATGGAGCATGTCCTGCGGCTGCTGAAGCGGCACGGGTTCACCGAGACGGTGGTGACCGTGCAGTTCCTGGCCGCCCTGATCCGCAACTACTTCGGCGACGGCGACGAGCTGGGCATGACCCTCCACTACGCCACCGAGGAGGTCCCCCTCGGCACCGCCGGCAGCGTGAAGAACGCCGCGGACAAGCTCCGCGACGACCGGTTCCTGGTCATCTCCGGCGACGCGCTCACCGACATCGACCTCACCGACATGCTCCGCTTCCACCGGGAGAACCAGGCGCTGGTCACCATCGGGCTCAAGCGCGTGCCCAACCCGCTGGAGTTCGGGATCATCATCGTGGACGACAACGGCCGCATCCGGCGCTTCCTGGAGAAGCCCACCTGGGGCCAGGTCTTCTCCGACACGGTCAACACCGGCATCTACGTCATGGAGCCGTCGGTCCTCGACGAGATCGCCCCGGGCCAGTCGGTCGACTGGTCGTCCGACGTCTTCCCCAGGCTGCTGGAACGCGGCTGCCGGCTGTTCGGCTACGTGGCCGAGGGTTACTGGGAGGACGTCGGCACCCACGAGAGCTACCTGAAGGCCCAGGCCGACGTGCTGGAGGGCAAGGTCAAGGTCGACTTCGACGCGTTCGAGCTGGCCCCCGGCGTGTGGGCGGCCGAGGGCGCGTCCGTGGACCCCGAGGCCGTGCTCAAGGGCCCCCTCTACATCGGCGACTACGCCAAGGTCGAGGCCGGGGCCGAGCTGCGGGAATACACCGTGCTCGGCAGCAACGCCGTCGTCAAGGAGGGCGCGTTCCTGCACCGCGCCGTGGTCAGCGACAACGTGTACGTCGGCCCGGCCGCCCACCTGCGCGGCTGTGTGATCGGCAAGAACACCGACGTGATGACCGGCGCCAGGATCGAGGAGAACGCGATCGTCGGCGACGAGTGCGTCATCGAGGCCGAGGCGTACGTCTCCTCCGGAGTGAAGATCTACCCCTTCAAGACGATCGAGGCGGGCACGGTCGTCAACACCAGCGTCATCTGGGAGTCGCGCGGCCAGCGCAGCCTGTTCGGCCCGCGCGGGGTCTCCGGCCTGGTCAACGTCGAGATCACCCCGGAGCTGTGCGTACGGCTGGCCAGCGCGTACGCCACCACGCTGCGCAAGGGCGACACGGTGGTGACCTCCCGCGACGCCTCGCGGGCGGCGCGGGCGCTCAAGCGGGCGGTGATCAGCGCGCTGAACTCCAGCGCGATCAACGTGGTCGACCTGGAGGCCGCCGCCCTGCCGGTCGCGCGGTTCAACACCTCGCGGGAGAACGTCCGGGGCGGCATCGCCCTGCGCACGACGGCGGGCGACCCCCAGAGCGTCGACATCGTGTTCATGGACGAGACCGGGGCCGATCTGTCCCAGGCCGCCCAGCGCAAGCTGGAGCGGGTCTTCTCGCGTCAGGAGTATCGCCGTGCCTTCCCCGGCGAGATCGCCGAGCTGACCTTCCCGGCCCGCGCCGTCGACACGTACGCCCGCGAGCTGCTGGCGTGCATCGACATGTCGGGGGTGAAGGACGCCGAGATGAAGGTCGTGGTCGACTGCGCGGGCGGCACCTCCTCGCTCGTGCTGCCGAGCCTGCTGGGCCGGGCCGGGGTCGACGTGCTGACCGTGAACAACCGCCTGGACGACGCCTCGCCCACCGAGACGCTCGCCGAGCGCCGCCGCGACCTGCAGCGCCTGGCCGAGCTGGTGGCCTCGGCGCGGGCCGCGTTCGGCGTGCGGTTCGACCCGGTCGGGGAGCGGGTCTCGCTGGTGGACGAGATGGGCCGGCTGATCAGCGAGGAGCGCGCGCTGCTCGTCGTGCTCGACCTGGTCGCGGCCGAGCGCAGGGGCGGGCGGGTGGCCCTGCCGGTCACCACGACCAGGGTGGCGGAGATGGTGTGCCGCTTCCACGGCGTGCAGGTCGACTGGACGGCCACGAGCCTCGACACGCTGACGCGGGCGGCCCGGCACCCCGACACGATCTTCGCCGGCGACGGGAAGGGCGGCTTCATCGTCCCGGAGTTCGCGCCGACCGTGGACGGCCTGGCGGTGTTCCTGCGCCTGCTCGGCCTGGTCGCGCGCACCCGGCTGTCGCTCAGCCAGATCGACGCCCGCATCCCGGAGGCGAAGCTGCTCAAACGGACCGTCCCCACGCCCTGGGCGCATAAGGGGGCCGTGATGCGCTCGGTGGTCGAGGCGGCCGAGGGGCGGCGCCTGGACACCACCGACGGCGTCCGGATCGTGGAGGACGACGGAAGCTGGGCCCTGGTCCTGCCCGACCCCGCCGAGGCCGTCACCCACCTGTGGGCCGAAGGCCACGACATGGACACCGCACAGGCTCTCCTGGAGCGCTGGGCCCACGTCGTCGAGCAAGCCGCCGGCGCCCGCTGAGCGCCTCCGGCTGCCTTCTGCCCTCACCCGGAGTTCGCGGCCCGCGACCGCCGAGAGGAGCTGCCTCAAGGCGCCCCGAGCCGCCGGCGCCCGCTGGGCGAGTTCGGCTGGCCGGCTTGGGCTTCTTGCCCTCAGCGGGGGATCGCGGTGCGCAACCGTCCCGCGAGGGGCGTGGCGGCGACCGGACCGAGGAGCGCGCGGGAGCGAAGCGACCAGAGCGCGACGAGGGCTGTGTCCATGGCGCGCCTGCGGCACGACAGCCGCGTTCAGGCGCCCCGAGCCGCGCGAGCGCAATCAAACACTGTGTGGCGGGATGGACCTTGAACCTCTACTGGCTGTAGCGTTGGTCAGTCCGCGCCCAGTCGCGGTCTTGACCTTTGTGCCTGATCAGCGTAAGTTGCGGCATTCGCAGTTTGAGCTAGTCCTAGAGCAAGTCGTGAGAGAGGCCGAGCCGTTCGATGCCCAGCGTCTACTGCACGCAGTGCGGTCATGCCAACCCCGAGGATGCCCGTTTCTGTTCACGATGCGGTTCGCCGCTGAGCGCTCCCGCGCCCGTCGCAGCCGACACGACCTCGACGATCTCGCTCGAGGCGCTCGAGGCGGAGGCGGGCCAGACGCTTATGCCGGACCGGTCGGCGGTTGAGCAGCTGCCTCCAGGCACGGCTCTTCTGGTGGTCATGCGGGGCCCGAACGCAGGTAGCCGGTTTCTGCTCGACAGCGACCTCACTACGGCGGGTCGCCACCCGGAAAGCGACATTTTCCTGGACGATGTAACCGTGTCCAGGAGGCACGTGGAGTTCTACCGGCGCGGCGGCCAGTTCACCGTGCGTGACGTGGGCAGCCTCAACGGGACCTACGTCAACCGGGAGCGCATCGAGGAGTCCCCGCTGCAGGGGGGCGACGAGGTGCAGATCGGCAAGTTCCGGCTGGTATTCCTCACACGTGGTCCCGGAGGGCTGTGATCGGTGAGGAGGAGGAGTCATGAGCGCGCAGGCCGTACGGGCGTTCATGAGCATCGGGGAGGTTCTCGCTCTGCTGCAGGGCGAGTTCCCGGACGTGACCGTCTCCAAGATCCGGTTTCTGGAGGGTGAGGGGCTGATCGAGCCCCAGCGAAGCCCGTCGGGGTACCGCAAGTTCACCTACGCGGATGTCGAGCGTCTGCGGTACATCCTGCGGGCGCAGCGTGACCAGTACCTGCCGCTCCGGGTGATCAAGAATCAGCTGGACGAGCAGGCGGCGCGGCCGCACCCCGTGTCGGCCGCCGCCCCGCCCGTGCGGCTCAGCCGGGAGGAGCTGGTCGAGGCGGCCGGCATCGACGAGGAGACCTTGGCCGAGATGGAGAGCTTCGGCCTGGTCGCTCCCGTGGCACGCCGGTACGACAGGGAGGCGCTGGAGGTCGCGCGCAGCGTGGGGGCGCTGGCGCGGTTCGGCCTGCAGGCGCGGCACCTGAGGGCGGTTCGCGCGGCGGTGGAGCGGGAGGCCGGCCTGATCGAGCAGGTGGTGGCTCCGCTGCTGCGGCGCAAGGCGCCGGGGGCGATCGCGGAGGCGGACGAAACGGCCCGGGAGATCTCCGGACTTCTCCAGGAACTGCACAATGCGTTGCTTCGTGGGAGTGTTCGCGGCGTTCTGGGGCGGTGACCGGCACATCCGCTGCCCTGTGGGTGTTACGTTGAATGCCAGGTGATATGCCGCGACGCTTGAGACGGAGCCGCCCGTGTTGCAGATGGAGGTCGTGGGGGTTCGCGTTGAGATGCCCACCAACCAGCCGATCGTTCTCCTGAAGGAGACGAGCGGTGATCGGTATCTACCGATCTGGATAGGCATGACAGAGGCGACCGCTATCGCGTTGGCCCAGGCGGAGGAGCCGCCGCCCCGGCCGCTGACCCACGACTTGTTCCGTGACGTTATCGAGGCCCTGGGGGTGCGGTTGCGCACCGTCAACATCGTCGCGCTCCGCGACGGCATCTTCTTCGCCGATTTGGTCTTCTCCAACGGCGTGGAGGTCAGCGCGCGTCCTTCGGACTCGATCGCGCTGGCGTTGCGTACGGGTGCGACGATCTACGCGAGTGAGGACGTGATCCAGGAAGCGGGTGTGAGCATGCCCGACGACCAGGAAGACGAAGTGGAGAAGTTTCGCGAGTTCCTGGACAAAATCACACCCGAAGACTTCGGCCGGGCGGGCTGACGTGCCGGACGATTTCGGGAGATTACGCTTCACGACGCGCCGGACGGGGTCGTTGACTGACGATGGCCCCGGTCCTACGGTGCAAGGGAAACCACGGTTGTAATTCACGAACCCCCAGATCAGACCGTGGGATGAGAGAAAGCCGGAGGTCCGCAGTGGCGGTCAGCAGCGGCGAGGGTAGGTCGGCCGGCCAGCACGACCCGGTTCGGCAGGCGGCGCGTGAACGCGCCGGCGAACAGGGTCTGCTGTTCGACGAGCAGCCGACGGCGCTGCCCCAGGACATCGGATACCGCGGGCCCACGGCGTGCGCGGCGGCGGGGATCACCTACCGCCAGCTCGACTACTGGGCCCGGACCGAACTGGTGCTCCCGACGATAAGGGCGGCTCAGGGATCCGGGTCCCAGCGACTGTACAGCTTCCGCGACATCCTCGTCTTGAAGGTCGTCAAACGTCTTCTCGACACGGGGGTTTCCCTCCAGCAGATTCGCACCGCGGTGCGGCATTTGCGAGACCGCGGCGTCAACGACCTGGCCCAGATCACCTTGATGAGCGACGGCGTGAGCGTCTACGAGTGCACGAGCGCCGACGAGGTGATCGACCTGCTGCAGGGTGGCCAGGGCGTGTTCGGCATCGCGCTGGGCCGGGTCTGGCGGGAGGTCGAGGGGTCGCTGGCCGAGCTTCCGGGTGAGCGCGCCGAAGCCGCTCCGGATGCGGAGGGGGACCATCCGGCCGATGAACTCGCCCGCCGGAGAAAGGCCCGCAGGACCGGCTGAGTCCGCGCCAGGGCGATCACCGGCGGGCTGGACGGGTTTGACGGCGCGGACCTTCCGCGAGGCGCGAGTGGGGCCGATCCCGGGTAGCCGGTAGAGTGGAAACGGCCGACGACCTCGTGCGGGAGAGACCCCTGGCCGTTTCAGGGGCGCCGAAGGAGCAAACCTCCCCGGAATCTCTCAGGCATCCGTACCGCACGGACGAGGCGACTCTGAAAAGCAGGCCCGCCGGCCAGGCGGCGCCTCACCGAAGGGGAAAGCCGGGCTCGACGGCCCGGTGAAGCTCTCAGGTCCGATGACAGAGGGGGAGACCGCTTCACGACCGGCCGGGCCCGCGGGCCCGGGGCGGTCGCCGCAGGTCTCGACCCGTCCAGGAGGCCCCTGTCATGACCGATCGGTCCACGCTTCGCGATCTTTCCGCTCCGCCCTTCGTCACCCGTCACGTCGGCCCCTCCGAGGCCGGCCGCGCCCGAATGCTGGAGGTCGTCGGCTACGAGTCGATCGACGACCTGGTCGCCGTGGCCGTGCCCGAGGCGATCCGCACCCGCGGCCCGCTGAACCTGCCGGAGGCGGTGGGGGAGGCCGAGGCGCTGGCCGAGCTGCGCGCCCTCGCCGGCCGCAACCGGGTGCTGACGTCGATGATCGGCCTCGGCTACTACGACACGATCACGCCGGGCGTCATCCTCCGCAACGTGCTGGAGAACCCGGGCTGGTACACCGCGTACACGCCGTACCAGCCGGAGATCTCGCAGGGGCGGCTGGAGGCGCTGCTGAACTTCCAGACGATGATCTCGGACCTGACCGGCCTCGGCGTCGCCGGCGCGTCCCTGCTCGACGAGGCGACCGCAGCGGCCGAGGCGATGACGCTGGCCCGGCGGGCGAGCAAGGCGAAGACCGACGTCTTCGTGGTGGACGCCGACGCGCTGCCGCAGACCAAGGCCGTGCTGGCGACCCGCGCCGAGCCGCTGGGCATCACGCTGGTGGAGTCGGACCTCTCGGGCGAGCTGCCCGAGTGCTTCGGGGTCCTCGTCCAGTATCCGGGCGCGAGCGGCCGGGTGGCGTCCTTCCGCGCGGTCGCCGAGCGGGCGCACGCCCAGGGGGCGCTGCTGGTGGCCGCCGCCGACCTGCTGGCGCTGACCCTGCTGGAGTCGCCGGGCGAGCAGGGCGCCGACATCGCCGTCGGCTCCTCCCAGCGCTTCGGTGTCCCGCTGGGCTACGGCGGCCCCCACGCGGCGTACATGGCCGTCCGGGAGGGCCTGCAGCGGCAGATGCCGGGCCGGCTGGTGGGCGTCTCGGTGGACGCCGACGGCCGCACGGCCTACCGGCTCGCCCTGCAGACCCGCGAGCAGCACATCCGGCGCGAGAAGGCCACGAGCAACATCTGCACCGCGCAGGTCCTGCTCGCGGTCATGGCGTCGATGTACGCCGTCTACCACGGCCCGGAGGGCCTGAAGAGGATCGCCCTGCGGGTGCACCGGCACGCGGCCGTCCTGGGCGCCGGGCTGCGCGAGGGCGGCGTGGAGGTCGTCCACGACGAGTTCTTCGACACGGTGATCGCCCGCGTGCCCGGGCGGGCCGCCCAGGTCGTCGCCGCCGCCGCCGAACGCGGCGTGAACCTGCGCCTGGCCGACGCCGACCACGTCGGCGTCGCCTGCGACGAGAAGACCACCAGCGACCACCTGCGGGCGGTCTGGGCCGCATTCGGGATCACCGACGTGGTGCTGGAGGACCTCGACCGGGTGACGTCCGACGCCCTGCCCGCCGACCTGCAGCGGACCTCGGACTTCCTCACCCACCCGGTGTTCCACACCCACAGGTCCGAGACGGCCATGCTGCGTTACCTGCGGCGCCTGCAGGACAAGGACATCGCGCTCGACCGGTCGATGATCCCGCTGGGCTCCTGCACGATGAAGCTGAACGCGACCACCGAGATGGAGCCGATCACCTGGCCGGAGTTCGCCTCGATCCACCCGTTCGCGCCCGCCGAGCAGGCCGAGGGGTACGCCGAGCTCGTCGCGACGCTGGAGGGCTGGCTGGCGGAGGTCACCGGCTACGACCGGGTGTCGATCCAGCCGAACGCGGGCTCCCAGGGCGAGTTCGCCGGGCTGCTGGCCATCAGGTCCTACCACCGTTCCCGGGGTGAGGCCGGCCGCGACGTGTGCCTCATCCCGTCCTCCGCGCACGGCACCAACGCCGCCAGCGCGGTGATGGCGGGCATGCGGGTGGTCGTGGTGGCCTGCGACGCCGACGGCAACGTCGACCTCGCCGACCTCGCCGCCAAGATCGACAAGCACCGCGACGCGCTCGCCGCGATCATGGTGACCTACCCGTCCACCCACGGGGTGTACGAGGAGACGATCGTCGAGATCTGCGAGCGGGTCCACGAGGCCGGCGGGCAGGTCTACGTGGACGGGGCGAACCTCAACGCGCTGGTGGGCCTGGCCAAGCTGGGCGAGTTCGGCGCGGACGTCTCCCACCTCAACCTGCACAAGACCTTCTGCATCCCGCACGGCGGCGGCGGGCCCGGCGTCGGCCCGGTGGCGGTCAAGGCCCATCTCGCCGGGCACCTGCCCGCGCACGTGTCCGCGGCGCCGTACGGCTCGGCGGGCATCCTGCCGATCTCCTGGGCGTACATCAGGATGATGGGCGGCGACGGGCTGCGGCAGGCCACCGAGCAGGCGATCCTGTCGGCCAACTACCTGGCCCGGCGGCTGGCGCCGCACTACCCGGTCCTGTACACCGGGCGGGACGGCCTGGTCGCCCACGAGTGCATCGTCGACCTGCGCCAGATCACCAAGGAGACCGGCGTCACCGTCGACGACGTCGCCAAGCGTCTGATCGACTACGGCTTCCACGCGCCCACGATGTCGTTCCCCGTCGCCGGGACGCTCATGATCGAGCCGACCGAGAGCGAGGACCTGGCCGAGCTCGACCGCTTCGCCGACGCGATGATCGCCATCCGGGGCGAGATCGCCAAGGTGGCGTCGGGCGAGTACGACAGGACCGACAACCCGCTGCGCAACGCCCCGCACACGGCCGAGTGCCTCACCGCCGACGAGTGGACCCACCCGTACTCGCGGCGGGTGGCCGCCTACCCGGTGCCCGGCCTGCGGGAGGACAAGTACTGGTCGCCGGTGCGCCGCATCGACCAGGCGTACGGCGACCGCAACCTGGTGTGCTCCTGCCCGCCCCCGGAGGCGTACGAGGACTAGTTCTTCCCCGGTTCTCCCGGTCGGCCGGGTGGCGCCGCGCGGCGCCACCCGGCCGACCGTCGTCACGGTGACATCCGCGGGACCCCGCCTGCCGGTTGCGCATCTCGGCCCCGCCCGGCGGCCGGTCTCGTTAAGATCGCGGTGATCGTTTCCCATCACCTGCGACCCTGCGAGGCCCCTGTATGACGGCCATCGATTCCGGACGGCGGTCCGACCGGCTCGACCACGCCCGGAGGCTCGCCGAGAGCGGCGACCTCGACGGCGCGGCCGCGATCTTCGCGGAGATCGCGGCGGACGAGGCCGCGCCGGACCGCGGCGAGGCGGGGGAGGGGCTGTCCGTCGTGGCCGAGCGCATGGCCGAGCGGTTGCTCGAGGACGGCGAGCCCGAGCGGGCCGCCGACGTCCTGCTGGAGGCGCTGTCGGTCAGCGCGGTGGGCGACCCGGCGCGGCTGCGGGTGCTGCTCGGCATGGCGCATCTGGAGATGGCGTGCGCGCAGTTCGCCGGGGCCGTGGAGGACAGCCGCCAGGAGGGGGCGGACGCCGGCACGGGCGCGCTCGCGATCGAGCTGCTGGCCCGCACGCTGCCGCTGCGCGGCCGGGCCGCCGACGCGGAGACCGTCTGGCGCTACGGCCTCCACCATCCCGATCCGGCGCTCGCCGAGCAGGTGCGGCTGCGCCTGGGGCGGGACGTGCGTCCCGTGATGGAGGGCGTGGAGGCCTGAATCACCCGATGCGGGGTCAGCGCTGGCCGCGGCGGCTGAGGGCGTAGGCGACGTTCACCGCCACGATCCCGCCCCAGGCGAGCACGAGCCCCGGAAAGTGCCCCGCGCCGGCCGCGATGGCGGTCAGCGGGATGCCGATGCCGAGCGAGCCGAGGGCCACGCCCACGGCGCCGTCCTTCTGCTTGACCGGGGGCCCGGGCGGCTGGCGGCTCAGGTGGGCCGCCACCTCGCTGCGCACCCGCGCGGCGATCTCCACGTCGAGCTTGTCGAGGAACGAGTCGACCAGCGCGTCCTCGTACTCCGGGCCGAGGTCGCGGCGGGCCGCGATGACGGCACGCAGGTCCTCGCGGGTCGACGAGGCCGCCGGCGGCGGCGGAGGGACGGGACGCCCGGTCGCGGGCGGCTGTTGCGATGCGATGTCCGGCACCAGGACATTCTGCCTCTTCGCGCGGGTCCCATGATCCTCCGATCGGAGGGTCGGGTTCTCCTGCTCCGGTCGGACCCGCTACCGTCACCGGCATGGAGATCGAGACCCCGCACGGCCGCGCCCTGGCCGAGGTGGACGAGGCGGCCGATCCCCGGCTGCTGCTGATCTTGACCCACGGGTCCGGGGGAGGCGTGGACGCCCCCGACCTGCTCGCCGTACGCGACGCGGTGCTGGCGATCGGGGGAACGGTCGCACGGGTGACCCAGCCGTTCCGGCTGCGCGGCGCGCGGGCGCCGGGGTCGGCGGTCAAGCAGGACGAGGCGTGGCTGTCCGTCGTCGCCGCGCTCCGCGAGCGGCACCCGGGACTTCCGCTCGTGCAGGGCGGGCGGAGCAACGGCGCGCGGGTGGCCTGCCGCACCGCGCGCGCCGCCGGGGCCGAGGCGGTGGTGGCGCTCGCGTTCCCGCTCCACCCGCCGGGCAAGCCGGAACGGTCACGGGCGGAGGAACTGCGGCAGGCGGGGGTCCCCGTGCTCGTGGTCAACGGGGATCGGGATCCGTTCGGCGTTCCGGATGAGAAGGACGCCGCGTGTCTCGTGGTCCTCCCGGGGGAGGGGCACGAGTTCAAGAAGGACCCCGCCCGGGTGGGCGAGGCGGTGGGCCGGTGGCTGCTTTCGCCTAGGCCGCGCTGATGGCCATGTCGGTGGGGCGGTGGGGGGCGATGACGCCACCGTCGGGCAGCAGCTCGCCGGTGTCCTCGAACAGCACGACTCCGTTGCAGAGCAGACTCCAGCCCTGCTCGGGGTGGCAGGCTATCGTGCGGGCGGCTTCGCGATCCTTCGCGTCCGCGCTGGGACAGGCCGGTTCATGAGGGCACATGGCCGGGGCTCCGTGTCTTTATCGTTCGCTCGTTTTGTCTTTCCGGGTGTCCGGAGAGGCCGTCACCGGCGTCCCATCCGCCCGGGAGGGGCGGGCATGAGGACCGGGTATGACGAACACCACACTGGACTACACCAGTTTGCGGCCGGGCCGCATCCGTGTGACATAGTCCGTTCGGAGCATTTCCGCCGGTCGGGCAGGGGGCCCGGCCGCACCCCGAGCAGGCTCGCGCACACCGATGTGACCTAGTACACAAGAATGCCCCATAGGAGACACCGCTTCGGCCATGACACGCCGCCCGGCGGGTAACCGAAGGATCACAGATTCCGGACGTCGGGAGCGGGTGATTCGGAAGAGCCGAAGTCTCAGCCGCCGAGGCCGGCGATCAGCGCGTCGAGGCCCCGCTCGAACTCCCGCTCGCCCTCGGCCGTGCGCGCGTCGCGCACCTCGGCGTCCGGGTCGGCCCACCCCGACTGCTGGACCTCGACCGCCACGCTGCCGAACACATAGGCCCGCAGCGCGCGGACCGCGCCGGCCGGGTCGTCGGCCCCCGCCTCGCGCAACTGCTCGGTCTGCTCCCTGATCGCGATCAGCGCCGACCCCTTCGGGGGCTTGGTCAGCGCCAGCGACAGCACGCCCGGGTGCTCCAGCAGCGCGGCGCGGCTCGCGCGCGCCCAGGCGCGCGCCCTGTCCTGCCAGGTGGTGGCCGTGGCCGGATCGACCGTCACCGTCGTCACGTGCTCGGCCAGGGCGTCCATCAGCGCCTCCTTGCCCCGCGGCAGGTGGTGGTAGATGGCCATCGCCTCCACCTGGAGGGCGTCGCCGAGCCGGCGCATGGTCAGCCGGCGCAGGCCCTGGCCGTCCGCGATGTGCAGGGCGGCGTCGATGATCCGCTCCCGGGACAGCGGGACGGGCGGTCGCTTGGCAGGCACGCCGATCATGCTGCCACACCTGTCCTTACTTCGTAAAGGGCGGCGCACCCTGCGGTACGGGCCCGCGCGCGGAGCGCGTACGCTACCGCTTGCGACGTGAGTTGGATGCGCGAGCCGATACGAAGGGGCTGACGATGGCGTTTTTCCGTCCGCGGGTGAGCCGGGAGGCGGAGGTCCGCTACCACGCGGATCTGGAGACCCGGAAGAACTTCGACCACGTGCTGGAGAAGGTCCGGGAGGCGCAGCGGCGGCTTCAGGAGGCGAAGGCGGCGGACGCGCCGATCCCCGAGCTGCGTGAGGCGGCCCTGGCCCTCGACGCCGCCCTGACCGAGGCGCTGCGCGCCGCGGAGGCGGGGCAGCGTGCCACGTTCGGCGTGAAGGCCTACGACAGCAGGATCGCCCGGCGCAAGGCGAAGGCCACGCCCGAGGGCGCGCTGTGGACCGACGAGGTGAACCGCCTGCGCACGCTGCGTGAGGCGCACCGCCTCAGCGGCATCCCCCGGGTGCCCCGCGCCTACAAGGGGGGCGACCCCGCCCGGCTGGCCCCGCGCGACACGCGCAAGACCCTGGCCGCCGCGAGCCGCTGACCGGGCTCGCCTGGCGACACGCCGATCGCGGTCCCGCCGCGATCGGCGTGATCGCCCGACTCTCCGGCGTCAGCCCGGCTGACCCGTATCAGCGCTTCTCCCCGCGGCGACGGTGATCGCGGACGGGGTGTCCCCGGCGAGCGAGCGGCCGATGATCATGCGCTGGATCTGGTTGGTGCCCTCGAAGATCTGCATGACCTTCGCCTCGCGCATGTAACGCTCGACCGGGAAGTCACGGGTGTAGCCGTAGCCGCCCAGCACCTGGACGGCGTCGGTGGTGACCTTCATGGCGTTGTCGGTGGCGACCATCTTGGCGATCGACGCCTCCCGGCTGAACGGCAGGCCGAGGTCCTTCAGCCGGGCGGCGTGCAGCGTCGTCGCGCGGGCGGTCTGCACCGCCGCCTCCATGTCGGCCAGCAGGAACGCCAGGCCCTGGTGCTCGATGATCGGCCTGCCGAACGTCGCGCGCTCCTTCGCGTACGCCACGGCGTGGTCCAGGGCGCCCTGGGCCAGGCCGGTGGCGACGGCCGCGATGCCCAGCCGCCCGGAGTCGAGGGCGGCCAGCGCGATGCGCAGGCCCTCGCCCTCCGCGCCGATCCTGCGCTCGGCCGGCACCCGCACGCCGTCCAGCCGCATGGTCGCGGTCGGCGAGGCGGTCAGCCCCATCTTGCGCTCCGGCGGGTCGGCGCTGAGGCCCTCGGCGTCGGCCGGGACGAGGAAGCAGGAGATGCCCTTGCGGTCGCCGGAGGTCCGCGCCATCACCGTGTAGAAGTCGGCCCGCCCGCCGTGGGTGGTCCACGCCTTCGCGCCGGTGAGCACGTAGTCGTCGCCGTCGCGGACGGCGCGGGTGGTCATGGCGGCGGGGTCGGAGCCGGCGTGCGGCTCGCTCAGGCAGTAGGCGCCGAGCAGCTCGCCGCCGAGCATGCCGGGCAGCCAGGCCCGCCGCTGCTCCTCGGTGCCGAAGTTGAACAGCCCGAAGCACGACAGCACGTGCACGCTGGTGCCGACGGCGACGCTCGACCAGACCCGCGCGATCTCCTCCAACACCTGAAGGTACACCTCGTACGGCTGGCCGCCGCCGCCGTACTCCTCGGGGTACGGCAGGCCGAGGACGCCCATCTCGCCGAGTGTGCGGAACACCTCGCGCGGGAAGTCCTCGTCCGCCTCGGCCTTCGCGACCCGGGGGGCCAGTTGCCTGTCGGCGAGGTCGCGGACGATCTCGATGAGCTCGGCACTCTCTTCGCTTGGCATGACACGCGATGCGGGCATCGAAGCCTTCCTTGGAGTACGCAAGTAAGTACCAAAGTATCAGAGAATGTACTGATCGCCAGGGGGTGCCGTAGAGTCGGTGCCATGCCGTCGCCCGACAGGACCAACGCCCGGCGAGAGGAGACGCTGGCGCAGCTTCGCGAGCTGTTCCTGGCCGAGGGATTCGCGTCGTTCAACATCGGCGACCTCGCCGAGCGGCTGCGCTGCTCCCGCACCACGCTGTACGCGGTGGCGCCCAGCAAGGAGCAGATCGTGGTGGCCGTCGTCCGCTCGTTCTTCAAGGCGGCGGCCGAGCGCATCGAGGCCAGGGTCGCCGCCTCCGCGGACCCGGCCCGGCAGCTCGCCGTCTATCTGGAGGCCGTCGCCGCGGAGCTGCAGCCCGCCTCGGCCGCGTTCCTCGCGGACGTGGCCGCTTTCGGCCCGGCCAACGAGGTCTACCAGGAGAACACCAGGTATGCCGCGCAGCGGGTGCGGAGCCTGGTGGAGAAGGGCGTCGGCGCCGGGGTGCTGCGCCCGGTCCACGCGCCGTTCGTGGGGGCCGCGGTGGCCGAGGTCATGAACTCCATCCAGCGCGGCGCCATCCAGTCCGCGACCGGGTTCGACGCCGCCCAGGCCTACCGGCACCTCGCCGACCTGGTGCTCGCCGGGCTGATCACCGCGCCGGCGGACGGGCAGGCGGTCATGGGGACCGTCACGGGGCCCTCGGTGCGGTACGGCGTCGCCGGCGGGGTGGCGACCATCGAGCTCGACCGGCCGCAGGTCTCGAACGCGCTGGACCTTCCGACGGCGCGGGCGCTCGCCGAGGCCGCCGAGGCCGCCGCGGCCGATCCGGGGGTGCGCTGCGTGCTGCTGCTCGGCCGCGGCCGCGACTTCTGCGCCGGCGGGGACGTCGCCGCGATGCACGGCGCGGCCGACCGCGCCGGCTACGCACGCGAGCTGGCCCGGTCGGCGCACCGCGCCGTGCTGGCCCTCGCCGGGCTGGAGGTCCCCGTCGTGGCCGCGGTCCAGGGAACGGCGGCGGGCGCCGGCCTCGCCCTCACCCTCGTGGCCGACCTGGTGCTCGCCGGCGAGTCGGCGACGTTCCTGGCCGGGTGCGCCCAGGCGGGCCTGACCCCGGACTGCGGCACGTCCTGGCTGCTGCCGCGGGTGGTGGGAATGCGCCGGGCGCTCGCGCTGACGCTGACCGATCGGCGGCTGACGGCGGCGGAGGCCGCCGACTGGGGGCTGGTCACCGGCGTCCACCCCGACGGGGAGCTCGCCGAGTCGGCCCGGCGGGCCGCGGCGCGGATCGCGGCGGGGCCGCACCCGGCGCTCGGCCGGACCCGCCGCCTGCTGTGGGACGCCCCGGCGCGGTCGCTGGCCGACCAGCTCGACATGGAGGCCGCGGCGCTCGCCGAGGCCGCCGCGGCCGGGGCCCGGCTCGACGCGCCCGTGAACGGCGGGCCCGAGCAGAACGGCACGCACGAGTAGAACGGGCATTCACAAGGAGAGAGGCGGGAACCCGATGAAGGACGGCCCCCTGGCGGGACTGCGAGTGGTGGAGCTGGCCGGGCTCGGCCCGGCTCCGCACGCGGCCATGGTGCTCGCCGACCTCGGCGCCGACGTGGTCAGGATCGAACGGCCGGCGGGCCGCGGGCTCCGGCTCGGCCCTCCGGGCGCGACCGACGTCCTGCTGCGCGGGCGGCGCCGGGTGCACGCCGACCTGAAGACCGCCGAAGGGCGGGACGTCGTCCTCGCCCTCGCCGAACGCGCGGACGTGCTGATCGAGGGCCTGCGCCCCGGCGTGGTGGAACGGCTCGGCGTGGGCCCGGACGCCTGCCTGGCCCGCAACCCCGGCCTGATCTACGCCCGGATGACCGGGTGGGGCCAGGACGGCCCGTGGGCCGGACAGGTCGGCCACGACATCAACTACATCGGCCTGACCGGGGCGCTGCACGCCATGGGCCGCGCCGGCCGGGCCCCGGCCCCGCCGCTCAACCTGGTCGGCGACTTCGGCGGCGGGTCCATGCTGCTGCTCGTCGGCGTGCTCGCCGGGCTGTTCGAACGGTCCCGGTCCGGCCGAGGCCAGGTGGTCGACGCCGCCATGGTCGACGGGACCGCGCTGCTCAGCCAGATGATCCTCGCCCTGCGCGGCATGGGGGCCTGGCGCGACGAACGGGAGGGCAACCTGCTCGACGGCGCCGCGCCGTTCTACGACACCTACATGTGCGCCGACGGCGGGTTCGTCGCGGTGGGCGCGCTGGAGCCGCACTTCTACGCGGCGCTGCTGGCCGGGCTGGGCATCGACCCGGCCGAGCTGGGCGAGCAGAACGACCCGGCCAACTGGCCGGCGATGCGCAAGCGGTTCGCCGCCGCGTTCGCCTCCCGCACCCGCGACGAGTGGGCCGCGCACTTCGCCGGCACCGACGCGTGCGTCACCCCGGTGCTCAGCTTCGCCGAGGCCCCCGCCCATCCGCACCTGGCCGCCCGCGGCACGTACGCCGAGGCGGACGGCGTGGTCCAGGCGGCCCCGGCGCCCAGGTTCTCCCGCACCCCGGCCGCCCCGGTGGCCCCGGTGCCTCCGGCGGCGGCCGACGCGGCGGACGTGCTGCGCGAGTGGGGCCGGCCGGGGGACTGACCGCGTTCCGGAAAGCCGGCGGCCCGTGCCCCCTCGGGACACGGGCCGTACGGCCGTCGCGGCGTCTCAGCTCGCCCAGTCGAGCAGCGGGCGGGTGTTGCTCGGGTGGCGCAGCTTGGACAGCGACTCCTTCTCCAGCTGGCGGATCCGCTCCCGGGTCAGGCCCAGGTGCTTGCCGATCTCGTCCAGCGTGTGCGGCTTGCCGTCGGCCAGCCCGAAGCGCAGGCTCATGATCTTGGCCTCACGCGGCGACAGGTTGCTCAGCACGCCCTTGAGCTGCTCGGCGAGCAGCTGCCGGTCCACGACCTCGGACGCCTCGGGGGAGTCGACGTCCTCGATGAGGTCGCCGATGCGGGTCTCGCCGTCCTCGCCGATGGTCGAGTCGAGGCTGATCGGCTGCCGGCTGGTGCGCAGCAGTTCCTCGATCTGGTCCGGCGTCTTGTCCAGCTCCACCGCCAGCTCCTCCGGCGTGGGCTCCCGGCCGAGCCGCTGGTGCATGTCGCGCTCGACGCGCGACAGCTTCGACAGCATCTCCAGCACGTGGACGGGCAGCCGGATCGTGCGGGCCGAGTCGGCGAAGCCGCGCTGGATGGCCTGCCTGATCCACCACATGGCGTACGTCGAGAACTTGTAGCCCTTGGTGTAGTCGAACTTCTCGACCGCGCGGATCAGGCCGAGGTTGCCCTCCTGCACCACGTCGAGCAGGGCCATGCCGCGGTCGGTGTACTTCTTGGCCACCGAGACGACCAGGCGGAGGTTGGCCTCCAGCATGTGGTCCTTGGCGCGCCTGCCGTCCTCGATGACCCACTCCAGGTCCTCGCGGACGTGCGCGGGCAGGTGCTCGCCGCTTTCGAGGGCGGTCTCCAGCTTGTGCTCGGCGTACAGCCCGGCCTCGATGCGCTTGGCCAGCTCCACCTCCTGGGCGGCGGTGAGCAGGGTGCGGCGGCCGATGGACTTCAGGTAGGTGTGCACCGAGTCGCCCATGACGGAAGAGGTGTCGTCGAGGTCGAGCGTCTCGCCGTCCTCGACCTCGGCCTCGTCGGCCGGGAGCTCCTCGTCGTACGGCTCCTCATCGGCGGCCTTGGCCGTCTTCTTCGCGCCCCTCCTGGCGGCGGGCGCGCCCTTGGCGGCCTGCGCCTCGGCCTGGGCGGCCCGGCGGGACCTCCTGGCCGGAGCCTTGGCCTTGCCCCTCCGGGCGCCCGCGGAGGCGGCGTCGCCGGGCGCGTTCGCCGCGCCGTCGCCCGTGCCGTCGCCGGCGCCGTCGGCCAGGTTCACGCCCGCCTCGGTGAGCTCGCGCAGGATCGAGCGGCCCTCGCCGGGGCTGACGCCGGCCTCGGCGAAGGCCTCGCGCAGCTCCCGCAGGGAAAGGCGGCCCTGTGCACGGCCTCGCTCCAGCAGCAGGTCGAGCGTCGGGGTCGCCTCGCGCTCGGGCGAGGCCGCCACGGCGGTCCGGGGCATGAGGACACCTCCTCCTTGCGGAGTTCATGAGTCGGGGTTTGGAGTGCTTTCGGTCGGGGCGCGGCGTCCGGCGGCTCAGCGCACCAGTATCAATAACGCTCTCGCGCCGGGTTTGTTCCCCGACTCCGTGGGGAGGTTTGTCCGATCGGCGATCCGGCCCGGTCAGTCGGGGATGACGACCGTGACCTCGGGCCCTTCCAGGGGGTAGGCCTCCTGGAGGCGCTCGGGGGTCCAGTATTCGGTGGATTCGTCCGGATCGCCGGCGAAGTCCTCCGGCACCACCTCGGGGCCGGCGCCGGCGCCGGCGCGCGGCCCGGCGACCTCACCGCGGCCGAAGTCCACCGAGGTCACCTCGCGGGGAGCGTCGTCCGCCTTCGCGGCCTTGTCGAGGCGGCCGGCGAACGCGGCGGCGGTGACCGACGCCCCGCCCACGATCACGACGCCGACGAGCACGGCGGAGGCCATCATCTTGTGGGCCGGCGTGAGGCGGATCGGCTGCATACGACGTTCCCTTCCCCCGCTCTACGGAGTTCCCTTCCCCCGCTTTACGGACGCACGGCGATCACCCGCGGTTCCGGGGCATCAATCCCGCTTCTTCCAATCTTGGTTCTTCAGTGCGACCATATCCGGTTTGCCGTTCGGCAGGAGCGGGATTCGGGACACCAGCTCGACGGCGCGCGGCGCGGCGTAGGCGGGCAGCCGCTCCTTCGCGAAGTCCCTCAGCGCGCCGAGCGTGACCTCGCCGTCGCCCCGGGGGACCACGACGGCGACCACGATCTCGCCCCACTCGGGGTCGGGCCTGCCCACCACCACGACGTCGCGCACGGCCGGGTGCCCGGCCAGGACATCGGCGACCGCGCCCGCGACGACCTTCCGGCCGCCGGTGTTGATCACGTCGTCGGCCCGGCCGAGCACGGTGAGCCGCCCGTCGTCCATCGAGCCCAGGTCGGAGGTGACGAACCAGCCGCCCTCGAAGGGCCGTTCCGCCCGCAGGCGGTAGCCGGAAAACAGCACGGGGCCCGCGATCCGCACCCGCCCGTCGTCGCCGATCTCGACCTCGACCCCGTCCAGCGGGACGCCGTCGTACACGCACCCGCCGCTCGTCTCGCTCATGCCGTACGTCGTGACGACGCGGAGCCCGGCGGCGCGGGCCTCGGCCAGCAGGGCCGGCGGCGCGGCGGCCCCGCCGAGCAGGATCACGGGGAAGCCGGCGAGGTCCGCGCCGGTGTCGAGCACGCGGCGAAGCTGGGTGGGGACCAGCGAGACGTAGTCGGCCCCGCTCGCGATCACGTCGGCGGGGGAGAACCGCGGGTGGACGATCGGCTCGGTGCCGCACAGCAGCGACCGGATGAGCACCTGCGCGCCCGAGATGTGCGACGGCGGCAGGCAGCACAGCCAGCGGTCGCCCTCGCCGGCGCCGAGCCGGGCCAGCGAGGCGCGGGCCGAGGCGAGCAGCGCCCCGGCCGTCAGCTCCACGCCCTTCGGCGCCCCGGTCGACCCGGAGGTGGCGATGATCAGCGCCGCGTCGGACGGCACGCCGTCCGGCTCGCGCCGCACGCCGTCGGGGGTGACGACGTGGGTGGGGCGCAGCGCGGCGAGCGCCGCCTCCAGCGCGGGCCGGGGCAGGTCGGGGGACAGCGGCAGCGCGGCGGGCCCGTCGCCGGTCAGGGCCCGCCGTACGGCCTCCGACAGCGCGGGCCCCGGAGGCAGGACGAGGGCGTGCACGGGTCGCTGTCCCGGCTGATGTCCGGAAGGGCTGAGCACGGTCGTAAGGTTAGTCCCGGCGTGGTGGCCGCGGGCCGCCGCCAGGCAGGTGACGATGAAGGAGCGCGTGTGACGAGCGGGGTCGACTGGAAGCGGTCGGGCGAGTACGAGGACATCATCTACGAGACCGCCGAGGGGATGGCGAAGATCACCATCAACCGCCCCGAGCGGCACAACGCCTTCCGCCCCACCACCTTGTTCGAGCTTCGCGACGCCTTCAACCGCGCCCAGGAGGACACCGAGGTCGGTGTGATCATCTTCACCGGCGCCGGGGACAAGGCGTTCTGCTCGGGCGGCGACCAGAAGATCCGCGGCGACGACGGCTACGTGGACGACAAGACCCACGGCATCGGCCGGCTCAACGTGCTGGACCTGCAGGTGCAGATCCGCCGCTGCCCCAAGCCGGTCATCGCCATGGTGGCGGGCTACGCGATCGGCGGCGGCCACGTGCTGCACGTCTGCTGCGACCTGACGATCGCCGCCGACAACGCGAAGTTCGGCCAGACCGGCCCCAAGGTGGGCTCGTTCGACGGCGGGTACGGCTCCTGGCTGCTCGCCGAGACCGTGGGCCTGAAGCGGGCCCGGGAGATCTGGTACCTGTGCCGCCAGTACGACGCCCAGACCGCGCTCCAGTGGGGCCTGGTCAACGCGGTGGTGCCGCTGGAGCGCCTGGAGGAGGAGACCGTCCAGTGGGCCCGCGAGCTGCTGGAGAAGTCCCCGCTCGCGCTGCGCATGCTGAAGGGCGCGCTCAACGCGGTCACCGACGGCGCGGCCGGCATGCAGCAGTTCGCCGGCGACGCCACGCTGCTCTACTACATGAGCGAGGAGGCCCAGGAGGGCCGCGACGCGTTCAAGGAGAAGCGCAAGCCGGACTTCTCGAAGTACCCCCGCCGGCCCTGACACGCTCCGGGAGAGGCCGTGCGATGACGGCGGCCTCTCCGTTTTGCCGTACGCTTGCGGCTGCTGAAACGGGAGGAGACGGGCGGGTGGTTAAGAACCGGGCCGACCGGGGCGTTCGGGAGGCGCGACGGTGAACCCGGCGACCGCGCTCTCGACCGTGCTGATCGACGAACTGGTGCGTTGCGGGGTCACCGACGTGGTGCTGGCCCCGGGATCCAGATCCGCGCCGCTGGCGCTCGCCGCGCACGCCGAGTCGCGGGTGCGGCTGCACGTGCGCATCGACGAGCGGTCGGCCTCATACCTCGCGCTCGGCCTGGCCAAGCGGTCCGAGCGGCCGGTGGCCCTGATCTGCACATCGGGCACGGCGGCGGCCAACTTCCACCCCGCCGTGATCGAGGCGTCCGAGACGGGCGTGCCGCTGATCCTGCTCACCGCCGACCGGCCGCCGGAGCTGCGCGGCACCGGCGCCAACCAGACGATCGACCAGATCAAGCTGTACGGCTCGGCCGTGCGCTGGTTCGCCGAGGTCGGCGTGCCCGAGGACCGGCCGGGCCAGGTCGCCTACTGGCGCTCGCTGGTGTGCCGGGCCTGCCAGCGCGCCGCCGGGCCGCCGGACCCCGGTCCCGTCCACCTCAACGTGGCCTTCCGCGAGCCGCTGATCCCCGACGGCGACACGACCTGGTGCGAGCCGCTGGACGGCGGCGCCTCCGGGGCGTGGTTCCGGGCGCGGGTCGCGCCGCCGTCCGCCGCCCTGCACATCCCGCCGACCAGGCGCGGGGTGCTGGTCGTCGGCGACGGCGCCGCCAACGTGCGGCGCTATGTGGCCGCCGCGGGCATGGCGGGCTGGCCCGTCCTGTCGGAGCCCAACGGCGGCGGCAGGTACGGCGACCACTCGATCTCGACCTACCACTTCCTCCTGGGCGACCAGGAGTGGGCCGACGCCCACCGGCCCGACGTCGTGGTCACCCTCGGCCGCCCGGGGCTGTCGCGCCCGCTGCTGTCGTGGCTGCGCCGCGCCGGGGAGCACATCGTGGTCTCTCCCGACCTCGCCCGGTGGCCCGACCCGACCCGGTCGGCCACCCAGGTGGCCCAGGCCGTGGAGATCCCGATCGCCACCGGCGGGGACGCCTGGCTGCGCGCCTGGCGGCACGCCGAGCACCTGGCCCGCGCGGCGATCGACCGGGTGCTCGACTCCTCCGGGCTGACCGAGCCCCGGCTGGCCCGCGACCTCGCCGACCTGCTGCCCAACGGCTCGCTGCTGTTTTGCGGGTCGTCCATGCCGATCCGCGACCTCGACCAGGCCATGCGCCCCCGGCGCGGACTGCGGCTGATGGCCAACCGGGGCGCCTCGGGCATCGACGGCCTGGTCTCCACCGCCGTCGGCGCCGCGCTCGCCCACAACGGCCCGGCGTACGCGCTCATCGGCGACCTCACGCTGCTGCACGACCAGAACGGCCTGATCCTCGGCCCGCACGAGCCCCGGCCCGACCTGTGCCTCGTGGTGGTGAACAACGACGGCGGCGGGATCTTCTCGATGCTGCCGCAGGCCGCGCTGGAGGACCCGTTCGAGCGGGTCTTCGGCACCCCCCACGGGGTGGATCTCGGCTATCTGGCCGCCGCCAACGGCCTGCCGTACACGCTGGTCGAGGACCCCGAGGAGCTGCCCAGGGCGCTCAAGGGCGACGGGCTGCGGATCGTGGAGGCGCGCACCGACCGGGCGCGGAACGCGTCTATCCACGCCGCGATGCGCGAGGCCGTACGCGCGGCGATGCGCGACTGATCGTCCTCGCGGTCGGAGGCGGGGCGCGCCCGTCCGTCTCGCGGCTGAGCCGCCATGGTCCTTCCGGTGGATGCCGCGCGCGCGAGGCGACGGCACAATGGGTGCAGTTTTCCCGCCCTGAGGAGTGAGATGCACGTTGAGGAGTGGCTGCAGACCATCCCGTCGGTCTGGGTCTACGTGATCGTAGGCGTGGTCATCGGGCTGGAAAGCCTGGGCATCCCGCTCCCGGGTGAGATCGTTCTGGTGAGCTCCGCGCTGCTGTCGTCCAAGGGAGTCGTGGACCCCCTGATCGTCGGCATCTGCGCGAGCGGCGGCGCGATCGTGGGGGACTCGATCGGCTACCTGATCGGCCGCAAGGGCGGAACGCCGCTGTTCGACCGGCTGGGACGGCGGTTCCCCAAGCACTTCGGCCCCGCGCACATCGCCAAGGCCGAGAAGATGTTCAACCGCTACGGCGTGTGGGCGGTGTTCTTCGGCCGCTTCGTCGCCCTGCTGCGGATCCTCGCCGGGCCGCTGGCCGGCGCCCTGCACATGCCGTACTGGCGCTTCCTCGTCGCCAACGTCCTCGGCGGGATCACCTGGGCCGGCGGAACCACGGCCGCGATCTACTACCTGGGTGT
Organism: Microbispora rosea subsp. aerata; assembly: GCF_014647835.1. Lineage (GTDB taxonomy): Bacteria > Actinomycetota > Actinomycetes > Streptosporangiales > Streptosporangiaceae > Microbispora > Microbispora aerata. Next base: position 56,333 of record NZ_BMPY01000009.1, read on the forward strand.
GGTGGCCGACAAGTGGCTCAAGGGCTTCTCGTGGGTGGGGCTGGTGGTCGCCGTCCTGGCCGGCCTGGGCACCACGGTGTGGCTCAAGCGCAGGGCCGCCAAGGCGACCGGTGAGGAGCGGGAGGCCGAGACGGTCACCACCGCGTAGCACGCGGCTCCCTCACTTCGCGCCGCCGGCCGGCACCGACACGAGCGTCTCCTGCATCCGATGGTCGGACATGCCCCGCGGATCCAGAAGGCGGTAGCCGTGGACGGTCAGGGACGCGGTGAAGATCCAGTCGAGCCGCCACAGGACGGGACCGCCGGCGGGCCACGAGGCGGGCATGAGGGAGTCGCCGGCCCGGTCCGCGCTCGACAGCCGGTCGAAGAGCGGGCGCATCTCGCCCATCGCGCCGGTGCTGTTGAAGTCGCCCGCGACGACGACGGGACGGTCGTTGCCGGCGAGATCCTCCTCCAGCCCGCGGAACTGCGCCTCCCTGGCGGCGGCCCGGCCGCGCAACGCGGTGTAGAACCGCGGGGTGAGCGGATTCTCGTCCAGCATGTACTGCGTCGGAATGTGCACGTTGTAGACCGAGACGATCGCATCGCCGATCCGCAGGTCGGTCCGCAGGACCTTGCCCAGGGCGAACGCGGAGTCCCACGTGGCCCCCGGCCCGAGGGAGCGGGCCGGCCCCACCGGCGCCGTGCTCACGATCGGGAAACGGGACAGCGTCACCAGCTCACCCAGGACGGCGACGTGATAGCCGGGGAACTCGCGGCGCAGCCGGGCCTGCTCGTCGATCCGGCGGGGAGTGCCGTCCACCCAGTTCAGATACTCCTGAAGGACGTACACATCCGCGTGCCGCTCCTTCATCAGCCCGTAGAACCGTCCGGGATCGTCGTCCTGGTCCCAGTACTCGGTGTTCCACGACACCAGGCGGATCGCCCCCGGCGGGGCCGGCGGCCCTCCGCCGGCCCACAGCGCGGCGGGGTCGAGCCCGCTCCGCCCCGCCCCCAGGGCGAGGGACACGGCCGTGGCCGCCGCGCACCACAGCCGGGCCCGGCCGCGGGTCAGCGGGAGCGCGGCCACCAGCAGGAGCGGGACGGCCAGGTAGACCAGCGGCGGCACCAGGTCGGGCACCAGCCACAGCCAGAACCGGCCGGACAGCAGCAGGTGCAGGACGACGAAGAGCAGCCAGGCCGCCGCGGCGGCGGCGACCAGACGGCCCCGCCGTTTGCCTTCCCGGCGTACGGCGATCCGCGTGCCGGGGGCGAGCCGATCCGACAGCATGCTCACCTGCCCGTCCCGGAGGCGGCGGTGGCGGGCGAGTCGTACAGCGCCCGGAACCGTCCCGACAGCAGCCACTGCACCGCGCCGGCCGCCAGACCGGCGACGATGACGAGGTTCACCAGGAAGTGCACCGCCACGAAGAACAGGAAGAACAGCGGGCACCTCCGGGCGAGGACGAACCGGTACATGCCCGCGTCGCAGGCGAGCGACACGCCGAACAGGAGCGCGGGCACGACGGCCGCCGGCAGGCCGTAGGGGATCACCAGCGGCAGCGTGGCGGCCGCCGCCGCGGCCGACAGCGCGGCCCAGCCCCGGGCCGCGGTCTCGTAGCCGCGTGCCAGGCTGCGCCGGGAGGCGTAGAGGGGCACGCGGGCCCGGCCGCGGTGGAACAGCTTGCGCAGCAGTGTCGTCAGCTCCCTGTCGTGGCCCATGCGGCCGCGTACGGCCGAGGTGATGAGGACGCGGTAGCGCCGGCCCAGCCGATGCCCGTAGTCGACCTCCTCTGTGTATCTCAGCCGGGGGTTGAACGGGCCGATCTCGGCGAAGACGGCGGCGCGGATGGCGAACATCGCCGACCACAGGAAGGAGACCTCGCCCTCGGAGGCGACGGACCAGTAGTGATGCTGCAACGCCCGGTAGTCCTCCACCCTGGTCGAGCGGATGAGCGGGTCGGGGTCCTCGATCCCGCAGACCGCCCCGATCGCCGGGTCCGCCTCCAGCATCGCCACGGCGGTGGCGATCGCGTCGGGGGCCAGGGCGACGTCCGCGTCGACGAAGAACAGGATCTCGCCGTTCGCGTGGCGCGCGCCGGTGTTCCGGGCGGCGGCGGCGCCGCCGTTGGCGCCGGTGCGGATCACGGTTACGCCCGCCGATTGGGCGATGCGCACCGAGTCGTCGGTGCTGTGGTCGTCCACCAGCAGGATTTCCAGCGGCGCGTACGTCTGCTCCCGCACGGCCTTGAGAGTCAGCGGGAGGAACCGCGCGCCGTTGTAGTTGGGGATGACGACGGTGACCAGGGGGCGATCCGATCGCATGATGACCTCGGGTGGGGTTCGGAACCGGATTACGGAAGGGAGACGAGCACGTCCTGGAGGTGGTGGCTCGACATGCCCTCGGGGGAGCGCAGGTCGTAGCGGTGCACGGGCAGATCCGGCGAGGTGAAGGTCCAGTCCATCCGCCACAGCCGCAGGCCGCCGAAGGCCAGGGTGGCGGGATAGGGCGAGGTTCCGGCCGCGCTCGCGTCCTTCCAGCGGTCCATCAGCCGGGCGAACCCGGTGCCGGGCAGCATGTTGAAGTTCCCGGAGACGAGCAGCGGCGCGGAGTTGCCGCGCAGGTCCGCGACGAGCTGGTCGAGCTGGGCGCGCCGGGCCGCGTCGAGCGTCCGGATGGTCCGGTGGAACCGCGGCGAGAACGGACCGGAGTCGAGGTAGAGCATGTCGTAGAGGTGCACGTTGTAGACCGAAAGGACGCGCCCGCCGACGTCCAGGTCGGTCCGCAGCGCCGCGCGGTTCCAGTTGCCGGCCGCCGGGTTGGAGGTCCACCCGATCGGAACCGTACGGGTGATCGGGAGACGGGAGATCGTCAGCAGTCCGTCGGCGGTGGCGATCGCGTAGCCGGGGAACTCGCGTCGCAGCCGGTCGTCGTCGTTCAGGGGCACGAGCGCGCCGGGGGCGCATCCCGCGTGCTCCTGCAGAAGGTAGACGTCGGCTCGCCATTCGCGCAGGTAACGGTAGAAACGGGCGGTGTCGTCGCCCTCGTCCCAGCACAACGCGTCCCAGGAGACGACGCGCAGCGCGTCGCGCGGGGCGGGCCCGTCCGCGCCCGCGCGCCCCGGCGGGTGCACCCCGGCCTGTCCCAGGCCGAGGGCCAGCGCCGCCGCGGCGGGCAGCAGGCTCCACCGCCGTCCCGCGGACGACAGGCGGACCCGCGGCGTCAGGGCGGCCAGGATGACCAGCAGCGCCGTGACGGCGAGCAGCGCCGCGGGGACGAGGGCCAGCAGCAGGGGCGGCACCATGAGGTCGGCGATCACCCAGATCCAGGTGCGCCCGCTGAGCAGCGCGCGCAGGACGGCCAGCGCGAGGGCCGCGACGCACAGACCGGCCAGCACGCGTTCCCCGCGGGACAGCCCCGTGCGGCGGAGCGCGGGCACGGCCGCCGCCCCGAGCACGACGAGCGGCGCGGCGCAGCCCAGCGGCAGCAGGAGCCACCAGGGCAGCCCGCTCGGCCAGCCGGTCGCGGCGAGGACCGCCGGCGGGTGCGCGGTCATGGCGGCGAGGCTCCTTCCGTACGCGTGCCGGCGGCGGGGGGCGAGGGGCGGCGCCGCCGGGCCGTCCAGACGAGCGCCCCCAGCACGACGGCGGTGGACACCAGGTCGCCGGCGGTGATCAGCACCCGGCTGAGGGCGACCAGGGCGACCAGATCGGGGCCGCTCAGCAGGGTCGCGACGGTGAGGCCCAGCACGGCCTCGCGCGCGCCCAGCCCGGACGGCATGATCAGCGTGAAGATTCCGGCCACCGTGGCCAGCGCGAAGCCGCCGATGCCGATGGTGAGCGCACCGGCGGCGGGCGCGCCCAGCGCGATCGCGAGCACCGCGACGTGCAGGCCGCTGATCAGCCAGCCGGCGGCCATCAGCCCGGTCACCGCGAGCAGCGTCCGGCGTCCCGGCAGGACGGGCGCGCGCCCGCCTCGGCGCAGCACCCGCTGGGCGACGCCGAGGAGCGTGGTCAGCAACCGCGGCGCGGCGAGCGGCAGGAGGGCGGCCGCCAGGAGCGGCACCAGGCCCCACCACAGCGGCCCGGTCGTCACCAGCCGGGGCAGGGCCACCAGTCCGACCCCGAGCCCCGCGATCACCCCGAGTCCCTGCCCGGCCAGGAAGGCCCCGGCGAGCCGGGCGGGGGGCTCGCCGAGCGGCTTGGCCATGGCGGCGTGCGCCACGGCCGGCCACACCCCGCCCGGCAGGTAGCGGGTGAGCCCCGCGAGGAAGAACACCCGCACCGCGGCCGGCAGGGGCAGGCGGGTGCCCAGCCCGGCCAGCAGCATCCGCCAGCCGAAGAAGCCGGGCAGCCCGCCCACGATCGCGAGCGCCGTCGCGAGCACGCAGGCTCCCCACCCCACCCGGGCCAGGCTCGCCCCCAGCCCGTGGCGCACCCGCCACAGCTGGTAGCCGAGGAAGGCGAGCACGAGCAGGTAGGCCGCCGCGCGCAGCCCGGCGAACGCCCTCCCGCGAGCCGCGTGGCCGCGGCTCACGTCGCCGCCTTGCGCGACGGGGAGGCGTACATGCGGCGGAACGAGCGCGAGGTGAGCCACTGCAGGATCCCGACGCCCGCGCCCGCCGCGATGGTGAGGTTGACGAGGAAGTGCATGGCCACGAAGAACAGCCCGAACGCCGGGGTCCGGGTGGAGAACACGAACCGGTACAACCGCCGGTCGATGAACAGCCAGGTGGCCAGCAGCAGGGCCGGCACGGCGGCCCAGGCGGCGCCGGCCAGCAGCGGCGCGGGCAAGGTCACCGCCGTCAGCGCGGCGGTCAGGCTGGCGGCCGCCTCCGGCGAGCTCACCACTCCGGCGGCGTATCTGCGCTGCAGGAAGAACGGCACGTGCAGCCGGGTCCGGGTGAACACCTTCCGCAGCGCGACGCGCAGCGTCGCGTCGTCGTCGTGGCGGCCGCGCACGGCGGAGGTGAGCAGCACGGTCCACCGGCTGGTCAGCCGTTCCCCTATGTCGGCGCCTTCCGACTGGACGAGCTCGTTCGTCCACGGGCCCACCTCGGCCCACACGGCCGCGGGGATGGCGATGATGGCGACCGGCAGGAAGCCGGTGATCGGGCCCTCGGCGACGCGGTACCAGTAGTGCCGGTAGAGGATGCGGTATTCCTTGACGAGGCTGTCGCGCCGCAGGGGGATGGGCTCATAGTTGCCGGAGACGGCGCCGATCCGGGGATCGGACGCGAGGATCTCCACGGCCCGCTCGACGGCGTCGGGGGCCAGCGCGACGTCGGAGTCGAGGAAGAACAACACCTCCCCGCGAGCGTGGGAGACGCCGAGGTTGCGCGCGGCGGACACGCCGCTGTTGCGCGGTGTGCTGAGCACCGGCACGCCCAGCGAGCGGGCCACCTGCACGGAGTCGTCGGTGCTGCAGTCGTCCACGAGGATGATCTCGATGGGGGAGTACGTCTGCTCCAGGACGGACCTCAGGCACAGTTCGAGCACGTCCCCGTAGTTGTAGTTGGGGATGATGACCGAGACCAGGGGCCCGGGGGAGTCCGGTGTGGTCGAGCGCATGGTTCACCAGCCTTTCGAGGAGTCGGCGCGACCGAGCGGGGCCGTGCGGTACGACGGCCCGAAGGAGGGGTCGAGGGCGGCGCGCACCAGCCCGTCCACGGCTCCGCAGAGCTGCGCGGCATGCGTCAGGAAGTGCACCGCGGTGAAGTACGCCAGGAAGGCCGGGCCCTTCTCCCGGAGCACGAAGCGGGACAGCGGCGGATCGCAGACCGCGAACAGGGCGAAAAACGCGCCCGGCAGCGGGAGCGCCTGCCGCCAGGCGAGCGCGACGGGGACGGAGGCCAGGGTGAGGGCCGTGGCGAGCAGGCCGGGCATCCGGTTGATCCGCAGGGCGCGCGGCCGCATCCGGTTGCGGGCGGAGAAGAGCAGATAACGCGAGCGCCGGTACTGCTCGGCGAGCATCGGCAGGAGCCGGTCGGCCTCGTCGTGGCGGCCCACCACATCGCGGCTGAGGTGGATGTGGCGGCACGTCAGCAGCCGCTCGCTGTACTCGTCGTCCTCCGCGCTGCGCAGGCGCTCGTCGAACGGGCCCACCTCGTCGAACACCGCCCGGGGGACGGCGGCGAGCGCGAAGATCGCGGTCGCCGTGGGGCCCGCCCCCTGGACCAGGGCGTGGTGCATCCGCAGCGTGCGGTAGATCTCCACGGGGCCGTCGTCGACGAGGGGTTCCTTCGCGTAGACGCCGTAGACGCAGCCGCATCCCGGGTCGTCCAGCAGCAACGCCACGGCGTTGGCCACCGCGTCGGGTTCCAGGGCCACGTCGGAGTCGAGGAAGAACAAGATCTCGCCGTGGCTCGCCGCCACGCCGGCGTTGCGCGCCGCCGACACGCCCATGTTGTACGGCTGGCGCACCAGCGCGCACCCGAACTCGGCGGCGACGGCGGGGGTGCCGTCGGTGCTGGCGTCGTCGACCACGACGACCTCGACGGCGGGGTAGGTCTGCGTCAGCGCCGACGACAGGCAGGCGCGCAGTGTCTTGGCGGCGTTGTGCGCCGGGATGATGATCGACACGAGGGGAGAGCGTTGAGACACGTCGGTCGCCTTCTCGAGAGGTCTCAATGGGGGATCGCGGCGGCCAGCGCCGGATAACGGGTGAGGAGGATCGCCACGCCCAGGACGATCACCAGGGCCAGCCCCGCGACGGCGATGCCGCGGTCGGCCAGGAGCTCCCGGACGGGGTCGCCTCCTCCGCCGTCCACCAGCACGACCTGCAGATAGCGGAACAGGACGAACAGCGCCGGCGGCGTGCACAGCAGCATCGCCGTCTGCCCGTAGGGACCCAGGAGCGCCTCGGTTCGCAGGTGCATGAGGCCGGTGACGGTGGTGAGCACGCACGTGAGCATCAGGAGATGGTCGGCCAGCCTCACCGTGTAGCCGCGCAGCGCGGGCCGGTGCTCGGCCCCCGCGCCGAGCAGCTCCTGCCGGCGTTTCCCGATGGCGATCAGCAGCGCCAGCGAGAACACCGCGACCAGCAGCCATTCGGCGATCCGCGCCCCGACGGCGAGATAGCCCTGCAGGACGCGCAGCACGAAGCCCAGCGCGACGGTTCCGACGTCGACCAGCGGGATGTGCTTGAGCACGCGGCTGTAGGCGACGTTCAGTCCCAGATAGGCCAGGACGGGCCAGTAGGGCCGGTCCGGCCCCGTGCAGACGACGATCCCGAGCAGGGCGAGCAGCGCCGCCCAGCAGAGGCCGGCGGTGCGGACCGAGACGCGGCCCGCGGCCACGGGCCGGTGCCGCTTGACGGGATGGAAGCGGTCGCGGTGCCGGTCCACGATGTCGTTGCCGACGTAGACGCAGGCGCCGGCCAGGATGAACGCGCCCACGGCCCAGGCCAGACGGGCCAGGGTGTCCAGCGTCCAGGCCGGCGCGTCGGCGAGGACCACCGGCACGACCAGGAGGGTCTTCGCGGCGTGCGCCGGCCGGACGAGGGCGAACAGATCCGCGACCGGACGCGGGCGGGCGGGGGTTTTCCCGGGGTCGCCGGGGAGCCTGCCGGCCGGCTCGATGACACGCATGCGCTCCTCCAGCGGGGATCAGAAGAAGACCTTCGCCAGCGAGAGCGCACCCTGCCGCCAGGCGTCCCTGCTGGTCCGTCCGGCGGCGCCCGCCGAGGGCCGCGGTTGCCGCCGCCACGAGTCGTAGGCGCTCACGATGGCGTCCCGGTTGGACATCCGCGGCGCGAAGCCCAGCCGCTCACGCGCCTTGTCGATGCTCACGTAGGAGTCGGCGAGCAGCTTGTACAGCAGGCGGTCGTAGACCGGGGAGACCCCGGCCTTCCCCAGGAGCCGCAGCACGGCCAGGGCGGGCCTGGCCGGCAGCGAGCGGACCCGTCCGCCGTGCCCGGCCGCGTCGAGCACCGCCTGGAAGTCCTCCCGCAGGGTGCCGAACGCGGCGGCGGCGACGTTGAAGGTGTCGTTCGCCACGTCGTCCGGGGCGTCGAGCGCCAGGGTGACGGCGTCGAGCAGGTCCTCGATCGCGAGCATCTGGATGCGGACGTCGCCCGGGCCCAGGATGGGGAAGTCGCGGCCCTCCTCGGCCCATTCGAAGAGCATCGCGAACAGGCCCATCCGCCCGGGCCCGAGGAACGTCTTGGGGCGCAGGATCGGCACGCACATGCCCTCGGCCCGGAACCTCTCCGCGATCTCCTCGGCGGCGGCCTTGGCCCGCCCGTAGGCGTCGACCGGCTCGCGGGGATGGTCTTCCGGGGTGGGGACGAGCGTGGGCAGGCCGTACACCGCGGTGGAGGAGACGTGCACCACGCGGGGCACCCCCGCCCGCGCGGCGGCCGAGAGCACGCTGGCGGTGCCGCCGACGATGACGTCGCGGATCTCCTCGTCGGAGTAGCTCGGCAGCGCCGCGGCGCAGTGCACCACGGCCTCGGCGTCCGCGACCAGGCCGGTCATCAGGGCCGTGTCGCGGACGTCGCCGGTCGCGTGCCGCACCCGGGGATCCGGGTCGGCCGCGGGACGCAGGTCCACGCCCAGCACCTGACGCCCCCGCGCGGCGAGGTGCCGGACCAGGTTGGCGCCGAGCATGCCGGACGCACCCGTGACTACGACGCGGACGGCCATCGCGGCGCCACCTTCTCCCGTACGAACCTGGTGAGCAGACGGGGCAGCCCCTGCGCGAGGGTCGCCTCCAGCGCGTCGAGGAAGTAGTCGGCCTCCTCGGGGCCGGCGACGAGCGGGGGCGCGGCGACCAGCGGGTTGTCGCCGTTCAGGGTGTAGTAGGTGTAGACGCCGTGGTCGCGGTAGAGCGCGTCGATCACTGAGCAGGTGATGAGCTTGACGCGGAAGTTGGGGTCGCGGGCGAGGCCGACGGGGGCGATCTTGGCGGCGAGGTCGAGAAGCCTCGGCCCGCCCCGCAGGAACACGCCGTGCAGCGCGCCGGCCCCGCGCACCTCGGCCACCGTGTCGGGGTGCGCCTTGCGGATGCGTTCGAGCCCGGGGGCGAGCACGCGCTCGATCTCCCGCGCCCGCCGCGGGTAGTCGTCCTCGACGACGATGTTGACCGCCTCGATGGCGGTGGCGGTCTCCTCCCCGAAGCCGTAGTAGGTGGTGCTCGTGCTGTGCAGCAGCGAGTCGGTGAGGTTGTCGTACGCCTTGCGGAACACCCGCTCGCTGGCGATGTACGCCGAGATGGAGGACTTGCCGCCGCCGAACGACTTGGAGGTGGTGACCACGTCGGGGACGAGCCCCGGGTAGCGCATGAAGTAGAAGAGGCTGCCGGTCTTCCCCCAGCCGGTGTAGATCTCATCGAAGATCAGCACGATGTCCTCCGCGTCGCACAGCTCGCGCAGGCCGCGCAGGAACTCCTCCGAGCAGCTGCGCATCGTCGACGCGCTGAACGGCTCGATGATGATCGCGTACACGTCGCAGCGGCCGCGCGTGGTCCGCGCCGCGGCGACCGCGTCCCGCACGGCGTCGAGGTCTCCGTACGGGAACGTCACCACCCCGGGGATTTCGGGAAACCGGAAGGTCTTGCCGCCTCCGGTGAGGCTGCCCGAGCCCAGGAGCTTGCCGTGGAATGCGATGTCGGCGCGCAGAATCCGCTTCCTGCGCCCGCCGTGGTACTTGTAGGCGAGCTTGACCGCGCCCTCGACGGCCTCCGCGCCGGAATTCGGCAGGAACGACATGGAGAGGTCGCCCGGCAGGAGCGCGGCGAGATTGTGGCCGAGCGCGGCGACGTACGGCGAGAAGTAGGTCTTGTGCACCTCCATTCTCCGCGCCTCCTGGAAACGCCGGCGGGCCGCGAGGATGCGCGGGTGGTTGTGCCCGTGGTTCAGCACCCCCACCCCGCCGGTGAAGTCGAGGATCCGCCGGCCGTCGCGGGTCCAGATCCATGCCCCCTCGGCGCGGTCGACGAGCTCGCGCCCGAACCCGAAGGACGTCATGAGCGAGACCTGGCTTCGGCTGACGTGCCGGCGGTAGAGGTCGTGCACCTGTTCCGCGCTGAGCCGTTCGCATTCGTCGAGACTGATCAGTCCGGACACGCGTTCTCCCTTCCGTTCTTCCCGGATGCCCGAAGCGCGTTTCGGGCGCGAGATCAACGGTGCGCCGGGCGCGTCAAGCAGGGGTAAAGCCGGGACTTGACGGACGGGAGGTCCGAGGCGGTTGCCGAGCTTGAACGCACGTCTCGGAATCCGAGAAAAAATGGGCTCGAAGTCCGCCGGGGAAGGGCCGGAAAAAGGTTGTCGATAATCCCTATTTTGTGGCGAATTAAATGCAAATCTACCTGCTTATATTGAAATGAGGTAAATATGTGATATTTGCGGAACATGCGGTTTCGTGTCCTGGGCGCGCTTGAGGTCCGCTCCGGTGCCCATCGGCTCATCCGCCTCGGTGCCGCCAAGCAACGGACGCTCCTCGCGGTCCTCCTCCTGAACGTCAACCGCCCCGTCACCACCGATCGGCTGCTGGAGGCGCTGTGGCCGCAGCGGCCGCCGCGGACCGCGGTCGTCGCGCTGCGCACCTACGTGTCCGCGCTCCGCCAGGTGCTGGGACTCGCCGGCCGGGGGGAGCCGCCGCTGCTGTCCACGGTCCCCGGCGGGTATCAGCTGTCCGTGTCGCCCGCCGACCTCGACCTGCTGGTCTTCCAGGAGCTGGCCGATCAGGGGCGGCAGGCGCTCGGCGACGGGCTTCCGGCCCTCGCCGGCGATCGGCTGCGCCGGGCCCTCGCGCTCTGGCGGGGCCGCCCGTTCGAGGACGTGCCGCTCGATCCCGCGATGGAGGCGGAGCTCATCCTGCTCGAGGAACGGAAGGTGGCGGCGCAGGAGACCTGGATCGAGGCGCAGCTCGCCCTCGGCCACCACCGGGACCTCCTGGCCGAGCTGAGGGCGATGGTCATGGAGTACCCGCTGCGGGAGCGGCTGCACGCCCAGTGGATGCTCGCGCTGTACCGGTCGGGACGGCAGGCGGAGGCCCTGGCGGCCTACCACGAGCTTCGCCTGCGGCTGAGGCGGGAGCTCGGCGTCGAGCCCAGCCCGCCGCTGCGGCTGCTGCACCGCCGGATCCTGACCGGTCACGCGGATCTGACCGACGGGGAGGTGGCCGCGCCGGCCGTCGTGCGGCTCCCCGACCCGGTCAAGCCGCACCAGCTGCCCCGGGACATCGTCAGCTTCACCGGCAGGACCGCGGAGCTGGCGCGCCTGCATGCCCTGGCCCGGCCGCCCGACGGCCCCGCCGCTCCGGTCATCTGCGTGATCGACGGCATGGCCGGAGTCGGCAAGACCGCGCTCGCCGTCCACGCCGCGCACCGGCTGGCCGACACGTTCGCCGACGGGCAGCTCTTCGTCGACCTGCACGGATTCACCCACGGAGTGCCGCCCGTCGATCCGGCCGACGCGCTCGACCAGATGCTGTGCGCGCTCGGGGTGCCCGGGGAGCAGATCCCCCCGGCCCTCGACGCCCGCGCGGCGCTCTACCGCACCCGCCTCGCCGGCAAACGCGTGCTGGTGCTGCTGGACAACGCGGCAGGGGAGGCCCAGGTGCGATCCCTGCTGCCCGGGACGCCCACCTGCATGGTCCTGATCACCAGCCGCCGGCGGCTGGCCGGGCTGGAGGACGTCCGGCCGCTGTCGCTCGACGTCCTCCCGCAGCACGACGCGGTCACTCTCTTCACCCGCGCCGCGAGCCCGGAACGCCTCGCCGGGCAGCCGGCGGAACTGCTCACGGAGATCGTCGAGCTGTGCGGCCGGCTGCCCCTGGCGATCCGCATCGCGGCCGCCCGCCTGCGGATGCGCTCCGGCTGGACCCCGGCGCATCTGGCCGAACGCCTGCGCGACCACCAGCACCGCCTCGGCGAGCTCGAAGTCGGCCGGCTCAGCGTCACGGCGACGATGGACCTGTCGTACCGGGACCTCGGCCGGGGACGGCAGGACATGTACCGGCTGCTCGGCCTGCATCCCGGGTCCGACTTCGAGCGGTACGCGGCCGCCGCCCTCGCGGGGACCACCCCCCGGCACGCCGGGCGGCTCATCGACGACCTGGTCGACGCCCATCTGCTGCAGGAACCCGTGCCCGGCCGGTACCGCTTCCACGATCTCCTGCGGGTGCACGCCACGGCCGCCCTGGCGGACGAGGACACCGGAGCCGACCGCGACGCGGCGCTGACCAGGTTGCTCGACTTCTACGCCGACACCGCCGCCGACGCGGTGGACATCGCCCATCCCCGGGTCCATCCGGGTGCTCATTCGGGTGCTCATTCGGGGGCCGACGCCCCGGCCCGCCCCCGTCCGCACGGCGACCGCGGCCGCCGTACGGCCGCCGCGCCGGACCTACGCGACCGGGCGCGGGCCGTGCAGTGGCTGGAGACGGAGCTGACGAACCTGCTCGCGACGGCCGTGTACGCCGCCGGGAACGGCCGGCCCGAACACGCCCTGCGCCTGTCGGCGGCGCTGCACCGTCACCTGCACACCGGCGCGCACTACATCTGCGCCCGCACCACGCACGGAGAGGCGCCGCACCCGGCCGGAGACACCCAGCTCGCCGCGTTGTGCGGCGTCGCCGATCTCCACCTGATGCTGGGCCAGTTCACCCAGGCGGCCGGGCACTTCGGGCGGGTCCTGGAGATCGCCCGTGCCGCCGGCGATCCCGTCGGCGAGCTCAACGCCCTGTGCGGACTCGGCCACGTGTGCCGGGCGCAGGGGGAGACGGGGGCGGCGGCCCGATATCTGGAGCACTCACTGCGGATCGCCCGTGCCTGCGGCTACTCCGACGGCGAGCTGAACGCGCTGTGCGGTCTCGGCGAGGTCGACTTGATGCTGGGCCGTTACGCGTCGGCGGCGGACCGGTTCCGGCGGGCGCTGCAGATCGCCTTCCGGATCGGCGACCGCAACGCGCAGTTCGAGTCCCTGCACGGGCTCGGCCGGGTGTACCAGGGCGCCGGTCACGCCGAGCGGGCCCTCGCCTACCACCAGATCGCCCTGCCCATCGCCCACGCGCTCGGCCATCGCGCCGACCAGGCCCGCGCGCTGCACGGCCTGGCCCGGGCCTACCGCGGCCTCGGCCGCCGCGACGAGGCCCGGGAGCACTGGCGGCGCGCGCTGGCGATCCTCAGCGATCTCGGCGTGCCCGAAGCGGAGGAGACGAGCGTGCAGGAGATCCGCGCCCAGCTGCGGAAACTCTGAGCCCGCCGTAGCAAGCCATTACTTTACTTCGTAAAGGGCGTCGCTCTCTAGACTGACCGTGTGGCAGCGCCGTACCGGACGATCAAGGACATCGTCGAGCACGAGATCGAGATCCGCCGTTCCCGCTTCATCTGCGCGCTCGCTCCGGCGGCCACGGAGGAGGCCGCGCGGGCGTTCGTCGCCGAGCGCAGGCGGCTCCACGGCGACGCGACCCACAACTGCTCGGCGTACGTCATCGGGGAGGGCGTGCGCAGGGCGGACGACGACGGGGAGCCGGGCGGCACCGCCGGCACGCCGATGCTGGAGATGCTCACCCGGCGCGGCTTCGCGGACGTGGCCGCCGTCGTCACCCGTTACTTCGGCGGGGTGCTGCTGGGCGCGGGCGGCCTCGCCCGGGCGTACGGCGGCGCGGTGGGGGAGACGCTCGACCGGGCCGAGGTGGTCGAGATGGTTCCGGCGGCGGTCGTGACGGTGTCGGTCGGCCACGCCCAGGCCGGAAGGCTGGAAAACGACCTGCGCGCCTCGCCGTACGCGCTGCGGGGCGTCGACTACGGCGCTCGGGTCGCGTTCGAGGTGGCGGTGGCCGAGGACCGGCTGCCGGCCTTCGAGGAGTGGATCGCGGCGGCCACCGCCGGGCGGGCCGAGACCGCGCTCGGCGGCACCGTCCACCTCGCCCGCTGAGGCGGGGGAGGCGGCTCACCCCTCCGGAGCCGCGCCTCACCCCTCCAGGGCGTACTGCATCACGCGGAGCTTGGCCTGCGCCTCGGCGAGCTCGGCGGCGGGGTCGGACCCGGCCATGATGCCGCAGCCGGCGAACAGCCGCGCGCGCCTGCCCGAGACGTAGGCGCAGCGCAGGGCGATGCCCCACTCGCCGTCGCCGCGCGAGTCGATCCAGCCCACCGGACCGGAGTAGCCCGCCCGGTCCATGCCCTCCAGCTCGCGGATGACGCCGAGCGCGGCGCCCGTGGGCGTTCCGCCGACGGCGGCCGTGGGGTGCATGGCCGCCACCACGTCGAGCACCGACGCGCCGTCGGACAGCCGCCCGGTGACCCGGCTGGCCAGGTGCTGCACGTTGGGCAGGACCAGCAGCTCGGGCTTGTCGGGGACGTGCAGGTCCGAGCACAGGGGGGCGAGGGCCTCCCGGACGGAGGCGACCGCGCAGGCGTGCTCGTGGCGGTCCTTCTGAGAGGCGTACAGCGCGGCGCCGCGGCAGGCGTCGTCGGCGGGACCGCTGCCCCGCGGCGTGGTGCCCGCGAGGACCAGCGACTCCACCGCCTGGCCGGTGTGCCGCACCAGCAGCTCCGGTGTCGCGCCGACGAGCCCGTCCACCGAGAACGTGTAGCACTCGGGGTAGCGCCCGGCCAGCCGGTTCAGCAGCACGCGGGGGTCGATGTCCCGCTCGGCGACGGCCGTCAGGTCCCGGGCGAGGACGACCTTGTCCAGCATGCCGTCCCTGATCCGCCGTACGGCTCGCGCCACCCGGTGCTCCCACTCGGGCGCCGTCAGCGAGCCGTCGCCGTATCGGATGCGGCCGGGCTCCGCGGGCGGGGTGACCAGGTCGAAGGCGCTGTCGCCGATCGTGGTGAGCCACGCGCGGCCGTCCCGGCGGGCGAGCACCACACGGGGGACGACCAGCACGCTCCCCTCGGCGTCGCAGTCGAAGGTGAAGGAGCCGAAGGCGACCGGTCCGGAACCCGGCACGCCGACCTCGTCCTCGATGAGCGCCCCGGCGAACAGCGAGGAGAGCCAGCCGCGTGCCCAGTCGAACCGGCCGGGACCGGGGGGCACCGCCGCGCGCGCGGCCTCGCCCCAGCCCACGAGTCCCTCACCGTGTCTGATCCAGGCGTACGGCGCGGCGTCGGGCAGACGCGCCAGCAGATCGTCAGGGTCGCCCACCGCGACCGTGCGAACCACCAGGGGCCGGATAAGAGCGACACTCACCCGACTCACTCTACGCACGATCTGAACATGTTCGACAACGGCCCCCCTCGCGATCGGGGTCCCCCTGTGTCAAGCCGCGATAGGAACTTGGTCATGGAAGGCCCGCCTAGCCTGGTGGCGATAGAGCGCACCTCCACGCGATCCCTACCTTTGATCTCCCGGAGGTGCCCATGATCAAGAAGATCACGCCGGTCCTGGCCGCGGCCGTCCTGCTCGCGCCGGCCGGCGCCCACGCCCGTACGACGCCCGCCGCGATGGCGGCCCTGGGCGACTCGATCAGCGCGGGGTTCAACGCGTGCGGGTGGTACGTCTCCTGCACGTCCCGCTCGTGGTCCGCGGGCGACTTCCCCTCGGTCAACAGCCACTATCTGCGCCTGCTCGCCATGAGCGGCGCGATCAAGGGACACAACCTGAACTTCGCCGCCCCGGGGGCGACCAGCGCCGACCTGGCCGGGCAGGCGCGCAAGGCCGCCGACGCCGGCGCCGGCTACGTCACCGTCCTGATCGGCGCGCAGGACGCCTGCCGGGGCTCGGAGAAGGAGATGACGCCGGTCGGAACGTTCCGGCGCAACATCGACAAGGCCTTCGACGTGCTGCGGCCCACCGGCGCGCGGATCTTCGTCGCGAGCATCCCGGACGTCAAGCGCCTGTGGCGGGTGGGCAAGGACAACGGGTGGGCGCGGCTGTTTTGGGCCGTCGGCCGCATCTGCCCGTCGATGCTGGCCAACCCGAGGTCGACCGCGAAGAAGGACGAGGCCAGGCGCGACCGGGTGCGCGAGCGGGTGATGGACTACAACACGCAGCTGCGGCAGGCGTGCGAGAAGTACGGCCCGGCCTGCCGCCACGACGGGGGCGCGGTGTTCTCCCATCCCTTCACGCTGAAACACGTGAGCGCCTGGGACTACTTCCACCCCAATGCCGAGGGGCAGAAGGTGCTCGCCAAGATAACGTTCGACGCGGGCTTCTTCTCCGACGCCGTCGAGCCCTGACCCCTCAGCGGGCGCCGCGGAGGCGGTCGAGGGTCTGCTCCAGCTCGGCCTGCAGCACGCGGCCCGCGGCCTCGGCGTCGCCGCGTGCCACCGCGTCGACGAACGCCGCGTGGACGTCGTCTCCCGGATTCGGGTCGTCCGCCCGCAGGCCGAGCAGGTCCACCAGGGCGATCAGCCCCTCCCGCAGGCGGGGGACGAACTCGGCGAACAGGTCGGTCAGCACCGGATTGTGCGCCGCGGCGACGACGGCCGCGTGCAGGGCGATGTCGGCGTCGACGAAGGCGGCGTCGCCGTCCCGCGCGGCGGCCCGCCTGGCCTCGAGCGCGGCGTGCAGCGCCGCCACGTCGTCCGGGGTGCGGCGCCGCGCCGCCAACCGGGCGGCCTGCACCTCGACCAGCATGCGCACCTCGTAGACGTCGGTCACGGCGGCCCGGCGCAGGCGGGCCGTCCAGTCCTCGGCGGGCTTGTCGGCGATGACGAAGACCCCGGCGCCCTGGCGTGCCTGGACCAGCCCGGCTCCGGCCAGGGCGCGCAGGGCCTCGCGGACGGTGGAGCGGCCCACGCCCAGGGTTTTGGCCAGGGTCGTCTCGCCGGGCAGGCGGGTGCCGACCGGCCAGCGGCCCTCCGTGATCTGCTCGCGCAGTCTCTCGACGGCCTGGTCGACGAGGGGGCTGCGGTGGAGCGCGCCGAGCGCCATCGCGTTTCACCTCTCAGGTTGTCTGAGGAGTTGTCGTGTGGCTACCCTACCGCCCATGACGCCGTTCGGCCTCCTTCTTCTCGGTCGCCGCGGCGGGGCCTGATCCGATGACCGGCACCCCGCCGCGGGGTGCCGTGCCGCCGGTCGCCCTCCGACCGAAGGATCACCACCGTGACCACCGCCTCCGCTCACTTCCCGACGCTTCGCACCCCCGACGGCCCGGTGCCCGCCGACGCTCCCGCCTGGAATCCCCAGCGCGGCAGCGCGATGCCGTACCACCGCTACCGGCCGGCGCACGAACGGGTCGAGATCCCCGAGATCCGTCGCGCCTGGCCGGGCCGCAGGATCGAGCGCGCCCCGCTGTGGGTGCCGGTCGACCTGCGCGACGGCAACCAGGCGCTGGCCGAGCCCATGGACACGCCGCGCAAGCGGCGCATGTTCGACCTCCTCGTCGCGATGGGGTTCAAGGAGATCGAGGTCGGCTATCCGTCGTCCAGCCGGACCGACTTCGACTTCGTCCGTCACCTGGTCACGAGCGGCGCCGTGCCGGACGACGTGACCCCCGTGGTGTTCACGGCGGCCCGCCGCGACCTCATCGAGCAGACCTTCGCCTCGATCCAGGGCATGCCGCGCGCGGTGGTGCACCTGTACACCGCGACCGCGCCGGTCTGGCGTGACGTCGTGCTCGGGCAGGACCGGGCCGGGCTGCACGCGCTCATTCGCGAGGCGGCCGGTCACGTCGCCCGGCTGGCCGACGCGACGCCGGGGACCGCGGTGCGCTTCGAGTTCTCGCCGGAGGTGTTCAACTGCACCGAGCCCGACTTCGTGCTGGAGGTCTGCAACGGCCTCACCCGGCTCTGGGACGCCTCACCCGATCGGCCGGTGATCCACAACCTGCCCGCCACCGTCGAGATCGCCACCCCCAACCTGTACGCCGACCAGATCGAGTACATGCACCGCCACCTGGAACGGCGTGACGCGGTCATCCTCTCGGTCCACCCGCACAACGACAGGGGCACCGGCGTGGCCTGCGCCGAGCTCGCCGTGCTGGCCGGGGCGCAGCGCGTCGAGGGCTGCCTGTTCGGCAACGGCGAGCGCACCGGGAACGTCGACCTCGTCACGCTCGCGCTCAACCTGTACGCGCAGGGGGTGGACCCGATGATCGACTTCTCCGACATCGACGTCATCCGGCGCACGGTCGAGGAGTGCAACCGCCTGCCGGTCCACGTCCGTCATCCGTACGGCGGCGACCTCGTCTACACGGCCTTCTCCGGGACCCACCAGGACGCGATCAGCAAGGGCCTGGCCCACCACGAGCGCACGGCGGCCGAGCGGGGCGTGCCGGCGGGGGAGGCGCCCTGGTCGGTGCCGTACCTGCCGATCGACCCGGCCGACGTCGGCCGCACGTACGAGGCGGTCATCCGGGTCAACAGCCAGTCGGGCAAGGGCGGCATCGCCCACCTCCTCCAGGTCTACCACGGGCTCGACCTGCCGAAGGCGCTGCGCGCCGAGTTCTCCCGCGTCGTCCAGGACGAGACGGACGGCAGCGGGCGGGAGGCCACGCCGAAGGACCTGATCCGGTTGTTCCGCGCCGCGTACATGGCGGAGGACGGGCCGGTCACGCTGTCGTCGTGCACCGGGGACGGCGACGGCTTCCGCTGCGTGGTACGGCGGGACGGGCGGGAGAGCGAGGGGACCGGGGAGAGCCCGGCGGCGGCTCTCACCGCCGCGCTGACGGCGGCCGGGGTCGCGGTGGAGGTGCTCTGGCGGGGCGGGCATCCCGCGGAGGGCGGCGCCGTCTCCTACGCGCGGTGCCGCCTCGGCGGCGTGTCCGCCTGGGGCGCGGGCGAGGACGCCGATGCCGCGACGGCCTCCGCCCGGGCGGTGCTCGCCGCCGTCAACCGGGCCCTCGCGGGCTGACCGGCTGGACTCTCCCACTGTGGGAGGCCCGACGCTGCCGCGGGAGGATCCCGCCGAGGTGAGGAGGACGGGCATGGCCGTCGTGAAGGACGTCGAGGCTCGTGGCATGGAGCACTGCGAGACGACCGCGCTGGGGGTGCTGCTGCGGCATGCGGGGCTCGACCTGCCGGAGCCCATGCTGTTCGGGCTGGGCGCGGGCCTGTCCTTCATCTACTGGGACGGCAAGGGCATGCCGGTCCCCTTCCTCGGAGGCCGCGTCAAGCCGTTCGAACTCACCAGGAACCTCGCCGCCGGGCTGGGGCTGACGTTGACGGTCGCGGAGACCACCTCGCCGCGCAAGGCGTGGGAGAACGTGGCCGCCGAGATCGACGCCGGCCGGCCGGTCGGCCTCCAGCTCGACTGCTACCACCTGGACTATTTCCAGTCCAAGGTGCACTTCGGCGGTCACATCGTCGCGATGTACGGCTACGACGACCACGACGTCCACCTCGTGGACACCGGCGCGCAGGGCGGGGCGGTGCGCACCAGCCGCGCCGCCCTCGCCAGGGCGCGGGCCGAGCGCGGCCCGATGACCGCCAGGAACCGCTCCTTCACCATCACGCCGCCGGCTCGCCCGGTCGCCTGGCAGGACCGGATCAGGCCCGCCATCAGGGACTGCGCGAGTGCCTTCCTCTCCGCTCCCATCGCGAACCTGGGCCACCGGGGCATCGAGAAGGCCGCCACGCGGGTGCCCGGATGGCTGCGACGCGTGGCCGAGCCGGGGCGGGACCTTCCGCGGGCCGCCCTGCTCATGGAGAAGGGCGGCACCGGCGGGGCCCTGTTCCGCGCCCTCTACCGGGACTTCCTCGGCGAGTGCACCGGGCTGATCGACGACGGCAACCTGCGCACGGGTCACCGGTTGTACGCCGAGGCGGCCGGGCTGTGGACGCGGGTGTCCACCCTGATCGCGAAGGCCGGAGAGAGCGGCGACGCGGAATGCCTCCACCAGGCCGGGGCGATCCTCCGTGACCTGTCGCGCATCGAGAGGGAGGCCATGCAAGCGCTCTCCCGGCTGTAGCCCGCGCGCTTCTACAGCCGGCCGTCGCGGCGGGCCAGGCGGGCCGCTCTCCAGCACCAGGCGCCCGCCGTCCTCACGCAGCCCGATCGCGCAGCTCGACGCGCGGCTGTGCCGTACGACGTTGGTCACGCCCTCGCGCACGGCCCAGCCGAGCAGCGCGTCGATTTCGGGGCCGGGCCGTACGGGCGGGTGCGGACGGTCGCCTCGATGCCGGCGTCCGCGAGGGCGGCGCGGGCGGAGTCGAGCTCGGCGGCCGGCCCCCTGCCGCGGTAGCCGGTGACGGCCGCCCGCACCTCGGTCAGCGCCTGCCGCCCGATCTGCTCGATGTCGGCGGCCTGCGCGGCCGGCCCGACTAGATCAATCGATACGGCCCTGGGCAGGACAAATGTCCCATCCGGGAATTGCCCTGCCCAGAAAATCTACAACGTAAAGGCGTCGGGTTGCGTGACGTCCCGAGCGGAAAGTGTCGACCGACGAGGTCCAGGACATCGCCGGTCGACAACGAGACGAAGCTCAGACGCTCTTCGCCGTACGGTGCAGGCGCAGGGCGGAGATGAGGAAGAAGACGCCGCCGGCGATCGCGTATCCGGCGAGGTTCGTCAGCGACGCGGCGGGCGTGCCGGCCTGGAGGATGAAGGCCGTCCCGGCGACCGTGGAGATGCCCCCGCTGAGGATCATCGCCCACTGGCCGCCGAGCCCGCGCCGGCCCACGGCCACGATGAGCTGCACGATTCCGGCGGTGATCGCCCAGACGCCCCAGACGCGCAGCTCCGCGGGCACGCCCGAGGAGGCCGCGACGGCCAGGCCGGCGGCGGTGAGCAGGCTGACGGCCAGGTTGACGTACAGGGCCGTGGCGGGGCGCGCGGTCGTCGAGGTGCGCAGATCGACGATGGCCGCGGCGACGTCGAACAACGGGTAGATCACGAGGAGCGCCACGCTCACCGGCTGGGAGACCGGCGCGGTCAGGAACAGCAGCACCGCCCAGACGAGGGCGAACCCGAATCGCGCCACGT
Organism: Microbispora rosea subsp. aerata; assembly: GCF_014647835.1. Taxonomy (GTDB): domain Bacteria; phylum Actinomycetota; class Actinomycetes; order Streptosporangiales; family Streptosporangiaceae; genus Microbispora; species Microbispora aerata. Next base: position 77,130 of record NZ_BMPY01000009.1, read on the forward strand.
AGAGGTTGCGCAGCGCCGCGACGGTACGGCCGGCGGTTGTGTCGGCGACGGTGGTCATCGTCCATCTTCTTTCGTTCGGAGACAGGTAGAATGACTAGTAACTCTACCTGCCGTCGACGGTAGCCCGGCGGTACGGTCCGGCGCAAGAGCGGCGAGGAAGGCACGTATGATCTCGACCATGAGCAGCCCCATGCGCGAGCGCCTCCTCACGGCGGCGATCGAGCTGTTCTACGCGCACGGGCTTCGGGCGGTGAGCGTCGACAAGGTCATCGACCTCGCCGGCACGACGAAGGTGACGTTCTACCGGCACTTCAAGAGCAAGGACGATCTCGTCGTCGCCTACCTGGAACGCCGCGCCGCGCTGGAGCGGGAGGGCATCGAGGGGGCGATCAAGCAGGGCGACGGCGACGTCGGCGCGACCCTGCGAGTGATCTCCGAGGCGATCGGGGCCATCGCCTGCGCGCCCGGCTTCCGCGGCTGTCCCTTCATCAACGCCGCCGCCGAATACCCCGACCCGGACAGCCCGGTCCGCAAGGCCGTCGACGCGCATCGCCGCTGGACCAAGGCGACGTTCGAGCAGCTCGTCGCCCCGCTCGGCGTCGCGGACGCCGGACGGGCCGCCGACGACCTGATGCTGCTCCGCGACGGCGCCATGGTCGCCGGATATCTCGACCAGCCGGCGGCCGTCGCCGCCTCGTTCCTGCGCAGCAGCCGGGCCGTGCTCGGCATCGGGGACGCTTCGGCGCCACGTACGGGCGGATAGGGAAGGGACGGCCCGCCCGCCCGGATCACACGTTCTGGTGGAGAGGCTCGGCCCGTCCGCCGCGAGCGCGGGCGACATCCGGGGCGACGTCCGGAGCGGCGGGCGTGCCGCCGGGCGGGAGACCGCGCCGCCGGGCCACCAGGCCGGACAGCAGGTCTTCCCACCGGGCGCCGATGACGTCGAGGTCGTAGCGCGCGGCCGTCTTCAGCGCGCCCGCGCCCATGCGCCGGCGCAGGTCCTCGTCCTCGATGAGCGTGCGGATGGCGTCGGCCATCGCGTGGATCTTCCCGGGCTTCACCAGCAGGCCGTCGTGGCCGTGGCTGATCATCTCCTTGGGGCCGGTCGGGCAGTCGTAGCTGACGACCGGCAGACCCTTGCTCATCGCCTCCAGGATGACCATCGGCATGCCCTCGTGGCGGGAGCTCAGCACGAACATCGAGGCGTCCGCGAGGACCGCGCCGACGTCCTCGGCCGGGCCTTCCAGGAACACCCGCCCGGTCAGCCCGCGCTTGTCGATCGACGCCTGGAGCTTGTCCCTGCGCGGGCCGTCGCCGTAGATGCGCAGCGTCCAGTCCGGGTGGCGCTCCGCCACATGCGCCCACGCGCGGATGAGCAGGTCGTATCCCTTGCCCCAGGTCAGGCGGCCGACGGTGACGACGGTCTTGGCGGTGAGCGGCGAGACGCCGCCGCCGAGGCGGGGGGTCGCGTTGGGCACCCGGGCCAGCACGGCGGGGCGGCCCCGGCGTGCCTTCTCGAAGGACCGCTCGTAGGCGTGCAGATCGGCGCGCGTGAGGGTGACGACCGCGTCGTGCCTGCCGTACCGGCGGATGATCTGCTTGCGGACCGGCGGCTGGTGTGAGGACAGGTTCCCGTGCTCCTGCGCGACCGTGATGATCTCCGGGGGCGCGAAGCGCGCGGCGATCAGGTTCAGGCCGGGCCGGGTCCCGATGAGGACGCCCCGGCGGCGGGAGCGGATGTAGCGCACCAGCTTGAGGTCGGTGCGCAAGGTGAACCAGTGGTAGGCCGCCTCGTCCTTCGGCACGAGCCTGCTGGGGAACCGGGACAGCAGGCCCTTGCGCCGGGGCAGCCGGTCGTCGAGGTAGCGGACGCGCACTCCGGGAGGCACGGGGAAGAAGGGCGTCTCGCGTTCGCGCACGACGCTGACGATCTCGACGTCGTGGGTGCGGGCGAGATATCCGGCGAGATTGAAGACCGTCCGGATCGTGCCGCCCATGCCGTTGGCGTGCAGCAGCAGGATGCGGATCTCGTGGCCGTCCGGCGGCGGCGCCGACCGGGCGCGCCGCCGGTCACGGGCTTCCAGCGCCCGTACGGCCGTCCTGGCCGCCTTTCCGGCGGCTCCGCGGGCAAACCGGCGAAGAGAAAACCGGCCGAGTGAAAGCCGATGGAGAAACGACATAGTCACGCCCCCGTGGGTGTCAGGTGAAGATCCCCTTGTTCCCTGTGACGTGACCGGCACGTGTCACGTTGTTGTGACCTGTCTCACGTGCGCCGGTAAAGGTGATATATGGTCGTCCGTTTGCTGGGGGCGTCTTCCAGTGCGGCGGGCACCCGGTGCACGCTGACCGGCTCGAACACGCCGTCCGGGAGGTAGGAGCAGGCGCGGTCGGGCGCCCCGATGAGGACATCGCCGCGGGCCCGGGACAGGAACGGGGTGACCCGCCGCGCCAGCGGCTCCTCGTAGTAGACGTCCCCGGCCAGCACGACCCGCTCGGACGGCGTCCCGTCGAGCAGGTCGCCTCCGCGGACCCGCACCTTCACCCGGTTGGCGCGGGCGTTGAGCCGGACGGCCGCCAGCGCGTACGGATCGACGTCGTTGGCGACGACTTCGGCGGCTCCGGCCAGCGCCGCGGCGACCGCGACCAGTCCCGAGCCGGTGGCGAGGTCGAGGACGGTGCGGCCCCGCACGATCTCGGGGTGGTCGAGCACGTGGCGGGCGAGCGCCTGCCCGCCGGCCCAGGGGCAGGCCCAGAAGGGCAGCCGCCCGGCCCGCTCCCACAGGTCGTACACGCCGTCGTCCCCGCCGGCGCCGCAGGTGATCAGGTGCAGCCGTACCTCCGGCACGTACGGCACGGCCGCGAGCGTGGTGTGCGCGCGGACGAAGTTCTCGGGGTCGTGGGCGTCCACGGCGTCGTCCTCCACGGCCGCCGATCGTATCCGGGCGGACGCGGGCGCGCGGCTACAGCAGCGTGAGCTGTTCGGGCGTCGCCGCCGGGACGGGCGGGGGAGCCGCTCGCCCCGTGTCGCGGTGCCCCCGGGCGCCGGGCGGGGCCGACCGGCCGATGCCGTGCTTGAGGGCGAGCGCGCGCACCGTCTGGCCGATGCGTTCCTGGTACGCCTTGGGGGCGTAGGCGCCCCGGCCGTACAGCTCCAGATATCGGGGAATGAGCCGGGGGTGCTCGCGCGACAGCCAGGCCATGAACCATTCGCGCGCGCCCGGGCGCAGGTGGAGCACGATCGGCGTGACGTGCGTGGCGCCGGTCTCGGCGATGCGGCGCACGGTGGTCTCCAGTGCCCGCGGGGAGTCGCAGAGGTAGGGGAGGATCGGCGCCATGAGCACCCCGCACGGGATGCCGTGCGCGTTGAGGGTGGCGCAGACCTCCAGGCGCTTGCGCGGTGAGGGGGTGCCCGGCTCGACGGCCCGCCACAGCGACTCGTCGGTGAACCCGACCGACACGGCCGCACTGACCTCGGTCACCTCGGCCGCCTCGGCGAGCAGCCCGAGGTCGCGCAGGATCAGCGAGCCCTTGGTCAGGATCGAGAACGGGTTGCGGGTGTCCCGCAGGGCCGCGAGGATGCCCGGCATCAGCCGGTAGCGACCCTCGGCCCGCTGGTAACAGTCGACGTTGGTCCCCATCGCGATGGGGTGCCCGCCCCACCGGCGGGCCGTCAGCTCCTTGCGCACGAGGTCGGGCGCGTTGACCTTCACGACGATCTTGGAGTCGAAGTCGCGTCCGGAGCCCAGGTCGAGGTATTCGTGCGTCCTGCGGGCGAAGCAGTACCTGCACGCGTGGGTGCAGCCGCGATAGGGGTTGATCGTCCACTCGAACGGCACCCGGCTGGCCGGGGGAACCCGGTTGATGATCGACCGCGCGTGGATCTCGTAGAACGTCACGCCCCGGAACTCCGGGGTGTCGAAGGTCCTCGTCACGGCAGACCGGGCGAACAGGGGAGCGGGAACGCCCCCGTGGATGTCCGCCTCCGCCCCCGTATCGACCCCCGTGTCGAGGCGCAGTCCGTCCCAGCGCACTCTCCAATTAGAACACGAGTTCGATGAAGATCGCAACGGAAACACGGTGTAAATCGCGGGCCTGGAAATGGCTAACGATCTTCATCGCTGGGGAAGAACGTCGCACATACCTTGCGTTCTGGGAGAGTTGCGCGATGGCCTGGTCGCAGGACGAAGAGCGGATGCTGGCGATGATCGAGCGGCACCTCACCGACGAAGACCCGAAGCTCGCGGCGAGGATCGAGTCGTTCAACCAGCGTGCGGAGCGCGGGCAGGGGCGGGGCGCGGGCCGCCGCCGGCCGGGCCGCTCCACCGTGATCATCACGGTGAGCTGGCTGCTCATCGCCACGTTGATCGCGACCCTGCTGGTCATGGCTTTGCGGCACGACGCCGCCGCTCTGCCGCTCTGACGGCGCTCGGGAGCCCGCCGGGCGCGGCGAGGCCGGCCGCGACTCGGCGTACGCCGGCGTGCGCGGAACCAGCACACGGATTCAGGACGCGGATTCGGAACGCGGATTCGGAACGCGGATTCGGAACGCGGGTGTGAGGACGCGGACTCAGGTCAGGGACTTGAGGAAGCGCGCCGCGACCGGTGCGGCCACGGCTCCGCCCCCGCCGCCGCCCTCGACGACCACGGCGAAGGCGAGGTCGCCGCGGAAGCCCATGAACCAGGCGTGCGAGTCGAGCTTGGGCCCGGTGCCGAACTCGGCGGTCCCGGTCTTGCCGGCCGTTCCGGCGGGCAGCCCGGCGGCCTGGGCGGTGCCCTTGGTGACGACCGCCCGCATCATCGAGCGCAGGTCGCCGACGACGTCCTCGGGCAGTTGCCTGGGCTCGGTCTTCTGCCGCAGCGAGGGCACCAGCGTGGGCGGCCGCCAAGTGCCGTCGGCCACCGCCGCGGCCACGCCCGCGATCACCAGCGGGCTGGCGGTGATCCTGGCCTGCCCGAACGCCTCGGCGGCGAGCTCGGCGTCGCTGGTGGCCTTCGGCATGCTGCCGGGGGTCGCGGGCACGCCGATGCGCAGCGGCGTGTTGAAGCCCAGATCCGTCGCCACGTCGTACAGCTTGCGCGCGCCCAGCTTCTGCGCGGCGAGCGGGGCGAACGTCGTGTTGCACGAGTGGGCGTAGGAGTCGAGGAACGACAGCGACCCGAACGCCTCGTGGTCGGAGTTGCGGATCTTCAACCCGCCGACGACCGCCTGCTTCGGGCAGGTCACGGTGGTGGACGGGGTCAGGCCCTCGGCGAGCAGCCCGGCGGCGGTGACCGTCTTGAACGTCGAACCGGGCGGATAGCGGCCGTCCAGCGCGCGGTTGAACCCGCCCCTGTTGTTGACGACGGCGAGGATCTCGCCCGTCGAGGGCCTGATGGCGACGAGCGAGGCGGGTTTCTCCAGGTCGCGCACCGCGTCGGCGGCGGCCTTCTGCACCTTCAGGTCGAGGCTGGTGCGCAGGTCCTTGCCGGGGGAGCCCTTGACCGAGTGCAGGGTCTTACGGCTCTCGCCCACCACCTGGATCTCGGTCGTGGGGGTGCCCGCGAGCTGCTTCTGGAACGTCTCCTGCAGGCCGCCGCGCCCGACGGCGTCGCCCTTCTTGTAGGCGCTGCCCAGCTTCTCGACGTCCTTGGCGGTCGCCTTGTCCAGATATCCGACGAGTTGCTGCACCGAGCCGCCCACGTCGCCGCCGTCGATCCGCGCGCCGTTGGCGTCGGTGATCGCGGCCCGCCGCGGCCAGGTCGTCTTGAGCGCGAGGTGGTTGGTGCCGTCGAGCGCGGGGTGGACCGCGGCCGGCGACCAGTCGACCTTCCAATGGCGGTCCTTGACCACCAGCTTCAGCGATCCCTTGTAGGTCCAGTCGCCGACGTTCTTCACCGTGGCGGTGGCGGTGTAGGAGGCGGTCGCCCTGTCGTCCTTCGCCGCCCCGGCCCGTACGTCGCGGACCACGACCTTCGACACGCCGAGGTTCTTGGTCAGCTCGGCGTACGCCGCGTCGAAGCCGGGGGCGGGGGAGGCGAGCTCGGCCTTCATCGCCGCGAGGTCGCCCCTGGACCACGCCGCCGTGAAGCGCGCCGCCGTCTCCTGCGGTGTGCCGCGCGTGTGCAGCACGTAGTAGGCGCCGCCGGCTGCCGCCCCCAGCAGCACGACGGTCACGGCGGCCGAGATCGCAACAGTACGTCCTCGCGGCACGCGAACCCCCCATGACGGCCTTGCGGTCGGGACCAGAGCCTAGCGGGGTTAAATCGTTATTTACACTCAGCTTTCCGCGGCGCTCTTGACGCTGGCGCCGTACCGGGGGACGTACTCCTGGCCGGACAGGCGCTGGATCGCGGCCATGATCTCGTCGGTCACCCGCCGCCGGTCCCTGGCGCTGCCCGGGTCGCCGGTGAAGGTCATCGGCTCGCCGAACCGCACGCCGATGCGGTGCAGGCGGGGCACCTTCGCACCGGGCGGCAGCACCTTCTCGGTGCCGAGCATGGCGACGGGCACGACCGGGGCGCCGGTGGTGAGCGTGAGCCAGGCCACGCCGATCTTCCCCCGGTACAGCCGGCCGTCGGGGGAGCGGGTGCCCTCGGGGTAGATGCCGAACAGCTCGCCCGCCTTCAGCACCTCGACCGCGGCGTCGAGCATGTCCTGGGCGGCGGTGACGTTCTCCCGGTCGATCTCCATCGCCCCCATCGCGCGCATCCACGCCGCGACCAGGGGATTGCCGACGAAATACTCCTTCTTCGCCACGAACCGCACCATCCGCGGCACCACCGCCGGCATGAAGAACGAGTCGAGCACGGACAGGTGGTTGGACGCGAGGATCCCCGGTCCGTGCGCGGGGACATGCTCGACTCCCTCCGTCCGCGGCCGCCACAGCGCGTGCATGACGGGAACGCTGACGAACTTCAGGGCGGGGTAGAGCACGGCCTCTCCTTCTCCAGTCCGACGGACATACCCTAGGCCGACCGGACCCCCGTACTGGTGTACAACCCCTGCAACACACACCTTTGTGTTTTGTACGGCTTCGCCAACACTTCTCTGTACCTACTAGTATGTACAGGCGTGAGCACACCGGAACGCCTGATCGAGAGCACCCGCGAACTGCTGTGGGAGCGGGGCTATGTCGGGACCAGCCCGCGGGCCATCCAGCAACGGGCGGGGGCCGGGCAGGGCAGCATGTATCACCACTTCTCCGGCAAGCCCGATCTCGCGCTCGCCGCGATCGGCCGTACGGCGGAGGAGATGCGCGCCGGGATCGAGGAGATCCTGAGCGGCCCGGGCACCGCCGTCGAGCGCGTCTCGGCCTATCTGCGGCGTGAACGGGAGGTGCTGCGGGGCTGCCCGATCGGCCGGCTGACCCAGGACCCCGACGTCATGGCCGACCCCGCGCTGCGGCGGCCGGTGGAGGAGACGTTCGCGTGGCTGCGCGGCCGGCTCGCGGCGCTGCTGGCCGAGGGGCGGGACCGGGGCGAGCTCGACGCCGCCCTCGACCCCGGGGCGACCGCCGCGACCGTCGTGGCGGTGCTGCAGGGCGGATACGTCCTGGCCCGCGCGGCCGGCTCGCCCGAGGCGTTCCACCAGGCCGTCGACGGGGTGCTCGCCCTGTTGTCCCGCGCCTGATCCCCCCGGGGAGAGACCCGCCCGTGTACGCGATGCAGTACGAGATCACCCTGCCCGCCGACTACGACATGACGTCATCCGCGAGCGGGTGGCCACCCGCGGCCACGCCCTCGACGACCGGGCCGGGCTCGGTCTCAAGGCCTATCTGATCCGCGAGCGGGGCGTCGCCGGGTCGCCGGTCAACCAGTACGCGCCGTTCTACCTGTGAAACGACGCGGGGCGGATGGGGGAGTGCTGGGCGAGCCTGCCCGAGGGCCGGGCCTGGTGAAACCCGGGGACGGGCCGCGATGAAAGACACGACGCCCCGCGAGAACGGGTCTCGCGGGGCGTCCACGCCGAGGGCCGATGTGGCGGTCGCCTCCTCGGCGAGAGGCACAACACGGCTCCAGCCGAACGGTATTCCGTGAAGGCGGTGATTGCGGCCCGGGGGACACAAACCACATCGGCCACGCATGACTCTAGCCCACTCCAGCCTCTGCTTTCGCCCGCACCTTCATCGGGGACCGTCATCGGGAGACCAAAACCCCCGTCCGCGCCGCGTCTGCCTGGGCGCCGGCCTGGCCGTCCTGCCGGGAAGGACTCGCGGCCGGCAGGCGTTTCGGCGAGCGGCGGCACGGGTGCGATCATTCGATGGTGGACGTGATGGAGATGCCGTCGCGGTCGCGTGAGCGCGGCCCGGGCGTGCCGGCGTGCCTGCCCGGCCCGAGTCCCTTCGCGGCCGGGATGCCCAGGCCGGACGCGGCGGCGTGATCGGCCTCGGAGACGCCGCGCTGCTGGCCGCCGCCGGGGTCCTCGCCGGAACCGTCGGCACCGCGGGCGGCATCACCTCCCTCATCTCCTATCCGGCCCTGCTCGCGGCGGGCCTGCCCGCCATCGCGGCGAACGTGGCCAACATCGTCGCGGTGGTGGCGTGCTGGCCCGGCTCGGCGCTGGCCTCGCAGCCGGAGCTGCGCGGCCGTGGGCCGTGGCTGCGACGCTGGGTGCCGCTGGCGGCCCTGGGCGGGGCCGCGGGGGCGGCGTTGCTGCTGTGCACCCCGCCGGGAGTGTTCGACCGGGTCGTGCCGTTCCTCGTGGCCGCCGGTTCGCTCGCGCTGCTCGCGCAGCCCCGGCTCACCGCGCGCCACGAGCGGCGCGGCTCGCCGCCCGTCGTTCTCCCCCTCGGGCTGGCCGCCCTGTCGGTCTACAACGGCTATTTCGGCGCGGGATCCGGGGTGATGATCCTCGCGCTCCTCCTGGTGACCGCCGAGCCGCGGCTGCCCGCCGCCAACGCCCTGAAGAACATGCTGCTCGGCGCAGGCGCGCTGGTCTCCGCCGCCGGGTTCGCCCTCTTCTGGCCGGTGGAGTGGGCCGCCGTCGCTCCCCTCGCCGCGGGCCTGTTCGCGGGGTCCATGCTGGGGCCTCGGGTCGCCCGGCGTCTTCCGGCCGGACTGCTGCGCCGGCTGGTCGCCCTGATCGGCATCGCGTTGGCGGTCCGCCTGTGGGTGGCCCCGCAGGGGTGATCGGCCGGTCGCGCTCGTGCTCAGCGGGCGGCGCCGGGGACGCGGAGCCGGTCGACGGCCTCGCGGCGGCGGCGTTCGGGCCGCCGGTCGTATCGGGCGGTGGTGGCGGGGGAGGCGTGGCCGACCAGCGCCTGGGCGGTGGCCAGGTCGACCCCGGCGTCGAGCAGTTCGCCGATGAACGTGCGGCGGAAGTCGTGCGGCGTACGGCGGGAGGCGCCGGCGGCGGTCAGCCGCCGGGAGACGATGTCGGCGACCGCCTGGCCGGTCATGTGGGCCATCCGCAGCCGCCCGCCCTTGTTGACGGGGCAGAACAGCGGCCCGGCCGCCCGCCCGCGTACGGCGAGCCACAGGCCGAGGCGTTCGGCGGCTTCCGCGGTCAGGTAGACGAGGCGCTCCTTGTCGCCCTTTCCGCGCACCCGAAGCGAGCGCGCGTGGGGGTCGAAGTCGGCCAGGGTGAGCCCGGCGATCTCGGCCCGGCGGCAGCCGGTGGAGTAGAGGGCCGCGAGCAGCGCGCCGTCGCGGCGGCCGGCGGGGGAGGGGTCGGCGTCGCACACCTCGAGCACGGCCGCGAGCGCCTCGGGCTCCACGTGCCGCCCGGCGGGGACGCGGGTGTGCTTGTAGGCGGGCAGGTCGGCCGCGCGCTGGTAGTCCTCGCCGCTCATGAGGCCGAGCCGCCACGCCTCCTTCAGCACGCGGCGCAGGGCGACCAGGTGCTTGTTGACGTGGGCGGGTGACCAGCCCTGCTCCCGCATCAGGGTGCGCAGCCGGATCGTGTGCTCGTAGCGGAGCAGCTCCCAGGGCTGGCCCGCGCCGGTCGCCTCGGGGTCGCCGGTGATGAGGCGGGCGATGCGGTCGAGGCAGCCCTTCATCGTGCGCCTGGACTCGGGGCTCTGCAGCGCGTCGAGATACACCTGGTAGGGGTCGCGGACGGGCCGCGCGGGGGTGCTCCGCTCGGGGACGGCGGGAGTGGTCATCGCCGGTCATCCTACTATGAATCTACAAAGTAAAGGCACGTGCCGGTTACGCCACAACCCCACAAACCAGGAACAAAACAACCGCGACGACAAAACCCCGACGTCCGTCAGGGCAGTTGCGCGCGCACCCATCGGGGGTCGGGGTTGACGTGCGGCCGGTCCGCCACGACCACGGTCGGGACCGTCTCGTCGCCGCCGGTGGCGGCCCGGACCGCCGCGGCGCCCTCCGGGTCGCGCCAGATGTCGACCCAGTGCATCCGGTGGGCGTGGCGGCCGAGCCGCAGGCGCAGCCGCATGCAGTAGCGGCAGCCGGGGCGCCAGTAGACGATCGGCCGGCCGTCGGCCTCGCTGCGGCGCCGCGCCTCCGCCGCGCTGACGGACCTCGGGAACACCAGCGGAGACAGCAAGGCGGCCCCGGCCAGGAAGATCAGAAGGAGTGTGACGGCGGCGACCGGAGCCTGCTGGGAGACCTGCCGCGCCGCGGCGGCGAGCCCGGCGGCCAGGAAGAGGATCGGCGGCATCCATCGGCGCATCATGGCGGTCACGCTAGCGCACGCGTCTTGCCCCGAGGCCGCGCGGCGAGCGCGGTTGCGTACGCTGTGCCGTACGGAGTACGGAATCACGGTACGCATAGAATTCGCAGGCGATGACGGAGTACAGCTCGCAGGGAGACCCGGCGCGGAGTCTGGCCCTGCTGTGGCGCACGGGCGAGCGGACCGGGCGCAAGGGCAAGCCGGAGATCGGGGTCGACCGGATCGTGCGCGCCGCGATCGAGGTCGCCGACGCCGAGGGCCTGGCCGCGCTGTCCATGCGGAAGGTCGCCGAGCGGCTCGGGGTGGGGACGATGTCCCTTTACACCTACATTCCGGGCAAGGCCGAGCTGATCGACGTCATGGTCGACACGGCGTACGGTGAGCTGCCCGCGCCCGCGGAGGTGCCGGGAGGGTGGCGGGGCAGGCTGGAGCTGATCGCGCGGGAGAACCTGGCGCTCTACCGGCGGCATCCGTGGATGCTGCAGGTGTCGACGGTCACCCGGCCTCCGCTCGGCCCCAACCTCATCGCCAAGTACGACTACGAGCTGCGGGCGGTCGACGGGATCGGGCTGAGCGACATCGAGATGGACTCGGTCGTCACGCTGCTGAACGGCTACGTGAGCGGCGCGGCCCGGGGCGCGGTCGAGGCGGCGCAGGCGCCGGGCGCCACGGGCGTCACCGACGAGCAGTGGTGGTACGCCCACGCGCCCTACCTGGCGAAGGTGTTCGACCCCGGGCGTTACCCGGTCGCCGCCCGGGTGGGCGCGGCGGCGGGCGAGGCGTACAACGCGGTTTACGACCCCGATCAGGCCTTCGAGTTCGGCCTGCAGCGTGTGCTCGACGGCATCGAGGCGTTCGTCGCCGCGCGCGCCGCCGCCGGATAAGGCGCCGTTCAAAGAGTCGGCACGCCGGGAGCGGACCCGCGCGCGCCTGCGTGACTACGCCCTCCCGTCCGGAGAACCTGCCGGGGGCAGAGTTCGGCGGGAACGGGAGCAGGGCGATGGTCGTGGGGGAGGCCGGGGCCGGTGCGACACCGGTGAGTCTGCGGCTGCCGGGCATCCTGCTCGGGGTGGGGCTGGGCGGGTTCGTCGACGGCATCCTGCTGCACCAGCTCCTGCAGTGGCATCACATGCTGAGCAGCACCGACAGCGACCGCATCGGGGTGAGGTTCTACGACCCGCGGACCGTGTCCGGGCTGGAGATGAACACGGTGTGGGACGGCGTCTTCCACACCGTGTGCTGGCTCGCGGTGCTGATCGGCCTGGCGGTCCTCTACTCCAGGGTCACCCGCGACCGGCGCCGGGTGTGGACCTCGCGGGTGCTGTGGGGGTGGGTCCTGGCCGGTTGGGGGATCTTCAACCTCGTCGAGGGCGTGCTGGATCACCACATCCTGGGCATCCATCACGTCCGAGGCGGTCCCGGCCAGATCTGGTGGGATGTGGGCTTTCTCGTCCTGGGCGCGCTGCTGCTCGCGGGAGGTTACCTGCTGGCGCGCGGCGGGCGGTTCGTCGAGCCCGCCGGGACCCCGGCGTGACGGGCCCCGCGATGACGGATCACGGCGCGCACGTCGCGGGGGCGGCCGGTCTGCTGCCGCCGCTCCTCGTCCTGCTCGGCTACCTGCATCTGGTGCGGCGGGCGCGCCGCCGCAACCCGGTCGCGGGCTGGAGCGGGTGGCGTACGGCCGGTTTCGCCGCCGGGGTCGCGCTGGTCGCGGTGGCGCTTTCGCCGCCGGTCATGTCCTTCGCCCACACCGACTTTCGCGGGCACATGGTGCAGCACATGCTGATCGGGATGTACGCCCCGATCGCCCTGGTGCTGGGGGCTCCGGTCACGCTGCTGCTGCGGACCCTGCCCGTGGCCGGGGCGCGGCGGCTGAGCGGGGTCGTGCACAGCCGGCCCGGCCGGCTGCTGACCCACCCGGCGACCGCGCTGCTGCTGTCCACCGGCAGTCTCGCGGTGCTGTATTTCACCCCGTTGTACGACGCCGTCACGGCCCGGCCCGCCGGGCACTGGCTGCTGCACGCGCACTTCCTGCTGTCGGGATGCCTGTTCGCGCATGTCATCGCTGGTCCCGACCCCGCGCCGGCCCGGCCGGGCGTACGGGTCCGCCTGGTCTACCTCGGGTGCGCCATCGCCGTGCACGCCGTCGTCGCGCAGCTCATGTACGGCGGCTTCCGGGTGCATGTGCACGCGCCCGTTCCCGAAGTCCGGGGCGGTGCGGAGATCATGTACTACGGCGGGGACATCGCCGAGCTGCTTCTCGCCGTCGCGCTCGTCTCCACCTGGCGTCCCGATCGCCGCGAGCGCCGACCCCGCCGCTCCTGCCGTACGGGCTTGGTGGCTCCCGGGTCGCGGGGGTGATCGGGCGGGGGGGAACGCGCACCGGCCCGCCGCCGCGGGTGCGGGGCGGGCCGGGGACAAGGGAGGGTGCGGGCTCTCAGGCTCTCGCGGCTATCTTCGTGAGGAGCGGCTGGACCAGGCGGGCGGCCAGGGGGCCGAAGGCCGCCAGGATCAGGACGTACGCCGCGGCGAGGGCCCCGAGGTCGGGGTGGGCGCCGGCGGCGACCGCCAGCCCGGCGATGACGATGTTGAACTCGCCCCGGGGGATGAGCGCGATGCCCGCGCGGACCCGTCCGGCCCGGGCGATGCCGGCGCGGCGGGCGGCGTACCCACCGGTCAGCAGCTTGGTGATCATCGTCACGAGGGCCAGGGCCGCGGCCGTGCCGGCGGCGGGCAGGATCTTGGTGGGGTCGGTCTGCAGGCCGAAGAAGACGAAGAACACCGCCGCGAACAGGTCGCGCAGCGGCGTGAGCAGCGCCTGGGCGTCCTCGGCGAGCTCGCCCGACAGCGCGATGCCGACGAGGAACGCGCCGACCGCGGCCGACACCTGAAGCTGCTGGGCCAGCCCGGCCACCAGCAGCGCGAGCCCGACCACCTTGAGCACGAGCACTTCGGAGTTGGGGCTGGCGACGAACGCCTCGATGTAGCGGCCGAAACGCAGCGCGACCAGCAGGACGACGCTGACCGCGATGAGCGCGACGGCCACGGCGACCGCGCCGGCGACCAGGCTCAGGCCCGCCAGCATGGCGGTGAGGATCGGCAGGTAGATCGCCATCGTGAGGTCCTCGAACACCAGCAGCGACAGCACCACCGGGGTCTCGCGGTTACCGATCCAGCCCAGGTCGCCCAGGACCTTGGCGGTGATGCCGGAGGACGTGGCGTATGTGACACCGGCCATGGCGACGGCGGCGACCGGTCCCCAGCCGAGGAGCAGTGCGCAGATGGCGCCGGGCGCCGCGTTGAGGACGAGGTCGACCAGCCCGGCGCGGGCGTTGCCCTTGAGGCTGGTCACCAGCTCGTCGGCGTTGTATTCCAGGCCGAGCGTGAGCAGCAGCAGAATGACGCCTAATTCGGCGCCGGTGGCGATGAACTCCTCGCTGGTGGCCAGGGGGAGGATGCCACCGGTGCCGAATGCCAGCCCCGCGATGAGGTAGAGCGGGATGGGGGAGATTCCGGCGCGCAGCGCCAGTGCTCCGAGGATGCCGAGCCCGAGGACGACGGCGCCGAATTCCAGGAGAAGAATTGCAGTGTTGTGCACGCGCTACCCTCAGCCGCTGGCGAAGATATCGGCGACGGCGGCGGTACTGTCCTCACTGCCCACCACGACCACGACGTCGTCCGTGGCGAGGACGAAGTCGGGGGCGGGGCTGGCGAAGACGCGTCCGGCGCGGACCACGGCCACGATCGAGGCGCCGGTGCGGGTGCGCACCTGGGCCTCGCCCATGGGCCGGCCCGCGTAGGGGGAGCCCGGCGGGATCGGCAGCTGGACGCTGACCAGTCCCTCGACCTCGCGGTGCAGGGCGTTGAGCCGCTGGACGATGCGCGGGGCGCCGAGCAGTTCGACGAGCGCGTCCGCCTCTTCGTCGTTGAGTTTTACTGTTTCGCAGACCCTGTCGGGATCGTCTGGATCATAGATCACCAGGTCGCGCCGTCCGGTGCGGTGGGATACGACCCCGATCCGCCGTCCTGCGCGCGTGGTGAACTCGTGCCGCAAGCCGATGCCTGGCAACACCGTCTGCTCGACATCCACGGCGCCGCTCCTCCGTTCAGATAAGTCAACACTTGTCCAGTGAACCTACCAATGATGACAGGCGGTCTAATCACGGCCGTCATGCTGGAGGGGGTTGTCGCGGGGGCGCCGACGACGGGCTGCGGCAACGGTTCGGGCGCTGCTTGAGGTTCCCCGGCCCCTCCGGCGGGCAGGGCGGGCGCGGGCGCACCCGCGTATGCGTCTCGCAACGGAGTGGTAACGGCCCGGCTATAGGGCGGGCCGGGGTCAGTCTCCGAGGTGCGCCGCGGCGACCCGCTTGGGCACCACCATGCGCCAGGCGTCGGTCACGATCTCGGCGAGCTCGACGGTGTCGATCGCGGCGAGGCGCACCCGCACCCAGTTGTACCGCTCGTCCGACGGCACCGGCATGAGGAACTTGTCGGGGTCGGAGGCGACCAGCGCCGCCCGTTCCTCCTTGGGGAAGGCGAATCCCATGAGCGTCTCGTCGCGGGACAGCGATACGTAGACGATGCGCCCGACGCGGAACTTGATCCGGTCGCGGATGAGGTGCTCGGTGGTGCGGGGCAACGACATGGCCACCTGCCGCACGTCCTGCGTGGTCACCACGGTCGCCTCCTGCGGGTGCGTGCGAATGACGTGGATCACTATAGCGGCGGCATTGCCCGTCGCAGCGGGTTTCGACCGGGTTTCCGGCCGGGCGACAACGCCGACGGGCCCGGCTCTCGCATGATAAATACCGGCCCGTTCCGTTCGCAAGAAGTTGTGGTCGAATTTCTCGCCGACGGGGAAACGGCCGCGCTCACCCGCTCGCGCTCCCCGCGTTTTTCCAGGTAATGGCGTGGTCCACGCTAATTGCATATGTCGCTGAAAATGGCAAGAGTGTTCGGCCGTTGTAGTGCGATATCGCATTCGCTTACCTTTCGGTTATGGTGCAACGAATCGAAGCGGAGAAGTTGATTCCTGGATCCGGAAACCCCGTCGAAAACGGTGTGGTCGTGTTCGACGGCGGCGTGATCCGCTACGCCGGGCCGGCGGCGGACGCTCCGGAGACTCCCGGTGTGACTCCCGTCCGGGCGCGGACGGTGATGCCGGGGATGTGGGACGCCCACGGCCACTTCATGGGGCTGCGCTCGGCGGACTTCCACGTGTTGCCGCAGGAGCCCGTCGCCCTTCGCGCGGCCCGGACCGTCGCGGACCTGCGGGCGGCGCTCGACGCCGGCATCACCTCCGTACGCGAGGTCGGCGGGCTCGGCATCCACATGGTGCGGGGCATCGCCGAGGGGACGATCGAGGGCCCGTCCGTGTACGCGGCGGGGACGAGCCTGTCGGCCACCGGCGGCCACGGCGACCTGCACAGCCTTCCCCTGCACTGGGTGAACGACTTCGGGCATCTGGGTGGTGAGGTGCGCCTGTGCGACGGGCCCGACGACTGCGCGCGCGCGACCCGCGAGCAGCTGCGCCGCAACGCCAAACTGATCAAGGTGTGCGCCTCGGGCGGTGTGCTGTCGGAGGTGGACCACCCCATCCACCAGCAGTTCACCAAGGCCGAGCTGCGGGCGATCGTCGAGGTCGCCGGCATGGCGGACCGCATCGTGGCGGCGCACTGTCACGGGAAGCCGGGCATCATGGCGGCGCTGGAGGCGGGGGTCAAGACCATCGAGCACGGCACCTTCCTCGACGAGGAGGCGGCCGTGGCCATGCGTGAGTCGGGGGCGATCCTCGTCACCACCCGCACGATCTTCCAGGAGCTGCTCGACAACGGGCACATCCTGCCGGATTACGCGTTGCGGAAGCTGCAGGAGACCACCGACCGGCACGGCGAGGCCATCATGACGGCCCGTGAGGCGGGGGTCACCATCGCGGCCGGCACCGACGTGGGCATGTCCGGGCGGGACATGCCGGACTCGTGGGGCCGCAACGGCCGGGAGCTGCCGCTGCTGGTGAAGCTGGGCCTCACCCCGCTGGAGGCGATTGAGGCGGGCACCGCGACCGGCCCGCTCACCCTCGGGCCCCAGGCGCCGAAGTCCGGCCAGCTGCGGGAGGGGTACGACGCCGACATCCTGACGCTCGACGCGGACCCGCTGGCCGACATCTCCGTGCTGGCCGAGCCCCGGCACATCGTCGGCGTGTGGAAGGCCGGCCGTCGCGTCAAGGGACAGGAGGCGGACGATGTCTGACTGGCTGCTGGAGGTCCGTCTGTTCACCGTGCGGCCCGGCACGCGCGAGGAGTGGCACAGGATCAGCCGTGAGGGCACGATCCCGCTGATGGGTCGATGCGGGATCACGGTCGTCGCCCACGGTCCCTGCCTCAACGACGACAACGGCTATTACCTGATACGGGCGTTCCGCGACGAGCAGGAGCGGATCGAGCTGTCCCAGTCGTTCTACGCGACCGAGGAATTCGCCCGCGAGTACGAAAAGCCGCTGGCGGAGATGATGACGGGCTATCAGACGGCGGTTATCCCGGTGCCCCGGGAGGCGATCGAGGAGTTCGCCAAACGCATCACCGGGTGAACATATGAGAAAAGGCGGTTCCGGCCCGCGCGGGCCGGAACCGCCTTTTTTCTTTGCGGCAGCGGTGTCAGCGGTTCGAGCTTCGGCCGTAGGACGTCAGGAAGAGGGCCTCGGCGAAGGCCAGGTGCTCGATCTCGGCCGGGTCGACGCTCTCGTTCGGCGCGTGGATGCGGGACTCGGGATCCTCCACGCCGATCAGCATGATCTCCGCCTCGGGGTAGGTCTCGGCGAGGACGTTGCACAGCGGGATCGACGCGCCGCTGCCCTGGGCGATCGGCTCACGGCCGTACGCCTCCCGCAGCGCCGCGCTCAACGCCGTGCGCGCCGGGCCGCCGGCCGCGGACCGGAACGCCGACCCGGCGGCCTCCAGCTCGACGGTCACCTTCGCGCCCCAGGGGGCCGCGGCCTCCAGGTGCTCGGTGAGGGCCCGCAGGGCGGCGTCGGGCGTGATGCCCGGGGGGAAACGCAGGTTGAGCCGGGCGCGGGCGCTGGGCTGGATCGCGGCGGCCGAGCCGACGACGGGCGGCGCGTCGAGGCCGATGACGGTGATCGCGGGACGGGCCCACACCATGTCGGCGGGCGAGCCGTCGCCGATGAGGCGCACGCCGTCGAGCACGCCGGCGTCCTTGCGAAACTGCTCGGCCGGGTAGTCCACCCCCGACCAGGTCTGGTCGCCGGGCAGGCCGCGAATCGTGGTGTTGCCCTTGTCGTCCCGGAGCGTGGCGAGCATGTGGATCAACGCGGCCAGCGCGTCCGGGGCGGCCCCGCCGAACGAGCCGGAGTGGACGGCGGCCTTCAAGGTGGAGACGGTGACGACGACGTTGACCCCGCCGCGCATGGTGTCGGTGAACGTCGGAACGCCCACCTCGAAGTTGCCGGTGTCGGCGATGACGACGGCGTCCGCGCGCAGCAGTTCGGCGTTCTCGGGCACGAACGCCTGCAGGCCGGCGCTGCCCTGCTCCTCCGAGCCCTCGGCGACCAGGGTGACCCCCACGGGCAGGTCGTGCCCCAGGGCCCGCAGGGCGCGCAGGGCGGTCAGGTGCATCACGATGTTGCCCTTGCAGTCGGCGGCGCCCCGCCCGTACCACCGGCCGTCCTTTTCCGTCAGCTCCCACACGGGCGTCTGCCAGGCGTCGTCGTCCAGCGGCGGCTGCACGTCGTAGTGGCAGTAGAGCAGGACGGTCGGCGCGCCGGGCGGCGCGGGGTGGCGTGCGATGACCGTCGTGCTGCCGTCCACGGTCTCGTGCAGCGCCACGTCGGTCAGGCCCGCCTCGCCGAAGGCGCCGGCCACCCAGTCGGCGGCCTTGCGGCACTCCTCGGGCGGGAACTGCCGGGCGTCGGCGACGGAACGGTAGGACACCAGTTCGGTCAGGTCGGCCTTGGCTCGCGGCATCAGCCGCGTCACAGCGGTACGCAGGTCGTCACTCACCGTGCTCCTCCTCGTTTTCGGTACGGCGTGCCGGTGGGACCGGCCGGGTGGCGGGGGTGATGCGCAGCGCGTCGCCGGCGGCGTCCAGGGCCGCGCGGCATTCCTCGACGGAGCCGCCGCCGGCGATGGCGAAGGCGACCCGGCCCCAGACGGTGCCCTTGGGCGGCGGGGACACGACGGCCCCCGGCGTCACGACCACCGTCGTCTGCTCGATCTGGGGCGGCAGCAGGGACTCGTCGAAGGCGGCCGAGGCGACGACGGTGTCGTCCTCGGCGACGTAGAAGAAGCGAATGCCGGTGACCCTGGTGCGGCCGGGCGCGATCTCGGGTGGGAGCCCGCAGGCGACGGCCGCGGCGGCCCGGCCGGGGTCGATCCCGGTCGCCAGCAAGCCGAGGTAGGGGATCATGTCTCCGCCGAGGCGGCCGTTGACCTCGATGACCTGCGGGCCGGTGGCGGTCAGCATGAACTCGCTGTGGGTCCATCCGTCCTGGAAGCCCAGCGCGGCGTGGGTGTCCTGCAGCGTCTGCAGCAGCTCGGGGTCGCCGAGCAGGGGGTCGGCGGCGTCGACGTAGTGGCCGATCTCCTCGGCGTACGGCGGGTAGCCGACGACCTTGCGGGCGACGTACAGCGGGGTCACCTTGCCGTCCTGGACCACCGAGTCGACGCTGATCTCCTCGCCGGTCACCCGCTGCTCGACGAGCACCGTCTCGTCGCCGGCGTAGACGACGGGGTCGGGGGCCTTGGTGTCGCGGGTGAAGGCGAATTTGTCACGCAGCTCGGCGGCGTCGCGCACCGTGACGACGCCGAGGCTGGCGCCCAGGCCGCGCGGCTTGAGCACGGCGGGATATCCGACCTGCTCGGCGGCGGCAAGCGCCTGCTCCAGTGTGCGTACCGGGATCGAGCGGGGCTGGGGCACTCCCGCCGCGTCCAGCGCGGCCCGGGTCTGCGCCTTGTCGCGCAGCCGCCAGACGACCGCCGGGTCTCCGTTGCGGAGCCCGAGCGCCTCGGCGACGTACGAGGCGGCGAGGATGCGCCCCTCGTCCCAGCAGAGCACGCCGCCGACGCCGTCCAGCTCGCGGGCGGCGCGTGCCATCGCGGGACCGTCGAGGGTGCTCGGCAGCACCGTCCAGCCGCTGAGATAGCGGCGCTCCCATGTCGGCTCGGCGGTGTGGAACAGGTGGATGCGGAAGCGTTCGCTGATCGAGCGGAACAGGTATTCGCGGTAGACCTGCATGCCGGTCGCGATGACCAGCAGCAGGGGTCGCTCCTTGGTGGTCGTCATGGGAGTGCCTCTTTCGTGAGAGGGAGTGTGCGGGAAGGGCGTTCGGGTCACTCTCCGAGCAGCACGCGTTCCCGGTGCCGCTCCTCGTCGGTGACCTGGATGCGCCGGCCGGCGTGGCGGAGGATCGGCGGGGCCATCATCGAGGTGACGATCGCGACGAGGACGACGATCGTGTACATCTCGACGGACAGCACGCCGAGGCGCAGGCCGATCATCGCGATGACGATGCCGATGACCCCACGTGCGTTGAGCCCGGCTCCCAGGGCGAGCGCCTCGCGGTGGCCGAGCCGTGCGGCGCGGGCCCCGAGGTAGGCTCCGGCGAACTTGCCGGCCACCGCGACCAGCAGCACCACCAGCGCCGTCAGCGCGACGACCGGGCGGGCGAGCGCGGTGAGGTCCATGCGCAGGCCCACCGTGGCGAAGAAGACCGGGGCCAGCACGGCCATGACGAACGAGCGCAGCGGCGCGAGCAGTCGCGCCGTGCCGGGCCGGCCGGCGGTGATCGCGATGCCGCCGAGGAAGGCGCCCAGGACCGCTTCGAGGCCGAGGGCCTGGGTGGCCGCCGAGAACAGCAGGATCACCACCACGGCCGTCGCCACGCTGACCCCGGGTTGGGCGGAGCGGGCGGCGAGGGAGATGCCGGCGCCGGCGAGCGGGCGCCCGACGACGGCGGTGAACACGACCACCCCGGCCAGGACGGCCACCTCGGTCGCGATCCTGCCGGCGCTCACCCCGGTGGTGGCCATCGCGGAGACCACCGACAGCAGCAGCCATCCGGCCGCGTCGTCGATCACGGCCGAGCTGACGATCCGCTGGCCGATGTCGCGGTGGAGCAGCCCCATCTCCAGCAGCGTCTTGGCGATGACGGGGAGGGCGGTCACGCACATGGCGACCCCGAGGAACCAGGCGAACACCGTGCGGTCGGCGCCCTGCCCGGCCAGGGTGGCGGGCAGGGCGAATCCGGTCGCGACGCCGGTGGCCAGGGAGAGAAGCAGGCCGCCGGCGCTGACGCTCACCGCGGTCGTTCCCCGGCGGCGGATCTGCCCCAGGTCGACGCTCATCCCCGTGATCCCGACCAGGAGCAGCACGCCGAGCTGTCCGACGGCGTCGAGCATGTGCTGCTGGTCGGGCCGGGGGACGAACAGCCAGGCCGCGTCCTCGGGCACCAGGTGACCGGCCAGCGAGGGCCCGAAGATCACGCCGGCGCACAGCTCGCCGACCACCGCGGAGGTTCCCAGCCGCTGCGCCAGCCGGCCCAGCATGAGGGCCGCGCCCAGGAGCAGCCCGATGTGGACGAGGAAGGCGAAGAGCTGGTGGGCGGGAAGAGGAGGGACGAGCGCCATGAGCGAGTCCTCACTGGGGGAGGGGGGAAGGTCAGTCCTCGAAGTAGTGCCAGTTCTCCGGGTTGATCATCCCGAAGGGGTTGACGGGCTCGAATCCGCCGAGCTCGCGGGACACCTCGAACAGGCGGATCGGGAAGTTGGGGGTGAAGATCACCGGGACCTGCTCGGCGATGTAGTCCTGGTATTCGTACAGCGCTTCGAGGTCCTCGGTGGTGACGGTTTTCTCGATCAGTTCGTCGGCCCGGGGGTCGGTGTAGAAGCCGAAGTTGCCGCCGGCCTTGGTTTTGAACAGGATCTCCCCGGTGGGGTAGTGGTAGGCCCAGCCGCCGTTCCAGCAGCACATCTCCCATAGGCAGGGCTGGCCGGGGCCGGGCTCGCAGGGCGCGTCCTCGGCGACCAGGATCGAGCCGTACACCTCCTCCAGCCGCAGCTCGATGCCGGCCTTGGCGGCGTCCTCGCGGTAGCGGCGCATCAGCTCGGTCAGCGCCGGGCGGCCCTCGACGTAGCGCAGCTTGAAGCTGAGCCGGGTGCCGGCCGGGATGCCCTCGCCGGCCTTGTCGGGGTCGACGCAGACGGCGGGGGTCTGGCTGGTGTCCCACCCGTGGGCCTCCAGCAGTTCGCGGGCGTGGTCCACGTCGAAGGGCAGCGGCCAGGCGCCCTCGCGCTGGCGGGGCGAGACCAGGTCGGAGGCGGGGATCATCGGCACGGGGCCGTTCTGCCGGTAGGCGTACCCCTGGTAGATCTCCTTGACGGCGGTGTCCTGGTCGAGCGTGCACTGCAGGGCCTGCCGGAAGTAGGTCTGTTTGAAGATCTTCCCGGCGACGGTCGGGTTGTTGTAGTTCAGGCAGAAGTAGCGGATGCAGAAGGCCACCTGCGGGACGAGGCGGTAGGCGTGGTCGAGCGGGTTGCCGCCGCCCTTGGTGGGGTCGTCGGTCGGTTCGGTGGCGAAGCTGAGGGGCAGGTAGCCGACCTGGATGCGGTCGCCGGCCTTGAGCATCTCGTACTGCTGCTCGTCGGAGAAGGTCGGCACCTGGCGGAACTCGTCGAGGTAGGGCTTGTTCGGGCCGGAGTAGTGCTCGTTGGGCACGAACGTCACCACGCCGTCGCGGGTGTAGCTCTTCAGCCTCCAGGGCCCGTCCACCACGCTCCAGATGGGGCTGTCGGCCCAGCGGGTGCGGTGCTCGTTGTCCTCGGCGAGGATGTCGCCCTGGGCGGCCATCAGGAAGTTGTAGACCGCCTCGACGTCGTTGAGGTCGCCGGAGGCGTTGGCGGGGCCGTTCTCGGTCCGGTCCCACGCCTTGGGCAGCGGGGTGATGGTGCTGAGCTGGTTCATCAGCACCCACTTCTTGGAGTACTGCCGGTCGAAGGTGAAGTAGACGACGTCGTCGGCGAGCTTGCCGTACGAGGTGAGGTTGTCCGGGAAGTACCCGGGGACGTACTCGCCGTACCGGTGGCCCTTCACCTTCATCAGGTTCACCCAGAACAGCACGTTGTCGGCGCACAGCGTCTCGCCGTTGGACCACTTCCACGGTTTGACGCGGATGGTGACGGTGCGGCCGTCCTCGCTCCACTGCGGTGGCTCGCCGATGCTCTGGTCGTAGTCGACGTCGGGGGTGCCCCGGCTGCCGAAGTAGTACAGCGGCCGGTACATCAGCATCTGGAACTCGTAGATGTTGCGGGTGCCCATCCGCTCCGCGGGCGTGAAGGGGAAGATCACAGCCGGGGGGAATCCGGGGGCGCAGGCCCAGGTGACGACGCCGCCCTTCTTCGGCCTGCGGGAGCCGGTCTGGGCGTTGCGGCCGGTCTGGGCCAGCGACTGTGCGGTCATCGTTACTCCCTGGTGTCGCGGATCTCGTTGATGCGTGAGCGGCCGGTGGCCGCGTGCGGGCCGAAGCGCTCCCACTCCTCGTGCAGGTCGACGCCGCCGTCCTCACGGATCTCGGGCGTGCTGCGGCAGCGGCCGGAGATGATCGCGCCGTCGTCCATGACCATGGAGTAGGCGAATTCGAGGGTGTCGTCGGGCGCGCGGGTGCCGGTGAGGGCGCCCCGGCGGACCCTGCCGCCGGAGAACTCTCCCCACACCAGGTCGCCTTCCTGGTGGTAGACGGCCACGCGGTCGTGCGCGTCGGCCTCGGCCGGGCGGAACCGCCGTCCGTCGTAGTTGATCACTGTGTCTCCCGGATTTCGAGCGTGCAGCACTTGGCGCTGCCGCCGGACTTCATCAGTTCGGACAGCTCCACGCCGATGGGGACGAAGCCGCGGTCCCACAGCGCGTCGATGAGATGGACGGCCTGTTCGGGCAGCAGGACGTGCCGGCCGTCGGAGACGGCGTTGAGCCCGAACACCTCGGCGTCGGCGTCGGTCGCCACGATCGCGTCGGGGTACAGCTCGCGCAGCGTGGCCTGGCTTTCCGGGCTGAACGCCGCGGGGTAGTACATGATCTCCTCGTGGTCGAGGACGGCCAGCGCGGTGTCGAGGTGGTAGAAGCGCGGGTCCACCAGCGTCAGGCTGACGACGGGCAGGCCGAAGACCCGCTCGGCCTCGGCGTGGGCCCGGGGGTCGGTGCGGAACCCGGAGCCGGCCAGGATGCGCTCGCCGGTGACGAGGTAGTCCCCCTCTCCCTCGTTGACGTGCTCCGCGTCGTGCACGGGGTAGCCGCGCCGGCGGAACCACTCGGCGTACGCGGGGGCCTCGGCGGCCCGTTCGGGGTGGCGGAAGCGGGCGGCGAGCACGCGGCCGTTCACCACCGTCGCGCCGTTGGCGGCGAAGACCATGTCGGGCAGGCCGGGGATGGGGTCGATCAGCTCGACCTGGTGGCCGAGCCCCTGGTAGAGGCTGCGCAGCCGTTCCCACTGCGCGAGGGCCAACGCGGTGTCGGTGGGTTTGCCCGGCTCCATCCACGCGTTGATGGAGTAGACGACGTCGAAGTAAACCGGCGGGCACATCAGGTATCGCCGGGGAGTGGCGGTTCGGGTCGGGCGCATCCAGTTCTCCTGTGGGGAACGGGTCGGGGGGCGACGGCCGCCTTGTGGGCAGGCCGGGATGCCGGCGCCGCCGCCGAGTGAGGTGGACGGCGCCGGTGGGGAACGGGACGGTCAGTCCCGGAAGGTGACCTTGATCTTGGAGGCGAAGTCGTTCATGAGCTGGAACGCGTCCTCCATGGACGATCCCGTGGTGCCGAGGAAGCCCAGGATCGTGTTGCCGTTGGGAGGCCGGCGGATCAGGTCGCCGGGCCGTGCGGTGATCTTCAGCAGGAACACGCGGTCGGAGTCGCGCACCTCGTCGGGCACCTCGACGTGGTCGACGACGCCCTCGTCGCAGATCAGGCACATCGCGGTGATGTGGGTGCCGGTGGGCTTGAAGTGCCGCACGTCGGGGCGCCGGCCCAGCCCGATGTCGACCACGGCCTTGATGGGGTCGTGGCCCGCGGTGATCCGCGCGATCATGTCCAGGCCGCCGCCGCCCACGCGTGAGGCGATCTCCAGCAGGTGCGGCTCGCCGTGGTGGAAGCGGACCTCGGCGTGCATCACGCTGCGCCGCAGGCCCATCGCGTGGGCCCCGGCCTTGACCGCCGCGTGCACCTTGGCGATGTCCGCCTCGCTGAGCGAGGTGGGCGCGTGGTGGACGTCGTCGTCGAAGGTGCTTCCCTCTTCGGTGATGCGGTCGACGATCGAGCCGAGATAGACCTCGTCGTCCCAGGCCACGGCTTCCATGAGGTATTCGCGGCCGTCGAGGAACGACTCGACCAGCAGGCCGTTGGGGCCGAGGTCGACGCCGTCGGGTTCGGAGTTCACCCAGAACAGGTTCTCCAGGCCCTTGACGGCCTGCGGGTAGCGGTCGGCCATCTCCTCGGGGGAGTCCACCCGGAACACCAGGTGGCTGCCGGCGCCGAGCGTGGGCTTGACGATGACCGGGTAGCCGAAGTCGTCGGCCGCCCGCAGCGCGTCGTCGAGGCTCTCCACCAGGCGGTAGGAGGGGATGGGCGCGCCCGCCCGTTCGTAGGCCTTGCGCATCAGGTACTTGTTGCGGCTGGTCACCGCCGCCTCGACGCCGATGCCGGGCAGGCCGAGCGCCTCGGCGACGGCCGCGACGGTGATCACGGAGGACTCGGAGAAGGTGATGACCCCGTCGAAGTCGTGCTCGGCGTGCCAGTCCCGTGCCTGCGCCACGATTTCGTCGATCTTCTTCGAGCCCACCAGGCGGTAGTGGTCGGCGGGCCAGAAGTCCTCGGTGCCCTCGCCGTTGAGGACGTAGAGGTCCACGCCGAGGTCCTGCACCTGCTTGTATCGGGAGATGTAGTAGTTCAGGTACTGGCATGTCTCGATGGCCAGCAGTTTCATGGCGGTCCTCCTTTCAGGCCCTCGCGGCCGCCGTACCGCCCAGGCGGGCGGGCGCCGCGGGTTCGGCGGCCGGCAGAGGAGGCAGCGGGAACGGGCGGATCGCGGTGGGCTCCTCGCCGCCGATCCGCAGGTCGGCCCCGGCGGCCGCCGCCTCGGCCGCGACGTCGATGAGGATGGGGGCGGCGTTGGCCAGCAGCACCCGGACCTCGGCGAGCAGGTCGCCGGGGGCGATGTCGCCGGCCGCGGCCGCCAGCCGGTCCAGCCGGGCCGCGAGGGTCTCGGCCGCCCGGGCCGGACTGAAACTGTCCAGGGCGTAGCAGCGGCGGAAGCGCTCGGCCGTCGCGGCGGCCCGCCTGCGTCCCGCCTCCGAGACCGGCAGCGGGTCGGGGCCGGGCGGGGGCATCGCGGCGGCCAGCCGGTTCCACGGCTCCACCAGCCGCTTGGTGGTCACCGCCCGCAGCTCGTCGAGGTCGAAGTTGGTCCGCTGCAGCTCCGGCGCGGTCAGCGACAGGTAGAACCGGACCAGGTCGCGCGGCACCTGGGAGAGCAGGTCCACCGACCAGATCAGATGGTTCTTGCTGGTGGAGAACTTCTCCCCGCCCAGGTCGTAGAACTCGTTGACGACGTTGCCGACGGGGGTGATGTAGCGGTCGCCGTGGGCCATCAGCATCACCAGGTCGAGCAGGCCCCAGTGGTAGACGTTGTCGAAGCCGTGGAAGTAGACCAGCTCCGCGCCGTGCTCGGCCCGCCAGTGCTCGTCGATCGCCATGGTGGTGTGGCCGCGCCGGGCGGCCGACCACCAGGTGGAGTAGATGACGGCGGGCATCGCCTCGACCCAGGGGTAGAAGATCTGCCCCGGCACCTCGGGGAAGGGCGCCTTGATGCCCCACGTGCCGGGGATCGTGATGGGGATCTCGGGCAGCGGCCGGTCGAGCAGCTCGTGGATGAGCTGCATGGCGTGCGGCCTCCAGCGTCCCTCGCGTTCCTTGTAGTAGGCGGTGAGCCGCTCGCGGTACTCCTCGGCGGGGAGCACCAGGATGGTGGCCTCCCGGTAGGTGACCGGGTCGGTCGGGTCGAGGTTGTACCGGGGTTCGAGCAGCTCGTCGTAGTTGTTGGGGTGCCCGCAGCTCTCGCAGACGCCGCCGCTGCTGGTGTCCAGGCAGTTCGGGCAGGTGCCGCTCATCAGGCCGTCGTACAGGTAGGTGCCGGACCGTTCGGCGTACGGCAGGCGGACGGTGCGCAGGCGGAAGCGGCCCTCGGCGTACAGCGCGGTGAAGAACTCCACCACCGTGGAGCGGTAGCGGTCGTCGATCGGCGGCAGCCCCTCCATCGACAGGCCCATCGCGTCCAGCGTGCGGCGGATCTGCTCGGTGGACGTGGCGACCAGCTCCGCCGGGGTGCGGCCGGTGCGGTGGGCCGTCAGCGGGACGTAGGTCTGGCTGTCGTCGGTGACGGTCGTGTAGATGACCGGGCGTCCGGTGGCGGACAGGTAGCGGCTGTAGACGTCGCCCGCCAGGTAGGGGCCGGCCATGTGACCGACGTGCAGGTCGCCGTTGGAGGTGGGGGTGGCGGCGACCACGATCGCGGGCCTGGAGGTCATGCCGCCCCCCGGTGCCTGAGGGCGAAACGCTCGGTCATCTCGAGGTCCCACCAGATGGCGTACATCTGGAATTCGGCGTCGCCGTCGTTGACGACCTGGTGGCGGGTGCCGGGCAGGAAGTGCACGATGTCGCCGGCGACGAAGGGCCGGCGGCGGCCCTCGCTGATGATCTCGGCCTCGCCGGTCATGGCGACCCAGATCTCGTACTCGTGGTGGCTGTGCGGTCCGGAGGCCGCGCCGGGGGGCACGACGCACCAGGAGCCCTCGAAGGGGGCGTTGAGCTCGGGCCAGGGCATGAGGCGCTGTGCGCGCAGCCCGTTGTCCGGTTTGAGGTTGTCCCGGTCGAGATTGCGGATCTCCACCTGTCCTCCTGTGGTCGGTCGGGTCACGGGGGTCGTCTCGTTCACGAGGTGCGCAGCGCGAGTGCGGGCGCGGGCGCGGGCTTCCGGTGGGCCAGCAGGTCGTAGACGATTTCCTGGGCGCGGATGGCCAGCACGCTGAGCAGGGAGTCGGCGATGCCGTGGGTGGCCTCGTTGACCCCCTGCAGGTAGCAGCCGGCGGTGTAGGACGGCGGCAGGTTCATGCGGTAGTTGCGGTCGACGGTCGCCCCGCTCACTCCCGCCGCGGCGGCGAGCTCGCGGATCAGCTTGGGCATGTCGCGGACGAAGCCGGTGCCGAGCAGCACCACGTCGCAGCGCAGCTCCCGGGTGCGGCGGGTCTTGCGGTCGGTGAGCGACACGACGACCTCGTCTCCGTCGAGCCGCGCGCCGGTGACCTCGGTCATCGTGATCATGTGGAGGCGTTCGACGCCGAGGAGCCGCTGCTGGTACATCTCGCGGTAGAGCGTCTCCAGCATGCCCGGGGCCAGGCCGGCGTAGTTGGTGCGGTGCATCTCCCGGAGCAGCTGCTCCTTGGCCTCCGGCAGCGCCGCGTGAAACTCGTCGACGAAGGAGGGGTAGAACAGCTCGTTGGTGAACTTGCTGGACTCGTAGGTGTTCAGCCCGATCGAGCGCATGACCATCGTCACCTGCGCGTTGGGGAATCCCTGGTAGGCCGCCCAGAACATCTCCGCGGCGCTTTGCGCGCCGCCGACCACCAGGATCCTGTGCGCGCCGTCGGGGTCGAGGGCGGTGGCCCGCGAGGCGTACTCGGTGCTGTGGATGATCCGGTTGCGGGGCAGGGCCCCGAACTCGGTGGGGATGTGGGGGTCGCGTCCGGTGCCGATGACCAGGGTGCGGCAGATGATCTGCCCGCCGTCGGCGGTGCGCACCGACCAGTGGTGGACGCCGCCGTCGTCGGAGACGACCGGGTCCACCGAGACGCACCGCTTGCCGTACTCGATGCGCACGTCCCGCAGCGACTCGGCCACCCACTGCAGGTAGCCGGAGATCTCCAGCCGGTAGGGGGTGAAGCTGCCGAGGTTGATGAACTCGTCGAGCCGGCCGATGGAGTGCAGGTAGTTCAGGAAGGAGAACTCGCTGCGGGGGTTGCGCAGGGTGACCAGGTCTTTCAGGAAGGAGACCTGGCTTTGGGTCCAGGGCAGCAGCATTCCCCGCTGCCACAGGATGTCGTCGTGCTGCTCGATGATCAGGGTCTGGGCGGCCAGTTCCGGGCCGGCCAGTTCCTCGACGGCGACGGCCAGCGCGAGGTTGGCCGGTCCGGCGCCGATGGCGAGTATTTCGACTTCTTGACGATCCACTGGGTCTCTCCCTGTTACCGGCCGGGCTTCATCGGGTGTTCGCGGACAGTTCGCTCGCCACCAGTTCGGCCATGTGCCGGACGGTGTGGGCGGCGTGGAAGGCGCGCAGGTCGAGGGTCACGCCCAACTCGCTTTCGAGCACGGCGAGCCCTTCCAGCGAGGCGAGGCTGTCCCAGCCGTGCGCCGCGAGTGGCTCCTGCCTGCCCAGCTCGTCGGGGGTCTTCCCGAGAATCTCGCAGATGATCTTGTGGACGGCGGCCTCGATGTCGTCGGGGTTGCTCATGTCAGCTCGCGCTCCGTTCGCGGATGGTGATCCATGTGGGCATGACGTCGGCGGCGGCCGCGGGGTCGGCCGTGAACACGGCGCCGTCCCCGGTGAAGCCCGCCCTGGACCAGAAGTCGGCGGCGACGCCGTTCTTCTGGGAGGGGGTGAAACGGCCCTCGACGAGACGCGCGCCCGCCTCGCGGGCCCGCTGCAGGAGCCAGGCGGCCGCGGCCAGCTCCACCCCGCGGCCGAGCACCCGGCAGCTCAGCACCATGTTCAGCACCTGCCAGACGCCGTCCGCGTGCTCCACCCACAGGGCGCCGACGATGCCCTCGTCGCCGAACCGGTCGGCCACGGAGACCGAGACGACGGTGTGGTCCGGGGAGTCCTTCATCCGGGCCGTGGCCGCCTGGTCGAAGCGGACGCCGGTCAGGTTGAACTGGTTGGTGCGGGCCGCGAGCTGGGCCACCCGGGCGATGGTGAAGTCGGTGACCGGTGCGATCTCCACCTTCAGCTCCAGCGCCTGGAGGAACTCCTCCGATGAGCCGAAGCTCTCGGAGAAGTCGCTGCGCATCGCGCGGGTGCGGTAGAGCTCGGGCCGTTTGCGGTCGGTCTCGGTCAGCGTCATGACGTCGAACCAGCCGTGCCGCAGCAGCGAGTCCACCAGGTAGGCGGGGTCTCCGGCGGCGGAGACGACGGCGACCTCGGGCAGTTCGGCGGCCACGTGCCCGCGTTCGAAGTCCGAGTCGTCCATGAAGACGAACGAGTCGGTCGACAGGCCCAGCGACCCGGCCGCCTTGCGGAGGTTGCCGGCCTTGGGCGCCCAGTTCACCGCGCGTACCGAGAACGCCTCGTTGCGCAGCACCATCTCCGGGTGGTCGCTGAGCGCCTTCTCCACCGGCTCGGGGTCGTTCTTGCTGGCCAGGACGAGGATGACGCCCTGGTCGCGCAGGCGGTGCGCGGTGCGCTGCAGCTCCTTGTAGGCGTTGCCCGGATACAGGCCGCCGAGCTGCACGCCGTGGGCGTCCACCTCGCCGAGCACGCCGCCCCACAGGGTGTTGTCCAGGTCGAGGGCGAGCACCTTGCGCGACAGCCCCTGCTTGGCCTGGGCGACCCGGCGCACCAGGGTGGCCAGCAGGTGGAGGGCGTCGTCGGTGTAGGGGAGGTCGCCGTAGCGGTGCAGCCGCGCGTCGCGGGCGGCCGCGGGCAGGTCGGCCAGCGCCCCGGCCAGGTCGACGGTGACGATCTGGGGGTGCGTGGCGGCGAGGTCGAGCAGCTCGGCGTTCAGCCGGTGCCACAGCGCGCTCACCCTGGCCCTGTCGGCCAGGCTGAGGAAGGTGTCGCGCACCTCGGCCGGCAGCGGGACGGTGTGCAGGACCAGCGTCGCCGAGGTCCGTTCCACGCAGGCCGTGACCAGACCGGTGAGCTGCCGCAGGCGGGCCTGGACGGCGTCGCCGAACTCCTCGAACGCGGCGGGGCTCCACTCGCGGGGGAGGAAGTAGGCGGCGTCGAGGAGCGTGGCGACGAGGTCGGGGTCGCCGTCGCCGGGGAAGTCCGCCGCGGCGAGCGTCATGTCGAAGGCGCCGTAGTCGCTCTTGCCGACGACGGGCCGGAAGCCGGCGCCGACCAGGCCGGTCCACAGCAGGGGTTCGAACGACCCGATGGTGCAGGTGGCGACGATCGCGACGCGCAGATCACGCAGGTCGCGCAGGCTGTCGGCCGGGGCGGCGGCGAGCCGGCGGCCCGCCTGGCGGGCGGTCGCCGCGTCGTCGAGCTCCAGCAGCGCCCTGCGCGTCGCGACGTCGGGGGCGCGGCCGGCCAGCGCGGCCGCGCGGAGCGTGTCCAGCAGGGGGTTCATGTGGGTGCCTTCCGATTCAGGCCCGGACGAGCGTGCAGTACCAGCGCATCCCGATGGAGATGCCGGACAGCGCGACCAGGTCGCCGGGCTTGACCGCGCCCTGGTCGATCAGCTCGCCGAGGGCGGTGAGCTGGTCGGCGGCGCCCATGTGGCCGTGCGCGGCGGCGAGGGCGTGGTTGGTGCGCTCCAGCGGCAGTTCGAGCAGCGGCGCCAGGTCGGTGATGCCGTCGGGGTCGTTGATGTAGATGTAGTGGGTGACGTCCTCCTGGCGTACGCCGGCCTGGCGGCACGCCCGCTGGACGACGCGGACCGAGCGGGCCACGGCCAGCTCGGCGAAGGCGCGCATCCGCTTGGGGTCCTTCTGGAAGTGCGCGTGGACCCGCTCGTGCCCGGCGGGCGCGGTCGCGCTGGACCACCCGGGCGGCGCCACCGGGGCCACCGCGCCGCCGTAGTCGTTGCGGAACCAGTCGCACAGCTCGGCGTCGATGATCTGCACGGTGGACAGCCACCGGTTGCGCTCGTGGTCGCGCAGGAGGACCGCGGCCACGGCGCCGTCGCTGTGGACGGCGTTGTTCACCTTCATGCGGTTGCGGTGGTACTCGCTGACCCGGTTGACCGCGACGAACAGCACCTTTTCGATCTCCGGCTGGACGGCCAGCAGGCCCGCGACCACGCCCAGGCCGGTCACGCCCGACGCGCAGCCCTCGTTGAGCAGCAGCGTCTGCACGTGCGGGATCTTCAGCTCCCGGGCCAGCGCGGTCGAGGAGTCCCAGTTCAGGTAGTTGGGGACCTCGGAGGCCGCCAGTACGAGCAGGTCGACGTCGTCGGCGGCGAGCCCGGCGCGCTTCAGCGCGTCCTGGGCGGCCTCCGCGGCCAGGTCGATCGCCGTGATGCCGTCCGCGGCGCGGTGGAAGGTGTGGTAGCCCCACTGCAGGATGCGTTCGGGGTCGGACACGTAGGAGGGGGCCGTCTTCTCCACGTCCTGGTCTTGGCCGAAGGCGTAGCCGAACGCGCTGATTCCGAATCGAACGGGAGGCTGGTCCATCAGCCTTCTCCTCTCATCAGACGGGCCGCTTCACCGGAGCCGGTGTGCGGGCGTTGACGGGGTCGCGCTGTCACAGGAGGGCGTCGGCCGCGGCCCGGCTGGCGGCCACCGCCGTCTTGGCCGCCCCGCCGCTTCCTCCCGTGAAGGTGAAAAGCCCGCCGGCGGCGCTCACCGGGCGGAGCGCCAGGCCGGACGGATCGCTGTAGCAGTCGAAGGAGGCGACCGTGCGCAGGGCGCGGACGGGCACGCCGAGCAGCCGCTCGGCCCGCGTCACCACCTGCTCGGCCAGCGCGTGGTCACGGGTGATCTCGTCGGGGTGGACGTCCCACCGGTCGGTCGGCAGCCCGAGCAGGAACGCGCCCGGCTGCATCCGGCGTCCGTACAGGCCGGAGTTCTCCTCGACGAAGGGGGGCAGGTCGTCCAGGCCCGTCCGGCAGACGCTGTACTGGATCTGCTTGGTGCGCAGGCCCGCGCCGGGCAGGCCGCTGTCTTCCAGCAGCCGCGGCGTCCACGCGCCGGCCGCCACGACCACGGCGTCGTATCGCAGCAGGGCGCCGTCGGCGGTGCGTACGGCCGGGTCCGTGGTCACCTGCCGCACGTCGGCGCGGTGGACGACCGCCTTCGCGCGGGCGATCTCGTCCAGCACCGCCGCGCGCAGCCGGTGGGGGGAGATGTGGCCGGCGCGGCGCTCCACCACGCCGACCGCCCCCTCGGGCAGGTCGCGCAGCCGGTGCTCGCGGGCCAGCGCGTCCCGGTCCACCAGCGTCGCCGAGCGGGGCAGCAGGTGATCGAGGATCTCCAGCGAGCCGGTCGGGTCCGAGCCGCGGGCCGGCACGTACACCGATCCGGTCTCGCGGTAGCCCGACCACTCGCGCAGCGTCGCGCTGCCCCGGAGCTCGGCCAGGCTCTCGGCCGCAAGGCGCGTGGCGGCCGGGTCGGGTTCGAAGCCGCGGACCATGCCGCCCGAGGCGTGGGAGGCGTCGCGGGTCAGCGGCGCCCGGCCGAGGAACAGGTCCACCTGCGCGGGGCGCGGCGCCCGGGTCAGCCGCAGCGCGAGCAGGGCGCCCGCGATTCCTCCTCCGACGATCGCGATGTGCACGCCGGCCTCGCTCACTCGCCGGCCGCGGCCCTGGCCAGGACCACGCGCCGCAGGTCGTCGGTGTAGTCGGCCGCCCTGCGCCGCAGGGTGGGGGGCAGGTCGTCCCGGGCGAGCATGTCCTCGGCCAGGGCCAGCGTGCCCGGCGTCGCCGCGTAGCGGGGATACAGGGACCGCAGCAGCAGGTCGAGCACCATGTCGCCGCGGAGCGCGGCGGCCTTGGGCATCTCGGCGAAGAACCGCTCCACGTAGGGCTGGGTCAGTTCCTGCTGCTCGGGCTGCCAGAAGCCTTCGGCCAGGGCGAACAGCTGGTAGCTGGACAGCGAGGTGTCGGTCGTCACGGCCGTCCACGCGGCCTCCTTGGCCCGGTGGTCGGGCCGCGCCGCCCGGCAGCGGATCGCGTACTGCTCGGTCAGGGCGGTCGGCTCCGCCGCATGGGCGGCGTCGATCTCGGCCTCGCCAAGGTCGCCCAGCACCGCCAGCCGGTGCCGTACGCGCCAGGCGAGGTCGGTGTCGAGCACCAGTCCGTCCGGCAGCGCGGTCCCGGCGAGCCACCCGCGGAGCAGGCCGGTGTCGGAGGTGAAGTCGATCAGCGCGCGGAAGAGGGTGACCTGGAGCTCGTCTCCCGCGTCGAGCCTGGTCAGCCGCTCCAGCAGCGCCTCGGCGACCCGGGCGGTCGCGGCCGGGCGCGCCGTGGGGCTGAGGAAGCGGTCGGCGACGTCGTGCCGGGCCTGCTCGAGCACCTCGGCCTGGATGGACAGCTCGGTCTCGACCGCGACCATCTGCCGGACCAGGTCGAGGTGGGCCGCCGCCGGGTAGACGCCGTCCTGCACGCCCAGCAGCAGCGCGCACCAGACCATCGCCCGGTTGATCGGCGACAGGTTCGGCAGCAGCGCGGGCAGCGACGCCTGGCTCACGGGGTCGAAGCGGATCTTGGCGTAGGTCAGGTCGCCGTCGTTGAGCAGCAGCAGCCGGGGCGCGGGGCGTCCTGCCAGTTCGGGCAGCTCGGTGCGCGGCCCGTCGACCACGGCGCGTACGACGGTGGAGCCCGCGTCGTCGTAGAGGCCGACGTTCATGGTGTGGGTGCGCAGGATGGGATGGGAGTCGGGTGCGGTCTGCAGGATCGCGGCCCGCTCGATGCGCCCGTCGCGGATGGTGATCTCGGGCGTCAGCGTGTTGACGTTCGCCGACTTCAGCCAGGCGCGCGCCCAGTCGTTCAGGTCGGTGCCCGCCGCCTCGCTGAGCGCGGCCATGAACGCGTCGAAGGTGGCGGTGGAGAACGCGTGCCGGGAGAAATACGTGCGCAGCCCGGCCCGGAGCGCCTCGTCGCCGATGTGCGCCGCGAGCTGGCGCAGCACCGAGTGCCCCTTGAAGTAGGAGATCCGGTCGAGCTCCAGCAGCACGGTCCGCACGTCCGGGCCGGTGAGCGCGACGGGGTGCGTCGACGGGCGCTGGTCGGGGACGTACGCCTGGGCCTTGCGGCGGGCGGCGAAGGTGGTGGGCGGACCGGGGAAGCGGGTGGCCTCGCTGGTCAGCCGGTGCGCCATGTAGTCGGCGAACGACTGGCCCAGCCACAGGTCGTCCCACCAGGCGTGGGTGACCAGGCCGGCCAGCCACATGAGGGAGATCCCGTGGGCGAGCACGACGGCCCGTGTCTCGCGTTCGCTCGCCGTCACGGCGGAGCTGAACAGGTACTGCTCGCGCAGCAGGACGCACCCGGGGTGGTCAAGGGAGAGAACCGAGAATTCCGGCACGAAGACCTGGTCGAGCTTGCCGAAGGGGTAGGCGATGCCGAACATGTCCTCGCAGGCGGTGAGGATCTGCCCGGTGATCTCGAAGACCTCGTCCACGTCGGCCTTGAGCGCGTCGGCGAGCGAGGCGCGGCAGTGGAACCCCAGGTCGATGTCGCCGTGCCGGGTGTGGAAGGAGGCGAAGGGACCGGCGACGATCGCCGTGAGGTAGGTGGACAGGGAGGGCGAGGCGGGCAGCTCCCACCGTCCGGGGGCGGTCCGGGTCGCCGGCGCGTTGCCCAGCACCCGCCAGTCGTCCGGGACCGTCACCGTGAAGGTGTAGGGGGCTTTGAGATCGGGCTGGTCGAAGCAGGCGAAGACGCGCGGCGCGTTGTCGACGTAGACGAAGGAGTAGACGTACACCTGTCCGTCGGCGGGGTCTTCGAAGCGGTGCATGCCCTCGCACTCACGGGAGTAGGCCATGTCCGCGACCACGACGAGCCGGTTGTCCTCGGCCAGCCCGGTCAGCGGCAGCCGGCCGTCCCGCAGCGTGGTCACATCCAGCGACCGGCCGTTCAGCGTGGCCGAAATCAATCGGCTCGGCTGGATGTCGAGAAATGTTTCCGTGGCGGTCTCCGTCGCCCCGAAAACGATTGTCGTAGTGGATCGGAATGTCTCCGGGCCACGAGTGAGATCGAGTTCGATCTGATAAGAGCGAACGCTTAGAAGGGCACTTCGGGCAGCGGCTTCCGTACGAGTCAGACTGGGCATCCGCATTCCTTCCTCATCGACCTAAGGATGGTCGCGTGCGGGTCGGCGGCCCGTCAAGAAATGAAAGTCGCGACGCCTTCCGGAAGTTGACAGCGGCATGACAACGCTTGACTGAATGCGTTTTTGTGTCTTTTTCTGAAAGGTTCCGGGGCTTGAAATCGCCCGGCGGGGGAGGCGGGCGTGAAAAGCACGATGCCCCCTGTCCCGTGGGGGACAGGGGGCATCGTGCGCACCGGCGGCGGCCCGCGCCGGGCCGCGGATCAGGCCGAGCGCCGGCTCTTGCCTTCAAGTGCCTTGGCGACCTGCAGCCATCGCTCGGCGTACGAGCGGGCCAGCTCGGCGATCTCCCGGCGCCAGTGTGCGGGGACGGCGTCCAGGAGCGTCACCCATTCCATCGAGTCGAAGGCGTGGGTGTCGAACCAACGCAGAAACGCCAGCCCCGAGGTGCTGTACTTCAAGGTGGGATCTTTGCGCATCTTGTCCCGCACGGACGGCCAGTCGGAATTGCCGAGCGCGGGCCTGGTGGTGCGGACCGCCGTCCCGGCGGCCTGTCTGCCCTCTTGTCGCGTCTCGTACGCGTCCGCGGCGGCTGCCCTCTGCCTGCTCCGATGCCGCTCTGTCAGGGGGTCGCGTCCCTGCCGGATCCGTTCTCGCACGTCCTTGGCGGTGGCCACCGAGATGCCCGCCTCGCGGGCGATCTCGCGGAGCGACAGCTCGGGCTGCCTGCTGATGATCCGGCTGGCGCGGATGCGGCCCTGCGCGCCGTCCAGGGGGCGTACCCGGCCGTCTCGCCCCATGCGGGTGTTCATCTGCGACGCGGACGCAGTTGAACGCCGCCGGATCTCGGCCACTCCTTTGGCGGACAGGCCGGTCACGGCGGCGATGGCCCGGTCGGACCAGTGCGGCTGGGAGGTGAGGATGCGGATCACGGCCATCTCGCGGTCGGCCGTCGACAGCGGCAGCCCGTGCTTGATGTTCTCCCGCACCGCGAGGAGAAAGGCGGCGTCCTCGGCGCCGTCGAAGAAGCGGGCTTCGATCGTCTGCCTGCCGCGCATCAGGGCGGCTCTGACCCGGTGCATCCCGTCGATGATCCGCATGGTCGGCCGGTGGACCAGGATCGGGGGCAACGGCGTCACCACATCGGCCAGCACCTTGGCGTGCGCCCAGTCCTCGCCCTTGACTCGGGGGGAGTCGGCCGGTAGCAACGTGTCTATCCGGACGACCTCAACCGAGCTTATTAACTTCTCTGGTTGATAAGGTTTTTCCGTGTGGACTGCGACCCTTGGGTCGCCTGCCTGCCGATCTTGTAAGAATTTTAACATGGTCTTGTCTTCCGGCATCTGCACCACCCCGAAACAGAGCATTCAGGACCTTGGGCATGCGACATGACTGCGCGGGCAGGAATTTCTCTAAAAAGTGTCATGCCTACTAAAAGGGCGCAAGATACGCGAACACAGCTTACGGTGGCCATGCTTGTGGATACGCTGCGTAACGATATGACGAGTGTCGAAACCCGGGCGTCGGCATGGTCGGGGTTCGACGCCTTGTGTTCGCTCTTGCGAGGCGCGGCCGGGCATCCGGGCGGGCGCGGCCTCCGCGATTACCAGGGTGTCAAGACCGTGGTCGTGAGGAAAGACCTCCTTCCCCCGTATCACCTCCGATCTTTGCGGATTGTGATGATCTGACGGTGTTGCCGCGGGCGGGTCGGGGCGCCGTCCCGGCCCGCGACGTGCGCGGCGGTGCGGGCCGGCCGCGGCCAGGGGTGTCGTCGCGGCGCTCCCCGGTGGCGGGCACGGCTCGTCGACGGCCGCCTCACCCCCTTCACGGCGACCTGAGCGAATCGAAGGGGCACGAAGCGGCCGTCGACGTCACATCGATCTGGATCCCGCGCGGCGGCGGCGCGGAGCACGGGCACACCGTCTCGCACGGCGTGGACGACCGGGGCGCGTCGTCGCCGGGCGTCCCGTCCCGCGGTCAGCGGAGCCTGGCCACGGCCTTGATGACCTGCTCGACCTGCTGCGGCGTGGTGGTGATGGACGGGCCGAACCGCAGGTGCGAATCCTTGTAGGGCGTGGCGGTCGCGATGATGCCGAAGTCGGCGCGCAGGCGCTGTGCGGCGGTTTCGGGGTCGATCCCGTCGATCAGGCAGGACACTATTCCGGCCGACAGCGCGGACGTCTGGGGGGTGACCACGCGGACGCCGCGAAGCTCCCTCAGCCCCGCCTTGAGCCGGCTGGCCTGGGAGACGGTCCTGTGGTGGATTCTGGACGCGCCGATGGCGTTGTGGAAGTCGAACGCCGACGGCACCGCCCAGCGGTGCTCGAAGGAGTGGAAGCCGCCCGGGCTGGCGATCGCGCCGAGCTCGCCGACCGGCGGGTGCTCGTCCACCCAGGCGTAGTAACCGGCGCGGGTGAAGCTCGGGATCGTGACCCGCACCAGGCCCAGGTTGTCGCCGCGGCCCCACAGGAACCCGGTCCCGCGGGGGCCGAACAGCCACTTGTGCACGCTGCTGGCGAAGAAGTCGCAGCCCAGATCGCTGATCTTGACGTCCTCGACGCCGAACCCGTGCACGCCGTCCAGGCAGAACAGCACCTTGTCCGCCTCGTCGCGGCGGGCGTTTATCTCGGCCAGGGCGTCGGCGATCTGCCTGGCAGGCAGCTTCACGCCGTAGTTGGAGTTCACCCAGGTCAACGCGAGCACGCGGGTCCTCGGTCCGATGGCCCGCACGATCCTGCCGACGATCTCGTCGGCCGACACCCGGGCGGGGTCGTCGTAGAGGGAGATCGTGCGCACCGGCGTGCCGTCCCGCTCGTTGCGCAGCCGCAGGGCCATGGTCGTGACGTAGAAGTCCTGCGCGCTGGTGAGGATCTCCTGGCCGGGGCGGAGTTTCAGCCCGCCGTACAGCAGCGCTATGGCCATGGTGGTGCTGTCGGTCAGCGCCACCTCTTCGGGCCGGCCGCCGAGGTGACGGGCGATCACCGCTCGCACCCGCGTGCTGCGGTCCTCGTCGCCGAAGCCCTCGGCCATCGTCGGCGGGTCCGCGTCGAGCTGGTCACGCAGATCGTTGATCGCGGCGCGTACGGGGGCCGGATGGGACGCCAGAAGAAAGGTGGAAAAGTGCAGATACCGGTTGGAGAGGTTGAACTGCGCGCGAACCGAGTCCCAGTCGTGCGGGTCGAACCTCCGGGCGGCGGCCTCCGCCGCCCGGGCCGGTGACGAGGCGATGCCCGGCAGCAGGCTCGCGGCGAGGGCGGCGCCCACGCTCCCGGCCATGAGCGTGCGGCGCCGGAGAGCCGGCGGAGCCTCGGGCTCCTGTCGTGAGTTGTGCGCTGAGTCCACGTGAACTCCTCAAGCGATGCGATGTATGGCGATTCACGGTGGAATCGCCCTGAATGTCACGCTGAGGATATAGAGGCTGTGAACTCGCATTCGTGGACATTTTTGCGTTGGGCGAGATTGGCTCAAATAGGACAATCTCGCCCAACTGCATCAATCGGACATTGAGCGGCGCAGAACCGGTGTGCCGTAGGCGTGCCGCCGGCGGTGCGCCGACGGCGTGGTGCCGTAGTGCCGGCGGAACATGCGATGGAAGTTGCTCAGGTCGCGGTAGCCGACGGCGTGGCAGATGCTGCTCACGGGATCGGCGGTGTTCCGCAGGCGGTTACTGGCCTCGGCGAGTCTGATGCGTGTGAGGTACTCGACGAATCCGACCCCGGTCCGGGCCTTGAACATCCGCGAGAAATGGAACTTGCTCACCCCGGCGACCCGCGCCGCCACATCGAGGCAGAGCCCGCTGTCGGCGTAGTTCGCCCAGATGAAGGCCAGTGCGGCGTTGATGCCGTCGGAAGCCGCCGTTCGTGTGGACATGCCGCTCACCTACACAAGCTGTCGGGGGCAGGAGGTCCGCCGGATTCAGCGGCGCTCGGCGACCTTCGGCGGGCGGACGGCCAGCGGGCCCCGCAGCATCTCGTAGGCGTGCCCGGCGCGAAGCACCGTCTCGTCGTCGTACCGTCGCCCCACGAGCATCACGCCTATCGGCAGCCCGGCCGAGAACCCGCAGGGAACGCTGAGCGCCGGATTGCCGGTGGCGTCGAACGGGGCCGTGTTGTGCATGTTGCACAGGGCCTGGGCGACGAGCTGGGCGATCGAATTGTCGGTGCGGCGTTCGACGGCCTTGAGGCCCGCGGTGGGCAGCAGCAGAACGTCGACGGTCTCCAGCGCGGTCGCGTACTGCCGGCCGAGCTCCCTGGCCAGCCTCTGCGCCTTGACGTAGTAGTGGTGGCCGTACCGCTCGGTGAGATAGGTGCCGAGCAGGATGGTGAACACGACGGTGGGGGACAGCTCCGCCGCGTGATCCGACCTGGCCCGGCGGTAGAAGTCGGCCAGGTCGAGGTCGAAGTGCCCGTTCCAGTTGGCCCCGGCGGCATCACCGCGGGTGAGCAGCTCGGTCGCCCCCTGGAAGGCGATCGCGCTCCAGACGGTCAAGCCGTCGCTGTGCAGGGGGACCGACACCTCCACGACGTCCGCTCCGCCGCGGGCGAGCGTCTCGGCCGCGTCCAGCACGGCCGCGTCGACGTCGGGCTCGGAGACGCCGGGAATGCCGAACCCCTCGCGTAACACGCCGACGCGCAGGCCGTGCAGGTCCTCGTCGAGCATGCCCGTGTACGACCCGATGGCCAGGTCGAGCTGCTGGCGCGGATCCAGGCCGTCGGCTCCGACCATCACTTCCAGCATCGCCGCGCAGTCGGCCGTCGAGGCCGCCATCGGCCCGATGTGGTCGAGGGTGCGTTCGAGGGGGAAGGCCCCCGTGTACGGCACCAGGCCGTAGGTGGGCTTGAGGCCGACGCAGCCGCTCCAGGCCGCCGGCAGCCGGATCGACCCGCCCTGGTCGCCGCCGACGGCCATGTCCGCCTGCCCGGTGACGATCACGATGGCGTTGCCGCTCGAGGACGCGCCCGGCAGCCGGGTGGGGTCGTAGGGGTTGGACGGCTGGGGATCGAGGCCGGTCAGCCCGGCGGAGTCGGCGCAGAAGGCCGTGACCGCCGTCTTCCCCGTGATCTCGGCGCCGGCGTTCAGCAGCCGGGTGACCACCGTGGCGTCCTCGTGGGGGACGAACCCTCGCATGATAGAGGAGCCGTTCATCATCGGCACCCCGGCGACGCTGATGTTGTCCTTGACGGCGACCCGCTTGCCGGCCAGCGGCCCTTCGGGGGCGCCCTTGATCGAGCACCGCCACGCCCAGCCGTTATGGGGGTTCTCCTCGGGAGCGGGCGGGTGTCCGGGATCGCGGTCGTGGTTGCGCACCGGCTGCGGCAGGGGGGACAACTGGTCCAGGCGGCTGTAGCCGCTCAGGCCTTGCTCGATCAGCACGCGGTATTCGGCGAGGTGCTCGGCCTCGATGTCCAGACCGAGACCCGCGGCGATGCGGCTGAGTTCCGACTCGTCGGGGGCGTCGCCGGGGTTCCAAGCGGGGGTGGGGGGAGGAGTCATGAACGGTCTCCAGCGCTGTGATGGTCGAAACGGTGACGCCCGCGGGCCCTCCGGCGTGGCCAGGACCGCCGGAGGGCGGGCGCCCTTCCTGCCTGACGGCACAGGCGCGGCTATCCGCGTTCCGTCACCGCCCCCGCCCGCGGGACCGGTACGGACGCGGCGGCCCGTGTCTGGGCCCGCTGCCGGGCCACGGCCAAGATCAGGGTGCCGAGGGACACCACGACGATGCCCGCGCCGAATATCTGGAACGTCTGCACCGCTCCCAGCTGCCGTACGGTGAACCCGGCGGCGACGGCGGGCAGCGAGATCGCGGCGTACGCGACGATGTAGAAGGCGGCCATGACCTGGGCGCGGCGGTCCGGGGGCGCGGCGGCGCCGACGGTGCGCAGCGACCCGAACATCCCGAACCCGACGCCGGCGCCGATCACCACGCTGGCCACGATGAACAGGGCCGCGCCGTTGACGGACAGCGCCCAGGCCATCAGCGCGATGCCGGCGGTGAGCGCGACCGCCCCCCAGGCGATCTGGACGGCCGGGGCCAGCTTCTGGGTGAGCAGCGGCGGCACCGCGGAGGTCCCGCCCAGGGCCAAGATGGCCAGACCGGCCGCGAGCTGGGTCTCGGCGTGCAGCAGGGCGGGGGCGAGCGTGCCGACGAGCCCCAGGTAGATGCCGATGATCGCCCAGGTGCAGGTGATGCCGAGGCTGGCGAGCGTGAAGGGGGTGATGATCTGCCGCGGGACGCCCGGCGCGGCGATCCGGAACCCGGTGCGGGAGTCGCCGGTCACGGTCTCGGGGACGCCCAGCATGCCGAGCACCAAGACGATGACCAGCGCGGCGAGCACGATGAACGGCGTCACCAGCGGCCCCGGCGCGTACTCCACGAGCACCGCGCCGAGCAGGCCGCCGACGCCGACGCCCAGGGCGCTGGCGACGACGTTGTAGAGACTGGCCTTGGCCGGGTTGCCGCCCTGGTACAACTCGAGCAGGGCCGCGCCGGCCGCGCTGATGGCGATGCCGGTGGCCAGGCCCTGAACCGCGCGGGCGGCGAACAGCCAGGCGGCGTCGGCCGCGAACATGAACACCACCATCGAGGCGAGGAGGCCGGCCAGGCCGACCATGATGACCGGCCGGCGGCCCCAGGTGTCGGAGACACGGCCGAAGACCAGCAGCGAGGCCAGCACTCCGAAGCAGTACGTGGCGTAGATGAGGGTCATGGTGGAAGCCGGGAGCTGCCACTGGGCCGCGTACAGCTTGTACAGCGGAGACGGCAAGGCCGACGCGGCGAGGCAGAGGCCGATGACCCCCGCGGTCAGCGCGAACGCCAGCCCGGGCCCCAGCCGCCTCGCGTGCGGAGCAGCGGAAATGTCGTTGTTCACGCTCATAGCCTGGCCAGGGGCCTGAAGGTTGACGAGTGGCAGAACTGCCTATCTTCATCAAAATCCTGCCGCTACTGTTTAGGGCATGAGAGCCGTCACCGGCGTCGTGGCCCTCGCGGTCACCGCGGACATGCCGATGTTCGAACTGTCCATCGCCTGCGAGATCTTCGGCACCGACCGCAGCGAGCTGGCCGATCCCTGGTATGAGCTGCGGCTGTGCGCCGCCGATCCGGGGAGGACGCGGACGCAGAACGGGTTCGTCCTGCACACCCCGTACGGCCTCGAGACGCTCGCCTCGGCCGACACGGTCGTGGTCCCGGCGCTGTCCGCCGAGGCGGTGCTGTCCGGCGAGCCGGCCGACCCGCGGCTGCTCGACGCGCTGCGGGCGGCGCACGCCGGCGGGGCGAGGGTCGTCTCCCTGTGCACCGGCGCCTTCGTCCTGGCCGCGGCCGGGCTGCTGGACGGGCGGCGGGCCACCACTCACTGGATGTACACCGACATCCTCAGCGCGCGCCATCCGACGGTGCGGGTCGATCCCGCGGTCCTGTACGTGGACGAGGGCGACGTGCTCACCAGCGCGGGCCGCAGCGCGGGGATCGACCTGTGCCTGCACCTCATCCGGACCGATCTGGGCGCCGACATCGCCAACCAGGTCGCGCGCCGCATGGTCGTGCCCGCCCACCGCCCCGGCGGGCAGGCGCAGTACATCGAGACCCCGGTGCCCCGCTCCGGCGACGAAGGGCTGGCCCCGGTCCTGCAGTGGGCCGTCGAGCACATGGACCGGCAGCTCACCGTCGCGCAGATGGCGGCCTGGGCCGGGGTGAGCGCGCGGACCCTGGTCCGGCGCTTCCACGACGCCACCGGCACCACGCCGCTGCGCTGGCTGCACGCACAGCGGCTGGCGCGGGCCCGGCATCTGCTGGAGTCGACCAACCTGCCGATTGAACGGATCAGCCAGTTGTGCGGCATGGGCACCGCGGGAAATCTGCGTCACCATTTCATCAGGTCGGTCGGTGTGACGCCGATGGAGTATCGGCGGTCATTTCAGGGCCAGTCGTCACCCGTCCTTTCGCGGGTTCCGTGACTTTCCATTCGACGCGTTATCGTTCGCCGGTCGCGAACGCATTGGCCGGGCGGCGATCGGCGTTTTCCGGAGCGATCGCCGGCGGGCGCCGATTTAACCGGCGATGAATTTCCGGCCGGCCGGTGCGGCGGCGGTCATGAATACTGCACGAGTTCGATCAGCAGCCCCGCGGGCTTGCGCGCGTACATGAACATCACGCGCATACCCGGGCGGGCGCCGGCGCACGGCGCGGCGTCGACGGGGACGAACCCGTGATCGCGCAGCCGGGCGAACTCGCCCTCCAGGTCGTCCACGCAGAAGGCCACGTGATACAGGCCCGGTCCCTGTTTCGCGAGCCGGTCCGTGATGGCCGAGTCCGGCCGCGCCGGGGAGACCGTCTCGATGGACGGCTGCCCGATCCCGTCGTTGTATCGCCAGAACTCGCAGTTCACCCCGTAGTCGCCGGCCACTCCCCGGTCCGACGCGGCCAGGCCCAGCGCGGCGAGGAAGGGAGCGGTCCCCGCCGGGTCGTCGGTGGCCAGGCCGATGTGATCGATGCCGAGGATCACAGGCACTCCATTCGGGTGAACCGCACGTAGCAGTAGTCGTCGAGGATCTTGGCCAGGGTCCGGCCCGGCCCGCCGAGCGTCAGGGTGAGGGCATGCTCGTCCAGGCCGGTCGTCTCCAGCAGCTCTTTGGCCCAGTCACGGCCGAGCCGCTGATGGGCGACGTACTCGGCGGGGCCCCGCCCGCCGTGCAGCCGTTCGGCGATGGCGGCGTCCCAGGGCATGAGGGAACGCGGGCGCAGCATGTGCAGCGCCTTCGACGCGGCGGTCGGTCCGAGCCTGCGCGCCCTGCCGGGCCGGCCGACCTCGGCGGCGGCCAGCTCGGCGAAACACTCGCCCAGCGGTGCGAGGTCGGCGTCGGTCAGCTCGGCGAGCGGGGCGGCGGGCAGGTCCGCCTGCCTGCGCCGGGCCCACGCCCCCACCGCCACGTCGAACGAGTCCGCCTCCCCGTCCCGGGGGTAGGGGATGCGGCAGCCCCAGGCGTTGAGCAGGGTCAGCAGCGTGCGGCGGCCGGCGGCGGTCGTGAGGTCGAGCGAGGGTAGCTCGCACGGCCCGCCGCCGAACGCGGCCACCGCCTTGCGGAGGCTGTCCGGCTCGGGCGTGGCACGACCCGAGGTCACGTGCTCAGCTCCGCGACGTCCTCCTGCCGCTCCTGCCCGGAAGAGGACCGGCGGCCGTGGTTGAGCCGCACGTACAGCAGCGCCGCCCCGGTCACCACCAGCGGCCACACGAGGTAGACGCCGGACATGAGCAGCAGCGCGACCACCGCGATGA
The DNA here is from genome assembly GCF_014647835.1 of Microbispora rosea subsp. aerata. GTDB lineage: Bacteria > Actinomycetota > Actinomycetes > Streptosporangiales > Streptosporangiaceae > Microbispora > Microbispora aerata. The sequence goes on from NZ_BMPY01000009.1 coordinate 122,058, forward strand.
GCGCCGTGATCGCCGCGGCCCGGCCCAGGCTGCGCCGGGGCAGCAGCTTGATGGCGGCGGCCACCCCGATGGCGTACACCGCGACGAAGGAGCCGGTGGTGAGCAGCACCAGCGGCCGGGAGCCCAGCCCCGTCACGAGCACGATCGCCAGCATGGCGAACGACATCGCCGAGTTGACGGCGAGGCTGCGGCGCGGCACCTCCCCGGCCACGCTGCCCTCGGCCAGCGCGCCGGGCAGCGCACCGTCCCGGCCCAGGGCGGCGCCGAGCTTGGCGGCGCCGGCGTAGTAGGCGTTCATCGCGCCGAGCGTCAGCAGCACCGCCGCGCCCGCGGCCAGCCAGCGGGCGTTGCCGCCCAGCCCGACGGCCATCAGCTCGCCCAGCGGGGCGGTGGTCTTGGCCGCGGCGGAGCCGAGAACCGCGACGGTGGCGAAGGCCACCAGCAGGTAGAGCACGCCCACGATGGTGACCGCGGCGGCGGTCGCTCTCGGCAGGTCGCGCTGGGGGCGGCGGAACTCGGCGGCGAGATGGGTGATCGCCTCCCATCCCGCGAAACTCCAGACCAGCAACGCGGCCGCCGGGCCGATCGCGGCCCAGCCATGCGGGGCGAACGGCTCCAGGTTGCCCATGTCGGCGTGCGGCAGCGCCAGCCCGACCGACACCAGCAGCAGGAGGACCAGCAGCCCCGCCAGCGCGAACTGCAGCCGGCTGCTGACCTGCAGGCCGAAGGCGTTGGCCACGGTGACCACGACCATCAGGCCCACCGCCGTCACGGTGGTGGTCGTCGCCCCGCCGCCGACCGCGGCCGACACGTACGCGCCGCCGAACAGCGCGGCGGCGGCGGCCCCCGGGGGCACCGCGAAGTAGAAGCACCATCCGACCACCGCCGCCGCGTGCTTGCCGAAGGCCAGCCGGGCGTAGGTGGACACGCCGCCGGCGTCGGGGTAGCGCGCGCCGAGCGCGGCGAAGGTCCCGGCCAGCGGCGCCGACAGCAGGACGAGGGCCAGCCACGCCAGCAGCGAGGCGGGCCCGGCGGCCTCGGCCGCCAGGGCGGGCAGGGCGATGACGCCGGTGCCGAGCACCGCTCCCACGTACATCGCCGTGCCGGGGCCGAAGGTCATCCGGCCTTTGTTCGTCACGTCACTCATGGAGACCAAGGATCCGGGTGCGTGCCGAACGTCAACCAGTGGCGGAAACGCCAATCTGCGCTAAATTTCAGCCATGGGCCGTCACATCGTTGGTCTCGCCGTCACCGACGGCACGCCGGTGTTCGAGCTGGCCGTGCCGTGCGAGGTCTTCGGCACCGACCGCAGCGATCTCGTCGATCCCTGGTATGAGCTGCGGCTGTGCGCCGCCGAACCCGGGCCGCTGCGCACCACCGCCGGGCTGCGGATCGACACGCCGTACGGGCTCGACGACCTGCTGCAGGCCGACACCATCGTGGTGGCCGCCGTCGCCCGCGCCGTGCAGCTCGATCCGCCGCGCGGCCTGGTCGAGGCGCTGCGCGTCGCGCACGAGCGGGGCAAGCGCATCATGTCGATCTGCTCGGGCGCCTACGTGCTGGCCGCCGCCGGGCTGCTCGACGGCCGCCGCGCGACCACCCACTGGCTGAACGGCGGCGACTTCGCCCACCGCTTCCCGAACATCGACTTCGATCCCGTGCCGCTCTACATCGACGAGGGCGACATCATCACCTCCGCCGGCACCGGCTCGGCCATCGACGCCTGCCTGCACCTGGTGCGCCAGGACCACGGCGCGGCGGTCGCCAACGAGGTCGCCCGGCGCATGGTGGTGCCGCCGCACCGGGAGGGCGGGCAGGCGCAGTACACCCGGGTCGTCTCGACGCCGGGCAGAGGAGACTCGCTGACGCACGTGCTCGACTGGGCACGTGAGCACCTGGGGGAGCCGTTGACGGTCCCCCAGCTCGCGCAGGTGGCGCATCTGAGCGAGCGCACCTTCACCCGCCGGTTCCGCGACACCTTGGGGATCAGCCCGTTGCAGTGGCTGCTCCAGCAGCGCGTACGGCTAGCGCAGGAACTGCTGGAGACCACCGACGAGTCCATCGAGGACATCGCCCGCAGATGCGGTTTCGGCACCGCCGCGAGCCTGCGCTACCACTTCGGCCGGGTCGCCGGCGTCTCCCCGCAGACCTACCGCCACGTCTTCCGCTACCGGGCCGAAAGCCGGCACGGCGTTCGCCCGACGGCCGGGACCGCGGACCGGCGGGCCTCCTGAGGCCGGCGGTCCCGGGCCGTCGCGGGCGCTGCCGCCCGGCCGGCTCAGCAGGCGACGTCGGCGGGCGGCAGCGTCCCGGTCGTGAGGAAGGCGTCGACGGCGCCGTTGAGGCAGGCGTCGCCGAAGGACGGGTACGGCGCGTGGGTGTGGGCGTCGATGGTCACCAGCCGCGAGCCGGGGATGTGCGCCGCGACGGCGCGGCTGTTGGCGATCGGGACGGCCACGTCGTGCAGCGCCGCGGTCACCAGGACCCCGGGGCCCCGGTTGGCCGACAGCCGCACCGGCTCGTCCTTCACGCGGGGCCAGAAGGCGCACGGCGTGATGTTGGCGTTCGCCGGCCCGAACAACGGATACCGCGTGCCGTAGAGGTCGAGGTCGCGCAGGTAGACGTGGGGGTCACGCGGCCAGGGGCCGTCCCCGCACCGGTAGGCCATGTTGGTCGCGGTGTGGTTGTCCGGGGGGACGCCCGGCACCCCGGCGGGCCGCAGCGGCCGGATGGGGAACGGCACGAACGGCTCCCGCCCGGCGGCGAGGGCGGCGAAGGCCGCCGCGACAAGCCCGAAGGAGCGCTCGTCGTAGATGCCCGCCACGAGCAGCGTCCCCAGCTCGCCGCTGGTCCAGGCGTGCCCGCCGGCGACGATGGGGGCCGTCGCGGCGCGGTCGATGAGCCCGGTGACGGCGTCGATGACCTCCTGCGCGGTGGCGCCGAGGCCGTAGTCGGCGTGGCGCGCGGCCGTCCAGGCGGCGAAGGCGGCCGTCCCCGCCTCGAACGCGGGGGTGCGCGCCAGCTCGTACGGCCGCCACGCGGTGTCGCCGAAAGGCGGGCTGTCCAGCACGAACCGGTCCACCCGGCCGGGGAACAGGGTGCTGTAGGTCGCCCCCAGCATCCCCGCGTACGATCCGCCGAGGTAGGAGATCTTCTCCTCGCCGAGCGCGGCCCGGATGACGTCCATGTCGCGCGCCGCGTTCGCCGTCGTGGCGTGCGGCAGGGCCCACCCGGCGGCGCGCACGCAGTCGCGGGCGTACGCGCGGGCCGCGGCGGCGTCGGCGGGGAAGCTCCCCGGGGTGGCGGAACGCACCCAGTAGCCGCCGGGCTCCTCCACGTCCTGCCCGCAGCCGATGGGGGTGCTCCGCTCGACGAAGCGCATGTCGAAGCCGATCAGGTCGTATCGGGCCCGCACCTCGGGAGACAGCATGGGGGCCAGGGTCGACGGCAGCGGCACGCCCGGCCCGCCGGGGCCGCCCCCGGTGGTGAGCAGCACGCCCCGGCGGCGGGCCGGGTCGGTCGCGGGCAGCCGTGAGATCGCGATTTTGATCTTCCGGCCGTGGGGGTGGCGGTGGTCCAGCGGCACGGTGACCTCCGCGCAGCGCAGCGCCGGGTCGTCGACCCCCGCGCACTCGCCCCAGCGCAGATTCTGCCGGTGAGACGGGTGCGCCGTGCTCTCCGCGCCTGCCCGGGCGGCGGCGCTCGCCGGGTTCGCGGCGGCGGCCGGGGCCAGGCAGGCCGCCGCGGCGAGCGCCGCGAGAAAAACCGTCCGGGACCTGCCGGCCCAGCGCGTCATGTCGTGCGGCCTCCGTTCCGATCATCGAAATCATCGCCACGATGCCCGGCGGAGCGCCGCCCGCCAACGTGCCGGGGCCGCGTACCGGCCCGTGGGGGAGTGCGTGCTGCTCCGGGGCCCGGCCCCCGTGCCCGGGCGTGAAACTTTCCTCGGGGCCCGCGCCGGCCGTGCCGGGCGCGTCCCGTTCGCACCCGGGACCCTCCGCTCGGGGCGATACCGTGGCCGATGCCGGACCGAGGAAGGGGGCGCGATGGCGGGCACGCCGGCCGGTGCCGGGCAGGGACCACTGGAGCGCCGGCTCGGCCTGACCGACGCGGTGGTCGTCGGGCTGGGGTCGATGATCGGCGCGGGGATCTTCGCCGCGCTCACGCCCGCGGCGCGGGCGGCCGGGGCGGGGCTGCTGACCGGGCTGGCGGTGGCGGCGGTCGTCGCCTACTGCAACGCCACCTCCTCGGCCCGGCTCGCCGCGCGCTACCCCGCCTCCGGCGGCGCCTACGTGTACGGGCGGGAGCGGCTGGGGGACTTCTGGGGCTACCTCGCGGGCTGGGCGTTCGTCGTCGGCAAGACCGCCTCGTGCGCCGCGATGGCGCTCACCGTCGGCTCCTACGTGTGGCCGGAGCACGCCCACGCGGTGGCGGTGGCGGCCGTGGCGGCGCTGACCGCGGTGAACTACGCGGGGATCCACAAGAGCGCCCGGCTCACCCGGGTCATCGTCGGGACGACCCTCGCGGTGCTGGCCGCCGTGGTGATCGTGGGCCTGACCTCCGCCGCCGCGCAACCGGTGCGGCCGGACATCGGGGCGGGCACCGCGGGCGGCGTGCTGCAGGCGGCGGGCCTGCTGTTTTTCGCCTTCGCCGGTTACGCCCGCATCGCCACCCTCGGTGAGGAAGTCCGCGACCCGGCGCGGACCATCCCCCGCGCGATCCCGCTCGCGCTGGGCATCACCCTGGTCGTCTACGCGGCGGTCGCCGCCTCCGCGCTCGCCGTGCTGGGCGGCCCCGGACTGGGGGAGGCGGTCGCGCCCCTGGCCGCCGTCGTGCGGGAGGCCGGGCATCCGGGTCTGGCCCCGCTCGTCCGCGCGGGGGCCGCGCTCGCCGCGACCGGCTCGCTGCTCGCGCTGATCCTGGGGGTGTCCCGCACCACGCTGGCGATGGCCCGCGACCGGCACCTGCCGCACGCCCTGGCCGCCGTCCATCCCCGTTTCCGGGTGCCCCACCGCGCAGAGCTGGCCGTCGGCGCGGTCGTGGCGATCCTGGCCGCGACCGCCGACCTGCGCGGCGTGATCGGCTTCTCCTCCTTCGGGGTGCTGGTCTACTACGCCGTCGCCAACGCCGCCGCCTGGACGCTCGGCCCCGGTGAGGGACGGCCGCCGCGGGTGGTGCCCGTCGCCGGCCTGGCCGGGTGCCTGGTCCTGGCCTTCGCCCTGCCGTTGTCCTCGGTGGTGTCCGGGGCCGCCGTGCTCGCCGTGGGAGCCGCGCTGTACGCCCTGCGCCGGGCCGTCACCTGACGGGCGGCACTTGAGACTTGCGGGCGGCTAGCATGGGCGGATGCGATCGCAAGCCTCAAGCCCGGTGAGCCGCAGGGCGCTGCGCCCGGTTGACCTGGCACGGGAGGCGGGCATCTCCCCTCAGCAGATCCGCAACTACGCGGACGCGGGCATCCTCCCGCCCGCCGAGCGGACGGCCGCCGGCTACCGCAGGTTCGACACGCGGCACCGCGACGCGCTGCTCGCCTACCGGGCGCTGGCCAAGGGGTACGGGTGGGACGCCGCCCGTTCGATCATGCTGGCGGTGCACGACGGCGACCTGGCGGGCGCGCTCGCCCTCGTCGACGCCGGCCACGCCGCGCTCCACCAGCAGCGGCTGGCCCTGCGGGCGACGGGGGAGGCGCTCGAAGCGGTGGCCGGGCAGGATCTCGGCGACTCCGCGGCGCCGCGGTCCCCGCTGCGCATCGGCGAGGTGGCCGCCCTCCTCGGCGTACGCGCCTCGGCGCTGCGGGTGTGGGAGGCCGCCGGGCTGCTGACGCCGCGGCGCGAGCCGGGCACCGGCTACCGGTGGTACGGCCCGGCCGAGATCCGCGACGCCCGCATGATCCACATGCTGCGGCAGGGGCGGTATCCGCTGGCCAGGATCGGGGACGTGCTCGACGGCCTGCGCCGCACCGGCAGCACCGAGGCGCTGCGCGCCGCCCTCGCCGAACGCCGCGCCGCCCTGGACGCGACCGCCGTCGCCATGCTCGAAGGGTCGGCCCGCCTCCACGACTACATCGCCGGCGCCCGCTGACGCACCCGCGCGGGCCCGCGGGTGCGGCCGCCCCCGCCGTCCCCGTACGCGGCCGGGCTCACGGCCGCCGCCGGAACGGGGCGAGCGTGGCGCGCACGAGGTCGGCGGCACCCCAGTCGGGGTCGAACTGGGCGATCACGGCCAGGTGCTGGCGCAGCTGGAGGATCGGCATGCGTTCGCGCCATCCGTGGTCGAGCCCGGTCAGCTCGGCGTGCCGCTCGAAGAACACGCGCGCCTCGGGCGGCGGCGCCCGCCTCGCGCAGCACGGTGAGCCCTTCGGCCTCCGCGGCGAACAGGTCGTCTGAGGGCGGCTCGCCGAACGCCTTGACGAACACCGGCGTGCCGTCGCCGCGGCGCGCGAGCCCCGCGGTCGCGGCGAGACCTCCGGAGGCCGGCTCGACCGACACGACGTCGGTCAGGCCGGCCGCGTGCAGGCGTTCCAGCAGGAAAGACGTCGCTTGTGTCACGGGTGTGCGCTTCTCCGTTCTCTCGAGGACCCGTACGAGCGGGCCGGCGACCAGGACGTCCACCCAGGGCGTACAGGTCGCCCGCGTACACGCGGCCGGCGAGGCGAGGTCGCGGCGGGCGCAGCGGGGCGACAACCGGTTCTCATCCGGGCCGCCCGCCGCGCGCGCCGTCCGCCGAGGTCCCGATCACCGCGGTGGCGTCCAGCTCCTCGTCGTACGTCAGGCGGGCGGCCAGCCCGGCGCGGGCGGCGGCCTCGGCGGTCTCCCGCGCCTGGCCCTCGCTCGTCTCCACCAGCAGGTGACCGCCCGGCGCGAGCCAGCCGGACGCCCCGGCGACGACCCGCCGTACGACGTCGAGCCCGTCCGCGCCGCCGTCCAGCGCGACCCGCGGCTCGTGCACGCGCGCCTCCGGCGGCAGCAGCCCGATCGCGCCGGTGGGCACGTACGGCGGGCTGGCGACGAGGACGTCCACCCGGCCCCGCAGCGCGGCGGGCAGGACGGCGTACAGGTCGCCCTCGTACACCTGGCCGCCCAGCGGGGCGAGGTTGCGGCGGGCGCAGCGGACGGCGGCGGGGTCGAGGTCGACGGCGTGCAGCTCGACCGGCCCGACGGCGGCGGCCAGCGCCATGCCCATCGCGCCCGAGCCGCAGCACAGGTCGACGACGACGGCGCCCGGCCGGGCCAGTGCGGCGGCCCGGCGGACCAGAAACTCGGTGCGCGGCCGGGGGACGAAGACCCCCGGATCGACGGCGAGCCGCAAGCCGCAGAACTCGGCCCACCCGAGGACGTGTTCCAGAGGCAGGCCGCCGGCGCGGCGGTCCACCATGTCGTCGAGCTCGGCGGGCGTGCGCGCGGCGGAGACCAGCAGCCGCGCCTCGTCTTCGGCGAACACGCACCCGGCGGCCCGCAGCCGGGCCGCGATCGAGGCGACAGCGGGGGAGAGGGACAGTGCCAAGGGGAGAGCCTTTCGGTGAGCCGAGGGCGCTCCCGCGGTCGCCCGCCTTTACGCGACCATACGTACGGGGAGAGGGGAGCACCCGACCTGACCAGCGGTAATGGGGCTCACCTCCTCGCGTCGTCGCCGCCGTGACCGGCACCCTACACCAGAGCGGACGTTCGCCGGCGTACGGCGTTGAACAGGCGTACGCGCGTGTCCTACGATCATGGCCGTGACGTTCGCGTTCTTCTTCCACCTCCGCTAGCCGCCGTCGGCGAAGCGAGGATCTGCCCGTCGCCGACGAGGCGGGACGGCGGGGTGCCGTCCCGGGCTGACGCGGGAGACGAACGATCACTATGCGCGCACGCGCTGTCACTCTCACCGCTCCGCGTCCCGGCGCTCTCGCCGTCCCGTGACGGCGGCGAGCCTGGTGGCGCGGTGCGTCCACGGGCTGGAGCCGACGGTCGCCGCCGAGATTCTGCGGCGCGGGCTCGGCACGATCACTCACATCGGGCATCGCGAGGTGCACTTCCGCGCCTCGCGCTCGCCCGCCTTGGACGTCCGCACGGCGGACGACGTGTTCCTGCTGGCGGCGCAGGGCCCCGACGTCGGCGCGTCCCGCACGGGGGCCGCCGCGCTCGCGGGGCTGGCGGGCGCCGCCGACCTCGCCGCGCTGACGCGGCTGCGCCGCGATCACGGCGGGCCCGGCGCGCTCACCGGTGTCGAGGTGTCGGCGTCGTTCCTCGGCAGGCGTAACTTCACGAGGTACGACGTGGAGGACGCGGTCGGGCACGCCCTGGCCGCCCGGCTGGGCGTCGGGTACCACTCGCGGCGGGGCGGCGCCGCCCCGCCGCCGGGTCACAGCGGCTGGCGGGTCACCCTCGACGGGGAACGGGCCACGCTGCTGCTGCGGATCGCCGCGCGCCCCCTGCATCGGCGCGCGTACAAGCGGAGGTCGGTCCCGGGGACCCTGCATCCGCCGCTCGCCGCCGCCATGGTGGCGATGGCCGGAGTCGAACCCGGAGACACGGTCCTCGATCCCTGCTGCGGCGCCGGAACGCTGCTGATCGAGGCGGCACGGCAACAGCCGCGGGCTCGCCTGCACGGGTTCGACCTGTCGCGGCGCGCGGTGACGGCCGCGCGGGAGAACGCCGCGGGACTGCCCGTCGCCGTCGCCAGGGCCGACGCCGGCCGGCTGCCGGTGCCGGACGGTGTCGCCGACCGCGTGCTGGCCAACCCGCCCTGGGGCGGCCAGGTCACTCCCGGCGGCCTGCTCGCCGCGTCCGCCGGCCGGTGGTGGGCGGAGGTTCGCCGGGTGCTCGCACCCGGCGGAACCGCCGTGGTCCTGCTCCCCGGCGTCGGCGAGCTGCCGCTCGGCATCCGCCACGGCCTCACGCCCGTGCACCTGCAGCGCGTACGGGTCGCGGGAGCGGAGTCGTTCCTCGTCCGGTGGACGGCACCGAGATGACGGGAGCGAGGTGACGAGCGAGGCGACCGCGCGAAGACGGCCGGGCCTGTCCGCCGGGGGCGGGCGACCGCCTGCCCCCGGCGGAAGGGCGGGCGGCGAGCCCAGGTGGTGACATGGCCGGCGGCTGTTACGCCCCTTTTCCGGCAAAGGGGCGTAACAGCCGCCGGCCGCGGCGGTCATCGCCGCCGGGACCGCTCTCGCCCCGCTCCGGCGACCGCCACGGTGTGATCAGCGGCTGCCCGCCTCCGACGCGACCTTCTCCAGGCGGTTTCTGTAGCTCTCCCACCACGCCTGATCGGCGCGGGGCAGGTTGAGGTTCCCGTTCTGTAACCCGGCCGTCCCGTCGATGAGCTCCCTGACGATGTCGGCGTGACCGGCGTGCCGGTGGGTCTCGGCGATGACGTGCACCAGGACCTGGTGCAGCGTCACCTCGCTCCGCTCCTTCGGCCACCACCGCACGCGGCCGGGCGCGTCGAGCGCCAGCGCGGCGATCGTGCTGTCGGAGTGCTGCCAAACCCGGCGGTACAGCGCGACGATGTCGTCGCGTGACTCGTCGGCGGTCGCCCACATGTCCGCGTTGTCTTCGGCGTCGTCGTCGAGCCACGGCAGCGGTTCGCCGAACGGCCGCCCGAACGTCTCGCCGAAGTAGCCCGCCTCAACCCCCGCGACGTGCTTGACGAGGCCCAGCAGGTTGGTGCCGGTGGGCGTGAGGGGGCGGCGGATCTCATATTCGGACAGCCCGTCGAGCTTCCACAGCAGGGCGTCGCGGGCGGATCGCAGGTAGCGGTGCAGGACTTCTTTTGGTTCCGGTGCGGCCATACGGGGCAGTCTTCCAGGCCGCACCGACAATTCTCGCCGGAGTTTCTCCCGGCGCTTCTGCCGCGGCCGGGCCGGTCCTCGTTTACGCGAGATGCCCCGCCCCCGGGGACGCACCGAGGGCGGGGCGCCGGCGGAGCCGGGGTCAGCAGACGATGAAGATGCTCTTCCAGCCGACCGGCGTCCTCTGCTCGGCGTTCCTGTCACTGGGCAGCGTGAAGTGGGCGACGCCCTCCGCGTTCGGCTGGTTGTACATCCGGCCGCTCTGGCCGTCGCCATACCAGCGGTACGACCCGTGGAACGGGATGTTGGAGACACCGCACTTGTCGATCACCACCGACCGGCCGGTGAAGGCGGGGCCTTCGTAGGCGACGTACTGGGAGGCGTAGGCGGCGCCGGCGCTGATCGCGATTGTCGCGGCCGTCAGGGCGGAAACGAGAAGGAACCTTTTCATGACGCTCCTTTGGCGGGGCCGAACTTCTGCTTCCGGTAAACCGGATGGTAACGGAGCGTGTTCATGCTGTCACACAAAGTGAGCGGCAGCCTCTGCTAACCTAGGCCTCCTAGGAAGTTGCATAATAAATTGCAGTGACAACCTGGGCTGGGTAGTTTCGTGGCTATGAAGCCCGTTGCCGAGCGCGAGATCCGCGCTTCCTTCGTCAACTGCACCAAGGGCGAGGTCAAACGCCTCGCCGTACCGAAAGACCTGGGCACCCGGCCCTGGGACGACCTGGATTTCCTTGGCTGGCAGGACCCCTCCTCGCCGAGCCGCGCGTACCTGGTCGCCGAGCAGGGCGACCGGCTGGTCGGGGTGGCCCTGCGACGGGCCGCCCCGAACGCCGGGCATGTGCGGCGCAGCATGTGCTCGCTCTGCCTGACCACGCACACCGGCGACGGCGTGTCGCTGATGACCGCCCGCCGCGCCGGCGGCAGCGGCGACTCCGTGGGCGCCTACATCTGCACGGACCTGGCCTGCTCTCTCTACCTGCGGGGAAAGAAGGACGTCGGGATCGGCGGGCGGATGCCCGAGTCCCTCACGCTGGAGGAGAAGATCACCAGGACCGCGGCCAACCTGAGCGAGTTTCTCCAGAAGGTGACCGCGTGACGTGCCGTGCCGGCGGGCCCGTCTCCGCCGCTCGGAGGGGAAGGCTGCCCGCCGGGCGTCCCGGCGGCGGCGACCGGCCGCGTTCCGCCGCCGTCGAACGGGCCCGGCCTCGGGCCGAGCGCCGCGGAGCCGCTGCCGTGCCCGCCGCTGTGGCTGGACCCCGCACACGGGATGGCTGGCCGTACCCGCCGCCGCTGTGGTGGGCTCCGGCCCACGCGGGGACGCCGACTCGGGCGGGCGCACCGGCGTGCCGCGATCCGCGGGGGACGCCGCGACTCGGTTCTTCACCCGGCATCCGAGCGCGGCGCCGGGCCGCCTGAGCGCACGACCGCCGCTCACCGGTGAGGCGGGCCGGTCTGGCCCCAGTCGCGCGTCTTCTTCCCGGAGTGGGAGAAGCCTGCGGCGACAAAGGTGGCGCAACTGCGAGTCATCGCCGGCGCCGATCCCGAGGACCCTCTCCTGCCTCTGCTCGTGGACGAGCTGTCCGACCAGAGCGCGGATTCCGTACGGATGTGGGCGCGCCACGACGTCACGCCTCCGGGTCGCGCCGGGCCGACGCGTTCTTCGCCTTCGGCGGCCTGGTGGACCGGTAGAGGCCCACAGCAGACCACCCGGGCGGCGTATGGGCGGGGCAGGGCTTGCACGCGGTGATGGTCACGGCGCACCGGCTGCTCGATGGGCGCGCCGCAGTGCGGCGGGGCAGGCCGCGGGGCGCCTGCGGCCGTCCTCTGTGCGCGAAGGGGCGCGCGCGCACGTAGTGTGAGCGCTCCGCAGATAGCTTGCGGGAATTACCCTTCTCCCAAGTTATGTCATCGGTCACGCTGCGCAACGGACAAATATTTTCTGTTTTCTATTTCCAGAAATTCAGAAATTAGGTAAGCTGGCCCGCCGTGACGAGCTCCGTGACCATCACCGCGTGCAAGCACTGCGGCGCGCCCATCGAGCAGCCGGTGCGGCGGGGCAGGCCGCGGGAGTACTGCCCGGACCGCGGCTGCCAGGCGGCGGCCAAGCGGGAACGGGAGCTCCGCCGCGCCACACCGGGCCTGGAAGGCGCCCTGGCACGGGTCGAGGACCTGTACGAGCGCATGGAGAAAGGCCTGGCGGCGGCGATCGAGCCGCTGGCGCAGGTGCTCGCCCAGGAGCTGAGCCCGGCCGGGGTCGAGGCGAAGCTGAGCGCGATTCAGGCCGAGGCGCACACGAGCGTCGCCATCGCCCGCGCCGAGCGCGAGCAGGCCCTTGAGCAGGTACGGCTGGCCCGCGAGGCCGCCGAGGAAGCCCGCCGGGAGGCGGAGGAGGCCCGCCGCCGGATGGAAGAGGCCTACGCCGAACGCGACACGGCCTTCGCCGACGCGGAGACCGCCCGCGAGCAGGCCCTGGCCGCGCTGCGGGAGGCCGCGAGCATCGAGCGCCGGGTCAGGCAGGAGGCCGACCAGGCCGCGCGCCGGGCCGAGATCGCCGAGGCCGCCCGCCAGCAGGCCGTACGCGAGCTGGCCGAGCGGGTGGACCAGGCGGCGGCCGAGGTCCGCCTGGCACGGGAGCAGGCCGGGCAGGCCGTCGCCGAGCGCGACCAGGCGCAGGCCGGCGCGCGGGCGGCGCGGGCGGAGGCGGAGCTGGCCCGCCGGGCGCACCGTGAGGCCGAGCAGGCCAGCGCCGCCGCGCTGGCCCGCGCCCAGGCGGCGGAGGCCGAGCGCGACCGGGCGGTCGCGCGGGCGGAGGCCGAGCGCGACCGCGCCGTGGCGCAGGCCCACGACGAGCGTGACCGTGCGCAGGCGCGGGCCGACGCGGCGGAGGCGGCGCGTGAACAGGCCGTCGCGGAGGCCGCGAGGGCGCGGGCGGAAGCCGCTCAGGCCGAGGCGCGCGCCGCGGCGGCGGGCGCGGAGGCCGCCCGGGCGGCGCGGGAGGCCCGGGAGGCCGCGGCGGAGCGGGAGCGGGTCCAGGCCGAGCTGTCGCTGGAACGGGCCCGGCTGGCAGACCTGCGCGCGCAGCTCGACGTGGCCCGCGCCGAGGCGGCCCAGCTACGCGAACGCGCGGTCGCCGCCGAGCTGCGGCTGCGTCAGGTGATCCCCGATCCCCCGCCGGGGCCGTAGACGAGGCCCGGCGCCTCATCCGGACGGCGGGTCCGCACCGGGGCGTTCGTGGTCAGAGGGGCTGGAGCCGGGCGTGCAGGAGGCAGAATTCGTTGCCTTCCGGGTCGGCGAGGACGTGCCAGCTCTCGGTGCCGGTCTGGCCGATGTCGACGGGCCTGGCGCCGAGGGCGAGCAGCCGTTCCAGCTCGGCGTCCTGGTCCCGATCGGTGGCGTTGACGTCGATGTGCAGCCGGAGCTTCCCGGTCTTCGGGTCGTCGCTGGGGCTGATGACGAGGATGGGCTGCGGGCCGCCGAAGCCGGTGCCGGGTGGCCCGATCTCGATGCTTCCGTCCTCTTCCCGGCTGAGTTCCACATATCCGAGCACATTGCTCCAGAATTCGGCGAGCAGCTCGGGGTCGGCGGCGTCGATGACCAGCTCGCTGATTCGGCATGCCATGCCCGCCAGTGTACGTACGGACCCGTAGGCCGATGATCGGCGCGCGGCACCCCGGACGTGCTCGGACCACTCTGAACCCGAAGCATGGGCGGCGACCCGGTCGTCCACTGATCACCCGCCGGGCGCACCGGCGGACAGGGCCCGCGCCGGGCGCTAATCACCGACTTTTCCTGCGCCCCGGCTCCGGCTGAGGGCGGGGCGTCAGCGTCGTTCGGCGAGGGGCAGGCGCAGGACGAGCCGGGCCCCGCCGTGGTGCTCGGCGGCGTACAGCCGGCCGCCGTACTCCTGGGCGATCTCCCTGGCGATGGACAGGCCGAGCCCCGACCCGCCGGGGTCGCGTGCGCGTGCCTCCTGCCGCCGGTAGCGCCGCTCGAAGACGCGTTCGCGGTCCTCCGGCGGGATGCCCGGGCCGTCGTCGAGGACCTCCAGGACGGCGTCGGGCGGGTCGGCGGTGACGACCACCTCGATCTTGGTGTGGGTGTGCCGCTCGGCGTTGGCCATCAGGTTGCCCAGCAGGCGGGCCAGGCGGATGGCCGACGCGCGTACGAACACCTGCGGGTCGAGCCGGGTGAGTACGGCGGCGCCGGGCGTGCGGCGGTCCAGCTCCTCGTTGACGAACTGGGCGAGGTCGATCACACAGTCGTCGTCGTGTGTCTCGCTGTCCAGCCGGCCGAGATCGAGAAGGTCGGCCACGATGTCGTTGAGCCGTTCCGCGTCGCGCAGCAGTCTGCGCAAGATGCCCCGCAGGTCGCTGCCGGGTTCGGACAGCGCGACCTCCAGCTCGGTCAGCAGGCCCGTGATGGGGTTGCGCAGGTCGTGGGAGGTGTCGTAGACGAGCCGCCGCTGCCGTTCGATGGCCTCGCGCAGCGCGGAGGTCGTCTCGCGTTGCTCCCGGTGCGCCTGCCTCAGGTGATCGTTGAGGATCTGCAGCCGCAGGGCGAGGGAGTCCGTCCTTTCCTCCTGCTCACCGCCCGGGCCGAAGCGCCGCAGCGCGTGGACGAAGTCGGTGACCTCCTCGGCGCTGAGGACGATCCACCGGACCTCGCCGTAGGGGCCGGAAACGGGAGTGTTGACCGTGCTCCAATACCGTTCCTCGAACACCCCCGGCCGGTCGGCCGCCTCGACGTCGTATCTCTGCAGCGGCATGAAGTCGCGGCAGCGGGTGCTCAGCACCTGTTCCAGGGAGGCGCGCAGCATCCGCGGCCCCTGCTGCTCGGAGTCCTCGGGGGCGGCGGGATTGGGCGGGAAGACGTCGAAGAAGCCGCGGCCCAGCAGGTCGTGGCGGTCGTGCCCGCTCACTTTCACGAAGGCGTCGTTCACGTCGGCGATGACGAAACCGGGGGTCAGCACCGCCGACGGGGCCTGACCGGCCCGGAACACCGCCGCATAGTCGATCTCTAACGTCATGGCCAGGTGCCTTCCCGCACCTTTTCTCCCGTCCCCGCAGCCGGCATGACTTCCGGCCGCTCGTCACCGTCGGCCGTGTGTCCTTCCATTCCCGTACGGACATGCATCAACGGTGCATGTCACGCCAAAGGCGACGGAAATGGAGATGAACAGACTCGGAGACATCACGACCGCCGTTGATCGGAAAGAACCTCACCGTGCCGTCCGGGCGACGGCCGCCGCGGACCGCGGAGTGACGCGGGCGCGGTCTTCACCCTGCCTCCTTCACCCTGCCTCCGCCCGCCGGTCACGGCGCTGCGCGGCGGCGAGCCAGGCCGCCGAGCCGAGGCCGAGCACGGAGGCGGCGGTGAGCCACCAGAACGCGGCGTGGAACGCGCCGTCCACGCCGTGCGGCAGCTTGCCGGCGAGGACCACGGCGAACACGGTCCCGCCGAGCGCGCCGCCCAGCCGTTGCAGAATGTTGACCTGCGTGGTGGCATCCGGAAGCTGCTCGGAGGCGACCGCCTGGTAGGCCGCGATGCCGGGCGGCGTCACGGCGAGCGCGAGGGCCATGCCGCGCAGCAGCAGCAGGACCTCCACCGCGACCACGTTCACGTCCGTGTCGAGCAGGGCGAACGGCAGGGTGGTGACGACGGTGGCGAGCCCGCCGTACACGCTGACGACGCCCCCGCCGAGGCGGTCCACGAGCCTGCCGCTGAGCGGCAGGAGCAGGGCGGTGCCGAGGCCGAGCGGGATCAGCGCCAGCCCCGTCCCGGTGACCCCGGTGTCCCGGCCGATCTGGAAGTACAGCGGGAACAGCAGCGTGGCTCCGAACATCGCCGCCCCGGTGAGGGCGGCGGTCGCCGTGGCGGCGGCGTACGCCCGGTTGGCGAACAGCCGCAGGTCGAGCACCGGGTGGGCGGTGCGGCGGGCGTGCCAGGCGAACGCGGCCAGGGCGAGGGCGCCGGCGGCGACCGGGCCGAGCGCGCCGCCGAAGCCCTCCGAGGCGGCGCCGCGCTCACCCCAGGCGCTCAGGCCGTAGATCAGGAGCGGGACGCCGGCGGCGACGAGCAGCAGCCCCGGCCAGTCGAGACTCCCCGGTTGCACGGGCGGCCGTGCGCGCGGCACGTGGCGCAGGCCGAGACACAGGCCGAGCGCGCCGAGCGGCAGGTTGACCAAAAACAGCCACGGCCAGGATCCGAGATC
This sequence comes from Microbispora rosea subsp. aerata, assembly GCF_014647835.1. Classification (GTDB taxonomy): domain Bacteria; phylum Actinomycetota; class Actinomycetes; order Streptosporangiales; family Streptosporangiaceae; genus Microbispora; species Microbispora aerata. Next base: position 138,044 of record NZ_BMPY01000009.1, read on the forward strand.
CAGGACGAGACCGCCGAAGGCGGGGCCGAGCGCGGGCGCGAGCGTGACCGCGATGCCCAGGCTCGCCATGACCCGGCCGAGGCGGTGCGGGCCGACCGCCTGGCCGAGCACGGTCTGCCCGGCCGGCAGGAGCAGGCCGGCGGTGAGCCCCTGCGCGACGCGGAACGCGACCAGCCAGCCGATGCCGCCCGCGAGTGCGCACATCCCGGAGGTGAGGGTGAAGCCGGCCAGCGAGACGAGCCAGACCCGCCCGGCGCCGTACCGCCGCCCGAGCCAGCCGCACGCGGGCAGCGACAGCCCCAGGGCGATCAGGTACGCGTTCGCCACCCATTGGGCGTCGGCGAGCTCGGCGTGCAGATCCGTCGCGATGGTGCCGAGGCCGACGTTGACCACCGAGGTGTCGAGCTGGCTCATGAACGCGCCGAACGCGATCACCAGGGCGAGCCGCCAGACGGGCCGGGGGATGGGCTCGTCGGCGGCCCTCGCGGGGGCGCCGGCGGGGGTGGTCATCGCGCCGTCGCCGGACGGCGGAGTGCCCGCAGCGCGCCGCCCCAGGCGGTGAGCTGGTCGAGCAGGACGTCCAGCTCCCGGTCGCGCTCGGGGCCGGGGGTGAAGTCCTCGCCGTCGAAGTCCGCCGACAGCGACAGCGCCACCTGCGCGCGGACGTCGGCGACCTGCAGCTCTCCCATGACCACCCGCAGGTGTTCGACCGCGCGGGCGCCGCCCGCGTCGACGCCGTAGCTCACGAAACCGGCGGCCTTGTCGTGCCACTCCCGGTACAGGTAGTCGATCGCGTTCTTCAACGGGCCGGGGATGGACCGGTTGTACTCGGGCGTCACGAAGACGTACGCGTCGAAAGAGGCGATCGCATCCGCCCAGGCCTTGGTGTGCGGCTTCTCGTAGCGTCCGTAAGCGGCGGGCAAAGGCTCGTCCAGCACCGGCAGGTTGTAGGCGGCGATGTCGACGACCTCGGCCGCGAGGCCCCCGCGGCGTGCGGCCCGCCCCTGCACCCAGCGGGCGACGGCCTCTCCCCGGCGGCCCGGCCGGACGCTTCCCACGATGACGCCCACGGCGAGTTCGGGCTCCACTGCGCTCCTCCGATGTAAAGTAAACCGTGTACGGCATAAATTAGCGTAACCCCGGCTGGAGGAGATGTGAACGGGTCAGATCGGCCGGACGGGCCGCGGCGCGGAAGGCCGGCCAAGCACGAGGCCATCGTGCGGGCCGCCCGCGCCGTCTTCGGCCGCGACGGGTACGCCCGCACCACCACCGACGCCATCGCCCGCGAGGCGGGCGTCTCGACCCGCACGCTCTACAAGCACTTCGGCAGCAAGGAGCGGCTGTTCTCGGTGGTGCTCACCGAGAGCGCGACCCGGGTCGCCGACGCCTTCCTCGACTACGTCGAGCGAGGGCTGCGCGAGGCCGGCGGGCTGGAGGAGCGGCTCGTGGCCGTCGGGCGCGCACTGGTGGCCCATCGGATCGACTTCCCCGAGCACTTCGCGCTCGTCGAGATGATCAACTTCGAGGGTCCGCACTTTCCCAGCCGGGTGCTGGAGGAGTGGCGGGAGGCCGGACCCCTGCGCGTACAGAGCGAGGTCGTCCGCCGCCTGGAGGAGCTGGCATCCGAGGGCCTGCTCCGGATCGCCGACCCGGAACGCGCGGCGCTGCACCTCATCGCTCTCACGACGTTCGAGGCCTCCACCCGGTCCGCCGAGGGCACGCTCACCGGCGAGCAGATCACGGACATGGTGACCGCCGGCGTACGGGCCTTCCTCGACGGTTACCGCAGGTCGGGGGAGTGACCCGCCTCGGCGTGCCTGATCTCCCGGCCGGCGGCGCGGTGGGCGGGCCCGGTCAGTTCACCAGCACGATCCTCCCGCGTGCGTGACGGCTCTCGCTCAGCTCGTGCGCGGCCGCGGCCTCGGTGAGCGGGAACGCCGCCGCGACCGGCACCCGCAGCCGGCCCTGCCCGGCGAGCTCGACCGCGATGCCGAGGCCGTGCACCGCCAACGGGTCGGCGGCTCCGACGGCCGCCGTGTCGTCGGCCGACGCGCCGTGCGACAAGTGCACGCCGAGGGCCGCCGCGGTGAGATCGGGAGCGATGGTCACCACGCGCGCCGGGCTCCCGGCGATGGCGACCAGGTCGGGCAGCGCCCCTCCCGCGCAGTCGAACACCGCGTCCACCCCGCCCGGCGCCAGCGCGCGGACCCGCTCGGCCAGACCCTCCCCGTACGTCGTCGGCTCGGCCCCGAGCGAGCGCAGGAAGTCGTGGTTGCGCTCCCCGGCCGTGCCGATGACGGCGGCGCCGCGTGCGGCCGCGAGCTGCACGGCGACCGCGCCCACCCCGCCGGCCGCGCCCTGCACCAGCACGGTGTGCCCGGCGCCGACCGCGAGCCGGTCGAGCACCCGGGTGGCCGTCTCGACGCTTCCCGCGGCGCCGCCGGCCTCCTCCCAGCTCCACGCGGCCGGTTTCGGCGCCCAGGCGACCAGGACCGCGTGGTCGGCGTTGGCGCCGCGCGTGGTCGCCGCGGTCATGCCGAACACCTCGTCGCCGATCCCGGCACCCGTGACGCCGTCGCCGACCTCGTCCACCACACCCGCGGCGTCGAACCCGGTCCGGTACGGGAACGTCACCGGCACCACGCCACGCATCTTCCCCGAACGGATGGACACCTCTCCCGTCGACAATCCGGACGCCCGTACGGCGATGCGGATCGTCCCCGGCCCGGCGTGCGGCTCCTCGACCTCGGCGACGTGCACCACGCCGGCCGGGCCGTACTCGGAAAACTGGACAGCTCTCATGCGCCGCACCGTAACGGAACACCCCGTCCGTTTGACTAAAGTGAGAGCGGTGACCGCCGAAGTGAGACAAAAGCTGCGCTCGGACGCCCGCGACAACCGCGCGCGCATCCTCGCGGTCGCCCGCGCGGCCTTCGCCGCCGAGGGGCTCGACGTGCCGATCCGGGAGATCGCCCGGCGCGCACAGGTCGGCGCGGCCACCGTCTACCGGCACTTCCCCACCAAGGAGGCGCTGCTCGCCGAGGTCTTCGCCGAGCCCATGGCCATGTGCTCGGCGGTCGTCGAGGAGGGGCTGGCGGAGGCGGACCCGTGGCGCGGGTTCTGCCTCGTGATCGAGAAGCTCATGGAGGTGCACGCCCTCGACCGGGGTCTGTCCCGCGCGTTCACCTCACAGCTGCCCTACTTCGCCGCGGACCGCGAGCGTACGATCGGGCTGCTGGCCCGGCTCATCCGGCGTGCGAAGGAGGCGGGTGAGCTGCGGGCGGACTTCGTCCTGGAGGACTTCGTCTTGGCGATGATGGCCAACGAGGGCATCCGCGCCGAGACACCGCGGCAGCGGGTGGCGGCATCGCGCCGGTTCGCGGCCCTGATGATCCAGTCGTTCCGAGCCGACCCCGTCCGCGCGCCGCTTCCGCCGGCGGTCCGGCTGCTGCCGGTCGTGCGGTAGCGCCCCGGCGGCTCCGCGTGCGGCGCGAAATGTCGGTGGCAGGACATACGCTGCACCGGTGACCAGCAGAACCGCTTCGGCGCGGCACCTGCGCGATCTCGTGCTGCTGCGCCGCGTCCGTGACCGGATCGACCGGGAGTACGCCCAGCCGCTCGACGTCGAGGCGCTCGCCCGCGGGGTGAACATGTCCGCCGGGCACCTCAGCCGCCAGTTCCGCCTCGCCTACGGCGAGTCGCCGTACAGCTATCTCATGACGCGGCGCATCGAGCGCGCCATGGCGCTGCTGCGCCGCGGCGACCTCAGCGTCACCGAGGTGTGCTTCGCCGTCGGCTGCTCGTCGCTGGGCACCTTCAGCACCCGCTTCACCGAACTGGTCGGTGTGCCGCCCAGCACCTACCGGCGCGAGGCGGCGAACGCCACGGCCGGGATGCCGCCGTGCCTGGCGAAACAGGTGACGCGGCCGGTCAGGAATCGAGAAGCACCGGTCGCCGGGCCGCGGATAGCCTGACCGGACGCGGCGCTGGCCTTCTACCGCGACGTGCTCGGTTTCGAGGTGCGCGGCGACGTCGGCTACGGCGGGATGCGCTGGATCACGGTCGCGCCTCCCGGCCGGTCGGGCACGTCCATCGTCCTGTATCCGCCGGGCGGCAACCCCGGCGTCACCGACGACGAGCGGCGCACCATCGCCGAGATGATGGCCAAGGGCACCTTCGCCATGATCACCTTGGCGACCGACGACCTCGACGGTCTCTTCGACCGGCTGCGGGCACGCGGCGCCGAGGTCGTGCAGGAGCCCGTCGAGCAGCCGTACGGCGTTCGCGACTGCGCCTTCCGCGATCCCGCCGGCAACATGATCCGCATCAACGAGCTGCGCTGAGCCGGCCACGCCCCGCCGCCGGGTTACGCCTTCCCGCCCCGGCGCGACAACCAGACACACCGCTCGAAGCCGGTCGGCTGGTCACGCCAGACCGCCACGGCGGCCCCGCCCGAACACATGGAGAGCACGATACGTATGGCCACGGAGACGGACGCGCAGACCCCCGCGCCGCATATCGCCGACACCCACGATCTGATCCGCGTGTACGGCGCGCGCGAGAACAACCTGAAGGACGTCAGCGTCGAGATCCCCAAGCGCCGGCTGACGGTGTTCACCGGTGTCTCCGGCTCGGGCAAGAGCTCCCTGGTGTTCGGCACGATCGCCGCCGAGTCGCAGCGGCTGATCAACGAGACCTACTCGGCGTTCGTGCAGGGGTTCATGCCGACGCTGTCGCGTCCCGAGGTCGACGTGCTCGACGGGCTGACGACCGCGATCGTCGTCGACCAGGAGCGGATGGGCCCCAACCCCCGTTCCACGGTCGGCACGGTCACCGACGCCAACGCGATGCTGCGCATCCTGTTCAGCCGGCTCGGCCGGCCGCACATCGGCTCACCCCAGGCGTTCTCCTTCAACGTCGCCTCGGTCAGCGGAGCGGGCGCGGTCAAGTTCGAGCGCGCCGGCAAGACCGTGAAGGAGCGGCGCGAGTTCAGCATCACCGGCGGCATGTGCCCGCGCTGTGAGGGCCTGGGCCGGATCTCCGACATCGACCTGTCCCAGCTGTACGACGATTCCAAGTCGCTCAACGAGGGCGCGCTGACGATCCCCGGCTACAGCGCCGACGGCTGGTACGGCCGCATCTTCGCCGGCTGCGGCTTCTTCGACCCCGACAAGCCGATCCGCGAGTTCACCCAGGCCGAGCTGCACGATCTGCTCTACAAGGAGCCGACCAAGATCAAGGTCGACAACATCAACCTCACCTACGAGGGGCTGATCCCGCGCATCCAGAAGTCGATGCTGTCGAAGGACAAGGAGGCGCTGCAGCCGCACGTCCGGGCGTTCGTGGAGCGGGCGGTGACGTTCACCACCTGCCCCGACTGCGGCGGCACCCGGCTCAACGAGGCCGCCCGGTCCTCCAAAATCAAGGGCATCAGCATCGCCGACGCCTGCGCGATGCAGATCAGCGACCTGGCCGGCTGGGTCCGCGACCTCGACGAGCCGTCGGTCGCGCCGTTGCTCTCCACGTTGCGGCAGCTTCTCGACTCGTTCGTGGAGATCGGGCTGGGCTACCTGTCGCTCGACCGGGCGTCGAGCACGCTGTCGGGCGGCGAGGCGCAGCGCGTCAAGATGATCCGCCACCTCGGCTCCTCGCTCACCGACGTCACCTACGTCTTCGACGAGCCCACCACGGGCCTGCACCCCCACGACATCCAGCGGATGAACGAGCTGCTGCTGCGGCTGCGGGACAAGGGCAACACCGTGCTGGTCGTGGAGCACAAGCCGGAGACGATCGCGATCGCCGACCACGTCGTCGACCTCGGCCCCGGCGCCGGCACGGCGGGCGGCATGGTGTGCTTCGAGGGCACCGTCGAGGGGCTGCGGGCCAGCGGCACCGTCACCGGCCGCCACTTCGACGACCGGGCCACGCTCAAGGAGACGGTGCGCAAGCCCACCGGCGTGCTGGAGATCCGCGGCGCGAACACCAACAACCTGCGGGACGTCGACGTCGACATCCCGCTCGGGGTGCTCGTCGTCGTCACCGGGGTCGCGGGCTCCGGCAAGAGCTCGCTCATCCACGGGTCGATCCCCGCCGGCGCGGGTGTGGTGTCGATCGACCAGAGCGGGATCCGCGGGTCGCGGCGGAGCAACCCGGCGACCTATACCGGGCTGCTCGACCCGATCCGCAAGGCGTTCGCGAAGGCCAACGGCGTGAAGCCGGCGCTGTTCAGCCCCAACTCCGAGGGCGCCTGCCCCACCTGCAACGGCGCCGGGGTCGTCTTCACCGATCTGGGGATGATGGCCGGGGTCTCCACCACCTGCGAGGAGTGCGAGGGGAAGCGGTTCCAGGCGTCGGTGCTGGAGCACCGGCTCGGCGGCCGCGACATCAGCGAGGTGCTCGCGATGCCGGTGGACGAGGCCCAGGAGTTCTTCGGGTCCGGCGAGGCGCGCACACCGGCCGCGCGGGCCATCCTCGACCGGCTCGCCGACGTCGGGCTCGGCTACCTCACGCTCGGCCAGCCGCTCACCACGCTGTCCGGCGGCGAGCGGCAGCGGCTGAAGCTGGCCACCCACATGGGGGAGAAGGGCGGTGTGTACGTCCTCGACGAGCCGACCGCCGGCCTGCACCTCGCCGACGTCGAGCAGCTGCTCGGGCTGCTGGACCGGCTGGTCGACTCCGGCAAGTCGGTGATCGTCATCGAGCACCACCAGGCGGTCATGGCGCACGCCGACTGGATCATCGACCTGGGCCCCGGCGCCGGTCACGACGGCGGCCGGATCGTCTTCGAGGGCACACCGGCCGATCTCGTCGCCGCCCGCTCCACGCTCACCGGCCGGCACCTCGCGGCGTACGTCGGCGCCTGACCACGCCGCGAGGGCCTTGGCGGAAGAGGTGAGCCGCCCGCCCGGACGCCGACCACGCCGCCGCTCACCGGCGGCCCCGCCCGGCCGGGATGCGTTGAGGGCGCCCCGGCCCGGGTGCGGCGCCTTCGCGGGCTGGATACGGCGACGCGCGCCGGGGGCGAGCCCGGCGCGCGTCGAACGGCGCTGCAGCGCCGACGGGTCAGGTGGTGGCGGGGTCGCCCGGGTACATCGGGTAGCCGTATCCGACGACCTGCCAGGTGGGGCGGATGCGCTCCTCGACGGCGCCGTTTTCTCCGGTGTTGCCCTCGATGGTCTGGATGGTGCCGTCGCCGTTGTCCTTGACGACGAAGCCGACATGCACGATGTCGTCGATGTCCTCGCTGCCGCGCCAGTTGAAGAACACCACCGCGCCCGGCTTGGGCGTGCGGCCCCAGCGGCCGTGCTCGGCGAACCAGCGGGCGTGCTCGACGGTGTAGGCGTCGGAGCCCATGACCGGCCCGATGCCGAGCTGGTCGCCGACCCAGGAGACGAACATGTCGCACCAGGCGCCGTTGAGGTAGCCCTTCAGCGTGCCGCCGTCACGGGCGAGGGTCTCGCGGGCCCGGGGAGTGGACATGTACCACTGCTGGAACTTGGTCCCACCGCCCTGGGCGTTCTCTTTGATCCCGACCTGGCTCCTGGCCAGGCTCAGCACGTCGGCCGCGCGGATCTTGGGCAGCGTGGCGGCGATCTCGGCCATCGACTGCGTGGCCGCCGGGCCCTTGCCGGTGTGCGGGTTGTCGGCGTGCGCCGCCGGCGAGGCGACCAGCACGGCGGCGGCGAGGGCTCCACTCGCGAGAGCAGCGCGAACACAGGTGTTGAGGACGTGCATGGTGGGGCGGACTCCCTTACTTCCATGCCGCCTACCGGGTTAGCTGACGGGTTCGGGCCGGAAGTCGCCCTACGGCAGGCATGCCGATTCACCCCAAGAGAGGTGGGTCCCCGGCTCCGCGCGGACGCGGACTCGGCGGCCGGGCGGCGGACCGGGTCGGCCTGCCGCGTCGGTCTGAGGAGGGCTTCTTGACCATTGAGATGAGCAAGTACGCCCTGAGCTGCCTAAAAGCTAATAGATCGGGTCAGACCGGTCAAGTTAGTGCAAGAGTGATTTTACTCGGCGAGTCCGGTACAAAGCGGACGACAATGGTGAGATGTGGCGGCCTCGAAACGGCCGTCGCGGGCGCGCAGGCCCGTCCCCGACGGCGGTCCCGCCCGCCCCGCCGGCCCGGCACGAGGTCGTCTCCAGCGTGCCGAGACGTGGGAAAAAATCTCCCTGCTCCGCGTTTGAAACCGAGCCGGACCGCATCGTACGGCTCTCGCCGCGCCCGGCCGCCGGACACCTGGTCAAGACCACCCCAGGGCCGGCGGCCCGCGCGTGCCGTCACCGGCGGGTCGTGTACGCGCCCGCGTCGAGGTCCTCGACGAGGGACGGACCGGTGGGCGCCCTGCCGAGGAGGTTTCGCGTCGTGATGCTGGTCGCCGCGAGGTCCGCGCCGAAGAAGGCGCCGATCCACCCGAAGTGGTCCGGCACGTCGCCGGGGGCGATCGAGGCGACGGGAAGGCCGAACGCGCGGCCGAACGCCTCCGCGATCACGCGGGTCGGCACGCCTTCCTCGGCGACGACGTGCAGGCGCGCGCCCGCAGGCGCCTTCTCCAGGCCGAGGGCGACCAGGCGGGCGGCGTCGCGCACGTGCACGGCGGACCAGCGGACCAGCGGTTGGCGCCGTGCCGGCCGGCGCGTCCCCGATCGAGATCGTCGCCTCCGCCCTGCGGTCCGCGACGTCGCTCTTCCCGGACGAGCGCCGGCAGCAGGCGAGGCGGGCGTCCCCACGCCGGGGCCTCACGTTCGCACGCCAGGGCTGCCGGCCGGCGGGCCCCCGACCACGCGGAAACGCGTACGGCTCACTTCGGCAGCCGCACGGTCACCGCCAGGCCGCCCTCCGGCCGCGCGAGCGCCTGCGCGGTGCCGCCGTGGGCCACGGCGATCGCCCGGACGATGGACAGCCCGAGCCCTGCGCCCCGGGCGGAGCGGACCCGGTCGCCGCCGAGCCGCCGGAACGGCTCGAACAGGTCGTCCACCTCGTACGGCGGAACCACGGGCCCGGTGTTCTCCACCGTCATGCTGACCCCGGCGCCGTCCTCCCGCAGCCGGATCCAGACCTCCCCGTCCCGCACGTTGTACTTGATCGCGTTCTCCAGCAGGTTGAACACGCAGCGTTCCAGGAACAGCGGATCGCCGAGCACGACCGCCGGGCGCAGGTCCTCGTGGACGGTCACCTTCCGGCGGCGCGGCTGCAGGTCGATCTGCTCCATGGCGGTGCGGACGACTTGCAGCAGGTCGACCGGCTTGCGGGCGGCGGGCTCCTGCTCCGACTGCGCCAGCATGAGCAGGCCCTCGATCAGCCGCTCATACCTGGCGTTGGTGGCGAGCAGCGCGCGGGCCAGCGCCTTGAGGTCCTCCGACGCCGCCGGCTCCTCCAGCGACACCTCCAGCACCGTACGGTTGACCGCCAGCGGGGTGCGCAGCTCGTGGGAGGCGTTGGCGATGAACCGGCGCTGGGCGTCGAACACCCGGTGCAGCCGGTCGAGCATCGCGTCGAAGGTGTCGGCCAGGCGTTTGACCTCGTCCTGCGGGCCGCGCAGGGCGATCCGCTCGTGCAGGGTGCTCTCCGACAGGCGCTGGGCGGTCTCGGTCACCCGGTCGAGCGGGCGCAGCGCGCGGTCGGCCACCAGGTAGCCCAGCAGCACCGCGACGGCCCCCACCAAAACCATGACGACCACCGACGAGCGGAGCACGTCGCTCAGCACGTCGGCCGCCCTCTGCTCGACGTCGGTGCGCACCCGCTGCGTGAGCACGTCGGCGTCGGGCGGCGCGCCGCCCAGGACGGCGGAGGGACCCGGGGCGCCGGTCACCTTCGACATCACCGCCACCACGAACCGCTGGTTGAGCGCCCGCGCGGTCAGCAGGTGGGTGAACCACAGCAGCACCGACCCCGCGACGAAGAACAAGCCGCCGTACAGCAGGGTGAGCCGCATCCGCAGTCCCAGCCCGTCCCAGAAAACCATCTGGCGCAGGCGGGTCACAGCCGATACCCCCGGCCCGGCACGTTCTCGATCACCGCGGGCTCGCCCAGCTTGCGGCGCAGCGAGGTGATCGTGACGCGCAGCACGCCCGTGCCGGTGCCGGCGTGCTCGTCCCACACGTCGGCGCGCAGCCGGGCCGAGCTGACCAGCCCGCCCTCGGCGCGCATGAGCCGGTGCAGCACGTCGAACTCCTTGCGGCCCAGCGTCACCCGCCGCCCGTCCCGCACGACCGTACGGCGGGCGGGGTCGAGCCGGATCCCGGCCCGCTCCAGCACCGGCGGCACCGCCCGGGGCGAACGCCGGGCCAGCGCCCGGACCCGGGCCACCAGCTCGGCGAACGCGAACGGCTTGACCAGGTAGTCGTCGGCGCCCAGGGACAGGCCCCCGACCCGGTCCCTGACCCGCCCCGCCGCGGTCAGCATGAGGATGCGGCTCCCCCTGCTCGCGGAGCTCAGCTCCCGGCACACCTCGTCGCCGTGCACCTCGGGCAGGTCGCGGTCGAGCACGACCACGTCGTAGTCGACGTAGGCGGCCAGCTCCAGCGCCTCCTGGCCGTCGTAGGCCACGTCCACCGCGATCGCGTGCAGCCGCAGCCCCCGCGCGACGGCCTGGGCCAGCTGTTCCTCGTCCTCGACCACGAGCACTCGCATGCCAACCTCCCGTTCGGATCCGAGAGTGGCGCAGGCCGTGTTAGCCGTGGATAAACCGGTCGCGCTTATCCGCGTTTAGCACCGCCTCCGCTGGAGTTGGGCCCTGTCCCGGGCGAACGCCCCGGGAGACAAGGAGCCACTCATGCGCGTACGACCGCCGCGCGCCCTGGGCCCGGCGCTCGGGCTCGCACTGGCGCTGGCCGCCTGCGGACCGGCCCCCGCGGACGACGGGATCGCCAGCGCCGGGGGCGCCGCGACCGGCGCCGCCGCCACGCCGTCCGCGTCGGTCACGGTGGACCGCCAGGAGGCCCAGCTCAAGTTCGCCCAGTGCATGCGCGAGCACGGCGTGGACATGCCCGACCCCGGACCCGACGGCCGCATCCGCATCATGAGCAAGAAAGGTGAGCAGGCCGTGACGGAGAAGGCCATGCAGGCCTGCCGGCACCTCATGAAGGGCGCCGTCGGCGACAAGGCCGCCGCCGACGATCCCCAGATGCGCGACCGGATGGTGAAGTTCGCCCAGTGCATGCGCGAGCACGGCATCGACATGCCCGACCCGGCCCCCGGCCAGGGGATCCAAATCAAGATCAAACCGGGGCGGGAGAAGGCGCTGGAGGAGGCGCACAAGGCCTGCGAGGAGTTCGCGCCGGGGAGGAAGCCGTGAGGAAGGCACTGGTGATCGCGGGCACCGGCGTCCTCGCCCTGGCCGCCGCGGGAACGGCCGTCGCCGTGGCGGGCGGCGCCGGCGCCGGCACGGCCGAGCCGTCCCCGCCCCCGGTCCCCGCCACCGCGCCGATCACCCGCCAGGACCTGGTCGACACCAAGACCGTGGAGGGGGCGCTGACCTACTCCGGCGAACGGCAGGTCGCCGCCGACGCCGCCGGCACCGTGACCTGGGTGCCCGCCGAAGGCGCGGTCGTCCGGCGCGGCCGGGCGCTGCTCAGGGTCGACCGCAAGCCCGTCGTCCTCATGTACGGCTCGCTGCCGATGTATCGCACACTGCGCCAGGGCGTCGAGGACGGGCCCGACGTCGAGCAGCTCGAACGCAACCTCCAGGTCCTCGGCTACGGCGACGACCTGACCGTGGACGAGCACTTCAGCTACGCGACCTACCTGGCCGTCCGGCAGTGGCAGGACGACGCCGGGCTGCCCGAGACCGGGCGGGTCGACGCCTCCCAGGTGGTCTTCCTGCCCGCCGCGGCCCGGGTGACCGACGCCAAGGTCGAGGTCGGCGACAAGATCACCCCCGGGCGTCCGGCCCTGACCGTGTCCGGCGTACGACGCCTGGTGCACGTGGACCTGTCCACCGACGACCAGGCGCTGGCCAGGAAGGGCGCCACGGTCACCGTGGAGCTGCCCGGCGGCGAACGGGTCACCGGGAAGATCACCTCCGTGGGCACGGTGGCCGAGTCCGTCCCCTCCGGGCAAGGGCAGGACCAGGGCAGCACCATCGACGTCGACATCACCCTGGCGAAGACTCCCAAGACCCGCCTCGACAAGGCCCCCGTCCAGGTGGAGCTGGTCAGCGAGCGGCGCGAGAACGTGCTGGCGGTGCCGGTGGAGGCGCTGCTGGCCCTGCGCGAGGGCGGCTTCGGCGTCGAGGTGGTCGAGGGCGGCTCCACCCGCGTGGTGCCGGTGGAGCTCGGCGCGTTCGGCGGCGGCATGGTCGAGATCACCGGCGCCGGGCTCGCCGAGGGCATGCGAGTCGGGGTGCCCGCCCCATGAGCGCCCCGCTGCCCGAGCAGCCGTACGTCGTGGAGCTGCGCGAGGTGACCAAGGTGTACCGCGGCGGCGTGCGGGCCCTGCGCGGAGTGGACCTGCTGGTAGAGCGCGGCGAGCTGGTCGCCATCGCCGGGCCGTCCGGCTCCGGCAAGTCGACCCTGCTGCACCTGATCGGCACCCTGGACCGGCCCACCACCGGCACCGTGCGGATCGCCGGATACGACGTGGCCGGCCTGCCGGACCGCGAGCTGTCCGCGCTGCGCGCCCGCCACCTGGGCTTCGTCTTCCAGCAGTTCCACCTCGCGCCCGGGATGAGCGCGCTGGACAACGTCGCCGACGGCCTGCTCTACACCGGCACGCCGCTGCGGACGCGGCGCGAACGCGCCGCCGCCGCGCTGGAGCGGGTGGGCCTCGGCCACCGGCTGGGCCACCGTCCCCACCAGATGTCCGGCGGCGAGCAGCAGCGCGTGGCGGTGGCCCGCGCGGTGGCGGGCGACCCGCCGCTGCTGCTGGCCGACGAGCCGACCGGCAACCTGGACTCGGCGGCGGGCGCCGAGGTGCTGGGGGTGCTGCGCGACCTGCACGCCGCCGGCACCACCATCGCGGTCATCACCCACGACCCCGAGATCGCCGAGTGGTGCCCGCGGCAGGTGCGCGTACGCGACGGCCGCGTCGTCGCCGACCCCGGGGCGGGCGCCGGGCGCCGCCCGCCCGGGCCCAACCCCAAGGCACTCGAGGCGCGGGCGGGCGTCCCCGGCCCGGCCGGGCGGGTCCCGGCGCGGGAGGCCACGGGAGGGGCGCGATGACCCGCGAACGGCTGACCCCCGCCAGGCTCGGGCCGTCCGACGTCCTGCGGACCGGCGCGGCCGGGTTGCGCACCCGCCCGGCCCGGGTGCTGCTGTCGGCGCTCGGCATCGCCATCGGCATCGCCACCATGATCGCGGTGCTCGGCATCTCGTCCTCCTCCCGCGAGCAGCTGATGCGCCAGCTCGACCGGCTCGGCACCAACCTGCTCACCATCGCCCCCGGGCAGACGATGTTCGGCGAGCAGGCCAAGCTGCCGGTGGAGGCGCTCGGCATGGTCCGGCGCATCGGACCGGTCCGCACGGCCTCGGCCACCGGCCTGGTCGACACCACGATCCGGCGCACCGACCGCATCCCCAAGGCCGTCACCGGCGGCATCGCCGTCCAGGCCGCCACCTCCGACCTGCTCGCCACCTTGGAGGGCAAGGTCGTCAAGGGCGCCTGGCTGAACGCCGCCACCGAGGCGCGTCCCGCCGTCGTGCTGGGCGCCACCGCCGCGCAGCGGCTCGGCATCGGCAGGATCGGCGTGCAGGTCTGGATGGGCGAGCGGTGGTTCACCGTCGTCGGCATCCTGGGCCCGATGCCGCTCGCCCCGGAGATCGAGCGCTCGGCGCTCGTCGGGTTCCCCGCCGCGGAGAAATACCTCGGCTTCGACGGCCACCCGACCACGATCTACGAGCGGTCCGCCGAGGAGGCGGTGGAGGCCGTGCGGGCCGTGCTGCCGCGCACGGTCAACCCGGAAAACCCCGAGGAGGTCACGGTCAGCAGGCCCTCGGACGCGCTGGCGGCCCGGGCGGCGGCCGCCGGGGCGTTCACCAACCTGCTGCTCGGCCTCGGCGCGGTCGCGCTGCTGGTCGGCGGGGTCGGCGTGGCCAACACGATGGTGATCTCGGTGCTGGAGCGGCGCAAAGAGATCGGCCTGCGCCGCTCGCTGGGCGCCACCCGCGGCCAGGTGCGCCTGCAGTTCCTCGCCGAGTCGCTGCTGCTGTCGGCGCTCGGCGGGGTCGCGGGCGCGGTGCTCGGCGGCCTGGCCACCGTCGGCTACGCGCTGTCGCGCGGCTGGCCGCCGGTGGTCCCGGCCTGGGCGTTCGCGGGCGCGGTCGGCGCGACGCTCGTCATCGGCACGCTGGCGGGCCTCTACCCGGCGATGCGCGCGGCCCGCCTGTCGCCGACGGTCGCGCTGGCCGCCACCTGACCCGTCACCCGCCCGGTCACCGCCAGCCGGCGGGGTCGACGCCGCCCGGCACCGGGGCCTGCGGGTCGTACGGCTCGCGCGTGAAGATGAACGTGTTGAGGTCCAGGTGGGTCACCCCGCCGGGGGAGCGGACCACCCGCAGGGTCTCCCCGGCGTAGTAGCCGTCGAGGCCGAGCCAGGTGCCGTCGGCCTGGGGGACGAACCGGGAGGCCCGGCCCTGCCCGCTCACCGGGGCCAGCGACAGGCCCCGGTTCGGCAGGGCCCGCATCACGTACGGCGTGGGGCCCCAATACCACGGCCCGGTCAGCTCCAGCAGGTCCTCGTCCACCGAGGACGGCGACCACTCGGCCGGCAGCGGCGGCTCGTGCTCGGCCAGGATGTCCAGCAGGGCGGTGTCGAGGTTGCGCACGCCCGAGGTGGTGTTGGCCATCCACAGCACGGCCACGCCGTCGGCGGGGTCGGCCCACACGGTGGCGAGGAAGCCCGGCATCGACCCGGTGTGGCCGGCCAGCCGCCGCGGCCCGCCGGGGCCGGTGTGCCGGGCGAGCTGCAGGCCGAGCCCGTACCCGCGGGTCCAGGTGTCGCCGTCGTCCACCACGGCCGGCTCGCGCATCTCCGCGACCGTGGCCGGGCGCAGCACCCCGCCGGTGTCGCCGCCGATGAACGCCGCCCAGCGGGCCAGGTCGGAGGCGGTGGACCACATCTGCCCGGCGGGGGCCATCGCGCCGTGGTCGTTTTCCGGCTCGGGCAGCAGCACGTCGGCCCAAGGATGCACGGCGTACCCGGTGGCGTGCGGCGGGCGGGGGCGCGGGGTGGTGTCCCGCATGCCGAGCGGCTCCAGGACCTCCTCGCGGACGACCTCGTCCCACGGCGCCGACCGCTTGCGCGCGACCAGCTCGCCGAGCAGGGCGAACCCGAGGTTGGAGTAATGGTAGCGGCGGCCGGGCCGGTGCCGGGCCGTCTCGGGGCCGAGCGCGGCGAGCAGGTCGCCGACCGGCACGCCCGGAGTGCGCTCCCACCACTGGCCGGGCGACTCCGCGGTCAGCCCGCCGCTGTGCGACAGCAGCTGGGCGACCGTGACGTCGCCCAGCGGGGTGCCGGGCACGTGCTTGTCCAGGGGGTCGAGCAGGTCGAGCCTGCCCTCGTCGCGCAGCCGCATGACGACGGTCGCCACGAACGTCTTGGTGATGGAGCCGATGCGGTACTGGGTGTCCCGCGTGGGCGGCTCCCCGCCGACCCGGCCACGCGCCCCGAACCAGGCGATCTCGCCGCCTCGCACGATCGCCGCCACCAGCGACGGCACCCGCGCCTCCGCCTGCTCGGCCGCCAGCCTCCGCAGCAGCGCGCGGGCCGTCCCCTCCAGCACCATTTCCGGTCGTCCCCTTTCCGTGATCCGCACCAGGCTAGCGCCCCGCCGCCCGGCGCGGCCCGGAGTCGGCCCAGCTCACGGCCGGGGAACCGGGCCGGTGCGCGCGGCGGCGGCTCAGCCCCGCCGCCGGGCTCCGCCTGCCGGGCTAGGTCACGCTCACGCCGGGCCGTCCGGCGCGTCTCGCGTGTGGGAGACAATGCCACGCATGACGAATCCTCCCGGAGGCGCCGCGGGCAGGCCGCCCGGCGTGCAGCTGGACGCCGTGCTCGAGCGGATCACGTACGCCAACGAGGAGACCGGCTACACGATCGCCAGGGTCGCCACCGAACGGTCCGGCAACGAGCTGCTGACCGTGGTGGGGCCGCTGCTCGGGGCGCAGGTGGGGGAGTCGCTGCGGCTCACCGGACGCTGGAGCTCCCACCCCAAGTACGGCAGGCAGTTCGAGGTGTGGTCCTACACCACGGTGCTGCCGGCGACGATCCAGGGCATCCAGCGTTACCTGGGCTCGGGCCTGATCAAGGGCATCGGCCCGAAGATGGCCGAGCGCATCGTCGACCACTTCGGCACCGACACGCTGCGGGTCATCGAGGAGGAGCCCGAGCGCCTGGTCGAGGTCCCCGGGCTCGGCCCGAAGCGGACCAAGATGATCGCCGTGGCCTGGGAGGAACAGAAGATCATCAAGGAGGTGATGATCTTCCTGCAGGGCGTCGGGGTGTCCACCTCGATCGCCGTGCGCATCTTCAAGCAGTACGGCGAGGACTCCATCGACGTGGTCCGCAAGGAGCCCTACCGGCTCGCCGACGACGTGTGGGGCATCGGGTTCAAGACCGCCGACACCATCGCGCAGGCCGTGGGCATCCCGCACGACAGCCCCGAGCGGGTCAAGGCCGGGCTGCGCTACACGCTGTCGCAGGCCGCCGACGACGGCCACTGCTACCTGCCCGCCCCCAACCTGGTCGCCGACGCCGTCAAGATCCTCGACGTGCCGCCCGGCCTGACCACCGCCTGCCTGGAGGAGCTGGTCGCGGAGGAGGGCGTGGTCCGCGAGGAGATCCCCGCCCGGGGAAACGGCGACGGCGACGACGGCACGGTCCCCGCGATCTACCTCGTCCCCTTCCACCGCGCCGAGCTGTCGCTGGCCGGCACGCTGCGCTCGCTGCTGACCAGCGGCCACGACCGGCTCGCGGCGTTCGCCGACGTGGACTGGGCGGCCGCCTTCGACTGGCTGCGCGCCCGCACCGGCGCCGACCTCGCGCCCGAGCAGGCCCAGGCCGTACGGCTCGCGCTGACCGAGAAGGTCGCGGTGCTGACCGGCGGGCCCGGATGCGGCAAGAGCTTCACCGTGCGCTCGGTGGTGACCCTCGCCCGCGCCAAGCGGGCCAAGGTCATCCTCGCCGCGCCGACCGGCCGGGCGGCCAAGCGGCTGGCGGAGCTGACCGGCCACGAGGCCACCACCGTGCACCGGCTGCTGCAGCTGCGCCCCGGCGGGGACCCCACCTTCGACCGCGACAACCCCCTCGACGCCGACCTGGTCGTGGTGGACGAGGCCTCCATGCTCGACCTGCTGCTGGCCAACAAGCTCGTCAAGGCGGTCGCCCCGGGCGCGCACCTGCTGTTCGTCGGCGACGTCGACCAGCTTCCCTCGGTCGGCGCCGGGGAGGTGCTGCGCGACCTGCTGGCCGCCCCCGGCATCCCCCGGGTGCGCCTGACGCAGATCTTCCGCCAGGCGCAGGAGTCGGGCGTGGTCGTCAACGCCCACCGCGTCAACACCGGGCAGCATCCCCTGGTCCGGGAGTTCCCCGACTTCTTCCTGTTCCCCTGCGAGGAACCCGAGGAGATCGCCGCCTTGACCGTGGACGTGGTCGCCCGCCGCATCCCCCGCAAGTTCGGGCTCGACCCGCGCAGGGACGTGCAGGTGCTGGCGCCCATGCACCGCGGCGCGGCGGGCGCGGGCGCGCTCAACATCGCCCTGCAGGAGGCGCTGACCCCCGCCCGCGAGGGCATGCCGGAGCGCCGGTACGGCGGGCGGGTCTTCCGCGTCGGCGACAAGGTCACCCAGCTGCGCAACAACTACGACAAGGGCGCGGCGGGGGTGTTCAACGGCACGGTCGGCGTGGTCACCGCCATCACCCCCGAGGAGAGCAAGCTGACCGTGCTGACCGACGAGGACGAGCACGTCGACTACTCCTTCGACGAGCTCGACGAGCTCGCCCACGCCTACGCGGTCAGCATCCACCGCTCCCAGGGCAGCGAGTATCCGGCGGTGGTCATCCCGCTGGCCACCAGCGCCTGGATGATGCTGCAGCGCAACCTGCTCTACACCGCGATCACCCGGGCCAAGAAGCTGGTGGTCGTCGTCGGGTCGCGGCGGGCGCTCGGCCAGGCCGTGCGCACGCGGGGGGCGGGCCGCCGCCACACGGGGCTCACCCACCGCCTCCGCGTGCCCTGATCTTCCCGGCCGGCGCGCCCGCCGCCCTGCCGCCGGCCGTCAGTACACCGAGGTGTAGCTCACGAACGACGCCCGGTTGACCGGGGTGGTGGCGTGGTAGCAGACGACGTCACGGACATAGGTGGTCGAGCCCGAGGTCGTCCACAGGGTGAGCAGGTTGCAGAACTCCGGACCAGGCCCGAACGCCGTGACCTGCACGTTGTTGGGCAGCGCCCCGACCGCGGGGAAGGTCACCAGGCGCAGGCCGGTGCCGGCCGACTGGACCGTGTTGGTCGCGCCGGGGAAGTTGAAGTTGACCGGCGGGGGACCCGGAGCGTACGGCCCGGGGTTGGCCGGGACGTTGTCGAAGGTGTAGGCGAACAGCTTCGGCGGCGCGAACGCCCCGGTGATGGCCCGCTCACGCTGGTAGGTGAGGGTCCAGCCGGTCTTGAGCGGATTTACGGTGGCGTCGTGGCACAGCACCTGGATCTTCTGCCCGGACGGCGCCCAGCTCCAGTCGCCCACCTTGCACCGCGCCGGCTGGGTCGAGTCCACCGCCGTGACCTGGATGTTGCCCGCCGCCACGGACGAGCCCAGCCCGGGCAGCCAGACGGTCCACTCGCCGGGGGAGCCGGGGTAGACGGCGTTGACGCCGAGAGAGGAGTTGTAGCCGGAGGCGATGGAGCTGCCGTCCCAGTAGACGTAGCCGAACGCCTGCGACGCCGAGGACAGCGCGCCGCTGCTGCTGGCGAAGACGATGGAGAAGCGCGTCGTGGCCGGGCTTCCGCCGAACCGGTAGCACCGCACCGCGACGATCTCGTCGGGGCCGGACGGGGCCCACTTCTCGACCTGGCACCACTCGGCCGTCTGCGAGACCGCGGTCACGTGTGCGATCCCGCCCTTGGCGCCGATGTTCGGGAACCGCACGAAGTATTCCCCGGGGACGCCGGGGGAGACGGTGACCACGCCGGACGTCCAGCTGCCAGCCTGGTAGGACGGGTTCGGCACGCCGGAGGTGGTGTCGACGTAGGCGAACCCCCACACGTCGGGAACCGCCGCGTTCGCGGCCCCCGCCCCGGCGACGGCGCCTCCGGCGACCATCGCGCACACCAACAGTAATCGCGTGAACACTTTCCGTAGCAGATGCATGCCGTCCTCCATCGCGGTGGTGCCCAGTGGGCGCATGAGATGTTCGGCGCCGGGGTGACCGGCGGGTGGTGCCCGTGTCGCGGAGCAGTGGAACGTTCTATGTGGATCTAGGGTTCACCATCACCCTTCCGCCTTGTGATAACCCGTGGACCGGTCCTTGAGAAGGCCTAAAAGGCTCACCCGCAGCGCATCGCGGGTGCGGGCGTGAAACATTCATCGTTCGACGGACCTCGAAACGTCACGGCCCTAGCCTGCCGGGGAGACGGCGACCGCCGGGCGGCCTCCACGCGCCCCGCCCTCGCCCGCCGTACGAGCCGGGCACCCGCACGCCCCCGCAACGGGAAGGACCCCGATGAGCACGCACGCCGACACCTTCCGGGCGCTTCATCACCGGGACCACCCCCTGGTGTTGCCCAACGCCTGGGACCACGCCTCGGCGGCCGTCCTGGCCGCCGCCGGGTTCGCCGCGATCGGCACCACGAGCCTCGGTGTGGCCGCGGCGGCCGGGAAACCCGACGCGACCGGCGGCACCGCGGCGGAGACGCTGGCGCTGGCCCGGCGGCTGGCCGGGCTGCCGTGCCCGGTGTCGGTGGACATCGAGGGCGGCTTCGCTGGCACGCCGGAGGGGGTGGCCGAGTTCGCCGCCGAGCTGGCCGGCCTGGGCGTGGCCGGGATCAACATCGAGGACGGGCGGCCGGACGGGACGCTGGCGGACCTCGGCGAGCGGTGCGAGACGATCGCGGCGATCAAGTCGCGGGCGCCCGGCCTGTTCGTCAACGCCCGCACCGACACCTTCTGGCTGGGCGCCGGGGACCTGCGGGAGACCGTCGCCCGGCAGCGGGCCTTCGCCGACGCGGGCGCCGACGGGACGTTCGTCCCCGGGGTCGCCGACGGCGACGACATCCGGGCGCTGGTCGACGCGGTCGATCTGCCGCTGAACGTGCTGTTTCTGCCCGGCCGTCACACGGTCGCGGGCCTGGCCGCGCTCGGCGTCCGGCGCGTCAGCACCGGGTCGCTGCTGCTGCGGGCCGCCCTGCGCGCCGTGGCGCGGACCGCGTGGGCGGTCGCCGAGAATGGGGACGTCCCCGCGGGTCTCCCGTCGTACGCGGACGTGCAGGCTCTTCTCGCGGGGGAGGCTGACTGGGTGCTTGATCAGTCTTGACCCGCACCTTACCGTCTACACAGGTGCGACCACCGGAGAAGCGACCGAAATGTGACCTGAGCACAGGAGAAAATGACAACATAAGAGGCAACCCCGAATAAGGTCTTATGGTGCCCTTCGCGCTGATGGGGGAGTTGTAGCTGTGCTGAGCACTGGAAGTCGTTCGAGGTGGCCGATCGCCGCAGTCGCCGTGACGCTGGCCGCGGCCCTGACGGCATGCTCCGGTGATTCGGACGCGCCAGGCTCGCCGGGCGGCGACGGCGGCACCGCCGCGCCCGCCGTCCCCGCTCCCGCCATCAAGATCAGCCCCGCGACGGGCAGCGCCAAGGTGCGCCCCGACAAGACCGTGGTCGTCACCGCCGCCAACGGCGAGCTGGAGCAGGTCACGGTCCGGGCGGGCGGCGAGACGCTCGAGGGCGAGTTCAACTCCACCCGCACCAGGTGGACCTCCAAGCGGCCGCTCAAGCCCTCCACCCGCTACACGGTGTCGGCCAAGGCCACCGGCAAGGGCGGCCCGACCACCGCGACCAGCCGCTTCACCACCCTCCAGCCCAAGGTCGGGCTGCGGATCGTGGACGTCACCCCCAGCATCAAGGGGGAGACCGTCGGCGTCGGCATTCCGATCATGGTGAGGTTCAACGCGCCGGTGCGGGACAAGGCCGCCGTGGAGCGGGCCCTGGAGGTGGACGCGGAAAAGCCGGTCGAGGGCGCCTGGCGGTGGATCGACGACACCTACGTCATCTACCGGACGGCCAAGTTCTGGCCCGCCCACCAGAAGGTGAAGTTCACCGCGCGCCTGACCGGCGTGAAGGCCGGGCCCGACACCTACGGGGTCAAGGACCACACGACGACCATCAAGATCGGCGCGGCCTGGATCAGCACGGTCAGCACCAAGACCCACATGATGGTGGTCCGGCGCGACGGCAAGGTCGTGCGGACCATGAAGATCAGCGCCGGCAAGGCGACCACCCGCGAGTACACCACCACCAGCGGCATCCACCTGACCATGGAACGCGGCAACCCGGTCACGATGATCTCCCCCGGGAAGAAGGAGGGCGAGCCCGGCTACTACAAGGAGATCGTCAACCACGCGGTGCGCATCTCCAACAGCGGCGAGTACGTCCACAGCGCGCCCTGGTCGATCGGCTCGCAGGGCCGGGCCAACGTGAGCCACGGCTGCATCAACGCCCACCCCACCGACGCCAAGTGGTTCTACGACAACTTCCACCGGGGCGACGTCGTCAAGATCGTCGGCACCGACCGGGCCCTGGAGTGGAACAACGGCTGGGGCTTTTGGCAGCTGCCGTTCAGCAAGTGGCAGCAGGGCAGCGCCCTGGAGACCTGATCCCCCGCTCCCATCGACGCATCGAGGAATCCCGAAACATCGCCGGGTGATCGGCGGCCTGGACGCATGGCGGAGACCGCGGTCTCACCGGACCCCGGGCTGGTGGACGCGCTGCGCGCGCCGTCGAACCCGGTGCGCCTGCGGCTGCTGATGTGGCCGCGCGAGCCCGAGCGTCACTTCCCGCCGCGGGAGGCCGTCGCCGGCCCGGCCGAGGTCGGCGTGTGCGTGAGCCGCATCCAGGCCGGGGCGGGGCTCGCGCAGCCGACGGTGTCGGCGTACATGGCCGAGATGCAGCGGGCGGGCCTGGTGAGGGCCGTCGGCGCCGACCACGTCGCGATCCAGGTCGTCGGCGTCGAGCCGGGCGGCTCGGCGCCGCCGCGGCGGCGGATGCCCGCCGACGCGCCGCCGCCCCGGGCCCGCGGCCTGAGGGCCCGTGCGCGGCCCGGGGGGAGGCCCCGGTGTTACTGGACGCCCCACTGCATGAGTGCGAACGCGCCCACGATCTTCAGTGCGACCAGCGCGATGACCACACAGAACACGATCAGCGCGGGGCGGTGCTCGAAGTGCTTGCCTTCCTTCAGCGGGGGCCGCTTGGCCACCCGCTCGGCGATGCGCTCTTCGATGGGTTTGCGGTGGAACATGCTCGCAGACTACAGGGCCGCGCCGCCCGCCTCTCCCGCGGCCGTGGCCGCTTCGGCCGTCCGCGTCGGTGGTGCGCGGGCCGGTCAGCCGCCGAGGCCGAGCCGTACGGCCCGGGCGAGGGGGGTGGCGTCGCCGGGGGCCAGCGGCCGGGTCAGGAAGAACGGGATCTGGGACATGAAGCGGGGCCGCGTCCCGCGGTGGGGCTGGGCGGCGTGCACCAGGTGCGGGTGGCACACGTAGACGTCGCCGGGCAGCCCCGTGGCATGGGTCTCGGGGCGGTGGGCGGTCGCCTCGTCCAGGATCGGGCCGGAGGCGAAGAACTCCAGCCCCTGCTCGCCGTACGGCTCCAGGACGCGGACGGTGTCGAGGTGCGATCCGACCCGGATGCGGGTCGGCGCGTCGTCGGGGCCGACCTCCGACAGCAGGACCAGCACGAGCATCGTGCGGGACCTGAGGCCGACGACGCCCCAGGCGCCGGCCGGTCCGGGGTCGTTCTGGTCGATGTGCCAGCCGGTGTCCCCGGCGTCGGAGGGGTGGGGGAAGCGGACCGGCGTGTTGCCGATGGTGCCGCGTGGCTCCCATCCGCCCTTCCCGGCGACCTGGTCGAGCGCCTCGGCCAGGCGCGGGCTGCGCATCGCCTCCCCGGACGGGCCGCGCCCCATCGGGTCGGGGGCCGCCCACACCACCGGCCGCGTCCACTCCCGCGGCCGGTCGGGGGACAGCCCGATCTGCCGCCACAGCTGGTCTCTGATCGCGTCGGCGGTCGCGCGGGGGATGGCCTCCTCCACCTTGAGGAACCCGTCGGAGACGAATCGGTCGAGGTCGGCGTCGGTGAACACGGGCATGGCGGGGACGGTAGCGGCCTTCCGCGCCGGGTGTCGACCGATTTACCCCCTCGGCGCCTCACCCGCCGAGCTCGGCCAGGCGGCGCAGGGCCGTCTCCAGCTCGGCGGTGAGGCGGGCGACCTCCCGCTCCAGTTCGAGGATGCGGCGGACGGAGGCCAGGGTCATGCCCTCCGCGACGAGGCTCACCACGTAGCGCACCTGCCCGATGTCGTGGCGGGAGTAGCGGCGCTGTCCCCCGGCCGACCGGCGCGGCCGGACCACCGCGAACTCGTCCAGCCGGCGCAGGAACGCCTGCTGGACCTCGAGCATCTCGGCGACCTGACCGACCGAGTACAGCGGCGCGTGCTCGTCGTCGATGGGCAGGCCGGGCATCGTCACCTCCGGGTACGGCGGCGGGCCGGCGTCTGTGGGACGCCGGCCCGCGGGCGTTGTCGCGTGCGCGGGTGCTCAGGCGTCGATCGCCTTGTGCTCCCCGCTCTTGATCTCGATCTTGCGCGGCTTGGCCTGCTCCAGGACCGGGATCCGCAGCGTCAGGACCCCGTTGTGGTAGTCGGCCTCGATCCGCTCGCTGTCCAGGTGCTCCGACAGGTAGACGCGGCGGGTGAACTGCCCCATCGCCCGTTCCCTGACGAACATCCGGTCGTCGTCGCCGAGCTCCTCCTCGCGACGGGCGCTGACGCTCAGCACGCCGCGGTCGACGGTGACCTCGATGCTGTCGGGATCGACGCCCGGAAGGTCGAACCGGAGCAGCACGTCGTCCTTGCGGCGGACGCCGTCCAGGGGCATCACGCCCCAGCCGGCCTCGGTCGCCCCGAACGCGGAGCGGGCGAGGCGGTCGAACTGTCGCTCGAACTCCTGGACGAAGGGGTCGATGGACGTGAGCAGCATCGCAACCTCCTTCTTACGAGTCCCATAGGAGGAAACTTCCTACTTCATTTCTAAGTTACTTGCACGCAGAGCGCAAACCACCGTGCGTGAGAGCCGGGCGCGCCGGACGCCGGGGTCAGATGTTCTTCTCCAGCCCGTGCTCGGCGGCGATGCGGGCGATGTCGGCGGGGGCGCCGGCCATGATGACGCGGACGTGCTCGGTCACCAGCTCGACGGGCCAGTCCCACCAGGCGGCCCGCAGCAGCCGTTCGACGTCGGCGTCGGGGAAGCGGCGGCGGATGGGCCTGGCCGGGTTTCCGCCGACGACGGTGTACGGCGGGACGTCGGCGGTGACCACGGCGCCGGCGGCGATGATCGCGCCGTCGCCGATGGTCACCCCGGGCATGACCGTGGCCTGGCATCCGAACCAGACGTCGTTGCCGACCACGGTGTCGCCGCGGCTGGGCATGCCGGTGACGATGTCGAGGGTGCGGTCGGTCCACTCGCCGCCGAACATGGTGAACGGGAAGGTGGACACGCCCATCGTGGGGTGGGCGGCGCCGGCCATCAGAAACCGGGTGCCGGAGGCGATGGCGCAGTACTTGCCGATGATCAGCCGCTCCGGCCCGTAGGCGTACAGCACGTTGCGGTGCTCGAAGCCGGTCGCGCCGTCGGGGTCGTCGTAGTAGGTGTAGTCGCCCACCTCGATGACGGGCGAGCTGATCAGCGGTTTGAGGAACACCACCCGCT
Organism: Microbispora rosea subsp. aerata; assembly: GCF_014647835.1. Lineage (GTDB taxonomy): Bacteria > Actinomycetota > Actinomycetes > Streptosporangiales > Streptosporangiaceae > Microbispora > Microbispora aerata. Next base: position 162,956 of record NZ_BMPY01000009.1, read on the forward strand.
CGTGGGCGGGCAGCGGGTGCACGGTCGTCGGGTCGGGGATCACTGCGGACGGTTCCTTTCCGTGTCGTACGAGCCCGAATCGACTCGGACGGACCTAAACTTATGTCCGACCTAGAATAATGTCAAAGCTAAATTTAGGTCGGTTCTATGCAAGACTGGGTGCGTGGACACGCGGAAGACCAGCCTCAGAGAGCTGAAAAAGCGGCAGACCAGGGAGAAGATCTCCCACGAGGCCACCCGGCTGTTCCTGGAACGCGGCTTCGACCAGGTGACGATCGCCGACGTGGCGCAGGCGGCACAGGTGGCCAAGATGACCGTCACCAACTACTTCCCGCGCAAGGAAGACCTGGTCTTCGACCTGAGCGAGGAGTTCGTGCAGTCCCTGGCCCGGATCGTCCGGGACAGGGCGCAGGGGGAGTCCGCCCTGGCCGCGCTCCGGCGCGCCTACCTGGACGCGGTCGCCGCGCACGACCCGGTCATCGGCTTTTCCGGCCCCGCCTTCGCCCGGATGATCGACGCCAGCCCGGCGCTGACGGCCCGGCTGCGGGACTTCCACGACGAGCGGGAGAAGGCGCTGGCCGAGACGCTGGCGGCGGAGACCGGCGCCGGGCCCGGCGACATCCTGCCCCGGGTGGCCGCCGCCCAGCTCGGCGGCGTCCACCGGCTGCTGTTCGACGAGACGCTCCGCCGCACCATCGCCGGGCAGAGCCCTGCGGAGATCGCCGAGGCGCTGACCGGCCACATCGAGGCCGCCTTCGACCTGTTGGAGCCCTCCCTCGGCGGCTACGCCGTCCGCCCCGCGAGCTGAACGGCCCCCGGCCTCAGACCAGGGCGAGCTGGCGGGCGGGGGAGCGGCGGCGCCGCCAGCGGCGCACCTGCCTGCCGATGCCGTAGGTCTCGGCCAGGGCCCGCACGTGCGCGGCGACCCGCAGCCGGTAGCCCTCCTCGGCGACCTGGCCCCTGCCGTACAACGCCTGGTAGCGCGGCACGAGACCGGGGTGCTCGCGCTCCAGCCACCGCATGTACCACTCCCGGGCCCCGGCCGGCAGGCGCAGCACGACGGGCGTGACGCTGACCGCGCCCGCCTCGGCCGCCCGCCGCACGGTGGCCAGCAGGTGGTCGGTGGAGTCGGTGATGAGCGGCAGGATCGGCGCCATCAGCACGCCGCAGGGGATGCCGGCCTCGTTCAGCGCGGCGCACACCTCCAGGCGCCGCTGCGGCGTCGCGGCCCCGGGCTCGACGGCGCGCCGCAGGCGGTCGTCCACGAAACCGACCGACACCAAGGCGCCGACCTGGGTCACCTTCGCGGCGTCGCGTAACAGGTCCAGGTCACGCAGGACCAGAGGGCTCCTGGTGAGCACCGTGAAGGGGTTGGCCGCGTCGGCGAGCGCCCGGATGACACCGGGCATCAGGCGGTAGATCTCCTCGGCCGGCTGGTAGCAGTCGCCGGTCACCCCCAGCGCGACCGGCTCGCCGCCCCACCGGGCGGAGGCGAGCTCGCGCCGCAGGCGGCGGGCCAGATCGGTCCTCACCACGATCTTCGTGGCGAAGTCGGCGCCGGGGTCCAGCCCCAGATGGCGGTGGCCGCGCCGGGCGGTGCAGTGGCCGCAGCCCGCCGCGCAGCCGCGGTAAGGGCTCGCGCCCCACGCGAAGGGCAGCCCGGCGGCCTCGGGCACCCGCTCCAGCGCCGCCCGGGCCGGCACCTCATAGCAGGTGACGCCGTCGAAGACGCGGGTGACGGCATGCCGTTCGACGCGCGGACGCACGGGGCCCTCGGCGACGAGCGTCTCCTGCACCGTCTCGGGCAGCGCGGGCCGCGCCGGGCGCTGGTCGGCCGCGCGGGAAGTGGCGTCGCGACGCATGACGTTCAGTAGAACACGCATTCGACCGCCGCGCCAAGTATTCGCCGCCGTACGTATGCCGCACGCACGGGTCACGGCCGGGCGGAGGCGGCGGCGTGACAGGCGCCGTATCCGTCCGCGCGGGCGACCACGCGGCCCGACCGCACCCGCACGGCCGCCTCGGTCCCGTCGCTCACGGCGCTCACCCCGGCCGCCGCCGCAACGGCCCCCTCCTCGTCGTGCACCACGCGCAGGCGCGGCCAGGCCGGTGCGGGCACCGCCCGGCGCAGGCAGGACCGCAGCTCGGCGACCGTCAGCCGGGCCAGCGGCCCCAGCTCGCCGGGGTCGCCGGTGACCACGGCCACGGTCACCTCCCCGGCGGGCGGCGCGGCCCGCACCGCCTCCTCCACGGCCCCCAGGCGGTGCAGCCCGAGCACCGCCACCACGCCGTCGCCGGCGAGCGGGGCCGGGCCGCCCGCCAGCGCGTCCACCGCGGGCGGCGGCGACCACGGCTCGTCGGCCGGCCGCGCCCGGGGGACGAACGGCAGGTGCGGGGCGTCCCACCGGTCGCCGAGATCCAGGTCCGCCAGGGCGGCGCACGCCGCGACGACGTCGAACGGCTCGGCGAACCCGGGGGCGGCGTCGGCCATCTGGCTCGCGCCGTACAGGGTGGTCAGGGCGACCTCCGCCACCCGCACCCGGCGCCGGCCGCCGGCGTGCCCCGCGCCGTCCAGCCGTTCGAGCGCGAGCCCGAGCACGAGCGCGTTCAGCTTCATCAGCTGCGCGAACGGCAGGCGGACCCGCTGGTCGGCGAGCACCTCGGGCATCAGGTCCATGCCGAGCCTGGACGGCTGGTCGGTGGCCAGCGGAAGCCGCGAGACCCAGGCGCGGGCGAACGCGGCGAGCGCCTCCCCGGCCGTGGCCGCGCCGGGCGCCACAGCACCGGAGGGGCCGGTGGCGGGCCTTTCGCCGGGCGCGGGGGCGGGCGGGTCGGCCGCGTCCCGGCCGGCCTCCCGCTCGGCCAGGTCGGCCAGCACGGAGAAGTACAGGGCCCGCTTGCCCGGGAAGTTGGAGTAGACCGCGCCGCGGGTGAGCCCCGCCCGGTCGGCGATCGCGTCGACCTTGGCGTCGCGGAAGCCCCGCTCGGCGAACTCCTCCCGGGCGGCGGCCAGCACTTTGGCCCGGTTGCGCGCCTGAAGCTCGGCCCTGGTGAGGCGTTCCATCGATCTCCTCGTCCGCGTACGCCCGCTTGCCGTACGGCCAGGCCCAAGATACCGTCACCATTCAGATGATCTGAACATCTGACAACAACATCTGGAGTTGATCGTGGTTTCCCGCCCGCGACGCGCTCGTCATCGGCCTGCTGCGCTCCCTCGACGTCCCCCTGCCCGCCATCGCGGACGTGCTGTCCGCCGACGATAGGGGAGGGGACTCCGCCGCCGCCGCGCTCGCCCGGGTCAAAAACGACCTGGAGGCCGAACTCGCCCGCCGCAGGCGCACCCTCAAAAGCCTCGAACGCATCCTCGCCACCGGCCTGCCCGGCGCCGAGGTCACCCTCGTCGCCGAACCGCCGCGCCAGGCGATCGTCGTCCGCGACCTGGCGGCCACCCCCGAGGACATCGGCCGCGCCACCTCCGCCTGCGTCGCCCGCCTGATGGCCGCCGCGCCGCCCGCACCCGCCTTCGTCGGGCTGTTCCCGCTCGACTACGGCGAGTCCGTCCCCGTCGCCGTCGCCCTCACCGGCACGGACACCGCCGCCGGCCTGCCGCGGGTGCCCGGCGCCGACCCCGAGATCCTGCCCGGCGGCACCTTCGCCGCCGCCACCCACGTCGGCCCCTACGACCAGATCTCGCTCACCGCCCACGCCCTGCTCACCTGGTGCGCCGAACGCGGGCACGCCCCCACCGGCCCTCTGCGCGAGGTCTACGTCTCCGACCCCGCGACCACCCCGCCCGAGCGGCTGGTCACCCACCTGATGATCCGGCTGGAAGACGAACGATGAACCGGCATCCCGCCGCCTGCCCCCAGAACGGCACCCCCGAACTCACCTGATCGGCATCCGGGACGGCGACCCGCGGCCCGGCGCACCATCGGCGCCGGGCCGTGCGCACCGCCCGACCCCGGTCAGGCGTCCGGCGCGGCCCGATCGTCCCGTACGGCCCGGCCGTGCCGGCGGCGCAGCAGCGGATGCGACCCCATCGCCACCTCCAGCTCCCCGGGCAGCTCGTCCCGGTAGCGGCCCAGCGTCGACAGATCGCTGTGCCCCAGCACCCGCCGCACCGCGTCCATGTCCGTGCCGTCCGCCAGCAGATGCGTCGCCGTCGTGTGCCGCAGCCCGTGCGGCGTCACCGCCCGCCGCCGCGCCGGATCCACCCGCGCCTGCACCCGGTCGATGACCGCCTGCACATCACCCCGCGCCAGCCGCCTGCCCCGCCACGACAACAACAGCGCCTTCTCACCGTCGCCGCCCGACCGCACCGCCAGGTACGCGTCGAGCGCCGCCGCCACCGCGTCGGGCAGCGGAACGTCCCGGGTCCGCCCGCCCTTGCCGAATATCCGCCAGTAACGCACCCCGTCGTTGGTGTAGAAGTCCTCCACGTTCGCCCGCACCAGCTCCGACACCCGCGGCCCCACCGTCGTCAGCAGCAGCACCACCAGCGCGTCACGCACATCCGTCCGCTGGTCGGCCCGCCGGCGCCGCCCCCCGCCGGAGCCCGCCGCCTCCGCGGGCGGCGCGGCGGGACAGCCGGCCGCCTCGATCAGCCCCTCGGCCTGCTCCCGCGTCAACGCCCGCCGCTCCGGCCGCAGCCCGCCCCGCTCCCGCGCCCGCACCGACGAGGCCGTCATCGGGTCCAGATGCACCCACCCCGCCGACGCGGCGTGCCGGAACAACGCCGACACCGACCGGCGGAACCTCGCCTGCGACGCCGCGCTCTGCCCCTGGCTCTTCCCGGCGCCCTTGCCCTGCTCGTCACGCTCCTCGCGCTTCCTGCGCTCGTCGGGCTTGCGCGCGAACGCCAGCAGCACCGCGTCCACATCCTCGCCGGTCAGGTCGTCCAGCACCCGATCCGGCCCGGCCAGCCGTACGAACGTGGCCACGTCCCGGGCGTACACCTCGGCGGTGGCGGGCGACAGCGCACCGGTCACCGTCTTGGCCCGGACCAGCTCCACATAACGGTCGGCGGCCTCCTGCACGGTCAGCCTGTTCACCTGTGCGGGCAGCATGATCAACACCGTACCGACACGCACCGACAGCGAACGCCGCGCCCGCGGCCTCCTACGCCTCGCCGCTCCCCGCGTCGGCGACCTCGATCGCCTCGACGAACCGCTCGGCCTCCGCCTGGCCCATCCCCGTCTCGCCCCGCACCAGGAACACCGCCTGCTCGCCGCGCCCGGCCGCCTTCAGCTCCCGCACCCGCGTCGCCAGATCCTGCCGCGCGTGCCCCGGCTCCGCCGGCAGCGGACGCCCGGAGGCCAGGGCCTCGGCGAGGTCCTTGGCCTCCTTCAGCCCCAGCCCGGTCTGCTCGCGGATCAGCTTGATCGCCTCGATCTTCTTGTTCTCGGCGTACAGCTCCCGCACCCGGCGCCGCAGCTCGGCCGAGACCGGCGGCAGCAGCCCCGGGCTGCGCCAGGCCAGCGGCCCCGCGGGACGGGCACCGGCCCGCACCGCCGCGAACCCCACGGCGAGCAGCGCGACCACGATGACGGCGAGGACCAACACCTCGACCGTGCCCAAGCCGAACATGTGGTGATCGTAAGCCCTGTCCCACGGGGCGGTCAGCCCCCGGCGTCAGCCCACCCGCCGGGCGATGGTGACGCCGTCGCGCACCGGCAGCATCACCGACTCGACCCGCTCGTCACGCGCGATCGTGTCGTTCAGACGGCGTACGGCCACCTGCGCGTCCCCCTGGAAGGCCGGGTCGAACACCTGCCCGCGCTGGAACACGTTGTCGACCACGACAAGGCCGCCCGGGCTCAGCCGCGTGACGATCTCCTCGTAGTAGTCCGGATAGCTCTGCTTGTCGGCGTCGATGAAGGCGAACCCGATCATCGGCTCGGCCGGAAGGGCGCGCAGCGTCTCCAACGCCGGCCCGATCCGCAGATCGATGCGGTCGGCCACGCCCGCGCGCTCCCAGTAGTTCCGGGCGATCGACGTCCACTCCGTGCTCACGTCGCACGCCAGCAGCCGCCCGCCCGGCGGCAGCCCCCTGGCGATGCAGATCGAGGAGTAGCCGGTGAACACCCCCACCTCCACCGCCAGGCGGGCCCCCGACATCCGCGCCAGCATCGTCAGCAGCGCGCCCTCGTCGTGCGAGATCTGCATGCCGGCCGCGCCGCCCGTCTCCTCCCGCGTCCTGACCGCCAGATCCCGCAGCACCTCATCGGCGGCGGGGGAGCAGTGCGTGAGCAGATAGTCGTCCACGACCGGAGACAGGTCCCACGCGGCGTCGCCCGCGATCGGCGGCGACCACTCGACCACCGGCTCCTCCCGCTCGGCGGCCTTCGGCAGGTGACGGGTCACCGCGTCCCGCACCCCGCTCAGCGCCTCCTCGTCGGCGGCCGTCGCGATCATCTCGAACCCGCCTGCGGCCGGTCGCAGCACACAACGCCCGGACGGCAGGTCGATCACCGCCCGGCCGTCGCCCCCGAGCCGGGCCTCCACATCGCCGCCCAACTGCGACACCAGCCGCGCGATATAACGGTCGGGCCGGTCGGTCTCGACGTACGCCGTCGAATGAGGCATCGGATTCCTCCACAAGGTTTTCGTCTCTTACGCGACGGGGGAGTGCCCGCACCACCCCGACGTACTGGAGCTACATACCCTGGCCCAGTCCGGGGATCTTGGCCACCCCGTTTGCGCACTACGCCTCCCGCGTAAGAGCCGCCAGGAACGACGCCCCATGCCGCACCAGGTGCGCGATGTCGGTGAGATACAGCACGTCGTGACCCTCCGCGACATGGGCGGCGAACGCCTCGTGACCCGCCTCGGCCTCCGCCCGCATATGGGCCACCATATGCTCCAGCCGCGCCCGCGCGGTCTCCACCAGCACGGCCCGGTCCGCCGCCCCCAGCCCGTACGCGTCGGCGAACACCCGCAGCCGCCGCGCCTGCTCCGTCACATCGGGGGCGCTCGCGTCACGCTCGGGATCGTGCAACGGCACGAACCGGTAGGCGGCGTAGGCGGCATCCCACACCCGCGGCCCCGGATGCGCGGTGTCGAAGTCGATGAACGCCACAGGCCGTCCCTCCCGGTAGACGCAGTTGTACGGCGCGACGTCACCGTGGCAGACCACCTCGGCGGGAACGCGCGGCGGAAAGTACCAGTCGGCGTCGGCCGGGGCCGCGAAGCCCGCCGTCGCGTCGTGGAGGTCCCGCAGCAGCGCCCCCACCCCGGCCAGCGCCTCATCCGTCGTCACGTACGCCGGAAGGGGATAGCCGGGCACCTCGCCCGGGACGAAATCGAGCACCTCCCGGCCCTGGTCGTCATACCCGTGCGCCCTCGGCGCCCCGCCGAACCCGGCGGCCGCCAGGTGGTCCAGCAGCGCGTGCACCACCGGCGTCCACCGGCGGGCGGGCCGCCGCACCGTGCCCCCGACCCGGACGACACGGTTGACCCCGCCCCCGGTCAGCTCCTCCTCGTACATCTCCCTCTCCGTCGTCTCCTCCACGCGAGTCCACCTTCTACCGATGGCGCCGTGATCGCCCCAACGCCGGGGGAGAGGCGGGCACGGGCAGATCACGCCGGCGGCAGCGCCGCGGTTCGGTGACGGCCCCACTGGAGTGGGCGGCGTCGAGACGTCCGGGGCGAACGGGCCGTAACCAACGCGAGCTCGTCCGGCATCTCGGCGCTAAGGGCTCGGGAACGACGAACCGGTTCCGCGCACGGCGGTGCGCTCGTAGTGCCGCATCTCCTCGATCTGCCGGACGTACGGCTTGATCTCGGAGAAGAACGCCGCGAAGTGCTCGCCGCCCCGGAAACCCCGCAGGTGGTCTTCGATGGAGGTCCAGGTAATGCGCAGAACGTACCACTCGGGCTCTTCGACGCAGCGGGACAGTTCGTAGTCCATGCACTGCGGCGCGGCCGCCAAAGGCACGGCGGCACGCGCGTACGCGGCTTCGAACTCCTCGGCGTCCTGCCGGTCTATCCGGTAACGGATGTACTCCACGATCATGTGCGCACCGCCCCAAGGCCGTCGTAGTTACAGATCGAGAGATCAGTAACACTGTAATCACAATTACTTCAAGCCCCGTACGGCGCCGCCAGAGCCGCCGCGGAGACGGCGGTGGCCGCGATCGCGCCGACCGCGGTCATAGCCCGGACGTCCCTGATCATCGGTGACGGTGATTCCCCCACGAGGTGATGGTGCGTTCACTGGCCACCGGCGGGGAGAGGGGAGTGCTGTTCACCGACGTGGTGCGGTGCCCCGTGCACGTCGCCGATCTGGCTGCCGCGCTCCTCGAACTCGGGGCGTCCGAGTATCGCGGCGTCCACCATGTCGCGGGAGCCGATGCGGTGAGCCGCTATGAGCTGGGGGTGCTCATCGCCCGGCGTGACGGCTTCGGTGACCTGGATGTGCCCGCGGGCCGGCGGGCGGACAACGCGCCCGGGCCGCTCGATGTGCGTCTGGATTGCGCCATGACTCAGCGACGGCTCCGGACCAGGCCGCGCGGCGCGCGGCGGTTTCTGACGCGGAGGGGAGAAGAGGGGTAGACATCCCGAAACGAGACAATGCCAATACACGATTGCGCCGCCTTTGCCTATACCAGACAGAATTCACCTTCTGTCTGGTATAGGGCAGACTTTGGCATTTTGTCGTATCTGTGGAGGGGTGTCCGTCCGGCGGCGACAGCCGGAAGTCAAATCTTGGGTTCTGGGGTGCCGGCGATGCGGCGCCCGCTCCGCCTCAGGTATGCCAGAGGCCACGACAGAGAAGGATCACCGTGACGCTTCAGCGGATGGACAACGTCGGCATCGTCGTCGACGACCTGGAGACCGCCATTGCGTTCTTCATGGAACTCGGCATGGAACTGGAGGGCAAGGCGCTGATCGAGGGGCCGTGGGCGGCACGTCTCGTCGGGCTCGCCGACCAGCGGGTCGACATCGCGATGATGCGGACCCCGGACGGCCACGGGCGAATCGAGCTGGCGAAGTACCACACCCCGGCGGCGATCGGCGGCGTGCCGCAGGACGCCCCGGCGAACACGCTGGGCATCCGCCGCATTATGTTCGCCGTCGACGACATCGACGACGTCATCGCACGCCTGCGCATCCGCGGCGCCGAGCTCGTCGGCGAGGTGGTCCAGTACGAGGACGCCTACCGGCTCTGCTACATGCGCGGGCCCGAGGGAATCGTCGTCGCGCTGGCCGAGCAGCTCGGCTGACGGCCTCGTCGCGGCGACCGCGCAGGGATGGCGTCACACACCCCGAACCCCAGGTGAAGGCCCTTTCCAGCGTTGCTTGATAATGTACATTATGTCAAGTTGACTTCTCGGCCCCGCTCCTCCGGACGGTGCCGGGCCCGCGTCCTCCCTTGACCACCCGGCCTCCGCCTCCGTCCGAGCCGGGGCCGCGCAGCGCTGCGGGCTCCCCCGGCTGTGACCTTGGGTAGATCGTCTTCGAGCGCGACGTCGGTTGCGTCCGGGAAAGCCGCCACCCGGGGCGCGTGTGCGCGGAACCGCGGTGGCGCGAGCGATGTGAGCCGCCGCCGCGTGCCTACCCCGGCGGTGCGGAACGCCGGGCGCGGGCGCGTGACATCGAGGATGATTCCCGACATAAGGGGCCGGGATCGCGGGCCCCGAGCAGGGGTTCTACGGGCGTCGAGCCGGTTTACCGGTGTTCGGCGGCCGGACGCGAGCGCTCTCGCGTCCGGCATCACCGGCGTCGCGGTTACCGAGAGTGACCACTCCCCTCTCCCCCGCTGCCGGGCGGGATCAGCGGCTCACGGTGGTCTCCTGCCGCATGTGTGACAGCTTCTCGGGGTTGCGTACGGCGTAGAGCGCGGTGATGAGGCCGTCGTCCATGCGTACGGTGATGACGGCGTCGATGTCGCCGTCGAGCCGGACGACCAGTGCCGGGTGGCCGTTGACCTGGGCCGGTTGCAGCGACGCCGCGGGGTTGATCCTGCCCAGCAGATCGGCCACGTGGTCGGCCCCCACGATGGGTGTGAGCGCGGCCTGCTTGAGCCCGCCGCCGTCCGCGAGGAAGACGACGTCGGGGGCGAGGATGTCGAGCAGGTGCCGCGGGTCGCCGGTCTCGACCGCGCGCCGGAACGCCTCCAGCGCGCCGCGGGTCTCGGCCGGGGAGACGGTTCCGCGCGGGCGCCGGGCGGCGACGTGGGCGCGGGCGCGGTGGGCGATCTGGCGGACGGCGGCATGGCTCTTGCCGACGGCTTCGGCGATCTCGTCGTAGTCGAGGTCGAAGACCTCGCGCAGGACGAACACCGCCCGTTCGGTGGGGGTGAGCGTCTCCAGCACCAGCAGCATCGCCGTCGAGACGCTGTCGGCGAGTTCGACGTCCTCGGCCACGTCGGGCGTGGTCAGCAGCGGCTCGGGCAGCCAGGGCCCGACGTAGGACTCCCTGCGGCGGCCGAGCGTGCGGAGGCGTTTCAGCGCCTGGCGGGTCACGATCCGGATCAGGTACGCACGCCGGTCCCGCACCATGTCGAGATCGACGTTCGCCCACAGCAGCCAGGTTTCCTGCAGGACGTCCTCGGCGTCGGCGGCCGATCCCAGCATCTCGTAGGCGACGGTGAACAGCAGGTTGCGGTGGGTGATGAACGCCCCGGTGGCGGGGTCCAGGGCGGGGTCCGTCCGGCCGCCGGCGGGCGGCTCGGCTGTGGCCATGTGTCTGTCGCTCATCGCCGTTCCTGTCTGTCGGTTCTCCGTTGCGCGTGCATACGATCCCGCTCCCCCGCGTCGTGTGACACCCAGGGCGGGTGAGACACGTCACACGACCACGCTGTCACAGGGGCCGGGACGCCGGGATCTCTTGCTCGTCGGGACGCCGCGCCGATGATCGGCGCGGCACACACGAGTGAGGAGCACACGTCATGAAACCCCGCATGGACCTGATGTCCAGCGAGCTCGGCGTCAAGATCGCCAAGCGGATCGCCAGCGTCAACCTGGCGATTCAGGAGTCGCCGCTCCCCCGGGCCACGCAGGACCTGGTGACGCTGCGCGCCAGTCAGATCAACGGCTGCGGTTTCTGCGTCGACTATCACACGCAGGAGGCCGCGGCCGCCGGGGAGTCGGGGGTCCGGCTCCATCTGGTGGCCGCCTGGCGCGAGTCGACCGTGTTCACCGAGGCGGAGCGGGCGGCGCTGGCGCTCACCGAGGAGGGCACCCGGCTCGCCGACGCCCACCACGGTGTGTCCGACGAGACCTGGGAGCGGGTGCGTGAACACTACGACGACGACCAGATCGTCGCGCTGGTCTCGCTGATCGCCCTTATCAACGCCTCCAACCGGCTCAACGTGATCGTGCGTAACCCGGGGGGCTCGTACCAGCCCGGCATGTTCGCCGGTATGGCGAGTTGAAAGGACAGCAATGAACGCAGCGCTTGAAATCCTTCGCCGTGACTTCGGCGGCGACATCATCGAGCCGGGAGCGGAGGAGTACGCGTCGGCCAGCCGCACGATGCTGGTCACGGGCAGCCCGGCCGTCGTTCTGCGGCCCGGGAGCGTCGGGGATGTGCAAGCGGCGGTCCGGTTCGCCGCGGACGCGGGGCTCGCGCTGTCGGTGCGCGGCGGCGGCCACGCCTTCCCGGGCTTCGGCACCAACGACGGAGGTGTCGTGATCGACCTGGGCGGCCTCGCGGACGTCGAGGTCGTCGACAAGGAGCGTCATCTCGTGCGGGTCGGCGGCGGGGCCACCTGGGGCCGGGTCGCGGCCGCTCTGGCTCCGCATGGGCTGGCGATCTCCTCGGGTGACACCAGGAGCGTCGGCGTCGGCGGGCTGACGCTGGTCGGCGGCATCGGCTGGAAGGTCAGGAAGCACGGTCTGGCGTTGGACAGCCTGGTGGCCGCCGAGGTGGTCACGGCCGGCGGGCAGGTCGTGCGTGCCGACGCCGAGGAGAACTCCGAGCTGTTTTGGGCCCTTCGCGGGGGTGGTGGCAATTTCGGCATCGTGACCGCCTTCACGTTCGCGGCCCATCCGACGACGGACGTCTTCTTCGGCAGGATCACCTTCCCCGTGTCGGAGGCGGCCGCCGTGCTGCGAGGGTGGGCGGACCACCTCCGCACCGCCCCCGAGGAGCTCACCTCGATCGCGAACATCGCCAATCCCCTCGCGGGCGGTCCTTCCGCGCCGGTCGAGATTTACGTCGCCGTCGACGGTGACGACCCGCGGCTCGCGGCTGAGATTGTCGACCCGATCCGCCGGCTCGGCACGGTGATCGACGACGAGGTGGCGCTGAGGCCGTACGCCGACACGCTGGTGGACGGGATCGTGGCGCCGCCGGGCATCCGGCTGGTCACGAGAAGCGCGTTCGTCGGCGAGGAGTCGGTGCCGGAGGCTCTCGGGATCGTCGCCGAGGCCGGGGCGGCGGAGAGGGCGCCGTTCATCTCCGTTCGCAGCCTCGGCGGCGCGGTCAGCCGGGTCCCCCACGACGCCACCGCGTACGCGTACCGCCGGGCGGAGTTGCTGGTGGTGACCACCGTCGTGGGGCCGGCGCCGGTCGTCGAGGCCGCGCGGCCGGTGGTGGAGTCGGTCTGGGGCAGGCTCGCTCCGCACGTCGACGGCGCCTACGCGGGCTTCCTGACGTCGGCCGCGGAGGAGGATGTCGCCGCCGCCTATCCGGAGCGCACTTATCGGCGGCTCGCGGCGGTCAAGCGCCAGTGGGACCCCGGCAACCTGTTCGCCGGCAACCACAACGTGCGGCCCGCGTAGGTCGCGCGGACGGGCGAGACCGTTCAGGTGCCCGGCCGGCCCGGCCGAGGTCGTGCCGGCCGGGCGCGGGCGCCGGATGGCGGCGGCGGGGGCACAGTTGCCGCCCGCCTCGGCCGTACGGGACCAGCAGGAGGGCGCAGAGCAGCCCGATCGTGTCCGGGATCAGCATGGTCCCGGCGGGCGGTCGTGCGCCCGGTCCGTCCCCATGAGGAGGGTCCGCTCCCCCAGCATGGCCGGGGAGCGGGTGTCAGCGGGCGTCATGGGCGGGCGGCAGCTCCCCCGCCGGCTGATCAGGCGCCGGGCAGGGTGTAGTCGAGGACGTAGTAGTGGTGGCCGTCCTCCACGCGGATGGTGCCCTCGCCGGTGAGGCCGGCCAGGTCGCCGGTGCCGGTGGTGGGGACGACCTGCCATCTCAGCCACTGTTCGCCGTTGTGGCTGGCGGCGCTGTGCTGGAGCGCGAAGGTGCCCTTGCGGCCGTGGAGGGTGCCGGTGAAGTGCTCGACGCCGACGTAGGCGGCGGGGCCGTCGGGGGTGACGACGGTGAGGATCTCGGTGGTGCTGGCGCCGGCGAGGTCGCCGTGGAAGGTCTTGGCGACGAGGGTGCGGCCGAAGGTGGCGCCTTCCTTGTCCTCGGCGGCCACTTCGTTCCAGTTCGTGACGTCGAAGGTGCCGGTCGCGTGTCCGTTCATGCGTCCAGCGTGCCGGGGGTTCCTGTCATCTTCTGTCAGGTACGGCGCGTGGCTTGCGGGTGATGGGAAGAAGAAAGTTCGGCGAATGCGGCCTCTTTGCAGCCGTTCATGACAGATGATCGGAGGCATGGGTTTTCCCCGACCGACCGTCCCGGTCCTCGCCGATCGGTCCGTCCCGGCTCGGCCGGCGGAATGCTGATCTCTCCTTTTCCCTCGCAGGAGGGCCGCGAGAGCGCGTTCAAGGTGTTCGGGTCGGCCGCGACCGCTCCGCGGCGGGCGCGTGCGTTCGTACGGTGCCAGTTGCGGGAGTGGGAGCTGGCGCGCCTGGCCGACACGGCGGAGCTGGTCGTCTCGGAGCTGGTGACGAACGCGGTTCGGGCGACGGAGGCGGTGGTGAGCCCGCCGGTGGCCTCGTCGATGTTCCCCGTGGCTCTGCGTACGGTGGCGTTACGGGTGAGCGTGATGCCGGGGCGGCACGGCCTGGTCATCGAGGTGTGGGACGTCAGCGACCGGGAGCCGGTGGCGCCCGGCGCGGCGGAGGGCTCCGCGGGGAACGGCCCGACGCCCGGCACGCGGGACGACGGAGCAGACGAGCTGGGCGAGAGCGGCCGGGGGCTCGCGCTGGTCGCGGGCCTGGCCAGCAAATGGGGGCACTACGCGGCGCCGGACCGGGGCAAGATCGTGTGGTGTGAGCTGGCCATCGTGCCCGCGGAGGGGGCCGCGGGCGCGGGTTCCCCGTGGGGTGGGGGCTCGGAGGCGCCGGCGGCGGATCGGCGTGAGCCGGTGGTCGCGGTCGCGGACGCCCCCGTGGGCGTGCCGGCGTCCGGGGGGCTGCCGCGTCGGGCGCGGCGGCATCCGGTGGCGGCGTGGACGGACGGCCCGGACGAGGCGACGCTGTTGCGGGTGCTTGAGGGACTGCGGGCGCTGGATGTGTCCGGTCCGAAGCGCCGCTGAGCCCGTCGCGCGGTGTGGCGGCGCGCAAGGTCAGGGGGTGCGGGGTCAGGGGACGACGGTGACCGGCCAGCGGCCGGCGCGGACCAGGCGGAGCGCGACCGAGCCGATGAAGCGGTGGCCGGCCTGTGTGGAGGCTCCCACGACGACCGCGTCCGCCCGGATCTCGTCGGCGATCTTGGCGAGGGCGCCGGCGGCGTCGCCGTACTCGGTGCGGAAGGTGTAGTCGACCCGCGAGTGGGCGGTCTGGGCGAAGTGCTCGATCTGCGCGCGTATGTCGGCGGCGATCTCCTCCTCCGCTTCGATCACCGAGGCCGTGGCGGTGGGCATCATCGTGCTTATGGCGCCGGGGTTGGCGACGTAGACGAGGACGACGTGCGAGCCCTGGCGGCGGGCCAGGCCCCAGGCGTAGGCGGTGGCGCGCAGGGAGGTTTCCGAGCCGTCGATGCCGACGAGGATCACGCGCGGGCCGTCGGTGCCCAGCTCGAAGGTGCTCACGCACGTCAGCGTACGGCCGGCGGTGTGCCCGCGGGTGAGGAGGCCGCCGGGGAGGCGGGCCGGAGGGTGACGGCCGGGGGCGCGGATAATCGGTTGCGGAATTGTCGGGGCCGTTGGTTAGGGTCTCGGATCGTGTCCGCTCAACCTTTGATCTACGCGCGTGGCCTGGTCAAACGCTTCGGGGAGTTCACCGCCGTCGACGGGATCGACCTCGAGGTGGCGCCGGGAGAGGCGTTCGGTTTCCTCGGGCCCAACGGGGCCGGTAAGTCCTCGACCATGCGGATGATCGGCTGCGTGTCCACGCCGACCGCCGGTGAGCTGCGGATTTTGGGCATGGACGCGGTGCGCGAGGGGCCGAGGATCCGGGCGCGGCTGGGGGTGTGCCCGCAGCTCGACAACCTCGATCCCGATCTGACGGTGCGGGAGAACCTGGTGACGTACGCCCGTTATTTCGGGCTGTCGCGGGCGGAGAGCCGCAGGCGGGCCGACGAGCTGCTGGAGTTCGTGCAGCTCAGTGATCGCGCGAACGGGAAGGTGGAGCCGCTGTCGGGGGGGATGAAGCGGCGGCTGACGATCGCGCGGGCGATGGTGAACGACCCCGATCTCGTGCTGCTGGACGAGCCGACGACGGGGCTGGACCCGCAGGCGCGTCACCTGTTGTGGGAGCGGCTGTTCCGGCTCAAGCAGCGGGGCACGACGCTGGTGCTGACGACGCATTACATGGACGAGGCCGAGCAGTTGTGCGATCGGCTGGTCGTGATGGACGGCGGCAGGATCGTGGCGGAGGGGTCGCCGCGGTCGCTGATCGAGACCTACTCGACGGCCGAGGTGGTCGAGCTGCGTTTCCCCGGCATGCCCGAGGCGGGGGCGCGGCACGCGGCGGCGCTGGCGGGGGTCGGCAAGCGGGTCGATCCGCTGCCCGACCGGGTGCTGGTCTATGTGGACGACGGCGACGCCGCGCTGGCGGAGATCCACCGGCGGGGACTGGAGCCGTCGAGCGTGCTGGTGCGGCGGTCGACGCTGGAGGATGTGTTCCTCCATCTGACGGGCCGGACGTTGGTGGACTGAGATGGCGTTGCGGACCGAGCTGCGGAGTGAGACGGCGCCGGTGCGGCGGGTTCGTCCGACGCTGGCGGTGCTGGAGCGGCATCTCGTCCTGTACCGGCGGCTGTGGCAGGCGTCGGTGTTCTCCTCGTTCCTGCTGCCGGTGCTGTTCCTGCTGAGCATCGGCATCGGTGTGGGGAGTTACGTCGGCAGGGTGCAGGGGGTCGACTACCTGTCGTGGATCGTGCCGGGGGTGCTCGCGTCGACGGCCTTCCAGATCGCGGTGGGCGAGTCGACGTATTCGGTGCTGGGTGACTTCAAGTGGGTCCGGGCCTATCACGCGATGCGGGCCACGCCGGTGGGGCCGGTGGACATGGTCCGGGGGCATCTGCTCTACCTGGTGCTCCGGGTGACGATCGCGGTGGCGGCGTTCCTGGTCGTGGTGGTGTTCTTCGGCGGGCTGCACTCGCCGTGGGCGCTGGTCACCCCGCTGGTGTGCGCGTTGCTGACGGTGTCGGTGGCGGCGCCGGTGACGGCGTTTGCCGCCTCGATCGACCATGACAGCTACTTCTCGCTGCTGTTTCGGTTCGTGGTGATCCCTTCGACGTTGTTCGCCGGGGTGTTCTTCCCGGTGGAGCAGCTCACGGCGGTGTTGCGGCCGCTGGCGTACGCCTCGCCGTTGTGGCACGCGGTGGAGCTGTGCCGGGCGGCGACGCTGGGACGTGATACGGCGTGGCCGGTTCCGGTGCACGCGGGTTATCTGCTGGCGTGGGCGGTGGCGGGTCTTTTCCTGGCGGTGCGGGCGTTCCGCCGGAGGCTGGAGGACTGATGGTCACGACGCTGGTGGTGTCGCGGGTCTCCCCCGGCCGGGTGGGCGCGGTCATCGGCCGCAACGTGGGGGCGCTGCGCTCCGGGCCGTCGTACTGGATCGTGCTGGTGTCGGGGTTTTTCGAGCCGCTGCTGTATCTGCTGTCGATCGGCGTTGGCGTCGGCGCGCTGATCGGCAACCTGACGGTGGACGGGCGGACGATGTCGTACGCGTCGTTCGTCGCGCCGGCGATGCTGGCGGTGTCGGCGATGTCGGGGGCGCTGGCCGAGACGACGTTCAACTTCTTCTTCAAGTTGAAGTACATGAAGACGTTCGAGGCGGTGCTGGCGACGCCGGTGCGGCCGATCGAGATCGCGATGGGCGAGCTGATCTGGTCGATCGTGCGGGGGTCGTTCTATACGGCGGTCTTCCTGGTCGTGATGGTGTCGATGGGGCTGACCGAGCCCGGCTGGGCGCTGGCGGCGTTCCCGGCGACGGTGCTGGTGGGGCTGGCCTTCGGCGGGCTGGGGATGGCGGTCAGCACGCTGATGCGCGGCTGGCAGGACTTCGACCTGATGGGCACCGGGCAGTTCGCGTTGTTCCTGTTCTCCGGCACGTTCTCCCCGGTGCGGGATTACCCGGCGGTGGTCGAGGTGCTGGTTCAGGTCACGCCGCTGTATCACGCGGTGGAGCTGGTGCGGGGGCTGTGCACGGGGGTCCTGGAGTGGGGGCTGCTGGGGCACGTCGCCTACCTGGTGGCGCTCGCGGCGGCGGGGGTCTGGTTCGCCTCCCGGCGCCTGACCCGCGCCTTGTGCCGTTGACTCCCCCGGCAGGCCCGCGGTCCTCGCGGGCCGGGTAGCTCGGCCGGGCGCGGACGATCCGCGGGCCGCGTGGCTCCGGCTCACGTCGCCGCCTTGCGTGACGGGGAGGCGTACATGCGGCGGCCGGGCGCCGGCTGCGGCGGCCGGCGAGCATGGGCGGTCCGCTACGGGCACGGCTCCACGGTCACGTGCGGGGACAGCGCGCGGAGGAAGCCGGGGGCGTCGAAGATCGCGCCCGCGGAGGAGACGCCGGCCGTCGTGGTCCGCCCGGTGAGTATGCGGCCGACCGCCTCGACCGCGAGCTGCGCGGTGGCGGCGTAGATGTCCCGGCCGCGTGCCACGGCGCGCCGCTGTTGGCCGCCGGAGCGCACGACGACGTCGACGAGGAAGGTCTGCGCGGAGCGCCCGTGCTCGTCGGCCGGGGCCGGCGGCGGTGTCGCGGGGTCCGCCAGGTCCCTTGCGGCCTCGACCGTCATGCAGGTGCGCACCGTGGGAATGGGCAGGTGGCTGGGGATGGTGACGACGTCGGCCATGGTGAACCCGCCGATCACGGCCCGGGGTCCCATCGGGTCGGGGAAGGGCCATTCCAGGATCGGCAGGTCGTCGAGGTGATACTCCAGCCGGCCGTCGGCGTAGCGGACGCGCCCGGAAGAAGACGCCGCCGCCGCGCGCGCCCGCTGAGCGGCGCGGTGGCCGCAACGGCCGCCATGGTCCCGCGAGCGGGGGCAGCCGCCGGTCCGTCGGTGGGTGCCCGGTCTCTTTCCGGCCCCGCATAACGCAGGCGAGGGCGTCCGCTCGTGTGCCGTCTCCCCCGGTCCGCTCAGGAGACGCAGGAGACGCACGGGCGGAACTCCTCGCCCTCGGGATCGCGCCGTACCTGCCGGAGGTTTTCGTGCGTCTCCCCCACCGGGGCGGCTCCGAGCGCGGCGGCGCGGGCGAAGTCGTCGGTGAGCGGGTCCAGGCGGACCCGGTGCAGAGCCAGGTCGGGGCCGAGGCTGATCCGGTCGCTCTCCCGGCGGGTGATGTCCCGTTCCAGCAGCCTGCTTCAGAGCTCGGCGAGCCGGTCGAGGTCGGTGGCGTCGATGACGGCGCGGCCCATGCGGAAAGAGAGCGCTCATGGGTTCGTGCGCGCCCGCCGGGCGGTGGCGATCAGCGCGAGCAGGCAGATCATCGCCAGGGTGCCCCACACCGGCAGGTAACCGCCGGTGGTGTCTTTGAGCAGCCCCAAGGCCGGGGGCGCGACGACGACGGCGACCTGGTTCACCGCCATCGCCAAGCCGAGGGCGAAGCCCGTCTTGTCCGGAGGCGCGATCTCCGCGGTGTAGGCCACCCAAGGGCCGTACCAGCCGAATCCGCAGAACCCGAGCCAGGCGATGAGCAGCGCGACGACGGGAGTGGAGTGCAGGGGTGCGATCATCAGCAGCACAAGCCCGGCGACCACCGCGCCCATGCACACCAGGACCGGGAAGTATCGCCCGGACTTGGTGCGGTCGCTCCAGAGCGCGAGCAGGACGCGTCCCGCCACACCGGCTGCCGGCGCGGCGAACAGGAGCAGTGCCGCACGCTCGATCGCCATCCCGCCCGCCTCGTGCAGGTGGAGCACGGTGAAGATGAGGATTCCGTACTGGACCGAGATCAGGCTGAGGCCGGACACCATGATGTTCGTCATCGATCTATCGCGCAGAATGGCCAGGCGCGCCGTCGTCTCGGCCCGCGATGAGCGCACCGGAGAGCGGCTGACGTGCGCCGCCCACGTCGGGGTCCGGTAGAAGACGAGGAACGCCCCGGCCCCGAGGAGGGCGACGAGCCCGCCGACCGCCAAGGACGACCGCCAGCCCAGGTCGTCGGCGAGGGAAGGCAGGATCGCGGCCGACAGAGCCCCTCCCAGTGGGAGCCCGGCTTGGCGGATGCCCATCGCGAAACCCCGCTGGGAAGTGGCGAACCAGCGGGCGATCGACTTGCTCCCGCCTGGTTGGGCCGTGCTGTACCCGGCTCCGACGACTATGAGGAGCAGCAGCAGGGCTGGGTATCCGGGCGCGAGGCTGCCGCCCAGAAGAGCCAGGGCCACGATCAGGGTGCCGGCTCCGACGACCAGACGTTCGCTGTGGCGGTCCAGAAGTTCCCCGGCGACAAGGAGCCCTGCGATTGGTACCAGCTGGGCTGCGGAGACGAGCAGGCCCACCTGTGCGGTGGTGAGGTGCAGATCCCGTTGGATGTAGGCGCCGATCGCGCCGATGCCCTGGACGAAGAAGCAGGCGGAGGTCTGGGCGAGGGTCGCGACGAACAAGATGACCCAGCGGTAGCCCTGGGTGGGGCCGCTGGGCGCGTCGATGCTCATCTCCGCATCGCCGGCGCCTCGATCGTCGGCTCGCCCGGCGGACGCTGTCGCTGCGGGAGAACGCCGCCGGGCGGGCCGCCGCCCAGCCATACCTGCCGCCCGGGCTCGGTGACGATCTGCCACATGCGGCAGGCGCAGCGCCTGTAGACGACCCAGCCCTGGGAGGTGCGGTGGCGAGAGGCCTCGGTCCAGTGGTGTGCGTGCTGTCCGGCCATGTGACGAGTGTGGTGTAATGTCATTGTGCATTTAAACCCTTACGGTGCGGACGCGGTGGCGCTCGCCGTCGACCTGGTCAACAGCAAGCCCGTCACCGTCGAGGAGCTGGTGCGCAGGTGCACCGACGCCGGGCTGGTCGTCGATCAGCCGGTCGAGGCGGAGGATCTCGACCGGACGCTCGCGTTGCTGCGTGATTGGGAGCGTGTCGTCGACGCCGACGAGCCGTCACGCGTGGAGCTGGTCAATCGCCGGCTGGCCGAGGCGGCGGCCTATCCTCGGCTGACCGACCACGCCGGCGACGGCTGGCATCTGCACTACCGCGACGACGAGGCGTCCTTCGTCGAGATGCTCAACTCGGTCATCTTCGTCGGGACGGCGCTGCATCTGGTGGGTCGCGGGATGCACCGGCTCGGCAGGTGCGGGCTGGACGAATGCGACAGGGTTTACGCCGACACCTCCCGTGGCGGCAGGCAGCGCTACTGCTCGCCGCGCTGCGCGAATCGTGACGCGGTCCGCAGGCACCGCACCAGGTCGCGGCCCCGTCCGTGACGCGTCCGCTCCCCCGGTGATCGCCCGGTGCGCCGAGGCGTCTGTGTGGTGACCGGGGCCGTGCCGTACGGACGATAGGTCGGCGGCCACGCTTCGCGCCGGAGCCGCCGCGCGGCGTGGGATGATGCCGGGCATGTACCGGGAGAGGGTGTCGGGGGTGCCGGACGCGGTGCTGTGGTGGAGCACCTCCCCCGCTGCCGGGAGCGCCGAGCGGCGGGTGCTGCCGGACGGGTGCATGGACGTGATCTGGGCGGACGGCACGCTGCTGGTGGCGGGGCCGGACACCACCGCCCATCTGGTGCTCGACCGGCCGGGCGCACGGTATGTGGGGCTGCGCTTCGGACCGGGCGTCGGCCCGCTGGTGTTCGGGGTCCCGGCGTATGAGCTGCGTGACCGGCGGGTGCCGCTGGCGGACGTGTGGCCGGGCGCGCAGGCGCGGCTTCTGGCGGAGCGGGCGGGCGAGGCCGCCGAGCTGGGCGGGCCTGTGGGCGTGGTGCTGGAGGAGGCGGCGGCGCGCCGCCTGCGGGACGCGCCGCGTCTGGTGGACGCCGATCTGGTCCGCGCCGTGGTGGACGGGGTGCGCGCGGGTGTGCCGGTGGGGCGGATCGCCGCCGGCGCGGGGGTGGGCGAGCGGCGGCTGCACCGCCGCTGCCTGGAGGCGTTCGGGTACGGCCCGCGGACGCTGGGCCGCATCCTGCGGATGAACCGGGCGCTGGCCCTGGCCCGCGGGGGCATGCCGTTCGCCGAGGTCGCCGCCGTGGCGGGGTACGCCGACCAGGCCCACCTGTCGCGTGAGGTGCGATCGCTGACCGGGGTGACGCTGGGCACGCTGATCCGCTGACCACGCCGGGACCCCGGGAAGACCCGAAGATCCGACGCCGTCAGCCGGTGGCGGGCAGGGCGGCGAACAGGTCCACGCCGTTGCCGTCCGGGTCGTGCACGACCGCGTAGCGCTGCCCCCAGAACGCGTCCCATGGTTTGAGATGTCCCTCGTAGCCGGCCGCGACGAGGTCGGCGTACAGGCGGTCGACCTCCTCGGGGGTGTCGCAGCGGAAGGCGAGCGCGACGCGGGGGCCGCCGGTCGCGGGTGACCAGGACGGGTCGAACGAGCGGATGGTGTCGATGGTGTCCCAGGCCAGGCGCAGCCCGCCGGGGAGGGTCACCTCGACGTGGGGCTCGGTGTCGGCCGAGGCGGGGATGTCCAGCCCGAGCCGGCGGTAGAAGGCGAGAGAGGCGGCCATGTCGGTCACGACCAGGCCGATGAGGTCGAACGTCGGTGCCATGACGGCCACCCTAGGAGGCGGGCGGGTCCGCCGTCTTGAACGCATCGGACACACGCCCGGGGATGGACGGAAAAGCGGGCAGACTTTTCGTACATGTCCCGAAAAAGGCATGATGGGGTAATGCCTCCCGCAGCGTACGGCCACACCGGGCCGGGCCGACCAAGCCCCGCGACGGCGGGCGGCGATCACCCGGGGACCACGGCGGGCGAGTGGCGCGGCAGGACTGTGCTGCGGCCCGGCTGGCTGGCCTACACCGGCATGGCGGGCACCACCGCGCCGCACGCCCACGCCACCGTGCAGGTCATGATCGTCACGGCGGGGGTCGTGGAGCTGAGCGATCCCCGCAGGGGCCACGGCCCGGTGCGGGCCGCCGTGATCCCCGCCCGCGTCCGGCACGCCGTGCACGCCGGGCCGGGCGCCCGCGCCACCATGATCTACCTCGATCCGGCCGGCGGCGCGGGCCGCCGCCTGACCGCCGGCCTGCGCGGTCCGGGCCACGACCGTCTCGATCGGTGGGCGGAGGCCGCCCGCGCGCTGCTTCCGCCCGCGGACCCCGGCGTGGCACCCGACCCGGCCGCGCTGGTCCGCGGCTGGAGCGCGCCCGCCGGCGTTCGGCATCCGGCGCTGCGCCGCGCCCTGCGGGTGCTGCCGGAGCTGCTGCACGGCCCGGTACGGCTCACCGATCTGGCCGCCGCGGCCGGGATCTCGGCCAGCCGCCTGGGCCATCTGTTCTCCGCCGAGCTGGGCTTGCCGTTCTCTCCGTACCTGCGCTGGGCCCGGCTGCGCCGCGCGGTGGAGCTGGCGGCCGGCGGGGCGAGCCTCACCCAGGCCGCGCACGGGGCCGGCTTCGCCGACAGCTCGCACCTGACCCGGGTCACGCGGGAGATGTTCGGGCTGGCCCCCTCCCGCCTGCTGGCCGCCCTGTCCCCGCCCGCGCCCTGAGTCAGCGGAATCGTCCAAGCCCGCACGGCCGCCGGTCCCCCAGCCTGGAGGGCATGGAGAGCTCCGTGAACCGGGCCGTGAGGGCCGTGATCCGCTACGGGTATGTGCCGTTCATGCTCATCGGCGTCAACGGCGCCGGCGTCGCCCTGGCCGCCGCCGGCGCCGCCAAGCTCTGGCTGGCCGGCTTGCTGCTGCTGGCCGTCGGCTGCTCGTTCTCCGCCGAGCGCCTGCTGCCGTACGAGGACGCCTGGAACGCGCCGCTGCGCGGGGACGGGCGGCGCGACGCCGTGCACGCCTTCGTCAACGAGAGCCTGGCCGTGGTGAGCGTGGCGGCCGTCCCGCTGCTGGCCGCGCACGTCGCCGTGGTCGACCTGTGGCCGCGTTCGTGGCCGTTCGCCGTGCAGGTGCTGGCCGCGGTGCTGGCCGCCGATCTGGGGATCACGTTGGTGCACTACGCCAGTCACAAGGTCGGCGTGCTGTGGCGCTTCCACGCCGTCCATCACTCGGTGAAACGGTTCTACGGCCTGAACGGGCTGATGAAGCATCCTTTGCATCAGATGGTGGAGACGACCGCCGGGGTCGCCCCGCTGCTGCTGATCGGCCTGCCGGTCCAGGTGGCCTCGGCGCTGGCGCTCGCCGTGGCGGTGCAGTTGCTGCTGCAGCATTCCAACGTCGACTACCGCGTGGGAGTGGCCCGGTATGTGCTGGCGGTGAACGAGGGGCATCGCTTCCACCACCTCAAGTGGGCTGGTGTCGGGGATGTGAACTTCGGCTTGTTCACCCTCGTGTGGGATCACCTGCTCGGCACGTTCTCCTACGACCCCGCCCGCCGTTTCACCTCCGAGCTGCTCGGCATGGCCGCCAAACCGGATTACCCCACCGCCTACCTGCCGCAGCTGGCCGAGCCCTTCCGCGCCTCGGGCGCCTGTCACGCCGGGCCGCCGCGGCCCGGTTCCGCGGACCGGTGGGAAGGTGTGGTAGCCGATCCCGCGCCGTGACGGCGGCCCCGCGTACGGGCCTCCGGGAGGTCAGAGGGAGAAGGGCGAGACGGCGGTGACGGCGGTCACCGGGATCGGCCCGTAGATGTGGGGGAACGCCTCGTCCGCCCCTTCGGGCACCTCCAGCCTGACCGGGCAGCCGAGCCGTTCCTCGTCGATCTCCAGCAGCACCAGGGGCTCGGTGACGTGGCCGTAGTAGCGGCCGGCCACGCCGTGCACCTGGTCGAGGGTGGCGGAGGCGTGGATGAAGCCCTCCTCCTCCAGGGTCCGGCCGAGGGTCGAGACGCGGTATTCGCCCGCCGTGACGGCCGCGTCCCAGTCGGAGGCGAGCGCGAGGTGGAAGATCATGAGGCGAGCGCGAGGTGGAAGATCATGTGGTGACCTCAGCGGGCGGTTCGAGCGCGGTCAGCGCGCGGGCCACCGCCTCCCGGGCCCGCCGCCTGCCGTCGGGGCGGGCCTCGACGACGTCTTCGACCCACAGTCCCGACAGCAGGCCGGCGACGAAGCGGACCTCGGCGGGCCCGCAGGGGTAGCCGGCGCGCTCCAGCACGGCGGCGACGATGTCGTCGCAGCCGTCGGTCCAGGCGCGGGCGATGGCCTGCAGCGCCGGTTCGCGGCCCGCCTGCAGGTACAGCTCCCACAGGCCGAGCTGGCGCAGCCGGTCGGAGGCGTACACGGCGGTGAGCGTCTCGGCGACGGCGAGCGGGGCGCGGCCCGCGAGGCGGTCCACCGACTCGCGCATGCGGGCGAGCTCGCGCTCGACGAGCAGGGCGAACGCCTCGGCCAGCAGCTGGTCGCGGCTGGTGAAGTAGTAGGAGGTGGCGGCGAGCGGCAGACCCGCCCGGCGGGCGACGGCGCGGTGGGTCACGGCGGCGAAGCCGCCGTCGCCGAGCAGGTCGACGGCCGCGTCGAGCAGCGCCTCCCGGCGGCGTACGGCCCGCTCCTGCGGACGCCGCGGCTGGGGCGAGACCGTCCGTACGGCGACGCCGCGCGTGGGGGCCGCCGTGAGGACGGGTGCGGGCCAGTCCTGATCGGGCACGCCGTGGTCCTCCCCCGGATCGTCGGGGCCCCGCCGGGGGCCGCCGGTTCACCCATAGGTCGCTGACAATCATGCCCTGCCGGTGCGCGGCTTGGCGTCCGGGTGCCGGCTCGGGGGTCAGTGGGCGCCGGCGAGGTTGAGCACGGCGACCCCGGCGATGATCAAGGCGATGCCCGCGGCCTTGACGAGGGTCATGTGCTCGCCGAGGAACAGGGCGCCGATCAGCGCGATCGCGGCGGTCCCGGTGCCCGCCCAGACCGCGTACGCCATCCCGACGGGCATGCGGAGCTTGAGGGCCCAGGCGAGCAGGACGAACGAGGCGATGTAACCGGCGGCGACCACGATGGTCCAGCCCCAGCGGGTGAGGCCGTCGCTGAGTTTGAGCGCGGAGGTGGCCAGGACCTCCGAGACGATCGCGGCGGCGAGCAGGAGCCAGGCCATAAGAACCTCTCGACCCAAAAAACTGTACGCTTGTTCCAGTTTACTTGGAGACGCGGCGTAACGCCATGGGCCGCCCGGGCAGGGGCTCCAGGCTTGGGGACCGGCCGCACGCCGCCCGCTTCGGCGCGGCGCCGGAGTCACCGCCGAGGGCGGGGCGCCGGGGGAACGCCCGGCCCTCCTCGTCTCCCGCGTGCACCCGGCCGCGGACGGCGGGAAGGTCTTCCCCGGTGCCCGCGGCCGTCGGCGGCTCCTCGCGTTCGGCGACGCGCTCCGCTCCCCCATCCAGGTGACCGACCGCCGCGCGGCGGACCGCGGGTTACAGGGTCACCGGCAGCGCGGTCAGCCGCCAGGTGCCGGGGTCGGGGGCGCGCAGCTCGCCGGCCGGGGCGGCCAGGGCCAGGCCGGGGAAGCGGCGCAGCAGGGCGGCGATCGCGGCCTGGGTCTGCACGCGGGCCAGGGAGGCGCCGAGGCAGAAGTGCGGGCCGTGGGCGAACCCCAGGTGGCCGGCGCCGGGCGCGCGGGTCACGTCCAGCCGGTCGGGGTCGGCGAACACCCGGGGGTCGCGGTTGGCCGCGGCGATCAGGGCGGTGACCTTCGCCCCCTCCGGCACGGTCGTGCCGTACAGGTCGACGTCCCGGCGGGCGTGGCGGGGGATCGCCAGCAGGGTCGGGCCGCACCAGCGGATGAGCTCCTCGACGGCCGTGGGCATCAGCGCGGGGTCGTCGCGCACGGCGGCGAGCTGGCCGGGGTGGGACAGCAGGGCGGCCACGGCGTTGGCGATCAGGTTGGCCGGGGTCTGCCCGGCGAGGACCAGGTGCCAAACCATGGTGACGATCTCGGTGTCGGTCAGCCGGTCCCCGTCCTCGGCCTGGGCGCGGACGAGGTCGGCCAGCACGCCCCCGTACGCGCCGGGGTCGGTGCGGGCGGCGGCGACGGCGGCCTTGGCGCCCGCGATGATGCCGGGGATGGCCCGGGCGAAGTCGCCGCCCGCCCCGGCGGCGATGATCGCACCCCACTCGCGCCAGTGCGGGCGGTCGTGCTCGGGGATGCCGACCAGCGCGCAGATGACGTCCATCGGCAGCGGCCGGGCGAAGTGGCGCAGCAGGTCGACCCGCCCGCCGTCGGCGTGCGCGGGCAGGTCGTCGAGCAGGGCGCCGACGACGGCCTCGATCCGGGGGCGGAACTCGGCCGCGCGCCGGGGGGTGAAGGCGGGGGCGGCGAGCTTGCGCAGCCGCGCGTGCTCGGGGCCGCTCATCTCGCTCATGGTCCGCATGTACGGCAGGCAGTCGTCGGGGACCGGCGGGCGCATGAAGCTGTCGGCGGTGAGCGCGAAGCGGGCGTCGCCGAGCATCGCCCGCGCGCCGTCGTGCCTGGTCAGCGCCCATACGGGGCCGAGGCCGGGGATCAGCAGCCGGGCGAGCGGCCCGGCCTCCCGCGCTCGTCCGTACGCCGTGAAGGGGTCGCGCAGGACCTCGGGGTCGGTGAGGTCCACCTCGGGCTGGGTGGTCCGGTAGTAGCGGTAGCCGCTGGCGGGGTCGATCCAGGCGGGTTCGAGCAGCCCCAGTGAGGCGTAGTGGCGCAGTTGCTTGACGCTGAGCCGGGTGAGGCGGGCGAACTGCCCGATCGACAGGAGGTCGTCGTTCACGTGCCCCAGCATGGCCTCTCCCCCGGTGGGAGAGTCCACCGCCGGGGCGCGGGGATCCCCCGGCGGCGGGGTTCACATTTCACCACGCGTATCGCCGCTGGTCGGGCCGCTAATCCACCGAAATTTCCAGACCCACGTAGGGGCTGGGCAGCCAAGGCCCGACGGGGGACTCCCCCGCGGCGGGCGAGCGTACGGAGGCGATCCGGATCAGGTGGGCGCGTCCCGGCGACCGGGGGGCGGGATCACCGGCGCCGGTGGGCGCTGGGACAATCTCGTCGTGTGACGACCGCCGTGCCGCGGTTGGGGCTCCCACAATCGGCGGGGATTCCGGCGGCTTCACAGTCAGGAAACGCTGCGGAAACACGACCGAGTCACGATGAGGACTCATGATCAGGGCCATTCTGTTCGACCTCGACGAGACCCTTTTCGATCATCGCCGGGCGGTCGCGCACGCCGCGACCCGCTGGACCGAGTCGGTCTGCCCCGGCCACGAGCTGCTGCCGGAGACGCCGGCGCTGTGGCTCGACCTGGAAGACAAGCACCTGCCCGCGTGGCACACCGGGCAGTGCTCGTTCGCCGAGCAGCGGCGCAGGCGGCTGCGGGAGTTCTGCCGCAGGCTCGGGCTGCCCGAACCCGCCGACCCGGACGCCGCGTTCGCCGACTTCCTGACCCACTACGAGTCGGCCTGGGCCGCCTTCCCCGACGTGCCTGAGACGCTGGAGGCGCTGGCGGCCCGCGCCGACGCCCCCATGCTGGGCGTGCTCACCAACGGCGCACCGGCCCAGCAGGAGGCCAAGCTGCGCCGCATCGGGCTGATGCTCCACATGGAGGTGGTCTTGACGCCCGAGACGCTCGGCGCGTTCAAGCCCGACCCGGAGTGCTACCGCGCGGCGGCGGCGAAGCTGGGCCTGCGCCCGGAGGAGATGCTCATGGTCGGCGACAACCTCCAGCTCGACGCCGCCGCCCCCGCCCGGGAGGGAATGCACGGCGTGTGGCTCGACCGCTACCGGGCCGAGCCCGTCGCCCCCTCCCCCGCCGTCACGAGGATCACCACCCTGCGCGACCTCCCCCGCGTGCTGACCACGCTGAACGGCCGCCTGGTCGGCCCGTCACGCGCCGCCTGACCGGCACAAGACTCAGCCTGGCAGCCAGGCGGCGGCCACACGGCGGCGGGCGAAGCCCAGCCGCTCGTACACCGCGAGCGCCGCCAGGTTCCAGTCGTCCACCATCAGCGCCGCGCGCCCGTGCTCGGCGAGCAGCGCGGACGCCACGAACCGGCACACCCGCTCCCCCAGCCCGCGCCCCCGCGCCCGTACGGCCGTCGCGACCCCGGCGAGCAGGCCCACCGTCGGCGCCGACCACGCGTCGGCCGCGACCGCCAGCAGGGCGCCCGAGCCGTCGCGGACCCCGGCCCAGCGGCGTACGTACGGCAGGCCCGGCACGGCGTAGGAGCCGGGGTTGGCCTCGGCGAGCAGCCCGGTGATCTCCGGTGCGGCGTCATCCGCGAGCCAGGAGACCACCATCCCGTCCTGATCCGCCGCCTCGTGACGGGGCGGGGCGAGCTTCTCGGCGGCCATCCAGGAGAAGTGACCCGCGACCGCCAGCTCGGGCGCGGCCGCCACGACCTGTTCGATCAGCGCGGCGTCGCCGAGCGGCCGGTATGACGGGCCGGCCTCGGCCAGGGCGTGCCGCACCAGCGGGACCACGTGGGCGGCGCCGCCCCGCACCACCAGGCGATCGCGCCGGGACGCCCGCGGGCTGGCCACCGCCACCGCGTCTGCGTACGCCCAGGCGCGTACGCCGGGCCGCATGCCCTGAGCGGCCCACACCACGAGGTCGTCGTCGCCGGAGGCCGCGACGACCTCGGCCTCGCTCACCAGCTCACGCACACGTGGCCTACAGGATGGCGCCCGGGACGTAGGCGGCGGCGTCGGGGTGGCGCGCGGTGATCTCGCCCACCCGCGCGGTCACGGCAGCCACCTGGCCGGCGGCTGCGCCGGCGAAGGAGGCCCGGTCGGCGAGCAGCGCGTCGAGCTCGGCCCGGCCGAGCGGGAACCGTTCGTCGGCGGCCAGGCGGTCGAGCAGCTCGTTGCCGACGCCGCGCGAGCGCATGGCCAGCGCCGAGGCGACCGCGTGCTCCTTGATGACCTCGTGGGCGGTCTCGCGGCCGACCCCGGCTCGCACGGCCGCCATGAGCATTTTGGTGGTGGCGAGGAACGGCAGGTAGCGGCTCAGCTCGGCCTCGATGACCGCGGGGAACGCGCCGAACTCGTCCAGCACGGTCAGCATCGTCTCCACCAGGCCGTCGAAGGCGAAGAACGCATCCGGCAGCGCGACCCGGCGCACGACCGAGCAGGACACGTCGCCCTCGTTCCACTGGTCGCCGGCCAGCTCCCCGGCCATGGAGGCGTACCCGCGCAGGATCACGGTCAGGCCGTTGACGCGCTCGCAGGAGCGGGTGTTCATCTTGTGCGGCATCGCCGACGAGCCGACCTGGCCCTCCTTGAAGCCCTCGGTGACCAGCTCGTGCCCGGCCATCAGGCGGATGGTCTTGGCCAGGGAGGAGGGGGCGGCGGCGAGTTGCACCAGCGTGGTCAGCACGTCGTAGTCGAGCGAGCGCGGGTAGACCTGGCCGACGCTGGTGAACCGGCGGGTGAACCCCAGGTGTGCGGCGACGCGGTCTTCCAGCTCGGCCAGCCGGTCGGCGCCGCCGAGCAGGTCGAGCATGTCCTGCGCGGTTCCCACCGGGCCCTTGATGCCGCGCAGCGGGTAGCGCTCCAGCAGGTCCTCCAGCCGCTCGTAGGCCACCAGCAGCTCGTCGGCGGCGGTCGCGAAGCGTTTGCC
The DNA here is from genome assembly GCF_014647835.1 of Microbispora rosea subsp. aerata. Lineage (GTDB taxonomy): Bacteria > Actinomycetota > Actinomycetes > Streptosporangiales > Streptosporangiaceae > Microbispora > Microbispora aerata. The sequence goes on from NZ_BMPY01000009.1 coordinate 192,790, forward strand.
GAGCGTGGTGGCCTGCGCGGCGACGTTGTGCGAGCGGCCCGCCATGACGGTGGTGGAGTGCTCGGCGGCCAGGCGGCCCAGGCGGGCCAGCAGCGCCACGACCCGGTCGCGCACCAGCAGCAGGCTGTCGCGGATCTGCAGCTGCTCGACGTTCTCGGTCAGGTCGCGGGAGGTCATGCCCTTGTGGACGTGCTCGTGGCCGGCCAGCGCGTTGAACTCCTCGATGCGGGCCTTCACGTCGTGCCGGGTGACCTTCTCCCGCTCGGCGATGGAGGCCAGGTCGACCTGCTCGGTCACCTTCTCGTAGTCGGCGATCGCCTGCTCGGGCACCTCGATCCCGAGGTCGGCCTGGGCCTTCAGCACGGCGAGCCAGAGCCTTCGCTCCAGCACCACCTTGTGCTCGGGGGACCACAGACGGGCCAGCTCCGGCGAGGCGTACCGGGCGGCCAGGACATTCGGGATACGCGGCTTGGCATTCACGTTGGCCCAGTCTATTGAGCCCGATCGCGCCGGCCGTCCGCAGGTGCCGGGCACGCTCGCCGGGCCGTCACCGCGCCGGGGCGGGCCCGTCGCGCGGGAGCGGCGCGTACGGTCGCCTGGGCTTACTATGCGGCGGGCTCGGCCGCCGGGGACTCCTGTACGCCGCGGCCGCGCCGGCGGTCCATCTCCCGCCACTGCGGCAGCAGCGCGGCCAGGCTGGTGGTCAGGAAGTACGCCACGCCGGCCGCCAGCAGCACCGGGACCAGCCCGGACAGCGCCACCGCCGCCCCGGCGATCAGCCCGCCCAGGGGGATGCCCGCCCAGGCCATCGAGTCGCCCAGCGCGTTGACCCGGCCGCGCAGGCCATGCGGCACCCGCTCGAACGCGATCGCCCCCAGGATCGGGTTGAGGAAACCCCCGCCGGCCCCGCTCACCACGAACACGGCCAGCACCGCCCACATCGGCGCGTCGGCCGCCAGCACCAGGAACCGCGGCGCCCCGGCCAGCAGGAACCCGGCGAAGAACACGACCCGGCGCGGCATCCGGTGCGCGACGGCCGCGGCGACCAGGCTTCCCGCGACCGCCGTGGCGCTCCACACCCCGTTGCTCAGCCCGATCGCGGCCGGGCCGTTGCCGGACCGCTCGGCCCACACCGGCAGCAGCACGGTGCCGAACGCCGCGTCCAGCAGGTTGGTGATCCCGACCATGACGATGATGGTGAGCAGCAGCGGCTCGCCGCGCAGGAACGCGAAGCCCTCGCCGAACCGCCGCCAGTAGCCGGAACCCGAGGCGGCCGGGGCGTCGCCCGCCGGGTGGCCCATGCCGCGCGGCAGGGCGAACGCGATGATCAGCGATCCGAGGGCGAAGCACACGGCGTTGACGACCAGGCCGGTCAGCGGTCCCAGCAGCGCCACCATGAAGCCGCCGGCCGCCGGGCCGAGGGTCGAGGCCAGCCGCTCGGTCACGCCGGACAGGCCGGTGGCGCGCTCCAGCGGCACCCGGGCGCGCTCGGCGGCCTCCGGGACCATGATCTCCTTCGCCAGGTCGCCGGGGCCGCGTACGGCGCCGATCAGCGCGACCAGGACCAGCAGCACGGGGAAGGACAGCAGGCCGAGGGCGTGCAGGAGGGGGATCGCGGCGGCGGCGCCGGCGCTGGCCGCGTCGGTGCTCCAGGAGACGACCCGGGGGCCGGTCCGGTCCACCAGCGGCCCGGTCAGCGCCTTGACCACCACGTACGGGGTCATCTCGCAGAAGGCCACCAGCCCGGTCTGCGTCGCGCTGCCGGTCGTGACCAGCACGAACCACGGCAGCGCGACGGCCGACACGCGGGTGCCGGTGAGCGCCACCGCCATGGCGGCCAGCAGTCCGGCCAGCGGACGCGCCCTGCGCGCCCGGGACGGGCGGCCCGCGGCCTGGGTGTCGCGGGTCATCGGGCGTCGCCTTCCGGTGCGGCGGGCGCGTCCAGCTCGGGGAGGATCTGCACGATGACCGTCACCCGTTCGGCGTCCGCCGGGGCGTCGGCCGTGTCCGGGCTGTCGCGGCGGTAGCGGCCGATGACCGCCCACAGCTCCTCCCGGAGGGCGGCGGCCTCCTGCGGGGTCAGCCGCAGCGGCATGTCGCTCATGTCGGAGGCGGCGCGCCAGGCGCGCGGCATCGTCTGCAGCTCGTTGATCGCCCGCTGGGTGCGCATGGCGTAGATGGCGGCGACCGACTGCAGGTAGGCCATCGTCGCCTCGGGCTCCCGTTCGGCCAGGTCGAGATACTCGAACTGGGTGGCCCGGTGGACGGCGCGCCACCAGCGTTCCCGCGCGTTGCCGCGCGTGGTGTCCTCCTGGACGAAGCCCGCGGCGGCGAGCCTGCGCAGGTGGTAGCTGGCCGCGCCGGAGTTGATGTTCAGCAGCTCGGCGAGCCGGGTGGCGGTCGAGGGGCCGTGCTTGCGCAGCAGGCCGATCACCTGCACGCGCACGGGATGGGCGAGGGCGCGCAGCCCCTTGGCGTCGAGGACGACCGCGTCCTCCGCGAGCGGGCTTTCGGGGGTGTCGCCGTGATCGGTCATGGCCCCCACCATAAACCGCAAACAGTTCTTCGCAAACACGTCTTTGCGAAGAACTGTTTGCGGTTAGCGTGGTGCGGCGGCCCGGCTCACTTGCCCGGCTCACTTGGCCGGTTCGAGGGCCTCCTTGCCGTACACGGTCAGGTCGTCCTCCCCCGGCGCGGTCGGCTTCGGCGTACGGCGCATGCGCTCCTTCAGCCGCTCCACCATCGTGTACAGCGTCGGCACCAGCACCAGCGTGAGCAGCGTCGAGGAGATCAGGCCGCCGATCACGACGAGGGCCAGCGGCTGCGAGATGAACCCGCCCGAACCGGTCACGCCCAGCGCCATCGGGGTGAGCGCGCAGATCGTCGCGATCGCGGTCATCAGGATGGGGCGAAGCCGTCTGCGGCCGCCCTCCAGCACCGCCTCGACCACGCCCATCCCCTGCTCGCGGTACTGGTTGATCAGGTCGATCAGCACGATCGCGTTGGTGACGACGATGCCGATCAGCATCAGCATGCCGATCAGAGCGGGCACGCCGAGCGCCGTGTCGGTGATCAGCAGCAGCCCGATCGCGCCGGTCGCCGCGAACGGGATCGACACCAGCAGGATCAGCGGCTGCACCAGGCTGCGGAACGTCGCCACCATGATCATGAAGACGATCGCCACCGCGAGCAGCATGGCCAGCCCCAGGTCGGCGAACGCCTCCTGCTGCTCGGAGCTCGCGCCGCCGATCTCGTAGGTCACCCCCGCCGGCAGCGTCAGCGTCTCCAGCCGCTCGGTGACCTTCGCGGTGATCGCCCCCAGGTCGGACGCGTCGGCCGTGCCCGACACCGTCGCGGTGCGCTCGCCGTCCTGGCGGGTGATCTGAGTCGGCCCGTCGGCCTTCACCACCTCGGCCACGTCGCCGAGCTTCACCAGACCGGTCGCCGTGGGGATCGGCAGCTTCCGGATCTCCGCGATGTCCTCGGGCGCGTCACCACCCGCGCGGAGAACCACGTCGCTGGAACGGCCGTCCACGTCGATCGAGCCGACCGGCGCGCCGCGGAACGCCTGCGCGACCATCTGCCCGATCCCGGCCTCGGTCAGGCCCCGGGTCGCGGCCTTCTCCCGGTCCACGTGCACCTCGACCCGCGGGATGCTGTCTTCCAGGTTGGAGGTGACGTCCCGCAGGCCGTCGATCCCGGAGATCGCCTCGCGCACCGCCGCGGCCGCCGTCTTCAGCGCGGCCTGGTCCGGCCCCTGCACGATGACCTGCACCTGGTCGGTGTTGAACCCGCCGCCGTTGCCGCCGCCGACCGTGATCTCGCCGACGCCCGACAGGCCCCTCAGCTTCTCCCGCAGCCGATCCTCCAGGGCGGTGGTGTCCACGCCCTCCTTCAGCGTCACCGAGAACGACGCGCGGTCCGAGCCGCCGCCGACCCCGCCGAGGAAGCGGTTCCCGCCGCCGACCGTCACCTGGTAGGACTCCACGCCCCCGTCGGCCTCCAGCACCGCCTCGACCTTCTTGGCCGCCGCGTCGGTGGTCGCCAGGTCGGTCCCGGCCGGCATACGCTGGCTGATCTGCGTGGTGTCGTTGCCCGAGTTGTCGAGGAAGTTCGTCTTCAGGTTGGGCGCCAGCGCCATCGTGGCGGCGAACACCACCACCCCGATCAGCACCGTGACCAGGCGCCGCCGCGTCGCGAAACGCAGCACCGGCAGGTAGATCCGCTGCAGCGGGCTGCGCAGCTCCCTGCGCTCGGCGTCCTCCCGTACGGCCTGCGCCTCCTGCGGCGTGAGCGCCGGCGCCTCGAGGAACCAGTACGCCAGCACCGGGATGACGGTCAGCGCGACCAGCAGCGACGCCATCAGCGCCACGGTCACCGTGATCGCGAACGGGCTGAACAGCTGCCCCACCATCCCGCCGACGAAGGCGATCGGCAGGAACACCGCGACCGTGGTGAGCGTCGAGGCGGTCACCGCGCCCGACACCTCGCGTACGGCCGTCAAGATCGCCTGCCGCTTCTCCTCGCCGTACGCGAGATGGCGCTTGATGTTCTCCAGCACCACGATCGAGTCGTCGACCACCCGGCCCACGGCGATGGTCAGCGCGCCCAGCGTCAGCAGGTTCAGCGAGTAGTCGCCGATCCACAGCGCGATCAGCGCGATCACCACCGACAGCGGGATCGACACGGCCGTGACGATGGTCGAACGGACCGACAGCAGGAACACCAGGATCACGAGCACCGCGAACGCCAGGCCCAGCAGGCCCTCGGTGGTGAGGTCCTCGATGGAGCGCTCGACGTACGGCGCCTGGTCGAACACCACGGTCAGCTCGGCGGTGTCGCCGAGGGCGCGGGTCAGGTCCGGCAGGGCCTCGTTCACCTCGTGGGAGATCTGCACCGCGTTGCCGTCGGGCACCATCGTGATCGACACGCCCAGGCTCGGGGTGCCGTTGGTGCGGGTCAGCGTGGTCGCGGCGGCGTCCTGGACCTTGATGTCGGCCACGTCGCCGAGCTTGACCGGCTTCGGCCTGGCCGCCGCGGCCCGCGCCTGGGCCGCCAGGGCCGCCTGGCTCCTACCCGGTCCCCCGCCCTGCCCGGCGGCGCCGGGGCGCTGCCCGGCCGCGGCACCCTGACCGCCCGCGCCCGCCGTGGCGCCCTGGCCCGCCGCGGGCGCGGCCGGCGTCAGGTAGAGGTTCTCGAGGTCCTTCACCGTACGCACCGGGTCGCCGATCTGCACGGTCAGCGACTTGCCCTCCTCGGTCAGCGTGCCGGCCGGGATGGACACCCCGTTGGCCCGCAGGACCTCGGGGATGGCCGCCGCCGACAGCCCCAGCAGGGCGAGCCTGCCCTGGTCGGGGGTGATGACGACCTGCTGCTCGCTGGCGCCGCTGACGGTGACGTCGCGGACGCCCTCGATCGACTGCAGCTCCGGCACCATGATCTTCTCGATCTTGTCGAGCATGGCGTGCTGGTCGCCGCCGTCGCCCACCGCGATCGCCATCACCGGGATGTCGTCGGTGCTCCCGGCGATCACCTGCGGATCGACGTCGGCCGGGAGCTGGGACTTGATGCGGCTCACCGCCTGCTGCATCTTCCCGATCACCTGATCGATGTCGGTGCCGTACTCATAGGACACCTGCACCTGCGACATCCCCTCCCGGGAGGTGGAGGTGATGTCGGTGACACCGGCGATACCCTGGAACGCGCTCTCGATCGGCTTGGTGACCTGCTCCTCCACGATCTCAGGAGCCGCACCGGGATAACTTGCCACCGCGAACGCCGCCGGGAACTCCAGCGACGGGAAGAGCTGTTGCTTCAGCGAGGGAATCGCGAACACGCCGAAACCCGCGAGCACCAGCGCAACCATGATCACAAGAGTGCGATTGGCAAGGCTCAGCCTGGCCAAGGAGGTCATCCGAGCTCCTGACATCGGGGGAATTGTTTCTGACAACACTAACACTTCGGCTGATGCGAACATTCAGCCGCCGCATTAACAGCTGGTAACCTCTCATTCGAGAGGTGAAAGTGAACGACAGCCCGGCCGAGCGGCCCACCGGAACCGGCGCGGCTGCACCCCCCTGCCCCCAGGACGACCCCGTCGCCTCCGAGGATGACGCCGAGCGCGGATGCATCATCGCCCGGCTCGCGGAGCTGCAGCGCAGCATGGGCCGGTTCTTCGCACGCGACCGCTCCATGCCGCTGCTCGCCTCCAGCCTCACCATGCAGCAGCTCAAGGTCGTCATGTTCCTGTCGTTCGCCGGATCCACCTCAGGCCAGGAGCTCGCCCGCCACCTCGGCGTCGGCCTGACCACCGTCACCGGCATCGTCGACCGCGTCGTCGCCCAGGGCCTGGCCACGCGTCACGAAGACCCCAACGACCGCCGCGTACGCCGCGTCGAGCTCACCGAAGCCGGACGGCGGCTCACCAGCGAGATCATCGAAGCCGGGACCGGCGGCTACATCCGCCTCCTGCGACGCCTCGACACCGAGACCCTGCGCACCATGGAAACGGTGATGCGCAAAATCGAGGACGCGATGCGCGAGATGCACGCCGAAGACACCGGCCGCGCCTGACCCTCGCCCCCGGCGCCACCGCTCCCCCTCCCGCGCGGCCCCGTCCTCCGTCGATGCGCCGGGGTACGCCGTCGGCGGCGGCATCGACAAAGGTGCCGTACTCGCGCGCGCCTCGCCGTCCTCGCCGTGCCCAACCCGGACGACCGGCGAGCCGCGCCAAAACGTGCCGGGGCGGCCGTTGCGGGACCGGCGGGAAAGCGAGATCGCGGGAAAGGCGCCAAAAGACCGGTAATGACCTGTGCCGATCTTGGCCAGCTCGGCCCGCGACCCCCGCGCTCGGGGGTATGAGGCCCACGTCCCGGCGGAACCCGGCGAGCGACAGCCGACGCCCGGGCCGGAACAGGAAGGCACGTTCACAGATGTCCCGCACCCGCGCACGCGACCCGCGCGAGATCCGAGCCCTCGCGACGGCCGTCGTCACTGCTCTCGCGCCCCGGCGGCTGGCCATCGCCGCGCTCGCGATCACAGCGGCGGCGGTCGCGGCCGCGCCGCCCGCGACCGCCCGTGTCGCCCCGCATCACCCGCGCGCGGACCATACGGCACTACGCAGCCCCGGTCCCGGCTCGCACGGAGGCGGAGGCCAGGTGGTCAAGGCAGGACACGGGACCGCAAGCCAGCACGCCTCCGGCGCGGGCCGGTACAACCAGAACCTGACCGGTGTCACCGCCCCCGGCTTCGTCAAAGGACAGGCGCAGCAGGCCATCACCGACCACGGGTCGTTCGAGGTGCAGTCCGCCTTCTGCGCATGGCAGCCGGACGAATGCCTGATCGGGCAGAACATGCCTGTCCGCCGCAAATCGTGACATTCTCGCAGTAGTCACCGGCGGCCGCGTCCCCGCTGCCGCCGGTGACATTGCCGGAGGCCGTCGTTTCGCTGGGGTAGTGACACCCCCGCGCGGGACGCCGGGGCGCGGCCCGCGTCCGCTGAGACGGTGACCGTAGCGGGGCCACCGGGCACGACTACGGCCATCCGTGTGAACCGCCAGCCGATGCGAGCCGTCGGTCGGCCACCGCTGCTGCGCGACGCTGGTGACGGACTGACCCTGCTCATTCCCCAGCCGGGCCCGGTCCCGGCCGCCGTACCCGCCACGAGGGCGAGCGGACCGGCGGCGGCGAGGGGCTGCGGCTGCGCGGACAGTCGCGTCACGTCCGGCCCCGGCCGAGCCCGGTCTGTCGCAGCACGATAGGCCGTCGTGTGACAGGTCGTCACACGACGGGCCGTCAGCGGCGGCGGACCACCCGGTGGCCCGAGCCCTCGTGCCACATTTCGATCACCAGGTGCTCCCCCGCCTCGTCGACACGCGTGAAGACCACCTCGGTCACGTCCACGCGGAACAGATGGGAGTCCTCCGTCGGCAAGCCGAACGCCTCGCGCACGGCCGGATCGGTGATCTCCACGGCGCGGCCGGCCAGCTTCGCGTCGCCGCTCCAGGCGCCGGGGTTGGCCTCGTCCGGATCGTCCGAGGGGCTGTGAATCGCCACCCGGGGATCGCGCCGCAGGTCGCGGGCCTTCATCGCGCCCGGCATGGAGCCCAGCCAGACCTCGCCGTCCTTGAACTCCACCTCCGTCCCGCTGATGCGCGGCGAGCCGTCCCGCCGCAGCGTCGCCATCGTCTTGTGTTTGCCCTTCCCCATGCTCGCCAGCACGCGGGCGGCCAGCTCGGGGATGTCCTTCTCGATCTCCTGCCAGGAAGCCATGCCGCAATCCTGCCGACCGCCACCGACATTTCCGGAGGTCCGCAGCACGCGTATCGCGCTCGCCGTACCCGCATGATCCGGCGCTCCCGGTGAAAGTTGCACGACCCGCCTAAATACGCCCCAGCTCACGGGCTCATGCCCCCGCCGTCGGCTTGACCGCTCCACACGTCCTGCTCACGATCACACGTCAAGATCCTCAAGAGAGGGACGTAATGAGCACCCTGCGCATCGCCAGGCCGGCCATCGCACTCCTCACGGGCGCAGCGGTGGCCGCCCAGCTCCTCACCGGCATACCCGCCGAGGCCGCCGACACCGCGCCCGTGAACGTCACCGTCAACACGCGTGCGGGACTGGCCGCCGTATCCGACACCGCGGTGGGCACCAACCACGCAATCTGGGACACCAACCTCGGCACGAACGAGACCGCCGACCTCCTCAAGGCCGCCGGGGTGAAGATGCTGCGCTACCCCGGCGGGTCGTACGGCGACATCTACCACTGGGAGACCCACACCGCCCCCGGCGGCTACGTCGCCCCCAACACCGACTTCGACACCTTCATCAGCGCGGCCAAGCGCACCGGCGCCCAGCCGATCATCATCGCCAACTACGGCACCGGCACCGCCCAGGAGGCCGCCGACTGGGTGAAGTACGCCAACATCACCAAGAAGTACGGCGTGAAGTACTGGGAGATCGGCAACGAGAACTACGGCAACGGCCACTACGGCGCCGACTGGGAGGCCGACAACCACGCCGACAAGAGCCCGGCCGAGTACGCCAGAAACCTCGTGCGGTACGCCGACGCCATGAAGGGCGTCGACCCCACCATCAAGATCGGCGCCGTGCTCACCACCCCCGCCAACTGGCCCGACGGCCTCGTCGGCGAAGGCGACCAGGCCACCTGGAACGACACGGTCCTGTCGATCGCCGCCTCGAAGATCGACTTCGTGATCCTCCACTGGTATCCGCCGTACACCGACGCGAACGACGTCCTCACCAAGACCGCCCACATCCCCGACATGATCTACCTGGTCCGCCGGCAGATCGCCAAGCACGCGGGCGCCCGCGCCGGCGACATCGGCATCGCGGTGACCGAGATCAACAGCGGGATCGCGCGGAACACCCAGCCCGGCGCGCTGTTCGCCGCCGACGCCTACGCCGGCTTCCTCGAGCAGGGCGTGTTCACCGTGGACTGGTGGAACGTCCACAACGGCATCGGCAACGTCACCACCATCGCCGGGCAGACCGACTACGACGACTTCGGCATGCTGTCCAGCGGCACCTGCTCCGGCGACGTCTGCGAACCCCCGCTGAACACCCCCTTCGCCCCCTACTACGCCCTCTCCATGGTCAGCACGTTCGCCCGCGCCGGCGACCGGTTCGTCCGCGCGGCCACCGACGAGCCCCTCGTCGCCGCCCACGCCGCCCGGCGTCCCAACGGCGACCTCGCGGTGCTGCTGATCAACCGCGACCCCGACAACGAGCGCACCGTAGAGATCGACTACACCGGGTTCAGCCCCGCCGCCGGCGCGCCGACCGTGCACACCTACACCAAGGGCGCGACGTCGATCAGCACCGGGAACAGCGGCACCGCCACCACGCAGACGCTCCCGCCGTACTCGCTGACGACGCTGGTGGTGCGCTCCGCGACCAGCGCGAGCGGCGCGCCCTCGGCCCCCGGGCAGCCCACCGCGAGCGACGTCACGGACAAGACCGCCACCATCTCCTGGCCCGCCGCCAAGCCCGGCGCGAGCCCCATCGCCAAGTATGAGATCCACCGCCAGACGAGCACCGGCGCCGAGCAGCTCGGTGAGACCTCCGGCACGTCCTTCACGGTGCACAACCTCGTCCCCGGCACCCGCTACACGGTCAACGTGGTCGCCCGCGACACCGCCGGCCGCGTCTCCTGGGCCTCCGCGCCGCTGACGTTCACCACCGGCACGCCGGAGGAGAGCTCCTGCGCGGTCCGCTTCAGGGACACCAACGACTGGGGCAACGGGTTCGTCGGCACCATCGACATCACCAACACCGGGACCGCCGCCCTCGACGGGTGGACGCTGCACTTCACCTGGCCCACCACCTGGCAGTCGGTCAGCAGCGGATGGAGCGCCGACTGGGTGCAGAACGGGACCTCGGTGAGAGTCACCAGCACCCCCGACAACCGCACGCTCGCACCCGGCGCGTCCGCCTCCGTCGGCTTCGTCGGCGCCTACAGCGGCCCCAACGTGCTGCCGACCCGCTTCACCCTGAACGGCGCCCTCTGCACCGCTCAATAGACGAGCGCCGTACGAGGCCCAGCAGGCTGCCATCAGGAGCCGCCCGCCGCCGCGGGCGGCTCCTTCCTGTCGGTGAGTGGTTTTGTGAAGTCGATCTTGAGTTCCGCAAACCGAGCGCCTTTACAACGTAGATTAAGAAGACAGGAATTCCGTCAGCAGGCGTGTGATCTCGGCGGGGCGCTCCAGGCTCGGCAGGTGACCGGCCCAGTCGAGATCGAGCAGTGTCGCGTCCGGCAGCGTCTCGGCGATGTGCCGCCCGCTCTCCCGGAAGTACGGCAGGTCGTGGCCGCCGATGACCACGAGCGCGGGCGCGGTGACCACCGTCAGGTCGATCGGCGCCCTCCCCCGCTCCGGCTCCGGGTCGGCGGCAAGTTGCACCTCGAACGCGTGACGCTGCATCGCCGCCAGCCGCGCCTTGACCGGCTCGTCCGCCTCCGGGCCCAGCCACGTGCGGACGTTGAGCTCGGCCGCTCCCCCGACGTCGCCCCTCTCGATCAGCCGGTCCTCCTCCGCCCCGAACGCCTCCAGGTCGGGAGTCGGCGGCAGGCCGCAGCCCGCGTTCAAGAGTACGAGCCGCGAGACCAGATCGGGATGCGCCGTCGCGAGCTCCAGCGCGACCTTCCCGCCGTACGACGATCCGACGAGCGCGACCCGGCGCAGCCCCAGCGCCGCGAGCAGGTCCGCGACGTCGCCCGCGTCCGTGTACGGCCCCTCGGCGGCGTACGGCGTGCGCCCGTGGCCGCGGAAGTCCGGCCGGATGACGCGGAACCGCTCCCCCAGCGGCTCCCATTGGGGATCCCACATGCCCGAGTCGGCGACGCTGGAGTGCAGCAGGACAACCGGCTCCCCACAGCCCTGCTCCTCGTGCCAGATCGTCATCGCGCCTCCACCGCGACCCGGAGGCCGAGCGCCACCAGCACCACTCCCGTCACCTGTTCGAGCCGGCGGCGCACCGCGGGCCTGCCGAGCACGGCGCCGGCCCGGCCCACCAGCCAGATCACCCCGACGTACCAGGCCACGTCCACGACCACCCAGACCACCGCGAGCAGCGTCAGCGTCAGCGGCACGTGCGCGCCCTGCGGCACGAACTGCGGCAGGAACGACATCGCGAACACGGCGGCCTTGGGGTTGGCCCCGCACGTGGCGAGCCCCATGCCGTACGATCGGCGCCACCCGCCGCCGGGCGGCACGGACGCCTCGGCGGCCGGCGGGGCGTGCCGGGCCTTCCACAGCGACTGGACCCCCATCACGATCAGCAGTGCCGCGCCGACCGCCTTCATCGCGCCGTACGCGACCTCCGAGGCCAGCACGAGCGCGGACAGGCCGAACACGGCGGCCATCGCCCACAGGAAGATCCCCGTCTCGTTGCCGAGGAGGGCGGCCACCCCGGAGGGCCGCCCGAATCTGAACGTCTGCCGCAAGATCACGGCGGTGCTCACGCCCGGGATCATCGCGAGCAGCAGACAAGAACCGACGAAAGCCGACCACGTCATCCGCTCATCGTTTCGGCTCGGCTCGCGGCGTCGCAACGGCTTTCCCCGGCCACTCCCCCGAGGCGGCTCACCCTTCGGGCCTGTTCGAGGCGCGCGGTGGAGGGGCGGCTGGCGGGACGCGGCCACGCCGGGCGCGCGGTCAGCCCGAGTCAGCCGGCTTTGAGCCGGAAGATCCGCCCGCCGGCGAGACGCCGTTCTCCTGTGGCGGGCCGTACATGCGGGACAGGTCGGCGGCGGCCTCGGCCATCAGCGCGCGCAGTTCGGCCGGCTCCAGCACCTCGACGAGGACGCCCATGCGCAGGAACAGCCAGCGGGCGTGCGTGAGCGACTCGATCGGCAGCGTCAGCCGCGTCCAGCCGTCCGACTCCGGCCTCCCGCCGGCCAGCGCCTTGTCCACGACGTCTCCCCCGACGGTGTATCGCAGCAGGTCCTCGGCCCCCGGGGCGACCCGCAGCACCGCCTCGGCTTTGTACATGCGCGCGGCGAACTCCTCGGCGAAGCCGCGCCAGAACGCGGCGAGGTCGAAGTCCGGCGGCCGGTCGAACCGCTCCGGCAGCACCTCGGCCTCGATGATCCGGCCCACCCGGTAGGTCCTCACCGTGCCCGAGCAGGCGGCGGCCAGATACCACGAGCCGCCCTTGAGGACCAGGCCGTACGGATGCACCAGCCGTTCCACCTCCTCCGGCCCCCAGCGGCGGTAGCGCATCCGGAGCACCCGCTCCTCCCACACCGCCTCCGCGACCTCCGTGAGGAACGGCGCGTCGTCGGCGCCGCGATACCAGCCCGGCACGTCGAGGTGGAACCGCTCCCGCATCCTGGCCGCGTGCGACCTCGGCTCGGGCGGCAGCGCCGCCAGCAGCTTCAGCTCGGCCGCCGCCGCGACGTCGGCGAGCCCCAGCTCGGCGGCCGGGCCCGGCAGGCCCGCCAGGAACAGCGAGGACGCCTCCTCCACGGTCAGGCCGTTCAGGCGGGTACGGTAGCCGTCGAGCAGCCGATATCCCCCCAGCGGCCCGCGGTCGGAGTAGACGGGCACGCCGGCGGCCGACAGGGCCTCGACGTCGCGGTAGACCGTGCGGACCGAAACTTCCAGCTCTTCGGCGAGTTCGGTGGCGGTCATCCTGCCGCGCGTCTGCAGCAGGAGCAGCAGTGACAGCAACCGGCTCGCGCGCATGCGACCCAGTCTGCCACCTTTACAAAGTAGATTTATTTGCTTTCGCACATGAGCTGTGTTCAAATGCACGTGTGGAAAGTGCCGATCGTATTCGCGCCATCATGAACGCGCTGCGCACGTCCGACAGCGTCTCCGTGGCCGAGCTGGCCCTGGCGTACGGGGTCTCTGAGATGACCATCCGGCGCGACTTGGACGAGCTCGCCCAGCAGGGGGTGGTCCGGCGCGTTCGCGGCGGCGCCCTGAGCCTGCTGCTGCGCGGCGAGGAGCCGCCTTTCGGCGTGCGCGAGCGGGAGGCGATCGACGTCAAACGCCGCATCGGCGCCGAGGTCGCCGGCCTGCTGGCCGACGGCGAGGCCGTGCTGCTCGACGGCGGCACGACGGCGCTCGAAGTCGCCCGGGCCGTGCGCGACCGCCGCCTGACCGTGCTGCCGCTGGCGCTGCAGGCGGCGCAGGAGCTCGCGTCCGCCTCTCGCATCCGCCTCGTCCTGCCGGGCGGGGAGGTGCGGCACGGCGAGATGAACTTCATGGGGCCGCTCACCGAGACCTCGATCAAGGCCCTCCGCTTCGACACCGCGGTGATCGGCTGCTGCGGCCTGTCGGCCGAGCACGGCCTCACCGCGCACGACCTGCCCGAGGTGGCCGTGAAACAGGCGGCCATCGCATCGGCCCGGCGGGTGATCGTGGCGTGCGACTCGGGCAAGTTCACCCGCACGGCGTTCGGCGCGGTCTGCGGGCTCGACCGCCTCGACGTGGTCGTCACGGACGAGGGCATCCCCCGGGACCAGCACGACGCCCTCACCGCCGCCGGCGTCACCGTGCGAACCGTGCCGGCCTCCGCGTCAGCCCCTGCGCCGGCCTCCGAACCCGCCTCCGCGCCCGGCTCGACCCCGTCACCCGAGTGACGCCGCCGCTCCCCCGCCAGGCCGCGGCTCACCCGGGCCGTCACCGGGCACCGCCGCGCGAAGGTCGCGCCGCCCCGGCGCGAGGCCGGTCGGCGACCGCAGCTCCCAAGACGACACCCCGCGGCCGGCACCCGATGGGTCGTAAGGTCGTGACGGCGGGCCTGTCGTCGGCCGGCGCGTGGATGGTCACAGGCGGCGAGTGGTGCGAACGCCGAGGCGGGGATTCGTCCCACGCCCACGCGGGGCGCGTCCGCCCCCAGCCCGCGCGGCGAAGCGGTCCGGGAGGCCCCGGCACAACCGACACCACCCACACCCGATAGATACGTCCACTCATCCGCACCGAGCCGACGCATGGCGGAGCGGCCCGACGGGCTCCGGCACGGCCAACGCAACCGACGCCCGACACCCCCCGACACAGCCCACACCGACACGACCGTCCACCCAAGTGCCCGGGGCACTCGCACACCACGACCGGGCACCTGGCGCCGACAAGCGCGGACATGGAAGCGGACATGCCCACGCCGCTTAACGGTCTCGCGCCGACGACGGATATGCGACTCCGCAGACCGGGCGCGGCACGAGCGGGGCCGTCGCTGCCGCCGCCGTGACCGGCCGGGGCCGTCGCGCGCACTCCATCACGAGCTTCGGCACGTGGGTGTCCCTTCCGGCGCGGCGACCGGCCCGGCCGAGGCTCGTGGACACCCCGCCGGTCCTTGCCCGGCAAGGCCGAGCGGTTGCTGCGGCGAAGGGCGGGGATCGCCGAGCCACGGCGGCGGCTCGCCCGCCTCCGTGAGGGCGGCCCGGGTGCGCGGGAGGTGCGGCGGGTGCCGGCCCCGCCTCCCCGCAACATGTCCCCCTTTCACGGCAGGCCGGCCCGCACGTAGGCCACACAGAGGAACCTTCCAGAATCCCCTTCCAGTGCCCCGAGGAGCACGACATGGCATTGTCCGCCCCCGCCCGCCCGGCGCTGCTGCGTGCGCGTGTGGCCGTCTACGGACTGTTCCTGCTGTCCGGCATGGCCATGGGCACGTGGACCAGCCGGATCCCCGCCATCAAGGCGGGCCTGCGACTGAGCGACGGCACGCTCAGCATCGGACTGCTCGGCATCGCGGCCGGCGCCATCACCGGCATGCAGGTCGTCGGCCGGCTGGTGGACCGCCACGGCAGTTACCGGACCATGCTCCCGGTGGCGATCGCCCAGGGGTTCGTCCTCGTGGTGCCCGCCTACATGCCGAACCTGCCGGCGCTGGCGCTCTCCCTGTTCGCGTTCGGCGCGGTCAGCGGCACGCTCGACGTGGCGATGAACGCCAACGCCGTGGTGGTCGAGCGGGCCACCGGAAAATCGATCATGTCCTCCTTCCACGCGGTGTTCAGCGTGGGCGGGTTCGCGGGCGCGTCGGCGGGCGGCGTGTTGGCCCACGCCGGGGTGAGCCCCGGCGTGACCTTCGCGGCGATGGGCGCGGTGATCCTGGTCATCGCCCTGCTGAGCGCCCGCTGGGCCATCCGCGACGCCCCGGCGCGCGGGACCACGCAGGCGGGCTCCGCGGCGGCGGGACCCTCGCGGCGGCGCGTCGGCGGCGGCGTGCTGCTGCTCGGCGCCCTCGGGTTCTGCTGCATGCTTGGCGAAGGCGCCGCCGCCGACTGGGGCTCGGTCTACCTGCGGGACGACCTGGGCGCCTCCCCCGGCTTCGCCGCGGCCGCGTACGCCGCGTTCTCGATCATGATGACGGCCGGCCGGTTCGCCGGGGACCGCCTCGCCGCCCGGCTCGGGCCGGTGACGCTGGTCCGCTGGTGCGGCGGTCTCGCCGGGGCCGGGCTCGCGGCCGGGATCGTCGCCGACGCGCCGATCGCCGGGGTCGTCGGGTTCGGCCTGTTCGGCGCGGGCCTGTCGTGCATCGTCCCGCAGGTGTTCTCGGCGGCCGGGCACCGTGACCCCGCCCAGTCGGGCCGTGCGCTCGCCGCCGTGGCGAGCCTCGGCTACGCCGGTTTCCTCGCCGGTCCCGTGCTCATCGGCGGCCTGGCCGAGGCCGTCACCCTGCCGCGCGCCCTGCTGGTGCCCGCCGTGCTCGCGCTGTTCGTGGCCCTCACCGCTCAGGCGCTGCGCTCCCCGGAACGGGCGACCGGCGGCCACGACGACCCCGCCCGCGGCTGAGGCGCGCGAAACGGAGGCCGAGGGTTGGATCGGGCCCGGCCGGGCAGTGGTGGGGCGTGGCCGTCACCAACGATCCGCAGGAGCCGGTCCCCGCGCACCTGCGGCTCGCGGCGATGCTCCGCGAGGAGATAACGCGCGGGAGGATCGAGCCCGACCGCCCGCTGCCCGCCGAGGAGAGTCTCGTGCGTGAGCATGGTTTCGCCCCCGAGGACGTACGCCGCGCCGTGGAGGTGCTCAGCGGCGAGGGCCTGGTCTACAGGGTCGAGGGCCGGGGGGCGTATGTGTCCAGCCGGGCCGAGGAGACGGGCGGCGGCTGAGCGGCCGCCGTCCCGCCTCCCGGCGCGGTGCGGCTATCCGGCCTCGGCGGACGGGCGCGGCTCGCGCCACATGGGGTACATGACCGGGCCGTCGGGCAGCCGGAGCAGCTCGGGCATGTCGACGTAGCCGTGGCGGAGGTAGAGCCGCCGGCTCGCCTCGCTGCTGGCCTCCAGGTAGGCGGGGATGCCTTCGGCGTCGAGCCTGCGGTGGTGTTCCCGCAGCAGCAGGGTGCCGAGGCCGCGGCCGGTCCTCCCCCGTTCCAGGGCGATGAAGGCCAGGTAGTGGTGCGGCTCCTGCGGGTGGAGCTTGCCCATCAGCTCCCCGAAGACGCGGTAGCGTTCGGCGTTCTCGCCCGCGAAGGACGCGATCGCCTCCTGCTCGCCGGGGATCTCGGGGAAGGGCGCGGTGAACCAGACCGCCACGCCGGCCAGCTCGCCCGACTCGCGGATGCCGTAGACGTCGCCGTGCTCCAGCGCGTGCCGGGCCCACATGGTGAAGAACTGCCGCTGGATCGGCAGGCGGTCTTCCGCCCGGTGGATGAGCCACCTGGAGATCTCGTCGGTGTGGAAGGTGTCGGCGATGAGCCCGCCGACCACTTCCGCGTCCGTCATCCGGACGATCTCGGTGGTCACCGCACGCCTCCGCCGGCGGCCTGCGCCCCCAGGCCGATGCTGGCGTACACCTGGGGCCGGGTCGACTTCAGGACATGCCCCCAGATCAGGCCGAAGACGATCGCGACGACGTAGATGCCGGGCAGGATCCAGGGGAGGATCGAGTCGGAGTCCACGCCGAGGATCGTGTCGAAGTTGACCAGGGTGAGACCGATGATCACGGAGAGGGCGACGATCGCCAGGGTCGGGGCGATGCGGGTGCGCCAGGGCGTCTCCCCCCGGGCG
The DNA here is from genome assembly GCF_014647835.1 of Microbispora rosea subsp. aerata. Classification (GTDB taxonomy): domain Bacteria; phylum Actinomycetota; class Actinomycetes; order Streptosporangiales; family Streptosporangiaceae; genus Microbispora; species Microbispora aerata. Next base: position 210,266 of record NZ_BMPY01000009.1, read on the forward strand.
TCGCGGGCGAAGAACACGATCACCGAGATCGAGGTGACGGTGAGCAGCGTCAGCAGCCCGAGGCCGCCGAAGGTGCCGAAGATGAAGAACATCTTGGTGACCGGGTCGAGGCCGGAGATCGCGTACACCAGGATCACGATCAGCCCGAGCACCGTCTGCAGCAGCGACCCGGCGATCGGGGCGGCGGTGCGGGCCGAGGTGCGGCCGAAGATCGAGGGGAGGACGTTCTCGCGGCCCAGGGCGAAGATGTAGCGGGCCGTGGTGTTGTGGAAGGCGATCATGCAGGCGATGCTGCTGGTCACGAACAGCACCGAGCCGATGGTCGAGACCGCGGAGCCGAGGTGGACGGTGGCCTGGTTGAAGATCAGCTCGGTGCCCTGCTCCGAGGCGGCCTTGACGATGCCGTCCGGCCCGGTCGGCACGGTCTGCGCCCAGGCGGAGAACGCGTACAGCAGGGCGATGATCGCGATGCCGAGGTAGGTGGCGATGGGCACGGTGCGGTGGCGGTCCTTGGACTCCTCGGCGAAGACCACCGACGACTCGATGCCGGCGAAGCCCGCGACGACGGTGGCGAGCGCGGCGCCCACGCCGGGAACGAACAGCGCGCCGGGAGTGAAGCCCTCGAAGCTGAGGCCGTCCGGACCGGGGTTGACCACGTCGCCGAGGTCGAACAGCAGCACGATGGCGATCTCGCTGATCAGCAGGATGGCCAGGATCTTCCCGTTGATGTCCACGCGCAGCCAGCCGAGCACGCCGGTCAGCGCCCAGGCCACCAGTGCGATCACCCACCACGGGGGCGCGCCGCCGAACCAGTCGACCAGCAGCGGCTCGGCCGCCGACCCGATGATTCCGTACAGTCCGAGCTGCAGCGCGTTGTACGCCAGCAGCGCCACCCAGGCGGTCGCGACCCCCTGGGTCCGGCCGAGTCCCTGGGCGGCGTAGGCGTAGAAGGCGCCCGCGTTCACCACGTGCCTGGCCATCGTCACGTATCCGACGGCGAAGAGCGCGAAGATGGCGCCCAGCAGCAGGAACGCGAAGGGGACGCCGATCACGCCGGTCACCGTGTACGCCGTCGGCACCGAACCGGCGACGACCATCAGCGGCGCCGCCGCGGAGATGACGAAGAACACGATGGACGGCACGCCGAGCCGGTCCTCGGCGAGCGCGGCGCTGACGGCGCTGGGTCGTTGCTGTGTGAGAGACACCTGAACTCCGGGTTGAGGGGGTGGGGGTCACCTGCGGCTGATCACGGCCTCGCCGACGGCGACCTTGGTCTGGGCGATGAGTCTCTGCAGGGGCGTGGGGAGCATGGCGGTCGCGGCGGCCACGAACCGGGGGTTGTGCTCCGACAGGACCCGCTGCGCGCAGCCGGCCGCGGCCAGGAGCCCCAGCAGGACGCAGTCCCTGGCGACCGGCGGCTTGCGCCGCTCCACGGCGAGGTTCAGGCGGGCGAGCGGCCACGCCGCGGTGTTCATGTTGGCCGGGGCGGCGGGCTGCTGCTTGAACAGGTGCTTGACCGGAGGCTTGAGCAGCTTCGCGGCGATCATCCTCGCGGTGACGTCGGCGTAGATCGTGCGGGCGAAGAAGAGCAGCCACGTGCCGATGGGGTGGTGCGGCTCGGCGACGATGTGGCCGAAAACCGCACGGGTGAGCGGATCGCCGTCGAAGTCCCGGACGGCCGGGTAGAGGCGCTCCGGGTTGGTTGCGACGTCGAGCGCCACGCGCTCGGCGAGCATCAGTTCGGCGAGGATCCCGCCGGCCAGCGTCAGCCCCGTGAGGCGCGAATGAAGCAACGGATGGCCCGTCACATTGTCGTGCAGGACAAAGTACAGGTCATCGACAAGGGACGGGCTTGAAAGATCGCTTTCAGCCACGGTGGGCGATCATATAGGCGAATTGTTTGATCTGTCACCGCATAGAATTACGATCAGGTATTACCGTACGAAATTCGAAAATTGCGCCAACCGGAACGCTGATTTCGGTTAATACATTTACGGCCCGTCGCGCCGTCCGCCGCATCCGGCGACGACGACGGCGCGGATGGGCCTGGAGCCGCGCCCGTCGCATCGCGGCGCCCGGGGCCGTCAGCGGATCAGGATGTTCGCCAGGATCGTGAGCAGGATCGACGCGACGATCGAGATCGCGATCATCGTGAGGCAGCCCGCCGCTCCCCCCAACGGCCGAACCTTGAAATTTCCCGGCATGGCGTCCCCCCGCTGCTGCTCCCTGTGCGCCTACCCTCTGCCCGGACACCCAATCGAGCGCGGTTTGTCCGTTTTTCGGGTGGGCATCGTCGGCCTATGACCATCCAGGACGACACCGGCGCGGCGGCCCTGGCCCGCGCCCACGGGCTGTTCAACATCGCGGGCGGGCTGTGGCCGCTCCTGCACATGCCGAGCTTCGAGAAGGTGTTCGGCGCGAAGACCGACCGGTGGCTGGAGCGCACGGTCGCCGGGCTCCTCGTGGGCATCGGCTGGACCCAGATCCGCGCCGCCTCCGTTCCCGGCGGCGCCGACCAGGCCCGCCGCCTCGGCATGGCCACGGCGGCGACGCTACTCGCCGTCGACCTGGTCCACGTGCCCACGGGCCGCATCCGGCCCACCTATCTGCTCGACGCGGCGGCCGAGGCGATGTGGCTGCGCGCCTGGCGGGCCCGCGCCGTACGGCCGGAGCCGGCGCCCACGCGCGGCGGCTCGCTGTTCGCCGGGGCGGCGGCGCTGGCCGCGGGATGCGTCACGGGCGGCGTGCTCGCCGCGCGGATGCTGCGGCGGCGGGCGGAAGCCGGCGACTCCGAGCTGACCCGCGCCCGCTACATCCGCCACCCCGCGGCGCGCTGAGCCGGCGAACCCGGGTTGCCGTCACCCGGGCAGCGTCTCGCCGCCGATCGGGGCGAGGACCTCACCGGTGTAGTACGACGACAGCCGGTTGGCGGCGAGGAACACGTACGAGGGGGCGATCTCGTCCGGGTCGGCCGGCCGGCCCATCGGCGCCTGCTCGCCGAACGTGCCCACCTTCTCCTCCGGGAACGTGGACGGGATGAGCGGCGTCCAGACCGGGCCGGGCGCCACGGCGTTGATCCTGATCCCCCGTTCAACGAGCACCTGGGCCATCGCGTAGGTGAACGCGTTGATCGCGCCCTTGGTCGCGGAGTAGTCGATCAGGGTCTTGTTGCCGCGCAGCCCGTTGATCGACGAGGTGTTGACGATCGAGCCGCCCTCGGGCATGTGCCGCAGCGCGGCCTTGGTCACCCGGAAGTAGCTGTGGATGTTGACGGCGAAGGTGTGGTCCCACTGCTCGTCCGGCAGCTCTTCCAGCGATCGCACCGGGGTCTGCGTGGCCACGTTGTTCACCAGCACGTCGATGCCGCCGAGCTCGCGGACCGCGCGTTCGACGGCCTCCTCGCAGTGGCGGGGGTCGGCGAGGTCGCCCGGGATGACGACGCAGCGGCGGCCCTCCCGCTCCACGAGCTTCCTGGTGTGCTCGGCGTCCTCGTGCTCGGTCAGGTACGCGATCGCGACGTCCGCCCCCTCCTTGGCGAACGCCACCGCGACGGCCCGCCCGATGCCGGAGTCTCCGCCGGTGACGAGGGCGCGCTTGCCGGCCAGCAGGCCGCGTCCGATGTAGTCGCGCATCTCATCCCCGGGCTCGGGCGTCATCTCGCCCGTACGGCCCGGGTACGGCTGCGTCTGCGGCGGCGGTGTGGAGTTCGGCTGCTCGGACATGCACCCTCGGCTACCCCCGCCCGCCGGAGGCAAACGATCCCGGACCCGCGCGGCGGAGGCGTCGTGTTCCGGGAGCATCGAAGTCTTCGATGCCGGGGGCCACAAGCGTTCACGACTGTTACGCCCGTTATCTCCTGTCGCCGGCATCAGCTCGATGCTTCGCAAAACAGGTAACTTCATGACAAAGTGTCTGACCGTGGTGCAGCGCATCTACTTCGGCGACTTCGAGGTCATCGCGATGCCCATGGTCGCCTCGGATCCGGTCGCAGGCGGGCGGGTCGTGGTGCGGGGCGGCGAGGCGACCGGCCGGGGAAGGCGCCGGGCCCGTGAAGGATGACGCGACGAGCGGGCCCGGCCCGCTGGAGAAGGCGGCGGCCGGCTGCCCGGGCACGCTGGCCGTCTGCGTCCCCGGGGCGCTCGGCCTGAACGAGGACGTGGTGCTGCCGCTGGCCAGCACCGGCAAGGTGCTGCTGCTGGCGGCGCTCGCCCAGGACGTGGCGGCGGGGGTCGTGGACCCGGACGAGCCGGTGCCGCTGCTGGAGGAGGACTACGCGAGCGGGTCCGGCCTGCTGACCGGCCTTTCTCCCCGCGTCTGGACGGCCGGCGACCTGGCCCTGCTCATCGCCGCCGTCAGCGACAACACCGCGACCAACGCGCTGCTGCGGCGGCTGGGGCTCGGCCGGGTGGACGCGTGCGCCGCCGCGCTCGGGCTGGCCAGGACCCGGATCCACGACAAGATCCGCGAGCCGCGGCTCCCGGAGCATCCGCCGGCCTTCGCCACCGGCACGGCCCGCGAGCTGGCCGGGCTCATGCGGTCCCTGGCGTACGGCCGGGAGCCGTGGCAGCGGCTGCTGGTGGGCTGGATGGCGCACAACACCGACCGCGCGCTGGTGCCCGCGTTGCTCGCGCACGAGCCCGAGGACCGCGAGCCGCCGGCGGTCCTGCCGTACGCCGCGGGGGTGTGGGTGGCGAACAAGACCGGCACGGACGCCGGGACGCGGGCCGACGTCGGCGTCATCGCGGGGGCGCGCTGGGAGGGCTACGCCGTGCTCGCGCACGGGCCGGCGGGCCGCGAGCACGCCCTGGTGCGGGCGATCCGGCGGGCCGGCCTCGCCGTCGCGCGGACCGTCCTGCCGCGAGGCGGCGGCGGCCCGTGGGACGAGGCCGCGGGGCGGCAGTGGCAGGATTGCGAGGGTGACGGCAACAACCAGTGACATCGAGAAGGCGGCCGGGGTGCTGCGCGCCGGGGGGCTGGTGGCCTTCCCCACCGAGACCGTCTACGGGCTGGGCGCCAACGCCGAGAACCCCGCCGCCGTCGCGCGGGTCTTCCAGGTCAAGGGACGCCCGTCCTCGCATCCGCTGATCGTCCACATCGCCGACCCGCGGCGATTGGGCGACTGGGTCGAGGAGGTGCCCGCGACGGCGCGCCTGCTGGCCGAGCGGTTCTGGCCGGGGCCGCTCACGCTGGTCCTGCGGCGCGGCCGCCGGGTGTCCCGCGAGGCGACGGGCGGCATGGAGACGGTGGCCGTGCGGGTGCCCGGCCATCCCGTCGCGCTCGCGCTGCTGTCGGCCTTCGGCGGGGGTGTCGCGGCGCCGTCGGCCAACCGTTTCGGCTCGGTCAGCCCCACGACGGCCGGCCACGTCCGCGCCGAGCTGGGCGACGCCGTCGACTTCGTGCTGGACGGCGGCCCCTGCGACGTGGGTGTCGAGTCGACCATCGTCGACCTCACCGGCGACGCCCCGGAGGTCCTGCGCCCCGGCGGGGTGACGCGCGAGGACCTCGAAGCGGCGCTGGGTCGCCCGCTGGCGGTCCCCGCGACGAGCCGCATCCGGGTGCCGGGCCAGCATCCGTCGCACTACGCCCCGCGCGCCCGGGTCATCCTGGTCGAGCCGGAGAAGGTCGTCGCGGAGGCGGAGCTGGCGCAGGAGCTGGGGCACCGGGTGGGCGTCTTCCTTCCCCCCGCCTTCGCCGGCGCGCCGGTGAAGGCGCACGCCGTGGTGGAGCTCCCCGCGTCGACGAGCGCCTACGCGCGCGGGCTGTACGGGTTCCTGCGCGAGCTGGACCAGCGAGGATGCGACCTGATCGTCGCGTCGTTGCCCGAGGAGCGGGGACTGGGACTGGCGATCGCCAACCGGCTGCGCCGCGCCGCGGGGCCCCGGCCCTCCGACTGACCCGCGCCGCGTCTCCCCCTCTCGGACCACGGCCCTCGTGCCGGGCCTCGGCGTGCGGGGCGCGGCGGGCGTCCGGGTGTGCCGGGTGGAGGGCCGCCGGGGTCGCTTTCCGGCCCCGGCACGCGTGCGCCCGGCCCGCCTTCGGGCGGGCCGGGCGGTCGTCGCGTCACCAGTTGCCGAGCCTGCGCGTGTTGCGCTCGCCCCGCTCGTGCCGCCGGTACGCCTGCGCCATCGCCAGCGCGGCCGCTCCCAGCGCGAGGATCACGATGCCGGTCACCACGTTGTTCCAGATGGTCGTCGCCGTGGCCTCACGTCCTCCGCGCAGCACGAACGGCGAGACGATCGCCCATACGCCGAGCAGCGGAAGCAGCCACCCCACTCCGTAGGTGCGGCCGAAGGCGGACGCGAGCCCGAGAGCGAGGGCGCCGACCGCGAGGCCGGTGATCAGGTTGTTGACGGTCATGCCCCGGAGTCCGAAGAACCCGACGATCCACGGCGAAAGGGCCAGGTACAAGCCGGCCAGGAAGGATAGCCCCTCCAACACCTGGGCGGGGGCCGTCGAGCCCGCCCGGTCGTAGGTCTGGCGCAGTTCGGTGACGTCGGGATGGCGCTCGAGGCCGGTGGGTCCAGCCATGTCTGGTTCCGCCTTTCCTGCTGCGTGCGTTTGTGCCGACCCCCATACCCCCTAAAATCTGGGCATTCTCCGAATCGATTAATAATCGCGTCTTTATTTGGCATTGACGAGATAAATACGTTTGCGGGGGCCACGCGGACATGCGAGGGGAATCGCCGGGGAGGGTAGCGGTAGGGCCTCGCAAGGCGCTTCACCGGGCGCTCGGCGGAGGGACGAGAGGCGGGCGCTGAGTCATGATCGCTGTTGTCCTGGCGGTGCTCGCGGCGGCGGCCAACGCCGTCGCGTCCGTGCTGCAGCGCAGGGCCGCCCGCGGCGCGCCGGCCGACGAGGCGTTCCGGCCCGGCCTGTTCTGGGACCTGGTACGGCAGCCCGCGTGGCTGGGCGGCATCGCCGCGCTCATCGCCGGCTTCCTGCTGCAGGCCGCCGCCCTGACGACCGGAGGGCTCGCGCTGGTGCAGCCGCTGCTGGTCGCGGAGCTGCCGTTCACCATGCTCGTGGCGGGCTGGATCTTCCGGATGCGCGTCCCCCCGCGGACGTGGCTGGCCGTCGGCGCGCTCACGGCCGGCCTGGCCGGGTTCCTCGTGGCGGCGTCGCCCACCCCCGGCACGCGGCTCCCCGGCCTGATGAGCTGGGTGGTCTCCGCGGGCGTGACCGCCGGGCTGCTCGTCGGCTGCGTGGCCGCCGCGGTCGCCGTCGGCGGGCCCGCCCGCGCGGTGCTGCTCGGCGTCGCCGCCGGTCTCGGGTTCGCCTACACCGCGGTTCTGATGAAGCGCACGGTGGAGGAGCTGCCGGAGGGCGCGCGGACGCTCGCCGGCACCTGGTCGCTGTGGGCGATGGTGGCCGTCGGCCTGTGCAGCCTGTTCCTGCTGCAAAACGCCCTGCACAGCGGCCCGCTCGTCGCCGTGCAGCCCGCGCTGACCGTGACCGACCCCGTGGCCAGCACGGCGTACGGCGTGGCGATGTTCGGCGAGGACATCCGCGTCGGCCCGTGGATGCTCCCGGAGCTGGCGGGCCTCGGCCTCATCCTGTACGGCAGCGTGCTGCTGTCGAGGCACGCGCCGCTCAGGGAACAGGCGCGCCTGCTCGAAGCGCGGCGTGATCCCGGAGGCCCGGGAGAAGAAGGCACTCAGCCGGCGCCGTGGTGAAGAGGGCGGCCGCCCGCGCGGTGAGCGCGGCCCGGCCGGGCAGGCCGGGTTCGAGCCGGTCGAGCGCCCGCAGCAGGTCGGCGCGGCGGCGGGCGTGGACGCTCACCCCCGCCCGCGCCATCGCGCGCGCCCCGTCCCCGCCGTGGCCCGCGATGGGCCGGTAGGTGACGACCGGCACGCCCGCCGCGAACGCCTCCCTGCAGGTCAGCCCGCCCGCGTTGTCGATCAGCGCGTAGGCGTGGGCGAGCAGGTCCGCCAGGTCGTCCCGCCAGCCGAGCGCGGCCCCCGCTCCGGCGCGTTCCAGCAGGCGCGCGAGGCGGCGGCGCAGCCGCTCGTTGCGCCCGCACAGCACGACGGGCGCGTACCGGCCCGAGCGGGCCAGGACGCGGGCCGTCTCCGCGACCCGGCCGACCCCCCACGACCCGGCGCACACCAGCACGATCCGGTCCCCCTCGCGCAGGCCGATCCGGGCGCGGACGCCGGCGGCCGCGCCGGCACCGGCGGCGAACCCGGGACGGACGATCGGGGCGCACCGGAAGGCCGGGCGGCCGACGGCGGCCGTCACCGCCAGGGCCGAGGCCGCGTCCGGGCACAGGTAGCGGTCGTTGCCGGGGTGCAGCCAGAGGCGGTGCACGGCGAAGTCGGTCAGCACGACCACGCTCGGCACCGCCAGCCGCCCCCGCGCCCGCAGGTGCCCGGCGGCCTGCGCGGCGACGTGGAAGACCGGGACGACCAGCGAGGGCCGGGCCCGGCGCACCGCCCGGGCCAGCCCGGCCGCGGCCAAAACCGTCAGGGGCGAGGTGGAGGGGGCCCGGCGCGAGACGAAGAAGACCCGGTAGACCAGCGCGTACAGCCACGGCGCCCGCAGCATCACCCCGCGATACCACCGGCGCAGGAACGCGCCGAGCCCCAGCGGCAGCAGGGCGAGCAGGTCCACGACCTCCGCGTGCGCGCCGGCGGCGGTCAGGCGGCGGGCCAGCTCCGCGGCCACGGCGTCGTGACCCGCCCCCATCGAGGCGCTGACGATCAATGCCTTGTCCCTCATGGCCCTCCTTTACGGGTGGGCGGCGGTGTGGCGGAGACTGGAGGGCGATGAGACCGCACGCGCTCGTCGCCGCCGGGCTGGCCCTGCTCCACGCGGGGCCGGGGGCCGCGTGGCTGCCCCCGGTCCGCCGCCTGCTGCCGTCCCTCGCGGGTGAGGGCGATCCCGGGCACGTGGCGCTGACCTTCGACGACGGGCCGGACCCGCGGTCGACCCCGCTGTTTCTGGACGAGCTGGACCGGCTCGGGTGCCGGGCGACCTTCTTCCTCCTCGGCGAGATGCTGGAGCGCCATCCGGAGATCGGGCGCGACATCGCGCGGGCCGGGCACGAGGTGGCGGTGCACGGCTGGCGGCACGGCAACGCCCTGGTCGCCCGGCCGGGCCGGGTCGCGGCGGAGACGGGCAGGGCCGCGCGTCTCGTCGCCGCCGTCACCGGCGCGCGTCCCCGCTGGTATCGCCCGCCGTACGGCGTGCTCAGCGCCGAGGCGCTCCTCGCGGCCCGGTGGCACGGGCTGCGGCCGGTGCTGTGGACGGCCTGGGGCCGGGACTGGACGGAGCGGGCCACGCCGGAATCGGTGCTGCGCACCCTGGAGCCCGGCCTGCGCGGCGGGGCGACGCTGCTGCTGCACGACTGCGACCACACCTCCGCCCCCGGTTCCTGGCGCTCGGCGCTGGGCGCGCTCGCCGGTGTGGTCGGCCGCTGCCGCGCCGCCGGGCTTCGCGTCGGGCCGCTCGGCGCCCACGGCGTCGGCCGCCCGCGCACGGCTCGGACCGGGGGTGTACCCGGTGCGGCGCGTCCCCATCGGCCGCCGGTCCCGGCAAGCTTTTACCCGCGGCCGGAAGGATAAAGGCCGGGGAAAACAGCCGCTCGCTTTTCCCGTGGTTCTCGACCGCGTTTTTACCGATTTTTCCGGACATCAATAGCGCGCCCGCGCCGCTTTTCCCGTGTAGTTGCCCGCGTAAAAGCACCCACCCGATCTGTCGGAGTTTGTGGTGAATTGCGGTGGAGATTCTTCAGTCATGTCCGCAGCGGACGTACGCGACGCCGCGCGCCGGGAGAACTTCCCGGTGGCCGCCCGGCTGCTGCCGCGCGCGTACCGCCGCGACCTGATCGCGGTCTACGCCTTCGCCCGCTACGTGGACGACGTCGGCGACGAGGCCGGCCCCGCCGAGCGGCCCGCCCTGCTCGACGCGGTGGAGGCCGACCTCGGCCGCCTGTACTCCGGGGGCAGTCCCCGGCTGCCCTGCGTGCGGGCGCTCGCGCCGGTGGTCGCCGGGCGGGACGTGCCGCGGGCCCTCTTCCTGCGGCTCGTGGAGGCCAACCGGCGCGACCAGGCGGTGCGGCGCTATGACACCTTCGCGCAGCTGCTGGCCTACTGCGAGCTGTCGGCCAACCCGGTCGGGCGGATCGTCTTGCACGTCTTCGGCGCGGCCACCCCGGAGCGGGCCCGGCTGTCGGACCGCATCTGCTCGGCGCTGCAGGTGATCGAGCACTGCCAGGACGTGGGCGAGGACCACGCCCGCGGCCGGGTCTACCTGCCCGCCGAGGACCTGCGCAGGTTCGGCTGCGGCGAGGCCGACCTGGCCGCCCCGCACGCCTCCCCGCGGCTGCGCCGGGCCGTCGCCCTGCAGGCCCGCCGCGCCGCCACCCTGCTGGACGAGGGCATGCCGCTGCTGGAGTCGCTGAGCGGGTTCGCGCGCGCCGCGGTGGCCGGGTACGTCGCGGGCGGCCGGGCGGCGCTCGCGGCGCTGGACCGGAGCCGGCACGACGTTCTCGGCGGGGCGGTCCGCGCGCGCCGCCGTGCGGTGCTGAGCGAGTGGATGCGCGTGCTGAGGGAGGTGAACGGTGACGGCTCCCGGCGCGATTCCTGACCCCGTTCCCGATCGCCCGCCCGGCCCCGCCCCGCGTCGCGTCGCGCCCGTTCCCACGCCCGTGCCCGCCCCGGTGCCCGTACCGGCGGCCTACCGCCACTGCGAGCACGTCGTGCGCACCCGGGCGCGCAACTTCGCCTACGGAATCCGCCTGCTCGCCCCGCCCAAGCGCCGCGCGCTCAGCGCGCTGTACGCCTTCGCGCGGCGGATCGACGACATCGGCGACGCGGCCGGGCCGGTGGACGCCCGGCTGGCGGCGCTGGAGCGGGCCAGGGCGGGGCTGCGGGCCGCCCGGCCGGACCCCGCCGACCCCGTGCTGGTGGCCCTGCGGGACACCGCCGCCCGTTTCCCCGTCCCGCTGGAGGCGTTCGAGGAGCTGATCGACGGCTGCGCCGCCGACGTGGCGGGCGCCCGCTACCAGTCCTACGACGACCTCGTCGGCTACTGCCGGGAGGTCGCCGGGTCGATCGGGCGGCTATCCCTCGGCGTGTTCGGCCTCGCCGCCCGGCCGCCGGCCGGCGAGGAGACCCTGCGGCGGGCGGCGCGGCTGGCGGACTCCCTCGGGGTGGCGCTCCAGCTCACCAACGTGCTCAGGGACCTGCGGGAGGACCGGTGCGCGGGCCGGGTGTACCTGCCCGCCGACGACCTGGACAGGTTCGGCTGCACGCTGGACCTGGACGCGTCGGGGGCGTTCGCCGACCCTCCCGAGCGGCTGGCGCGGCTCATCCGCTACGAGGCCGGGCGCGCGCTCGGCTGGTACGCCGAGGGGATGCGCCTGATCCCGCTGCTCGACCGGCGCAGCGCAGCCTGCACCGCGGCGATGGCGGGCATCTACCGGCGCCTGCTCGCCCGCATCGCGGCCGACCCCGGCCGGGTGCTGGCCGGGCGCCTGTCGCTCACGCCCTGGGCCAAGGCGATTGTCGCGGCGCGGGCGATCGCGGGAGCGGGCCGATGAACGGGACAGGCCGGGCGAACGACACGCGCGGCGGCGCGGCGGTCCCGCCGGTGGCGGTGGTGGGCGGCGGCCTCGCCGGCATCACCGCGGCCCTCGCGCTCGCCGAGGCCGGGTGGCCGGTGACCCTGTACGAGGCCCGGCCCCGGCTCGGCGGGGCCACCTGCTCCTTCGACCGGGGCGGCCTGACGGCCGACAACGGGCAGCACGTCTTCCTGCGCTGCTGCACGGCGTACCTCGGCCTGCTGCACCGGCTCGGAAGCGCCGGGCGGGTGCGCCTGCAGGAGCGCTTCGACGTGCGCGTGCTCACCCCGCAGGGCGGGACGGGGCGGCTGCGCCGGGCCGCGCTGCCCGGCCCGTTCCACCTGCTCCCGGCGCTGGCGCGCTACCGGCTGCTGTCCCCCGCCGACCGGCTGCGCGCGGTGCGCGGCGCGCTCGCGCTGCGCGGGCTCGACCCGGCCGAGCCCGCGCTCGACCGGGCCGCGCTCGGCGGCTGGCTGGCCGCCAACGGCCAGCGGGAGAGCGTGCGGCGGGCGCTGTGGGACCTGTTCGCGGTGGCCGCGCTCAACATCCCGCCCGAGGAGGCGGCGCTGGGACCCGCGGCGATGGTCTTCAAGACCGCGCTGCTCGGCCGCGCCGACGCCGCCGACATCGGCGTGCCGTCCGTGCCGCTCGGCGACCTGCACGGCGGCGCCGCGCTCGCGGCGATCGCCCGGCTCGGCGGGCGGGTGCGGCTGCGGGCCAAGGTGGACGCTGTGCTGCCGGGACCGGCGATCCGCGTGGACGGCCGGCGGATCGAGGCGTCGGCGGTGGTCGTCGCCGCCCCGCACGGGCAGGCCGCGCGGCTCGTGCCGGCGGAGGCTGCGCCGGACCGGGACGCGTGGGCGGGCCTCGGGGCGAGCCCGATCGTCAACGTGCACGTCGTCTACGACCGTCCGGTCACCCGGCTTCCGCTCGCCGCCGTCGTCGGCTCGCCGGTGCAGTGGATTTTCGACAGGACCGCGGCGGGCGGGCTCGGCCGGGGGCAGTACCTGACGGTCTCGGTGTCGGCGGCGCGGCGCTGGATCGACGTGCCCACGGCCATGATGCGGCAGGTGTTCCCGCCCGAGCTGGAGCGGCTGCTCCCGGACGCGCGGCGGGCGCGCGTCGTGGACTTCTTCGTCACCAGGGAGCGGCGGGCGACCTTCCGGCAGGCCCCGGGGAGCGGGGAGCTGCGCCCCGGCGCGGCCACCCGGTGGCCCGGGCTGTTCCTCGCCGGCGCGTGGACCGACACGGGCTGGCCCGACACGATGGAGGGAGCCGTGCGCAGCGGACTACAGGCGGCCCGCCTCGCCAGGCGGCATCTCGAACGCACGCGGGCGCGGGAGGGGTCGCCGTGACCGCCATCGCCACCACCGCCGCCCGCGCCGCGACCGCGCTGAAGGCGGCCCGCGACCACCTGCTCGGCCTGCAGTCGCCGGACGGATGGTGGAAGGGCGAGCTGCGGACCAACGTGACCATGGACGCCGAGGACCTCCTGCTGCGCGAGTTCCTCGGCATCCGCACCGCCGGCGAGACCGCCGAGGCCGCCCGCTGGATCAGGTCGCAGCAGCGCGCGGACGGCACCTGGGCCACCTTCCACGACGGCCCGGCCGACCTGTCCACCACCATCGAGGCGTACACGGCGCTGCGGCTCGCGGGCGACCCGCCCTCGGCCCCGCACATGCGCGCCGCGGCGGCGTACGTGCGCGGGGCGGGCGGCGTGGAGTCGGCCCGGGTCTTCACCCGCATCTGGCTCGCCCTGTCCGGCCTGTGGCGGTGGGAGGACCTGCCGGTCATCCCACCGGAGATCATGTTCCTGCCTCCGTGGTGCCCGCTGAACGTGTACGACTGGGCCTGCTGGGCCCGGCAGACGATCGTCCCGCTCACGGTCGTCACCGCGCACCGGCCGGCCCGCCCGCTGCCGTTCGGCCTGCCGGAGCTGCGCGCCGGGCGCGGCCCGCGCCGCGCTCCGCGCACCGGCTGGGACGCGATGTTCGCCGCGCTCGACCGCGCCCTGCACCGGTACGAACGGCGGCCGATCGCGGGGCTGCGCCGCGCCGCGCTGCGCCGGGCCGTCGAGTGGGTCGTGGCCCGGCAGGAGGCCGACGGCTCGTGGGGCGGCATCCAGCCGCCGTGGGTCTACTCCCTGCTCGCCCTGCACCTCAGCGGCTACGGCCTGGACCATCCCGTGATGCGCGCCGGTCTGGCCGGGCTAGACAGGTTCACCGTCAGGGAGGGCGGCACGCGCAGGCTGGAGGCGTGCCAGTCGCCGGTCTGGGACACCGCGCTGGCGATGACCGCCCTGCTGGACGCCGGCCTGCCCCGCGACCACCCCGCGCTGGCCCGCGCGGGCGAGTGGCTGCTGCGCGAGGAGATCCGGGGGCCCGGCGACTGGGCGGTGCGCCGCCCCGGTCTCACCCCCGGCGGGTGGGCGTTCGAGTTCGACAACGACGGCTACCCCGACATCGACGACACGGCCGAGGTGATCCTCGCGCTGCGCCGGTGGGACGGGCCGGGCGCCCGGCCCGCGATCGAGCGCGGCATGCGCTGGATGGCCGGGATGGCCTGCCGCGACGGCGGGTTCGCCGCCTTCGACGCCGACAACACCCGCGCGCTGTGCCTGCGGCTGCCGTTCTGCGACTTCGGCGCGGTCATCGACCCGCCGTCGGCCGACGTCACCGCGCACGTGGTCGAGGCGCTCGCCGCCGAGGGCCTGGCCCGCTCCCCCGTCGTACGGCGGGCCGTGGCGTGGCTGCTGCGGGCGCAGGAGAGCGACGGCTCGTGGTTCGGCAGGTGGGGGGCCAACCACGTGTACGGCACCGGGGCGGTGCTGCCCGCCCTCGTCGCGGCCGGAGTGCCGCCCTCCGCCCCCTGCGTGCGGCGGGCCGTGGCGTGGCTGGAGGCGCACCAGCATCCCCGGGGCGGCTGGGGCGAGGACATGCGCTCCTACCGCGACCCCGCGTGGATCGGGCGGGGCGAGCCGACCGCCTCGCAGACGGCGTGGGCGCTCATCGGCCTGCTCGCCGCCGGGGAGCGCGGCCCGTCGGTGGACCGGGGCGTGGCCTGGCTGGCCGACAGCCAGCGCCCGGACGGCACCTGGGACGAGCCCCACTACACCGGGACGGGCTTCCCCGGGGACTTCTACATCAACTACCACCTGTACCGGCTGGTGTTCCCGGTCAGCGCGCTCGGCCGTTACCTGCACGCCCGGGAGGAGTCGTTATGACCGGCCTGATCGTCTGCACGGCGCTGGGCGTGGAGGCCCGGGCCGTCGCCCGCGGGCTGCGGCGCACGCCCGATCACCTCCGGGTCCGGGTGGTCCGGGTCGGGATGGGGCCGGACCGGGCGGCGCGCGCGGCGGCCCTGCTGCCGCCCGCCGCCGCGCTCGCCGTCACCGGGTTCGGCGGGGCCGTCCACGACGGGCTGCGCCCGGGGGACGTGCTCGTCGCCACCGAGGTCCGCTCCGGCGGCGAGGTCTGGCCCTGCCCGTCGGCCCCGCTGCTCGCCGGGGAGCTGGCCCGCGCCGGGCTGCCCGTCCGCACCGGCCCGCTTTTCACCTCGCCGCGCCTGGTCACGGGCCGCGAGCGTCGCGCGCTGGCCCGCACGGGCGCGTACGCCGTCGACATGGAGAGCGCGCCGGTGGCGGCGGCGGCCGGCGGGCGGCTGTTCGCGGCCGTGCGGGTCATCGTGGACACCCCCGCCGCCCCCCTGCTGAGCCTCGCCACGATCGGCGGCGCGCTCGGCGCGCGGCGCGCGCTCGCCCGGATCGGCCCGGTGCTGGCGCGGTGGGCCGCGGCGGCGGGCCCCCGCCGGGTCCTGCTGGCCTCGCCCCGGTCGTTCTGCGCCGGGGTCGAGCGGGCCGTCGAGATCGTGGAGCGCGCGCTGGAGCGGTTCGGCGCGCCCGTCTACGTGCGCAAGCAGATCGTGCACAACATCCATGTCGTACGCGACCTGGAGCGGCGCGGGGCGGTGTTCGTCGACGAGCTGGCCGAGGTGCCGCCCGGCGCGGTGACCGTCTTCTCCGCGCACGGGGTCGCGCCCGCGGTGCGGGAGGAGGCGGGGCGGCGCGGGCTGCGCGTCGTCGACGCGACCTGCCCGCTGGTCGCCAAGGTCCACGCCGAGGCCCGCCGGTTCGCCGCGCGGGGCGACCTCGTCGTGCTGATCGGCCACGCCGGGCACGAGGAGGTCGAGGGCGTGCTCGGGGAGGTGCCCGGCGCGGGCGTGCTGGTCGAGGACGAGGCCGGCGTCGCGCGCCTGCGGCCGGAGCGCGGCGTCGCCTGCCTGACCCAGACCACGCTCGCGGCCGACGAGGCGGGACGGGTCGCGGCGGAGATACGGCGGCGTTTCCCCGGCGCCGAGGGGCCGCGCGGGGACGACATCTGCTACGCGACGACCAACCGGCAGCGCGCGGTGCGGGCCGTCGCCGCGGAGGCCGACCTGGTGCTGGTCGTCGGCTCGGCGAACTCGTCCAACGCCCTGCGGCTCACCGAGGTCGCCGCCCGGGAGGGAGCGTCGGCTCACCTCGTCGACGGCCCCGGCGACGTCGCGCTCGGCTGGCTGCGCGGCGCGCGGACGGTCGCGCTGACCGCCGGGGCGTCCACCCCGGGCTCCCTGGTGGAGGCCGTCGCGGCCGCCCTCGGCGGGCTCGGCCCGCTGGAGGTGGAGGAGCGGCGGGTGACCGAGGAGAACGTCGCGTTCACACTGCCGAAGGAGGTGCGGCCCTGATGCCGATGCCGGTACGCCAGAGTCTGCGCGTCGGCGCGTACATCCTGGCCCAGCGGCTGCGCCGGCGGGAGAGGTTCCCGCTGCTGGTCGAGCTCGAGCCGTTGTTCGCGTGCAACCTCAAGTGCGCGGGCTGCGGGAAGATCCAGCACCCGGCCGGCGTGCTGAAGCAGCGCATGCCGGTCGAGCAGGCGGTGGCCGCCGTGGAGGAGTGCGGCGCCCCGATGGTGTCGATCGCGGGCGGGGAGCCGCTCATGCATCCCCAGATCGGGGAGATGGTCGCCGAGCTGGTGGCGCGCCGCAAGTACGTCTTCCTGTGCACCAACGCGCTGCTGATCCCGCGCAAGATCGACCAGTTCACGCCCTCGCCGTACTTCGCGTGGGCGGTCCACATCGACGGCCTGCGGGAGCGACACGACGCGTCGGTGTGCAAGGAGGGCGTGTTCGACGAGGCGGTCGCCGCGGTGCGCGAGTGCCGGCGGCGCGGTTTCCGCGTCACCACCAACACCACGTTCTTCGCCGGGGACAGCCCGCGGACCGTGATCGAGGTGCTCGACTTCCTCAACGACGACCTGCGCGTCGACCAGATGATGATCTCGCCGGGGTACGCCTACGAGAAGGCGCCCGACCAGGACTGCTTCCTGGGCGTGCGGCAGACGCGGGAGCTGTTCCGGGCCGCGTTCGCGGGCGGCAACCGCAGGCGCTGGCGGTTCAACCACTCGCCGCTGTTCCTGGATTTCCTGGAGGGCAAGGTCGACTTCCCGTGCACGGCCTGGGCGATTCCTTCGTACTCGGTGTTCGGCTGGCAGCGGCCCTGCTACCTGATGGCCGACGGGTACGCGAAGACCTACCGGGAGCTGGCCGAGGAGACCGACTGGAGCGCCTACGGGCGGGGGCGGGACGCGCGCTGCGCCAACTGCATGGCGCACTGCGGCTACGAGCCGACGGCGGTGTTCGCCACGCTCGGCTCGCTGCGCGAGTCCCTGCGCGCCCTGCGCGGCACCTGAGCGCGTGCGTCACGGGCGGCACCGAGCGTCAGGGCGGCATTGAGAGTCACGGGCGGCCGAAGCGGCGGGCGAGGGCGCGGAACGCGCCGGGCGCGGCCCCGTGCACGCGGGCGGGCAGCCGCAGCCAGCCCGGGACGTACACCTCCGCGTGCCCACGCTCGACGGCCACCGCGATGGCCCTGGCCACCCGCTCCGGCGGGACTGGCGCGGGCCTGCGGCGCGTGTACGGCCTGCCGCGCCGGGCGAAGAACGGCGTGTCCACCACCCCGGGCACCACGGCCGTCACCCCGATCCCGTTTCCCCCGGCGCCGTTCCCCTTGCCGGCGGGCACCTCGTACCGCAGGCTCTCGGCGAAGGCCAGCAGGCCCGCCTTGGTCGCGGCGTACACCGCCTCCTCCCGCACGCCCACCACCCCGGCGATCGAGGCGACGTAGACGAGGTGGCCCCGGCCGCGCTCCAGCATCCCGGGCAGCAGCAGCCGGGTGAGCTGCACATGGGCCGTCAGGTTGACCGCGATCATGCGTTCCGCCGTGCCGCCGGACATCCGCGGCAGCGGCCCGCTCCAGCCCTCGCCCGCGCACGCCACCAGCACGTCCACTTGCCCGGCGCGTACGGCGAGGTCGGCGGCCCGGTCGACGGTGCCGTCGGCCAGGTCGGCGGGCAGGACCTCGCCGCCGGTCCTGGCGGCCACCCCGGCCAGCGCCTCCTCGTCGCGCCCGGACAGCACCAGCCGCGCGCCCCGCGCCGACAGCTCCAGCGCCGTGGCGGCCCCGATGCCCGACGACGCGCCCGTGACGAACACCCGCGCCCCGGCCAGCCGCATCCGCCCCCACCTCCTTTGTCCAGGATGTACCCGGTCGCGGCTGCGCACGACGGGAGAAGCGGCGGGCCGAGCCCCGATCGAACGATGGCGGTACGGACCGGTGATCCGTGCCGGGTCCGGAAGCCACCGTTGCCGGATCGAGGTTTGCGCATGGCGACCGAAGTGGTTTCCGCGTGACGGCCGGGCGCGGGCGACGGGCGTTCTTCCCCGAACCGGTGGACCACCGACGGTATGACCCGATAGCCTCCCGAGTATGACCAAGAAGATTACGATCTCTTTGCCGGATGAGCTGGCCGACGAGGCGCAGGCGTCCGGCAACGCGTCGGCCTACATCGCCGCGGCGCTGCGGGAACGCCGGCGCATCCAGGGCGACCTGGCCATCATGGCCGATTTATGGGGGCCGGGCTGGCAGGACGGCATCACCGATGATGACAGCGCCCGTGCGGCGCGCCTGATGACCGGCGACGCCAAGGCGGACGCCGCGTGACCGACCCCGTCCCACCGGCCGGCGTCCTGTCCGGCCACGTGCTGGACCTCGACGCCGTCGTCCACCTGATCGAGGGCAAGAGCATGTACGGCAGGGCCGTCGTGCGGCAGTCCTCGGCCCACGGCGTCACCCTCCTCGTCCCCGCGCTCGCCGTCCAGGTGCTGTCGCTGGGCCCCATCCAGCCCCGGCTCGAACGCTTCCTGCGCATGTCGATGGTGGTCACCGGCGAGCTGTCCGCCGGCGACGCCGTCGAGGGCGGGCCGTACGCGCAGACGATCATGACGAGCCTGCGGCGTCACCGGCCGGTCGCCGCCGACGCGCTGCTGCCCGACGTCCTGGTGGCCGCCCACGCGGTCGTCCACGCCACCCGCCGCGGCTGGCGGATCATCACCGCCACCCCCTATCTGTACGAGGGCCTCGACGTCCGCCTGGAGATCCTCCCCTAGCATCCCGCGGCGGGACGCCAGGCGATCCCGCGGCCGGTCAATCCGTTTCGGCGAGTTCACTGGCCAGGGACCCGACCGGGCAACCCCCCTGGCAGCCGTTGTCTACGCCGCGACGAAGGCGGCTTTGACCTCCCTGACCCGGACCTGGGCGGCGGAGTTCGGCCCGTCCGGCGTACGCGTCAACATCGTGGCCCCGGGCCCGACCCTCACCGCTTCGGTGCCCGAGGAGAGCGCGAGCGCGGTCGGCGCGACCACGCTGCTGCACCGCCATGCCGTCCCCCGGGAGATCGCCGCCGCGGTCGTCTTCCTGGCGTCTGCCCAGGCTTCCTACCTCACGGGCGCCACCATCCCCGTCGACGGCGGGCGAACGATCGCCTAGCAGGAGCCGCGCAGCCCGTCGCGGACCACCGGGCGGCCGCCTCCGCGAGCACCGCCGCCCGGGCCGGCGAGAGGACCCGGCCGCAGCGCGTCGACCGAGCACCACGCCTCCCGCGGGTTGTCGCGCGCCGGCTCCTCGGCCGGCGCGATCCGAACGGTCTCACCGGCCCGGACCCCGAACGTCACCCCGTCCACGGCGACGGCGTCCCCGTACGGCTTCCGGAGGTTGCGAGCGCACGTCACCGCAGGTCATGGGTACTGCCAGGCGGACGGGGTACCAGCAGGGCATGGCCGCCCTACCGGCGTACGCGCCGATGATGGCCCAGCCCGGGCGGCTGCCCGAGCCCGGGGGCGACTACGCGTACGAGATGAAGTGGGACGGGGTGCGCGCCCTCGGCTACGTCGAGGACGGCACGTTGCGGCTGGTCTCCCGCAACGGCAGGGACATCACCGCCGCCTATCCCGAGCTCGCCGGCCTGGCCGGCGCGACCGGCGGGCACGCCGCGGTGCTCGACGGGGAGATCGTCGCCTTCGACCGGCGGGGCAGGCCGTCGTTCGAGGCGCTGCAGCCGCGCATGCACCAGCGCAACCCCCTCAAGATCAGGCAGCTCGTGGTCACCACGCCCGTGACGTACCTGCTGTTCGACGTGCTGCACGTCGACGCCGACAGCGTGATCACGATGCCGTACACCGAGCGGCGTCGCCGCCTGGAGGACCTCGTCCACCCCGGACCCCGCTGGGCCGTCCCGCCCTGCTACACCGGCGGCGGGGAGCACGCGCTGGCCGACTCCCGGCGGCTGGGGCTGGAAGGCGTCGTGGCCAAGCGGCTGGCCTCCCCCTACCGCCCCGGCCGCCGCTCCCCCGACTGGGTGAAGGTCAAGAACGTCCGCACGCAGGAGGTCGTCGTCGGGGGCTGGCGGGCCGGGGAGGGCCGCCGCGCGAACACCGTCGGCTCGCTGCTCGTCGGCGTCAACGACGGCAGCGGACGCCTGCGGTACGCCGGGAGCGTCGGCACCGGGTTCACCGACGAGGCGCTGCGGCGGCTCGGCGAACGCCTGGCCCCGCTGCGGCGGGACACGCCGCCCTTCGAGGGCATCACCCGCGAGGAGGCCAAGGGCTGCCGCTGGGTGGAGCCGGTCCTGGTCGGCGAGGTGCAGTTCGCCGAGTGGACCGGCGAGGGGCGGCTGCGCCACCCGTCCTGGCGGGGCCTGCGCGACGACAAGGACCCCGCCGAGGTCGTCCGCGAGGACGGCTGACCGCGACGCCGGGCCGCTCGGCGACGTGCTCGACGCCGGCGGCCGGACGCCCCCCGACGTGGCGGGAAACTTCCCCCCGGCCGGTATTCGGCTGCCCTCGCCGGGGCAGCGCCGCACATATGACGCGAATCGCAGGTCGCCCGTGACGCGGCGGCCGCGGCAGCCGTACGTGCGGGTGCGCGACCTGGAGCGGGACCTCGCCGCCCGGGTGGACGGCGAGGTCAGCGGTCGCGGTCGGCGGCCAGGCGGGCCAGGGCCTCCAGGCCGGCCGCCGCCCCGGGCGCCGGCGCCGCCGAGCGCAGCGCCTCCAGCGCCTGCGACAGCAGCTCGTCCACCATCGCGAGGCTCCACGCCCGACCGCCGGCCTCCTCCACCAGCCGGGCCGCCCGCGGGAGGTCGGGCCGCGCGAGCGGGCGGCGGTACAGCGCGGCGAGCGCGCCGCCCGCCCGCGTGCCCGAGGTCAGCGCGGCGACGACCGGCAGCGATTTTTTGCGGTTGAGCAGATCGGAGTGGACCGGCTTGCCGGTGACGGCCGGATCGCCCCAGATGCCCAGCAGGTCGTCGACGATCTGGAACGCCAGCCCGACGCGCTCGCCGAACACGCGCAGGGAGGCCACCTGCTCGGGGGTTGCGCCGCCGTGCAGGGCGCCGAGCGCGCAGGCGCACCCGAACAGCGCGCCCGTCTTGCCCTCCGCCATGCGCACGCACTCCCCCAGGCTCACCTCCGCGCGCTCCTCGAAGCCGAGGTCGGCGCTCTGGCCGTCCAGCAGCGACTGGACGCATCGGGCCAGGGCACGGGTGCTCTCGGCGGGGCTGCCGCCCCCGGCGAGCGCGGCGAAGGCCAGCGCCAGCATGGAGTCTCCGGCCAAGATCGCCTCGGCGCGCCCGAAGGCGTTCCACACCGTGGGGCGGTGGCGGCGGACGGCGTCGCCGTCCATCACGTCGTCGTGGACGAGGGAGAAGTTGTGCGCCAGCTCGACCGCGACGGCGGCCGGCAGCGCCGCCTCCGCCTCTCCCCCGGCGCTTTCGGCCGCCAGCAGCGTGAACGCGGGCCGCAGGGCCTTGCCTCCGCCCGCCCGCGTGGGCCGCTCCCGCTCGTCCCACCAGCCGAAGTGGTAGCCGGCGATCCGGCGCATCGGCGCGGGCAGGGTGCCGACCGCGCGGCGCAGGGCCGGCTCCACCAGATCTCGCGTCCTGCCGAGCACGTCCGCCGCCGTCCGCACTCCCGCTGCCACCGGTTCCGTCACGCCCCCACCACCTCGCGTGGACCCACAGGCCGGCTGGGACTGTCGGCATACCCCGGCCGCCCGCGCGCGACACGTGCCGCCCCGGGTGGCGCGTCTTACGCGGGGAGCGTGAGGAGTTCGCCGTCCTTGAGCTCCAGGACGCGGTCGGCCAGGCCGACGAGGTCCGCGTCGTGCGTGGCCACCAGCGCGGTGACGCCCTCGCTGCGGACGAGCACCCGGAGCAGCTCCATGATCTGGCGCGCGGTCTGCGAGTCGAGCTGGCCGGTCGGCTCGTCGGCGAGCAGCAGCCGGGGCCGGTTGGCCAGGGCCCTGGCGATGGCCACGCGCTGCTGCTGCCCGCCCGACAGCTCATTGGGCCGCTGCTCGGCGTGGTCGGACAGCCCGACCAGGGACAGCAGCACCTTGACCCGTTCCTCCCTGTCCCGGGCGGGGACGCGCGCCAGCCGCAGCGGCACGCCGACGTTCTCCGCGGCCGACAGCACCGGGATCAGCCGGAACGACTGGAAGACGAACCCGACGACGTCGCGGCGCAGCCGCAGCAGCTCTTTCTCCGGCAGGTCCTGCACCGGCTCCCCGGCGATCCGCACCTTCCCCTCGTCGGGCCGGTCCAGGCCGCCGATCAGGTTGAGCAGGGTCGTCTTGCCCGCGCCGGAGCGTCCGCGGATCGCGACCAGCTCGCCGGGGCGCGCCTCGAAGGAGACTCCCCTGAGGGCGCGCACGCCCTTGGGATAGGTCTTGCGCAGGCCTTCGACGACCACCAGCGGCTCACTCATCGGTCTCCTCCTCCACCCCCGAGGGCCACACCCCGATGTGGTCGCGTTCGAGTTCCAGGCGCACCCGGTGCTCCAGGGACAGGGCGTTGATGAACTCCCTCGGCAGCTGCAGGCGCCCGGCCCGGTCCAGCACCGCGTACTCCTCGGCGACCACCCTCCCGTCGGAGGAGGTGCGGCGGAACGTCTCGCTGGAGGTGCGGCCGTCGCGGATGCCGATCGTCCGGTCGACCTGCCGCGACACCATCGGGTCATGGGTCACGACGACGGTCGTGACGCCCAGCTCGCGGTTGACGTGGCGCAGGACGCCGAACACCGTCTCGGCGGACTCGCTGTCCAGCTCCCCGGTGGGCTCGTCGGCGAGCACCACCTCGGGCGCGTTGGCCAGGGCCACGGCGACGGCCACCCGCTGCTGCTCCCCACCGGACATCTCCCCCGGGCGCGCGTCCGCGCGGCCGGCGATGCCGGTCAGCTCCAGCAGCTCGTCCGTACGGGACGCCCGGGCCCGCCGGGACAGGCCGCCCGCCAGCCGCATGGGGAGCATGACGTTCTCCCGCGCGGTGAGGTACGGCAGCAGGTTGCGGGCGGTCTGCTGCCAGACGAAGCCCACGACCGAGCGCCGGTAGCGAAGGCGGTCGCGCGCGGTCATGGACAGCAGGTCGATCCCGGCGACCCGGGCGAGCCCCGCCGTGGGCACGTCGAGCCCCGACAGGATGTTGAGCAGCGTCGACTTGCCCGACCCCGAGGCCCCGACGAGAGCGACCAGCTCGCCCTTGCCGATCAGCAGGTCGAGGCCCTGCAGCGCGACCACCTCGACCGCGGCGGAGCCGCCGGTCTTGTAGATCCGCACGAGGTTGTCGCACAGGATGTGGGCGTCCGCGCCGTACGCGGGGCCGCCCCGCGTGGCCCGGGCCTCCAGGTCAGCCAGCGTGTCCATGGCTTCCTCCCAGGTTGACGCCCGCGTACGCCGTCAGGTCGATCCCCGGGCCGAGCAGCGCGGGCATGGCGAGACCGGCCGCCAGCCCGGCGGCGGCGGTCAGGACGAGCAGCGGGGCCACCTCCAAGGCGGTGATCAGGCCGGCCTGGGCGCGGGTGAGGCCGAGGGCGCGCAGCAGCCCCAGGTCCTCCGCGCGCCGGGCCGACCCCGCGGCCACGGCGATCGCCACGGCCGCCACCGCGTAGGCGGCCAGCGCCGCGGCGGCCACCCGCAACGCGGCGGTGAGCGCCGCCGTGAGCGGCGTTCCCGTGATTTCGGCGAGCGCGCCCGCCACGGTGGTCATGCGCGCCCCGGCAGGCAGCAGCGGCCGGACCGCGCCGGGGTCTCCCGCGATCAGCAGCGTGTTGGCCTGCCGGGGAGCCGTGGGGATGACGATGAGGGCGCCGTCGCCCGCCTCCACCCCGGGCATCGCGCCGACGGTTCCCGCCGGGGTGACCGTGGTCCGCTCGGGCCAGCCGATCTCGAAGCTCGACATGGCCGACAGGTCGGGCGAGACCAGCGCGCCGGTCCCCGGGGGAGGCAGGCGCAGCGGGCTGCCCGCGACCAGCCCGCGGTAGGCGCCGAGGTCGACCGCGACGACCGTGGCCGGCTGCCCGCCGAAGCCGACCTCGGCGACCGTCGTCCCGACCGCGGCCGGGACCACCCCCCGGACCCCTGGCGCGCGGGAGATCCGCTCCACGGTCTCCGCGGGAATGACCTGCTCGCTTTCCACTCTGATCTCGGCGCCGACCCGCTCCCACGCCGCCTGCCGCTGGGTCGTCTCCAGCCCGCCCGCGGTGGCGACACCGTACGCCGCCAGCGCGACGGCCGGCAGCAGGGTGAGCACCGGCAGCGCGGCGCCCGGCACGGCGCGGGCCGCGGCGAACCCGAGGAACGGCACGGCGCCGGGGCGCCGGGCGGCGGCCCGGAACGCCAGGTGGATCAGGGCCGGGCCGAGGCGCAGCACCGCGAGCGCGGCGGCCAGCGCCACCAGCACCGGCACCGGCGCGAGGAAGGCGTCCCCGGCGGCGAGGCCGCGGGTGCGCAGCAGGTGGACGCCCGCCGCGGCGACCGCGAGCACCAGGATCTCCATCGCGATCCTGCGGGGGTCGGCGCCGGACCGCCGCCCGGGAGGGCGCGGCAGCGCGGCGGCGGCGCAGGCGACCGCGACGGCCCCCGCCGCCAGCGCGGCCGGGCCGAGCCGCGCGGCCGTCGTCGGCTCGCCGGGCACCAAGGCCGCGACCGCCTGGCCGGCCGCCGCGGCCGGGAGCGCGACGAGGGCGACGGCTCCTCCGCACACGCGCACGACCTGGGCCGTGGACGCCCCGCGGGCGCGCATCAGCAGCAGGTCGCCGCGCACCCGCCGGACGAGCAGCAGCACGGCCAGGGCGGTGGTGCCCAGGCACACCACGGCCAGCGCGCTCAGGAACACCGCGATCAGCGCGCGGGTGACGGCCAGCCGGTCCAGGTATTCCCTGAGGATGCGGTCGAACCCGGTCGACAGGTCGGGTTCGAGGTCCTGCCTGTCCAGGCGGCGCTGGAACTCCCCGACGGCGTCGGCCACGGCCGCCGCGTTGCCCGCGGTGATCCGGTCCCGCACCGGTGTGAGCAGCCACCGGTAGACCAGCGGCACGGCGGCGCCCACGAGGCTGTCGCCGTCGGCGAGGCCGGTGACGATCAGGTCGTCTTCCGTCTCGCCCCGTGCGCGCTGGCGCAGGACGTGGGTGAGCTCCGGCTCCACGGACCAGAACCGGTCGGCGGGGCGCACCGGCTCGTACAGGCCGGTGATCTCGGCGGTCAACTGGCCGAGGTCGAGGACGTCCCCGGTTTCGATCGCCATCTCGGCCGCGGCGACGGCGGGGATGGCCACCTCCAGGCGGGTGCCCGAGCCGGGGCCCGGCGCCCGGCCCTCGACGTACCGGACGCGCCGGTCGGCTCCGTGCACCCACTTCATCGTCAGATATCGGTGGGCCCGTTGGTCGATGAGCCGCGGCGAGTCCTCGAACCCGAAGTGCGGCTCGTCCTCGGTGACCCGCCGCAGCGCCGGGGGGAGCAGCGCGCGCCAGACGCCGTCCGCCTTCGCCGCCTCGGCCGTGGTCGCCAGGGCGGTCGGGTCGGTGCGCCGGTCGAACGTGACCACCAGCGCGGCGGTGACGGGCGGCGCGGCGTCGACGGCCGCCCGGGCCGCCGCGTCGAGGGTCGACTCGACCGTCCGGGGCAGGGCGGAGACGACCAGGGCGGCGCCGAACACCAGCGCGGCCAGCAGCGCCGCCACTCCCCGGTGCACGGCCAGCAGACGGATCACTAGGGCACCCTCTTTCTCGCGGGCAGTGGCAAGCTGCTCGTGAAGGGGACTCGGCGGGAGCCGGGGTGACGGCCTGTTTTGATCGCCCATGAAGGGCCACTGTGATACCGCCGCCCCC
>NZ_BMPY01000010.1 GCF_014647835.1 Microbispora rosea subsp. aerata
CAGGCGCTGCTGGTCCAGCAGGACGAACTGGTCCCGATGCTTGATCTCGGCCGCGGCCACCTTCAGCAGGTGCTTGGAAGGCCGGATCGCCGACGCGAGCAGCCTGTCGGCGGCCGCCGCACCGGGCTCGGGCGCGAACTGCGCGCGGAGGTAGTCGAGGAACTGGCCGCGACGGCTCTGACTGAACAGACGAGTACGCTCGTCCTCCACCTGGTGGTAGAGATCGTGGATGTCCAGGTCGTTCGCGTTGTGCAGATAGGCGACGCCGCGGACGGCATCAGGGCGATGCTCCAGGGCGCCGACGAAGTCGGCGAGGTAGTCGCAGTAGCCGCGAGCCTCAAGCAAAGGATGGAGTTCGGGGGCGTCTGTACCTGCAACCAGGACGAGAGCAGTGTTGTGCTCGTACAGCTCAGCATTAGCCCACGGCTTCATCTGGACGATCACATAGACGTCGTTGCCGGTACCCCTCTCGACCCCAGACAGGACTACGTCCGCGCACTTGTTCGTCAGCGGAAGTCGATAGCGAACTAGGACTTCGATGTCTCCGAGGCCCGTATCGGTCATGTCCCGTGCCAGGTTCGTAACGTTCTCGGACCATGACTTATCGTTGCAAGACGACGCTCGCGCAGCTCGATCAAACCCGTGGTGGCGTGCCGTGCCTGCATCCATATCGAAACCATTTGTCGACATGGCGGCCAGCATCTTTGCAGGATAGCGAACCAGGGTCGAACGAGTGGAAGACATTCTTTCCTTTTTGTTTCTTGCGCGATTATCGGCCTGTACGGTGGCGGTAGGTGACATGCCGCTTTATGTTGCTGGCAGGCATGCTGAAGCTAACTCGTCTATCCACTCTAGAAAGCCTGTGAGCTGCTTGGAATCGGTGTCATCCCAGGGCTTGTCGGCGCGGTAATGGGCATACTTATTTCTGATCTGTCTTAAGGTGACTAATTCCGTTATGAAGACTTCTGGGTCAATTGCCCATTCGAGCTTGTTCCAGCTCTCGTTGCGAGAGAACGCATGCTCAACATCGGAGAGGGTGAGCTCGTGGGCACTATTAATGCGCGCTTTTCCTGTAGCCTGTCGTAGTTCGGTAACCGATGGATAGATGCGGCTGAGTATCTTGCGAAGCCGGAGCTCAATCTCGCCGACCAATAGGTATGGCCCGGCTAATTTCTGGCGAGCCTCGTAGACGTCGGAGAGGGTGACGACTCCGCTGACCACCCCTGTTGAATCACGCACGAAGACGAAGCGGTGTCGGCAATCGGGTGGGAATGCCTTCCGGACTTCCTCGTCTATCGCGACCACTGCTGCCGGCCGAATGATACTAGCGAGCTTGGGCGTACGGCCTAACAGATCCGCAGAAAGTAGGCTCTCCTGTGTGACAGCCCCAACGAGAGTTGCCGGGTCGGCGAGTACGGGAAGCTGCCTGTACTTGTATCGAGCAAAAAGTGTCTTGACGCGCTTTGCGGTATCGGTTGGGGAGACGCTGATGAGCTTGTTTAGATGAGAAGTAGGGAGATGCTCGATACGCAGCGTGATGTCAACATTGCCGCTCAACGGCAGCATTGGCTACTCCTACGGGTGGGAGCTTCCCTAGACCACTCGCGTGGCGGGAGCTCGGCGGGCCGTATGCGTTACGGGACACTATAGCGGGCGTGATCGCATTCTGACGGGGTTTCTTGAAGCGATCAGAGGGAGCGTAGTCGCCGCCGATCTGCTGCAGCGAGACTTCCCCGCCCTCGCCGAACCACCGCTGGGGGTGACTTAGGGGGTAGCGGCTTTGATGGTAGCGACGCAAGGTCATCGGCGATATCCAGACCCAACTCGGGTTGACCTTCATCTAGGCACGTTGATGTCGACCCAATCGACGAGCATCCGCGCCCTCCTTCCGGGCAGCCGCCACGCGCCGGCTGTCCGACCGCGTGACGGTCGCCGCGCCGTTGAGTGTTGATCGGATGGCGACGATACACGCTTTCCTGAATTCAGCATAATCTGAACTATCGCGGTCGACCGCACACCGGCCACCCGGAGCCTCGCACTCACTTGAGAGTACAGGGATGACTGAATTCACGGCTCGATGTATCGTTTGTGGATGCTCACCATCGCCTCCGAAATCGAAGTGCTCGCCCGCTTCGGCCGCGCCTTGGCCGACCCCATTCGCTGCCGGATCCTGATCGCACTTCGCGAGGAGCCGGCTTATCCAGCCGATCTGGCCGACCTCCTTGGCATCTCTCGCACCCGCCTGAGCAACCATCTGGCCTGCCTACGCGACTGCGGCCTGGTGGTGGCGCTGCCCGACGGCCGGAGGACCCGCTATGAGCTGTCCGACGAGAGGCTCGGCCACGCACTGGACGACCTACGCACCGCGGTGATCGCCGTGGCCGCCGATCGAATCTGCCCAGACGCGGACGAGAAGGGGTGCTGCTGATGACCGACATTTCGCTGGCCCCTGCCCCGGCCCGACGAGAACGGCTACGGCGACGCATCCGGCTGCTGGCAACCGCGACCATCGCCTACAACGTCGTCGAAGCCGTCGTGGCCATCGCGGCCGGCAGCATCGCCTCGTCCGCGGCGTTGCTCGGGTTCGGTCTCGACTCCGTTGTCGAGGTCGCATCGGCCGCCGCGGTCGCCTGGCAGTTCTCCGGGCCCGACCACGAGAAGCGGGAACGGACCGCTCTGAAGGTCATCGCGGTCTCCTTCTTCGGCCTGGCCGCCTACGTCACGGTCGACGCTGTGCGCGCTCTGCTGGGTGCCGGCGAAGCCGATCACTCCACGCCGGGTCTGGTGCTGGCCACGGTTTCCCTGGTCGTCATGCCGCTGCTGTCGGCCGCCCAGCGCCGCGCCGGCCGCGAGATCGGCTCGGCCTCGGCGGTGGCCGACTCCAAGCAGACCCTGCTGTGCACATACCTGTCGGCTGTGCTGCTGGTCGGGCTGGCTCTGAACAGTCTCTTCGGGTGGTCCTGGGCCGACCCGATCGCCGCCCTGGTCATCGCCGCGGTCGCGGTCAGAGAGGGCCGCGAGGCATGGCGCGGAGACGCCTGCTGCGCGATACCGGCGCTCGGCGCCGACGAACCGTCCGGCGCCGCCTCGTGTTCCAACGGCTGCTGCACCGGTGACGGAAAACGGGCCACCTGACCCGGCGTCGTCTGGGCCTCGCACAAACGGAACGGCTCAAGCCAGCCTGAAAATCGACGATGAGGCCGCTTCCTGGAGAGTCGACGTGGACCTCGATCGCCAGGAGTACGTGCCATGACCTCGGGATTAGTCGTAGCTGCTCTGCTGCCTCTTCCCGAGCGGGTCGACCACGCGTACGTCCGCTATCTGCTGGCCGGTCCTGTCGCGGCTGCGCACCCAGGACCGCACCATCGGCGGCGCCGGCCTGCTAAGCCAGGCAATGTAAACGGGCATCGCTGGACCCGCCTGAT
This sequence comes from Microbispora rosea subsp. aerata, assembly GCF_014647835.1. Taxonomy (GTDB): domain Bacteria; phylum Actinomycetota; class Actinomycetes; order Streptosporangiales; family Streptosporangiaceae; genus Microbispora; species Microbispora aerata. The sequence continues at coordinate 3,426 of NZ_BMPY01000010.1, forward strand.
CCGGAGAATCCGGAGGAACAGCACGACCGAACCTGTGATCTTCAAGCGGTTCGACACCGTCGGCGCCCGTGAGCAGCGTGAGGTCGTGTCGCTGATCCACCGCGACGCCTACGCCGAGCGGGCTGCCCGGGCGGGACTGCCTCCCAACACCCCGGCTGGCCCGACGCACCCCTGGACTAGCGGCGCGCACAGGCAACAGCGTGGAGTGAAGGCCAGCCCACAACTGGTCCACAACCAGTGAGCTTTAACGAGAACGGGCGGGACTCCGTGAGGCTGGAGACCCGCCCGCTTCTGTGTCGTTCGCCCTGGTCAGCGGCTTGATCCGCTGACCAAGGTCTGGTGCCCCCTGCAGGATTCGAACCTGCGCACCCGGCTCCGGAGGCCGGTGCTCTATCCCCTGAGCTAAGGGGGCTCAACCGCTGACAAGGCTACCAGTACTTGAAGGCCGCTCGTGACATCATTACGGCCGATCGGGGGTGCGGGCATGCGGGTCGGCGAAAACCGCGCGCCCACCCCGTCTTATTGGCTAGCTTTGCCGCCGTGAGCGAGCTTCTTGGACGCGTGCTGGTCGTGGATGACGATGAGGTCATCCGGCAGCTCATAGCGGTGAACCTGACCCTGGAGGGGTTCGAGGTCGAGACCGCGTACGACGGGCAGGACTGCTTGGATCGCGTCCACGACGTGGATCCCGATGTGATCACGCTCGACGTGATGATGCCGCGGCTGGACGGCTGGGAGACGGCCGCCCGGCTGCGGGAGGACCCGAGCACGCGGCATATCAAGGTCATGCTCATCACCGCCCGGGCCCAGGAGGACGACCGCAGGCGGGGGTACGACATCGGGGTGGACGCCTACCTCACCAAGCCGTTCGACCCCGCCGAGCTGATCCAGATCGTACGGGACCTCGCCAAGGCGCCCGGAGCGCTCTGACCCGGAATTGGTCCACGGACGCGGGGCCCGATTGGCCCAGGTATGCGAGCCGGGCCGCTTCTAGCCTCGGCAAGCGTGATCGATGCCTCGACGTTCCTGGTTTTCGCGGCCACGTCGGCGGTGGTGGTGGCCGTGCCGGGTCCCAACAACCTCTACATCGCCACCAGAGGCGTCGCCCAGGGCCGCCGCGCCGGGGTCGCCTCGGCCCTCGGGGTGGAGACGGGCACGCTGCTCCACATCGCCGCCGCGGCGGCCGGGCTGTCGTATCTGCTCGCGCGGTCCTCGGAGCTGTTCACGGCGCTGAAATGGGCCGGCGTCGCCTACCTCGCCTATCTCGGCGTCCGCGCGCTGACGAGACAGGGCTCCGGCGGCGGCGAGCCGAGGCCGCAGCCGCTGCGCCGGGTCTTCCTCGAAGGCGTGGTGGTCAACGTGCTGAACCCGAAGACCGTGCTGTTTTTCCTGGCGTTCCTGCCGCAGTTCGTGGACCCCGCCGGGGACGTGCCGGCGCAGGTCGTCACGCTCGGGCTGGTCCTCGCCGTGATCGGGCTGACCTGCGACCTCGCGTACGCGCTCACCGCCGGGTCGCTCGGCCGCCGCCTGCGCGCGAGCACGCTCGGGTACGCCTCGGGGGTGGTCTACCTGGCGCTCGCCTTCGCCGCCGCGCTGAGCGGGCCCGGGCGTACGGCACGCGGCTGATCAGGCGGGGACGGACACGGCCCGGGCCGCGGCGTCGACGAAGCGGGCCAGCCAGGCGGGATCGGCGAGCACGGTCAGGTGCCCCCGTCCCGGCACATGGGTGAGGCTGCCGTCGGCGCAGGCCGCGAGGAACGCGCGTTCGTCGGCCCTGAGGTGATCGCGGGCGCCGTTCACCAGCCAGACCCGCCCCGGATAGGCCGCCAGCGACGCGATGGGGTCCTCCGCGGTGACCGCGGCCACGACGGACGGCACGACCTCGCTGCTCAGCCCGCCCTCGATCATCGCCTCTCCGGCGGCCCCGGGCAGCGTCCGGCGCAGCGCGAAGCGGCTCAGCCGGTCGGCCGCCGCGAGGTTGCGGGCGGCCAGGCGCCCGGCGAGCCGGTAGGCGTGCGCCAGGGCCCGGCCCGGCCGCGCCGTGCAGCCCATCGCGACCAGGCCGGCGACCATGCCGGGATGCCGGGCCGCGGTGGCGATGCCCACGTAGCCGCCGAGGGACAGCCCGACGACGAGCGCCCGGCCGCCGAGGTCCGCGATCGCCTCCGCGACGACGTCGCAGGCCGCCTCCGTGTCGTACGGCAGGCCGCGGCGGCCTCCGTGGCCGGGCAGGTCGGGCGCGGCGGACGGGGCCTCGAGCAACGCGCGGACCGGGGACCACATCGTGCCGCTCACCCGGATGCCGTGGACGAACACGACCGGCAAGGTCATGACACACCTCCTCAAACACAACGCAACGTTGCGTTGCGAAACTAATTAAAACACAACGGTGCGTTGCAGTAAGCTCCCGGCATGGCCCCGCGCAAGAAGGACGAGATCTTGAACGCCGCGCTGCGCCTGCTCGCGGAGAAGGGCTACGAGGGCCTGACCATCGAGGGCGTGGCCGAGCGGTCGGGCGTCAACAAGACGACCGTCTACCGGTGGTGGCCGTCGAAGGCCGCCCTGCTCGGCACGGCGCTGGTCGAGGCGCGGGTGCTCGACTTCGACGCACCCGACACCGGCAGCCTGCGCGGCGACCTGCACGCGCTGCTGCGCGGCCTTGCCGGGCTGCTCACCACTCCCCCGGCGGCGGACATCGCCGTCGCGGCGCTCGGGGCCGCCGCGAACAACCCCGAGCTGGCGGAGGCGGCCAGAGGCTTCTTCGCCGACCGGTTCGCCCGGGAGCTGCCGATCTTCGAACGGGCCCGGGAACGCGGCGAGATCGACGATTCCGCCGACGCGATGACGATCATGGATCTGCTCGCCGGGGCGGTTTGGATACGGGTGGTATTCCGGCAATTGCCTCTGGACGATGGCTTTACCGAGCGCGCGGTGAACGCCGTACTCGATGGGGTAGGGCGGCCAGGGGGTCCGGAGGCGGGCCGACCGGCGCGGACCGGCGGCTGACCGGGCGGATCGGTCAAAGGATCGGCCAAACGAGTCGGCCATAAGGATCGGCCGGGCGGAACGATCGGGATCGATCGGCCGAACGGATCGGCCGAACGGATCGGCCGGGCCGGGCGGCCAGGATCGCCGCCAACGTACCCTCCGCGACGGGTACGGGCGCCGCACGCTCCACGCGCGGCGGCCACGTCCCGGTCTCCTTTACACGGGCGCTCCGCGACCTGCCAACGGTCACGTCCGCTCATGTCATTCGCGCACATCCCAGCCGCGCCGGCCACGTCGGGCCGCACCACGTCTTGTCGTGTCCCGGCGCGGAGTGGAGGGAGCACACCGATGACCATGTCCAGCAAACCGCCGTCCAGCACACCGCCGAAACGTCCCGGCAAGCGGCCCCGGCTCCTCTTCGGAGCCGCCGCGGCGCTCGTCCTCACCACCGGCGCCGGCCTCGCCGCGGCCGTCGCGCCCGATCACGACCAGTCGCCGTACGCCCAGGCGGCGCAGCTGCGGCCCGGCCCGGAGCAGTTCGGCATGACCGAGCTCGCGTTGCTCCAGCTCGGGAACGCCCGGCAGCCCGGCGCGTCCCGCGACTACCAGACGTTCACCAGCCAGACGGGTTCGGTGGAGTCGGTGCGGAACGGCACCCTCACGGTGGACGGCCGTACCTATGCGATCGACGAGTCGACCAGGGTCGTCGCCGGCTACAAGGGCCTGCAGGGGATCCAAGAGGGCGACCAGGTCTGGGTCGTGGGAACGACCGGAGAGAGCCCGAAGGCGATCATCGTCGCGGACGCCAGCCGACCGGCGCTGCCGGGACACGGCGAAGGCGGCGCGCCTTCGCCGCAGACCCCGCAGACGCCGACCGCGCCCGCCACGCCCGGCGAAACCACGTCGCCCGAGACTTCGCCCACCGATTGACCTCGCGCGCGGCGCATGGGCGGGGACCGGCCGCCCGGCCCCCGCCCGTACGGCTCACGATGTGGAGAACGTGAACCAGTTGAGGTTGACGAAGTCGGCCGGCTGGCCGCTGCTGAAGGTGATGTAAACGGTGTGCTTGCCGGTCGTCGGCGTGATGTTGGCCGGGATCGTCGTCCAGCTCTGCCAGCCGCCCGTGTTGGCGACGGCGAAGTCACCGATCGGGGCCGCGGTGAGGCTGTCGAGCCTGACCTGTACGAGGCCGCTCACGCCGGCCGGAGCGCCCGAGGCGACTCTGGCCTTGAACTGCCGCGCCGCCGTCGAACCGAAGTCGACGTTGTCGAAGCGCAGCCAGTCGCCGTTGGCGATGTAGGCGACGTTCTGCCCGCCGCCGCTGTCCTGAGTCGCCTCAAGCTGCGTGCCGCTCTGCGCCTGGTAGTTCTCCGCCTGAATGATCGATCGCGCGTCCACGCCACCGCCGGTCGGCGGAGGCGAGCTGGGCGGCGGGCTGCTGGGGGCGCCGCTCTGCCAGACCGCGACGTAGTCGACGAGCATGGGCCGCCCGGACACGGTGGCGGAGGTGGGCGTGGCGAACCCGGCCACGCCGTTGGGGAAGCCGCCGCCCATCGCGACGTTGAGCAGGAGGAAATATCCGGCGTGGGAGGTCATGTTCGACCAGGTCGTCGCGTCGAGCTGGCTCTGGCTGACGCTGTGGTACTGCTGGCCGTCCACGTACCACCTGAGCTGGTTGGGGGTGACGCTGCGGTCCCACTCGAACCGGTAGGTGTGGAAGGCGGACTGACAGGTCGAGCCCGGGCAGGCCCGGCTGGCGCCGATGCCGTCGGTCTCCCGGCACGGCCCGCCGGGGTTCACGCCGCAGTGCAGCACGCCCCAGACCGAGTTGATGCCGTTGACGTTCTCCATGATGTCGAACTCGCCGATGGACGGCCAGTTCTGGTAGTTCCCCCGGTACGGCGAGCCCAGCGCCCAGAAGGCCGGCCAGTAGCCGAGCGCGGCGTTGCCGGTGACATTCGGCATCTGGATGCGCCCCTCGATGCGCAGGATGCGTCCGGCCTCGGGCTTGAAGTCCGCGCGGCGGGTCTCGATGCGGGCGGAGGTCCAGTTCTGGCCGCTGCCGATCGGGGTGATGCGCAGGTTGCCGTTGCCGTCCAGGCTGACGTTGGCCGGGTCGGCCGTGTAGGTCTGGATCTCGCCGGTGCCCCAGTTGGCCGGGCCTCCGGGGTACGAGTGGCCGGTGTCGATGATCCAGTTGTTGGACGAGGGCAGCGTTCCCGCCGGGCCGTTGAAGTCGTCCGCCCAGACGAGCGACCAGCCGGAGGGCGTCGCGGGGACCGACGCGTCGGCGGGCCGTACGGCGAGAGCCGTGACCGCGGCGGTCACGGCGAGCAGCGCCAGCATCGGGCGCCGCCATCGGGAGTGGAGCACACGCATGAGTACCTCTCTCCTCGGCCCGGTCGTCGCGGCGGGGGGCTGGGGGGTGCGGGCGGCCTCACGGAGCGGAGACGGCGAAGGTCTGCCGGAAAGACCGGACGGCGGCGTCCGGCGAGGGTCGTGAGGGCCCGCGCACCGCGATCACGGACCACTTGAGCGACACTGTCCCCTCTGAATCTCACTCGCGTCAAGGGTCTGTGTGAAATTCAAGAGAGCGTTCTCACGCTGAGTCCCCCGGTGTCACCAGCGGTGAGAGAGCGCTCTCCATATGGCGCCGGTGCCCGGAGCAGCAGGCCCTGGATCCTGGCGTTGATCGCGTTCATCACGTCGACCGCCGAGGAGGCCGGCACCGCGCCCAGCCCCGGCATGACGCCCACCGAGAACCCGAAGAACGTTCCCGCCGTCGCGGCGGTCATGAGCATGGCCAAGGCCGCGGCGACGGCGGCCAGAAGGGACGTCACGACGCCTCCGCCGTGGACCGAGCACGGGCACAGGCAGTGGTGATCCGGTTGTGCGCTGTCGTCGTCATGGCGATCAGTCAACCGGCGGACCGTTCCCGGCGACATCGCCGAGGATCTCGGCCGCATATCCGGCCGTCTAACGCGTCATCTCCGCGGGTCCCGGACTTCAGCGGCCCCTCGGCCGCATATCCGGGCGTCTACGATTCCCGGCATGGACGCGCTGGCCGATCTCCTGGACGGGCCTCGGGCGCGCGGGGCGTTCCTGCTGCGGGCGACGCTGAGCCCGCCCTGGGCGGTGCGGATCCAGGACGAGGCGCCGCTGTGCCTGGTCGCGATGGTGCGCGACCAGGCGTGCATCACCCCCGACGGGGACCGGTCCGTACGGGTCGGGCCCGGCGACGTGGCGGTCGTGCGCGGGCCGGGCCACTACACGGTCGCCGACGATCCCGCGACCGCACCGCAAATCGTGATCCACCCCGGGCAGGTCTGCACCACCCCGGACGGCCGCGCGATGTCGGAGGAGATGGACCTGGGCACGCGCAACTGGGGCAACGACCCGGACGGCTCGGCCGTGATGCTCATCGGCACCTACCAGATGCGCGGCGCGGTCACCCACCGGCTGCTCGCGGCGCTGCCCACGCTGCTGGTGCTGCCCGGCGACTCCTGGGACGGCTCCCTGGTCACCCTGCTCGGCCGGGAGATCGTCAAGGACGAGCCGGGTCAGGAGGTCGTGCTCGACCGCCTGCTCGACCTGCTGCTGATCGCCGTGCTGCGGACCTGGTTCTCCCGCCCCGACGCCCGGGCTCCGGGCTGGTATCGGGCGCACGGCGACCCGGTGGTGGGGGCGGCGCTGCGGATGCTGCACGCCGACCCGGCCCACCCCTGGACGGTCGCCGAGCCGGCGGGCCGGGCCGGGGTCTCCCGCGCCGCGCTGGCGCAGCGGTTCGCGAGACTCGTCGGCGAGCCGCCGATGACCTACCTGACCGGGCTGCGGCTGGCGCAGGCGGCCGACCTGCTGCCCGAGACGGACGCGACGCTGGAGACGGTGGCCCGCCGGGTGGGCTACAGCACCGCCTTCGCGCTGAGCTCGGCCTTCAAGCGGGAGCACGGCGTGAGCCCCCAGCGGTACCGCGAGGCCCTGAGACGCCCCGCCGGCCGTTAGGCCGCGCCTGACGAATCACGCCTTGTTGCTTGCGGCCCAGGCGCGTTCCCACCCCGCCCACGAAGACTGCTCGCACGCCCGCGATCTGCCGCGAGGCCCGGAGCCTCTGCGACGCCGTGTGGGTGGCACGCCGTTCGCGGCGTGCCACCCGCTGCGGTCGCCGTTCGTCAGGACGTGGCGAACGTGAACCAGTTGAGGTTGACGAAGTCGGCCGGCTGGCCGCTGCTGAAGGTGATGTAAACGGTGTGCTTGCCGGTCGTCGGCGTGATGTTCGCCGGGATCGTCGTCCAGCTCTGCCAGCCGCCCGTGTTGCCCACGGCGAAGTCACCGATCGGGGCCGCCGTCAGGCTGTCGAGCCGCACCTGCACCAGACCGCTCACCCCGGCCGCGGCACCGGAGGCGACCCTGGCCTTGAACTGCCGCGCCGCCGTCGAACCGAAGTCGACGTTGTCGAAACGCAGCCAGTCGCCGTTGGCGATGTAGGCGACGTTCTGCCCGCCGCCGCTGTCCTGAGTCGCCTCAAGCTGCGTGCCGCTCTGCGCCTGGTAGTTCTCCGCCTGAATGATCGATCGCGCGTCCACCCCGCCCGGAGCGGGCGACGGGGACGGGGACGGGGAAGGCGACGGAGAAGGAGACGGGGACGGGGAGGGCGAGGGGGTGGACCCGCCCGCGCTGGTCGCGGTGGACCGGGCCGGCACGGTCAGGGTCTTGCCGTCCGAGAACCGCACCACCCTGGCCGAGGTGCCGTAGTTGTGCGCGACGTACGTCCGGGTGGAGCCGTTGACGAAGACGGCGGCGGTCGGGCTGTCGGCGGTCACGCCGGGGTCGACCGTGCCCATCCTGGCCAGGTTGTAGATCCAGTGGTAGGTGTGCGCCAGCGACTCGCCCGACTCGGGCGTCAGCGTCGTGTATCCGGCGTCCCACGCGCTCTTGGCCGCGGCCGGGTCGGCGAGCGCCCGGAACTGCCAGATCACGTCCTTCCACTCGACGGCCGGTCCGCCGTTGTTCGCCTCCATCTCGGACAGGTTCTGCCGTACGTCGGCCTGGTAGAGCCCGTGGTAGAGCGACCCTCCGGTGATCGGCAGCATGTTGATCCCGTGGATCTCCTCGGGGTTGGCCGTCCACCAGGTGGAGTACGCCGCGCCGGAGCCCCAGATCATGCCGGCGGTGTCGTGCCGGAACCCGGCCGGGAAGACCGCGTCGTCCTTGTCGAACCAGTACTGCGCGATGGCCGACGTCTGGGTCGTGTAGAGGTAGATGCCGAGGTCGCGCAGGGCGGTGTCACCCGTCGCCGCGCCGAGGAGGATCGCCCCGGTCGCGAAGTTCATCGCCTCAGACGACGACTCCTCGTTGTTGCCCGCGGCGAACCCCTGGTGCCCCGACGCCCAGCCGTTGCCGGCGTACGGGTCGAAGTTGCGCAGGAACGGGAAGCGCGTCTCCGACCTGTTCCAGTTGTTGGCGTCGGCGGCCAGGAGCTTGGCCATCGGCGCCCAGTTCGCCGCCCAGGCCGAGTCGTACCTCGCCACGGTCGCGGCGGCCATGAGGTAGTAGCCGTAGTGGAAGTGGTGGTCGTTGACCTCGGTGTCGCTGCCGTACGAGGCGGGGTAGCCGGTGAGCACGCCCCAGGTGGAGTCGTAGCGGAACTGCTCGGCTCCCCCGGCGGTGAACCAGCTCTCCAGCTCGCCCTTCAGCAGGCCGAGCAGCTTGTCGCGTGAGGTGGTGTCGCCGAGCTGCTCGGCGATCGGCACGAGCTGGGCCAGGCGGCCGAGCGCCTTGCCGGTCCAGTAGGTGTCGGTCGCGCCCTTCCACGGGTCGGCGGCGTTCGCCTCCTGCTTGACGTAGTTGCCGAGCCTCGTCCTGTCGTACGCGCCGAGGTCGGGCAGCGACGGCAGCACGCCGTGGAAGGTCTGGGTCGTGGTGAACGACGTGCCCTCGCGCAGCTTCATCGTGCCGCGCGGCGAGACGTAGGTGTGGGAGGTCAGCGGGGTGCTCGTGGCCAGCCACTGGTGGCGGTAGAGCGCCAGCAGCGTGCCGGTCTGCGTGCCCTCCTTCGCGGTGGTGGTCGCCGTGTAGGTGGTGGTCAGCCGCGCCGACGCCTCGTCGTACGACCAGGTCACCCTCGTGTCGGTGACGAAGCTGAAGGCGTACTTCGCGAACAGGTCGAGCGTCGAGGCGGACGCGTCGGGCAGCACGGCGACGGAGAAGTAGTTCTTCCCGCCGAGCGCGTCGGTCGCGACCGTGCCGCTGACGCTCCAGTCGGTGCCGGACGGCCCGAAGATCCCGTAGTGGTGGCCGTTGACGGTGACGCCGAGCACGTTGCCCCGGTCGGCCCAGACCGTGGGCGTGGCCACGAAGGTGACCCGGGCGTCGCCGCCGCTCGGCGTCGCGTAGACGTACGGCAGGCCGTGCCCGATGGTGGCCTTGAGCGTGCGCGCGCCGTCCGACCAGTAGGGCGTGACGGTCCAGTCGGACCAGCCGTCCACCCTGGTGTTCGGCGAGTTGAGCCCGGTCACGCCGAGCGTGAGATCGCGGGCGTGCGGGAACTCGTACTGCCGGCCGTCGGTGCTGATCAGCGGCGTGGTGGGGTAGCTGACCTCCAGGCCGCCGGCCACCGCGCGGAAGGCCAGCGGATGGCCGTACATGTTCTCGGAGTACGGATTGCCCGCGTAGCGCTGGAAGGCGAGCGACGACCACCAGTCGTTGGTGGGCACCTTGCGGGTGACGTTGGAGGTGACCTTGGGCGTGACCGGGGCGCCGTCGGAGTTGGCGGGACCGCTCGCGCCGGCGGGCAGGTCGGTGGTGTAGCCGCCCGCGCCGACCGGGACCGTGGCGGCGCCGGCGGGCTGGGCGGGCAGGGACGACAGTGTGAGGGCGGTCAGGACGGCGAGGCCGAGGGTCCTGACGGGTCGGAGTGGCATGTACGACCTCCGCTGGGGGGTTTAACGACTGCGGGAGGCGGGACTCTTGCCGGCCCGTAATCCGGCAGCAACGCTGGAAGCGCTCTCAGCGCCGCTGACGGTAGGCGGGATGCATCCCCTTGTCAACGCGGACGGAAAGTTTCAGCGCGATCGAGAAAACGCTCTCTGACCGAATCTCGGCCCGGCGCGGGGCGATGAGCCGGCCCGCCGATCGGGCCACCACAGGCACCCCCGCGGACCCCTCGCACGCTGCGCCGATGACCGTGGGAGCGCTCTCACCAGCGGATTCTTCGTCCGTAGATAACGCGAATCGTTACTGATCCAGCCCTTGACGCCCTCACGACCGGCTCACACTCTTGTGCGAGAGCGCTCTCTTCAAGATCGATTACATATGCGGAACCCAAGGAGGGTTCATGGGCACTCCCCATTCGGGCCGCCGGATCGTCCGGTTCGTCGCCCCCATGCTCGCCGCCTCCCTGCTCACGCTCACCGCGTGCGGCGGAGGCGGGTCCGGCGACACGACCGGCGGCGGCCAGTCAACGGAGAAGATCAAGCTCAGCGTCGGCCTCTTCGGCGACTTCGGCTTCAAGCCGCTGTACGAGGAGTTCAAGAAGACGCACCCGAACATCGAGATCGAAGAGCGCCAGGCGGCGTACGCCGACCACCACACCAACCTCGCCGCGCACCTCGCCACCGGCGCGGGCGCCGCGGACGTCGAGGCGATCGAGGTGGGCTACATCAGCCAGTTCACCTCGCAGCCGGACAAGTTCCACGACCTGAAGCAGTACGGCCTCGACAAGCGCCAGAGCGAGTATCTCGACTGGAAGTGGCAGCAGGGCCTCGCCCCGGGCGGCGCGCTCGTCGGCCTCGGCACCGACGTCGGCGGCCTGGCCATGTGCTACCGCACCGACCTGTTCGAGAAGGCCGGCCTGCCGAGCAAGCGCGAGGAGGTGTCGGCCCTGTGGCCCACCTGGGAGCAGTACATCGAGACCGGCAAGAAGTTCGCCGCCAACGCGCCCAAGGACGCCAAGTTCTTCGACAGCCCCGGTGAGATCTTCCGGGCCATCATCGCCCAGGCCCCGGTCGGCGTGTACGACGCCCAGAACAACATCGTCGTCGCCACCAACCCCGACGTGAAGAAGGCGTGGGACCTGTCCATCCAGATGATCGACGCGGGCCTGTCCGCCAAGATCGGCGCCTTCACGCCGGAGTGGAACACCGGCTTCGCCAAGGGCTCGTTCGCGACCGTGATCTGCCCGGCGTGGATGACCGCCTACATCCAGGACCAGGCCAAGAACGCGGCCGGCAAGTGGGACATCGCCACCGTCCCCGGCGGCGCGGGCAACTCCGGCGGCTCCCACCTCACGGTGCCGAAGCAGAGCAAGCACCCCAAGGAGGCCGCCGAGCTGATCGACTTCCTGACCTCGGCGCAGAACCAGGCCGCGGTGTTCAAGGCGATCGGCAACTTCCCGTCGATCCCCTCGCTGTACGACCAGCCGGACATCCAGAGCTTCACCAAGGACTTCTTCAACGGCGCCCCGGTCGGCAAGATCTACTCCGACGCCGCCAAGAACCTCAAGCCGCAGCACCTCGGCCCCCGCGAGGGCGACGTGCGCACGGCCATCGGCAACGGCATCGGCCGGGTCGAGCAGGGCAAGCAGTCGCCCGACGAGGCGTGGGCCCAGGTCCTCAAGGACGTGGAAGGCATCAAGTAGTCCGTCACCGGCAGGGCCCCCGAGGCGACCACGCCCGGGGCCCTGCCCGAGGTCGTGTCCGACGGACCACCGCCCCGCCGCGTCGCCACCCCGGCCGGGGGCGGTGGGCGTCGGACGCCCAAGGAGGATCTCCCATGGCAACACCCCGGGGCGGGTCCGTACGGACCGTCGCGCCCTCCACCGGCGGACCACCGGCCGCCGCACGCACTCCCGCGCCGGCGAGGACGGCGTCGGGCTGGCGCGCCCGCCTGCACCGGCTGGACCGGCACGCCTCGCCGTACGCGTACGTCGCGCCGTTCTTCGTGCTTTTCGCGGCCTTCGGCATCTTCCCGCTCATCTACACGGCCTGGGTGTCGCTGCACGACTGGAACCTGCTGAGCAGCGACAACCCGTTCATCGGCCTGGACAACTACACGGCGCTGTTCGGCGACGGCTACTTCTGGAACGCGGCGTTCAACACGCTGTCGATCGGCGTGCTGTCCGCGGTGCCGCAGCTGCTGCTGGCGCTGCTGCTCGCGCACCTGCTCAACCGGCCGCTGCGGGCGCAGACGCTGTTTCGCATCACGCTCCTGCTGCCCAACGTGACCAGCGTCGTGGCCGTCGTGGTCATCTTCAGCCAGCTCTTCGGCCGCGACTTCGGGCTGATCAACATGGTGCTCGAGTGGCTCGGCGTCGGCCGGATCAACTGGCAGGCGGGCGTGGCCACCTCGCACGTCGCCATCGCCGTCATGATCATGTGGCGGTGGACCGGATACAACGCGCTCATCTACCTCGCCGCCATGCAGGCCGTGCCCAAGGAGATCTACGAGGCGGCGACCCTCGACGGCGCGTCCAGCCTCAGGCAGCTGTGGAGCATCACGCTCCCGATGATCCGGCCGACCGTCATCTTCACCGTCATCGTCACCACGATCGGGTCGATGCAGATCATCGCCGAGCCGCTGCTGTTCGGCGCGCAGGTCAGCAACGGCGCCGCGGCCACGGGCGGCACCGACCGCCAGTTCCAGACCCTGGCCCTCTACCTGTACGAGAAGGGCTTCCGCAGCTTCGAGTTCGGCTACGCCTCGGCGGCGGCCTGGGTGATGTTCCTGCTCGTGGTCGTGGTCGTGGGCTTCAACTACCTCGTCGTACGTCGCATGCGGGGAGGCCTGGATGCTTAGATCGCTGCGCGCGCGTCCGCTCACCTATCTCACCCTCGTGGCGGTGGCGTTCTTCTCGGCGTTCCCCGTCTACTGGAGCGTGATCGTCGCCTCGCACGACAACGCGGCGCTGGCCGAGGTGCCGCCGCCGCTGCTGCCGGGCGGCAACTTCTTCGCCAACGTCCGGCGGGTCTTCGACACCGCGCCGTTCGCGCTTGCGCTGCTCAACTCGTTCGTCGTCGCCGGGTCGATCACCGTGTCGGTGATGTTCTTCTCCACGCTGGCCGGCTTCGCGTTCGCCAAGCTGCGCTTCCGCGGGCGCAACGTGCTGCTGCTGATGACGGTCGTGACGATGATGGTCCCGACGCAGCTCGGCATCATTCCGCTCTACATGCTGATGATCAAGCTGGAGTGGACCGGCACGATGTACGCCGTGATCGTCCCGGCGCTGGTCAACGCGTTCGGCGTGTTCTTCATGACGCAGTATCTGAGCCGCGCGCTGCCCACCGAGCTGCTGGAGGCCGGGCGGATCGACGGCTGCGGCACGGCCCGGCTGTTCTGGCACGTCGTGATCCCGGCCGCCCGGCCGGCGGCGGCGGTGCTCGGCATGCTCACGTTCATGACGGCCTGGAACGACTACTTCTGGCCGCTGGTCGTCCTCACGCCCGACAATCCGACCGTGCAGGTGGCGCTGTCGCAGCTTGCCAGCGGATATGTGCGGGACTTCACGCTCGGCCTCACCGGCACGGCGGTGGCGACCCTGCCGCTGGTGCTCATCTTCGTCCTGCTCGGCAAACAGATCATCGGAGGAATCATGCAGGGGGCGGTCAAGGGATGACGGCGACGACCATGGCATCTCGGGGGACCGGATCGTCGAAGATGGTCTTCCCTGACGGCTTCGTCTGGGGCGCCGCCACCGCGGCCTACCAGATCGAGGGCGCCGCCGACGAGGGCGGCAGAGGCCCCTCGATCTGGGACACGTTCTCCAAGATCCCGGGCAACGTCGCCGACGGCCACACCGGCGACGTCGCCTGCGACCACTACCACCGCTACGCCGAGGACGTGCGGCTCATGGCCGGCCTGGGCCTGGCGGCCTACCGGTTCTCGGTGGCCTGGCCGCGCGTCCTGCCCACCGGGGCGGGACAGGTGAACGCCTCCGGCCTCGACTTCTACGACCGCCTGGTGGACGAGCTGCTCGCCCACGGCATCAGGCCGTACCTCACGCTGTATCACTGGGACCTGCCGCAGGCGCTGGAGGACGCCGGCGGCTGGGCCGTCCGGGACACCGCCGCGCGGTTCGCCGACTTCGCCGCCGTCGTGCACGGGCGGCTCGGCGACCGCGTCCGCACGTGGACGACGCTGAACGAGCCGTGGGTGGCCGCCTTCCTCGGCTACTGCTCCGGCGTCCACGCCCCGGGCAGGCGCGACCCGGCCGCCGCGTTCCGCGCCGCCCACCACCTGCTGCTCGGGCACGGCCTGGCGGCGCGGGCCCTGCGCGAGGCGGGCGCCGCCGAGATCGCGCTCACCCTCAACCTCTCTCCCGTGATCCAGGTGGACGGCGGCGAGCGGGAGGCCACGCTCGTGGACGGGCTGCTGAACCGGCAGTTCCTCGACCCGGCGCTGCGGGGGCGCTACCCCGAGGAGGTGCTGGAGATCGCGGCGCGCCACGGCGGCCTCGACCACGTCAGAGACGGCGACCTGGACGTCATCCACCAGCCGATCGACCTGCTCGGCATCAACTACTACAACCCGTCCTTCGTGTCGGCCGCGCCCGGCGAACCGGCCAACCCCGCCTTCCCCGGCACGGAGGGCGTCCGGTTCGAGCCGCCGACCGGCCCGACCACGGCCATGGACTGGCCCATCGAGCCGTCCGGCCTCAAGGCCCTGCTCGTACGGCTGTCGCGCGACTACCCCGAGGTCGGGCTGCTCGTCACGGAGAACGGGGCGGCCTTCGACGACCACGTCAGCGACGACGGCGTGCACGACGACGACCGGATCGCCTTCCTCGACGGCCACCTGCGGGCGGCGCACGCCGCGATCGCCGCCGGTGCGGACCTGAGGGGTTATCTCGTATGGTCGCTTCTGGACAACTTCGAGTGGGCCTACGGCTACCACAAGAGGTTCGGCATCGTGTACGTCGACTTCGAGACCCAGCGACGCGTTCCCAAGGACAGCGCGTTGTGGTATCGAGACGTCATCCGGCGACATGGTCTGGGGAGTGCCTGACGAAACGCCGCCCGTCGCGCGCGTGGATCCGGGTGGACGGCCTCGTGAGGCGGAGGAGGAGCCCGTGGCCGCGGGCTACCGCCTCGGGCCCCCGGGAACCGCGAGCCCGCGAGGGATCCGCGCGGGTGGGGCGACGCGGCGGGGCGCCGCCCGGACCATGCGCGGCAGGGCTTGATCTGTCAGGCACGACCAAGGGGGGAATGAATGAAACGACCCACTCTGGAGGCGGTGGCGGCGCGGGCAGGGGTGTCCCGTGCCACCGTCTCCCGGGTCGTCAACGGGCAGATGACGGTGACGCCGCAGATCAGAGAGGCCGTGATGCGCGCCGTCGACGAGCTGGGATACGTCCCCAACTCGGCGGCGCGCAGCCTCGTCACCCAGCGGACCGACTCGATCGCGCTGGTCGTGTCGGAGCCCCCGACCAGGGTCTTCTCCGAGGACCCGATGTTCTCCACGGTCATCCGCTCGGCCAGCGTGGAGCTGGAGGCCGCCGACAAGCAGGTCGTGCTCATGCTCGCCGGCTCGGCCCAGAGCCACGCGAGGATCGAGCGCTACATCGCCAGCGGCCACGTCGACGGCGTCATGCTGATCTCGATGCACGGCGCCGACCCGCTGCCCTCCGCCATCGCGCGGATGGGCGTGCCCGCCGTCTCGTACGGCAGGCCGGCCGTGCCGGTCCCCCTGCCGTACGTGGACAACGACAACGTGGGCGGCGCGAAGAAAGCGGTGCGTCACCTGCTGGACAGCGGGCGGCGGCGCATCGCCACGATCGCCGGGCCGCAGGACATGATCGGCGGCCAGGACCGGCTCTCGGGCTACCGGGAGGCGCTGCGCGAGTCCGACCGGCGCTCCATCGTCGCCGTCGGCGACTTCACCCGGGAGTCCGGCGCGGTCGCCATGCGCCACCTGCTGCAGGACGACCCGGACCTGGACGCGGTCTTCGTCGCCAACGACCTCATGGCCATCGGCGCGTTGCAGACCCTGCGGCAGGCGGGCCGCCGGGTGCCGGACGACGTGGCGGTCGTCGGGTTCGACGACATCGAGGCGGCCCGCTACACCGAGCCCCCGCTGACCACCATCAGGCATCCGATCATCGAGCAGGCCGGCGCGATGGTCCGGCTGCTGCTCGGCCTGTTCAAGGGCGGCCCGGCCGACCCGGTGATCCTCCCGACCGAGCTCGTCGTACGAGAGTCCGCCTGACCGAGCTCGTCGTACGAGAGTCTGCCCGACCGGGCGCGTCGTACGAGAGTCCGCCCGACCGGGCGCGTCGCGCGAGAGGTCGCCCGACCGGCCGGGACGCCGTGATCGGCGCGCCCGGCCGCGGCCGCCGGACCGTGACCATCGGACCGTGACCGCCCGGCGGCGATCGCCGTACCCCGGGGAAGCCCGTGCGCCGGCCCGCTTCCCCGGGGAAGTCCGCACATCGCCCCGCCGTCACCCCGGGGGTGCCGGGTATCCCTGCCCCGCCGGGCTGGGCTGGATCTCCGCCGTGACGATCAGCCCCGCGGTCGCCCGCCGGGCGCGGGACCGGGCCGTCCCCGGCCCCGGCACTCCCCAGCGGCCTGCGCGGCCGCGGGCCGTCGGCGCCGTCACCAGCCGGTTGGGCAGGTGCGGGCGCCCCAGCCGTACGGGTGCGAACAGGCCGGGCATCGCCGCTCCGCTCAGGCCGGCACGTCGGCGGACGGCTGGGCGCGCAGCGCGGCCAGGCAGAGATCCAGCCGTTCCCGGCTCTCCTCGTCGCCGGTGGCGGACAGCACGATCTCGTAGTCCTCGGCCGCCTCGGCGTAGCGGCCGGACTCCTGGCGGACGACGGCCCGGTTGAACCGCATCTCGGGGGTGCCGCCCAGCTCGACGGCCCGGTCCAGGTCGCGGGCCGCCGCCGCGAGATCGCCCGAGGCGTACTCGATCTCGCCGCGCAGCGCCCACGCCTCGGCCAGCCGCCCGTCGCGCTCGATGGCGGCCGTCACCGCCGCGCGGGCGTCGTCGCGGTCGCCGCGCTCGGCCAGCAGCCGGCCCTTCAGGCACAGCAGGTGGGGGTTGTCCGGGGCCTGGTCCAGCCCCGCCGTGACGTCGGCCCACGCGTCGTCGATGCGACCCAGCTCGCACAACAGCCCGGCCCGGTTGATCCGGGCGTCCAGATGCGCCGGGTCCAGTTCGAGCGTGTAGCCGAAGTCGGCCAGCGCGCCGTCCACGTCGCCGAGTTCGAGCCGGGTGTCGCCGAGGTTGTAGTACGCCTCGGGGAACGGCGGCGACAGCCGCAGCGCCTCCCGGTAGGCGTGGATCGCCTCCTCGTGCCGGCCGAGCCTGCGCAGGATGTTGCCCACGTTGAAGTGGTGCTCGGGGAAGTCGGGGTCGAGCTCGACCACGGTCATGTAGTCGCGGAGCGACTCCTCCAGCCGTCCCATCTGGCCGAGCACCTGGGCGCGGTTGTAGCGCAGCACCGCGCGGTGCAGGGCGTGCTCCCCCGGGTCGAGCTCCCGGTCGAGCCGCGCCATGCCCTCCTCCAGCATGCGCAGCGCCTCCTCGGGCCGCTTCTGGCGCACCTCGACCAGGGCGAGGCCATTGTGCCCGAACACCGTGTGGAACGCGCGCTTCTTGGGATCCTCCGCCAGCGAGGCGATGGCGATCGACAGGTTCATCCAGGCCCGTGCCCGCTGGTAGTCCCGGCGCGGCTCGGGATAGTGCCGGGCGTACAGCATGGCGGTGCTGTAGGCCAGCTCCATGTGGACGTGGGGGTCGGCGGTGACCGTGCGGGCCTCGTCGTAGATGGCCAGGGCCTCGTCCGCCCGCCCGAGGGAGGCGAGAGTGGTGCTGGTGGCGTTCGTGAAGTGCCACCACAGCTCCTCCTGGGTGGACCTGTCCACGATGGCCCGGCCGCGCAGCCCGAGGTCCGCCGCCGCCTGGTAGAGGCCGATGCCCCGGCAGTGGTCGAGCGCCACCCGCAGCGCGGCCAGGCCGGCGCCGGCCGGGTCGCTGCCGTGCTCGGCGTGGTAGGGGATCGCGCCCAGCGACAGGGAGAACTCGCCCCGGGACGCCAGCTCCGCCGCGCGCTCGTCGTGCAGCCGCGCCCGCTCCGCCGCGTCCAGCCGCTCGTACGCGCGCAGCAGCCGGGGGTCGTCGCTCGTCCCGTCGCTGTTCACGTACGCCCGCGCGCCCTCCAGAGGGTCGGGCTCGGGCGACGGGTCGTCGGTGGCCGGGGCGTCGGCGCGGGTGGCGTGGCGTTCCAGCACGCGGGCGAGGGAGATCGCGATCTCGCCCGGCGGGTCGGCGATCGGCTCCGTCCCGGTGCCGACGACGACGGTCAGCCCGTCGAGGTCGCCCCGGCGGAGCAGGACGGCGACGAACTCCTGGTCGGTCGGGTCCGCCTGGTGCACGTTCTCGAAGACGAGCGTGCGCGGCCCGCCGCCCGACGCCCGCAGGTAGTCGCGCACCATCTCGGCCAGGCCGTTGGCGATGTTCAGGGTGTGCAGCCGGGAGTAGAACCTGGTGCGTTCCCCCTTGCGGACGGTCCACTCCAGCGACGTCCACATCGGAGGCACCAGGTGGGCGAGCTCGGGGGCGCTGGTGAGGATCTCGATGTTGTGGGCGGGCCCCACCTCCGGCCGGCGCTCCAGCTCGCCGGGCACCAGCGACCGCAACAACGTGCCCGCGGCGGTGTACGGCCCGCGCAGCCGCCGGTGGGCGTCGAGCACGGCCAGGATCGGAGGCAGGTCGAGGCGGCTCAGGAACAGCTCGCGGTCGCGGCGCCGGTCCGCCCTGATCCAGTAATGGGTGGCCATGGTGCTCCTTCTCAGGCGATGACGTGGTCGAGCCGCTGTGCCCGGGCGCGGCGCCGGTCGCGGACGCTCACCCAGGCGAGGACGATGAGCTGCCCGAGGATGAACCCGCAGAAGACCAGCGAGTCCAGCAGCTCGGGCCAGGATGCGCCGTGACCGGTGAACCGGCCGATCACGCCGGCGAACATCCGGTAGACGATCGGGGCGATCGCGACGGCGAACGTGGTGAGGCTCACCGTGTAGCCGGCGACGATCAGCCAGGAGTACCAGCGGGCGACCCGACGGTCCACGGGGTGCCGGTCCGACTCGTCGACCAGCCGGTGGCGGCGGCCGAGCAGCCGGTTCACCCGGTTGCGCAGCACGCGCATGGCCGTCCCGTGCAGGTCGACGCAGCCGAGCGCGGTGGAGACGAGGACGTACAGGTCCGTGCGCAGGTACAGCGAGAACTGCCACAGGATGCGCAGCAGGACGGCGTAGGCGAACGCCAGGCAGAACCGGCCGGCGAAGGACAGACCTCCCACCGGGTCGCGGGTGAGGTCCGCGACGATCGTGAGCACGGCCGTCACGATCACGTCCGCCAGCATCCCGGCCAGGATCGGCAGATATCTCTTCCGGCGCGGCACGGCGACCAGGCCGTCCAGCGAGGTCTCCAGCACGACGAAGTAGAGCCTGCGGGAGATCCGCAGCCGCGAGCGCAGGCCGAGCCGCCGTCCGGCGAGGGCGTGGAACCCCTCGTGCAGCAGCAGCTGAGGGACCGCCACGACGAACAGCGCCGCCTGGATCACGGTGTAGTAGTCGGTGAAGAAGACGTTGTGGTAGCGGGGCACGAGGTCGGGCCGCCGGGCCATCAGGACCAGCGCCCACGCGACGAGCAGGCCGTAGCAGATCCAGGCGGGCACGGAGAACAATGCCGCCCCCAGCCGCTGCCACCGGACGGTGGCGCCTTTCGCGTCCTCCGTGCCCGCCTTCCCCGTGCCCGGGCCGCCCACACCCGAGCCGTCCGCGTCCGCGCCGTCCGTGCCGCCCGGCTCGCGGATGAAGCCGAGCTCGTCCAGCGCGGCGATCAGGTCGTCGATGTCGAGGCTCTCGTGGTAGCGGGCCTCGTACCACGCCGCCGCCTCGCGCGGCGGCATCCCCTGCTCCAGCCTGCGCAGCACCTCCGCGCCGTCGGGCGGGAAGATGCCGTACGAGTCGATGTCCGGCCTGCCCACCGTGACCTCATCGCCCTCCTCCAGGTAGACGAGCGGGTGCAGCGGGAGCGGCCGGTCCGGCGCGTACCGGACCCCGGGCGCGTCGTGCACGGCCTCTGCGTCGGTCACCGAACGTCCTCCTGCGGCCTCGGGGTCGGTACGCGTGGAAGGGGTCGCCGGCCGCCCGGCCCGGCGCGGCGCCGGGAGGGCGGACCCGGTGAGCGGAGCGCCGGGTGCGGGCGTGCCGTGCCCGGCGCTCCGGCCGAACGCTAGTTCGCGTTCTTGTAGATGGAGCAGGCCGCGGCGGTCAGACGGACCGGGCCGGCCTTGCGGATCTTGATCTTCTTCATTTCGCACCTCCTCACCGCTGATCGGTTACGCCCACCATGACCGCCGGGACTGGACCGGCGTCGGCGCGGCGCTGAACGCGGACCCGATGGGGCGCGGGGGCGTCCAGTGGATCGCCAGTGAGGTGTCAGCGGATGCCGGGGAGCCCGGCCACGTGGCCGCGGCCGGTCGATCGATGAAAGTAACTGGCCGTTATTGGACACGGCGCGATCTCGATCAAGAATCCAATGAACCGTATGATTCTCCAGATTTCCCGATATAGCCGCGTACTGTCTCGGGAGGGAAATGGCCGAGATACGGTTCCACCTGCTGGGCCCTTTACGGATATGGCACGGCGAGACCGAAATAACGCTCACCTCGGACAGGCAAAAGGCCGTGCTCGCGCTCCTGCTGCTCAAGGCCGGAGCACCCGTCCGGCGGCAGGAGATCATCGACGCGGTCTGGGGTGACGGCGCGCCCGACTCCGTCGTCAACCTCGTGCAGACCTACGTGGGGCGGCTGCGCCGCCGCATCGACCCGGGCCACGTCGCCCGCTCCCGCTCCTCCTGGCTGGCCGGCCTGGGGTCGGCCTACGCGATCCGCCCCGACCGGTGCGACTCGGACCTCTTCCGCTTCCGCGCGCTGGCGGCCGAGGCGAGGAGCGCAGGCGCGCCCCGGGAGTCGATGAGGCTGCTGCTGCGGGCGCTCGGGATGTGGCAGGGCGCCTGCCTGTCCGACCTGGACCTGCTCAAGGGGCATCCCTGGGTCCGCGCGGTCGACCAGGAACGCGTCAACGTCCTGCTGGAATGCGCGAAGATCGCCTTCGATCTCGGCCGGCCGGCCGAGGTGCTCCCCCAGTTGCGGGCCGTCGCGGCGGCCGAACCGCTGAACGAGGTCGTGCACTCCTGGCTGGTGCTCGCCCTCGCCGCGGCCGGCGCGCAGGCCGAGGCGCTGGCCGAGTATGACGCGATCCGCGGCAGGCTCGCGGACGAGCTCGGCATCGACCCCGGCCCGCAGCTGCGGGCGGCGCACCTGCGGGTGCTGCGGCAGGACGCGGTGCCTGCCGGCCCGTTCGAGCAGCCGCCTCCCTCGGGGACGCTCCGGCCCTGCCTGCTGCCTCCCGAGGTCGCCGGGCTGTTCGGCCGAGAGAAGCAGGCGAGCCGGATCCGCGGCGCGCTGACCGGCCGCGGGCCCGGCCCCGTCCCCGTGGTGATCGTCAGCGGGCCGGGCGGGGTGGGCAAGACGGCTCTGGCCGTGCACGTGGCGCATCGGCTGCGCGACGCCTTCCCCGACGGCCAGCTCTACGCCGACATGTGCGGCACCGACGAGCGGCCGGCCGACCCCGCGCGGGTGCTCACGCGCTTCCTCCGGGCGCTCGGCGTTCACGGACCGGCCCTTCCCGAGGACCTGGAGGAGTGCGTCGACCTGTATCGCAGCCATCTCGCGGGACGCCGCGTCCTGGTGGTGCTCGACGACGTCGACAGCTACGCGCAGGTGCGGCCGCTGCTGCCCGGCTCGTGCACCTGCGCGGTGCTCGTGACCAGCCGTTCCCGGCTGTCCGGCTGGCCCGGCGCCGTGTCGCTCGACCTCGGCACGCTCCGGCCGGAGGAGTCGCAGGGCGTGCTGACGGCGATGCTGGGGCGTGAGCGCGTCGGCGCCGAGCCGGAGAAGGCCGCCGAGATCGTCCGCCTGTGCGGGGGCCTGCCGCTGGCGCTGCGCGCCGCCGGGACCCGCCTCGCCGCCCGTCCGCACTGGACCCTCGCCCGGGTCGCCGGCCGCCTGGCGGAGGCCGGGCTGGACGAGCTGGCCCTGGGCGACCTGGACGTCAGGGGAAGCATCGCGGCCGGCTACCGCCGGGTGAGCGAGGGCGCGCAGCGCGCCTTCCGCCTGCTCGGCCTGTTGGAGCTGCCGTCCTTCGCGGCCTGGACCGTCGCGATGATGCTGGAGACGTCGCTGGAGACGGCCGAGGAGACCGCCGACGCCCTGGCCGACGCCCGCCTGCTGGAGACCGTGCCGCCGGACGGCACCGGCCAGCCCCGCTACCGGTTCCACGTGCTGGTCCGCCGCTTCGCCCGCGAGCAGGCCGCCGCGCACGAGAAGGACACCGCCATCCGTGTCGCGATCACCCGTACGTTCGCCGCTCTGCTCGCCCTGGCCGAGGAGGCCGACGAGCGCCTGCCGTCGCGCAGGTACGACCCGGTGCGCGGCAGGGCCCCGCGCTGGCCGCCTCCGGCCGAAGTGCGGGCGGCGGTGCTCGCCGACCCGCTCGGCTGGTTCGAAAGCGAGCGGGAGAACCTGGTCGCCGCCGTCCACCAGGCCGACGCCCTCGGGCTGGTCGAGCTCGCCTGGGAACTGGCCGCCACCGTCGTGAACGTCTCGGCCGCCCGGTCGCGCTGGGCCGACGTGGAGCGGACGCACCGGGTCGCGCTGGCCGCCTGCAGGCGGGCCGGAGACACCCTGGGCGAGGCGGTGATGCTGCGCGGGCTCGCCGAGGCGCACCACGGCAACGGCCGCCGCGACGAGTGCCTCGGCGCGCTGACCACCGCCCGCGTCGCTTTCGCCGATATCGGCGCGAGCGCGGCGGAAGCCGAAATCCGGATGCGGCAGATGGAACTCGCACCGCGATTCAGCGAGCTTCATCCGCAAGCGGCCGGCAAATGACGGCGCACGCCGGCGAATCCGTCGGCCCGTAACACCAGGATAATTCCGGTTAATCGCATTATGTAGAACGCAGTGGGCGCAATTCGGCCGGACGCTGTTCGTACGAACACAAACCCGGCAGCACCCTCCGGTGCCCCACGTCGGCGGCACAGCTGGGCGGCGCGGCGACCACCGTGCGACGACGCCGTTCAGGCGAGCGCCTCCGTGATACGGCCCAGCGCGTCGAGCGGCGCCAGGCCGTACGCGTAGAAGTCGGCGGCCCCGGCCCCGGCCGTACGGGCCGCGCGCACCTTGGCGGCCAGCCGGTCGGCGGAGTCGGTGTCCGGCGCGCCCGGGCGCAGCACGACCCGCAGCTCCGGGTTCTTGCCCACCGAACGCCGGTAGGCCGCGACGTCGTCGGCCACCCGCGCGGGGTCCCTGGCATACCCGAGCACCGCGAACGACGGGACCAGGTCGCCGAGCGCCACCAGGTCGACCCCGAGCTGCCAGGAGTCGTGCGCGGACAGACCGGCCGAGGGCAGCCCGTGGGCGTAGCCCTTGACCGCGCCCGTGCCGTCCATGAACGTCAGCCGCGCGCCCTCGGCCGTGACGGCCGCGGCCACCTCGCCGACCAGTGACGTGACGCTCTCGGAGCGGGCCCGCGCGTACGCCACCGCCTCCGGTCCGGCGTAGGCCGTCAGCGCCGCCCGCGTGACCTCGCCCTCCGCGGGAGGATCGCCGTCCAGCACGCCGCCGACGATCCTGGCGCACTCCTGCCTGGCGACCTCGGCGTTCACCCCCAGGTCGGCGGCCCGGCGCATGCAGTGCGCGCAGAAGCACAGGCCGAACAGGAAGGCGTCCATCGGACCGAGCGCCGCGAAGCACCGCTCGTACGTGAACGCCCCGAAGTGCAGCGACTGCGCGACGACCGTGTCCACCCCCTGCCGGGCGACGGCCCGGGCCAGCGCCACCGCGTACGCCCGCACGTCGGGGTGCGAGGGGCACAGGTCGGCGGGCGAGCCGTGGTCGCCGAAGCAGTTCTCCACGGTCACGTCGGGGTGTGCCGTGCCGATCGTGGCGTTGTTCAGGAACACCGTCCAGCCGTGCAGCCGCATCCCCCGGTCCGCACAGGCCCGGCGAAGCTCGTCGAGGGGCCGGTCCTCCGCCCCCGGCTGCACGGGCGGGGCCAGGCGCAGCCCGCCGAACAGGTCGTCCGGCGGCGGGAAGTGGACGCCGTCGCGGCGCACCGTCAGCCGCGAGGCGCCGTGCGGGGTCACGTCCCTGACCCGGTGATAGGCCGCGGCCACCGCGATGCCTCGCACGCCGTACGCCGAGGCCCGGTCGAGCAGCCCGCGCACCCCCTCGGCGCGCAGGTCCTCGACGAAGACGTATAGGGCGCTGTCCATCATCAGCGGCCCGCGTACGCCACGAAGTCGATCTCGACGAGGATGTTCATGAGGTCGGAGCCCACGGTGGTGCGCACCGGGTAGGGCCGGGTGAAGTAGGACTGGTAGACCTCGTTGAACGCGGCGAAGTCCTCCTTGAGGTTCTGCAGGTGGACCGTCGCCTTCACCACGTCGTCGAACGTCAGGCCGTGCGCCTCCAGCACCGCGCCGAGGTTGCGCATGGTCTGGTGGGTCTGGGCGGCCACGTCGTCGCCCACCACCTCGCCCGTCTCGGGGTCGAGCGGCCCCATGCCCGAGGTGTAGAGGAAGTCGCCCACCACGAGGCCCTGGGAGTACGCGCCGACCGGCGCGGCCCCGGCGGTCGTACGGATCTCCTGCTTGCCAGCCATTGTCACCGCTCCATCAGAAACACGTATTGATCAAATCAATCACGATGTCGTCGTCGTCCACCACGGGGATGACGCGCCACTTGTCGAAGGCCGTGCACGGGTGGGAGAGCCCGAACGACACCAGGTCTCCCGGGCGCAGCCCGGCCTCTCCGGCGAGGTAGGCGTGCTGGTCCTGCACCCGGACGACCGTCACCCCGGTCAGCGGCTCGGCCGGCCCCGCCCCGCCGCGCCGTACGGCCCTGGGGAACGGCAGATGGATGTCGTACGGGACGTCCCGCTTGCCCATGCCGGCCAGCGCGAGGCCGGGCTCCGGCACGGACAGCACCTGGGCCCAGACCTCCAGGGCCGGGCGCAGCTCACCCTCCAGCCTGGTGTACGGCGTGTGCTCGCGGTAGTAGCCGTCGTCGTGTGCGATGTAGGCGCCGCTGCGCAGCACCACGGTGGCGCCCAGCTCTTCGGTCAGCGGCGCCAGCTCCTCGGCCACCAGGTCGAACCACGAGCTGCCGCCCGCGGAGACCACCATCGGGCCGGTGACGTACGGCGCGAGCGCCCGCGCGGCGCGGGCCAGGTCGCGCAGGAACGCGCGCACCTCGCCCGCCTCGTGACGGGTGCCCTCATATCCGGCGACCCCGGCAAGCTCGGTCCCCCGGAGGTCCCGCGCGGCGCGGGCGACCGCCATCAGCTCGTCCAGGTCGCGGCAGCCGGTCCGCCCGCCCGGGTGGCCCAGCTCGGCCAGCACGCGGAACGGCACGTCGCCCGCCGTCTCGTCGAGCACGCGGACGCCCTCGACGGAGTCGGCGAAGCAGAGGAAGTCGAAGCTCCCGATCTCACCGGCCAGCCAGCGCAGCGCGCCCCGGTCGAAGATCTCGTTGGCCAGCAGCACGCGGGGGACGCCGAAGGAACGGTGGACGAGCACCTGGCTCGCCGTCGCGGCGGTGATCCCCCACGCCCCGGCGTCGAGCTGGGCCCGTACGAGCTGGGGCGACATCGTGGTCTTGGCGTGCGGCGCGAACGCGAGCCCGTGGCGGGCGGCGAAACCCGCGAGCGTCGCGATGTTGTGGTCGAGGGCCGAGCGCCTGACCGTCATGATCGGCCAGGTGAATGAGCCGTCGAACAGGGCGTGCCGGGCGGCGGCGAACTCCCGACCGCCGATCGGCTCGCCCGGCCACAGGAAGCCGCGAGTACGCGCATCGATGACAATCTCCGGGAGCCCCGGGTAGCGGACCACCGGGGAAGGCGTTCCGGAGCCCGCTGTGTCATGCTCCGGCCGGTGCTCCGCGGAGCGGCCACCGGACTGGTCAGTGGAGCGTCCGGACTGCTCAGCGGGCTGGTCACCGGGCCGATGAGCGGAGCGCCCTGCGGACTGGTCAGCAGGCCGCCCTGTGGGCTGGTCACCGGGCCGATCAGCAGAGCGCTCGGCGAGCCGGCCGGCGGGCCGCTCTAGGGGGTCGTCCGCGAAACCCACGCCGCCCCCTCGTTTGTGCCGGTTGAACCACCTCGTGGATCGTACTGGACCACCGCGCCGGGGCGGACCCGCGGCCTCCCCTACGGTGATCAAGACTAGGGGCGAGGTTGGAGTGACAGAAGCCTCGCCGGGTTGGTGACGAGCACATGCGCGGCCAGCTCGCCGCCCAGTGCGGAGCGTATGGCTTCCACCAGACCCGCCAGGCCGGGGCCGCCTCCGTAGGAGGGGTGATACCTCACGTGGCCGAAGTCTCCGGAGACGACGATCCGGTCGTGGCCCGCGTCCACCAGCGCGCGGATGACCGCGACCCGGACATGGTCGGGCGCGTACTTCGTCTTGCTCCACTGGTCCATTCCCAGCCAGGCACCCCTGCGGGCGATGGACAACAGACTCGCTGGGACGAGATCCCGATCCAGGTGGCCGATGCACACACGGGCCGGGTCGAGCCCAGCGGATTCGAGCACGTCGAGTTGCTCATGTCCCAGGCGGCTGCTCTCCGTGTGGGTGAGGACGGGGACTCCCGTCGCGAGAGCCACCAGCCCGGCGGCCTTGATCACTCGCCTCTCGACCGCCAGGACACGGTCCGTTCCGCACGTGCCGACTTTGATGACCCCCGCCCGCCAGCGAGTCCCCTCCATCCCGCGGTCGATGTCACGAAAAAATCCCTCCGCGATGTCCTGCACACTCTGCCTGTGGACTTCCCGCGGGTAGTAACTGCCCTTCTGTAAGCCGGTCGCCTGGATGACATGCACACCGCTCGCGGCGGAGGCCATCGCGGAAATCGATACATCACGGCCGCAGTCCCGGGTGGTCATCTCGACCACGGCCCCGCCACCCGCCTCGGCGAACGACCTCAGCTCATTGATCGCGCCGTCCACGTGACCGAACTCCAGACCAGGGTCGGCATCGACCGCCCACCGCGGAGGCGCGCTCCTGAGATGCTCGTGCGTGAGCGTGACGCCCAGCCGGTCCGCGGGTACGTCGCCTGCGATGGTCCTCACATATCCCATGACCTAAAGCTCGGACACGGTGATCGAGAACCGTTCTAGGGCGTCGTGCAGAAGGGCGGCCTCGAGCTCGCTGGAGAGGCACGCGTAGATTTGCGCAGCACCCCGCGAGGAGTGGATGCTGCCCTGCACGACGTCTCCAGGGGCTATCTGGGGATCCACCTCGAGCACGCCCGGCAGCTTCTCGATGTCCTCCCAGCACGGCACCTCGAGCACTTTGCCGTGTCTCACCGGGAGTTGCACATTCACGTGGATCTCATCGGTAACGAACGGAGCGAGCCGCGGTTCGCGCCCGAGCGAGATGTCGACGAACGCCTGCCAGATGTCGACGCCAGTACTCAGGGCGATCATCCGAGGTATTCCGCCACCCCCGGGGCGTGCGGCGATCTCGCCCACCAGCAGGCTTCCATCGGCTTCGAAGACTTCCATGTGGGTCACGCCCGCCTCTAGGCCGAGGGCCTCGATCACCCTGCGATTCAGCTCGAGGATCGACTTCGCGACGGGACCCTCCGCGAGTGTGTGGGAGCCGTTGACCTCCGTGAGGCGGCCGAGCAGCGGCTGGAAGTAGCGGGAGGCGACCGCATGGCGGACAGCGCCGTCCCAGACGACCGCGTCGCAGTGGTACTCCGCGTCCATGTCGATCCACCGCTCCGCGATGAGTGCACATGGCGGGTTCTCGAGCTCCGCCAGCCTCCCCGTGGTGAGCGCCTCAGCGAATTCGGCTGGTCCGCCGAGTCGTACGGTCTTCATGGAGCCGGTGCCAAAAACCGGCTTGACGACGAGCGGCCAGCCGAGTTCTCGGGCGGCGCGCGGCAGATCGCGGACTCCGTCCACGAGAGTGAAATCCGCGACGGAAACACCGGCGGCGCGAAGTCGGCGCTTCATCGCGTACTTGCTGGTGAACCTGATCGCCGTCGTCACATCCAACCCGTCGAGCCCGAAGAGCCCGCGCAGGTAGGCGCCCGGCACCAGGCTGCGTTCACTCGGAGCGACGACGGCCAACGGCGGTTGTGTCGCGGCAATCTCGACGCCCGCCCGCTGAACAGAGTGCAGGTCAGCTATGTCGTCAACGAGATACACTCGGGTGTCGCTCGAGTAGAGCCGCCGATAGCCCGGCTCGGTGATGACAGCGAGCCGGTGGGAGTCGTCCGATTCCAGGATAGGAACAGGCGCGGTCTTGCCCGAGTTGATCAAGAGTACGGTCGGTCGGGGCCGATCTGTCACAGCGTCGCCTCGAACGGGTTGTATGCGGACGATACGAGGAAGATCACCTGTGCCGCTGCCTCCCGGGCGACGTTGAGGGCCGCGGTGGGATCCTTGGCCAGGGACCGGACGTATCCGCCTCGGCTCACGGAGGAAAGGAGCGGTTCGACGGAGGAACCCGGAACCAGATCCACATGCACCTCGGTGACCCCGGGCATGGCACGGGCCGCCTCGACCCCGCGTATCGCCTCGAGCACACCGGATGTGTCCGGCGCCAGAAACCAAATAGCACTGGCCGCCTCACCGCTCCCGCCCAGTCCGGGCGATACCGGCCCCGGCCGTCCGATTATTTGATCGACTGTAGCCGCTTCCAGATCGAATCCGGTCACATCGAAGACCAGGCGGGGAATCTCGTCCCCGCCCATCCGCAGATGCGTCTCGATAATCCGCGGGCCGTTCGGCCCCAGCACGACCTCGGTGTGGGTGGGGCCGAATCCGACGCCCAACGCGGTCAACACCTCGGTCACATACGCACCAATCCTGGCTGTTTCCGCGGTGTCCAGCCGTGCCGGGCACAGGTGCCCCAGCTCCACAAACCGGCGAGGATCGGAGAACTTCTCCACCACCGCCAGCACCGTGTGCCTGCCTTCGGCGGTAAAGCATTCGACGCTGAACTGCCGGCCAGGGATCATGGCCTCAGCCAGCACGCCTCCGCTGCTCCACTTGCCGACGTTCGCCGCCCGCAGGTAACCGGCCTCGGCGTCGTCGGAGTTTTCCAGCAGGCTCACCCCGACGCTGGCCGACCCGTCCAGCGGTTTGATCACGACAGGTCCGCCGACCTCGCGGAGAAACTTCCGTAAGTCGCCGGGGCCGTCGACGCGACAGTACGGCGTGTCGTCCAGGAGAAGGTCGTGCAGCCTCTCACGCATCGCGGCCTTGTCATAGACCCAGCGCACCGTCTGCGGGGAATGCCACAGCATGCCCAGCTCGTTGGCCAGCTCCGCGAGCCTGTCCTGATCGCGCTCCCCGAAGGCCACAACCGCGTCGAACGGATCGCGCGCGTGGACAGCTGCCACCTCCGCCTTCCACGCAGCGATGTCGATGCCGTTGGGCAGGCCAATGACCCGGCTATGACCGGGAAGATCCGGCAGTGCCGGAAGAGACCGGGAGGCGCAGGCCAACGTGGTGCGGACGTCGCCGTCGCTCCGTTCCCGCATCAGCCTCGGGAGCGATCCACCACCGCCTACGACGAGTACGTGCATCGTCAGTTTCCCCGCGTCGCCCGTCCGTTGACCGGTCGCCCAGGGGCCGCGCCAGCAGGGAGCGCGGCCGCATACGCCCGGATGACGTCCAAGAGCCTCATCCTTTGCGGCGGATAGTAGTGATCATCTGGGCGCTTCCACTCCTCGGCGAGCACGTCGGAGACGTAGCCGATGACCCCCGCGCGCACACCACAGCGCTCGGCGACGGCGAAAACCGTGGCGGCCTCCATTTCGATCAGATCAGGAGCGCCGTCCGTGTGCGGACGCACGGGGGCGTCCCTGAAGAAGACGTCGGAAGAGCGGGAGCGCGCCGCTTTGGCGCGCACGCCGCTCACCCGGCATGCCTCGTGCAGCTTTGCGGTCACCAGAGCCGAGGGCCGGAACTCCCGGCGACCCGGCGCGAACTCTCGCGTGACGCCGTTCTCGCTGTAGGCCGACTCCACGATGAACAGGCTGCCGACCTGGAGATCCGGCGCGATCCCTCCCGCGCTCGTCACGATGACGACCTCCTCGAGACCGCACCCCGCCAGTAACTCGAGCAGGAACGCGATCAGCGGGGCACCGATCTCCGGGTGCATGAGCGCGATGTGCGGAGCGTCGGGCGCCACGAAGATGCACCGCGCCGGACGGTTCGCGTACAGCCAGTCGGGCACGGGTTCGGCCCCGAGAGCGGCTCGCGCCGCGTCGAACAACTCATGGTCGTAGATGGCGATGAGGTACGGCGGGCTGTCCGCCCGGCGATCCGGGCGCGAGCCCAGGATGGCGGCGATGACCTTCGACGCCGCGATGTAAGGCACGCGATCTGTCATAAGGGACCGTCTCAGGATCGAGGGGCGACGATGGACCTCGGCATGCACGGGGCGGCGGCGCGGGTCATGTGGTGATCAGCTCGTGCAGGATGGCCTTCGCCGCGTAGAGGCGGTTCTCCGCCTGCCGAAAGATCACAGACTTCGGAGCGTCCACGAGTTCCCGGGAAATCTCGTATCCCGGGTGGATCGGCATGTCATGCATGATCCACGGGTCCGCTCCGCCCAAGTTGTCCCGATTCAGCTGGAACGGCGACATCAGCTTGATACGGCGCTGCTTCTCCTCCTGATAATCCGGATCGTCGAAGTGCTCCATGTCGACCCAAGTGTCGGTGTAGACGAAGTCGGACTCCGCGGCCGCTGCCGCGACCGTGTCGAATCTGCGGACCAGGCCGGTGGCCTCGGCTTCCGCGACCAGTTCGTCATCGATCGCGCCGTCGTGCCTCAGCGGCGTGACCAGGTTGACCCGCATCCCCAGCCTGGTGCAGCCGGCGAGGAGCGAGTTGGTCACGTTGTTGTGCACGCCGACATAGGTGAGCCCCACCCCTTCCATGCGGCCCGCCGTCTCCAGGACCGTGAGGCAGTCGGCGACGACCTGGGAAGGGTGATAGCGGGAGCAGCAGCCGTTGATGACGGGGATGGAACTGTTCGCGGCCAACGCGGCGACATCGTCGAAACTCCGCAGGCGGGCCATGACGGCGTCGGCGGTAGTGGAGATATACCTCGCTTCGAGGTCCAGCGGAGAGATGGCGAAATTGCTCTCGTCCCAGTTCATCCGTACGGTGTAGCCGCCCATCTGATGGATGGCGGCCGTGAACGCCAAGACGGTGCGGGTCGAGGTCTTCTGCATCAGCAGGAGAAGCCCTTTTCCGGCCAGTGCGCTCCGGTACGCCTCAGGATTCTGCTTGATCTCCAGTGCCTTGCGGACGAGCGCGTCGAGCTGCTCGCCGGTGAACTCCCGGAGCGACAGAAGGTGTGACATCAAACTCCTTGCCCTGCGATCGGCGGTATCACCCACATGGTCTTCTCGCCGCCGACAGCCTTATGGAAAGCGGCATAGCGGCTGTTCCAGTCCACGGCCCACCGCTCGGCGTACTGCGCCGCGCGAACCCGCTCGTCCCGTCGCGGCGGCTCAGGAAGCAGTGTGCAGGACCATCTCGGCTCCAGCCGCGCGCCGCGCAGCAGCTTGGCCTCGTACGATCCCGGACCGCACCGGATGCGGCGCAGCCCACGGGCATAGGCATATCGGATGGGGGCGTAGAAGGCGAGGGTGAAGTAGACACTTGCCTCCCGCTCGAGCCTGGCGTGATCGAGCCCGATGACTCGCCCGTACAGCTCGTTCCCGTGCTCGTAAAAGAGCGAGAACCCGATCAGCCGGCCTTCCCGCACGCACCGTAGGACCAGCGCCGCCCTTCCCATCGCCTGCTCCTGCGCGAGCAGGTATCGCCGCATCCGCTCGACGGAAGAGCTGGATCCGTGCCGTCCCTGAACGGCCGCCAGCAGCGGCGCGAACTCCCCCGCCCGCCCCGCGAGAGTGGTGAGTTCCACCTTGTAGCCGAGCTCCGCGAACGCCGCAGCCTCGCGGGCGATGCTTCTCCTCCTGCGCGAGGGGAAGGCGGCCAGGTAATCCGCGAAATCGTCGCCCGGCAGGTCAATGACGGTGTCCGGCTCGGCAGGGACCACCGGGGGCGCGTCGGGCAACCGCGGAAGGACGGATGCCAGTCCTCCGGGCGTCAGGTAGGCGAACGTCAGACTCCGGGCCTCGCCCGCGCGGAGGCGCTCGCGGGCGTCGGCGAGCAGGAATGCGACGGCCTCGCCGTCGCCGGGCGACGCGGCAATGACACCGTCGTTGGTGTAACCGGATCGCGAACCCGCGAGCATGGCCGGATAGAGATCGCTCTGCCCGAGCTCGGGCCGCACCCACTTCACCACGATGGTCCATGGATCATAGGAATCGTTGTGCGGGGGCGCGGTCGCGGTGTAAAGGGGAAGAACCGCGCGAAGCACGTCTCCCTGTCGCAACACCGAGTACCTAGCCGCGAAGTCGTCATGGTCCTCGGCGGTGAGAAGCCAGCTCGGAGAGCCGTAGAACGAGACCGCCGAGGAATCAGCCAGGTCCCTCATCGCCGAGGGACACAGATCCGCGATGGTGCCGGCCGTCTCGACAAACAGAGAAGATGCATTCCCCGCGTGCATCGCCCCCCGAAGCTCCCCTCCCGCTAATGAGCGGTGGCAGGCTACAACACAACCAGTAATGGAAACAAGGGCTTGACTACACCTTACGATCTGAAGCTAACGTCACTTTCCGGGCGCGCTTCCTGCCCACTGCGCAATACCTGCGATGCGAGCAAAGCCAGACCGTATCACCCTCCAGGGCTTCCAATATTTCCCGGAAGGAGCCGGTGCGCTGGAAATTCTCCGTCGATTCGTGCTCATTACCGGAGCGGCTGCCGGAATCGGTCGCGCAACCAGCCGCGTCCTGGCCCGCCGAGGATACGCTCTGGCGCTCCTCGATCGGGACGGCGACGGTCTCGAGAGCGTGCATGACGAGATCGTGAGAAGGGGAACCACGGCGCTGTCGTGGAAAGTGGACCTCGCCGCGTCGTCGGCGGACGAGCAGATCGCCGAGATCGCCTCGGCCCTGAGTGGACGGCCGGAGAGACTCGCCGCAGTGGTGAACTGCGCCGGTGTCGGCGGGTGGAATCCCGTCGAGAAAGTCACCCCTGATGACTGGGATCGCATCATCGACGTCAACCTGCGGGGAGCGTTTCTCGTCGCCCGGCACATGGTCCCCCTGCTCCGCACGCAGACCGGCGGCGCCTTCGTGGTCATCGCCAGCGATTCGGCGCGCTGGCCGTTTCCGGATCGCACCGCGTACTGCGCGAGCAAACACGGGCTCGTCGGCTTCGCCGACGCTCTCCGGGAGGAGCTGCGGCCGTCCGGTACCCGCGTCTCGGTGCTCACGATGAGCCGCGTCGACACGGGTTTCAACGGCGGGCAGGCGGGCTCACGCCCGGAGGCGCTGCGGCCGGAGGTCGTCGCGGGAGTGGTCGATTTCGTCCTCGCGCAACCTCCCCTGGTCGAGATCCGTGAGATCTCACTCACCTCTGTGGCTAGCCCCTTCGGCCCGTTCACGGCAGTCGCCCAGATGGGGAAATCCTGTGGATGACAGACTGCATGATCCGATCCGGAAACTGTCCGACGGCGTCGTCGCCGCGCGTAAGAAAACGCTCGGCTTCCGCTCAGAGGATTTGTCCAAACCCGTCATCGGGATCATCAATTCCTACAGCGAGCTGAACCTCGCTCAGCTCAGCTTCGGCGCGGTTGCCCAGCGCGTGCGCGAAGGCGTGCTGATGGCGGGCGGAATGCCGATCGAGTCCGGCATGATCGCGCTGTGCGATTCGATGGCGCACGGGCGGCTACACGAGAAATACGTCCTGCCGGGCAGGGATATCATGGCCGATTCGATCGAGACCTATGTCAACGCACACGGCGTCTTCGACGGGCTGGTGTTCATCGGCACCTGCGACAAGGTACTGCCCGCCATGCTCATCGCCGCGATCCGGGTCGACGTCCCGGCCGTCGTCGTGACCGGCGGACCGCAAATACCCGAACTGAATCATGACGTCAACCAGTCCGTCTGCGCCGACATTCGGCGGCGCAGGCGCCTGGAGGTGGACCCCGAGCGGATCGGCGACGAGAAATACATCAAGTCGCTCTATCTCGACGAGCTCATCAGCGAGGAGGAGTTCGTCGACCTTTACTACAGCACCAACTCCACCATCGGGATCTGCCGACCGTACGCCACCGCTGGCACGATGAACTACTTCACCGAGGCCCTGGGGCTCGCTCTGTCCGGGAGCGCGCTGGTGCCCGAGCTCTCCACAGAGAAGGCGCTGCGGGCGAAAGACGCCGGAGTCCGCGCCGTCGAGCTCGCCCGGCGCGGCATCCGGCCGTCCTCCATCGTGAACGAGAAGTCGGTGGAGAACGCGATTCGAAGCGTGATCGCCAGTGGCGGCTCGATGAACGCGATCCTTCATGCCCTCGCGGTCGCCAACACGGCCGGTGTGGAGCTGGACTACTCCGACATCGCCCGGCTCTCGTCGAGCACCCCCTTCCTGATCGACCTGAAGAATCAGCACACCCTGAACATGACGCTGTTTCGGTCGGCCGGAGGCGTGCTCGGCGTGCTCAAGCGACTGGGCCGGCGCATACATCGCGACGTGATGACGGTCGACGGCGTGGAGCTCGGCACACTTCTCGACGGTCTCCCCAAGGTCGGTTCCGCGATCGCCGACGAGGATCGCGCCCTCGCGCCAGAAGGCGGGATAAGGGTGCTCCGCGGCAGTCTCGCTCCGAGAGGAGCACTGTTCAACGCGTCCAACGTCCCGCGCGACCGGCTGGGACTGAGCGAGGTGCGCCCCGCCGCGGTCTACGACTCCTACGAATCGTTCGCGGCGGACGTGGCGACCCGTGCGCTCGATCCGCGCGCCGCGGTGGTCATCCGTTTCGAGGGGCCGATCGGAGGGCCGGGCATGCGCGAGGCCCACCGCGTGTCGGAAGTGATCAACCATCTCAACCTGCTGAACAACGACTTCGTGTTGATCACCGACGGCCGCTTCTCCGGAGCCTCGAACGGTTTCATCATCGGCTACTTGGCCCCCGAAGCGGCTGAAGCAGGGAGCCCACTCGCCCTGGTGAGGAACGGCGACCCTATCGAGATCTGTCTGCCCACCAACAGGCTGGACTTGCTGGTGGACGAGGCCGAACTGGCCCGGCGTGCCGCGGAAGGGGTGCCGTCACCGCCGCCGGTGCCGCGTGAGTACCCCTATCTGCGCCGCTATCGGCGTCTCGTCGGCCCGACCGACCGTGGAGCGCTCGTCAGCTGAGCAGGCTTCCGACCTCGTAAGGAGCAGCGTCAATGGACATCCCCCACCCCGCCCCGGACCTCACCCCAATCTTGCTGAGCAAACTCAAGCGGTACGACTCGGGCCGGCACGCCCTCATCGCGGGCGAAGGCACCCTGAAGCACGTCGCCGCGGAGGACGTCCCGGTGCTGCGTGAGATGCGCGGTTTCCGGACCGTAGCCGAGATCGCCGCCGCTCTCGGAACGACGGAGAGTTCGGTGAGGGAGACGTACGAGCGGTATGCCGGCGACCAGTTCCTCGTCCCCCTGGAGCGGTGGAACAAGCTCCACTGGAATCCGCACGAGCATCTTTACGTCAACGAGCGCGACGCCGCTCTGCGGGACCCCTCTTTGATCCAGGTTCCGCTCTCCCCTCCCTGCGACCCCTGGTTCTGCACTGGGGTGGAACGAGACTGGCTGCGCACGCTCGTCGAACGGCGCCTGGGACGGGCGATCCCGCCCGACACGCTCCTGCTCGCCAACAACGGGCTGTGGGACGGTGTCTTCTTCTGGGAAGTCGTCGCACACGGCCGCGTGGTCATGCGGATCGACTTCACGGGTGAGCGGGAGGAGGAGTGGACCATCCACTACACCTCCGCTTTCGACGAGGTCGACTGGTCGTTCAGCGTCGCCGACGACGAAACCGAAGAGCGTGACCGGCACATCCGGGCCAATGCGGACGCCCTCGAGCGCCTGGCGCTCGATTCCATCGTGCTGATCGAGGAGATCTGCTCGCGCGACCTCGGCCTGCCGCTGCTGTACTTCAGCGGCGGCAAGGAAAGCATCGTCACGATGCATCTGTTCAAACGGGCCGGCATCAAGGCCCAGTTGCTCTTCGCCGGTGTCGGCATGGACTTCCCCGAAGATGAGGCCTTCATCGAGCAGTTGGCCGAGTTCCTCCGCGGACCGGAATACCGTGACCTCTTCCAGCTGCACATCGAGCCCGGCGACCAAGCGCTGGCCCGCCAACTCCTCGAGACTGAGGGGGTTCTCGAGCCTTCGAACATGTGGTGCCGGTCGAAGCTCAAGTACCCGATTCGCAACGGCGCGGTGGAGCGGCTCTATCCCGACGGCGTGCCGATCGCGTTCGAGGGCTCCCGCTGGTACGAGAACGATTTCCGGCGTTCTCACCCGCGGGTGAACTTCGTCACCGGTATCGAGGGCTACCGCAACTCGCAACAGATCTGGGCGCACGCGGTCGCCGACTGGAATGGCTTCGACATATGGAGCTACATCCACACTTACGAACTGCCCGTCAATCCGCTGTACGGCCTGGGCTACCAGCGCACCACATGCTGGAGCTGCCCTCTGGTCAATCCTTTCCACCTCGCCCAGTCCAAGCGGCAACATCCCGAGCTGTGGTCGACGATCGACGGCAGTCGGCTGATCGGATTCGACCGCTCCCCGCTCCCCCTGCTCCCCTCGGAAACCCCCTTCTGAGCCGTCCCTATCTCTCTCGTGTACCGCCGTCCAGTTAGGAGACCGCGTGAGCGACATCGTCGATCTGGGGCCCCGGCCGTCCTTTCCCTGGGAGCGCCGCGAGCCGAGTTTTCCCAGCAACATCAACCCCAAGGAGCACTACGACAGGGCCGTCGGGCCGATCGAGCACGAGGATCTCGATGAGTGCCCCATAACGATCAGGAACATCGGCTGGACCCTCGGCAACGACTGCCCCTACCGCTGCACTCACTGTTACTCCATGTCGGCCCGGGAAAAGGGCATGGACTTTAGCCTGGAGATGATCGACCGGATCGTCGAGCAGCTGGCGATCAACGGAGTCGAGACGGTGAACCTCGGCGGCAACGAACCACTCTTTACCAATGGGGCAAACCCCCGCAACACACTGCTTCCGCAGATCATCGACAGGCTCGTAGACGCGGGCATCCTGGTCGGCCTGACCACCTCGGGCATTACGGCGATCCACCTCGAACGGGACCACAACGAGAGTTGGCGCAAGCTCAACGACCTGGACGTGAGCTTCGACTCGCCCTTCGAGGACGAGCACAACGCGAACCGGGGTGCGAAAATTTACAAGCAGGCGATCCAAGCTCTCGAGCTCGCCCAGAAGTA
This sequence comes from Microbispora rosea subsp. aerata, assembly GCF_014647835.1. Taxonomy (GTDB): domain Bacteria; phylum Actinomycetota; class Actinomycetes; order Streptosporangiales; family Streptosporangiaceae; genus Microbispora; species Microbispora aerata. The sequence continues at coordinate 40,858 of NZ_BMPY01000010.1, forward strand.
CGACATCCCCCACACGTTGATCATGTGCGGGATGAACTGGAACTTTACCCCCCGGCACATCGAGAAGCTGCTCGAATTAGCGGAAAGATACGACGCGCACATCAGGATCAATCCCATCAAGCCAGTCGAACCAGCGCACATGGACTCGCTACTCACTGCCGAGCAGTACTACAAGGGCTTCTCTCTCCTAATGAGCCGGTGCGACCCGGTCGATCTGGGAGAACCGCCGATCGCCGCGGTGACCGACTACCAGGGGGCGAAGGGATGTCCGTGCGGGCGGACATCCTTCCGCATCCACTCGATCACCCCCGACGGCCGCATCCCGGTCTCCCCTTGCGTCTACCTACACGACTACAAGTTCGGGGATCTCCTCAAGGACGACCTCTACGACATCGTCCGTTCGCCTCAGTTCCGCTCGTTCCGCAGGAGGAACGCCAACCCCGACAAGGTCGACGGCTGCGCGGGCTGCGAGCTGATCTCGCAGTGCCGAGGCGGCTGCGCAGGCCGTTCCTACCTGCATCACGCCCACGAGACAGGACGCAGATCGCTGTTCGCTCGCGACCCCTACTGCCCCAGGGATGTCGCTCCCACCCAGGTCTTCCCCCAGCGGCCCACGGTGCCCACCGACAAGCGACTCGTGCACATGGACTACCTGTGCACATGGATCGGCAAGCCGCGCCCGCAATCTCGATGACCGATCCCCGTCGCCGCCGGTCCCCGGTACGGGCCCTCCGGGAGAGTCTCCTTCCGGAGGGCTCCTTCGGCACCGGGCAGTCACGCCGGCTGGCCGTCGCCCTGGTAGTCAACTCGGTCGGCAACGGGGCTTTCCTGGCGGTCAGCGCCTTGTTCTTCATTCGCGTCATGGGGGTGTCCCCCACCGAGATCGGGCTCGGGCTCGGCATCGCGGGAGTACTCGGCCTCGTGGCCGGCCCCTCGATCGGTCACCTGGCCGACGCGCGCGAGCCGAGCCGCCTCTACGCTCTGTTGCTGGGCGCTCAAGGCGTATGCATGGCCGGGTACGCCCTGGTCTCGGGGGTCTTCGCGTTCGTCATCCTGGTGGGTGCCGCCACCGTCTGCGAACGGGGAGCGGCCGCGGCTCGCGGGGCGCTCATCGCCGGACTGTTCGATCGAGCCGATCGCGTCCGCTACCGTGCCGCCCTCAGGTCCGCTTCCAACGCCGGTCTCGCTGTGGGAGGAATGGCGGGGGGCCTCGTTCTGGCCTGGGGCACCCCCACGGCGTTTCTCGTCGCGATCGCCTTCAACGCGGCCACGTTCGCCGTCGCCGCGGTGCTCGTGCTCACGATCAGCGGCGCACGCGGACCCCGGACAGACCCGACGGCAGGACGGACCGCCCATCACCCCGCGCGGCCCGCGACAGCCATCCGCGACGTGCCGTACCTCATGGTCACGGGGCTCAACGCGGTTCTCCTGCTGCACGTCGGGATGTTGGAGATCGGCCTGCCCTTGTGGATCGCGCGCGAGACCGACGCACCGACATGGATGATCTCCTTCGTTCTCGTGCTCAACACGCTGGGCGTGATCGTCTTTCAGGTGAGGGCGACCGCGAACATCACCGATGTGTCCCGCGCGGCGAACGCCGTGCGGCACGGCGGCCTGCTGCTCGCCGCAGCGTGCGTCATCGTCTCCCTCACCGGCGACGTGCACGCCGCCGCCGCGGCCGCGTTGCTTCCGGTCGCGGCGGCCCTGCACACCGCCGGTGAACTGAAGCAGGCGGCGGCCGCCTGGACCCTGAGTTACGAACTGGCCCCCGACCATGCTCACGGCCAATACCAGGGGCTCTTCAACATCGGGCTCGACATCGGCGGCCTGCTCGCACCGCTCGTCTTCACCACGTTGGCGATCACCTGGGGTACGGCGGGCTGGCTGCTCATCGGAGCGTTGTTCGCCGCGGCGGGCTCTCTGCTCGCACCGGTGTCCCGCTGGGCGGAAAGGCGCCGCCTCGATACCGGCAGGAGTCCGTCGCACCCGCTCTCCCGGGATCCGGCATGAAGTCGCCAGGGGCCGCCATGCCGCGGCGAAGCGCCGACAGCCGCGTCAACCTCGCGTCCAACGAACTGATCCATCCGGACGTGACGGCGCTGCACCGGCGAATGCTGGAAGGACTGAGCTGGGATGAGTTGCGTACCTATCCCGTGCTGGACAGGCCCGTCCAGGCGGTCGCGACCCTCTTCGGGTGCGATGAGACCGAAGTCAGCTTGGCACCTGGTTCCGACAGCGGGATCCGGTTGCTCCTGCGGGTGACGGCTAGCCGTTTCAAGGGACGGCTCCTGATCCAGGCTCCCAACTACACAGCGTGGTGGACCGCGCAGGAGGCACAAGGCTGGACCATACGGGAGGTCTTCTCACCCGACAGGACCGCTGAAGGCTCACTTGCCGCTCTCGACGCGGAGATCGTCACCGCCAAGCCGTCCCTGGTAGTCATGTCCTGGCCCAACGGACCCGCCGGCTTCACACCCGATCTTTCCGCCGTACGCGCATTCGCCACCCGGTGCGCGATGCACGGGCACCTGCTGGTGATCGACGCGTGCTACGCCGGGTTCACCGCCGACCCCCGCACTGTCGCCCAATTGGCCGGCGACGCATGCGTGGTGCTCCTCAGCTGGTCGAAGCTCTTCGGCCTCGCCGGCGGTCGAGTCGCGGCGCTGTTTTCGTCCCCACGCCTCATCGACGAAGTGCGCGCTCTGGAGGCGGAACGCCAACTGAGTGCCCCCACGCTGCACGCGGTGGCCCGAACCGGGCTGGTCTACCGGGAATTCGCGCGAATCTGGCGAGCCCTCGCCGCGGAACGGGAGAGGTGGAATGCGAGCCTGCTCGAACTCGGCTGGCGGACGCTCCCGTCGGGAGGGAACTTCATCCCGATGATCGCACCGGATCCGGACGTCGCCGACCGAGCGGAGGCCCTTGCCAGCGCTTCCGGCTACCGGATCCGCAACCTGAGCATGGTCAGGGGCTGCGGCCCGTTGCTGCGGGTCTCGGTGGCCTGCGGCCCCATCGCCGATCGGGCGCTTCACGCACTCCACCAGGCGCTCCGCGGGGCGATCGCATATCACGGCGGGCCAAACTCGCCGGGTCATCGACCGGCCGCCGGGGCCAGCCATAACGCCGGCCTTATCGACGGGCGCACGAGTTGAGATGGCCCCCACCACCGTGTCACAGGTCAGGGACGCAGCGCGCGGCCGGGGGTGGCCCCGGTGAGCTCGCCGCCGCGCAGCACCGGCACGCCGCCGACGAGCACGTCGTCCACTCCCACGGCGAGCGAGCGGGGCTCCTCGTACGTCGCCGTGTCGGCCACCGTGGCCGGGTCGACGACCACCAGGTCCGCGACCTGGCCCCGCCGTACGAGACCGCGGTCGGGCAGCCGGAAACGGCGCGCCGGGTGCGAGGCCAGGTGCACGGCGGCCTGTTCCCAGGTGAGGTCGCCGAGTTCGCGTACGTGCCGGCCGAGGTAGCGGGCGAACGCGCCGAAGCCGCGCGGGTGCGGATGGCCGCCCATATAGATGCCGTCGGAGCCGCCGGTGTGGCCGGGGTCGCGCATGACCGCGCGCACCGACTCCTCCCCCGTCGGCCCCTCGTCCGGGCGGGCCTGCACGCAGCCCGCCTGGAGCCGGGTCTTCACCAGCAGCACCCGGCAGAACTCGGCGGGCGTGGCGCCGTACTCGGCCGCGGCGGCCGGCAGGGTCATCCCCTCGGCCCATTCGAACCCGGGGGCGTGCGAAAGCGTGATGCGCGGCCACAGGTCGTCGCGTCCCGCCCACTCCTCCGCGAGGCGCTCCCGCTCGGTGGACAGCATCGCCACGGCGCGGTCGGGGTCGGCGGCGGGCACCCACGGCGGCAGCGTCACCATCGCCAGGATCGTGCTGGCGCGCAGGTAGGGATAGGTGTCGAAGGTGAGATCCACATCCTGCCGCCGGGCGTCCTCGACGAGCGGCAGCAGGATGGACGCCGGGCCGTGCAGGTGCGAGACGTGCACCACCGCCCCGGACCTCCGGGCGATCTCCACGACCTCCGCCATCCCCACCGGCGCGGACGCGCCGTAGCCGCGCATGTGGGTGACGTACGGCAGGTCGCCCAGCGGTGCGCACAACGCCGCCAGCTCGGCGGCGTCGGCGTACCGGCCGGGGGCGTATTCCAATCCCGACGACAGGCCGGCCGCGCCGTCCGCCAGGCCCGTCTCGACCCTGCGGAGCATGGCCCGCGTCTCGTCCTCGTCGGCGGCCCGCTCCGCCGGGCCCATCACGTCGAACCGGATCGTCCCGTGCGGCAGCAGGTAAACGGTGTTGAGCGCGGTCCTTCCGTCGTACGCGTCGAGCAGCTCGCCGACGCTCACCGGCCCGTCCACGTGCGGGTGCGCGCCGTTGATCGCCGCGAAGTAGCCGCTCGCGTACGCGAACGCCTCGGGGGACGTGGTCGGCGCGAACGACAGCCCGTCCTGGCCGAGCACGAACGTCGTCACCCCCTGCCGCAGCGCGGCGTGCTGCACGCGAGGGTCGAACACGGCCGCGTCGCCGTGCGCGTGGCAGTCCACCAGGCCCGGCAGCACATACCGGCCCGCCGCGTCGATCCGCACGGCCGCCTCCGCCGCGTCCAGGCGGCCCACCGCCTCGACCACACCCCCGCGCACGCCCACGTCGGCACGGAACGCGGGGGCTCCGGTGCCGTCCACCACCCGGCCACCGCTGATCAGCACATCGAAGGTCACGACTCCGATTAGATCAGTCGGGCGGGGCCGACACACGGTACAGACCGGGGCAGTCCGCGGTGGCCAGGACGGGATGCCGCGCCAGGATCTCGCGGGCGCGGGCCCGGGCGAGGTTCCAGCCGTTCCAGGGGTCCGGCTCGTCGAGGCCGTTGATCCTCACCACGTCACGCAGCACGCAGCTGCGGTCGGGCTCGGGCAGGCGGTCCAGGATCGGTACGGCCTCCGCCCCCAGCTCCCGCAGGTAGCCGTGGTCGAGCCGCTCCACACCGCGGACCGTGAGCTGGGTCTCGGCCACCCGCGCGTCGGGGTCCCACACCGCGAACGCCAGCAGCGACACCCCGGTGAGCAGCACGAACGCGCGGAAGAACCAGGATGTGCCGCCGCCCGCCAGGCGCGCCGCCCCCGCCGCCGGCACCAGCACGAACACCGTGCCGAGCCACCAGATCGTCGCCTCCACCGAGGCCCGCAGCCGCGACAGGCCGTACGCGTCGGTGTAGAGGCCGAGACGATGCAGCGCCGAGGCGAGGATGACCAGCGTGAACGCGCACAGCAGGCCGAGCAGCACGGCGAGCAGCCAGCGGTCGGCCCGGCCCTGGCCACGCAGCAGCGCGACCGCGGCCGCCACGATGGCGAGCACGAAGACGCTGACCGTGACCAGCTCGAAGAAACCCGACCGCGCGTACTGGGCGTAGGTGAGCCCCGCCGTCGACAACACCCTGCGGCTTCCGCCGAACAACACCGTGATCTGCACGGTGACGAACGACGCGAACAACAGGTTCAGCCCGACCAGCGGAACCACCCACATCTGGCGGCCGACAGATATCCGCACATCGGGCGCGGAGGGCTCGACGACCGGGCGCAGGCCCACCAGCACCGCCGCCCCCACCAAGACCGCGAACACGCAGAACAAGAAGATCCGGAACGGCAGGCTCTGCGCCCATTCGGGCGTACGCAGCAGGTCGTCCACGAACGCGGAGAACACCGCGTCCGCGGCGGAGAACAGCAGGCCGAAGAACCCGAGCAGGACGGCGGTGACGGCGACGCTGATCAGCGTGGGCAGCATCCGGCGGTGCCGCGCCAGACCGCGGAGCGGACCGGCGAGGAACCACGGCACCGGCAGCACCGCGATCACGACCGACACTCCTCCTCTGAGCACGGCGAGCCAGCCCCGCCCACCGCCGGACAGCGCCAGCGACCCCACGGCGAACGCGGCCAGCAGCACCGGCGCGACCAGCCAGTCGGCGTCGCGGAACAGCGCCACGGAGACCAGCGCGTACGCCAGGAGCCCGAAAACCACGGTCCACGGGGTGATCCGCCCGCGCCGGAGCGGAAGCACCGCCGGGAACGCCGCCGCCCCCATCGCGACGGCCGTCAGCACGAGGCCCAGCCCGGGGGCCGCGTACGGGAGGGCGACGGCGGCGACCAGACCTGCCGCCGCGGCGGCCGGCAGCAGCCACCGGGGCGCGTCCGGCAGCTCCGGCCGTGGGAACAGCGGCGGCGGCACATACGCGGGCGGGGGTGAGTATCGCCCCGCCCCGAACGCCCCGGATGCGGTCGCCCCGGATGACGTCCCCTTGAGTGCGGTCCCCTTTGATGCGGTCGCACCGGACACGGATGCCTCGGATGTGGTCGCGCCGGACACGGACGGGACATGCGCGTGCACCGGCGAGGCCGACACAAACGACGCCGACGAGACCGACAGTGACGACGCCGACGACGCGACTGCGGACGACGCAGATGACGCGGACGCGGACGTGACCGAGGCCGACACTGGCGACGCGAATGCGGACGACGCGGACGCGGGCGACATGGGCAGCGGCGCGGCGGCGGACGGCACGGGCACGGACTCGGCGTTCTGCCCGGGCCGTGGGAGCACATTCACATGTGCGGCGGCCCGCTGGGCCGAGGACGAGCCGACCGCTGCTCCCGCGACCGCCCCTCCCGCCGTGAACAGCAGCATCGCGACGACGCCGAAGAACTCCCCGCCGAAGAGGCCGATGAAGAACCCGATGAACAGCCCGGCGAAGAACCCGGCGAACATGCCCACGCCCGCGCCCAGGGCCGCTCTCGCCGAGTGGGAGACACGGTTGTAGACATGCGGGTGCGATGCCCGCACCTGTTCCTGCGGACGCGCACTGTCGGCTTCTTGCGGGCGCTCGCTGCCGGCTTCTTGCGGACGCTCGCTGCCGGCTTCCTGCGGGCGCTCGCTGCCGACTTCCTGCGGGCGCTCGCTGCCGGCTTCTTGCGGACGCTCGCTGCCGACTTCCTGCGGGCGCTCGCTGTCGGCCGTGACAGCCCCGTGCGCCAGGTCCGTCCCGACGTGCCCCGGCTGCCGGGAACGCTCGCCAAGTTCACCGTCGCGGTCCTCGCCGTCCCCGATGCCGTCATGCGAAGAGAAGCGCGCCTCGCCCCCTGCTTGCCCGGCTCCAGGACGACCTGCCGCAAGATGCCCAGCCCCCGGAACAGCGCCGCCGTAATGCCCCGCATCCGAGTGCTCAGCCTCCAGACGGCCGACCTCGGGGCGACCAGACCCGGAGAGAGCGCCACCGTAGTGCCCGGCCCCTGAGCGACCGACCTCATGGTGACCAGTCCCCAGGTCCCCGACCTCGCGATCACCGGCCACACGGTGCCCATCCTCCAGGTGACCAGCCTGGGGGCGATCGGACCCTGGGACAGCGGCGTGATAGCGCCCGGCCTCCAGGTGACCGGTCACGCGATGCCCCGCCTCCGAATGCCCAGCTCCGGAGTGCCCAGCCGCCACGCGGCCTACCTCGGGGTGGGCGGCTTCGAGGGAATCCGTCCGGGGGAGCGTGGCGTCGTGGTGGCCGGCCTTGGTGCTCTCGACTGCGCGGATCATGCCGACGACATGGAGAGGCTGTGGGCTCTCCGTCTGTCCGGCCTCGGGGCGCTCGTCCTGCTCGGACCGCGCCTCCCCGTCGCCAACGCTCTGCGCGGGCCGCTCCGCGCCCCCGTGTGGCTGAGCGACCACCCGTACGCCGTCGGATCCGGTGGCCGAGGTGGCGGTGTCGCCGGGCGAGCCGCTACCGGCAGTCCCCGCCGAGCTAGTCCCGGCCGTTCCGAGCGCGGCGCTCATGGCGGCTTGCGACGCACCATTCCCCACCGCATCGAACGCACCGCCCTCGGCGGCCTGCGACGAACCGTTTCCCACCGCATCGGACACACCGCTCCTGTCGGCCTGTGGCGTGCCGCTCCCGATGCTCTCGGGTGGGTTAGTGCCGGCAGCCGCCGTCGAACCACTCTCCGCGACTGCGAGCAGGCCGCTCCTGGTGCTCTCGCCAGCAGCCGCCATCAAACCGCTCTCCGCGGCTGCGGGCAGGCCACTCCCGGCCGTCCGAGATGAACCGTCGCCCGCGCCGTCCTCGCGGTGTCCGTCGGCGTGATGGCTTCCGCCCGCCTCGATTTCCATGCTCTCCCTGCGCTCGCCGGCGTGGACGGGACCGTCCTTGCTCTCCCCCGCGACCGGCTCCCCGTGGCGGGGCAGCGTGACGACCATCCGGCACCCCGGGGCCGTCCCGCGATGTCCTCGCTCGGGCCATTGCGCGGCCGGCGGGTCCGCCACCGCGATCGACCCGCCGTGCAACTCGACGATCTCCTTGGCGATGGCGAGCCCGAGCCCGGCGCCGCCCGCGTCGGCGGCCCGTCCGGCGTCGAGGCGCGAGAAGCGCTCGAAGACCCGTGCCCGCTCCGCCTGCGGGATGCCGGGGCCTTCGTCGGTGACGCTGATCTCCAGGTGCGGCCCGACGGCCCGCGCGTGCACCCGGACCGTGCCACCCGGCGGGCTGTGCCGTACGGCGTTGTCGAGCAGGTTGGCCAGCACCTGGGCGAGCAGGGCCGGGTCGGCGTACAGCACCGTTTCCGGCGCCACGGTGCTCACCACGGTCACGTCGTCACGCGCGAGGGCCGCCTCCGACGCGGCCTGGCGGCACAGCGACGCCAGGTCGAGCTCCTCCGGCTCGATCAGCCGCGCCCCCGAGTCGAGCCGCGACAGGTCGAGGAGCTGGGTCACCAGGCGGCCGAGCCGCTGGGTCTGGGCGAGGGCCGTGCCCAGCGTGTCGAGGTCGGGCGGCGTGACGCCGTCCACCACGTTCTCCAGCACGGCCTGCAGGCCGGTGATCGGCGTACGCAGCTCGTGACTGACGTTGGCCACCAGCTCGCGGCGCTGCCGGTCGACCTCGGCGAGGTCGGCGGCCATGGCGTTGAAGGCCCGCGCCAGCTCCCCCACCTCGTCTCGCGACGTGGCGGTCACCCGCAGGCCGTACCGGCCCTTGGCGATCGTCTGCGCGGCGGCGGCCATCTCGCGCAGCGGCCGGGTCATGCCGCGGGCGAGGAGCTGCACCATGATCAGCGCGAGCACGACGGCGATCGCGATCCTGAGATCCCGGGACAGTCCCGAGTTGATGCCGACCTCGTTCACGCCGAACGCCGCGACCACGGCGAGCACGATCACGATGCCGAGCTTGACCTTGATCCGGCCGAGGAAATCGAGCGGCCTCAATGCCTTGTGCTCCTTGCTGAAGCCCGTGCCACGAGCGTTCTCCCTGCTGATGCGTGTGTCACGAGCGGACGAGGGCGTATCCCACGCCGTGGACGGTGCGGACGACCTCCGGTCCGAGCTTGCGGCGCAGCGCCCGGACGTGGCTGTCCACGGTGCGGGTCGCGGCCGCCTCGGAGAAGCCCCAGATGTCCGCCAGCAGGCGTTCACGCTCGAAGACGTGGCCGGGTCGCTCGGCGAGACGCCGCAGCAGGTCGAACTCGGTCCGGGTGAGCTGAGCCTCGGCCCCGCGGACGAACACCCGCCGCTCCGCCGTGTTGATCTCGATGTCGCCCACCCGGATCACCGTGTCCTCATGGGCCAGCAGGCTCGCCCGCTCCACCCGCCGCAGCAGCGCGTGGATCCGCGCGACCAGCTCCCGCATGCTGAACGGCTTGGTGATGTAGTCGTCGGCCCCCACGCCCAGGCCGACCAGCACGTCGGTCTCCTCGCCGAGCGCGGTGAGCATGAGCACGGGCACCGGGCGGGCGGCCTGCATCCTGCGGCACACCTCGAGCCCGTCCAGGCCCGGCAGCAGCCGGTCGAGGACGACGACGTCGGGCTCCGCCTTCGCGTACGCCGCCAGCGCGGCTTCGCCGTCACCCGCGACGCGTACGTCGAAACCCTCGGCCACGAGCCGGAGCCGTACGGCGTTGGCGATGGTGACGTCGTCTTCGACCACGAGGACACGGCGCTGCTGAGGGGTAGCCATGCACGGAAGCGTAAATCCCCCCTGTGCAGAGGTGCCGTGCGGAAATGTGCAGATCCCGTGCACGGTGGACCGCCGGCCAGCCGCGTGAACGCGGCGATGCGGCCTCCACCGACGGCGCGTCAGCTCTCGCGGGCCGACCCCCCGCGTGAGCACGGCGATGCGGATCGCACACCGTGCCCCTCACCCACGGCGGGACACCGCCCTTCACCCGCGGATGGACGCAGTGCCCGCGCCAGACGGGCGTGGGCGCTCCCCCGGCTCTCTCCTCCCGGGTCCGCTGACCCGGTATTCGGAGAGGCACGGCCGCACAGCTCTTCACGCGATGCCCACGCCAGACGAGCGTGACGCTCCCCCGGCCCTCCCCTGCCGGATCCGCTGACCCGGCCCTTCGGAACGGCGCTCCCTCCGCCCCCGCCCAGGTTCGCTGACCCGGCGTTTTTGGGGAGGCGACGCCGTACGGCTCTCTCCCCGAAGCCCGTGAGGCATCGGGACACACGCGGGTTGGCGTGACGCCTCACGCCGGGCCCGGCGGGTCGCGCGGCCGCAGACCATCCCGCCACAGGCGGCCCTCCGCGCGGTAGGACCGTACGGGACGCACGGCCGCAGACCGAGCCGCCATAGGCGGTCCCCTCTACGCGACAGGACCGTTTCGCCGCTTTCGTGAGCCGAATCCGCAGGTCAGGGTTTCGCCCTCTGGTTCCGGGTAGCCCGGATATGACCAGGAAGGAGGCGCTAATGGACCGCCAATCAAGGCCGGAGACCATGCAGGAGAACGATGTGATCGATCTCCTGACGCAGCAGCACACCCTCATCCGGGAGCTGTTCGACGAGATCGACAGGTGCCAGGGTGAGGAGCGCAAGGAGGCCTTCAGCCGCCTCGTCCGCCTGCTCGCCGTTCACGAGACGGCGGAGGAGGAGATCGTGCATCCCTACGCGCGGCGCAAGCTGGTCGGCGGCGACACGATCGTGGACGAACGCCTGCAGGAGGAAGAAGAGGCGAAGGAGATGCTCAGCCGCCTCGACGACATGGACGTGTCGACGGCGGAGTTCACCCAGGAGTTGGAGAGGCTGCGGGCCGCCGTGTTCGCGCACGCCGCCGCCGAGGAACGCTACGAGTTCTCCGAGCTCAAGGCGAACACATCCGAGGGTGAGCGCAAGGCGATGGCCGTGGGTGTGAAGGCCGCCGAGGCGATGGCGCCCACGCACCCGCATCCCGGGATCGAGTCGGCGACGGAGAACATCCTGCTGGGGACACCGATCGCGATCATGGATCGTGCCCGCGACATCATCCGGAAGGCGATGGGCAAGTCGGAGTCCGGCGAAGGCTGAGCCTCCGGCGGGCCGCTGGACGGGACCACAGCGGAGCCCGGCGAAGCCGGGGTCGGGTCCGTCCGTTTCGGGAGCGTGGCCCACGGCGGCGAAGGGAAGCGGAGCAGGATCAGTTCGCCGGACCGCAGGTCGTAGCGCGGCCTACGGCGGCGACGGGAAAGTATGCGCGGCGCCGCGGAGCCCGGGCGGGAAACCACTCGCCCCCGGCTCCGCGGCGCCGCGCTGCGCTCCCACCATCGCGGCCGGATTGGTGTGTTCGGCCGGTGTCGACCCGAAGTACCAAGGAGCCACGCCGAGCCGGGCGGGACACCGCCCCTGGCCCGGTAGGTCACATGCTCGCGACGAACCGCGAAACGCTGTGGCGGGACCGCCTGACGGGCGGAATTCGGTGGACGACTGCCCTTGGCTAACGGAGCATGGACGACCCGCTGAGGGGCGGGACCGTCTGCCGGAGCGGACTCCGATGAAACGGCGACCTTCGTCCAACGAGTCACGGACGACCCGCTGAGGGGCGGGACCGCTTGCCGGAGCGGACTTCAGTGGAACGGCGGCCCTTGGCTCACGGGGGATGGACGACCTGGCTGAGGGGCGGGGGCTCCCCGGGGGCGGGCGTCGGCGGAACTCGGGCCGGGCTTCGGTCGTTCCTTTATGCGACGCGGGACGTCGTTCCGCGCGGGACCCGACACGAAAGGCCTGACGATGTCGCCACTGGGCAAGTACTACGTGGGCGCGGCGGTGGTGGCCGTGCTGGTCTTCATCCTTCCGGTGCCCACGCTCCTGGCCTGGCTGATCGCGATCGGCGCGCTGGGTGCGCCGATCGTCGCCTACTTCATGCTGGACGAGTCGCAGCGGGCGCGGCTGCGGCGCATCCGCCGCCGCCAGATCGGCCGCTGAGGCCCACGAAGCATCGGAGATAGCTCGCGAAAACCCGGCCGGGCCGCCTCGCGGCGCCCGGCCCCACTATTCGCCCTGCGTACTCGGCCCTGCGGTGCAACCCCGCGAGCCTGCGAATCGCCCCGGCGAGCCCGTGATCCGCTTGCCGGGTCCCGTACAACCGATCACTGAGGGCCGCGGCGATCGCGCGGCCCCCGCGGCGCCTGTGCGGATCTCCGGAAGCGGCGGCGATGCGGATCTCAGGAAGCGGTGGCGATGGCCTTGCGCGCCCGCTCGTTGACGCTGCGCTCCATCACGAACGACAGGAACGGGATCGTGCCCGAGATGAGCACGAGCAGCAGGTAGCCGACCGGCCAGCGGGCCTTGATCAGGCCCAGGTTGATCGCGGCCACCAGATAGATCATGTACAGGAAGCCGTGGATCGGCCCGACCACCGCGACCAGCGTGTCGTTGCCGAAGCCGTACTTGACGACCATGGCGACGCACAGCACGAGCAACATCACGCCGACGATGTAGGCCATGACGCGGTAGAACTTGAGCGCGGATTCCACGTCGATCATTACCTTCACTGGGGAAACGGTCACCATACGATATCCGGGCCGCCCGGTGGTTCCGGTTCCAGGGCCGGTCAGGCCCCCACGGGCGCGGGAGGCTCGGCCGGCCGCCGTTCCCGCTCCCGCTGACCGCGCAGCGCGTCGCGGACGAAGTGGAACCACATGTACACGCCGAACAGCGCGAAGATCCACCACTGGAGCGCGTAGGCCAGGTTGCGCCAGTTGAAGCCGACGCCTTCGGTGGGCGGGGGCACGGCCACCGGCTTCGCCTGGGACGGCGGCTCCTGCGCGGTCGCGACGACGAAGCCGTCCCGCACCCGCGCCTGCGGCCACAGGTTGATCAGCTCGGCCGTCGACACCGTGGCCACCTGGCCGTGTGGCAGGTTTCCGCTGCGCTGCACCGCGTCGGTCTCCTCGGCCGGCCGCAGCCGCCCGGTGACGGTCACGGTGCCCTCGGGCACGGCCGTGGCGGGATCGGCCGCCGAGGCGACCCAGCCGCGTACGACGGGGACGACCGTGCCGTCCGTGAGCCGCAGCGGGGTCAGCAGCCAGAATCCGGCCCCCTGGGCCGCCCGGCCGCCGGGGGCGCCGACGTCGGCGACCCGGTCGGCCACCAGGAGCTGGTTCGCGGCGTCGTAGGTCCCCGTGGCGGTCACTTTGCGGCTGACCGCGGCGCCGTCGAGGTGCTGCCCCACCTGGGTCAGCTCGGTGACGGCGACGGGGGCGGGGTCGGGGGCCAGTCGCGGGGCGCCCGACGCCTCGAAGACGCCCAGTTGCCAGCGCCCGAGGAAGGTGAAGGACACGAGCACCCCGATGACCAGCAGGTGCAGGGCCACCAGCCGGGGAGCCAGGAGGGTGCGGAGCATAAGTACAACGCTATCCGGCCGCCGTGCCGGTCCGGTATTCGCGGCGGTGTCACGGTTCACCGCGCAACGCGCGGACCATGCCATCACCAGCGGAGGGCAAAATCCGACAAATCGCAGCCAGGCCGCACCATGTGTCGCTAGAGTAAATGTCCATGTCCGACCCTCAGATCGACCCGGCCGGAAACACTCAGGCGTTTCGTGCGTTCGCGCAGCAGCAGGACGCGGAGGCCGCTCGTGAACAGCCGTCCCGCACACCGATGTGGATCGCCATCGGAGTGGCGCTCGTCGTGATCCTCGCCGTGGTGGCGTACCTCCTCTCCTGATTCGCTGACATACCTGTGCCAGCCGCCGACGACCGCGCCCGTCGGCGGCTTTGTCATGCGCGAAAACGCTCGGTGAACACCGGCGAACGGATCACCCGCCGACGGGACGCGCCGCACGGCAGCACCGGGCTCACCCGCCGACGGGCGCACGCCCCACGGCAGCACACCCGCTGGACCCGCCGCCACTCCACCCACGACGCGACGGCGACAGCCAACGGGCCTTCCAGGCCGCGCCACAGCCACGCCCGCCGGGCCCGTCATCGCCCCGGGCTCACCTACGAGGGCGGCGCGAACCCGGCCACTACTCCGGCGGGATCGACCCAGTCTTACATCGCGAAACTCCCTGCCGGTCGGTACGTCATACAGTGACGTAGTGCCGCAGACGCCCACCTGACGGCCACGGGGGCTCTTCCCTCGTCACTGGACCCTTCCGACCCGCACGAATACATTGGACAAAAATTCCAATAGGATGGGGAGGGCGCATGCCCAGTCCGGGCGTCACGATCATCGGTTCCGGGTTCGCCGGGCTCTGCATGGCCATCAAGCTCAAGGAAGCCGGCTATCACGACTTCGTGATCCTGGAGAAGGCCGGCGACATCGGCGGCACCTGGCGGGACAACACCTATCCCGGCTGCGCCTGCGACGTCCCCTCACCGCTGTACTCCTTCTCGTTCGAGCTCAACCCCGGCTGGTCGCGGCTGTTCTCCCCGCAGGAGGAGATCTGGGACTACCTGCGGGCCTGCGCCCGCAAGTACGGCCTGGAGCCCCACCTGCGGTTCGGCACGGAGGTCTGCGGGCTGGAGTACGACGACGAGCGGGCCCTGTGGCGCGTGTCGACCGGCGACGGGGAGACGTTCGAGACCCACGCCGTCGTGTCCGGCGCCGGGCCGCTGCACGTGCCGTCGTTTCCGGAGATCCCCGGCCGCGAGCGCTTCTCCGGCGCGGCCTTCCACTCGGCGCGGTGGGACCACTCGCTTGACCTGACCGGCAAGCGCGTCGCCGTCGTCGGCACCGGCGCGTCGGCGGTCCAGTTCGTCCCGGTCGTCGCCGAGCAGGCGAGCCGGCTCACCGTGTTCCAGCGCACGCCCCCGTGGATCCAGCCGAAGCCGGACCTGCCGATCGGTGGGCGGTTCAAGCGGTTCATGGAGCTGCCCGGCGGCGCCCGCCTGGCGCGCGACGCCGTCTACTGGCTGCTGGAGACCCGGGCCGTGGGCTTCACGATCGACCCCCGGTTGATGAAGGTCCACCGGGCGATGGCCGAGCGGCACCTCGCCAGGCAGGTGCCCGA
The DNA here is from genome assembly GCF_014647835.1 of Microbispora rosea subsp. aerata. Classification (GTDB taxonomy): domain Bacteria; phylum Actinomycetota; class Actinomycetes; order Streptosporangiales; family Streptosporangiaceae; genus Microbispora; species Microbispora aerata. Next base: position 56,096 of record NZ_BMPY01000010.1, read on the forward strand.
CCCCGAGCTGCGCGCGAAGCTGACCCCCGACTACACCATCGGCTGCAAGCGCATCCTGCTGTCCAGCGACTACTATCCCGCGCTGACCAGGGACAACGTCGAGCTGGTCACGGACAGGATCACCGAGATCACCCGGCGCTCGGTCGTGGACGCCACGGGGCGCGAGCACGAGGTCGATGTGATCATCTACGGCACGGGTTTCCGGGTGGTCGACTCCCTCGGCGAGCAGCGCATCGTCGGCAGGAACGGCGTCAAGATCCAGGACGCGTGGCGGGACGGCATCGAGGCCTACTACGGCATCACGACCGCGGGCTTCCCCAACCTGTTCTTCCTGCTCGGCCCCAACACCGGCCTCGGGCACACCTCGGTCGTCTTCATGATCGAGTCGCAGGTCCGGTACGTCATCGACTGCCTGCGGCTGCTGTCCAGGACCAAGGCCAAGGCCCTGGACGTACGGCCGGAGGCACAGCGGGCCTACAACGACCGCCTGCAGCGGCGGCTCGACCGGCTGGTGTGGAGCGAGGGCGGCTGCACGAGCTGGTATCTCGACGAGCACGGCAAGAACCGCACGCTGTGGCCCGGCTTCACCTTCGAATACTGGGCTCGTACGCGGAAGGTGAAGCCGGAGGCCTACGAGCTCATCGGCGCCCCGGGCCGGCCGGGAGCCCGACCGGCTCCGGGGGCTCGACCGGCTCAGCGACGCGGCGTGACCACCAGGGCGCTGCCTCCGCCGCGCCGGTAGGGCGGCTCCGCGACGGCCTGGACCAGGCCGTTACCGCGGAACTCCAGGGCGGTCGCCGCGCCGATCTCGCCGACCGGCGGCGTGGTCGGCACCGCGAACGTGTGGCCCAGCGCGCCCAGCTCACCGCCGTACCGGTCGATGAACGCCTGCTCGGCCTGGGTCACCGCGGTGTTGCGCTGGGAGGCCCGGGGCGCGGCCACGGCCTCGGGGAGGGTCATGCCGAAGTCGAGCCGGTTCACCAGGATCTGCAGCACGGTCGTGATGATCGTCGAGCCGCCGGGCGAGCCGACGGCGAGCAGCGGCTTGCCGTCCTTGAGCACGATGGTGGGGGCCATCGACGACCTCGGGCGCTTCCCGGGGGCGGGCAGGTTGGGGTCCCCCGGGGCCGGGCCGAGGGTGAAGTCGGTCAGCTCGTTGTTGAGCAGGATGCCGCGGCCGGGCACCACGATCCCGCTGCCGCCGGTCTGCTCGATCGTGATGTTGTAGGCCGCCACGTTGCCCCAGCGGTCGGCCGCCACGAGGTGGGTGGTCTCCGGCCCCTCCTTCTTCTCCTCGGGGACGGAGGCCGCCGGAGCCGAGGGGGCGCAGGAGGAGTAGGAGCCGTCGGGCGACCCGGGCGGGGCCGGGTGCGGCATCGCCCGCGGGCCGATCAGGCAGGCGCGCTCCTTGGCGAACCCGTCGGACAGGAGCTGGTCCAGCGGCACGTCCACGTGCGCCGGGTCGCCGACGTAGGCGTTGCGGTCGGCGAAGGCGAGCCGGGAGGCCTCGAGGTATTCGTGCAGCCCGACCTTCGGCAGGGCCTCCAGGATCTTCAGCGCCTCCCCCACGGTGGACCCGCCCGACGACGGCGGCGCCATGCCGTACACGTCGAGGCCCTTATACGTGATCTTGGCCGGCGGCCGTTCGATCGCCCGATAGGCCGTGAGGTCGGACACCTCCATGAGCCCGGGCCGCACGTTCCTGGTGGCCCCCGGGCGCACCGGCGGCTTCTTCACGGTGGCGACGATCTCCCGCCCGAGCGCGCCGCCGTACAACCAGGATGGGCCGCGGATGCCCAGCTCGCGGTAGGTACGCGCGAGGTCGGGGTTGCGGAAGACCGACCCGACCCGCGGCGGCCGCCCGCCCGGCAGGTACAGCGACGCCGTCGAGGTGAAGTCGGCGAACCTGGCGGCGTTCTGCAGCGTCTGGTCGTGGAACGTCTGGTCGACGACGAAGCCCTTCTCGGCGATCTCGATGGCGGGGCGCAGCACCTCGCGCAGCGACATCGTGCCGTACCTGCGCAGCGCCATGTCCCACTGCGCGACGCTGCCGGGGACGCCGACCGACAGCCCGCTGGTGACGGCCTCGTCGAACGGAATGCCCTCGAACACCGTCGAGGTCATCGCCCGCGGCGCGGTCTCCCGCCCGTCGATCGTGGTCACCTTCCGTTTGCGGGCGTCGTAGTAGACGAGGAAACCGCCCCCGGTCAGCCCGGCCGAGTATGGCTCGGTGACGCCCAGCGCCGCCGCGCCCGCCACCGCCGCGTCCATCGCGTTGCCGCCCCGGCGCAGCACCGAGAGCGCCGCCTTGCTGGCGTCCAGGTCCACGGTGGCCACGGCCCCGCCGTACCCCTCCGCGACCGGCTGCTTGACCTCCTTGCCCGGGGGATGTACGCCCGCCTGGGCGGGCGGGGCGAGCAGGCCCACCAGTGTGACCAGTCCCAGCGAAGTGACGACAAAGGTCCTCATGCCCGGCACCTCCACCACTGAGCGATCACACCAGCATGACTCACCCGAGTCAGAATCGCCGCGCCTTTGTCCGCATCTGGACGTACCGGGACGGCGCGCGGGCCCGGCCGGGCTCCCCCGCCGCCGCCCGCCGCGAGCGCCGCCGCGGAAGCGACCCCGGGCCACACCAAGCGAGCCGGAGGGGCGCGCCGCCGGTCTGGACTGGCACGCCTCCGGCGCGGCCGACGGCCTGCGGGCGCTCTGAACAGCCGAGCGAAGCAGGAGCCACCGCAGGCGCCCTGAACAGCCGAGCGAAGCAAGGCGAGGCAGCGGCCACCGGCAGGCGCCCTGAACAGCCGAGCGAAGCAAGCGAAGCAGGAGCCACCGCAGGCGCGCCCACGGGCGGCGACGAGACGAACGTCACCGCGGCCGCGCCGCGCACGCCGGTCATCGATGGGATGGACAGCCGGACCACACCGCGCGGGTCGCGCTACTCCACGCGGCGTACGGCGGACTGCGGCCGGGGGCGGATGCGATGACCAGCGGCGATGGCCTAGCGTGCGAGTGTGCGCTCCCGTTCCGTGATGTATCGCCGCATCGACCCCGTTTTGCCGGTCATCGTCGGAATCGTCCAGGTGTTTCTGACGATAGGTGCCCAGTACTGGCAGTTGCGGAACCCCGACCTCGGGCGGACGCCGCTGACCTGGTGGGGTTACGCGCTGCTGCTGGTCGGGCCGCTCGCGATCGCCCTGCGCCGCCGGGCGCCGGTCGCCACGCTGGTCGTCACGCTCGCCTCGACCGCGATATACATGCTGTTCAACTACGCGTACGGGCCCGTGTTCCTCAGCCCGATCATCGTGACCTTCACCGCAGTGCAGTACGGGCACCGCCGCGCGGCGTGGCTGTCGTCGGCGGCGTTCTTCCTGTTCGTGGTCGTCTACACGAGCTGGCTCATCCCGCACCGGGCGAGCCTGTTCCACCACACCGCCGTCGCGGCGTACCTGCTGCTCACGCTGACCGTCGCGGAGTTCTACCGGGTGCGCCGCGAGCGCCTCGCCGAACGCGAGCGGGTGGAGCGGGAGGAGGCGCGGCGGCAGGCGAGCGAGGAGCGGCTGACCATGGCCCAGGAGCTGCACGACGTGCTCGCCCACAACATCTCGCTGATCCACGTCCAGGCGTCCACCGCCCTGCACCTCCTGGACGACCACCCCGAGCAGGCCCGCACCGCGCTGACCACGATCAAACAGGCGTCCAAGGACGTGCTGACCGAGATGCGCGGCGTGCTCAGCCTGCTCAGGGACGGCGCGCCGCGCTCCCCCACCGCAGGCATGGCTCACCTGGCCGACCTCGTCGAGCGCAGCGGGCTGCCGGTCACGCTGAAGGTGACCGGGGAGACGCGCCCGCTACCGGCGGGCATCGACCGGGCCGGTTACCGGATCGTCCAGGAGTCGCTGACCAACGTCTCGCGGCACGCGCCCGGTTCGCGGGTGACCGTACGCGTGACGTACGCGCCGGAGGAACTGACCGTGGTGGTCGAGGACGACGGCGGGGGGACGGCGCGGGCCGAGGCGAGCCTGGGCAGCGGCAACGGCATCCCCGGGATGCGCGAGCGGGCCGCGGCGCTCGGCGGGTCGCTGACGGCCGGCCCCCGGCCCGGGGGCGGTTTCCGCGTCGAGGCCCGCCTTCCCCTGTCCTCCTCCATCGGACGAACCCCCTCCGCGGGACAGACCCTCTCCGCCGGATAGACCTCGACCGCGTGGCAGCCCCTCTCCGCCAGACAGACCTCATCCCCCGAATAGACCCCCTCGGCGGGACAAACTCCCGCCACCAGACAAACCCCGCCGCCGGACAAACCCCCTCCGCGGGACAACCCTCTCCGCCGAGCGGGCCGAACAGATGAAGGAGCCGAAGTGATCCGCGTCCTGCTCGCCGACGACCAGGCACTGGTCCGGGCCGGGTTCCGGGCCCTGCTCGACGCGCAGGAAGGCATGACCGTCGTGGGCGAGGCCGGCGACGGCGAGCAGGCCGTCCAGCTCACCCGGGAGCTGCGCCCCGACGTGGTGCTGATGGACATCCGCATGCCCGGCACCGACGGCCTGACGGCCACCCGCCGCATCGGGGAGGACCCCGCCCTCGCCGACGTGAAGATCATCATGCTCACGACGTTCGAGCTGGACGAGTACGTCTTCGAGGCGCTGCGCGGCGGCGCGAGCGGCTTCCTGGTCAAGGACACCGAGCCGGCCGAGCTGATCCAGGCCGTCCGCGTGGTGGCCTCCGGCGACGCCCTGCTGTCGCCCGGCGTGACACGCAGGCTCATCGCCGAGTACGTCGCCCGCGCCAAGGAGCCGGGCATCGCCACCAGCCTCGACCCGCTGACCGAGCGGGAGCGGGAGGTGCTCGCGCTGGTGGGCACCGGCATGACGAACGACGAGATCGCCGCCCGGCTCTACATGTCCCCGGCGACGGCCAAGACCCACGTGAGCCGCACGATGACCAAGCTCCACGCCCGCGACCGGGCCCAGCTCGTCGTGATCGCGTACGAGTCGGGCCTGGTCAAGCCCGGCTGGCTCTGACCGCTCCGTGCCCCGCGCACCCCGGCGGGCGGGGCCGGGCGGTCGCCGGTCGCCGGTCGCCGTGGGGACGGCGCCGCACGGTCCGCGGGCCGGCCGCATGTCAACCCCGGCGCCCCCGCCGCAGTTCCTCGCAGGCGTCGCCCGGATGCCACGATGCGCGGGCAAAATAGTAAAGACATTGACTTCATGCCGTCCCGCCCGGACGACCACCGAGGCGCCGCCGGGGACGGCCGACACTAGGGTGAGTGCCATGGCGGACGAGGAACGGCCTGCGGAGCTGGACTTCTGGTCCTTCATCGAGCTCGCCCACCGCCGGCTCGCCACCGAGTACGGCTTCCGCCACCAGTTGGCCACCGAGGTGCTGCTGACCCTCAACCGGGCCTCCGACCTCGTCACCTACGACCTTGAGTCCGCGGTGCACCGCCCCCGCGGCCTGTCCTGGTCGAGCTTCCGCCTCCTGTTCGTCACCTGGCTGGCCGGTCCGCTGGAGCCCAAGCGGGCGGCCGTGCTCACCGGGATGAGCCGGGCCGCGGTCTCCAATCTGTCCAAGCCGCTCGTGGCCGACGGGCTGCTGGAACGCTCGCCCGGGGAGCACGACGGCCGCTCGGTGCTGCTGTCGCTCACCGAGCACGGCCATCGGACGATGGAGGAGCTGTTCCGCGCGCACAACGAGCGCGAATATCAGTGGACCAGCGTGCTGAGCGAGACCGAGCAGCGCATCCTCGTCATGCTGCTGAACAAGCTCATCACCAACCGCGACCAGTTCGACCTGCGCGAACGCAGCTGACCGGCCGCGCCACGCTCCACCTCGGCGAGCCCACCACCCCCGGCGGTCATCGCCGCGCGCGGGGAGGGGCTTCCCATCTGGCGAGAAATGATTAACGTATTTACTATCTCTCGCGTGGCGGCTCCGCCGTACGAGGCCCACGATCGCAAGGAGGCGAGGCATGGCGTACTACCGGCAGGTGGGTGAGGTGCCCCCCAAACGGCACACGCAGCACCGGGACGCCGACGGGCGGCTCTACTTCGAGGAGCTGATGGGCGAGGAGGGCTTCTCCTCCGACTCCTCGCTGCTGTATCACCGGCACATCCCCTCGGCGATCGTGGATTCCCAGCCCTGGGACCTGCCCGACCAGACGACCGTCGCCAACCGGCCGCTCAAGCCGCGGCATCTGCGCCTGCACGAGCTGTTTCCCGAGAGCGTGTGGGCCAAGACCGACGTCGTCACCGGACGCAGGCTCGTCCTCGGCAACGCCGACGTGCGCATCTCCTACGTCGTGTCGGCCACCGTGTCGCCGCTGTACCGCAACACGCTGGGCGACGAGCTCGTCTACGTCGAGTCGGGTTCGGCGACCCTTGAGACCGTCTTCGGCGCCCTGCCGGTCAAGGCCGGGGACTACGTCCTGATCCCGACCTCCACCACCCACCGCTGGGTGCCCGAGGGCGACGGCCCGCTGCGCGCGTACGTCATCGAGGCCGAAAGCCACATCGCGCCGCCCAAGCGCTACCTGTCCCGGTACGGCCAGCTCCTGGAGCACGCTCCGTACTGCGAGCGCGACCTGCACGGGCCCGCCGAGGTGCTGCTGGCGGAGGGCACCGACGTGGAGGTCCTGGTCAAGCATCGCGGGCCCGACGGCATCGACGGCACCCGCCTGGTCTACGCCCACCACCCGTTCGACGTGGTCGGCTGGGACGGCTGCCTTTACCCGTACACCTTCAGCATCCACGACTTCGAGCCGATCACCGGCCGGGTTCACCAGCCGCCGCCGGTGCATCAGGTCTTCGAGGGGCACAACTTCGTCGTGTGCAACTTCGTCCCGCGCAAGGTGGACTACCACCCGCTGGCCATCCCGGTGCCCTACTACCATTCGAACGTCGACTCCGACGAGGTCATGTTCTACTGCGGCGGCGACTACGAGGCCCGCAAGGGCTCCGGCATCGGGCAGGGCTCGATCTCGCTGCACCCGGGCGGTCACGCGCACGGGCCGCAGCCCGGCGCGTACGAGCGCAGCATCGGGGTGGAGTTCTTCGACGAGCTGGCGGTCATGGTCGACACGTTCCGGCCGCTGCGGCTGGGCGAGGGCGGGCTCGCCTGCGAGGACCCGGCGTACGCGTGGAGCTGGGCGCGGAACGAGGCGCGCGGATGAGCGGCCTGCCCGCCTTCGCCGTGGGCCTGTGCGACGACGCGGCGGTGTTCCCCCCGGGGCTGGCGCCGCTGCCCGAGGCGGTGCCCGCGCACCTGCGCCACCGGGCCTGCGCGTACGGCGAGCTGGTCGGCCCGTTCGTGCTCGCGGCCCCGGCGCTCGGCGAGCTGGGACCGCTGCTCGGCGAGCTGGGGCCGCTGCTCGGCCCCGGCGGCGGGCTGGACCTCGTGGTCACCGTGCCCGGGGGCCCGGAGCAGATCGCCGAGGTGGCGCGGGCCGTCGAGGCGCTCCCGGTGAGCCTGCGCGGCCTCGAGGTGGTCGTCCCGGCGGGGGCGGCCCCGGCGGAGTTCTTCGCCGCCCTCGACCACGCCTGTGCCGACGCTCCCCGCCTGTCCGGGGTGCCGGTCTTCGTCGAGGTTCCCAGGGACGAGCGCCGCGCGGAGATCGTCTCTCGGCTGGCCGAGTCGGGCCGGCGCGCCAAGTTCCGTACGGGCGGCGTGAAGGCCGAGCTTTATCCGGACGAGACCGAGCTGGCGGCGGCGATCAAGGCCGTGGTGGACGCCGGTGTGCCCTTCAAGGCCACCGCGGGGCTGCACCACGCGATCCGCAACACCGACCCGGAGACCGGCTTCGAGCAGCACGGCTTCCTCAATCTGCTGCTCGCCGCCGACGCCGCCCTCGGCGGGGGCGCCGAGAGCGAGCTGGCCGCGATCTTGGCCGAGCGCGACGGCGCGGCGGTGGCCGCCCGGGTCGCGGCTCTCGGCGAGGAGCGGGCCGCCGCAGCCCGCTCGCGCTTTTTGTCCTTCGGCACCTGCAGCATCACCGATCCGCTGACCGACCTGCTGAACCTCGGGCTGATCCCGGACGACATCGCGGGCGCCGTCCCGGGCCGGCGGGAGGGAAACTGAGCATGACGACGATCGACATCCCCGACGACTCGCTGTTCGGGCTCGGCAACCTGCCCTACGGCGTCTTCTCCACCCCCGGCTCGCGGCCGCGTGTCGGCGTGCGGGTCGCCGACTTCGTGGTGGACCTGGCCGCGACGCTCGGCGACGAGGTGTTCGCCCGGCCCACGCTCAACGCGTTCATGGCGCAGGGACGCCGGCGCTGGGACGAGGTGCGCCGCCGGGTCGGCGAGCTGGTGTCGGGCGAGGTGCCGGACACCGCGGTCCACCCGGTGGGCGAGGTGACGATGCACCTGCCGATCGAGGTCGGCGACTACGTCGACTTCTACGCCTCCGAGCACCACGCGTCCAACCTCGGCCGGTTGTTCCGGCCCGGATCCCCGCCGCTCATGCCGAACTGGAAGCACCTGCCCGTCGGCTATCACGGCCGCGCCGGCACCGTCGTGGTGTCGGGGACCGACATCGTCAGGCCGTGCGGCCAGCGCAAGGCGGCCGACGACCCGGCCCCGGCGTTCGGCCCCAGCCGGCGCCTCGACATCGAGGCCGAGCTGGGCTTCATCGTCGGCACCGGCTCGCCGCTGGGCACGCGGGTGCGGTGCGACGAGTTTCCCGAGCGGGTCTTCGGCGCCGTCCTCGTCAACGACTGGTCGGCCCGCGACATCCAGTCGTGGGAGTATGTGCCGCTGGGGCCGTTCCTGGGCAAGAGCTTCGCCACCTCGATCTCCCCGTGGGTGGTGCCCATCGCGGCGCTGGAGGCCGCGCGGGTGGACACTCCCCCCAAGGACCCCGAGCCGCTGCCCTACCTGCGGGAGACCGAGCCCTGGGGGTTCGACATCGAGATGGCCGTCGAGTGGAACGGCCGCCTGGTCTCCCGCCCGCCGTACCGGGAGATCTACTGGTCGCCGGCGCAGATGCTGGCCCACATGACCGTCAACGGCGCGTCGACCCGCACCGGCGACCTGTACGCGTCGGGCACGGTGTCCGGGCCGCGCCAGGACCAGCGCGGCGCCTTCATCGAGCTGACCTGGGGCGGCGCGGAGCCGGTGGACATCAACGGCGAGAAGCGCACGTTCCTGGAGGACGGCGACGAGGTGGTCATCACCGCGACCGCTCCCGGCTCGGACGGCCGCCGCATCGGCTTCGGCGAGGTGCGGGGCCGCATCCTGCCCGCCGTGGACGACGACGGCGGCCGATAAGACGAGGGCTGCCGATAAGCGGCCTCCGCGCCGAGGCCGCCCTCGGCCCCGCCGAGCACGGTGCACGGAGGGCGAGGGCGGCCCGGGAGCGGCAAGGTCGTCGTCACAGCCATCGCCGCCGGGGGAAGCACACCGTACGCAGGGGTCAGCCGGCGAGCGGCTCCTGGAGCTCGGTGACCCAGCGGGCGGGGTCCTCCCCGACCTCCAGGTAGAGCTCCCTGGCATACCCGGCGGATCGGTGGCCGCCGTCGGCGATCCACCGGGCCAGCGTCTGCACGGTCGCCAGGACGTCGTCCATCGAACCGCGATGCACGATCGTGGCCGCCCGCTCGATCGCGGGCAGGTCCACGATCGCGAAGTCGTAACCGTCCCCCGGCTCCACCGCGACCGGCAGCGCGGCGTGCGCGAGGATCCCGTCGCCCTCGGGGGCGTCCTCGTAGTAGGCGATGCTCGGCCCCACGGGGGTCACGCCCGCCTCGGCGAGCCTGCGGCACAGCTCGTCGAACAGCGGGCCGACGACCGGGCCGATGTCCTGCGGCTGGTAGCTGCGTGCCACGGCGCTCAGCTCCGCCACCCGGACCGCCGGGATGCGCTTGACCACCACGTCGTCGGTGCTCATCCGTCCCTCACTCTCGATCGTCCGGAGCCTCGCCTCGACCTGGGCCAGCCGCGCCGTGGCGGCGGCCACCGCCGCCTCCAGCTCCGACCGCCGCAGCCGCAGCATCCCGCGCAGCTCCTCGGCACTCACCCGCTCGTCCAGGACCTCCCGCACCTGCTTGAGCGTGAAGCCCAGGTCCTTGAGCGCGATGATCCGGTTGAGCCGGGCGAGCTGGCCCGCCTCATAGAAGCGGTAGCCGCTCGCGGCGTCGACGTGGGCCGGGCGGAGCAGCCCGATCTCGTCGTAGTGGCGCAGCATGCGGACCGACACACGGCCGTGCCTGGCGAAGTCTCCGATGGTGAACATGGCGTGCCGATTCCAGCGCCTCACACGGTGTGAGGGTCAACCGTGCCCATGCGGACCCGGCGAGGCGGCTCCGCGAGCGGTTCCGGCAGCCGCAGCGGCCCGCGACCAGGGGTGACCGTGCCGAGCATCCGCGCCCCCGCCGCGCCGGTGCAGGCGGGCACGGTGCCGGGCAGGCCGTGCGCGGTCAGCCAGCCGAGGTAGGAGAACGCGACGGCCTCCTTGGCGTCGGAGGGCACGCCCAGCTCGTCGCTCGGCAGCAGCCGCACGCCCTCGGTCCGCTCGCGCAGCGCGCGCATCAGGGCCGGGTTGCGCACGCCGCCGCCCGAGACGACGACCACGCCGAGCCGGTGCCGCCGGATCTCCGCCGCGACCGTCTCGGCGGTGAGCGCGGTGAGCGTCGCCACCAGGTCGGGCAGGCCCAGGCCGTACGGCCCGGCGACCCGCTCCAGGTAGCCCGCGTGAAACAGCTCCTTGCCCGTCGTCTTCGGCGGCGGCCGGTGATAGTAGGGCTCGGCGAGCAGCTCGGCCAGCAGCCCCTCGTGCACCCGTCCGGCCGCCGCCAGCCTGCCGTCCTCGTCGTACGGCATGCCGGTGGCGGCGCGTACGGCCGCGTCGATCAGCGCCGAGGCCGGGCCGGTGTCGTACGCCGTCGGAGGCTCGGCCGCGGCCGGGGCCACGGTGAGGTTGGCGATGCCGCCGAGGTTGAGCGCGCCGGCCCGCCCCCATGTAGCGGGCAGCCCGGACAGCAGCGGCAGGTCGAAGGCGGACACGAGCGGCGCGCCCTGCCCGCCCGCGGCCACGTCGCGCACCCGCAGGTCCGACACGACCGGCACACCGAGCCGTTCGGCGATCCAGGCGGGCTGCCCGAGCTGGAGCGTCCCGCGCACGCGCCCGTCCTCCACCCAGTGGAACATCGTCTGCCCGTGCGAGCAGACCAGGTCGGCGGCCGGGCAGGCCGCGGCGGCCTCGGCGAACGCCCGGCCCACCAGCGTGTCGAGGCGGCAGATCTCCCCCATGTCCGTACGGCCCGGCGGCAGCGCGGCGACGATCATCTCCCGCAGGCCGGGCGGGTACGGCACCGTGCCGGTGTGCTCCACGGCCCCGGTGAGCAGGTCGCCGTCCCGCGACCAGCGGACGAGCGCGCAGTCGATCCCGTCGTGGGAGGTCCCCGAGATCAGCCCGAGCACGCGCACGCCCACCTCACGGGGGTTGCGGGACGTGGCGGCTTCCATGACCGGCCCAGTGTATGAGCACGGTCTTCGCGCTCAGGCCGTGGCCGGCGACTCATGCGTGGCCCATGCGGCGCTTCGCCGCGTCGCCGCCTCACCTGGGCCTTCGGCACGGCGAGCCGGAGCCTTTCCAGCACAGGCGGGCCGGCTCCGGCGACGCACACCGGGCGGCCCGGACATTCGGGATACACCACGAAGATCGGCAATCTCCACGGGTTCGGAGCCGACAACGCTGTCGTCGGCGCTATCGGCTCCGCTTCGCGAGTGGAGGGCCGGGTGCCGGCGGGGGACGAGCCCGCGGCGGCGGGCGTACAGCACCGCGTCCCGCTCGCGACGGGCGGCATCGGCCCGAAGCCGGCTACCGCGCCACCCGGCGTTCCTTGCTCGGCTCGCTGTGCCGGGACGCCCGGTCGACGGCCACGATGTGGTAGCGGTGGCCGGGCGCGCCGCCGGTGTCCACCCAGCGGACGCGCCCGCCCGCCGGGACGACCGCGACCAGGTGCGCCGCGCCGGCGAAGTCCTGCCGCCGGGCGGGCCGGTCGAACCGGAAGACGGCGAACAGGAACGGCGCCCGAGGCCCGCCGGCCTCGATGTGCAGCTCCACGCCTTCGCGCACGCGGCAGGCCGAGGCGAGCACGGGACGGCGCGGCGGCTCGCCGCCCGCGAGCCTCGGCAGCAGCGGCGGAAGCGCGGGCTGAGTGTAGTGCTCGTTCAGCACGGCGCTGATCGACCCGAGCCGGTCGTCGCGGACGTCGGCCGCGTTGTACCAGATGTCTCCCCCGACCTCCGGGTGGTCGCGGTTGAGCGTGAGGTGCCGGGCCAGCTCGTCCGGCTGGAACCACTCGGCGGGCTGTCCCGCCGTCCCCGCCTTGTACGCGGCCTGGCCGATCCACAGTTGCACGCCGGTGCCCGCGGCCACGTCCGACCACCAGGGGACGAGCTTGGCGTAGTCGGCGTTCGGCTGGCCGATGTACCAGTAGAGCTGCGGCGCGATGTAGTCGAGCCAGCCCTGCTTCACCCATTTGCGGATGTCGGCGTGCAGGTTGTCGTACGACTGACTGCCGCTGGTGTCGGAGCCCAGGGGGTCGGTGGCCTTGTTGCGCCAGATGCCGGAAGGGCCGATGCCCCAGATGACCTCCGGCTTGGCCTGCCGCACGCGCTGCTGCATCTCCCGGACCAGCAGGTCGACGTTGTTGCGCCGCCAGGAGGCCAGGTCGGGGAAGCCCGCGCCGTACGCCGCGTAGGCCGCGCTGTCGTCGAACGCCGTGGTGTTGACGGGATAGAAGTAGTCGTCGAAGTGCACGCCGTCGACGTCGTAGCGGATGACGGCGTCCAGCATCGCGTCCTGCACGAACGCCCGCACCTCGGGGATGCCGGGGTTGTAGTAGAGCTTCCCGCCGTACGAGACGATCCACTCGGGGTGACGGCGGGCGGGGTGGTCGGGGTGCAGCGCGGACGGGTCCGCCTGCATGGACACGCGGTAGGGGTTGAACCAGGCGTGGAACGCCAGGCCCCGCCGGTGCGCCGCCTCGACGGCGAAGCCCAGCGGGTCGTAGCCCGGGTCCTTCCCCTGGACGCCGGTCAGATACTGCGACCACGGCTCGTACGGTGACGGCCAGAAGGCGTCGGCGGTCGGCCTGACCTGCACGAACACGGAGTTGAGGCGGCGCGCCACGGCGAGGTCGAACCACGCCTCCAGCTCGGCCTTCTGCTGGTCGGGCGTCAGCCCGGGCCTGGACGGCCAGTTGATGTTGACGACCGAGGCGATCCACATGCCGCGCATCTGGCGCAGCGGCGGGACGTATCCGGCGGAAGGGGCGGGGAGCGCGAGGGCGGGGGATGCGGCGAGCGCGGACAGCGGTACGGCCGAGGCGGCGAGGGCCAGGCCACGCAGCACGGCACGCCGGGAGGGTGAGCTCAATCGGACCTCCGAAGGCCGGGGGGTGTCGGCGATCACGACACTGACAGAAACTTACTTTCAGATCAATGCGGATAAAAGAAAGTGTCATCTACGTGTAATCTGCCCCAAGAGGTCCTCATGGGAGACGGTGGTCGACTTCCAGGTCACGCCGCATATGTCTCGACATATGGACTTCTGATGTTGTTGTCCCGCACCGGCGGGGCGCAGGGATTTAAGCTGATCGCGCACAGGAGAGGCTGCAGGTGATGAACGAGAACGAGGGCGCCGCACCGGTCAACCCGATGGCGACGGTGCGCGCGGTGCTGCCCTCGCTCACCCCCGCCGCCCAGACCATCGCGCGCCTCATCCTCGACGACCCCGCCATGGTGGCCCGCAGCACCATCACGGAGATCAGCGCGGTCTCGGGCATCAGCGAGGCGACGATCGTGCGGACCGCTCGGGCGCTGGGCTTCGCCGGCTACTCGCAGCTGCGGTTCGCGCTCGCGGCGGCCGTCGCCAGGGCCACCCCGGAACGGCTCGTGCCCGGCGACCTCGCCCCGGACGACCCCCTGACCGACGTGATCGCCAAGGTCACCCGGGCCGAGTCGCAGGCGCTCGCCGACACCGCGGCCCAGCTCAACCCCGACCGGCTCGGCGCGGTCGTGGACGCCGTCGCCGGCGCCCGCCGCGTGGACGTGTACGGCGTGGGCGCCTCCGGCCTCGTCGCGGCCGACATGGCGCAGAAGCTGATGCGCATCGGGCTGCCCGGCCACCACTTCACCGACGCGCACCTGGCGTTGACCAGCGCCGCGCTGCTGCGCGAGGGGGACGTCGCCGTCGGGGTGAGCTGCACCGGCGAGACGCCCGACGTGCTCGGCCCGGCGCGGGTCGCCCGCAAGGCCGGCGCGACGGTCGTGGCGATCACCAACAACCCGCGCTCGTCGCTGGCCGGGCTTGCCGACCACGTCCTGGTCTCCGCCGGGCGCGAGACGGCGTTCCGGCCGGGCGCGCTCGCCAGCCGGATCAGCCAGTTGCTCATCGTCGACTGCGTCTTCGTCGGCGTCGCGCAACGCACCTTCGACGCCTCCGACGCCGCCTTACGCGCGACCCGCGACGCGCTCGCCGACTACCTCGGCGACGCCCACCGCCGCATCAAGTCGGCCTGACCACCGCGGCTCCCCCTCGTACGTCCCGCGAGACGCCCTCGTCTCGCACAGCCGCCTCCGCAAGGCGACGAAGCCGCACATGATTCAAGGCCGGCCGGACGGCCAGGTCTCCCGGATACACCCCAAGCGCGGCTGGACATCGGAGCGGAAGCCGGCGGGCGGGCCGGGCCCGGGGCGTCCCGCAACGGGCCCGATGGGAGTCGCGGAACGCGAGCCCGGCGCTCATCACCGCTGTCACCGGGGACGACGTCAAAGCATCGGCGAGGAGCACGCGATCGGCGGGCGTTCCCCGGCGCTCACCCGGACCTGGCGATGCCGGGGCGGCGGGCGGCCTCCAGGCGGTCGCCGTTCGCCTCGAGCAGCGCACGGGCGTCGTCCGCGCCGAGGCCGTGCTCGATCATCAGCACGGCGACCTTGACGTTCCAGTCCGCCGCCGCGAGCGCGTCCCGCGCGGCGGCGGGACCGGCGCCGGTGATCTCCCCCACGATCCGCGTCGCCCTGCGCGCGAGCTTCGCGTTCAACGCCGCCACCTCGACCATGGCGTTGCCGTACGTCTTGCCGAGCCGGATCATCGCGATCGTCGAGATCATGTTGAGCACGAGCTTCTGCGCGGTGCCCGCCTTGAGCCGCGTGGAGCCGGCCACGACCTCGGGGCCGACCACCACCTCGATCGGGTGCTCGGCCCGCTTCGACAACGGCGACCCCGGGTTGCAGGACAGGCTGACGGTCAGCGCGCCGCGGCGGGCGGCCTCGCCCAGCGCCCCGAGCACGAACGGCGCCCGGCCGCTCGCGGAGATCCCCACGAGCGAGTCGAGCGGGCCGAGGCCGCGGTCGGCGATGGCCGCAGCCCCGCCGTCGTGGTCGTCCTCGGCACCCTCGATCGACCGCGTCAGCGCCGCCTCGCCGCCCGCGATGACGCCCTGCACGAGGTCGGGGTGGGTGCCGAAGGTCGGCGGGCACTCCGACGCGTCCAGCACGCCGAGCCTGCCGGACGTCCCCGCCCCGACGTAGAAAAGGCGTCCGCCCCGCGCCATCCGGCCGACGATCGCGTCGACGGCGGCCGAGACGGCCGGGATGGCCTTGGCCACCGCGCCCGGCACCGTGGCGTCGGCCTCGTTCATCAGGCGGGCGATCTCCTCGGTCGGGAGCCGATCGATGTCGCGGTAGCGCGGATCGCTCTGCTCCGTGTAAAGCTCGCCGTGCTCGGTGTCGGACTCGCCGTGCTCGGTGCGAAGCCCGCCGTGCTCAGTGCCAAACTCACCGCGCTCGGTGCGAAGCCCACCGCGCTCGGTGCGAAGCTCGCCACGCTCGATGTCGGACTCGCCGTGCTCGGTGCGAAGCCCGCCGTGCTCAGTGCCAAACTCACCGCGCTCGGTGCGCGCTCCGCTCTGCTCCGAATGCGCCTCGCTCCGCTCTGTGTATGTCTCGCTCCAAGTTATGTGTGCCTCGCTGTGCTCTGTGCGTGCCTCGCTTCGGTCTGTGCGTGGCTCCCGTGTGGACAGCTCGGCGTGGTCGGTGGACGGGCCCGTCAGTGGGTCGGTCATGTTGTCCCTGTCGTCGGTTTCCATCTCCCGCCTCCCCCGATGTCGCAGTCGTTCGCCGTACGAATCGCTCACCGGCGGCTCACCGGCCGCTCACGGGCACGGCGACCACGCTGCGCCGCTCGGGATGGAAGCAGGCGTGCTCCTGCGGCGTGCCGCCCTCCTGCCCGGGCGCCGGTCCCAGCGTCGGCCGCTCGTTCTCGCACCGCTCGGTCCGGAAGGGGCAGCGCGGCGCGAACAGGCACCCGTCCGGGTGCTCCCCCGACGCCTCCAGCGGCACCACGCGCTGCTCGCCCGGCGACTCCAGGCCGTGCAGCACCGGTATGGCCGACAGCAGCGCCTGGGTGTAGGGGTGCACCGGAGCCGAGATGACGGTCTCGACCGGGCCGCGCTCCACGACCTGGCCTCGGTAGATGACGTACAGCTCGCCGTCGGTGCCGATGTAGCGGGCGGTCGCCACGTCGTGGGTGATGAACAGCACGCTCACCCCGAGACGCTCACGCAGGTCCTTCAGCAGCGCCAGAACGCCGAGACGCAGCGACACGTCGATCATCGAGACGGCCTCGTCGGCGACCAGGACCTCCGGGTCGACGGTGAGCGCGCGGGCGATCACCACGCGCTGGCGCATGCCGCCCGACAACTGGTGGGGATAGCGCGGCAGCACATAGTCCGGGTCGAGCCCGACCAGGCCGAGCAGCTCCCTGGCCCGCTCGTCCGTCCACGAACGCGGCCGGCCGGTCTGCCTCGCCCGCAACGCGAGCGGCGCGGCCAGCGCCTGGTGGATCGTCCGCGTCGGGTTGAGCGCCGAGTACGGGTCCTGGTGGATGAGCTGGATGCGGCGGAAGTACGGCTGCCGCCTGCGATGGCTCAACGACGACATCGCCACGCCGTCGATGACGATCTCCCCGGCGTCGTAGGTCTCCAGCCCGGCGATGATCCGGCCGAGCGTGGTCTTGCCGCAGCCCGACTCGCCGATGAACGAGACCGCGCCGCACTTGGGGATCGTGAAGTCCACGCCGCGCAGCGCCGGCACCTCCCGGGCGCCGAGCACGCCGCCGCGCTGCCGGAACGTCTTCGTGATGCCGGTCCCGGTGATCATGACTGGTCCTCCCCCGTCGTGGCGGCCACGGCCGGCCTGTCCCCCTCGTCGTCCCGTACGGCATGGCAGGCCGCCGACCGCGAACCTCGGGTGACGACCGGCGGGCTGCCGGTCTCGCACGCGTCCATGCGCAGCGGGCAGCGCTCGCGGAACACGCACCCGTCGGCCGGGATGTCGGCCAGCGTCGGCGGACGGCCCGGCAGGGCCCGCGCCTCGGCGATATCGCCGACGAGGCGCGGGATCGCCCTGAGCAGCCCCCGCGTGTACGGGTGGCGCGGCTCGGCCAGCACCTGCCGGGTCGGCCCCTGCTCGACGATCCGCCCGCCGTACATGACCGCGAGCCGGTCGGCGACCTCGGCGACCACTCCGAGGTCGTGGGTGATGACGAGCGTGGTGAGCCCGCGCTCGGCATGGACCTCGCGGACGATGCGCAGGATCGTCGCCTGCGTGATCATGTCGAGGGCGGTCGTGGGCTCGTCCAGCACGACGAGGCGGGCGTTCAGCACCAAGGCGAGCATGATGCCGACGCGCTGGCGCATGCCGCCGGACAGCTCGTGCTGATAGGAGTCGAGCACCCGGGCGCCGTCCAGGCCCATCCGGTCGAGCAGGCCGCGGGCGTCGGCCAGCAGGCCGCGCAGGTCCGCGACACCGTGCGAACGTCCGAGGTCGAGCACCTGCTTGCCGACCGTCTTGAGCGGGTTGAGGGAGTTTTGCGCCGCCTGGAAGACGTACCCGACGTGCCGCCCGCGGGCTCGGCGCAGCCCCTCGCCGCCGAGCGCCACGACGTCGCCCAAGCCGTCGATCTCCACGCTTCCCGCCGCGATCCTGCCGGGCGGCTGGACGGCGTTGAGCAGCGACAGCGCGAGCGTGGACTTGCCCGAGCCCGACTCGCCGACGACGCCGGTGATCGTGCCCGGCGCGAGATCGAGGTCGACGCCGCACACCGCGGGCAGCTCGCCTGCCGGGGTGCGGTAGGCCACGGTCAGCCCGCGGATCCGCACCCCGGGAGGGCTCTGCTCGGGAGCCATGCTCACTCCTCCCTCAACCGCGGATTGAAGATCTCGTCCATCGCGTCCACGACCAGCACGATGCCGAGCGTGAGCAGCAGGATCGCCAGCAGCGGCGCCAGCAGGTACGGCAGCGCGGCCGTCGTGGTCAGCGCGCCACCGCCGAAGACGGCGAGGTTGAGCATGACCCCCCAGTTGTTCGCCTCGAACGGCAGCACGCCCAGGAAGAACAGGCCCACCTGCGCGTAAACCGCGCCGGTCACCGCGACAAGCGCGTTCATCGCGATGTACGGAGCCATGCCGGGCAGCAGCTCCCTGCCGACGATGTGCGTCGTGGACAGGCCGAGACCCCGGGCGGCCTCGATGAAGCCGCGCTCGCGCAGCGACAGCGTCTGCGACCGCACCGCCCGGGCCACGCCGCCCCAGCCCAGCAGCCCGAGCACCAAGCCCATCTCCACGGCGCTGGTGAACTTCCACACCGTCGAGAGCACCAGCAGCAGCGGCAGCCCGGGGATCGTGAGCTTCATATCGGTCAACCGCATGAGCACGGTGTCCCAGCGGCCCCGCCGGAACCCGGCGAACAGCCCGACGCCCGCGCCGACCACGACCGTGATGACGGCCGTCACGACGGCGGTCAGCAGGACGTACCGCGAACCGGTGACGACGAGGGCGAGCACGTCCGTGCCCTCGAAGTCGGTGCCGAACGGATGCCGCAGGCTCGGCGGGGCGTAAAGCGCGTTCGTGTCCCTGGGCAGCGGGTCGGGGTAGAGCATCGGCCCGAAGACGCCCATGAAGGCGAACGCGACGAGGATGACCGCCCCCGCCATCCGGCTCGGCTTGCGCCGCATGACCCGCCAGACGCCCCGCCAGAAGTTGCGGCGGACCGCCGCGGCGCCTCCCGCCTCCGGCACGACAGGGACGCTCATGCCTCCCCCTCGCCCGGCGACTCCGGGACGCATGAGCGCATCGCACAGTGCTTACCGATCCGCTCGCTCCGCTCGCTCATGCCACCCCCTCGCCTCGCGACTCCGGGACGCATGAGCACATCGCACAGTGCTTACCGATCCGCTCGCTCCGCTCGCTCATGCCACCCCCTCGCCCGGCGACTCCGGATTCGGTCGCGGCGGCGGGTAACCCGGCACCTCGTGCAACGCGCAGTGCCTGCGCCGTCGCGAACTACCACCGGCCGAAGCTTGGCTTCGCCCGCTCATGCCACCCCCTTGCCTGACGGATCGGGGTTCGGACCTGCCGGCGGCGCGCAACCCGGCACCTCGCGAGACGGCACAGTGTCTGTTGATCCGCTCCCTCATGTGACCTCCCCTCCGCTGCGCACCCGGGGGTCGATGACCGTGTAGAGAAGGTCGGCGGCGATGTTCGCGACGACGACCGCCGTCGTGATCAGCAGGAACGCCCCGCCCATCAGCGAGTAGTCGCGGTTGTTGATGCTGTCGATGAGCATCAGCCCCAGGCCGGGGTAGTTGAAGATGCGCTCGATGAAGATCGCGCCGCCGAAGAGCAGGCCCAGCGAGAGCGCCAGGATCGTGAACAGCGGCAGGATCGCGTTGCGCGCGACGTACCGGAAGATGATCGAGCGCTTCATCCCGCGCAGCTCGGCGGCGAGGATGAAGTCGTCGCCGAGCACGGTGACCACGCTCGACTTCATCGCGAGGATCCATCCGCCGTAGCCGGCCAGCGCGTACGTGACGACCGGCAGCGTGGCGTGCTCGATCAGCGAGCCGATGTACGCGGCGCTGAAGCCGGGGTCGATCATGATGTCGGCCGTCCCTCCGGCCGGGAGGATCGGAATCAGCGTGGTGAAGATCGCCCCGAGCAGCAGAGCCAGCACATACTGCGGGACGCCGTGCAGCAGCGAGCCGGAGATCGCGAGAATGTCGCCCAGCACCCCGGTCCGCCGGATCGCCGCGTACACGCCCATGACGACGCCGACGAGGAAACTCAGCAGCGTCCCGGCGAGCACCGGGATCACGGTCCACTTGGCGGCCGACAGCAGCATGGTGGACACGCCGGTGCCGGGCGCGGACAGCGACTGCCCGAGGTCGAGGCGGAGCAGCCCGCCCATGTAGTCGAGGTACTGTTCCCACAGGCTGCCCTTCGGCGTGAAGCCGTACAGCGCCTCGACCGCGCGCTGCGCCGCGTCGGGGGCCATGCCCTGCTCGACGAGCTTCTGGTAGCGGGCCGCGAGCGGGTCGCCGGGGACGCTCCTGATGATGAGGAAACTGATCGTCGTGACGACCAGGACCATGACGAGCCCGCGGGCCACATGGCCCGCGAGCCGCCGCAGGAAAACCGCCATCGGCTACTGCTTCTTCTTGATCAGGCCGAGCTGGATCCAGACGCCGGAGGGCTGGCGCAGCAGGTCGCTGTCGTCCTCGGGGAAGCCGATGAAGCGGTTGGTGTTGACGAACTGCGTGTTCACGTAGTCCCAGAGCTGGATCACCGGCAGATCCTGGTTGGCGGCCTTGGCGAGCTTGGCGATGACGGCCTTCTGCTCGTCTCCGCTGACGGTGTTGAGCTGGGCGGTCAGCTCACCGGGGTTGATCGTGCCGACACCCTCGACGTCGATCTTCTCGGGGCCGCCCATCCAGTTGCCGTCCTTGCCGGGAGGCGAGTGCTTGACCTTGCCGCCGAGGATGTTCCAGCCGTTCGAGGAACCGTACAGGCGCTGGAAGATGTTGTACGGCGCGGGGCCGAGCGCGATGAGCCAGAAACCCAGGTCATACTTGCCCTCGGCGAGCTCCGACAGGTAGAGCGGGTAGTCGGCGGTGGTCACCACCTCGGCGTCCACCCCGGCCGCGGTGAGCTGGCTGGTGATGGCCTTGGCCGCGGAGACCCAGTCGGAGAACGGCGCGGGGATGTGGATGGTCGCCTTCCACGGTTTGCCGTCGGCGAGGGTCCACTTGCCGTCCTTTTTCTGGAGACCGGCCTCGGAGAACTCCTTTTCCGCCTTGGCCGGGTCCAGCGCGTACGGCTCCAGCGCGTCGAGCTCGGCGCCGAGCCATTCCCTGGCCGCCTTCTGGTGGATGCCCGAGGTGGTCACGGCCGCTGTGCCGCCCTCCGGAGAGGCGATCCGCGTGATCTCCTCGCGGTTGATCAGGTAGGCCAGCCCGCGCCGCACGTGCACGTTGTCGTACGGCTTCTTCGCCTGGTTGAACGCCAGCGAGACGGCCACCGGGGAGTAGCCCTTGATGACCTGGTTGCCCGGCGTCGCCTTGATGCGCTTCATCACGTCGGCGGGCACCGCGGTGAACGGCGCGTTGTCGAGCGTGCCGGAGGTCAGATAGTTCCAGATCTGCTCGTTTCCGGTGGTGTTGAGCAGCTTGAGCTGGTCGGGCGCGACGTTGGCCGCGTTGTAGAAGTTCGGGTTCTTCACCAGCAGCGCCTCGCCGGGGTTCATCCGCTTGAGCACGAACGGCCCGGCCGACACGTCCTGCGGCGGGGCGAAGGCGAGCACCTTCTCCGACAGCGCCTTGATCTGCCCGCGCGCCGCCTCCGCCTCCGGGCCGTCGCCCCGGGCGGCCTTGAGCGTGTCCCAGAAGTCGGCGGGAAGGACGCTCTCCCAGACGTGCTTGGGCACCACGAAGGCGTCCATCACCCCGCGCACGAACGTGACGCTGGGGTTCTTCATATCCTGCGTGATCTTGATGGTCTTGTCGTCGACGACCTCGACCTCCGAGGCGGCCCCGGCCGCGCCGGGGTCGACCGCGAAGGCCGTGCTGCCCTGCGTGTAGGCCAGCGCGATGGAGAACTTCACGTCCTCGGCGGTGACGGGCCGCCCGTCGGACCACTTGTTGCCCGGCTGCAGGTGCAGGGTGATGGAGGAGTTGTCCGGCGCGATGTCCCAGCTCGCCGCGATGCCGGGATAGAACTGGTTCGGGTCGGTGAGGGTGTTCTTCGCCCAGGCGATCCTCATCGCGTTGTAGCCCCAGAACGCGTTGCCCTTGGGGTTCCACGGATTGATCGGCGCGTTGACGTCGAGCGACGGCTTGTTGAGGTCGACCGTGGTGTAGACGCCACCACCGCCCGTGGAGTTCCCGTTCGCCCCGCCGCCGCTGCACGCGGCGACGGCGGCGAGGCTGAGTAACGCCGCGATCGCTGTCAGTCGTCTCATGGACCGCTCCGGGGGTTGCTCTGATGCGGATCTTGCCCGGACCTTATGCGGCGATCCATGGAAAGGTCAATAATCTGCAAATCCCGTGAAGGTTCTGCAACTTTCCTTCATCTCGGGCGCGGCGAAACCGAGCACCACCGGCACGCGCCGCAAGTGGCCGGTCTTCTCTCCCCCTGGTCAGCGAACTGTTACTGGTCGCCTCCACGCGGTCACATTACGTTGCCAGCAGAAGACCCCACCCGTACGAGGAGGACTTGCGTGAAGTCGATCGCCCGATTCTGTGGCAACTGCAGCTGCGGCTGCCCCGAGCTGTTCGTGGACGCGTCCGCCCCGGCAGAGCGCCAGGTCGTCATCACCGACGACTTCGGCCAGAAGGTGGAGATGAGCCTCGACCAGCTCGGTTCCCTGGTGGAGGCGGCGAAGACCGGCGCGCTCGACAACCTCGCGCCCACCGGCTGACCGTGAACCCGGCCGCCCTGTTCGCCGGGGGTCTCATCGCCGGCCTGGCCGCGGGCACGGCGTCGTGCACCGCCGTCCAGGGCGGCCTTCTCATCGGCCTCGTCTCTTCTCGCCGGCACCCGCCACGCCCGTCCCGCGGCCTCCCTCCGGTGGCCGCGTTCCTGACCGGCAGGCTCGCCGCCCACACCGCCCTCGGGGCGCTGCTCGGGCTGGCCGGCGCGGCCGTCCAGATCGGCCCGCGCACCCGGGCGGCGCTGCTCGTCGCCGCCGGGACCGCGGTGGTCGTGCTCGCCGTACGGATGCTCCTGCGACGCCGTAGTCAAGGATGCGCATCGGCGAGGGAAGTGCCCGCGGACACCTCGGAGAGCAAACCCTCGCCTTTATGTAAGTCCGCGACCGGCGTTCTCGAACACACCGGACACGTACACCCCGGACACGCACACAGCGGAGACGTCCACAGCGCTCAAGGACACTGCGCTCAAGGACAGAGCGTGCGCGGGCGATGCCCGCACGAGCAGAGCGCGTACGAGCAGTGCTCACACGAGCGGATCGCATGCGGTGGCGGACATGCGTCACCGTGCGGCGCGCCCGGTCCGCATGACACGGCCGAGCGGGGCGGCGGGCGCTCGCCCACTCTCGCGCGGGCGGCGGCGCTGGGCATAGCCACGATCTTCGTCCCCTGCGGGGTCACGATCGGCATGGAGGTCGTGGCCGTCTCCGCGGGTTCGGCGCTCGGTGGCGCGGCCGTGCTCGCGGGGCTCGCCCTCGGCACCACCCCCGCCTTCGCCGTGCTCGGGCTGCTGCTGCGTACGCTCGCCTCGACCAGGCTCGCCGCCCTGGCGGGCATCGCCGCCCTGGCCGCCGGGCTCTTCACCGTCGGCTCCGGCCTGCGGCTCGGCGGCTGGCTGCCGGACTTCGCGCCGCCGGAGTTCGGCTCCCCCGCCGTCGCCGCGGGACGCGCGCCCACCGGAACGGACGGCGTTCAGCGGCTCACCGTCTGGGCGACCGCGGACGGTTTCCGGCCCGGCATCGCCGTGGCCGCCGCCGACCGGCCCGTCGAAATCGTCTTCAAGACCAAGGACAACCGAAGCTGCACGCGCACGCTCGCGATCGACGGTTACGACGTCGTGCTGCCCGTCACGGGCGAACGCGTGGTGCGGCTCGCCGCCCGCCCGCGGGGCCTGCTGCGTTACGCCTGCGGGATGGGGATGTACGTGGGCTTCGTCAGGTTCGAGCGTGTTTCCTGACACCAACGTCTTACCAATAACCCTCCGTGACGGCACGGTTACATGTCACCCTGTCTCCCATGACATTAGTGGGAGCGACGGAGACGAGCGCGTGGCCCGGGATACCGGTCCCGCGCACCCCTGAACCCCTGGACCCGGCCGAGGCGAACCTGCTCGACAGGGCCCGCGACGGCGACAGCGACGCGGCGCACCGGCTGGGCCGCCTGTGCGCGGAGCGCGACGACCGACTGGGCGCCCGGCACTGGTGGGAACGGGCGGCGCGGGCGGGCAACGTCGACAGCGCCTACAACCTGGGGCTGTGGCACCGCGCGCACGGGACGACCGAGGAGGCCATCGGCTGGTTCGAGCTGGCGGCGGGCACCGGCGACGCGGACGCGGCCACGAACCTGGCCTCGCTGCTGCTGGAGCGGCGCGGCGACACCGAGGGAGCACGCAGGTGGTTCGAGCGGGCGGCCGAGGACGGCTCCCGCCACGCGGCCCGGCGGCTGGCCCTGCTGTGCGAAGACCAGGGCGACGGCATCGGCGCCCGGCGCTGGCACTTCAGAGCGGCCGTGGACGGCGACCTGCGCTCCGCCCACGACCTGGGCTTCCTGGGCTACGCCGCGGGCGACGAGGCCGAGGCGCTGCACTGGTGGGAGTACGCGGCGCGCGGCGGCCACGCCGACGCCGCCTATCACATGGCCCTTCTCCTGCACGCCAACCGCGACGAGAAGGGCGCGGAGACGTTCTACCGCCTGGCCGCCCGCGCCGACCACGCCGACGCCGCCTTCCGGCTCGGCGACCTCGCGCTGTGCCGGGGCGACCTGCCCACGGCGCGTGCCTGCTTCGAGCGGTCGGCGCGGATCGGGCGGCCGGACGCGCGGCGCATGGCCGGCCTCGCCTGCGCCCGCATGGACGACAAGGCGGCGGCCGCCCACTGGTACGGGCGGGCCGCGGCCGACGACCCCGAGGCCGCCTTCCGGTTCGGGCTGCTGCTCATCGCGGAGCACAACGACCTGAAGGGCGCGCGCCACTGGTTCAGGCGCGCCGCCGAGCGCGGGCACCACGGCGCGATGGTCGAGCTGCGGACGCTGCTGCCCCTGCTCGGAGCGTCCCCGGAGGCCGAGGAGTGCCTGCTCGACCCGGCCCCGCCGTACTGGAGCCGGCCCGCGGAGCCCGGGCAGGCCGCCCGCGCCGAGCTCGCCGTGGCGGCGGCGCGCAGGCGCGGCGACGCCGCGGCCGAACCCGCCGACCTCGTCGAGATCCTCGGCACGTGGGATCTGGTCACCGCGGAGCTGGCCGCGGGGAACCTGTTCGCCCGTGCCCCGCGGGGTGTGGACGAGCCCGCCCCGGCCGACACCGTCGGCTGGCTCGCCCGGGTGAGCGGACTGCACCGGGCCGCGATCGAGCACCTCGGCCTGGTGCGGGCCACGCTGCTGCGGCCGGGCACGGCCCCCTGGCCCACCCCGGCCGAGGTCGAGCACGTGCTCGGCACCGCCAAGGATCTGCGCAGACGCCTCGGGCTCGGCCACGCCTGACAGCCCAAAGTCCCCGCGCGGACGCCTAGGGCGCGTGCACGTCTGACAGACCGAAGCCCCACACCGGACGCCTCGGGCTCGGATACGCATGAGACGCCTCGGGCTCGGCCACGCTGACAGCCCGAGGCCCCGCGCAGACGTCTCGGACTCGGGCACGCCCCTGAGACGCCTCGGGCTCGGCCACGCCTGACAGCCTGAAGCCCTGGCGAGGACGCCTCGGGCGCGTCCACGTCTGGCAGACCGAAGCCCCGCGCCGGACGCCTCGGGCTCGGGCACGTCTGAGAGACCGAGGCCCCGCCGTATGTGACCCAGGCGGCGCATCGCGTCGCCGGCCCCGCCCCGCGACGATCGCGCGCGGACTCGCGATCTCGCGGGGCCCGGGGTCACCCGGCCACAGGCTCTCCTCACTCCGCGTCGCGACGCGTACGCCCGGGTCCACGCCCGCGCCGACCGCCACGCCGACTCCGGCGCACGCTGTCAGGCACGTGCCGGAGCGGGTGCGAGTGCGTCTTCTCGCGGCCCCCGCCTGCGCGGTCAAGCGCGCGCCGGAGCCGGGTGCGAGTTCGACCTCCCACCGACCCCCGCGTACGCGGTCAGGCGCGCGCCGGAGCCGGGTGCGAGTTCACCTTCTCGCCGACCTCACGTGCGTGGTCAGGCGGCGAGGATCTCCGCGGCCGGCGTGTACGGCAGGCCGTGGGCCGCCGCGACCGGCTCGTTGGTGAGCACGCCGGCGTGGGTGTTGAGGCCCAGCCTGAGCGCCTCGTCACCGCGCAGCGCGTCCTTCCAGCCCTTGTCGGCGAGCTTGACGGCGTAGGGCAGGGTCGCGTTGGTCAGGGCGAAGGTGGAGGTGTTTGCCACCGAGCCCGGCATGTTCGCCACGCAGTAGAACACCGACTCGTGCACCCGGAACGTCGGGTCGTCGTGCGTGGTCGGACGGGAGTCCTCGAAGCAGCCGCCCTGGTCGATCGCGATGTCGACGAGCACGGAGCCCGGCTTCATGCGGGAGACCAGGTCGTTGGAGACGAGCGTCGGGGCCTTCGCGCCCGGGATGAGCACGGCGCCGATGACCAGGTCGGCCTCCAGCACGGCCCGCTCGATCGCGTACTGCGTGGAGACCAGCGTCTTCAGCCTGCCCTGGTAGACGGCGTCGATGAAGCGCAGCCGGTCGACGTTGATGTCGAGGATCGTCACGTCCGCGCCCATGCCGACGGCGACCTGCGCGGCGTTGAGGCCGGAGACGCCGCCGCCGATCACGACGACCTTGGCGGGCGCCACACCGGGCACGCCGCCGGGCAGCACGCCCCGACCGCCGTTGAAGCGCATCAGGTTGTACGCGCCGACCTGGGGAGCCAGCCGTCCGGCGACCTCCGACATCGGGGCCAGCAGCGGCAGCGCGTTGCCGACCTGGACGGTCTCGTACGCGATGGCGGTGGTGCCGGCCGCGAGCAGCGCGTCGGTGCAGGGCCGGGAGGCGGCCAGGTGGAGGTAGGTGAACAGGATCTGGTCCGCGCGGAGCCGGTGATACTCCTCCGCGATCGGCTCCTTGACCTTGAGGATCATCTCGGACTCGGCCCACACCTCGTCGGCGCTCTCGGCGATCTTTGCTCCGGCCGCGAGGTACTCCTCGTCGGTGATGTGGGAGCCGAGCCCGGCGCCGCGCTGGACGCTGACCTCGTGTCCGTGACGGACCAGCTCGTGGACGCCGGCCGGAGTGGCGGCGACGCGGTATTCGTGGTTCTTGACCTCGGCGGGCACGCCGATCTTCATGAGTTGCGTCCTTTCCGGTGGTCACTCGTCGCGGTCGCCCCCTGCCCGGCCGCGCGAGCTCCACGGTCTACAGGCGGGCCCACGCCTCGGTGAGCACCGAACGGAGGATCGACTCGATCTCGTCGAACTCCTTGGGTCCGCAGATCAGCGGCGGGGCGAGCTGCACGACCGGGTCCCCACGGTCGTCCGCCCGGCAGTACAGGCCGGCGTCGAAGAGCGCCTTCGAGAGGAAGCCGCGCAGCAGGCGCTCGGACTCCTCCTCGTTGAAGGTCTGCTTGGTGGATTTGTCTTTGACCAGCTCGATTCCGTAGAAGTAGCCGGAGCCGCGGACGTCGCCGACGATCGGCAGATCCCGCAGCCGGTCGAGGGTCGCCCTGAACACCGGCTCGTTGGCCGTGACGTGCTCAAGCAGGCCCTCCCGCTCGAAGATGTCGAGGTTGGCCAGGGCGACGGCGGCCGACACCGGGTGGCCGCCGAAGGTGTAGCCGTGCGCGAAGGTCGTGCTGCCGTGCTTGAACGGCTCGAACAGCCGCTCCGAGACGATCATCGCGCCGATGGGCGAGTAACCGCTGGTGAGACCCTTGGCGCAGGTGATGATGTCCGGCACGTAGTCGAACTTCTGACCGCCGAACATCGTGCCCAGGCGGCCGAAGGCGCAGATGACCTCGTCCGACACGAGCAGCACGTCGTGGGCGTCGCAGATCTCGCGCAGGCGCTGGAAATATCCGGGAGGCGGCGGGAAGCAGCCGCCGGCGTTCTGCACCGGCTCGACGAAGACGGCGGCCACGGTGTCCGGGCCCTCCATCTCGATGGCCTTGCCGACCTGGTCGGCGGCCCACCGGCCGAACGCCTCCGGGTCCTTGTCCAGCCCGGGGAAACCGGAGATCTCGTCGGCGCGGTAGAGGTTGGTGTTGGGCACCTTCACCGCACCGGGCACCAGCGGCTCGAAGACCTGCTTGAAGGCCGGGATGCCGGTGAGCGACAGCGCGCCCTGCGGGGTGCCGTGGTAGGCGATGGACCGGCTGACGACCTTGGTCTTCAGCGGCTTGCCCTTGAGCTTGTAGTACTGCTTGGCCAGCTTCCACGCCGACTCGACGGCCTCGCCGCCGCCGGTGGTGAAGAAGACGCGGTTGAGGTCGCCGGGGGTGAGCCGCGCCAGCCGCTCGGCCAGCTCGGCGGCCTTCGGGTGCGCGTACGACCACAGCGGGAAGAACGCGAGCTCCCGGGCCTGCTTGGCGGCGACCTCGGCCAGCTCGGCGCGGCCGTGGCCGACCTGGACCACGAACAGCCCGGCCAGGCCGTCGAGGTATCGCTTGCCGTGGATGTCGTAGACGTAGGCGCCCTCGCCGCGGACGATCATGGGCACCTCCCCTCCCGCGTAGGAGGAGTGGCGCGTGAAGTGCATCCAGAGATGGTCCTGTGCGGCCTTGAGAACGTCGGGGCGCGTCATCGCAACCTTCCCTCAGGTGATCTGTCGCTGTGCACAGTGTGCATGCCACTTCTGCGTTTTGCCAAGTGATTACGTGGCTTCACTGTGCAAGAGATTCGGATTCCGCTACACGGACGTGTGACGACGACGAAATCCGTCACGGTAGATTGAGGGCATCCGCAATGGAAAGATGAGGCCGCCCCACCTGTGGTCAAATGGGGGTCCACCAGGGAGTGACTGACCAAGGGCGCTGCCCGCCGCGAGGGTGGATCCGGACGGATGCATCGCACGGCGGCCGTGCCGGGGCGACGTCGCGTGACGCCGCCCGGCCCGCGCAGCGGGGCTTGACGTCAGATCACGACCGCCCGCCGGGAAGATCCACGCAACATCCGGGAGAACGCCGTGACACCAGAGGAGATCGAGCGCGCCGTCGAAGAGGGCATGCCGCAGACGATCGAGGACCTCAAGCGCCTGGTCGCCATCCCGTCCGTCGCCTTCCCCGGTCACGCCGAGGCCCCGGTCCTGGAAGCCGCGTCACTCGTGGAGCGGCTGCTGCGCGCCGCCGGCCTCCCGCACGTCCGGCAGATGCCCATCGAGGGCAGCTTCCCCGCCGTGTTCGCCGAGGCGCCCGCCCCCGACGGGGCCCCGACCGTGCTGCTCTACGCGCACTACGACGTGCAGCCCGCCGGCGACCTCGCCCTGTGGCGCACCCCGCCGTTCGAGCCCACGATCGTCGACGGGGCCATGTACGGCCGCGGCGCGGCCGACGACAAGAGCGGCGTCATCACCCACGTGGCCGCGCTGCGCGCCTTCAACGGCCGCTTCCCGGTCGGCGTGAAGGTCATCGTCGAGGGCCAGGAGGAGTACGCCGGCGAGCGCCTGGAGGCTTTCGTCGAGGCCAACCCCGACCTGCTGCGCGCCGACGCCATGGTCATCGCCGACGTCGGCAACCCCGGGGTGGGCGATCCCGCGCTCACCACGTCGCTGCGCGGCATGGCGGCGTTCACCGTGGAGGTCCGCACGCTCGCCGAGGCCGTGCACAGCGGCGCGTTCGGCGGCGCCGCGCCCGACGCGCTGGCCGCGCTCATGCGCATGCTGACCGCCCTGCACGACGACCAGGGCAACGTACAGGTGCCCGGCCTCGAACCGGGGACCTTCCCCGGCGAGGCCCCCTCCGAGGAGGAGTTCCGCGGGCTCGCCGGGGTGCTCGACGGCGTGTCGCTGGTCGGCCGGGGATCGCTCGCCGACCGGCTCTGGGCGTCGTACGCGATCACCGTGACCGGGCTCGACGTGCCGACCGTGACCGGCGCGATCAACGCGGTCCAGGCGGTGGCCCGGG
Source organism: Microbispora rosea subsp. aerata (assembly GCF_014647835.1). Lineage (GTDB taxonomy): Bacteria > Actinomycetota > Actinomycetes > Streptosporangiales > Streptosporangiaceae > Microbispora > Microbispora aerata. The sequence goes on from NZ_BMPY01000010.1 coordinate 86,155, forward strand.
CCCGCGTCACGATCCGCATCCCCGCGAACGCGGACGCCAGGCAGGCGCTGAACGACGTGACGGCCTACCTGGAGAAGGTCGCGCCCTGGGGAGTCAAGGTCTCCTTCGGCGACTTCGTCACCGGCTCGGGCTTCCAGGTCGAGCCGGGCGGCCCGGCCATGAACGCCGTGGAGCGCGCGATGGAGCGCGCCTTCGGCCGGGCGCCGCGCCAGGTCGGCCAGGGCGGCTCGATCCCGCTGGTGGCGGCCCTCGCCCGGCAGTTCCCCAAGGCCGAGATCCTGCTGTACGGCGCCGAGGACGAGGGCGCCTCGATCCACGCCCCCAACGAGCGGGTGGTGCTGGAGGAGCTGCGCCGCGTCATCACCACCGAGGCGCTGTTCCTCGCCGACTACGGCGGCCGGCACGGCGCGGCCTGAGTGCGGCCCGGCCGCGGGGACATCGGCATAAACAGCGAGGAGCGCGTCCGCGGTCTGGGCTGAAGAGCACGCGGGGAGCCGTGGGGCGCGGCCCGAGTCCGCGCGGCGCGAACGCGACATGCGACGCTCACGCGGGGAACCGTGGGGCGCGGCCCGAGTCCGCGCGGCGCGAACGCGACATGCGACGCTCACGCGGGGAACCGTGGGGCGCGGCCCGAGCCCGCGCGGCGCGAACGCGACATGCGACGCGGCAGGCCCGGTGACTGGGGGGATCACCGGGCCTGCCGTCTTTCTCGCACCGCCGTCACACATGACCCCGGGGATCTCGGGGCCGGTCGGCGCGCTTACTGGTAGCGGATGTCGGAAGAGCTGTAGATGCAGTTCGTCCCGTCGGCGCCTTCACCGATCTTCGTGGGCTCGCTGCCCTTCGGCACGCCCTTGTACTTCTCGCAGATCACGATCTTGCGGTTGGGGTCGTTCTTGATCGTGATGTTCGAGAAGCGCGCGGTGTCGCCCCAGTTGGTGTTGATGCCCGCGAGCGCCTTGCCGGGGGAGGTCGCCACGATGTTCGACATCTGCACGTGCCGCTGGTAGGAGTTCGTGCAGTTGCCGCAGGCACGGTAGAGCTTGCCGAAGTTCTCCACCTGGAAGTTCCTGATGATCATGGTGCCGGGGCCGTTGTGCTGGAACACCTTGTCGGAGGCGCTCCTGGCACCGCCGCCGTCGATGGTCATGACCTGCGACGACGAGCTGCCGAGCAGGGTCGCGGCGTCCTCGCCGACGTCCTCCCACCAGACGTTCTGCAGCGTGCAGCTACCCAGGCAGTGGATGCCGTCGGCGCCGGGCGAACCGATGATCACGTTCCTGAGCGTCGCGCCGTTGGCCAGCTCGAAGATCGGCTTCTGGCTCTCGCTCTGGCCGCCGTCACCCATGTTCCCGCTGGCGTAGTAGCGCTTCAGACCGCCGTCCAGGGTGCCGGAGACGCGGATCGTGCTGGTGACCGCCTGCGACCCGTTCGGGCTGGGCCACCCCGCCGGCTGCGTCGGCGTCCCGGTGGGGGTGGTCGTGGGCGTGGACGTCGGCTGGGAGCCGGCCGGCTGGAGGCTCCACTGCTTGGTGGCGGCCGAGTCGCAGGAGTTCTGCTGCACCAGGGCGCCGGAGGAGGTGGAGTTGTCCTTGGTGTTCAGGCACTTGTCGCTGTTGGCGTTGACGATGCGGTAGTTCGATCCGGAGGTGACCAGTTCCCAGGTCTGGGAGGCGGCCGAGGTGCACGTCTCCTGCTGGACGGCCTTGCCGGCGGAGGTGGAGGCGTCCTTGACGCCGGCGCATTTGCCGCTGTTGCCGGCGGTGAGGCGGTAGCCGCCGCCCTGGGTGGACAGGGTCCAGGTCTGGTTGCTGGCGCCGGTGCAGGCGGAGAGGGTGAGCTGCACGCCGTCGGAGGTGCTGCCGCCCGGGACGGTGAGGCACAGGCCGCTCGCGCCGTTGACGATCCGGTAGGCGCCCGGGGCGGGCGCCGCGTTGGAGACGCCGGTGAAGACGCCGCCGACCAGGGCGGCGACCCCGGCGAGGGTGCCGATCACCCCGACTCCGGTTCTGGTACTCCTTCTCAAAACCGAGCTCCTCGCAGGTCGTGCAGGACCCCTGACCGAGGGTGCGACTCCTGGTCCCGCAGGGGTATTCATGAATGTGAACAACATCCATGAACCGGAACACGACTTAAGTTACGAACCATGAGAACCCGGGTCAATGCTCTGTGTCTGGCCGGTGATGGGCGGCCTCGCACACTCCGCGATTTGGCCAGGTGAGGGCCCTCGCGCCACGACCCGCGAGGTGAAATTTTCATGAAACACGTGCCGCGCCCGGGCTTCCGATGTCGGTGAGATCACACCCTGTCCGGCATAAGGCGGCAATGCTCTGGCGTTACGCTTTTGCACCGACTGGTCAGTTCAAAACAGTCGATGCGGAAGAAGAAGGAGCACAGACGTGGACGCCGCGCTCACCGGGGACGACGCCGCCCCCTCAGCCGGGATCGCCGCAAAGCCGTCCCGCCCGGTCTTCAGCGGTGCCGAGGTGCTGGCGCGCGGGCTGGGCGTGCGGGGCGGTCACGGCTGGGTCTACCGGAACGTCTCGCTGCACGCGGCTCCCGGGACGCTCACGGTCGTCACGGGCGAGTCGGGCAGCGGCCGTACGAGCCTGCTGCTCACACTGGCCGGGCGGATGAAGGCCACCGAGGGGACGCTCACCGTCGGCGGCCTGACGGCCCCTCGCGGAATCAGGAAGGTCGCCGCCCTGGGGCTGTTCACCCAGGTGAACCCGTTCGACGACGCCCTGTCCGTACGGGAGCATCTGCAGGAGCGGCTGCGGCCACGCGGGTTGCTGTGGCGCAGGCGGCACCCGGACGCGGTGTGGTCGGCGCTCGCCCACGCCGGGCTCGACCCGCACGCGCTGCCGCACGGCGACCGGACGCTAGCCAGGGAGCTCACCCGCGACCAGGCCGTACGGCTCGGCGTCGCGCTCGCCCTGCTCGACCAGCCGAGCCTGCTCCTCGTGGACGACGCGGACACCGGCATCCCGGCGGGCGGGCGGCGCGAGCTGTGGGACACGCTCCGCCGCCTCGCCGACGCGGGGCTCACGGTCATCGCGGCGTGCACCGACGGCGCGGAGGCGGCGGGCGTCGCCACCGCGTTGCTGCCGCTGCCCGCTCCCCCGCCATCCGTCGCCGGGAACGCCTCCAGGACGGCACATCGCGAACCCGAGCAAGACGCCCAACCGCCCATCGCCTCGGACGGGGAGGCACACGGCGATCCTGAGCACGACGCACCGCCACCCGCCGCCGGGGACTCCCCTGAGGGAGACACCGCAGCGCGGCACCACGAACCGGCGCAGGTTTCCCCACCGCTCACCACCCCGGGCCACCCGGGCACGGCACACCGTGAGCCCGAGCAGGACGCCCCGCCACCCGCCACCTCGAGCGACCCCGGGACGGCAGACCGCGAGGACCTCCGCGACAGCGCCGAGGCGGGGGAAAGCCGATGAGCGTCCACCTCCCCGGCCGGTTCGAACTGCGCAGGTTCATGCGCTCGCGGCTCACCAGGGCCGCGCTGGTCGCCGTCGTCATGCTGCCCCTGCTGTACGCCGGGCTCTACCTGTGGTCGTTCTGGGATCCCCAGGCGAACCTGGACCGCGTACCGGTGGCTCTCGTGGTGGAGGACCGTCCCGCCACCACCGCGGGCACCGGCGGAAGCCGTCCGAGCACGGTGGACGCGGGCCGCGAGCTCGCCGCGGAGCTGGAGAAGCGCAAGGTCTTCGACTGGCATCGGGTGGACGCGGCCGAGGCCGACAGGGGCGTCCGCGAGGGCCGCTACTACCTGTCGCTCACGATCCCCACCGACTTCAGCGCCGACCTCGCCTCCCCTTCCGGTGACGGCACCCCGCGCCCGGCCCGGCTCGGCGTACGGGTGGACACCGGGCGCAGCTACATCATGGGGACGATCTCGGACGCGGTGTTCCGCGAGGTCAAGGAGGCGGCCGGGCGCAGCGCGGTCAAGGACTACCTGGACCAGATCTTCCTGTCCTTCGGCGAGCTGCACGACAAGACCGCCCAGGCGGCCGACGGCGCCGACCGGCTGCACGACGGGGCCGCCGCCGCGAGCGACGGAGCAGCCGCACTGGCCAAAGGGCTCGGGTCCGCGCAGAACGCGACCACCCGCCTGTCGTCGGGGGCCGACGCCCTCTATCGCGGGTCGAGCCGGCTGAAGAGCGGGCTGCACCAGGCGCGGACCGGCTCGGCGTCCTTGTCCGCCGGGCTGTCGAAGGCGGCCACCGGCGCGGCCGACCTGCGCAAGGGCCTGTCCGCGCTCGGCAAGGGAGCGGCCAAACTGGCCGAGGGCAACCGCGAGGCCTACGAGCAGGTTCACGCGCTGTCTCCAACCGTCAACCGGGCGGCCGACAAATACGTCCCGGTGCTGGAGAAGAACGGCGGCCGCATCCGGCGGGCCGCGCTCACCCTCGCCGAGGGCGCCGACGGCTTCGCCGACGCGCTCGACGGCCTGCCCCGGGAGGTGCGGGGCTCGGCCGGCGCGGCCCGGCAGGACCTGCGGGCCGTCGAGCGCTGGCTGAACGCCCACCCCGACGCCGATCCCGAGCTGCGCGCGCTGGTCGAGCGGGCCGCCGGGTCGGCCGGTGACCTCGCGTCGGCCGCCGGGCGGCTGCAGAACCGTCTCGGCGCCCAAGCGGGCAGGCTCGACGACCTCGCCGGCACGGCACGGGCGGTGGCGGACGACGCCCGCGAACTGGCCGCCGCCGCGCCCGGCCTCGGCAGCGCGCTGAACGACGCCCGAGACAAGTTCAACCAACTCGACAAGGGGCTCGGGCAGCTTGCCGACGGAGCGTCCGACCTGCGCGACGGCGCGGGCAAGGCGCTGACCGGGGCCTCCTCCCTGTCGCGCGGCCTCGGCACGCTGCACGACGGCGCGCGGAGCCTGTCCACCGGCCTGGCCAGGCTCGACGACGGGGCGGCCGGCCTCAACACCGGCCTCGCCTCGCTCGCCTCCGGGGCCGGCAAGCTCGGCGACGGCATCGGCGACCTTCGGCGGGGAGCCGGCAAGCTCGACTCCGGGCTGGTCAAGCTGACCGACGGCTCGGGCGAGCTGGCCGGGAAGCTCGGCGACGGGGCTGCCCAGATCCCCGACTACGGCACGCGGGAGCGCGACAGCCGTACGGACATGATGAGCGACCCCGTCCGGCTCACCACCGAGGTGGACAACGAGGTGCCCAACTACGGGACCGGGTTCGCGCCGTTCTTCGTGCCGCTCGCGCTGTGGGTCGGCGCGATGGTGACGTACATGGTGCTGCGGCCGGTCAATCCGCGCCTGCTCGCCGGGTCGGCCCCGGCGTGGCGTACGGCCCTCGCGGGCTGGCTGCCGGCGCTCGCGATGGGGGCGCTCCAGGTGGCGGTGCTGCTCGCCGTGCTGCGCTTCGGCCTGGGCATGGAGGCGGCCGACTGGCCGGGCGTGGTCGCGTTTCTGATGCTGGTCGTCGCCGCGTTCCTCGCCGTCGTGCAGGCGGTCAACGCCCTGCTCGGACCACCCGGGCGGGTGGCCGTGCTGGCGCTGCTCATGCTGCAGCTCACCTCGTCGGCGGGCACCTATCCGATCGAGACGTCCCCCGGGTTCTTCCAGGCCATTTCGCCGTGGCTGCCGATGAGCTGGGTGGTCTCGGCGATGCGCCGGCTCATCAGCGGTGGCGACACCGCCGTGGTGTGGCAGGCTTGCGGCGTGCTGTCCGTGTTCGTCGCTCTCGGTCTCGCTCTCACCGTGTTCGCCGTCCACCGCGGCCGTACCTGGTCGATGCGCCGCCTGAAGCCGGAGCTGGCCCTGTGAGCCGCCCGGGGAACGGCGCGAAGGAGCCCGGCGGCCGGCGGGCCGAGACGCGGCAGCGGCTGTACCGGGCCGCTGCCGAGCTCATCGCCGAGCAGGGCTTCGCCGCCACGACCGTGGACTCGATCGCCGAACGCGCCGGAGTGGCCAAAGGCACCGTCTTCTACAACTTCGGCAGCAAGGAGGCGCTGTTTTCCGGCTTGCTCGACCACGGGATCGAGCGGCTCGCCGACGCCCTCGACGCGGCCGCGCGCGGCCCCGCCGAATCGCCGGTCGCCGTGCTCGACGCGCTCATGCTCGCCCAGCTCCGCTTCTTCGACGAGTACGGGCCGTTCGCGCGGGTGCTGCTGGCCGAGATGTGGCGTACGGCGTGGCAGGACGCCGTCCTGCGGCTGCGGACGAGCGTGCTCGCGGTGTACGAACGTGTCCTGGCGGACGCGGTGGCGGCCGGCGAGCTTCGCCCCGGGTTCGACACCGGCACCGCCGCCACGGCCGTCTTCGGCATGGTGCTCACCGTCGCCATCGAGCGCCGCGCGCTGCGCCCCGACCAGCCGGTCGAGGACGTCCACGCGACCCTGGTCGAGCTCGTCCACCGCCGCATCTCGCCCTGAGCACCCCGCCGGGCCTTTCCCGGCGGCGACTCCGGCCCGGGCGAGCCCCGTCCGCGGGAGACGTCAGAGGAAGAGCTCGTCCACCGACGTCACCGTCACCGCTCGCCGGATCCACTTCTCCAGCACGTGCAGGTCGGTGCAGCGGCTGATCCGCTCCCGCGCCTCGGAGGGAATCTCCAGCCCTCGGGCGTCGAGCACGGTGAGGATCGCCTCGATCTCGCCCTCCGCGCGCCCTTGCTCCCGGCCCTGCTGCAGGCCCTGCTCCAGGCCCTGCTGCAGGCCCTGCTGCAGGCCCTTGTTCACCCAATCGGAGAAATACCGCTCGCCGATGACCTTCTCGTAGTCCTTCAACGCCGTCATCAGAAGCTCCCTCAGGCGCTCGCCCACTACTGTGGGTGTCAGGCCGAATACGTAGCTCAAATATAGCTTGATGTCTTTCCGGTCGAGCTCGTTCAGCCCCTCCAGCATGACCTCCAGCCCCTTGGCGATGTCGGGGTGGTCACCGTTCATGGCCGCCGACAAAACGGCCAGCTCGGGGTGCCTACGTGCCTCGTCCGGATCGGTGATCAGAGGCAGCCGGTCCGCATGGATCGCCACCGGGGTGACGGTCCCGCTCGGGCCCATCGAGATGGGCCGCTCGCACCAGCGGCCCACCGCCCGGTTCAGGCAGATCACCAGCAGGGCGGTGTCGCACTTCAACCGGGCCCGCAGCGCGGCGGCGTACACAGGCCAGCTGAAGCGCTTGTGGGCGTCGCGGCGCAACTGCACCTCGACGATCACCGCCAGCCTGGCCGTTCCCGACTCGTCGCGGAGCACCACGACCGCGTCCGCGCGATACTCCACGGGGGTGAGCTGCGTCGCGTCAGCCGCCTCCGCCGTGGCCCTGGCGAACGGTGGCGGCTCGATGCCGCCGACCTCGCGTAACAGTTCCACGGCGGCGATGGGCCTTTCGTGGAAGAAATCGACCGTCTGCTGATGGATGAGGTTCGGCACGCAGGAGACTTTACTCAACGTGTTCGATTGATTACAGAGAATTGCCGAAGTCTGTGGATAGAGGGGAGAACGGGGCCGGGGCGTTAGCGGGACGAGATGATCGGCAACTAACGTGATCCGCCATTCGTCGGGATGTATACAGACATCCGTGCCATGGAGGAGAGCGTGTACCCCCCACCGCACCAGAAGCGCCGCCGCAGCGTAGCCCCGTTCGTCGTCGCGGTCATCTTCGCGGGAGCGCTCATCGTCGGGCTGAAGCTGCTGTTCGGCGGGGTGTCGGGCGGGGGCGGCACCGGTGACGACGAGGGTGGGAACGCGAGCAGGCGCGTCTGCGGCGACGACGGGATCACGCTCACCATCGCCGCCTCCAGCGAGAAGGCCGAGCTTCTGCGCACGATGGCCAACGACTACAACGGCCGCGAGGTGGACGGGCAGTGCGTGGACGTGGTCGTGAACTCCATCGCGTCGGGCGGGGCGATGCAGGCCCTGGCCCGCGGCTGGGACGAGCGGCAGGACGGCCCGAAGCCGGACGTCTGGACTCCGGCGAGCACCGGCTGGATCACCCTCCTGCGGCAGCGCGTCGAGGGTGGTGACAAGGCCTCGCCGGTGTCCCCCGACAACCCCACCATCGCCACGTCACCGCTGGTCATCGCGATGCCGAAGCCGATGGCGCAGGCGCTCGGCTGGCCGTCCAAGCAGATCGGCTGGTCGGATGTCCTGGACCTCGCCAACGACCCGAACGGCTGGGCGAAGTACGACCACCCGGAGTGGGGGAAGTTCCGCCTCGGCAAGACGAACCCCAACTTCTCCACCTCCGGGCTGAACGCGACCATCGGGGCGTATTTCGCGGCCACCGGGCTGTCGGGCGACCTGACGGAGCGGGACGTCGACGCGGCGATGACCCGTGAATTCGTCAAGGGAGTCGAGCGGTCCATCGTCCACTACGGCGACACCACGTTGACCTTCCTGTCCAACCTCCAGCGCGCCGACGACTCGGGGACGGCCATGTCGTACATCTCCGCCGTGACGGTGGAGGAGAAGTCGGTGTGGGACTACAACCAGGGCAACCCGACGGGCGACCCCAAGACGCTGGGCGACCACGCCAAGCCGAAGGTGCCGCTGGTGGCGATCTACCCCAAGGAGGGCACGCTCTTCTCCGACCACCCGTACGCCGTGCTGTCCTGGGCGAACGAGGAGAAGCGGGCCGCGGCGGCGGACTTCCTGAAGTATCTGCAGTCGCCGGAGCAGCAGCGGGAGTTCGAGAAGTACGCGTTCCGCTCGTTCGACGCCAAGCCGGGTGACCTCATCACGGCCGCGAACGGCCTCGACCCCAAGCAGCCGGCGACCACGCTCAGCACCCCCACCCCGCGGGTGCTCGACCGGATCCTCAAGAGCTGGGCGGAGCTGCGCAAGCCCGCCAACGTGCTGATGGTGATGGACGTCTCCGGCTCGATGGGCGCCGACGTCCCCGGCACCGGCAAGACCAAGCTCGACCTCGCCAAGCAGGCCGCGATCAACGCGCTGCCGCAGTTCGGCCCGAACGACCGGGTCGGCCTGTGGATGTTCAGCCTCAAGCAGGACGGCAACAAGGACTACCGCGAGCTCGTCCCCCTGGGCAGGAACAACCAGGCACGGCTCAAGAGCCGCATCAACGGCCTGATCCCCAACGGCGGCACGGGGCTGTACGACACCGCCCTCGCGTCGCACCAGTACGTGCTGCGGCACCAGAGCGGCGACGCGATCAACGCGGTCGTGTTCCTGACCGACGGCAAGAACGAGGACAACAACTCCATCTCGCTGGAGAACCTGCTGGCCGACCTGCGCAAGGAGGAGGGGCAGGAAACCGTGCGCATGTTCACCATCGCGTACGGCGGCGACGCCGACCTGAGCGTGCTGCGGAAGATCTCGCAGACCACCAACGCGGCGGCTTACGATTCACGCAAACCGGGAAGCATCAACGAGGTGTTCACGGCCGTCATCTCCAACTTCTGACCGGGAGCCCCCTGCCTGTGTCCCGTTTCACCGATGAACTCCGCGACCCCTGGGCGCTGCTCCTGGGCGCCACCACCGTGGGCGCGGCCTGGGCGGCCGGCGTCCCCGCGGTGGCGGCGCCCGTCGCCGGGGTCGCGGTGTGGCTCATCAAGGCGTTCGCCTCCGCGTGGCAGTCCGCCGGAGGCGAGAGCCGTACGGCGCCGCAGGCTCCGCCGGTGACGAAGGGCAGCCCGGAGGAGGGGTGGCTGCGCCGGGCGGAGCGGGCCGCGGCGTCGTTCGCCGAATTGACCGCCTCGATGCGCGGGCAGCTCCTGCTCGACCGGATCGCGGCCATGGGCCCGCAGGTGGACGACACCGTCGAGACGCTGCGCCGGCTGGCCGGGCACGCCTCCGTCACCGGGCGCGCGCTGGCCCGCTTCGACCCGGGGTTCCTGGATCAGGAGCGCACGCGGCTCACGCAGGCGCGGCGGACCGCCCGGGAGGAGGTCGCGGGCGAGCTCGACCGGTCGATCGCCGCCCTGGACGCGCAACGCGAGGTGTACGACAGGTTGTCGAGGGCGCGGGAGCGCGTGCTGGCCCGGCTGCAGTCGGGCGCCCTCAGCCTGGAGAGCCTGGTCGCGCGGGCCGTCGAGATCTCCGCGATGACGGCGGCCTCCGACGGCACGGGCGGCGGCGCGCGGGCGTTCGACGAGCTGACCGCGGAACTCGAGCTGACCCGGCAGAGCCTGCACGAGATCGAGGAGGCCACCCGTCAGGACATCGGCCCCTGACGCGATCGCCCGGCCGGAGGCGACAGTCAGACCTCAGCGCGACGCCGCCTCCGCGAGCGCGGCAAGCTCCGTACGCAGCAGAGGTTCGGCGGCCTTGCGGATCGCGTCGCTGAACGGCGTGGGCCGGAAGGTGGCCGGGTCCAGGTTGACGTTGACGCGGTAGCCGTCGGCGTGCACGGTGGCGTGGTCCGCCGACAGCACGCGGAAGCCGTACACCCCGCTGGTGCGCCCCATCCGTTCCAGCCAGAAGTGCACCGGATATTCGCCCGGCTCCGTGATGGGCACGTGGTAGGTCACCTTGAACTCGCGCACGGCCATGAGCACGTCCGCGAACGCGGACCGGGCGGGGTTGGAGGCCCAGCCGAGCCGGTGCCAGTACGCGCCGATCGCCCGCTCGACCAGCACGGCGTAGCGCGAGTTGTGCAGCAGCCCCATCGCGTCGAGGTCGTCGAAATGCACCTGGACGATCTCGTGGACGCCACCTGTGGTCATGTCATTCCTCCGGGAGAAGTGCGGGGTCGGGGCAGAGCGCGCGCAGACGTCGCAGCACGGCGCGGCGGGCGTGCACGAGGGCCTGCGCGCCGTCGTGCAACCGGGAGTGGATGATCACCGCCTCGCCGAGCGCGTCGATCTCGTAGGCGAGCTGGGCCGGATCGACGTCGTCGGCCAGCTCGCCCAGCGTCACGGCCTCCCTGATCAGCCGGACGATGAGCCCCTGCCATTCGCGCATGGCCAGGGAGAGCCGGTCGCGGACGGCCCCGGGACGGTCGTGAAACTCGGCCTGCGTGGCGAAGAAGAAACAGCCGCCGGGCAGCACGCCTTCGCCGTAGAACGCCAGCCGCGCCTCGTGCAGCGCGAAAAGGCGCCGTACGCCCGCGGGAGCGCGCAGCGCGGGCGCCACCACCTGTTCCGTCCACTGCCGGACGGCCCAGTCGACGGCGTCGAGCTGCAACTGCTCCTTGTCACGCCAGTGGGCGAAGAGCCCCGACTTGCTGACGCCGGTCGCCGTCGCCAGCCGCCCCAGGGAGAGCCCGTCGAGCCCCTCGACGGAGGAGAGCTCCACCGCCTGCCGCAGGATCGTCTCGCGGCTGCGCAGCCCGCGCAGCCGCCGGCCGTCGTGTGTCACATCGGCAAACTATATTAACGACCGGTCGGTCGTCTATCTCTGATCACGCGGCGAGAAGACGGGCGAGTTCGGCCGGGCCGGCGTTGCCGCCCGTGCACACCACGGCCACCCTGCGCCCGGCGAACTCCTCGCGCCGGGCCAGGAGCCCGGCCAGGGCCGCCGCCCCCGCCCCCTCGGCCAGGGTGTGGGCCTCGGTGAGCAGCAGGCGCTGGGCCCGCAGGATGTCGTCGTCCTCGACGAGGACGAAGTCGGCCAGCCGCTCCCGCATCACGGCCTGCGGGGTCGCGAACGCCGAGCCGGTGGCGAGCCCCTCCACGACGGTCCTCACGGGCCGGGTCACCGGTTCCCGCAACCGCCAGGAGTCGTACGCCGCCGGGGCCTGGGCCGACTGTACGGCGATCACCCGGCAGCCCGGCGCGAGCGCCGCGGCGGCCAGACACGCGGCGGCGGCCCCGCTGCCGCTGCCGACGGGGACGAACACCGCGTCCAGGTCCGGCCGGGCCGTGAACATCTCGACGTAGAGCGTGCCCACCCCGGCGAGGATGTCCGGCTCGTCGGCCGGGCTGATCAGCCTGCGTCCGGTGCGCTCGGCGAGGTCGCGCGCATGATCGCCGGTCTCCACCATCGTCGCGCCCCGCACCTCGACGGCCGCCCCGAGCGCCTCGACCGCCGCAACCTTGGCCGGGTTGGGGTTCTCCGGCATCAGCACCGCGCACGGCACGCCGTACAGGCGGCAGGCGTACGCGACGGACTGGGCGTGGTTGCCGGTCGAATAGGTGACGACGCCGCGGGCGCGGTCCGCCATCCGGGCCAGCAACGTGATGCCGCCGCGGACCTTGAACGCCCCGGTGGGCTGGACGTTCTCGTGCTTCACATGGACCTCGGCGCCGACCACCGCGTTGAGCACGGGATAGGACCACATGGGCGTTTCGGGCAGATGGGGGGCGACGAGCCGCCGCGCGTCCAGGATGTCGCGGATGTTGGTCATGGCCCGTAGCCTGGCCCGCGGCCCGACGATAGGTCCAACTGAAGGTTTGCGGCAAAACCATAGACGGGATCGATGAATGTCGCTCGACGTCGTACGACTGCGGGTGCTCGTGGCCGTGGCCAGGACGGGCACGGTGACCGCCGCGGCGCAGGAGCTGCACTACTCGCAGCCCTCTGTGAGCCACCATCTGGCCCGGCTGGAGGCGGAGACGGGCGCGAAGCTGGTGCAGCGCGTGGGGCGCGGCATCCGCCTCACCGAGGCGGGCCGCCTGCTCGCCGAGCGGGGCGCGGAGATCCTCGGCCGCCTCGACGCGGCGGCGGCGGAGCTGGCCGCGCACGTCGGGCTGCGGGCCGGACGCGTGCGACTGGCCGCGTTCCCCTCCGCCCTCGGCACGTTCGTCCCGGCCGCCGCCGCTCGCCTCGCCCGGGACCACCCCGGGCTGGACCTGCGGCTGATGGAGGCCGAGCCGCCGGAGGCGCTGCGCCTGCTGCGCGCGGGCCGGGTGGAGGTGGCGGTGATCTTCCGGTACGGCGAGAGCGGCCCGGAGGACGACGACGTCCGGCTGGTCCACCTGCTCGACGACCCGAGTTTCCTCGTGACTCCCCGCTCGCCCGGCGGCCCCGCCGTACGGGCGGGCGCTCAGTGCCCCACACCGGCCGATCCCGCCGTACGGGCGGACGCATCGCGCTCCGCATCCGCACCGCCCGGCGAAAAGCCGGACTCGGAGGCACCGCCCGGCGAGGAGCCGGGCCCGCCCGGTGCGGAGGCGCACCTGGCGGCGCACGCGGGCGGGCCGTGGATCGCGGGCTGCGAGCGGTGCCGCGCGCACCTGCTCGCGCTGTGCGCGGAGGCGGGCTTCGAGCCGCGCATCTCGTTCACCACCGACGACTACGTGGCCGTGCAGGCCATGGTCGCGGCCGGGCTGGGCGTGACGGTCCTCCCCCGGCTGGCGCTGTCGGCCCACCGCCACCCGGACGTGCGGGTGGCCGAGCTGCCCGGCTCGGCCCGCCGGGTCTACGCCGCGACGTACGGCGAGCCACCCGACCCGCCCGCCGTCGCCGCTTTAGCACAGGGGCGTCCGGGAACGCCGGCCGGGCCGGTCACCGCGCCGGAAGGCGTCCGTCCGTGACCCGGCCCGACAAGGCGGCACGGCCGTCAGCTCGGGCTCGGTGCGGGTGTCGGCGTGGCGAGGTCGTTGTCCAGCTCCTTCACGGTCCACACCGCGGTGCCGCTGCCCGGGAGCTGACTGATCTTGGACAGGAACGTGCCGGTGCCGTCGATCGTGTCGTCGTCCTCGTACGCGAAGACGGTGAGGGGCTGCCAGACGTGCCACTGGTCGGCGGGGAAGAGCAGCCGGGGGCCGATCAGCAGGTCCGAGTCGCCGAACAGCCGCTCGCTGTCGACGGTCACCCAGCCGTACGACGGTCTCTGGCTGAGCCGTACGAAGATGACCGACGAGCCGCCCTCGGGCACGACGATCTCGGAGGGCGAGACGATGACGCTCGGCGTGGCGCTCACGCTCGGCGACGGGGCGGGCGTGGGCGCCGAGGTCTCCGAGGTCGCCGCCCGGACCTCGCGGGGTGCGGCGTCGGCCGTGCCCGGGACGAGCGCGGTCACCGCGGACGCCGTGGCGGCGACGGCCGCGAGGGCGACCGAGCGACGTAACCGACTGCGAGCCAAACGCATCGACACCTCCATCACGAGCGGACCACGCCGCCCGGCCGGGTACGGCACCGGCCGGGCTCGGCGACGCTCCAAGAGTCGAAGACGCGTCGCCCGCTGTACAGAAGCCGCCTCCGTGCCGGCGGACCGGGACACGCGGAAGCGGGCGGCGGCCCGTCCTCTACCTGAGGCAACCACCGCCGGACGCGATCCACGCGCCGGCCGGGCCGCTGAAAGATTCAGCCCGCCCGGCGGAACTCGTCGGCCTGGGGACCCTCGGCGCAGGCGGCGGCCAGCTCGTCCAGCGACAGGCCCAGCGCGGCGGCGAGCGCGGCGACGGTGAAGAAGGCCGGGGTCGGCGCGCGGCCGGTCTCGATCTTGCGCAGCGTCTCGGCCGACAGCCCGGCCGCCGCGGCGACCTCGACCATGCTGCGCTCGCCGCGCGCCTGCCGGAGCAGGGCGCCGAACCGCTCGCCCCGCTGCCGCTCCTCGGGGGTCAGAGGCACTCTCACCATGACCGTGATACTAATACCGGTATAGTTATTGGTGCCACTCGGGAGGGCCCTGTCATGGTGGAAATCAAGAGCGACGCCGCGCTGGACGCGATGCGGGAGGCGGGGCGCGTGGTGGCCCGCGTCCTCGACACGGTGCGGAAGGTCGCGGCCATCGGGGTGCGGCTCACGGACCTCGACGAGACCGCGCGGGAGGTGCTGCGCGAGGCCGGGGCGAGCTCGCCGTTCCTCGGCTACCGGCCGCACTTCGCGCCGACCCCGTTTCCCGCCGTGATCTGCGTGTCCGTCAACGACGCCATCGTGCACGGCATCCCCACCGGCTACCGGCTGCGGGACGGCGACGTCGTCGGCGTCGACTGCGGCGCGAAGCTGGACGGCTGGACGGCCGACGCCGCCGTCACGTTCATCGTGGGCACGCCGCGCCCCGGCGACCTGGAGCTCATCGACACCACACGCCGGGCCCTGGAGGCCGGGATCGCCGCCGCGACCGTGGGCAACCGCATCGGGGACATCTCGGCGGCGATCGGCGCGATCGCCAAGGAGGCAGGGTACGGCATGCCCCTGGACTTCGGCGGCCACGGCATCGGCCGCAACATGCACGAGGACCCCTCGGTGCCGAACCACGGCAGGCCGGGCCGGGGCTATCCCCTGCGGCACGGGCTCGCGCTGGCCATCGAGCCGATGTTCATCGCCGGGGGCGGGAACGGCTACCACACGGCGGGCGACGGCTGGACGCTGCACAGCGTGGACGGCAGCCGGGCCGCCCACATGGAGCACACGATCGCCGTGACCGAGGACGGCCCCCGTGTGCTGACCGTGCTCTGAACGGCACGCCGGGCGGCCGCGAAATAGAAGTGCCCGGACCCGCGTGGTGTACGTACCATCCGAGCATGCCGACGCTGCCGACGCTCGCCCTGTTCGCCGCCGCCACGCTGGCGCTGCTCGTTGTCCCGGGACCCGCCGTGCTCTACATCGTCACCCGCAGCGTGGCCCAGGGCCGTTCGGCGGGGCTGGTGTCGGTGCTCGGCGTCCACGCCGGGTCGCTGGTGCACATCGCCGCGGCGGCGTTCGGGATCACCGCCGTGCTCGCCGCCTCGGCCACGGCCTTCACCGTCGTTAAGTATCTCGGCGCGGCCTACCTCGTCTATCTGGGCGTCCGCAAGCTCACGCACCGGCCGGAGAGCGAGAGCGCCGAGGTCAAGGCGGCCTCGTCCCGGCGGGTGTTCGGCGAGGGGTTCGTGGTCAACGTGCTGAACCCCAAGACGGCCATGTTCTTCCTGGCGTTCCTGCCGCAGTTCGTCGATCCCGCCCGTGGTCCCGTGGCGGCGCAGGTGCTCGTGCTCGGGGCCGTGTGGGTCGCCCTCGGCATGGCCAGCGACGGCACGTACGCGCTGCTGGCCTCGGTCCTCGCCGGGCGGCTGCGCTCCTCGGCCCGGGCCCGGCGGCGGCTCGACCGGGGCAGCGGCGTCGTCTACCTCGGTCTCGGCGCCGCGGCGGCCCTCACCGGCGAGAGCGCCAAGGCCTGACGCCCGGCAGCGCCGCCTCAGCGCCATCCGGGAGGCGGGAGCCGCCGGCGGGCCGGCAGCCGTTCAGGGGCGGGCCTGGACCATGGCGTGGGTGCCGCTGGTGCGCCACGGGCGGCCGGTCGCGTCCAGCTCCTCCAGCGTCCGCCGCGGCAGGCCGGCGAGCGCGTCCGACTTCAGCGTGCGCAGCGCGACGACCGGGCCGGGGAAATAGGCGGTGACGGCGGTGAACGGCACGGTGGCCGGCCACATCCGGTCGCCGACGAGCCGGCGGTAGTTCAAGTCGCCCTTCATGACGGTCAGCGAGGCCGAGGCGAACTCCTCCCGCAGGTCGTCCGGCATGTCCGAGTAGGGTAACGGGGCGCAGGCGAAGGGGTGCGCCCGCAGCGTGAGACGTCCTTCCTCCATCGCGCCCCAGAGGCGGGCCCCCGCCTCTCCGGCCCGCCCGGGCGCCGCGGCGAGCCGCCGCAGGCACGCGAGCACGTCGGCCGGGGTGGCGTCCGAGACGAAGTACGGAACGGGTTTGACGTGGAGGACGATCTCGCCCGCCAGCCCGTGGGCGAGGAGATGGTCGGCCAGCACGAGATCGGGCAGCAGTTCGCGCCCCGCGTTGTCGGCGACCAGGCAGATCCTTCCCGGCGCGGCGGCCTCGAGCAGCGACCACAGCAGCGGGCGGTCGTCCACCACCAGGTCCGCGGCCCTCTCCCCGTCGTCCTCGGCGGTGACGCCGAAGGACAGGTCCGCGCGGTTGCCCCACAGCGAGCCGAGCAGCAGCGCGTCGGCCCGCTCGGCCGGAGGCAGCACGGCGGTCTCGTCGAGCGCCGCCAGCTCTCCGTCCACGACCGGGCCGTCGAGCTCGGCCTGCTTCATCGGGCCGAACGGATCGACTCCGCGCCACGGGCCGTCGCCGAAATATCCGGTGGCTTCGAGCACCTTGCGGTAGAAGTAGCTCTCCGCCCACAGGAACGGCACGTCGACATAGCGCCGGCCGATCTTGCCGCGCCCCCACTCCGCCCAGGCCGCGGCGTCGTGCGCCGACGGCTCCAGCGGCGTCATGACGTCGCGCACGACCTCGTCGAGCAGCCGGTCGAGCGCGCGCCGCCTCTCGGGGTCGTACGGCAGCGCCGCCGCGATCTGGCGGACGAGCACGGGATGCCGCTCCCTGAAGACGCTCAGGGCGTAGGAACCGGGGACGTTCCCCATGATGGGCGGGGCCTCCGCCACGGTCTCACGGGCACCACTCATCCCCGGCGTCCTCCCTCGGCTCGCTCCCTCGGCTCGCGGATCCGCACCGCCAGTAAACCGCAGCGGCCGAGCCACGCCGCGAGGGGGGCGGGGCGGCGAGGCGCTCCTCCGTCTCGAAGACGGCATGCCCGGCCCCGCACAGGAGGCGCGCGTCACCACGTCCGCGCCGTACGGCCGGCCGTCCACATGTCGCCGATCCGCTTCAGCTCGATCTCGAGCTCCTCGGAGTGAAGCAGGGCGCGCCGAGCACCCCATGCCGCCGGCGCTGCTGACCGCGGCGACGACGTCCCGGCAGCGCTGAGGACGAAGATCGGAATACCGAACATGCCGGCGGCACGGGTCCGCATGCCGCGTACGTACGACGCTTCCCTAACTGCAACACGTTCTAGTAAGCCGCGTCGATAGGGTTCCTACCAGCCAGTAACCCGGTAACGATGAGTCCTGTCCCATCAATCACGAGAACACGTTCCAGGCAGGTTGGTAACACTGCTAACCAACAATGCTCACCGTTAAAGTCAAATTTCATGACAATGCGGGATTGCGGCCATACCACGGGGGTCGTACCGTCCCCCTATGGATCTGGAGATCCGCCACTTGAGAATTGTGCACGCGGTCGCCGAAGCCGGGAGCGTCACGAAAGCGGCCACCCGGCTCGGCCTCGCCCAGCCGTCGCTGACCGCACAGCTGAAGCGCATCGAGCGCTCACTCGGGGGTCCGCTGTTCGAACGCGACCGCAACGGCGCCCGTCCCACTCCTCTCGGCGAAATGGTGCTGTCCCGCGCACGGGTGCTGCTGCCCGCCGTACGGGACCTTCAGGAGGACGCGGTTCGCTTCGCGAACACCTCCGTCAAACTGCCCGGCTATCGCATCGGCGCGACGAACGGCCCCATACTCGGCGGGCTGGTCGAGCGCCTGACCGCCGACCAGCCCGGCATCCCGGTCACCACCCGCACGTCCTGGTCGGCCAGTGAGCTGACCGGGCTCGCGGTGGCCGGCCGGCTCGACTTCGTGCTGCTGGGGACGTGCGGCGACAGCCCGCCTCCCCCGGCCGAGGCGATGAAATGGACCACCGTCGGCACCGACCCGGTCTTCGTGCTCCTGTCCGCGGAGCACCCCCTCGCCGGTGAGAAGGAGCTGGAGTTGTCCAGCCTCGCCGACGAACACTGGACGGTCGCCCCCGGCGACGGCTGTTTCGCCGACTGCTTCGCCGGGGCCTGCGCGCGGGCGGGGTTCGTCCCCAAGTCCATCTACGAGACGGACGTGGCGACCTGCCTGCACCTGGTCGGGGTGGGCAAGGCGGTCGCCCTGTGCCAGGCCACCTTTCAGCTCACCGCCGGGCTCGTGATGATGCCGCTGGCCGGCGCGCCGCTGCGCTGGCGGCATCTGCTCGGCTGGCATGTGGACTCGATGGGCGCGCGGGCCGCCGCCCCCGTCATCGCCGCGCACGCCCGCGCCGCGTACGCCGACGCGGTCCGCCGCAGCGCCCGGTACGCCGACTGGCTCGCCACCAATCCGGAGTACGGCGCCGTTCTCTGACCCCGCTCTTCGACCCCGCGAGGCGGCGGGACACCCCTGCCCGCCGCCTCGCCCGTCAATCTCCGGCCGAGCCCGTCATCGCAGCCCGGTCCATCTGGAGCACGGCACCGCTCCCCCACAGCCGCGACCCAGGTTGTCGCGCCTCCGTGTGCCCTCACGCGTCCGCAGGTCCGCTGGCGGCCATTTCCGGGCCAGCAAATCCCAAGCCGGTGGCGCTTCCATAACTCGGTGATAGGGGCGAATTGATAGATCCATCTGACAGCGGAGGTCGGTTACTTTGACAACGCCCCCCAACAAACAAGGAGAGTGCCACATGCTCCACAGACGCACCGTACTCGCCGGATGCGCTCTGGCCGTCACGGCCCTCGCCATGGGCGCCACCCCCGCCATGGCCGAGCCGAACAACTCTCCCGCCTCCTCCGCCATCAAGCCGCCGCCCGCCATGGTGGAGGCCATGCAGCGTGACCTCGGGCTCACCCCCGCCCAGGTCGACGCCCGCCTGGCGAACGAGGCGAAGGCCATGGCCACCGACGCCAAGGTGCGCGCCGCGATCGGCGACGCCTACGCCGGTTCCTGGGTCTCCGGCGCCACCTCGGAGAGCTTCATCGTCGCCACGTCCGACGCCTCCAAGGCGGGCGCGATCCTGGCCGCGGGCGCGCAGCCGAAGATCGTCGGCCGCAGCCTCAGCTCGCTCGAGTCCACCGTGGCCACGCTGGACAAGGCCGCCTCGAAGGCGCCCGACTCCACGCGTATGTGGTACGTCGACGTGCGCAGCAACAGCGTCGTCGTGCTGTCGTCCAACACCGCCGAGGCCGAGGCGTTCGTGGCCGCGAGCGGCGTCGACAAGTCGGCCGTGCGCGTCGAGCAGTCGAACGAGCAGCCGCAGCTCTTCTACGACCTGCGCGGCGGCGACGCGTACTACATCAACAACTCGGCCCGCTGCTCGATCGGCTTCTCCGTCCGCAGGGGCTCCACGAACGGCTTCGTGAGCGCCGGGCACTGCGGCCGGGCCGGCAACACCACGACCGGTTACAACCGGGTCGCGCAGGGCACCTTCCAGGGCTCCTCGTTCCCCGGCAACGACTACTCGTGGATCGCGGTCAACAGCAACTGGACGCCCACGAACTACATCTCGTACGGCAACGTGCGGGTGACCGGCTCGAGCGTGGCCGCCGTCGGCTCCTCGATCTGCCGGGCCGGCTCGACCACGGGCTGGCGCTGCGGCATCGTCCAGCAGTTCAACGCCACCGTCCGCTACTCGCAGGGCACGGTCAGCGGGCTCACCCGCACCAACGCCTGCGCCGAGCCCGGTGACTCCGGTGGTTCGTTCGTCTCCGGCAGCCAGGCCCAGGGCATGACCTCCGGCGGCTCGGGCAACTGCTCCGTCGGCGGCACCACCTACTTCCAGCCCGTGAACGAGGCCCTCTCGGCCTACGGGCTGACGCTCGTCACGAGCTGATCCCGGCCTGACCGCAGGCTCCCCCGCCGGCCCGCTCCCGGGTCAGCGGGGGAGCCTTCGCCATATGGGCCGGGGCAGCAGGCGCATGACGGCGAACGCGAGCCGCAGCCGCGCGGGGACCCACACGGTCCCCTTCCGCGTGTCCAGGGCCGCCACGACGGCGTCGGCGACCTCGGCCGCCGTGACCGACATCGGGGCGGGGGTCATCCCCCGCGTCATCCGGCCGATCACGAAACCCGGCCGGACGACCACGACCCGAGCCCCGGAGCCGTGCAGCGCGTCGGCCAGCCCCTGGGCGAAGCCGTCCAGCCCGGCCTTGGCCGAGCCGTACACGAAGTTGGCCTTGCGCACCCGCACCCCGGCCACCGACGACAGCACGACGAGCGTGCCGTGGCCCTGCTCGCGCAGCCGCCGCGCGGCGGCCAGGCCGACGGAGACGTGCCCGCCGAAGTTGACCGCGACGTCGCGGGCGGCGGCCACCGGGTCGGCGTCGTAGACCGCCTGGCGGCCGAGCACCCCGAACGCCGGGATCACCACGTCGAGGTCACCCACCTTGGCGGCGGCCTCCTCGATCAGCGCGGCGTGCGTCTCCGGGCGGGCGGCGTCGAAGTCCAGCACGTGGACCTCGGCCCCGAGCCTTTCGAGCCCGTCCGCCGGAGCGGTCCCGCCGCGCGCGGCCAGCACGACCCGGCGGGCGCCCCGCCGGACCAGCCGCTCCACGATCGCGAGGCCGATCTCGCTGCGCCCGCCGAGCAGCAGGACGGTGTCGACCGAGCCCAGGGCGTTCCTCACAACCACTCCTCCGAGACGATGCTCAGCACAGGCGCAGCCTACGGGCGAGGTCGGAGACGAAGACCCCGTCCGGGTCGGCGCGGCGCCGGATCTGGCGCCACCGCTCCAGCCGGGGATAGGTCGCGGCCATCGTGTCCGCGGACATCCGGGAGTCCTTGGCCAGGTAGAGGCGGCCCCCGGCCGCGGCGACCCAGCCGTCGAACTCGGTCAGCATCGCGGCGAGCCCGCTCTGCCCGGCCGGGATGTCCAGGGCCAGCGTCCATCCCTGCATCGGGAACGACAGCATGCCGGGCGTCCCCGCCCCGAACCTCTTCAGCACGGTCAGGAACGACACCACCCCCGCGCCGGACAGCCGCTCGACCACCCGCCGCAGCGTGTCCTCCGCCCCGAGCGGCACCACGAACTGGTACTGCACGAAGCCGCGCGGGCCGTACAGCCGGTTCCACCCGCTCACCCCGTCGAGCGGGTGGAAGAACGGCGCGATGCCCTGGACCACCCGGCGCGGGGCGGCGGGCGCCTTGCCGTACCACGCGGCGTTGAACGCCCGCACCGTGGCCCGGTTGAGCAGGCCGCCGGGCGCCCAGGGCGGGGCGGACAGCAGGGGCCGCGGCGCGAACGCGAGCGGGTTCCCGCGCGCGCGGGCGGGCAGGTCGCCGGGCGCGGCGTGGTCGCCGCGGGTGAGCACGCCGCGGCCCATCCGCCGGCCCCGCGCCAGCAGGTCGATCCACGCGACCGTGTAGCGGTGGCCGTCGTCGGTCGCGGCCATCGTCTCCAGGGTGTGGTCGAGGTCGCGGGTGCGCTCGACGTCCACCCGCATCCAGGCGGTCTCGATCGGCACGCACCGGAACGTCGCCTCGACGATCACGCCGGTCAGCCCCATGCCGCCCACGGTGGCCCAGAACAGGTCGTCGCCCGGCCCGAGCGTCCGTACGGCGCCGTCGGCGGTGAGCAGGCGCAGCGACCGCAGGTGGGCGCCGAAGGAGGAGTCCACGTGGTGGTTCTTGCCGTGCACGTCGGCCGCGACGGCCCCGCCGACCGTGACATACCGGGTGCCGGGGGTCACCGGGACGAACCAGCCGCGCGGGACGAGCGCGGTCATGAGGTCGTGCAGGCTGATCCCCGCCGAGGCGGTGACGAGCCCGGTGGAGTCGACGCGCCACGACCGCTCCAGGGCGGTGCAGTCGAGCACGAGCCCGCCCGCGTTCTGCGCGGCGTCGCCGTACGCGCGGCCGAGGCCGCGGGCCACGACCCCCCGGCGGCCCGCCTTCGCCACCAGTTCCGCGGCCTCCTCGGCGGTGCGCGGGCGGGCCACCGTCGCCCGCGTGGGCGCGGTGCGCCCCCATCCCGTCAGCAGCGTCATGCCAGTTGGATACCGCATGCCACCAGCACGAGCATCAGCCCGAGGAAGATCTGGAGCGGGCGGTCGCGCAGCACCAGCTCCTCGGGCTCCTCCCCCACCCCCCGGTCGACCAGCAGCGCGTGCCGCAGCACGACCAGCACGAACGGCACGATGCTGAGCGCGCAGAACGCCCTGGCCGGCCCGGTGTGCTCCTGGAGCGCCCACAGGCAGTAGGTGACGATCATCGCTCCGGAGGCCATGGCGCGCACGTGGCCGAGGTAGCTCGCGGTGTAGGTCTCCAGCGTGACCCTGGCGACCCGGCCGTCTTCCGGATCGGCGCGCAGCTCGGCCTCGCGCTTGCCCGCCACGAGCAGCAGCGACCCGAGCGAGACGACGACCAGGAACCAGCTCGTCACCGGCACCGCCACGGCCACCGCCCCGGCGTACGCGCGCACGACGTGACAGCCGGCCACCGCGACCAGGTCCACGACGGGCTGGTGCTTGAGCCAGAACGTGTAGGAGAAGGTGAGCGCGAGATACGCGGCGACGACGGCGGCGAGCCGCCACCCGCCCGCGAGCCCGGCGAGCAGGCCGGCCGCCAGCAGCGCCGCGCCCACGGCCCGCGCGAGCCGTACGGACACGATCCCGGCCGCGATCGGGCGCAGCCGCTTGCGGGGGTGGCGCCGGTCGGCGGCCACGTCGGCGGCGTCGTTGAAGAGGTAGGAGCCGCCGGCGGCCAGGCAGAAGGCGGCGAACGCGACGAGCGAACCGCGCAGGCCCGGCCCGGTGGTCAGCACGCCCGCGGCGGCCGGGGCGGCGAAGACGAGCGCGTTCTTGAGCCACTGCCGGGGCCGGCAGGCCCGCACCAGCCCCGCCGCGCGTGCCCGCCGGGAGTGCGCGCCCGCCGCAGGCGTCGCCGGGCCCGCCGGCGAACCCGCCGACGGGCGCAGGGCGCTGTCCCGTTTCACGGCCCGGCCGGCTTCTCGCGTCAGTCCGCGCGGCCCGGCCGCCGCAGCCACACCCCGACGACGGCGAGCGCGATCCCGAGGATGAGCGAGACCAGCGGGAGCGTCGTCTTGATGAGCGTGATCTGCGCGATGTTGTCGCGGGCCGTCTGGACGAGGTCGCTGACGGACTCCGGCGTGAACGACGCGGTGGCGATGAGGGCGGGCATGCGCTCGACGCCGTCGGCCGTCTTCAGCACCTCGTGACGCTGCTGCTCCTGCTTGACCGGGACTCCGGTGGTCGGCTCGACCCAGAAGGTGATCACGGCGTCGTAGACCCGGTCGACCTGGATGTCGCCGTTACCCTTCATGCCGAGCACGGAGGCCGGCGCGGTGAGCTTCTCGACGGGCGTCGGCGGGATCCTCTGCACGAACCGGTAGACGGGCAGGCCGTTGACCGTGTCCTCGCCGTCGAACGTCGCGTCGAACGCCTTGCGGGTGTTGGCGTTGAACACCAGGTAGGTCTTCTTCTCCACACCGAACGGGAACAGGTGGATCTGGCCCCGCAGCTGCACCGGCTCCGCCCCCGACCCGCTGTCCACGCTCACGCCGCAGCAGGTGACGCCCTGGCCGTTGTACTTGTTGAACGCGCCGCGGAACTGCGTCATCGAGATCTGCGGGTTGTTGTTGGT
The DNA here is from genome assembly GCF_014647835.1 of Microbispora rosea subsp. aerata. GTDB lineage: Bacteria > Actinomycetota > Actinomycetes > Streptosporangiales > Streptosporangiaceae > Microbispora > Microbispora aerata. Next base: position 110,133 of record NZ_BMPY01000010.1, read on the forward strand.
GACGTCGTTGGCGTTGATGAACTGGTCCCACACGACGTGGTCGTCCTTGGCCTCCTTGACGTCGCCCCTGGTCGTGACCGTGATGTCGAGTTTGCCGGTGAGGACCTTCAGATCCCGCAGGCTGAAGTAGCGGGCGTTCTCGGCGGTCAGCTTGGTGACGCTGTACTGGTCGGCCGGCGCCTGTACGAGCTTGTCCGCCACCTGGAACCTCAGCAGTGGCGCGAGAACGATGAGGAACGCCCCGAGTCCGACGAGGACCACTCCCACTCCGCGGCGCATCGCTCCTCCTGGGCAGGCCGATTAATGCCTCTTCATCCTGAAACACGTTCCTGTTTCGCTGTATGTTAGACGGGGCAGTGACCAACGTCACGAGGGATGCGAAAAAGTGACCGAAACAGGTTCTAGCTCGGCGGCGACCCGTGACACGGCACCCGCCGGCCGGAAACCCGTTCGCGACACGCCCGCGCATTCCGGCCGGGCGCCCTCCGGTCATGTGGACGCCCTCGACGGCGTGCGGGCGCTCGCCGCCGTCGCCGTCCTCGTCTTCCACGTCGCGATCGAGTCGGCGGCGGCGCTGCGGGACGACTTCTTCAGCGCCCTGCTCGCCCGCGGCGACGTCGCGGTCCCCGTCTTCTTCGCGCTGTCCGGGCTGCTCCTCTACCGGCCGTGGGCGCGGGCCGCGCTGCTCGGCGGGCGTCCCCCGAGCACCCGCACCTATCTGATCAAGCGCGCGCTGCGCATCCTCCCGGCCTACTGGCTGGTCGTGGTCGTCGCGATGGCGCTGTGGGCCGGGCCGCACCTCGGCGACGTCACGACCTGGCTGCAACTGCTGCTGCTCGGCCAGACGTACGAGATCGACCCCTGGTGGTTCGGCCTCGGGCCGCGCGGGCTCGCACAGATGTGGAGCCTGTGCGTGGAGGCCGCCTTCTACGTGCTGCTGCCGCTGGTCGCCGCCGTGCTCGCGGCGTACGCGCGGCGCGGCGACCCCGGCCTCGACGTGCGGGCGCGGCGGCTGCTGACCGGCATCGCCGTGCTCGCCGCCTCGTCGTTCGCGTGGGCGCTGTTCACCTACTACCCGGTCTACCGGCCCTACCTGAACACGTGGCTGCCCCGGGCCTGGGTGTTCTTCGCGGTCGGCATGGCGCTGGCCGTCGTCTCCGAGTGGGCCCGGCAGGAGACCGGCGGGAACGGCCCGGCGCACCGGTTCGTCCATGCCGTGGGCGCGTCGACGGGGTCGTTCCTGCTCGTCGCCGCCCTCGCGTACGCCGTGGCGGCCTCGCCGCTGACCGGAACGCGTTTCAGCGGCGTGGACGGCGTCTGGGCGGACCTGTCGGAGCTGGCCCTGTACGCGACGGTGGCGGCCGGCCTGGTGACCCCGGCCGCGCTGCCGCCCGCCGAGGGCTCGCCGTACGGCCGCTTCCTGAGCAGCCGCCCGATGCGCTTCCTCGGCAAGGTGTCGTACGGCGTCTTCCTGTGGCAGTTCGTGGCCCTCTATCTCTGGTACGACTTCACCGAGCAGCAGCCGTGGAGCGGGAACTTCGCCGGCAACCTGGTCGTGGTCGGCGCGTTCACGCTGCTGCTGGCCACGCTCACCCATCGGTACGTCGAGGAGCCGGCGAGGCGCCTCGCCCGTCTGGCGACCTCTCCGCGGCAGGGGACGCGGACGGCGACGCCGAGCGCGACGGAGACGGAGACGGCGACCGGGACCGAGACGACGACGGAGACGACGACGGGGACGACGACGGGGACGGGGACGGCGAGGGGGTCGGCGCGGCCGTAGCGGGAGCGGGCGCGCCGGGCACGGGGTCGCCGTAGGCGAAGCCCTTGAGGCAGACCGCCGACGGGTCGTCCAGCCGGATCAGCAGCCCCTTGCCGACGGCCGTGACCGGGAACCGCACCAGCGCGCCGCCGGAGCCGGTGGCGTGGAACCGCAGCTGCCCCCGCTGCCCGCTCATCTCGTAGCTGCCGGTGCCGGCGCGGGTGGCGGTGTAGGCGAGCCCCGCGACCGGCCCGGGCCCGCCGAAGGACACCACGTCGGGGAAGAAGATCGCGTCGCCGAGGAGCGGGAAGCACGAGCGGTCTCCCGGCGGCAGCACCCCGATCGTCGCCTTGACCTCGACCGGCGCGAGGGCGCCCTTGTCGTCGAAGACGAGCGCCTGCTCCGACGGCTCGGGCACCCGCATCCGGGCGCGCAGCGCGGGCCGGGCGAGCGGGGCCAGCAGGCGGTGGCTGAGCCTGCGGTTGCCGTTCCACGGCAGCACGATGTCCTCGGGCAGCGGGCTCGAGTAGATCACGGCCGTGTCCGGGACCCGGGCGAGCGAGGCCCGTACGGCGGCCAGGTAGGCCCGCACCCGGTCGCCCGACAGCGTGTCGCGGTAGTTCTGGATCGACACGATCGACATCGCGAGGTAGGCCCCCGCGAGGAGCCCCGCCGCGGTCGCCAGCTCGCTCCCGGCGGGGATCGGCCGCCGGTACGGGTCGGTCTCCTCCCGCAGCGGCAGCAGCGCGAGCGCCAGGCAGACCGCGAGCACGATCGCCGCGTCCGCGACATACCGGGTCTCGGAGCCGACGACCTGGGCGAGCCCGGTGCCCCGCGCGATCGCCGTGGGCACGCCGTCCGCGGCGACGAGGTAGCCCGCGAGGATCAGCCAGGCCCGCGCGGCCCGCCGCCGCCACAGCACGGTGACGGCCGCCGTCCCGGCCAGCACGATCCACCCGGCCGCCACCAGCAGGGGGCTGGGGTCGGCCAGCCCGCCGTTGGGCAGCACCGGGCCCCACGTCAGCGGCCCGCCGGCCACCCCCGAGGGGAAGACCTGGCCGAGCAGACGGCCCAGCAGGTCCGCGGCGTTGCCGGGCGGGGGAACGGCCGCGCCCTCGCCCGGCGCGGTGTCCCGGCGCGCCAGATAAAGGGCGGCGTATCCGCCGATGAGCAGCGCGTACGAGCCCCACAGACGCCAATGAGAACGCAGCTCGCGGAGCATGAGCGCGATCCACGGGCCCACCCAGGGGCGCAGGTGCGAGGTGGTGAGCGCGAACAGCAGGAACGGGACGAAGACCCCCTTCGTGCTGAACGCCATGCCCACCAGGACCCAGCAGAAGGCCCGGCGGGCGTGCCGCGCCTCGCCCTCCCGGACGTACCGCGCCTGGGCCGCCAGCGCCATCACCATGGCGAGCTGGAGCGGCACCGCGTTGACGGCGGCCGACCACCAGCCGAACGCCGGGACCGTCAGCGGCGAGAACAGGGCGACGGTGAGCGGCAGCAGGATGCCGGGCCGCGTGCCGAACAGCCGCACGAGCAGCCGCAGCAGCATGACCGCCACGGCCGCCTGCAGGGCGAACGTGACCGCCGACACCAGCAGCCAGTTGTACGGCGACAGCCGCGACAGCACCCAGGTGAGCCCGAGCGCCCCCGGCATCAGGTGCCCCTTGTGGACGCGGAAGAGGAAGTGGAACGTCAGGGAGTGCTCGTAGGCGTCGCCCACGAACAGGAAGTCGTCCTCGACGAAGTAGGACGAGGTGAGGACGGGGATCCGGACCGCCAGCGACGCCGCGACCAGCAGAACCGCCGCGATCACGACGGGGTTCGCCGGGCCCGCCCGCCATGTCCGCGGCGTCCCGGGGCGCTCCGTGCCCGCGATCCGCGTCATCGGGACCTCCAGGAGATCTGTGTCATCGGGATTCTCCCAGCGCCATGGGGACAAAAGGGGTGTTATGCTCCGGCGCACCCGACAGGAGAGGGACGTCGTGCACGCCGAGCCGTTCCGCGCCGACCTGGCCCGTTCGATCCGCCTGTTCAGCGCCTTCCGCAAGGAGCAGACCGACCCCGACTTCTTCTACGGCCTGCTCGCCCGCGACACCGTCGCCCAGCTCGCCACGTACGCCGACCTGGACGGCGCGCTCGTCGCGGACGTCGGCGGCGGGCCCGGCTACTTCACCGACGCGCTGCGCGCCGTGGGCGCGCGGCCGGTGTGCGTCGACTGCGACGCCGGGGAGATGAGCAGGCGCACCGGGGCCATCCCCGACGGAGCGGTGCTCGGCAGCGCCCTCGACCTGCCGATGAAGACCGGCTCCGTCGACGTGTGCTTCTCCTCCAACGTGCTGGAGCATGTGCCCGACCCGTGGCGGATGGGCGACGAGATGGTGCGGGTGACCCGGCCGGGCGGCATCGTCTACCTGTCGTTCACCAACTGGCTGTCGCCGTGGGGCGGCCACGAGACCTCGCCGTGGCACTACCTCGGCGGGCACCGCGCCGCGCGCCGCTACACGCGCCGTCACGGCCGCTCCCCCAAGAACCTGTACGGCACGAGCCTGTACGCCGTCTCGGTGGCCCGGGCGCTCGCGTGGGCCAGGCGGCATCCCGGCGCCGATCTCATCGACGCCCTGCCGCGCTACCACCCTCGCTGGGCGACCTCGGTGATCCATCTACCCGGCGTTCGCGAGATCGTGACCTGGAACCTGCTGCTGGTGCTGCGCCGCCGCTGACCGTCGCACGACCCTCTCCTTGCGCCGCAGGCCGTACACCACGGCCAGCACGGCGGCGAGGACGGCGCAGCCGGCCGGGATCCACTCGCGGGTCAGCAGGGCCCACCGGCGGAACCGGGCCGCCTCGTCCGCGAAGGCGCGCACCTCGGCCTCGCTCGTCGCCAGGTCGGCGTCGAAGGCGACCTGCCGCTCGACCTGGTCGGGGGTGCGCAGGGTGTCGCGCCGCCGCTCCCGCGTGCGCACGGTCAGCCCGCTCTCCGGCTCGACCCAGATCGTGCGGGTGATCTCGGTGTATCTCGCCACGGCGACCCGCCTCTCGCCGGGCATGCCGACCGACGCGCCGGGCACCGGGCCGGGCAGGTCGGCCGTCTTCACCGGCCCGGCCGAGTAGGTGTAGCGGTAGGCCGGCACGCCCTCGACGGTCTCCTCGCGCTCGAACCGCATCGGCGCCTCCCGCCGCAGCACCGGGTCGAACATCGTGTACGAGCGGGGCTCCGCCCCGGCGGGCAGGCGGAAGGCCAGCCCGGTCTGCCGTACGCCGGGGTCGTCGTCGACGTATCCCCCGCAGCACTCGACCGCCAGGCCGGTCCGCCGGTCGAAGGCCGTGCGGCGCTCGTGATAGTCGATCCGCTCGCCGTCCCGGGTGTCGAGGGCGGAGAACTCCACCCATACGGCCGTGCGGTCGTCCCCGGCCTGCGGATCGCCGTAGATCGCGACCGTGTTCTGCACCGGCACCCCCGTGTGGAGGCGGAAGGTCGCGGTGTCGAGATAGGTGGCCGAGGGCGAGACGAGCCGCTGGATCCTCGCCTGCTCCAGCGGCAGCACCGTGGTCCGCGGATAGACGTAGAAGTGGAACAGCGCCCCCACGGTGATCAGGAAGGCGATGCCCGTCAGGAGAAACGTGCGCGACAGCCGTGCGAGCGCGTCCGTCATCGCTCACCCCCGCGGCCGTCGTCTCGCGCGGTCCGCGCGCCCACGCCGCTGCCGACGCTCTCGCGTACGCCGATCTCGCGGCCCGTCTCATCGCGCTCCCCCGCCGGCGGCCGGTCGGCGACGGCGGCCAGCAGCCGGGCGAGCACGACGAGGCAGAGCGCGTCGGCGGCCGTGCCCTGCCCGGCCACCTGGGCGAGCCCGGCCAGGCCGAGCGCGGCGAGCACCGCCCACGCGGAGGCGGCGTGCCGGGCGAAGGCCCGCAGCCGGCTCGGACCGGCGTGCTGGGCGGCGGCGATCCCGCGCAGCCACAGGAACGCCGCCAGCGCGGCGGTGACGACGGCCACGCCCGCCACACCCCCGGTCCACAGCCCGGCGACCGGCGCGGCGGCCCACACCCACGGCGCGCGCACCCGGCCGGGCCCCGCCGCGCGCAGCCGCGACCGGCCACGCGGCAGCGCCAAAGCCACCACCGCGAGGGCCAGGCCCAGCCCGGCGAGCAGCGCGGTGCGGTAGGCCGGGTCGGGCTCGTAGCGCAGCACCACCTCGCCGCCGCCGGCGGGCAGCTCCCAGCCCTGCCGCCAGCCGTCGAGCCGCACCGGAGTCAGCCGGTCGCCGTCGAGGTACGCCTGCCAGCCGGCGTTGTGGTTCTCGTTGACCACGAGGTAGGACGGCGCGGCGGCGGCGACCCGGAGACGGCGCTCCTGCGGCCCCCAGGAGACGACCGCGGCCGGGGTGGCCGTCACGGTCTCCCGTTCCCGCCCGGCTCCGTCGTCCAGCACCACCGAGCGCACCCGGAAGGCGTCGCCCGGGGCCACGCTGACCCGGCTGCGGCCCTCGGTGAGGTGCACGGGCGCGCACGCCGCGTAGGTCAGCGGCCGGCCGTTCAGCACGTCGTCGAGCGTGCCGCCGACCACCCGGGTCGGCACGTCGTCGCCGTCCACCCGCAGGGTCGGGCCATAGCCGCAGGGCAGCCGCAGCGGGATCGCGCCGAGGCCGCCGAGGGGCTTCACCCCGGGGATGGCGATCTCGGCCACCTCGATCGGCCGGGAGGCGGGCGCGGTGAACTCGATGGTGAACTTCCGCGTCTTCAGCGCGGGGAAGGCGAACACGCCGTCGCGGTCCACCCAGCCCTGCACCGCCCGCTCACCCGCGCGCAGCGTGAGCTTGACCGGCGGGACGCCCTGCGCCGAGTCGGGGAACACCACCCGGATCCGGGAGAACGTCCGCGTCGTGCCCAGGTCGATCGACAGCGTCGGGTGCCGGTCGAACGGCTTGGCGTACCACAACGTGGACGGATCGCCGTCCATCGCCTGGCGGCCCAGCACGGCGCCGTGCTCGGTCGCCGTGGACGACGCGCTGACGTGCGGATACCGGTCCGGCAGCGTGGTCAGCAGGTCCGCCGCCTTGGGATCGGTGAGCACGGCCTGCCCGCGCACCGTGCGCGGGCCGGCGCGCGTCACCGGGATGAGCCGGTCGAAGCCGTAGCCGTCCTCGCCGACGATCCGCAGCCGTGCGGAGCAGGTCCAGGTGACCGAGCCCCGCATGCACGCGTCGGCGTCTCCCTGCTTGGTGAGCAGCACGGTGCCCGGGTCGCCCGATCCGGTGTCGGGCACCGAGATCGTCCGCACCGCCCGCACGCCCGGGATGCGCAGGTCGGTGATGCCGACCCGGCTGCCGAGCGCCGTCTTCGGCCGGTAGGCGAGCTTGGTCACCCGGATGCGCAGCCACGAGCTCTTCCCCGGCGCCGGGCGCAGCGGCTGGAGCGCGTCGGTCCGCGCCACCTCCGCGCGCCGGACGCCGCGCTCGGTCTCCAGCGCGACCTCGGCCACCGGCGGCCCGATCGCCCCCTGCTCGAAGGCCGCCGAGATCTCGGTCAGGTCCACCTTGCCGGTGAAGCGGACCTCCAGCCACTCCCCGACCGCGCCGTTCCAGCCGTCCGACCGCCATCCCGTGCGCGGGTCCTCGTCCAGCGCGGCGTACGGCTGCCGCCCCGGGTCGCGCTGGCCCACGGCGGCGGTGACGGCGGAGTCCGCCGACGAGGCGGTGACGTCCTTCACGTCGAGGTAGCGGGCGGTGGAGGTGGCCGACGACCAGGCCGGATCGGTGAGGTCGGCGGTGACCGGGGCCTGGCCCTCCGGCAGCGTGGCCGACGCGATGCGCCGTACGTCGCCGAACACGATGTCGCGTTTGCGCAGCGTGTCGGTGAGGATCGTGTCGCGGGCGGGGATCTCCGCCGCGCCCGGCTCGTCGCCGACGAGCACCGGGCGGTCGCCGGTGAGCAGTCCCTCCTCGGCCAGGTCGAGCACGGCCTCGGGGGCGCCCTCCACGCGCAGCGTGCCCGCGCGGGGCACGGTGGCGGCAAGCGGGGCCGTGCCGGGGATCGCGTAGACCTCCAGCGCCGGGTACGGCTGGTCGAGCCAGCCCGAGGCGGTGCCGTTCGCGGTCAGGCCCACCAGCGGCCCGAACTCGGCGGTCCTGGTCAGCCCCGAGTCCTGCAGGGTCTGGTGCACCCGGGCGGGCCAGGCGGTGCCGAGCGTCTCCCTGGCCAGGTCGTTGCGGATGAGCAGATATCTCACCCCGGCGCGGCGCAGGGCCTCGGCGAGGCCGGGTGAGCCGCGCCCGGTGGCGAAGCGCTCGTCCACCGCCTGCACGAGCCTGGCCAGGCCGGGCGATCCCCACGGCACGTTCGCGTGGGTGGCCCAGCGCACGGTCAGCAGCGACTGCATGGGCTCGTCCAGCGGGCGGCCCCACAGGTATTCGCCCCGCGCCGAGCCGGGCATGGCGAGCACCATGCCGTCGCCCGCGTTGCGGTTCAGCCAGGCCGCCGCCTCCCGCCAGTAGGCGGGGATGTCCGCGAAGGCCCCGCGGGCGGTCACCCCGGCCGTCGCGATCGGCACGAGCGTGAGCGCGAGCAGGCCGGCCGCCGCGGCGGCGACGGGCCTGCGCAGGCGCACCGGTCCCGCGAGCGGAAGCGCGGCGAGGCCGAGCGCCAGCGGAAGCCGGATCAGCGCGTCGAACTTGTGCAGGTTGCGAAACGGCGCGAGCGGCCCGTCGAACAGGTCCCTGACCTGGCCGGTCCAGGGGTGGGCGAGGTCGCCCGCGTGCCCGGCGGTGACGATCGCCAGACCGGCGACCACCGACGCGACGAGGAACGTCCGCTCGGGGGTCGCCCGGTGCGCGACGCCGGTCAGCCCGAGCCCGGCCACCAGCGCGGTCGCGGCCACCAGCCACGGCACGGTGGCCTGGTCGTAGGCCGCGGGCAGCCACGGCTGCCCGTCCACCGGCAGGAACGAGATCCAGCTCGACGTGCCGCGCAGCGCGTTCAGCAGGGAGGTGACGCTGGTGGTCGCCGACGCCGTCTCGATGAACGGCAGGAACGAGAAGATGTAGCGCCCGAGCAGCAGCAGCGGGACGAGCCACCACATCGACACCAGGCCGATGAACAGCAGCCACCAGCCGAGCAGGGCGAAGGTGCGCCCGCCGCGGCGGCGGCTGAGCAGATACAGCAGCGGGACGACGAGCACGGCCAGCTCCGCCGCGGCGTTGACGCCGCCCGCGAACAGGAACGCGACGGCCGACAGCGCGGCGGCCCGGCGCGGGCTCGCCCCCTCCCGCGTGCCCCGCACCAGCGGCAGCAGCACCCACGGCAGCACGGCGCTCGGCTGGAACTCCGAGGAGTTGATGCCGATCAGCGCCAGCGCGTGCGGGGCCAGGGCGTAGGCGAGCGCGCCGAGGATCCGGGTGCCGGGCGAGCCGATCCCCATCGCCCTCGCCAGCCGCTCGGTGCCGAGGAACGCCGCGCACAGCACGAGCGACATCCAGAGCCGCTGGATGTCCCAGGCGGGCATGTCCATCGCCCGGAAGAGCACGTAGAACGGCCCCATCGGGAAGAGATAGCCGTACGCCTGGTTCTGCAGGTGGCCGAAGTAGGCCGGGTCCCACAGGTGCAGCGCGCGCGACAGGAACCCCAGGGGGTTCACCGCCATGTCGAGCTTGGTCTCCGAGATCACCGCGCCGGGCGCGGTGTTGAAGGCGATCGCCGCCAGCAGCAGGCAGCCCGCCAGCAGCCGGAGCCGGTGCCGCAGCGCCCGGCCCGGCGGCGCGGCGGGCTCGGCGGGGGCCGGGGACTCGCGTGGCTCCTCCGGCGTGCGAACCACCGCGTTCCCGGCGGGACCGGGCTCCCGGGGCTGAACCGAGACGTCGACGGACACGGGCGCGCTCAGGGCTTCTCTGTGAGGGGCTCCGGGGACCGGGCGGGGAGCAGGCCGAGTTCGCCCGCGATCAGCCGGGTCATCGCGGCCCCCGTCTTCCCCCAGGTGAACTCGCCCGCCCAGCTCCGGCAGGCCCGGGCCATCCGCGCCCTGGTCAGGGGATCGTCCAGCTCCCGCAGCGCGTGGCCGACCACGTCGGCGAGCCGCTCGCCGTCGCGGACCAGCCACCCCGTCACGCCGTGCCGTACGGAGTCGCGCAGCCCGGGCACGTCGTAGGCGACGGTGGGCACGCCGAGCGCCGCCGCCTCGATCACGGTCAGCCCCCAGCCCTCGAACTCCGAGGCCGTGACGTTGAGCCTGGCGCCGCTCAGCACGGCGTTCTTCTCGGCCTCCGGCAGGAACCCGTGCAGGTGGACGCGCCCGGCGACGTCGGGCCTGGCCGCCCGCGCGGCCAGCCGGTCGTGCTCGGGGCCGCGCCCGACGACGTGCACGTGCAGGCCGGGACGGGCGGGCGCCAGCGCGGCGGCGAGCTCGACCACCCGCTCGACGCGCTTGTGCCCGACCAGGCGGCCGAGGTAGACGACGGCCGGGTCGCCCGGCACCGGCTCCTTCGCGACCGGCCTGGCGGTCGGGCTGCCGTTGGGGATCACCTCGATCGGGGCCCGCCAGCGCAGGCGTTCGCGCAGCTCGATCCGGGACGACTCGGAGACCGTCACCGTCGTGCACCGCCGGTACAGCAGCCGCGCCACCGGCCCCTCGATGAAGCAGCCGATCCGCGCCAGCCAGCGCGGGAAGAACGCGTAGAACTGCCGGTTGTGCACGTGATGGACCACGCAGATCACCCGCGTACGGCGGCGCGCCACGATCGGGGAGAAGAACGGGATGCCGTTCATGCAGTCGATGACGACGTCGAACCTGCGGCGGTGCAGCAGCAGCCAGAGCGGCACGAGGATGTAGACCAGATATTTGTTGCCCATCCGGCGCAGCTCGATGCCGTCCCGCGACTCGGCGCGGCTCTGGCATCGCTCCCGGCTGGTGACGAAGTGGACGCGCGCCCCCTGGCCGACGAGGTAGGCGGAGACCCGCCAGGCGTACTCCTCCGCGCCGCCGGCGACCGTCTGCTGCGGCTCGCGGAAGTTCAGCACCGCCACGCGCACGCCGTCGAGCAGGGGTGCGGCGGCGGGGGCGGCGCCGGGGCCCGCCGCCGCCAGATGCGGCCTGTCGGACGGCTCGGGCACGGGGGCCGCGAACCCCGAGGACTTCGCCTTCGCACCCGGTGCGACCACGACCACTCCTTCGGGTGACGCGTCTCGCCGGCGACTTCGGCGGGCACCGCGGGGCGTGTACTGCCGTACGGCGGCGGTGCGGGCGAATCGGGGCACGGACGCATGGGGGGCAGGGCGAAACCACGCCCCGGCGGGCTGGGTCTCGCGCGGGGAGTTCTTTCGCGAAAGTCCTTATGGGAACGGGGCGTCAGATCCGGCGGCTCACCTGTCGCCGTAGTTGTAGAGCGGCTTGTTCGGTGGCTCCGCGGTGGGGGCGGCCACGTTGACGACCGCCACGGAGGCGACGCCGGCGAGCGCGGCCCCGACCGCGAGAGCGGCCAGCACCTTCAACACTGCTGCTTCCTCCCTGTCAAAACGCGCGGTGGCCAGAGACTAGAACGTGCTACAGCTCGGACACCATAGCCTTGGTCAAACCGTGATAAAAAGACTTACCGTCCAGTATGCCACGGGCAATGGGTCTTAGCTGGTCACACGCGTACCAGCAGAAGTTCTGCGCCGCGGTAGACGGGAGTCGCTCCCGGCAGCCGGGACAAGAACGTGTTCTCATCCACCCCGGCGGCGAGCACATAGCGCACCCCCTCCCGCCGGAGCGCGCCGGTCAGCGGCGCCGTCGCCGGCCCGGCCAGCAAGGCGCCGACGCGCCGCGCGCGAGGGCTTTCCTCGGCCACCCGGATCAGCCGCCCGCCGCCCGCGCCGACGACGAGAGCGTCGTTCCACACCACCGGCCGGGAGAACATCTTGGTGGCGGGATCGAGGACCACCCGGCCGCCGTTCCAGGAGAAGGCCCGGTAGGCGCTCCACGGCAGCGACAGCAGCGCGCCGGGAGCCGGGTCCCCGTTCACGACGGCCTGGACCCGCCGCCACTCCTCGGGATACTCCGCCGTCCCCAGCCTGCCGAACGCGCCCAGCGCGAACGTCGGCAGCACCAGCACCGGCACCGCCAGCGCGGCCACGGCGACCGGCGCCGGCATGGCCGCGCGCAGGGCCGTCACCGCCACCGCCACGCCCATCGCCTGCGCCAGCGCGAGCGGCGCGACGTACGCCTGGCCGTCGCGGAGCGGGCCGAACCCCGCCCACCATCCGATCAGAGCGCGCGGCACACCCGGCGCGAAGGCCCCGGCGCACGCGATGAGCAGACCGGCGCACGCCGCCACGGCCAGCCCCCGCCACCACGCGGGCCGCCGTACGGACCCGAGCCGCGCCGACCCGAGGCGTACGAACCCGGCGATCGCGACGAGGGTGAGGGCGAGGCGGGCGGCGGCGAGCGCGGGCATGTCTTGTCCCGGCACGGCGGCGTGGGAGTTCCAGATGCCGCCGAGGGTGAGCAGGCTGCCGAGCGTCCCGAACGGCCCGTCCGCCCGGGGCGCGAAGGCGGTCACCCCGGCGGGGTCGGCCACGGCGTCCGCCGTCGAAACGAGCGCCGGGACGAGCCACGGCAGGCTGAGCACGACGACCACGGCCAGCGGCGTCGCCACCGACGACAGCACCGAGGACGGCCCCGGAGACGACACGGAAGACAGCGCCGGGGAGGCCCCAGGCGACCGCACGTGGCGACGATGAAGCTCTCCGAGGTGGCGCCGGAGACCCGGGAACCGGCGCAGGCGTCGCCAAGCGCGGCACACCCCTTGACGTCCCCGGGACAGCACCGTCCGCGCACGCGCGCCCCTTCTCGACCCCGCGTGCGCGCCTCTCCCCGCCCCGGCACCGGCGACGGTCGTCGCGCGGCCCCGCGACTCCGGCCCCGGCCGTCGCGGGAGTCCCCGCAGCGCGGCCACCGGGAGCACGGTCAGCGCGCTGACGAGCATGGCCTGAAACCCGCCCACGGCGGCGGGCAGGAGGGCCACCGCGAGCCGTGCCGCCCCGCCACGGGCCGCGGCACGTACGGCCCAGGGCAGCCCGGCGTATCCGAGCAGCAGCGCCCACTGCCCGATGAGCAGCCGCTGGGCCAGGTAGGCGTTCCAGGCGTAGAACGCCGCCGCGGCCAGCGGGGCCACGAGCACTCCCGTCCCGCCCGACCCCAGGCCCGTCGGAGCCAGAGCTCGTGCCCCCGCTCCGTCCGCCCGGCGCGCGCCCGCGCCCCTCGGCCCGCGCGCACCCCCACCACCGACCAAGGGCGTGCCCCCCGGCCCGGACGCGTCCCTGCCCGCGTCGCCGTGGGCGGCACGCGGGGAGAGGGCGTCGCCCACCAGGGCCCCGGCCCCGGACGCGGCCAGCACGAACAGCCCGAGCAGGATCGCCTTCTGCACGATCTCGGCCGGGACCACGGCCGACAGCAGCGCCACGACCTGGTCGCTCGGCACGGCCCGGGGGAACCCCTCGGGCAGGCGCACCGGCTGCTCCGGGACGAACACCATGTCGTAGCGCAGCGCGAACCCCGGCCCGAGGGCGGGCCAGAGCGCCAGGAGCCCGAGCGCAAGGCCGACCAGGGCCGGCCCCAACCGCGCGAACACCGGCCCCCGGGCGGCACCGTCGCGCCCCGCGAGGCCGGACCACGCGAATCGGAAGGGCCGCCACATGCCGTACAGGCTATTGGGTCGTCGCCTGGGCTCACGGCCGTAACCGGGCGTGATCGGCCCGCGCGTCCGAGGGCGGTCCGCCCAAGGACGAGGCAGGTCGGGGCCGGCCCCGCCAGGCTCGGCACCGCACCGCCCAGGCCGGTCCGGCGTGGAGCGCCCGCGGAGACGACGCCGCCGCGCACGGCGGCATGCTCGAGATCGGGCGGGCCGGGTGCGGGCCCGCCCGATCGCGCGAGGGCTACTTGCCGGGCTCGGGGTCGCGGGGCAGGCCGAGCATGCGCTCGGCGATGATGTTGAGCTGCACCTCCGTGGTGCCGCCGTAGATCGTCATGGCGCGGGTGGCGAGCACGGCGCGGTTCCAGTAGCCGGCGTCGCCGAGCTTCCAGTCCGCGGCGGTGACCGCGGCGGTGCCGAGCAGCGAGACCGCCACCTCGGAGACGTGCTGCGCGTGCGCGGTGGACAGCAGCTTGCGCACCGACGCGTCGGCGCCGGGCTCGCTGCCGGCGAGCTGCTTGAGGGTCACCCGCAGCGACAGCGCGTTGATCGAGTGCGCCTCGCAGACCACGCGGGCGAGGTCCTGCCGCTCGACGGCGGTGAGCTCCCGGCCCAGCCGGCCGGCCAGGCCGAGCAGGTCGGGCACCGAGGCGCCGGTGCCGCCCGAGCCGGACGACAGCGACACCCGCTCGTTCGACAGCGTGTTCCTGGCGACCCGCCAGCCCTCGTTGACCTCCCCGACGACCATCTCGTCCGGCACGAAGACGTCGTCGAGGAACACTTCGTTGAACAGGTTCTCCCCGGTCATCTCGGTCAGCGGCCGTACGGTGACGCCGGGCGCCTTCATGTCCACCAGGAAGTACGTGATGCCGTCGTGCTTGGGCTTGGAAGTGTCGGAGCGGGCGATGCAGATGCCCCATTCGGCGACGTGCGCCACCGACGTCCAGATCTTCTGGCCGTTGAGCTTCCAGCCGCCCTCGACCTTCTCCGCCTTCATCTGCAGGGACGCGAGGTCGGAGCCCGCCCCCGGCTCGGAGAAGAGCTGGCACCAGACCAGCTCGCCGCTCAGCGTGGACGGCAGGAACCGCTCCTGCTGCTCCGGCGTGCCGTACGCGACCAGCGACGGCACCACCCACGCGCCGATGATCATCTGGGGCAGCTTGATCTTGGCCGCCCTGATCTCCTGGTGGATGAGCACCTGCTCCAGCGGGGAGGCCGCGCGGCCCCAGGGCTTGGGCAGGTGCGGCATGACGAACCCGGCCTTGGCCAGGGCCCGCTTCTGCTCGACGCCCTCCAGCGCGGCGATCTCGGCGAGCTCCGCGCGGATGGCCTCGCGCAGCGGCTCCGCCTCCTCCGGCAGGTCGATCTCCATCTCCCGGGAGACGCCGTCGAGCGCGAGCGCGGCCACCCGGTCGGACCACTCGGAGGAGGGCCCGAGCAGCGCGCGGATGGTCAGCGCCCGCCGGTAGTAGAGGTGGGCGTCATGCTCGAAGGTGTAGCCGATGCCGCCGAACGTCTGGATGGCGTCCTTGGCGCACTGCACAGCGGCGTCGGGCGCCATGACGGCGGCGATCGCGGCGGCGTAGCCGCGCTCGGCGCCCTCCGCCCGGGTGGCGTCCCAGACCGTGGCCCGGGCCTGCTCCAGCGCCACCAGCATGCGCGAGATCTTGTGCTTGACGCCCTGGAACTGGCCGATCGGGCGGCCGAACTGCACCCGGACCTTGGCGTAGTCGGCGGCGGCGGACACGCACCAGGCGGCCACCCCGACGGCGTCCGCGCCGAGGACGATCGCGGCGATGTCGCGCACCTCGGTGGCGGTCAACCCGGTCAGCACCCGCTCGGCGGGCACCCGTACGCCGTCCAGCTCGACCTTGGCCACGCCCCGGGTGAGGTCGAGCGACTTGACCGGGGTGACCGTCGCCTGGGCGGCGTCGACCGCCACCCACTCCTCGCCGGCGTCCGTCGTCACGGGCAGGACCAGCGCGTCGGCGACCGCGCCGCCGAGGACGAACCCCGCCGCGCCGGTGATCGTCAGCGCGTCGCCGTCGCGCGCGCCGCTGATCTGCGCGTCGAGCGCCACCGCGCCGACAAGCGACCCGTCCGCGAGCCCGGGCAGCAGGTCGGCCTGGGCCTTCTTGTTCTCCGAGGCGAGGATCGCGGCGCCGGCGAGGACGGTCGGCACCATCGGGCCCGGGGCCACGCGCTCCGACAGCGCCTCGATCGCCACCGCCGTCTCGAGCAGGCCGTAGCCGGAGCCGCCGTACTCCTCGGGGATGTGCAGCCCGAGCAGCCCTTGGCCGGCGAGAGCGGACCAGAAGACGGGGCGCTCCTCCGTGCCCGCGTCGGCGAGGACGCCGACCGTGCTCCGCACCACCTCGGCGGGAACGGCCCGCTCGGCCCAGCCGGTCACCGACTCGCGAAGCGCTTCGTGCTCCTCGCTCAGCCCGATCGCCATAAGATCCTCCAGCGCTAGTCCCGGTAGAACCATATTCTAGAGGAATGTTCGTCGGCTAGACGCGGCCCGGAGCACCCGGGTATCGGCCGTCCCGGAGGCCCGTCATGACCTGCGATTGCCCCGGCGCGCCGCCTTGCGGCGGCCGTTCGCGCGGATAGACAGGGGACTATGCAGCTCTCACGGAAGGTCCTCCGCACGGTCGCCGGACCGGCCGTCGCCGCGCTGGTCGCGGGGGGATGCGCGGCGGGGTCCACGCCGGGCGAGACCACCCCTCCGGCCACCCCGCCGGCGGCGGGGGCGACGGGCACGGAGGCGCCCCTGCCCACCCGCCCGATCGAGCTCGAGACGACCTACGAGCAGGTCATCAAGCGGGTCCTTCCGTCGATCGTGCAGATCACCACCGGGCAGGCGCTCGGCTCGGGCATCGTCTACGACACCGCCGGCCACATCCTGACCAACGCCCACGTCGTGGGCGCCGCCACGCAGTTCCGGGTCACGCTGGCGACCGGCGGCAAGCCGAGGAGGGCCCGGCTGGTGAGCTCCTATCCCCAAGGAGACCTGGCCGTCATCAAGGTCGACGATCCCACCGGGCTCACGCCCGCGACCTTCGGCCGCTCCGCGAGCCTCAAGGTCGGGCAGATCGTGCTCGCGATGGGCAACCCGCTCGGCTTCTCCGGCAGCGTGACCCAGGGCATCGTGTCGGCCCTGGGCCGCACGGTGACGGGCGAAAGGCACGCCGGCGGCGGAGCCGCGACCATCGCCAACGCCATCCAGACCTCCGCGCCCATCAACCCCGGCAACAGCGGCGGCGCCCTGGTGGACCTGTCCGGCCAGGTCATCGGCATTCCGACGCTGGCCGCCGTCGACCCCAACCAGGGCACCGCGCCCGGCCTCGGCTTCGCCATCCCGAGCGACACGGCGACCGACATCGCCCGCCAGATCATCACGTACGGCCGGGTCGTCAACAGCCACCGGGCGGCCCTCGGCGTACGGGTCGGCACGGCGGTCGACGCGGACGGCAACCCGGTCGGCGTGGCCGTCGGCGCGGTCACCCCCGGCGGCGGCGCGGACAAGGCGGGCATCCGCCCCGGCGACGTGATCGTGAAGGTCAACGGCACGCCCACCCCGACCGCCAGCGCCCTGGCGCAGATCCTGGTGACGCTCAGGCCGGGCGACAAGGCCCAGGTCGAGCTGCTGCGACCGGGCGGCGTCAGGAGCACGGTCGCCGTCGTGCTCGGCGAACTGCCCGCCGCCGGAGACTGAGCCCGATCCTGACAAAGTGGTGTGAGATACCGAGGACTCGCCTGGTGCCGCATTTGCCCAGGCTGTTACGTTCGGGTGGTGATCTCCCCGGAACTCACCCGGTTCATCGCCGGGCTCCCCAAGGCGGAACTGCACGTGCACCACATCGGCGCGGCGTCACCCCGCATCGTC
Organism: Microbispora rosea subsp. aerata; assembly: GCF_014647835.1. Classification (GTDB taxonomy): domain Bacteria; phylum Actinomycetota; class Actinomycetes; order Streptosporangiales; family Streptosporangiaceae; genus Microbispora; species Microbispora aerata. The sequence goes on from NZ_BMPY01000010.1 coordinate 127,444, forward strand.
GCCGAGCTCGCCGCGCGCTACGAGGGCGCGACGGCCGTGCCCGCCGATCCCGCGCTGGTCGAGGCCTTCTACGACTTCCGCGACTTCGCCCACTTCCTCCGGGTCTACGCGCAGGTCGTGGATCTGCTGCGGACGCCCGAGGACCTGTGGACGCTGATCCACGGCGTGGGCGGCGATCTGGCCGCCCAGCGGGTGCGGTACGCCGAGCTGACCATCACCCCGCAGCCCCACCTGACCCGGGGCTTCGCCCCGGAGGAGTTCTGCGAGGTGATCGAGGACGCCCGCCGCAGGGTCGAGGCCGACTACGGCACCATCCTGCGCTGGTGCTTCGACATCCCCGGCGTCCCGGGCCCGCCCGCCGACCAGACGCTGTCCATCGCGCTCGACCAGCGGCCCGACGGCCTGGTCAGCCTCGGCCTCGGCGGCCCGGAGGCCGGGGTGTCCCGCTCGCATTTCGCCCCGCACTTCGCCGCGGCCCGCGCCGCCGGGCTCCACTGCGTGCCGCACTCCGGCGAGGTCACCGACGCCGGGTACGTCTGGCAGGCCATCCGCGACCTCGGGGCGGAGCGGATCGGGCACGGCATCCGCAGCGTGGAGGACCCCGCCCTGCTGGAGCACCTGGCCGAGCACCGCATCACGCTGGAGATCTGCCCCACCTCCAACGTGTGCACCCGGGCCGTGCCCAGCCTGGCCGAGCACCCGCTGCCCGCGCTGGTCGAGGCCGGGGTGCCGATCACGGTGAACAGCGACGACCCGCCCATGTTCGGCACCGACCTGAACCGGGAGTACGCCGTGGCGGCCGAGCTGCTCTCCCTCGGCGAGAAGGGCGTCGCCGACCTGGCCCGCGCCGCGGTGGAGGCGTCCTTCCTCGGCGCCGAGGGCAAGTCGGCCCTGCTCGCCGAGATCGACGCGTACGTCGCTCAGAACTCGTCGGCGCCGCCCGGCTGAACGATGTCGAAGACGTGCCGGGAGGCGGCACAGACCGTCTCCCGGCACGGGTCCGGCTGAGGTGGGTCAGGCGGTCGCGCCCGGTGGCCGCGAGACGGCCACGACGTCCACGATGCCGTCGAGCCCGGCGAAGTCCTTCGGGTTGGTGGTGTAGAGAGGAAGCCCGTTGCCGGCGGCGATCGCGGCGATCATCAAGTCGGCCACTCTCCCGCGTGGCTGCCGGCCGGAGCTTCGAACAGCAGCGCATATCTGGCCATAGATCCGGGCGGCCTCGGCGTCGTAGGGCAGTGGGTCGAAAGTGGCCTCGACGTGCTGCAGGACGGCTATCCTCCGCGCGCGCTTGATCGGGTCGGCGGTGGCATGCGGGGCGTCCGACAACTCGCCGAGCGTCACAGCGGTGATCAGGGGACGCCTCCGGGAGTTCGGCGGCGTCGAGCAGGGACAGGGCCGCCACGATGTCGGTGTCGAGCACACCTTCCGCATGCCTCACAGGCCGGTCCCCTCCAGCGGATCGTCGGGCAGCTCCTGATCGACCACGGCGTCCAGGTCGGCGCGGAGCTCGTCGGCGTCGAGAGCCGGCGCGGTGGCGAACACGGCCAGCACCTCCGCGGTCGGCACGGCCCGGCGGCGCTTGATCGGAATGACCTCGGCAAGCGGTTCACCGTTGATCGTCAACACATACTGCTGTCCCTGCCGCAGCCCCCGGGTGATGCTGCCGGAGTCGCTGACGAACTGCCGCACGCTGACGTCGACCGGCCTGGGTTTGGCACTCATGAGTCCATCCTGACGGGCCGTACTACGCCGCATCACGGCATCTCGCCGACGGGTGCAGCGGGACGTCCCAACGGCCGGGAGCACGTACCCAGCGCGGCCGAGCTGCTCTCCCTCGGCGAGAAGGGCGTCGCCGACCTGGCCCGCGCCGCGGTGGAGGCGTCCTTCCTCGGCGCCGAGGGCAAGTCGGCCCTGCTCGCCGAGATCGACGCGTACGTCGCTCAGAACTCGTCGGCGCCGCCCGGCTGAACGATGTCGAAGACGTGCCGGGAGGCGGCGCAGACCGTCTCCAGCACGTGAATCGGCAGGTCGTCGGCCGAGTAGGCGGCCCGCACGATCTGGACCACCCACTCGCCGGGGTCCAGCGCCAGCGTCGCCGCCTCGTCGCCCCGCGGCGGCCGGGCGACCAGGTGCTCCTCCGCCCGCCCGAAGCGGTGGCCCCGCTCCTCGATGCGCGCCTGCAGGCTCGGCGACAGGAAGCCCGGCTCGCACAGCGGCGTGTCCGCGAACAGATCGAGCCGCAGGAAGCTCGTGGCGACCCGCACCGGCACGTCCCCGGCGAGCAGCAGCTTGCGCCGGGCCAGCACCGCCGTGCCCGGCTCGACCCGCAGCGCGGCGGCCACGTGCTCGGACGCGGGCTCCGGGCCGACGTACAGCATCCTGCGCCCGGCCCGCACCCCCTGCCGCTCCGCCTCGGTCAGGAACAACGACGCCGACGCCCGTACGGCGGGGTCCGACGGCAGCGACCGCCGCACCACGACTTTCGGCTCCCCCACGGCACACCCCTCCCACGTACGCTCTCGAACTCTAGTGCCGCGGCGCGGCGGCCGAGTCTGGGGATCTTCGCGGGGCTACCGCTCGCGCGAGAGTCGGCGGCCACCACCGGAGGGGAGGGTAACGCCAGTGCCCCACCTGGCCTGTCGCGCCCCCGGGGCCATACGCGGAAAGGGCGGGGAGGAAGCGAACGCTTCCTCCCCGCCCTTTCCGCGGAGACGTGGAGGTGGCGGGAATCGAACCCGCGTCCTTCAACACCAAGACAGGGCTTCTCCGGGTGCAGCCTGTTTACGCTTTTCTCGGCCCCGGTGATCTCACAGGCGAGTCACCGACAGGCCCAGTCACTGTTTGGTTTCCCGTACGGCCCCGTGACCGGGCCGAACGGTTTAGCCTTCTAGCGATGCCAGCACCGGGCCGAAGGCGCTCCCGGGCTGACAGAGGTTTCTCGCTGCTTAGGCGGCGAGGGCCAGGGAAGCCTGGCTAACCTCAGTGCTCTTCTTATTGGCACTTATTGTTCGCGGTCACAGTGTTGACGGGGTTATGTCCGCAGTCCCCGACCCGCTTCCCCTGACTTGCAATGTCGAAGTCGAAACCGGTCACCCCCTGTGGAGTTGTCAACCCGGCCCCGAAGGGCCGGCAACCACAAGCTTACTCATGACAACACCGGTGACGCGACCCGAATTCCGGCCGGCGGCCGGGACGCCGAAGCCCCCGGGAACGCGGCCTCTGGCACGCGCCCCGGGGGCCGACCGGCAGGGTCGAGCCGGTCCGGACGGCAGGGCTCCCCCCGAGATGGAGCCCTGTCCTCATCACGGCGACTGGGCCCGCAACCCCCCAAGCGGGTCCCAGTCACCTAGAAAGACGCCGATCACCACCCCGATGGTTGCTCGGCCTCGCGAGGATTTTTCAGGTCTGCGGCTGGGCCTGGCGGAAGAAGGTTCCGGCCATCGCCGAGGCGGCCGACATGTCGGCGCTCTCCGCCAGCACGGCGACCGCGACGTCCCCCTGCCAGCCCACGAACCACGACAGCCGCATGCGCTCCTTCTTCTCCACCTGGGTGACCGCGGCGGCCACGCCGTACACGGGCTCGCCGGGGGCGGCGGCCGCGGCGGCCGCGCCGGAGGCCACACCGGCCCGCATGAGCGTGCGCAGCTTCGCGACGATCGCGGGATCGAGCGTCACCGGCTGCGCGCCGGCCGAGGCGGCGCCGGCGTCGGCGCTCGGATCGGGAGCGGCGGGCGAGGTCACCAGCACCGGCGGACGCCACGTGCCCGACCTGACGGCCGCGGCGACGAGGGCCATCGCCAGCGGGCTCACCCGCGCGCCCTGCCCCGCGATGATCTTCGCGATGGCGGCGTCGCTGCTGGGGGTGGCGATCGATCCGCTGAACGTCTTCAGCGGCAGCTTCCAGTCGCCGCCGATGCCGAACTGTTTCGCGCTGGCGGCGAGCCGCTGCCCGCTGACGCGCCGGGCCAGCGACGCCAGAGCGGTCACGCACCCCTGCGCGAAGTCGGTCTGGAACGTGGGCGTCACCACGCCGTTGATTCCGGGCTGCTGGAAGCGGGCCCCGCCCACGGTGCGGTCGGCGCTGCACGGCACCTTCTGCTTCGGGTCGAGCCCGGACTGAAGCAGCCCCTCCGCGGCGACGACCGAGAAGGCGGTGCCGGCGGCGAACCGGCCGGCCAGCGCGTCCTTCTCCTGGTGCAGCTGGTTGGTGGAGACGGCCAGCACCTCGCCGGTGGACGCCTGCACCGCGACGAGCGCGGCGGGGCGCGACCCCGCCACCGCGGCGTCCCCCGCTCGCTGCAGCCGGCTGTCGATCGTGGTCTGCACCGACGAGTTCTCCCGCCCCGGCCACGCCTTGAGCTCCTTGACCATCCGCCCGGTGGCGTTGTCGAGGATGACGACCCGGGTCTCGGTCGAGCCGGTGAGCTGGTCCTGGTAGGCCTTCTGCAGGCCGTCGCGGCCGAGCGTGTCGCCGGCCCGCTGCGGCCCGCCGAGCCGCTGCTCCGCCTCGGGCGTGATGGCCGTGACCAGCCCGACGATCTGGGTGGGCGACTTGGGGGCGACCGGCGGGTTGTCGATCTGGAACTCCAGGCCCTGGATGGCCTCCAGCTTGGACCTGATCTGGGCGAACTTCGTCCGTCCGAACGTCGCGAGGGGGACGAAGTCCTGCGGGGGCGACGACAGGATGCGGCTCAGCAGGCGGTCCTGGGCGAAGCCGGTGACCTTCGAGAGCTGGTCGCAGAGCCGGCCGGGGTCCTTGATCTTGGCGGGGACGACCCCGGCGACGTGCAGCACGGTCTCGTCCTGCAGCGGGTTGCCGTTCCGGTCGAGGATGGGCTTGCGGCCCTTGGGGACGGTGGCGACCGCGAGCCGCTGCCCGGGGTGCAGGTCGGGGTGGATCACGCTCGGCGACCACCGCACCTTCCACTGGCCGCCGACCAGGTGCAGGGGCAGGTTCCCGTCGTACTGCCAGAGGGGGTTGTTCTCCCCGAGGTCGACCTCGGCGTGGTAGCCGGCCTGCGCGGTGTCGCCGTCCTGGCTGATCCCCCTCAGCGAGAAGCGGATCGAGGCGGCGTCCAGTTGCAGGCGGGCGTTCTCCAGCGCCTTGCGCACCGCCGCCTGGTCGCCGTCGGCGCGCCGCGCGGCGGCCGCGTAGTCCCCCGTCTGCCAGCCGACGAGGAAGTCGCGCACCGCCTCGTGCGGTGACGGCTCCTCGAAGCAGCCGGTCAGCAGGGGCGTCGCGAGCCCCAGCGCGAGCGCGGCCCGCACGGCTTTCGCCCGGACGCCCCCGAATCTTCGCACGGCCACGGACTAACGGCCCCCCCGGCGGCGGACCGCGTTCGACATGGCCCGCGCCATCTCCCGGTTGGCCTGCTTCTCCATGAGCGTCTGCCGCTTGTCGTACTCCTTCTTACCCCTGGCGACACCGATCTCGATCTTCGCCCGGCCGTCCTTGAAGTACAGCGACAGCGGAATCAGCGTGAGGCCCTTCTCCCTCAGCGTCGCGTCGAGCTTGCCGATCTCCTTGCGGTGCAGCAGCAGCTTGCGCGTGCGCCGGGCGGCGTGGTTGGTCCAGGTGCCCTGGCTGTACTCCGGGATGTACACGTTGATCAGCCAGACCTCGCCGCCCTCGACCGCCGCGTAACCGTCGGTCAGGTTGGCCTTACCCGCCCGCAGGGACTTGACCTCGGTGCCGGTCAGGACGAGCCCGGCCTCGTAGGTGTCCTCGATGAAGAAGTCGTGCCTGGCACGCTTGTTCTGGGCGATCAGCTTGCGCCCGGTCTCACGTGGCATAAGGGGAGCCTACCGTCGCCGCGAGGGGCGAAAACGAGCTGCGCGGCCGGTGCGGGGTCACACCCGCAGGTACCGGCGCAGGGTGACGAACGAGGCGAGCACACAGATCAGCACGCCGATGGCCATGGTGCCGGTGATCACGCCGGCGACCGTGTCCCAGCCGAGCGGTGCCGCCATGTAGGTCTGGATCGACTCGAAGATGGCGACCTTCACGATGATCAGGATCACACCGGACAGGACGCCGCCGATGAGACCGGCGATCAACCCCTCCATCACGAACGGAAGCTGGATGTAGATGTTGGAGGCGCCGACCAGGCGCATGATGCCGGTCTCCCTGCGGCGGTTGTACGCCGACAGCCGCACCGTGTTGCCGATCAGCAGGGTGGCCGCGATCAGCATGAGGGCGGCGATGCCGAGCGCCATGTAGCGCAGCTTGTCCATGAAGCCGAAGACCGAGTCGAGCAGGTCGCGTTCGTTGATCACATTCGCGACGCCGGGCTGGCCCTTCAGGCTGCTGGTGACCGCCGCCGCCTTGTCCGGGTCCTTCAGCTTGATGCGGAACGACTCCGGCATGTCCTCGACCTTGGTCACCGCCAGCAGGGTCTGGTTGTTCTCCTGCTGCTGCCACTTCTTGTAGGCCTCGGCCTGGCTCTCGAACTCGACCCGCTCGACCTCGGGCAGCGCCTCGATCGTCTGCTTCAGGTTGGCCTTCTCCTCTTGGGTGACGCCGGACTTGCTCTTGCAGGCGGCGAAGGAGGAGTTCTTGACGCACAGGTAGACCGACACCTCGACCTTGTCGGTCCAGTACCCCGTGAGCTTCGAGACCTGGGAGTTGATCATCATTCCGACGCCGAGCAACGCCATGCCGACGGCAACGGTCACGATGACCGCGATGGTCATCGTGAGGTTGCGCCGTAGGCCGATCCAGACCTCGGAAAAGATGAAGTTGGCCCGCATGGTCTCAGTACTCCTAATACGCCTGGCCGTACACGCCGCGCGACTGGTCGCGGACGATCTTTCCGTCCTCGAGCTCGACCACGCGCTTGCGCATGGAGTCGACGATCGCGGCGTCGTGCGTCGCCATGAGGACGGTCGTGCCGGTCCGGTTGATTCGGTCGAGCACCTTCATGATGCCGATGCTCGTGGCGGGGTCGATGTTTCCGGTGGGCTCGTCGGCCAGCAGGATCATCGGCCGGTTGACGAACGCGCGTGCCATCGCGACCCGCTGCTGCTCGCCACCGGACAGCTCCTCCGGCATGCGGTGCGCCTTGCCCTCCAGGCCGACGAGCTCGATGACCTCGGGCACGACCTTGCGGATGAAGCGGCGCGGCTTGCCGATGACCTCCAGGGCGAACGCCACGTTCTCGTACACGTTCTTGTTCGGCAGCAGCCGGAAGTCCTGGAACACGCAGCCGATGCGGCGGCGCAGGTGCGGCACCTTGAAGTTGGACAGCTTCGACAGGTCCTTGCCGGCCACGTGGATGGAGCCGCTGTTGGGCCGCTCCTCCTTCAGCACCAGCCGGAGGAAGGTGGACTTCCCCGAGCCTGAAGGACCGACCAGGAACACGAACTCGCCCTTGTCGACATCCACGCTCACGTGGTCGAGGGCGGGACGGTTTTGGTTCGCGTAGACCTTGGTGACATTATCGAAATGGATCACGGGCGCATCACGGCTAGCCAGTCTAGGGGGTGGGACGGCCTGTCCGGGGGTCGCCGGTCACTTTGCTCTGGATCGACGTTCCGTTTGGCCGAAGGCCAGTCTAGGGGTAACACTGGCATGGAACGTCCATAACGGAAACAAAACGATTGCCCTTGGGCGATGGGGCGGTAAAGCTGCTATGAGCTGCGAACATCTGATCTGCGCCGCGTGCGCGGGCCCCGTGGTGGAGGGGCGCTGCCCGGTCTGCCGGGAGGGCCGCGCCAAAGTGCACCACCACGGGTTCCTGGGGCTGTCGCCCCTGGTCATCGCGCTGATCGTGCTCTTGGTCGTGGCGCTGGTCGCGCTCACGCACGTGAGCGGTTACTGACCGTCACCCGACTCCTGACGCCGCATCCAGCGGATCTCGCCCTCGATGAACTCGTCGAGGTCGCCGTCGAGCACGGCTGAGGGGTTGCCCGCCTCCACGCCCGTGCGCAGGTCCTTGACGATCTGGTAGGGGTGCAGCACGTAGTTGCGGATCTGCGTGCCCCACGACGTCGTCGCCTCGCCGCGCAGCTCGTTCATCGCCGCGGCCTCCTCCTGGCGCTTGCGCTCCAGCAGCTTGGCCTGGAGGACGGCCATCGCCGTCGCGCGGTTCTGGAGCTGGGACCGCTCGTTCTGGCAGGAGACCACGATCCCGGTCGGCAGGTGGGTGATCCGCACCGCCGAGTCGGTCGTGTTCACGCCCTGGCCGCCCGGCCCGGAGGACCGGTAGACGTCGATGCGCAGCTCGTCCTCGTTGATGTCGATGTGGTCGGTCTGCTCGACCACGGGCACCACGTCCACACCCGCGAACGAGGTCTGCCGGCGGCCCTGGTTGTCGAAGGGGCTGATCCGCACCAGCCGGTGGGTGCCGTGCTCGCCCCTGAGCGTGCCGTACGCGTAGGGGGCCTTGACCGCGAAGGTGGCCGACTTGATGCCGGCCTCCTCGGCGTAGGAGGTCTCGTAGACCTCCGCCTGATAGCCCTTGCGCTCGGCCCACCGCAGGTACATGCGCAGCAGCATCTGGGCCCAGTCGGCCGCGTCGACGCCGCCCGCCTGCGCGTTGATGGTCACCAGCGCCTCGCGGGCGTCGTACTCGCCCGACAGCAGCGTGCGGACCTCCAGCGCGCCGACCTCGGACCTGAGCGCGGCGAGCTCCCTTTCCGCCTCGGCCAGCGCCTCGGCGTCGCTCTCCTCGGCCGCCAGCTCGAACAGGACCTGCAGGTCTTCCAGGCGGCGGTTCAGGTTGTCCACGCGGTTGACGTCGGCCTGCAGGTGGGACAGCTTGCTGGTGACGCGCTGGGCCTGCTCCGGGTCGTTCCACAAGTCGGGCGCGGCAGCCTGCTCCTCCAACTCGGCGATCTGCTTGCGCAGGGCGTCGAGGTCGAGCACGTCCTGAATGCTTTTCAGCGTGCCGCTAAGCTCGTTGATCTCTTCGGCTGGATCGATGACTGCCACGTCTGTAAAGGGTACGCGAATCGAGGACCCTCTCTGGCAGCGCGCCTCGGTAGCATGTGGATCGATTGCGACGGGAGGCTGGCGTGAACGGGGTCGTTCGGAGCGCGCTGGCCGTCGCCCTCCTCATCTGCACGGCGGTCGCCTGCTCCGGCGACGAGCCGGCCAGGCCGACGGCCAGCCCGGCGGCGGCCGTCTCCGCCCTGCCGAGTCCCGGCGCGACCACCTCGCCCGGCAGTCCCCCCGCGGTCACGCTGGAGGAGGCGTCCGAGGCGTTCGACGCGTTCCTGGACACCGACACCGTGCTCAGGCAGGCCGGGGCCGGCCGGTGGGCCCTCCTGCTCACCCAGGACGCCCAGCGGCCCATCACGATCGCCGAGATCCACTCCCGCGCCGGCAAGCCCGCCCGCTACACATGGGATCGCCGTACGGTGCTCGTGCCCCGGCAGAGCGGCTCGACCGTGTGGTTCGCGGCGACGGCCCGGCGGCGCGACGCCTCCGGCGACGTCCGCACGGCCGTGTTCACGTTCGTACGGCAGGGCCGGGACGGGCGCTGGCGCAACAGCTTCGCGTCGCTGCTCTACCCGGACGAGCAGCCGCCACAGGTCGCCCTCGACGCGGACGGGTACGCCACGGCGCTGGACCAGCGCGACTCCTCGGTGGCCATCAGCCCCAACCTGATGGGCCCGCTGCACGCCACGGTCGCCGAGGAGGGCCCCAAGGGCTACGCCTCGGGGCTGATCGCCCCCGGCCCGCAGACGACCGGCTTCTACGAGGAGATCAGCAGGACCAAGGAGACGGCGAAGGCCGAGGACTGCATGAACTACGAGTCCATCTTCGCCTCGGCCCCCAACTACCCGACCTTCGCGCTGCGCACCGAGGACGGCGGCGCGATGATGCTGTACACGCTGATCCGCACCTCCTCGTGGACCCCCAACCCGCAGGGGCTGAAGTGCGGCGAGGGGCGCCCGGTGGCGATCCCGGCGGCGGCCCGCTGGCTGCTGAACCCCGTCAAGGACCTGTTCATCCGGCAGAGGCGGCAGATCGTCGAGACGCAGCAGTACGTGAGCGCGGTGCCGCCGAAGGCGTCCACCGCGCCCGCGCACGTCGTCGGCTACGAGGGCATCGTCACCGGCGGCTCCAACACCTGACCGCCGGGCGCCGTCACTCCTCCGCGTGCGGAAGGTTGCTGGTGGAGACCAGCGTCCGCACCGCGCGCAGCGCGACCGACAGGGTCGCCAGGTCGAAGGTGTCGCTCTCCCAGATCTCCGACAGGGTCTGCCGCGCCCGGGTCACCGCGGCCTGGTTGGCCTCCGTCCAGCTCGCCAGCCGCTCCTCCGGCGACAGCCCGGGCCGGCTGTGGATCAGCACGTCCCTGGTGAGCGTCGCGTGGGCGGCGTACAGGTCGTCGCGCAGCGCCGACCTGGCCATCGAGTTCCACCGGCTGTCGCGCGGCAGCGCGATCACCCGCTCCCGCAGCCGGGCGAGCTGGAGCCGGTCGGCCAGGTCGAAGTAGACCTCGGCCACCTCGCCGACCGGCCTGCCGGTGTACGCCGCGATCTCCACAAGATCGAACGTGGAGTAGGCGGGCACCATCGCCGCGACCCGCTCGGCCAGCTCGACGGGCACGCCCCTGGCCACGAAGGAGTCCCTGCGCTCCTCGTACGCCGCCAGGTCGGGGCCGGTCAGCAGCTTGGGCAGGTGGGGCAGCAGGCCGGCGGCGCCCTCGATGAAGTAGCGGGCCGTGGAGGCGAGGTCGAGCGGGGGACGGCGGTTGCCGAGCAGCCATCGGGTGCCGCGTTCGGACAGCTTGCGGCCCTCGAACAGCATCGCGAGCTGGGTCGCGGTGTCGACCTCGTTGTCCAGCTCCTCGATCTGGCGCACGAACGACGGCAGGTCGAAGACCTCCCGCGCGACCAGGTAGGCCCGGACGATGTCGGGCGTCGAGGCGCCGGTCTCCTCGCCGAACCGGAAGACGAAGCTCGTCCCGCCGAAGTTGACCACGTCGTTGACGATCCGGGTCGTGACGATCTCCCGGCGCAGCGGGTGGGAGTCCATGTACGCGCGGAAGCGGTCGCGCAGGGCCGAGGGGAAGTACGACACCAGCCACGACGCCAGCGACGGGTCGTCGGGGATGTCCGACTGCAGCAGCTCGGCGTCCACCACGAGCTTGGTGTAGGCGAGCAGCACCGCGAACTCGGGGTTGGTGAGCCCGAGCCCGGCCTGGCGCCGCTCCGCGAGGACCTTGTCCGACGGCAGGAACTCCAGCTCCCGGTCGACCAGCCCGGCGCGTTCCAGCTTCCGCAGGTAGCGGGAGTGGATGTGCAGCATCTCCGGCGCCTGGGCGCGGGCCGCCGCGAGCACGACGTTCTGGGCGTAGTTGTCCTCAAGCACCAGCCTGCCCACCTCGTCGGTCATGTCGAGGAAGAGCTGGTTGCGCTGCTTGTCGGTCATGTCGCCGTCGCGGACGACCTGGTCGAGCAGGATCTTGATGTTCACCTCGTGGTCGGAGGTGTCCACACCGGCCGAGTTGTCGATGAAGTCGGTGTTGATCAGCCCGCCGTTCAGCGCGAACTCGATCCGGGCCCGCTGGGTGAAGCCGAGGTTGCCGCCCTCGCCCACGACCTTGCAGCGCAGCTCGGACGCGTTGATCCGCAGCGCGTCGTTGGCCTTGTCCCCCACGTCGGCGTGGGTCTCCGACGACGCCTTGACGTACGTGCCGATGCCGCCGTTCCACAGCAGGTCGACGGGGGCCCGCAGGATCGCGCTGATCAGGTCGTTCGGCGCGAGCGCGGTCACGTTGTGCGGCAGGCCCAGCGCGTGCCGCGCCTGCGGGGAGATCGGGATCGACTTCGCGGTGCGCGGCCACACGCCGCCGCCCGCCGAGATGAGCGACCTGTCGTAGTCGTCCCACGAGCTTCTGGGCAGCTCGAACAGCCGCCGCCGCTCGGCGAAGCTCCGCGCGGCGTCCGGGTTGGGGTCGACGAACACGTGCCGGTGGTCGAAGGCCGCCACGAGCCGGATGTGCTCCGACAGCAGCATGCCGTTGCCGAACACGTCGCCCGACATGTCGCCGATGCCGACCACGGTGAAGTCGGTGGTCTGCACGTTCACGCCGAGCGTGCGGAAGTGGTATTTCACCGACTCCCACGCGCCCCTGGCGGTGATGCCCATCGCCTTGTGGTCGTAGCCCACCGACCCGCCGGAGGCGAAGGCGTCGCCGAGCCAGTAGCCGTACTCCTTGGCCACGTCGTTGGCGATGTCGGAGAACGTCGCGGTGCCCTTGTCGGCGGCGACCACGAGGTAGGTGTCGTCGCCGTCGTGCCGCACCACGTCGGGCGGCGGCACGACCTTCCCGGCGACCAGGTTGTCGGTCAGGTCGAGCAGTCCGGAGATGAACTGGCGGTAGCAGGCCACGCCCTCGGCCAGCACCTCGTCGCGCCCGCCCGCCGGGGGCCGCTTGACGACGAAGCCGCCCTTCGAGCCGGTCGGCACGATGACGGTGTTCTTCACCATCTGCGCCTTGACCAGGCCGAGGATCTCCGTGCGGAAGTCCTCCATGCGGTCCGACCAGCGCAGGCCGCCGCGGGCGACCTTGCCGAAGCGCAGGTGCACGCCCTCGACCCGCGGCGAGTACACGAAGATCTCATACTTCGGCCGGGGCCGCGGCAGCACGCTGATCGCCTGCGGGTCGACCTTGAGCGAGATGTACGGCTTGCGCTTGCCGGTGACGAACTGGCTGCCCGCGTCTCCCGCCTCGCGCCCGTCGCCGCGGGCGGCCTGGAACACGTTGGTGCGCAGCGTCGCCTGGATCATCTCCAGGTACGCCCGCAGGATGCGGTCCTCGTCGAGCGAGGCCACCTCGTCCAACGAGGCGAGGATCTCCTCCGTCAGCGCGTCGCAGACCTCCGCCCGGGCGTCGTCGGGCCGGCGCGGGTCGAGCCTGGCCTCGAACAGTCGCACGAGCAGCCGGGCCAGCCGCACGTTGCTCTGCAGCACCCTCTCGATGTACGCCTGGCTGAAGGTGGTGCCGGCCTGCCGCAGATACTTGGCGTACGCCCGGAGGATCTCGGCCTGCTCCCAGGTGAGCCCGCCGGCCAGCACGAGCGCGTTGAAGCCGTCGTTTTCCACCTCGCCGCGCCACAGCACGGCGAACGCGTCCTGGAACAGCCGCTTGAACTCGTCGCGGTGCACCTCCTCCGAGGGGGTGTACCGCAGGCCGAAGTCGTAGATCCAGGCGTCCTTGGTGTGGGGGTCGTGGTCGCGGTCGATCTCGTACGGCCGCTCGTCCACCACCTCGACGCCCATCCGCGTGAGCAGCGGAAGCACCCGCGACAGCGAGATCGGCGCGCCCAGCCGGTAAAGCTTCAGGCGCCGCTCCCCCTCGGCCGCGCCGTACGGCTCGTAGAGGTTGATGCCGATGGCGTTGGGGTCCTCGGCGAGCGCCTCCAGCCGCTTGAGGTCGGCGACGGCCGTACGGGCGGGGAAGTCGGCCTTGTAGCCCTCGGGGAAGGCGGCGCCGTAGCGGCGCAGCAACCTGGGCGCCTCCTCTTCCGGGCACAGCTCGTGGATTGCGGCGGCGAGGTCGTCCTCCCAGGTGCGGGTGGTGGCGGCCAGCCGCGCCTCCAGCTCCTCGACGTCGACCGGGGTCTCGGCGAGGGGCTTGCCCCGCTCGCCGCGGATCACGACGTGCAGCCGGGCCAGCGCCGACTCGCCGATCATCGTGCTGTAGTCGAGCGAGGTGCCGCCGAGCGCCTTCATCAAGATCCGCTGCATGTGCAGGCGCACCTTGGTGGTGTAGCGGTCGCGCGGCAGGAAGATCAGGCAGGAGATGTAGCGGCCGTAGTCGTCGCGGCGCAGGAAGAGCTTGACCTGCTTGCGCTCGCGCAGCCGCAGCACGCCCAGGGCGATCGGCAGCAGCTCGTCCACGGACATCTGGAAGAGCTCGGTGCGCGGGTAGGTCTCCAGGATCTCCATCAGATCCTTGCCGTCGTGGCTGTCGGGCGACAGCCCGGCCCGCTCGAGCACCTCGGCCAGCTTGCGCCGCAGCACCGGGATGCGGGAGATCGACTCGTTGTACGCCACATGGGTGAACAGGCCGAGGAACCGGCGCTCGCCGATCACCTCGCCCTCCGGCGAGAAGACCTTGATCCCGACGTAGTCGAGGTAGTGGGGCTTGTAGACGGTGGCCCGGCTGTTGGCCTTGGTGACGATCAGGAGCTGTTTCTCCCGCGCCTTCGCCCGCACCTTCGGCGGCAGCGCCGCGAAGCTGGCCGAGCCGGGCTTGTCGGCGCGCAGGATGCCGAGGCCGGTGCCGGGCAGGCCGCGCAGCGCCTCGCCGCCGTCGGTCTCCTCGAGCCGATACTCGCGGTAGCCGAGGAACGTGAAGTGGCCGTCGGCCAGCCAGCGCAGCAGCTCCATGCCGTCCTCGACCTGCGCGGGGTCGAGCGGCGGCGGGTTCACCGCCAGGTCCTCGGCGGTCTGCACGGCCAGCGCCCGCATCTTGGCGAAGTCCTCGACCGCGCAGCGCACGTCCTGCAGGATCCGCAGCAGGTCGCTTTCGAGCTGCTTGAGCACGGCGGGATCGGCCTGCCGGTCGATCTCGATGTGCATCCACGACTCGCGGATGACCTGCCCGGTCACGTCCTCCTTGCCGGGACCGAGCAGCTCGCCGGTCATGTCCCTGCGCACCGGCATCTGCGGGTGGACGATCAGATGGGTGCCGATCTCGTGCCGGTCCAGCTCGGTGGTCACCGAGTCGACCAGGAACGGCATGTCGTCGGTGACGATCTGGACCACGCTGCGGCCCGGGTCCCAGCCGTACTCCTCCAAGGTGGGGGTGAAGACGCGGACCAGCGCGCGTCCCTGCGGCCGGTGCTGGGCCAGGTGGCGGTGGGCCATGGCGGGGCCGTACACGTCCACCGGGTCGCGGTCGGCGAGATCCTCGGCCGGGACGTTGCGGTAGTACCGCCTCAGGAAGGCCAGGGGGTCCTCGCCCTCCACCTGCAGCGCTCCCGGCGCGTGCGCGCACCTGTCGGCGGCGAGACGGAGAAGCTCATCCAAGGCTTCGTCCGATTCTTGCCGATCTAGCGCCATTTCGAGCGGCATGTCGCTACTCACTCCCTTGTGAGGATTAAAGCCAGGCCCGTAGTTCCCACAGCAGAGGGAAGAAGTGCAGACGCGTCCTTCCCCTCAGGTACGGTGCCCCGGAGGAGCCTCCCGTACCGGATTTCGTGCCGATCTGGCGCTCCACCATCTGCACGTGTCGCATGCGCCAGAGCGCGGTCGTCTCATCGTGGGTGAGGAGATCTTCGGCCAGGTCCCACAGATCGTCGTACGATCCCCGGTCGCGGGCCACGGCCAGCAGCGATTCCATGATCTCTTCGTCGGAGACCGGAAGGCCCCGGCGGGAGAGCGCGACGAGGTAGGCGTCCCACAATGTGGGCTCCTCCAGCCGCCGCCGCAGCCTCGCGATCTCCGCGTCTGCGGCGTCCCTCAGCCGGCCCAGGTACGCCGGGTCCTTGGCCCCGGAGAGGAACTCCAGCTCGCGGAACTGGACCGACTGGAAGCCGCTCGCCGGGGCGAGGATCGACCGAAACTCCAGGAAGTCCTGCGGCGTCATGGTCTCCAGCACCTGCACCTGGTCGACCAGGACCTTCTCCACCGCGTGCACCCGGCGGAACAGGTGCCTGGCGCGCCACAGCGCGCCCTCGATCATCGCGTCCCTGATCCGCTCCAGCTCGTGCAGGAGGAGCTTGAACCACAGCTCGTAGACCTGGTGGACGGTGATGAACAGCAGCTCGTCGCTGGCGCCGGACCGCTGCTCCTGCTGGGCGAGCAGCTCCGGCAGGCGGAGATAGCCGCCGTAGGACAGGCGCCCGCCCTCCTCGCCGAAGCTGCGAGACGGAGGTAGAACGTCTTCGGATCCGGCCCGGCCGTACGGCGTCGCAGGCATGCGCCACTCCTTCACGATGGGCGCGTCCCCTCCGGTCCCCATTGACCGAAAGTCCGGCACCACCGCACCCGATATCACCCCATTACGCCACAAACGTCAACTTCGTCGGCGTGCTCGCGATCAGGGGTCGACCGTGGCCCATTTAACCAGCCCCACCCCCGTCGACCGCCCTGATTGACAACAACCCGACGCCGTAGCACACCGAGACACCATGAGCCACGCTGGTGCCATGAAGACCATCACCCAGCGAGAGTTCCGCAACAACTCCGCCGCGGTCATGGACGCGGTCGAGGCGGGCGAGACCTACCACATCACCCGTAACGGCATCGAGGTGGCCGAGCTTCGGCCGCTGCCGCGCAGACGACGCCTGACTGCGGAGGAACTGGTCGGCCGGCACCGCCGGATGCCCCGGGTCGACTACGCCGAGATGCGCCGGGAGGCGGAGGAGTTGTTCGACACGGAGGACCGCGTCGGGACCGACGACCCCTGGGACCGTGCCCGTGGCTGACCATCGGCACGAGTCGGGAGTGCTCGACACCTGCACGTACATCGACCTGGGCCTGCTCGATCCCGCGGATCTGCCCGCCGTCCCGGAGATCACGACGATCACGCTGGCGGAGCTGCACCAGAGCGTGGCCATGGCGAAGGACGAGGCCGCGAGGGCGGCGCGGATGGAGAAGCTGGGCGCGGCCGTCGCGGACTTCGATCCCCTGCCGTTCGACCGCGACGCCGCCGCCCGCTACGGGACCCTCGTCGCCCTCACGCTCGCGGCGAACCGCGATCCTCGGCCGCGCAGGCTGGACCTCATGATCGCGGCGGTCGCCTCCAGCCGCGGCTTGCCGCTGTACACAAGGAACGCCGCGGATTTCGCCGGCCTGGAAAGCGCCCTGACCGTAGTGCCGGCTGCTCGGCGGTCTCGATCATGCTGAGGATCAGCGACTTCGTGATCAGCCCTCCCTCGCTGGGGATGAGGGTGAGCCGCATCCGCCGCGGCCTGCCCCGCATCCCGCGTGCGACGCTGGCCGCGCGGCTGCGCGCCCTGCGCGCCGCGGGCGTCCTCGACGGCTATCGGCTCACCGAGACGGGCGCCGCCCTGGCTCCGGTGGTGCGGGAGCTCGCGCGGTGGGCGGTCGCCACCGACGCCGCCCCGCTCACCGGGGACGATCTCGACACCGCCGCGCTGACCTGGGACATGCGACGCCGGGTGAACCTCGGGGCGTTGCCGGAGCGCACCGTCGTGCTCGCGATCGAGTTCACCGACCATCCCCCGGCCGACCGCAGATACTGGCTGCATCTGTCCCGGACGAGCGTCGATCTGTGCCGGCAGGACGTCGGGGCGCCCGTCGACGTCTGGCTCTCCGCGCCGACCATGGCGGTTACCCGGTGGTGGATCGGCGACCTCTCCTGGGCGCACCTGCTGCGGCAGCCGGGCGTACGGGTCGACGGCGACCGGACGCTGCAGCGCCAGATGCACCGCTGGTTCGAGCGCTACGCGTTCACCCCGGAGAATCTCGGCCGGCCGGCTCCACACGACGGGGCGAGCGAGTAGGAACGAAGTGATGACTCTGTAACCAAACCAGTGCGGACCACCCGGCGTCTCAACGAGGGAGATGACCACCTCGGGAGCACGACCATGATCGACAGACGGAGTTTCCTTCGCGTCTCGGCGCTGGCCGGGGCCGCCGCCTTCACCGGCGCGGCCTCTTCGGGCGCGGCCTTCGCCGCCGGGCCCCGTCCCGCCGACTGGTCGGCGCTCGGCCGGGGGCTGGACGGCAAACTGATCCGCCCCGGCGACGCGTCGTACGACAAGGCGCGGCGGGTGTTCAACTCGGCCTTCGACTCCGTACGGCCGGCCGGGGTGGCCTACTGCAAGACGGCGGCGGACGTGGCGGAGTGCCTGGCGTTCGCCAAGCGGTACGGCGTGCCGGTGACCTCCCGGTCGGGCGGCCACAGCTACGCGGGCTGGTCCACCGGCAGCGGCCTGGTGATCGACGTGTCGCCGATGAGCGGCGTGTCGTACTCCGGCGGCCACGCCACGGTCGGCGCCGGGGCGCGGCTGGTCGACGTGTACGCCAAGCTGGCCGCGCACGGCGTCAGCATCCCGGCGGGCTCCTGCCCGACGGTCGGGGTGGCCGGGCTCACGCTGGGCGGCGGCCTGGGAGTGGTGTCCCGGAAGTACGGCCTGACCTGCGACGTGCTGGAGTCCCTGAAGATCGTCACGGCGGACGGGAAGACGCTGACCTGCTCGCCGACCTCACATCCGGACCTCTACTGGGCCTCGCGGGGCGGCGGTGGCGGCAACTTCGGCGTGGCGACGTCGTTCACGTTCCGCACGCATCGGACCCAGCCGGTGACCCTGTTCTTCCTGCACTGGCCCTGGTCGAAGGCGGCGGCCGTGCTGAAGGCCTGGCAGGCGTGGGCGCCCGCCGCGCCCGACGCGATGTGGTCCAACTGCCATCTCGCCCACGACCCGTCGCTCGACGTGATGGTCGGCGGGCTGTACCTCGGCGGCAAGAGCGCGTGCGAGAACCTGCTGCAGAAGCTCGTCGACCGCGTCGGCTCCGGCCCCTTCACCCGGTATGTCGCGCCGTCGGCGTACGACCACGCGATGATGGTGGAGGCGGGCTGCGCGTCGCTGACCGTGGCGCAGTGCCACCGTCCCGGAACGCTGCCGGGGCAGAACCCGAGCGGCCGGCTGGTGCGCGACTCGTTCTCGGCCAAGTCGCACTTCGCCTACACGCCGCTGTCGTCGGCCGGGATCAAGGCCCTGCTGGCCCAGGTCGCCGCGCCGGGCCGGCACCTCGTGATGCTCGACGCGATGGGCGGCGCCATCGGCCGGGTCCGCCCCGACGCCACCGCCTTCCCGCACCGCAAGGCGCTGTTCAGCGTGCAGTATTTCTCCCACTTCGGCGGCGCCGCCGCCTGGGCGCGGGCCGCCCACGCCGCCATGCGGCCCCACTTCGGCGACCACGCGTACGTGAACTACATCGACCCGGAGCTGAAGAACTGGCGGCAGCAGTACTACGGCGTCAACGCCGCCCGGCTGGCCGAGGTCAAGGCCGCCTACGACCCCGGCAGACTGTTCCGCCTCCCCCAGGGCGTGTGAACGGTCCCCAGCGGTTCGCATCTCTCGGTGTGGCGGAGGAGCGGCGAACGATGCCCGGCGCTTCCGCCACCCCGGCGTTCAGTCACCTGCCGGATGGACATCCGCGGCGGCAGCCTCTGGGGGCGAAGGGCCACGCAACCGAGAACATCGGCGCGCGACTCAGCCCTAGGACCGTGGAGCATGGATCGGGCCCCTTCCGCGGGCAGTCCGAGGCGCGGCTACATGTCGTCGGGCAGCAGGCGGAATGTCTTGTGCGGTGTCAGAGGACGCAACGCCCGGAAGTCACGCCGGTCCAGCGTGAGCACGGCATCCGTACGGAACTCCGCTGCCAGCACGACATTGACTGCGTCGGCGAGGTCTAGGTCCATCGAGGCATAACGGTGCCGCACCGCACATGCCGTCTCCAGGACTTCGGTCGAGACTTCCGGCACCTGAAAGCGCAGACGGCGCGCGTTGGAGAGGATGAAGGCGATGATCTCTTTCCGAGCGGCAGAGCCGAAACGGACCTTGGCCACATGGTCGACTTCCGCCAGCACCAACGGAGAGATGACTACAGTCCCGGCCTCACGGAGAACCCTCTGACAATCGGCACTCTCGGCCGCTTTCCTGTCAGAAGCGGCAATGATGCCAGAGGTGTCCGCAATGACGATCACCTGCCGGCAGCTCCCTTGGCCACCGCCGCGGTGACCTCATCGCCGGTGACCGGCTCGCCACTCCCCTCGAAGGTTGGCCAATCCAGCGGCTCGTCCCATACGCGGTTCGCCATGGCAGCCAGATGGATCCCCTCACGGATGATCTCCGCCTCCGGAATGCCTCGGCGCTTGGCAGCCTCCTTAATAAGGGCAAGGTCCTCAGGATCGGCGTAGACGTTCGTCCTCTTCATAGACATGTACCAACGCTAACACATGTACCGGTTTCGATGAGAGGCGCACTGGGTGACCACCCCAAGTCACCGGCCCTCTCGGCACTGAGGTGCCGAGTAGCTTGCCGAAAGCATGCCGAGGTCAAGCGGATTCGCTAAACAACCGCTCCCATCTCGTCCGCCGGCGACGGGACGCACCTGGCCCGGCTGTGCCGGGAACTCCTGAACGAGTACGCCGGCACCGGCGCGGCACGCTGACTGATGTAGCGCAGACTGGGTCTCAGCCGGACGCGTCCCCGGCGAGGCGGTCGAGCCATTCGCCGAGCACGTGGCGTTCCCCGTCGGTAAGAGCGGTGGCGTCGGGCAGCGCGGCGAGCAGCGCCATCGCCGCCGCGGCCGGGCCGGTGGCCTCGACCACGGGGGCGTCGGTGGTGACGGCGGCGATCGCCGCCTCGCGGGCCGCCTCCGACAGCCCCGGGTCGCGCTGCTTCTCGGGCAGGGCGAGCAGCGTGAAGACCGTGCCGCAGCCCGCGGCGTGCACCAGGTCGGCCGCCAGGCGCTCGCCCACCTTCAAGCGGCCGGCGGCGGCGATGGCGCGGATGCGCTCGCGCAGCATGCGGAAGGCGGCGACGGCGGCGGGCGGTCGCCGTCCCGGCTTCGGATCGCCGTACATGAGCGAGAACAGGGCGGGGTTCGCCAGGCCGAAGCCGACGTGCAGGTCCCACCCGGCGCGTAACTCTTCGACGGGGTCGCCGGCGGACGGGCTCGCCTTCTTGTCCCTGAGGTAGGCGTTGAAGCCATACTCGGCGACCGCGTCGAGCAGGCCCTCCTTGTCTCCGAACAGGCGGTAGATCGTCGGGGCCTGGGTGCCGGCCGCGGCGGCAACGGATCTGGTCGAGAGCGCGTCGCGCCCGCCGCTCGCGAGCAACCGGGCCGCAACCGACACGATGTGCGCCCGCGTCCTGTCGCGGCCGCTCGGCGTCTCGCTCTCGGGATCACTCATGCTTCCAACGATAGCAGTCTGTTGCTATCGCCGAATTTCCAGTGTTAGCGTCTAATCGATATCAGCGATAGCAACTGGAGCGCGCATCATGATCGTCATCACCGGAGCGACCGGTCAGCTCGGCCGTGGCGTCGTCGAACGCCTGCTCACCCGCGTCCCGGCCGACCTGATCGGCGTTAGCGTCCGCGACGCCTCGCGCGCCGGGGACCTCGCCCGGCGCGGCGTCCGCGTACGGCAGGGCGACTTCGACGACCCCGCGAGCCTGGCGTACGCGTTCGAGGGCGCCACGCGGGTGCTGATCATCTCCGGCCCGGCCGACGCCCGCCCGCACCGTACGGCGATCGAGGCGGCCACGGCGGCGGGGGCCGGGCGGATCCTCTACACCAGCCACATGGGCGCGAACCCGGCCTCCCCCTTCGTTCCGATGCCGGGCCACGCCGAGACCGAGCGAGACCTGCGCGCATGCGGGGTGCCGTTCACCTCGCTGCGCAACGGCTTCTACGCCACCACCGCGGTCCACTTCGTCACCCAGGCCCTGGAGACCGGCAGGCTCGTCGCGCCCGAGGACGGCCCGGTCTCCTGGACCGCCCACGCCGACCTCGCGGAGGCGGCCGTCGTCGCGCTGACCGAGGAGAGCAGGCTCGACGGGATCACGCCGCCGCTGACCGGCCCCGAGTCGCTCGACCTCGCGGACGTCGCCGCGATCGCCTCCGATCTGACCGGACGCGAGATCACCCGCGTCACGGTCTCGGACGACGAGTGGGTGGCGCGGATGACGGCGCACGGCGCCCCCGAACAGCAGGCCCTCTTTCTGCTCGGCATGTTCGAGGCCAGCCGCAAGGGAGAGTTCGCCGAGGTCGCCCCCGCCCTCGGGGAGCTGCTCGGCCGCAAGCCCGCAGCGCTGCGCGACGTGCTCGCCGCCGCGCTCGCGAACCGGTAGGAGGTCGCCTGCCCGATTACCGGAGGGTGAGCGAGGAGCGGCGATGGCCGGCCGATTACCGGCCCGGGTGACAGCGGCGGGAACAGGACGGAGCCGACCCGGAGAACGACCGGCGCTGAGCCGTTCGCCGCATGGCTCCGCCCGGTGACGGTCAATAAGATCCATATTGACCATTCAGGACATCCCGACGGGGGCGAGCGATGTCGCGATCCGGCGCGAACGGCGGCGAGGCGGGGAACTTACCCGATCCGCACGGGCCCGGCTTGCGTGCGGGGCATCCCGCTCAGGTGGGGTCGTACCGGCTGGTACGCAGGCTGGGCGAGGGCGGGATGGGCACCGTCTACCTGGGCGAGGCGCCGGACGGCTCGCATGTGGCGGTCAAGCTGCTCCACCACACCATCGCCGCCGACCCCGGCTTCCGCCGCCGGTTCCGCCGCGAGGTCGAGGCGGCCAAACGAGTCGCCCGGTTCTGCACCGCCGCCGTCCTGGACGCCGAGGTGGACGGCGAAACCGTCTATCTCGTCACCGAGTACGTCCCCGGGCCGACCCTCCGTGAAGCCGTCGAACGGGACGGCCCGCTCCGCGGCTCCAGCCTCGACGGCCTCGCCGTCAGCATCGCCACCGCCCTGCGAGCCATCCACGCCGCCGGCATCATCCACCGCGACCTCAAACCCGGCAACGTCCTGCTCTCCCCCATCGGCCCCAAGGTCATCGACTTCGGCGTCGCCCACCTGTCCGGCACCGCCACGCAGACCAGCTCGGTCGTCGGCACCCCCTCGTTCATGTCGCCTGAGCAGTTCGAGGGCGGCCCGCTCACCCCCGCCTCGGACGTCTTCGCCTGGGCCGGCACCATCGCGTACGCCGCGACGGGCCGCGCCCCATTCGGCGCCGGGCCGCTGCCGGTCGTCGTCAACCAGGTCATCAACGGCGAGCCCGACCTGACCGGCCTCCACGGGCCGCTGCGCGCACTGGTCGCCCGCGCCCTGGCCAAGAACCCCGCCGAGCGCCCGACCGTACACGACATCCTGGACACCCTCACCGGCGCGTCCCCGGTCACGGACCCCGCGCTCACCACCCGGCCCGGCGGCACGCGACGCCGCCGTGGCCTCCTCGCCGGTGTGGTCGCCGGGGCGGCCGGGCTGGCCGTGATCGCGTCGGTGGCCGTCGCCCAGCTCACCGGCGGCGACGCCAGGCCCCAGGCGAGCACTTCGGCGCTGGGCTCCGCACCGGCCTCGGAGCCAACCGCCTCGCAGCCATCTACGGACACCATCGGTAATCCATTGCGCGAGCCCGGCGTCCAGTTCTCGTACAAGCCGGAGCCCGAGGCGCAACGCCAGGCGGATACCTGGGAGGCCGAGGGCCGGAAGGCCGACGCGGCGCTGATGCGCGCCCTGGCCGCGGTGCCGCACTCCGTGTGGCTGAACCGGCCGATCGGCGAGGTCGTCGGCGTGATCACCGCCACGATGAAGCTCGCCGCCGACCATGACGCCGTTCCGGTGTTCGTCACCGACCACATCCCTCTGCTGGACTGCTCGGATCGCGGCGCGCCGGACGAGCGGACGTACCGGGACTGGATCGACAAGGTCGCGGACGGCATCGGCACGGGCCGGGCGGTGGTCGTGCTCGAACCGAACAGCCTGGCCGAGCTGCCCGGCACCGACGACTGCCCCTCCGGCGGGCAGGCTGGAATGGCGGAGCGTTACCGCGAGCTCGGCTACGCGGTGGACCGTCTAGGGTCGCTGCCGCACACGGCGGTGTATCTCGACGGTGGGATCAAGGGCTGGCCCGGCTTCACCGACATGGCCGACCGGCTCGTCAAGGCCGGGGTGCTCCGCGCCGACGGCTTCTACCTGAACAGCTCGGACTATCAAGACACCGACAGCCTCCTCCGCTACGGGGAGAGGCTGTCACGCTGCGTGTATCTGAAGGCGGCGGGCAGCGGGAGCGGCTGTGCCGACGCCGGCATCGAGGCCGTACCGGCTGACGCCTCCCTGCCCCACTTCGTCATCGACACCAGCCGCAACGGCAAGGGCGTGTGGACCCCGCCCAAGGGCAAGTACGCCGACCCGCAGCCTTGGTGCAACCCGCCCGGGCGGGGCGTCGGCCTCCGCCCGACCACCGACACCGGCAGCGAACTGGCCGACGCGTTCCTGTGGATTCGCAACCCCGGCCTGTCCAGCGGCCGGTGCCGGCGTGGCGGCCCCGGGCCCGAAGACCCGGTCTACAAGCAGGTCGCCCCCGTCGGCGGCATCTGGTGGCCCGCCCTCGCCCTCGACCGCGCCAAAAACGCCGTCCCTCCGTTGCGCTGATCACATGGCCCACTGACCTGATCGAGATTCTGGTTGAACTCACCCAGCGATGGCAGCCCTGCGGAATAGGTCGGTCGGCATCTCCTCATCGAGCCTCCAGGTGATGGCCATTGGGCGCTCACCCCGGTGTCCTACATAACGAACGGTGCCGTGGAACACGTATGGCTCGGGATGACGACTATCGTTCTTCTTGCGCTCCCGGGTGAACAAGAGCACGTAACTGCCCTCGGTTGCATGATTCTGGTATCGCAAGCCAGTGGTCGAACGAGCACTGGTGCGGTTCTGCGACTCCCAATGGAAGAGACTTGGAGTGAGTGCGTAATCTCGATACATGGTCTGCGGAGAGAATTCTTTTTCATTCTTGCGCAGAGTGACGAGCAGCGCGTCACATCGGGTGGCAGGGCTCCACGCAGCGCCTTCGCGAGTATTAGACGGCACACGTTCTCCCAACGCCGCCCAGCCGATCGCGGCGAGAACCTCGTCTCCGGAGTAGTGCGCGTTGACCGCGAGCGGCACCTCGTGCAGCTTCGAATCAAGCGGCCGGACAATATGCCGCGGGCGGTCAACGCCATAGGCGAGAACTTGGCGGATCTCCTCGCATAGAGCACGCTCACCACGTAGCTGTTCCAGCGCCTCGTCATAAGAGGAAAAGCCACCACCGTCGCGCCAGAAAGAAAAAACCAACATTCGAGCGAATGCTTGGTCAGCAGGTGAGCAGTCAGCGTAGCGCGGGCTATCGGCGCTCAGCAACCGAACATAGGCTTCAGCACGGCGGTGGTCGTCCACATGTAGGAGCGATCGGATCCGCAGGCCAAGCTTCTCCTCCGATGAGGAGCTGGACCCAGGTAGTAGTCCGGAGCGACGGAGGAACAACGTCCAGTACCTATCGTCGCCACGGTAGAGGTCAGTGATATCGCGCCCACTCATCTCCAGATACTTGGCGAGCGACGTTTCTGCATATGAGCGAACCTCCCGCGTTAGGATATTCGCCTTCGCACTAAGATGCATCCTAAGCTCGGCCAGCAGCCGGTCCTTGGTTACTCGATCAAGCACAATCTGGCTGCCCGGCGGCAGAAGCGGAAAGTCATCTTTTACCTGCTTCTCCAGTCGCCCACGGGCGAAACCAGTCAGCGCTTGGAATCGATTAGAAAAGCGGTACTCCTTACGGTGCTGACCGACGAAGTCCAACACCGTCAGCACCTCCTTGTCAGGGGTACGGCGAAGTCCTCTTCCGAGTTGCTGGAGGAATACAGTTGCGCTCTCGGTTGGCCTTAGAAGCAGCAGCGTGTCGACGTCGGGCACGTCCAGTCCCTCGTTAAATATGTCGACC
Source organism: Microbispora rosea subsp. aerata (assembly GCF_014647835.1). Taxonomy (GTDB): domain Bacteria; phylum Actinomycetota; class Actinomycetes; order Streptosporangiales; family Streptosporangiaceae; genus Microbispora; species Microbispora aerata. The sequence goes on from NZ_BMPY01000010.1 coordinate 152,878, forward strand.
GCGAACAGGAAGCGAACCTCGCCGTCCCGCAGTGCCCGCAATGCCGCCTTCCGGGAATCATCATCGGTCGAGCCGTCCACTGCGCGCGAGGGCAATCCCGCCTTGGTGAAGAACTCAGCCATGAAGTGCGCATGCCTTACTGAGACGCAGAACCCGAGACCTCGGACAGTCGCCAGGTCGCTCACCTTGTCCTTTAAGGCATTGAACACCAGACGAGCACGCTCTTCGTTTCCAGTGAACAATTTGTCGAGGTCCGTGCTGTCATAGGACCCACGTGACCATTTCACGCTTGTGAGATCGGTTTCATCATTGATGCCGAAGTAGTGGAACGGGCAGAGCAAGTCTGCATCCAACGCATCCCACAGACGCAACTCGGAGGCGATACGGCCATCAAAGAATTCATCCTGCACCCAGGTGCCGTCGGCACGCTCTGGGGTGGCAGTGAGCCCCAGCAGTTCCTTGGGCTTGAGGTAATCAATGATGCGTCGATAGGTACGAGCAGCGGCGTGATGGAACTCGTCAATGACGACCACGTCGAAATGCTCAGGATCGAATGATTCGATCCCCATGGCGGTGAGCGACTGCACGCTGGCGAACACATGCCGCCATTTCCGGGAACGATCTTCACCCACATGCAATTCGCCAAAATCGGGCACCGCCAGCACCTGCCGATATGTGCGTAGCGCTTGGGCCAGGATCTCGCGTCGGTGCGCTACGAACAGCAGCGAGGGCTGACGACCTAGCCGTCGCTCTAGATTGCGGTAGTCAAAAGCAGCCACGACGGTCTTACCGGTGCCGGTAGCGGCAACGAGAAGGTTGCGATGCCGATCATGCACATTGCGCTCGACGTCCAGGTCCTCCAGCATCCGGCGCTGATGAGGAAAGGGATGCGGCAGCAGCGTGGGTATGTCGAAAAGCTGCTTGCCTACCTTCGATCGGGATAACGCCTCATCCAACCGATCGCCGTCAACCGCTGGATCGTAAGGTTCGAACTCAGGCCGGTTCCAATAAGAGTCGAAGGTTGCCTCGAACTTGTCCAGCAGCCGAGCTGTAGTCACAGATGAGAGCCGTACGTTCCATTCCAGCCCATCCAGCAGGGCCGCCCGGGAGAGGTTGGAGCTGCCGACGTAGGCGGTATCGAAGCCAGTCTTGCGGCGTAGTAGCCATGCCTTGGCGTGCAGACGCGTGGAATTCTGCTCATAACTAATCCGCACCTTGGCGCCAAATTCCTCAACTAACCGATCCAGCGCACGCCGATCCGTGGCACCCATGTACGTTGTCGTGATCACGCGTAGCGGAACATCTCGATGCCGCAACTCAGCGAGGGCCCGTCCCAGAACGCGCAACCCCGACCACTTTACGAAGGCACATAGCAGGTCCACTTGATCGGCAGTGGCTAACTCTGCCGCCAGCTCGTGCGCCAGGTTGGGATCCTCCCGCGCATTGGTTAACAACGCAGCCTCAGACAGCGAGGTCGACGGTCGCGCCGGGAAGACCGCCCCTGGGCGATCCTCCACTATCGACAGTAGCCTCTTCGGCCCTTCTGTCACGGGTTCGGACTCTGCCAACAGGCTCAGAAGCCGGTTCGTCAGCTTAACCTGCTCCTGGGGGTCTTTGAGCGCCGCCAAGACCCGGGTCACTGTTTCGCCGACGAAACGTCCCAGCAGATGAGCGGATTCCTCCTCATCGACCTTGGACACCTGAACGAGGTGTCCCATTTTCTGCCATGCGTCGATGCTCATGGCAAGCTTGTCGGTGAGTAACAAATCGTAGAGACCAGTGACCGGGGCGTCTTCCACTACATGTCCTTGCGACTAGACCTGGGCTACAGCTTGCACCACAGGCACTCACCGTGTGTAGAACATCCGCCTAGATCTCACAACAACATGATCACAGAGTCATCTACTGAAAAATCGCAGGTCTTCGCGATGTCATCGGACAATTACTCTCGGCCAGATGTCTCTGCCGGCCGACCATAGTTCGTTGACGTGGTAGGCGAACCGGTCGAAGAGGCCGTCGTCTTGGTGGCGCTTGAGGTGCAGGAGCGGGGAGTCGTGGCCGACCAGCTTGGCCAGGTGTGGGGTGACGAGCATCTCGTCGTCGAACTGGAACACCGACATGGCGATGTGCTCGTCACCGAACCGCGCCTCGATGCCCTGAACGTCCTTGAGCTGGTCGAGTTCGGCCAGTGTGATTCGGATTCTGGTGGACACCGCGAGCGGAACCGCTTCGGTCTCCTCACGTCGGTGGGTTACCTCGCTGTCGGGGTCACCAATCAGGAAGCGGATGCGGCATCCCTGCTCAGCTTTACGCTTGAGCACTTTGGCGAGATTCGGGTGCTCCAGCCAGAGGAAGTAGTTCGTGTATCCGGCCAGCGTGATTGTCGACTTCGCGTCGGTGATGAGTGATCGCCAGACGCTTTTAGGGCAGGCGGACCGGTAGGGGTAGACCGACACGATCTCTCGGTCGGGTCCGGTCTTGACTGTGTTCCGTATCGCTTCGGGCCATAACACGGATTCATCCACTCCCAACGCTTCGGCAGCGGCCCACCTATGACGTGGGTGTGGCACGCGTGCCTCGTCAGCCAGCCAGCGGGACACCGTCTTAACGTCGACCTCGCATCGTTCGGCGAGGTCCCTTTCGGTAAGTCTCGCACTCGACATGGCTTGACGTAGAGAGTGATTGGCCATCGGCGACCTCGAATCGGGAGGACGTTGAGGACGTATCCAGACGATAACGCGAAACGTCCCGGACGTCCCGAGAACGCAGTGTAAACGGCCCGACACACTACGTCACCCTGTCGCCATGTCCACAACGACAACCCTTGAGGATCTACGGGCCGCGTTCCCCAACTGGACAATTTGGCAAAGCTCAGCGGATCGCCTATGGGCCACGCGCAATCAGCGCCTCACCGACGTGCAGCTACAGCATGGGCTGAGCCACACCATCGACGCTGACGACGCTCAGCAACTGGTTGCACTGCTTCGCCAGGAGGAGGAACTCGCCGCAGGGTTGTTGCGCCCATGAGGAACAGCAGGTCAGCCCTCCGAGCGTCCGCTACTCGGGCGCTCGATGCCCTGGCCCAAGCCGAATCCGCCTGCCCCGGGCTGCATGTGGCGCCGGAGCAGCCGGGGTGCGTGGCGGTCCGTTGGATGTGCGAGACCAGGCGCAGCGTCCGGACCCGGGTCGTCGCCCACACGTGCGACCACTGCTCGCCCTTGGCGTACGAGCTGTGCGCGTCGGGTGGGCTGCTGTTCGTCCGCCGTACGGACCGGAGCGGCGACAGACCGGAGATCAGGGAGACCGAGCGTCTGCCGGACGCACGAGCGCGCCGGATGTGGCTGGACCTACTGCTCGGCCGAGCCCGATGATGAGGTGCCCCGGGTTGATTGGAGGCTCCCAAGACTGGAAGGCTGGGAGCCATGCCCGCACAGCGCAAGTATCCCCAAGAGCTGCGTGATCGAGCCGTCAAGATGGTCTTCGAGCTGCGCCGGGAAACCGGGGAGAAGTGGGCATCGAAGGGCCCGGCCGGATCGGAGCCTCCCGACCCGGCCGGGTGACGGATTAGAGCTCGGAGACCCAGTACGGTTCCACGTCCATCCAGCCGTTCCCTCTCGCGCCGTTCACGCGGCCGCGGCTGGAGGTGGACAGCGTGTACCAGGAGTCCACATAGTCGGGGTCGTCGGTCCACCAGGAGGTGGGGATGGCGGAGATGATCGGATCAACCAGCGGGATGTAGGTGCCGGCGTCGGCGATGGTCAGCAGCGCGGTAATGATCGTCCGGGCGAGTTGCTGGTAGTTGGTGTCGCCGTCGTCCTCCATCATCACGACGTCGGCCAGGTTGTACTTGTAGCCGTTGAAGTGGACCAAGAGCTGGTTGGGGTAGTAGGTCGTGTCGTCGTGGTCCAGGTAGGGCATCTGGACGATGTTCACGGCCGCCTTACCGTCCAGGCCGAAACCCCCGACGATGCTGTAGATCTCAGCGGCCCCCTTGATCCACGGCTCCTCATCGTCGGACAACCGAACCGCGTTGATCTTGGTGGCCCAGTATCCGCCCGCCGACTGGACGGTCGCGAGCGGCTTGGCCTCGGTCACCCCGCTGCGGGCCAGGGTCTTGCGCATGAGGTCGATCCCCTTGGGCAACGCCTTGGCCACGTCGACCTCGACCACCAGCACCGGCCGCGTGGGCGCCACTACGGGGTCGAGGGTCACCTTGCCGCCGAGCGGGTCGTACGCGGTAATCGAGGCGACTTCATCATCCGTGGGCGCCGCCGCTACCAGCGGTACCTCACCACGGGACAGCGCGGCATGCATCGCGTCGGTGGCAACGCGCAGCTGCAGCAGTGAGCCACTGTCTGCGGGGAGGCCCTTGGCGGCGAGTACGGCCTGGTTGGCCTTAAGGGCGGCCTGGGCGAGGTTTGTGTTCGCGGTGAGCGCCACCAGGTCCGCGGGTGCCGAGGCGGTGGCCGTCACGGCGCGGTTGCGGACCTCCCGGTCGGTCAGGGCGCTTGCGACCTGTGCGGCGAGATGGTCAGTGGCGGCGAACACGGTGTCGCGGGCGGCGGTAGCCGAGGAGGAGGCCGGCGCCGGATCGGTGGGAGAGGCGAGGGCCGTTCCGCTGGACAGGGCCAGTGCGGCCGCCATGGCGATGGCGGACGTTAGGACTCGGGTCACGAGTCTGCTCCTTCGGTCAGGGTTCCGGCTGGAAGGAGTGCGGGCCGGAGTGGGGAGACAGTTGGAGAGTGACAAGTCAGGACAGTTCGTAAAATGTAGAAACTTGCCGATGTCAACGCCGTCGTTCAGTGCGGCTTCCGCTTTTCTGACTGGCTTTGGGAAGCGATGATGGTGCGAATCTGAACGTCTCCCCGCTGGTCTGCCGATACCCATGGTGATCGCACGACTGCGGGAGTGTCACGACGTACGCGTTGCCGAGCAGCGGGCCGAGTCGGTAGCGGCGGCTGCGAGGGTCGGGTACGGCATCCAGCACCTCGGCAAGTGCGGGCAGGTCGGACAGACGGCGACAACCTGGCCGAGCTCTGCCGGGTCATCGCCGAGCAGGAGAGCCTGGCCGTCCTTGCAACGGCTCGCTGACTGCCCGGGGCTGCACGTGGCGCCGGAGCAGCCGGGGTGCGTGGCGGTCCGGTGGATGCGTGAGACCAGGCGCAGCGTCCGGGCCCGGGTCGTCGCCCACACCTGCGACCACTGCTCGCCCCTGGCGTACGAGCTGTGCGCGTCCGGTGGGCTGCTGTTCGTCCGCCGTACGGACCGGAGCGGCGACAGACCGGAGATCAGGGAGACCGAGCGTCTGCCGGACGCACGAGCGCGCCGGATGTGGCTGGACCTGCTGCTCGGGCGCGCCCGATGAAGCTCACGCCGGAGAAACCGAGCCCGATGAGACCGCGCCCCGGCGAAGCCAGCCACGAAGAAAGCCGCGCCCGTTAGGCCGCGCGAAATCCACCAGACGCCCGCCCGGCGAGCCTGCCGAGGCGGGACCACCAAACAGGAAGGAACGCGATGAACCTGTACGACCGCGACCTCGCCGGAGCCCGCTTCCGGCGGCTGTGCGGCGGCAACCAGCAGGAGGAGGACATGGAGTCCTGCGTCGAGCTGGCCCCGATTCCGGGCGTGCCCGACGCCTTCGCCCTGCGTGACAGCAAGAACCCGGATGCCGGGACTCTCCGGTTCACCGGTGCCGAGCTTCGCGCGACCGGCCTGACCACACTGGAGAAGCCCTGACCACACAGTCAGGAGTACGGCGGCCCCTGCCCGGTGGTAGCAGGCAGGGGCCGCCCCCACTGTACGGAGTGTCATGCACCTGCACTGCTACATGTGGAGTGGGATCGGGGAGGACTTGCGCAACGAGGCCGAGCGGCGACCGCCGCTGCCGCCCGCCGACCCCGGCCCGTTCACGAGCTCCCCGCTGCCGCCGATGCGGACGTGCGACTGGTTGTTGAAGCCGGCCCGCCGGATCGACGCCTCTCCGGCCTGCCTCGATGAGGCGCTCTCCTGGCTGGCCGACCGTTACCGTACGGCCGAGGGCTCCTTCCTGCGCCCGGCCGACGAGGCGCGGATCGGGCTGGACCTGCGGCTGGAGACCGCCCGCGAGGCGCTCCGCAACGGCGTGGACGTGCAGTGGGGTCTCTGGCTGACCGGCGGCCGGTTCCTCACCTGCGGCGTGGTCTGCTGCTCCCCCAACCGCCACGCCGCCTACCGCTGCCCCGCCTCCCGATCGGATTGAGAACCCTCGGTCCAGTAGCGCTGGAGACGGGCAAGAGCCTGGTCCTTCGACATCCCCGCGACCTCGGCGTCCGTAAGCCCTACCCGGTGGATGAGAAGGTGCACGAGATCCGCGGGAAGCGCCTCCGCCGGCGCCTGGGGACGTCCCCTGTCGGGCAGGACCCCGTCTCGTACGCAGTGCCAGAACTCCTCCTCGGAGACCTGGAGTTGGTCTCGCAGGATATGAGCCCAAAGACTGGGCCCGTAGGTCATGCGGTCCGGCGGATGCGAAATCCGCGTCCGCAGGATGCCAGCCGCCGACCACATCGACCGAATTTCCTGGTCAATCACGCGCCTGAGGCGCATCAAGGTCGTCACAGTGCCCGCGGAGCAACCGTACGTGGCTCGGCTGGCGTCAAACGCGCCGGCTTCGCAAGTTTCCGGCGTAGTCACCGCGTAATAGCTGTCGGGCGCTCGCCAAGCATTTCGGAGATCGTGCGCCAGACGGGATGCGACATCCGCTGTCGCGAGCGGTCTTAACACGCCGATGCCGCACGGGACGGTCCACTGCGCGGTGAAGCACCTCGGCAAGGATGGGCGGTGCCCGAGCACCCCAGCAACGGGTGCCGAGGGGCGCTGCCACCGCGACTGAGCGTTCGCCCAGGGCAGCGGAGTCGGCGGGCCAGCTCTGGTGCCATGACATGTTCACCGGTCAAAGGCGGGTGGGCGCACACCAGCGAACCATCTTCGCCTTCCTTATTGTCTTCAGCGCAGCACTGTCCTAGATATAGCGATATATGCCGCTAAATTGGACCACCCTGGAACGGTTATTGACAGCCCGAGAAAGGCGCGCCATTGTGTTCACGGAACCGATCGAGCAATTTCCGCAAACGTCACGTCTTTCCCTGCAAGCGAGGCCAAAGGGCCAGAACCGGCCGCATCTTTTCGGGCCCGGCTCGCCACCGCGGCCCACCCCACCGCCGCGCGGGCCGGGCCCACCCGGCGACCGGGCCGATCGCCATCGACGCGAGGAGAACCGACATGACCGACAGGAGATCCCGGGCGTCCGCACTCGCCCTGGCCACCGTGGCCGCCCTCGGCGTGGTCGCGACGGCGGTGAGTCCGGTCCAGGCGCAGCCGCTCGTGCTGGTGCAGTGCCAGGGGACCGAAACCGTCGCCTACAACCCGGGGGTGATCTTCCAGCCCCGCGAATTCGAGATCACGACCGCGGGCAGGTTCACCTCCTGTCTGGGTGGAGGCGAGGTGACGAGCGGGTCGTACGACGAGCGTTTCACCATCGTCGCCGGCTGCAACGACCTCCTCGACAACTTCGAGAGCACCCGCACCATCACGTGGAACACCGCGCAGGCCAGCGTCATCGAGGGCACCGGCAGCAGCACCGCCGTCGCCGGTCAGGTCATCACCACGTTCACCGGCACCATCACCTCGGGCCCGTTCACCGGCCGGTCCGCCGTGCAGACCATCACCCTCCCCCAGTTGGGGCTGCTGAAATGCCTCACCACCGGCCTCACCGGGACAACGGGGATAACCACACTGACCATCATCTGACCTCCCAGACCATCTCGCGCTGGTCCACCCCCGCGCCGTGCGCGGAACCACCGCCGACGTCCGCTTTTGCCACAACGGAACCGGATGCCCCTGGCGTGATCACAAATCACCGCACTCGGGAGGCGAGCCATTGCTCGCGCGTGATCGCGTACTCGACCTCGCCAAGCTCGGTGCCGGGGAGCGGGTCTTCCCAGTCCATGTGGAACGTACGCACATACTCCATGCCGATCGCGCTCATCGTGGCGCGGGAGGCGGTGTTGACCGTCATGGTCTCGGCGAAAATGCGGGTCAGTCCGAGGTCTTCGAATCCGTGGCGGAGGAGCTCGCGGGCTCCCTCGCTGGCCAGGCCCTGCCGCCAGTAGCGGCGCAGGAGCCGGTAGCCCAGCTCGGCCTGCCCCTCGACCGGCCCCTGGTCGGCGCGCGTCGGCGGCATCAAAATCCACCAGCCGACGAACTGCCCGTCCACGAAACCGGCCCAGAACCCGAGCCCGGGCACGCGCCCCGCGGCGGCGAGCCGCTGACGATGGGAGGCCTCAACTTCCGCCCGGGTACGCGCGCGGCCGGTGAGGAAACGCATGACCTCGGGGTCGGAGTCCAGCTCGACTTCGTACTCGAGGTGCTCGTCGGACAGCGGGACAAGCGTGATGCGGTCGGTGGACAGTGTCGCCTGAGACATGGGACGCATTCTTGCCTCGCGCGCCGCCCGACGGCCATCGAGTTTCCGCCGCGCCGGATCGACGCTCAGCGAATGATGTCCTCCGGCGCATCGCTGTCCGCTGCCGGCGCCTCCGCGCCGGGCGCGGCCTTGGCGGTACGCAGGACCGTCAGCGTGATCACGGCCCCGGCCAGCAGGAGCACGGCGGACAACAGGAAGGAGAAGTGATATCCGGCCGTGAGCGCGACCTTCTCCGCCTCGCCGGAGGCGATCAATGCCTCACTGCGCGCCGCGGCGAGGGTGGCCAGGGTGGCCAGGCCGATGGCGCCGCCCACCTGCTGCGTGGTGTTCACCAGACCGGAGGCCAGGCCCGCGTCCTGCGGCTGCGCGCCCGACATGGCCAGCCCGATCGCCGCGGGCATCATCAGGCCGGACCCGACGCCCATCAGCAGCATGACCGGCAGGAGGTCGACCACGTACGTGCCGTCGACCGGCGCGCGGGCCAGCAGCGACAGCCCGGCGGCGACCAGCACCAGCCCGACGGCCAGCACGTTGCGCGGCCCGAACCTGGGGATCACCCGGGGGGAGACGCCAAGCGACATCACCGCGATCAGCACGGGACCGGGCAGGAACGCCAGGCTGGTCTGCACAGCGCTGTAGCCGAGCACGCGCTGCATGTAGAGCGCCCCGAGGAACTGGAAGGCGAACAGCCCGGCCACCAGCAGCAGCATGACGATGTTGGCGCCGGTGAGCAGGCGCGAGCGGAAGACGCCCAGGCGCAGCAGCGGCTGCCGGGCCTTGAGCTGGCGCAGCACGAACCCGGCGAGCAGCACGACGGACAGCGCGCCGAAGCCGAGCGTGCGCGCCGCGCCCCAGCCGATCTCGGCCGCCAGGACGATCGTGTAGACCAGCAGCGAGACACCGGCGGTGACCAGCACCGCGCCGACGACGTCGGCGCCCTCGCGCAGCCCCGCCCCGGCGTCGCGCGCCACGACGGGCACGGCCAGCAGCAGGGTGACCACCCCGATCGGGACGTTGACGAAGAAGATCCACGGCCAGCCGATGCCGGTGGTGAGCGCGCCGCCCGCGATCACGCCGATCGACGCGCCGCCGGCCTGTACGAAGCTGTAGACGCCGATGGCCTTGGCCTGCTCGGCGGGCTCGGGAAACATCGTGACGACCATGCCGAGCACCACGGCGGACGCGGCCGCTCCGCCGACGCCCTGGGCGAACCGGGCGCCGATCAGCAGCGCCGGGCTGTCGGCCAGGCCGCACAGCAGCGACGCGAGCGTGAAGAACGCCAAGCCCGCGACGAACACGTTCTTGCGGCCGGCGAGGTCGCCGAGCCGGCCGAACAGCAGCAGCATGCCGCCGAAGGTGATCAGGTAGGAGTTGACGACCCAGGCCAGGTCGGCGGTGTCGAAGCCCAGGTCGTCCTGGATCGCCGGCAGCGCCACCGTCACGACGCTGGAGTCGAGCACGATCATGAACGCGCCGACGCAGAGGACGGCGAGCGCCGTCCATCTCGACCGCGGCGCCGCGGACGCGGATGAGGACACGGGGACAGACATAGTCACGGATTCCTTCGATGGAATCGGCCCAAAGACGACGGCGATCCCACGGATCACCGTTTGTTACAGAGGACATGATGTGTGACTATGGGCGGCGGCAGAAGGAGGCACTTTCATGTCACAGAGGAACACGGGTGTGTCCTCCCTGGCCGGCGGCTCGGACGTCCACGAAGAGGCGGCGTGCACGGTCCTGCAGGTGCTCGAACGGGTCAGCAGCAAGTGGAGCATCGGCATCCTGCTCGCCGCGATGGACGGCCCGGTGCGCTTCACCGAGCTGGAGCGCAGGGTCAAGGGCATCAGCCGCCGCATGCTGACCCTGACCCTGCGAAACCTGGAGCGCGACGGGCTGCTCGTCCGCACCGTGTATCCCACCGTGCCGCCCAAGGTTGAGTACGCGGTGACCGACATGGCCAAGGAGCTGTACGACTCGCTGCAGGCGCTCACCGCGTGGGCCGAGCGGCATCTGGACACCATCGCCGAATCCCGCAGGCGCTACGACGCCGCGGCGCTGTGACACCCGTTGTGTCGATCATGATGCCCGGCGGGGCACGCGCTCAGCCGAGGAACTTCGTCAGGATCCGCGCCGGCGCCGCCGGGCGCCGTAACACCGCGTGGTCCTCACCGGGCATCACTTCCAGCTCGGCGCCGGGCACGGTCGTCGCGACCACCTCCGTCCCCGCCGCCAGGCCCGGTGAGGTCTGGTCGCCGTAGACCGCAAGCACCGGCACGCCGATCCCGGCGAGCCGCTCGTACGGCATCACCTGCCAGGGCGTGCCGACCGGCAGGTCGTCGTGCCGTCCGCGGAGGTGATGTTCGCGGTCATGTCTGCCGGCCTTTCAGGGCTGCCTGCGGGTGAAGGTCATGTGGGTGATCCCGCTCGGGGTGGTCACGGACTCGATGTGGAAGCGCTTCTCAAGCCCTTCGAGCCCGTCCCACAGCCGCTCGCCCCGGCCAAGGATGATCGGGACGATGGCGATGTGCATGTGGTCGACCAGGTCCGCGGCCAGGAACTGGCGGACGGTGGTCGGCCCGCCGCCGATCCGCACGTCCAGGCCGCCCGCGGCCTCCCGGGCCTGCCGCAGCGCCTCCTCGGGCGTGGCGTCGATGAAGTGGAAGGTGGTGCCGCCCTCCATCGTCACCGACGGCCGGGGGTGATGGGTCAGCACGAAGACCGGGGTATGGAACGGCGGGTTCGGCCCCCACCATCCGGTCCAGTCGTGGTTCTCCCACGGGCCGCGCTGGGGTCCGAACTTGTTGCGGCCCATGATCTCCGCGCCGATGCCGTCGTTCCACGTACGGGTGACGGCGTCGTCGACTCCGGTGCTCCCGCCGCTCTTCCCCTGCATGGCCCGGAAGGTCCGGGTCTCGAAGAACCACTCGTGGAGCCGATGGCCGGCGTGGCCGAACGGCTGGTCGAGGCTCTGCCCCTCACCGGTGGCGAAGCCGTCCAGGGAGACGGCGAAGTTGTGCACCCTGACACGAGACATGGCTGATCTCCCGATCGCGGCTAGCGATTGCAACTTGCAACTAGTCAGCAGAGCGTAGAGTAGGTAGTGGCAAAATGCAATCAGTTGGAGGCGGGCGTGCGAGAGGAACCGCGATCGGGCTGTGCGATCAACGCCGCGGTTGAGGCGCTCGGAGACAGATGGAGCCTCATCGTCCTGCGCGACGTGATCTTCGGCGGCCGCCGGCACTTCCGCGATCTGCTCGCCAACTCGGAGGAGGGGATCGCGTCCAACATCCTCAGCAGCCGCCTCAAGGCACTCGTCGCCGGAGGACTGCTGACTCACGAGGACGCGGGACGGGGACGGCGCGGGATCTACAGCCTCACCGAAGCGGGCATCCAGACCGTCCCGATCATGGTCGCGCTCGGCTCATGGGGTCTGCGCCATCGCCCCACGACACCGGCGCTGGCCGTACGGGCGCGTCTGCTGGAGGAGGGCGGCCCGCCGCTCTGGGAAAACCTGATGGACGAGCTCCGTGAGACGCACCTCGGCATCCCCCGCCCCAACCCCGATCTGCCCCGCGCGTCTCAGCTCCTCCAGGAGGCGTACGAACGCACCCTGGCCGCGTCCCGGCCCGACCACGGTCAAGCGGGCTAAGCCGACGCGGCTAAGGGAGCAGCCCGAAATCCCCGGCGACGGCGTCGTTGACCTCGGGCGCGTCCCAGTCGTCGGTCATGTGGAGCTGTCCCTTCAGGGAGCCCCGGCCGCGGCGGCTCACCTTCGCCGGGGAAGGAATGACCGTGGCCTCGGTAGGACCGGCACGGCTGACGACGCTCTCTTCACCGTGCTCGCCTCGGTCGATGTCGCGCGACACGTTCGTCTCCGCCTCGTGAATGTTGTCCTGCCCGGTAACCCTTCCGACATGCCGCCGGGGACGTCGCGTCAGCCGTACAGCATGGGCAGGTCGACCAGGAGGATCCGGGGATCGCGGGCGGCGGCCTCGGTGAGCGCGGCGTCGAACCCGGCGCCGCTGTAGAGAGCGAGCACGGTGTCGCGGGTGTCGAGCCCGCGCGTGTGCAGCTGCTCCCTGGCCTGCTCCAGGCGCTTCAGATGGCCCGTGTTCATGATCTCCGACCACTTGGCCTCGCCCACGGACAGAAGCCGCCGGGTGTGGTTGTCCTGAGGCGCGAGGACGATCACGTCGACCTCGATGTTCTGCCCTCTGCCGCCGCCGGAGGCGACGCCCGCCGCGACCTCGGCGGCGAGTTCGCCGTTCCAGTCGTGGGCGAGCGCGAACTCCCGGCACACGTGCTCGAAGTGCGGGCCCACCACCTGAGATGTGAACCTCGGCCTGGCCGCCCGCCACACCCGGTCGGCCCATCCCCGCTCGAGCAGGCTCCAGGCCGGTCGCATGATCGCCTCGTAGAACGTCACGAGCGGCTCCGCGACCCGGTAGAGCGAACGCTTGCGGATCGGGTCGATCTCCTTGCGGATGAGCTGACAGTCCTCGAGTACGGCGAGAGGGTGCGCGATGTCGGTGGACTTGCGCTCCATATGGCTCGCGATGCCACCGCGTGTGTTGTTCCCGGCGGCGATCGCTCCGAGGACGGCGTGATAGAGGGCCTCGTCCCGGATCTCCGACTCGTTCGTCAGGAGATATCGCGCCTCGCGGAAGAGGGGCGCGTCGAGGCTGAGCACCCGCCGGATCACCCAGTCGTCGAGATCGTCCCCTGGCGTCTCGTTGTCCACGAACCGGGTGCGGTAAGCCGGTGTGCCCCCCACGATCGCGTTCACCTGCAGGGCGAGGCGCGGATCTTCGATGCCCCAGAACCTCCGGGCGAGGCGATAGTCGAACGGCTGCACCACGAGATCGAGCGAAGCCCGCCCGCGCAGCGGCGCCTGCCCGGCCAGAAGTCCCCCCATCACGGACATGGCGGATCCGGCGAGGACCAGCCGGACCCTGCTGCCGGTGCGGCGGTGCGCCGCCCGCGCGTCGATCTCCCGCTGCAGGATCGAGGGGATCGAGGGGTCGGCCTTGATGAGATAGGGAAACTCGTCGAGGACGATCAGCCGGTCCGGGCAATGGTCGAACAGATAGGTGATCGCCTCGTCCCAGTGCGCGAACGCCAGCGTCCCCGGCACCCCGAGGTAGCTCGCCACAGCCAGGCCGAACTGACGCAGCGCGTCGGTGGAGGTGGATTCGACGGCCACGAAGTAGAAGCCGCCGAACACGTCGGCGAGGGCCTGCAGGAGGAACGTCTTGCCCTGCCGGCGGCGCCCGCTCACCACGGCCAGCCGCATCTCGTCGGCCGGGTCCGCCGCGAATCTCGCCAGCGCGGCCCACTCGCGATCGCGGTCGAAGATGTGAGCAGGCTTCATGCAGCCCCCGTATAAGTACACTTCTTAGAAGTCGACTTCTAAGAAGTGTACTTATAATCATTGGCCTTCTACTGCTGCGGCGCGAAGTGGGAGAGGACTTCGGGGTTGGCCATGGCGTCGGGGTTCGCCGCCTTCTCGATGGGGGTGCCGAGCAGGATCTTCCGTACGGGGACCTCCAGCTTCTTGCCCGACAGCGTCCTCGGGATGCCGGGGACCACCCGGATCTCGTCGGGCACGTGCCGGGGCGACAGCTCGGTGCGCAGGGCCGTACGCAGCCGGGACACCAGCTCGTCGGACAGGTCCGCGCCGTCGGCCAGGGTGACGAACAGCAGCAGCCTGCCTTCCTGGCCGAGCTGCCCGGTGTCGATGACCAGGCTGTCGGCGATCTCGTCGAACCGCTCCACGACGCGGTAGAACTCGCTGGTTCCCATGCGTACGCCGCCGCGGTTAAGGGTGGAGTCGGAGCGGCCGTAGATGACGCACCCGCCGCCGGGGAGGATCTTGATCCAGTCGCCGTGCCGCCAGACGCCCGGATAGTCGGCGAAGTACGACTCCCGGTAGCGGTCGCCGGAAGGGTCGTTCCAGAACATGACCGGCATGGACGGCATGGGCCGGGTGATGACGAGCTCCCCCACTTCGCCCACGATCGACGTCCCCGCCGAGTCGAAGGACTCGACCGACGCGCCGAGGCAGCGGCACGGGATGACGCCGGCCCGGATCGGCAGCAGCGGCACCGCGCCGACGAACCCGGTGCACACGTCGGTGCCGCCGGAGAACGAGCCGAGCTGCACGTCGGGCTTCACGTCCGAGTACACCCAGGCGAACCCCTCAGGCGGCAGCGGCGAGCCGGTTGAGCCGACCCCGCGCAGCCGCTCCAGCCCCTCCGGCTTCACCCCGGCCTTCATCGACGCCATGATGTACGGCGCGCCGGTGCCGAAGTACGTCACGCCCTCCTCGGCGGCCAGCCGCCACAGCGCGTCGGTGCCCGGGTGGGTCGCGCTGCCGTCGTACAGCAGGATGGTGGACCCCACCAGCAGACCGCCGATGAGGTAGTTCCACATCATCCAGCCGGTGGTGGTGTACCAGAAGAACACATCACCTTCGCCGAGGTCCTGGTGGAAAGACAGCGACTTGAGGTGCTCCAGGACGATCCCGCCGTGACCGTGGACGATCGGCTTGGGCAGGCCGGTGGTGCCCGACGAATACAGCACCCACAGCGGGTGGCCGAACGGCACCCGCTCGAACTCCAGCGGCGCGGTCTCCGCGCGCAGGTCGTCCCAGCTCAGCGCGCCGTCCGGAGCTCCTTCGCGGAGCGTGGGGATCCAGACGGTCGCCCGCAGCGACGGCAGCTTCGCCGCGATCTCCCGCACCACCTCCGACCGGTCGTACGGCTTGCCGCCGTAGCGGTAGCCGTCCACGGCAATGAGCACCTTGGGCTCGATCTGGGTGAACCGGTCGGTCACGCTGGGCGCGCCGAAGTCGGGTGAGCAGGAGGACCAGATCGCCCCGAGGGAGGCGGTGGCCAGGAAGGCGACGAGAGCCTCGGGGATGTTCGGCACATAGGCGGCGACCCGGTCACCACGCCCGACACCAAGCCGTACGAGCCCCGCCCGGACCCGGGCAACCTCCTCGCGGAGCTCACCGAGGGAGTACTGCCAGCGGCTGCCGGATTCGTTGCGGAAAATCACCGCCGTCCGGCCGGGGTGGCCGCGCAGCGCGTTCTCGGCGTAATTCAGGGTCGATCCCGCGAACCATTCGGCGTGCGGCATCGTTCCCTGGATGACGGGCCCGTCGCCACGCGTACCGACCACACCGAAGTAGTCCCATATGGATGTCCAGAAGTCGGCCGGAGACTCGACCGACCACTTCCACACGTCCTCGTAGTCCCCCGTACGTCCCACTTGTTCCATGTAACGGGTGATCCGAGCCGTGCGTACGACGTCGGGCGTGGGTTCCCAGAGCAGAGCGCCTTCCTCGACCATGCCCCTATCTTTGCCATGCTCGGTCCCTGTGTCACCCTCGCCGCCCACATAGAAAGGGTCTGTCATATGTGGGTTCTGAGCTGGTCGATCGCGATCCGGGCGGCGATTCTGATCGCGGCGTCGGCGCGCGGCTGGTTCTGCGGCATGCTCGGCGCACCCGTTCCGGGCGCGGATCGCCGGCTGGGCGTGGAGATCGCCGACCGGTCGCGGAGGCGTCCAGGGCGAGCCGGGGCGACGGGTGATGACGTCTTTGCTGTCATTCCCGTGGCCACCGAGCTGCCGTGAGGCAGTGGTGGGTGAGGCCCCGGCCCGCCGCACGCTCCCCTGCCGCCCGGTTATCCGAGCCCTCCTCGCCGCTGTGTCTCACCGCCGCCGGGTTTCATAGGCGCCGGGCTGTGGTGAGGCGGTGGTAGGTGAAGGCCCAGCGGTCTTTGCCGACTTTGCGGCGGGTGTAGCGGTCGGGGTGGCGGTAGCGGTCGCGGTTGTGGAACTGGCAGGCCGGGCCAAGCAGCTTCAGGTCGGTCAGGCCGCCGCTGCTCCAGTTGTCGGCGTGGTCGATCTGGCACATGGTCGCCGGGAGGGGGCAGCCGTCGATCCAGCAGGTGGCGTAGCGGGCGAAGA
This sequence comes from Microbispora rosea subsp. aerata, assembly GCF_014647835.1. Lineage (GTDB taxonomy): Bacteria > Actinomycetota > Actinomycetes > Streptosporangiales > Streptosporangiaceae > Microbispora > Microbispora aerata. The sequence continues at coordinate 169,316 of NZ_BMPY01000010.1, forward strand.
TCGCCCGCCGCTGGGCGGGGGTGGCCAACCTGACCTTGCGGCCCATGTCCAGCACCTGCCCCTCGGCGTCCATGACGATCCGGACGAGGGTGGAGGTGCGGGCCAGCCGGTGCACGCCGGAGACAGGCAGCACCTGCCCGGTCGCCAGCAGCAACCCCGGCACCAGCCCAGGCACCACCCCCAACCGTGACCCCAAGCCAGCCGATCCAAGCCCCGATCCACACGGCGATCCAGGCGGCGTCCCCGGTGCCGCGCCCAACCCGGACTCCGACCCGGCGCCCGACGCCGTCCCGGACGCGGCCCCCATCCCGGCACCCGACGCCGTCCCGGACGGCGCCCCCGCCGGGTCGCTCGGTCCTGCATGGGTTGACGCCTCCGGCCCTGCTGCCGGTGAGCCTTTTGGCTCTGCTTTCGGCGTGCTGGATGGCCTGGCAGCGTGACCCGGCCCATGCGGGATCCCCCTCGCAGGCCGAGGCCCGGCGTGGGCGTGGTGGGCACAGGTATCCCCAGGAGCGTGACGGGCACAGGTATCCCCGGGAGGATCACAAGATCGCCACTGGCCCCACCGCGACTCTCTTGAGCGTGACCCCTGCTGCTGTGCGCGCCCGTGCTGCGGTGTGTTTTCGGTGTCGTCCGCAGGCAGGGCGGCCCGGCGGCCCTCCCGGACCGCCTCGAAGTCCCGGCCGTCCTCGCTGTCCTCAGTGGCTTCGAGGTCTTCAATCGCCCCGGCGTTTTCGGCCTCCCGGGCGTCCTCCCGCTCTTCACCACTCTTGAAGCGCTCGGTCTCAAAGGTCACGGGGCGGTCAGCGCTCCCGGCGTGCCCAGCCTCGGGGCCGACCGTGGCGGGGCCGGGGTGGGCCGTGGCGGGGCTGGTGGCAGCGGGGTCCTCGGTGGCAGGGCGGCTGGCGCTGCCAGGGTTCCCGGCGGCGGCGTCAGTGGCGAAGTCGCCCGCGGTGCCGGGGCGGTTCTCGGTGGCGTGGTGTTCGGCCTCAGAGTGGTCGGTGCTCTCGGGACGCTCGCTCTCGGGGGTCGCGGAGCGGTCAGCGCTCTCGGCGCGCCCGGGCTCGGGGCGCTGCGTTGCGGGGTCGGTGGCAGAGTGGCCGGAGGTCTCGGGGTGGTCGGAGGTCTCGGGGTGGTCGGTGCCGGGGTCGGTGGGTTCGGGGTCGGCGGGGAGGGATTCGGCGCTGACCAGCACCAGCAGCTGGGTGACGGTCTTGTCCTCCAGCAGGGCGATGAAGGCATCGGCGTTGCGGACCCGCAGCGGCCGGTCGTCCCCTTCTGCCTTGGGCTTGGCGTAGGCGTCCAGCAGCGCCTGCAGCCGGGCCGCCGGCTCCCGGGGGAGGTAGAACTCTCCTTCCATGCCGCCGCCCGCACCCGGGCGCACGCGCAGGAACCGCCGCCCGTAGTCGGCCTGCTCGTCGCGTTCTTCCCCGTCAGGGTCGAGCACCGCCCGCAGGTAGCGCCCGGCCTTGGCCACCTCCGCCGGGCCAGCCTTGGACGCCAGTTCCAGCAGGATCGGCTCGGCGAGTGTGGCCTGCTCGTCGGTGAGGTGGGTGGTGGCGGTGCAGATGGCCTCCACCAGCCCCGCCGCCAGCTGCCCGGCGGCGAACGCCTCGCGTACCCGGGGCAGGCGGGCCAGCTCCACCGCCAGCGTGAGCAGCCGTCCGGCGGTGGTGGTGGTCATTCCTCCGGCGGTGCGCAGCCAGGACCGGGTGGAGGCATGCCCATACCGCTTGGCTTCCCCCGCCCGGTGCACCCGCCCCACCCGCTCCGACAACGCACACGAGATGCGATCCTGGGCGGCCATCAACCGCTCGGCCTGCTCCAGGCACACACCCGCATCATCCGGGGCCGGCGCCAGCGCCACCGCATCCGCGGCCTCCCACGCCGACTCCACCAGCACCCACGACGACCCACCCCGGGCACCACCCGCATAAGCACCGGTAGCCGCGTCGTCGGCACCCGCGCCATCCCCGCCAGTGTCACCAGCACCACCGACACGGTTGCCACGTGAATGGTCGCTGCCGGCAGCCGCGCCAGCACCCGCGTCGTCGGCACCCGCGCGATCAAAACCAGTGCCGGCACCACCGGCAGCACCCGCGTCGGCACCCCGCTCACCGGTATCAGCACCAGCACCAGCGCGAGTGCCGGCACACGTGCCAGCACCGGCAGCCGCGTCGGCGTCGGGGCAACCGGCACCGGCACGACCTGCGCCAGCCGCCGCGTCAGCGGCGTTCGTACCCGGGCTGCTTGTGCTCTCGGCACCGGGCGTGTCGCCGCCGGTGGCCGTGCCCGTGTTCCATCTCGCGTGCCGCGTCGGATTGATGCCGACGATCGGAAAGGGCTCGCGGGCGAGAGAACCCTCAGACGACCACAGCGGGGAATTGGCGATCAGCCGATCCCACCACTCACCGTCGCCATCATTCGAACGACGAAGGTGCTCTGGATCAAAGTCGAACAGACCCATCACACCCTCTCAGTGAATTCGAAAACCTATATGAATTCTTTCATCCCCTCTCCACTAGAGGCAACCCGCCGAGGCGATTAGTTGGAGTTACAGGTGAATAGGGATAAAGCCGAGAAAATCGCTGAATTCGCTAACACAAAGCTCGTCGAGCCCGAACAGGGCCTCGGAATACCAACACCGCCGCAAGGGGCCTTCAGTACGACGACAAATGACGACAGCCGCGATGTTGGGACCGGCCGAGTCGGCTCGCTGTCGCAACCGACCCAATTCAATACGGCCGGGTCCATGCCCGCGGGGCCAGGGAGTCATACGGCCAGCCGAGATGGTGAGGCAGGCGAAGGCAGCGCCCCAAGCCCGCGGGGTCAGGGAGTCATACGGCCAGCCGAGGTGGTGAGGCGGGCGACGGCGGCGACGACTTCGGAGGAGTTGGACAGGTCGGGCAGCACGATGTCCGCACCGGCCTCCTGCAGCTCGGCGGTCGTGGACCGGCCCGACGCGACGGCGATCATCCCCGCGCCGCCGATCTTGGCCGCCTGGACGTCGCGGGTGGAGTCGCCGATCAGGACAGTGTTGGCCGCGGCGAAGGCGGCGCCGTACTTGGCCTTGGCCCGGCCCTGGGCCACCTGGAGCAGGGTGGCCTTCGGATAGACCTCCTCGCCGTAGCCGCCCACCTCGGCGTCGATCCACTTGTCCAGCCCGAACGCCTTGAGCTTGTGCGCGGCGTTGCTCTTGATGGTGCCGGTGAGCACCGACTGCACGACGCCGTCGAGGCGGGACACGGCCTTGAGCGCGTCCTTGGCCCCGGGCAGGGCGCGGCCGTCCTTGGCCAGCCGGTCGCGCCGCCGGGCGAAGCAGACGGCCAGCGCGTCGACGAACTTCGGCAGGTGATCGTCCTCGACGGCGATGCCGTTGACGGCCAGGGTCTCGAAGATGATCTCCGAGTCGGGGCGGCCGTGCGCCGGGGCGAGCTTCACCAGCGGCCGCCCCGTCACCATCCGGAACGCGTCCGCATAGGCGTCGCGGGTGACGATGGCGACGTCGACGAGCGTCAGGTCGATGTTCCAGAGAACGAGGCGGTTGATCGCGGCCTCCGTGGGGGTGCGGTGTGGATCGTGCCCAGCGTACGACCCACGCGCGGCACCCGCTGAATCCGCGCCGCCGAGCGCACGACCGCTGAATCCATGACCGCTGATTCCACGACCGCCTCGACAGCCGAGAACGGCCGGAGAGCGGGGCACGGCCGAAAACCGCCCCGGGCGTATCTCCGGCGCCCGTTACCCCGGCGGGCGGCGTGGCCGGAACCCTGCACGCACGGCTTGCGGAGCGTCCCAAACCGGCTCGGATCGGTCCCGAACCCCCGCGGGCCGCGATCTTAATCTCCCACCCGTGCGCAAACAAGATATTGACAAGTCCTGTCACCAGCGTTTCTCTTGATGATCAGTAAACGTTTTGCCCCCTTTCCGCGCGGTTCTTGGATCTCGCCCCACCTTGTCCAGAATGAGGCGGACGTCGTGTATCGAAAGCTGGGTTCCACAGTGCTGGCCGCGGTCCTCGCGGTCGGCATGACCGTAACCGCCGAGGGCGGGAACGTGGCCGCGCACGCTGCCGCTCCCCGCGTCGCACCGACCGATCCTCCGGCCCCGGAAGAGGGAGCGCCGACCGACGAGGCCGCCGGGCGAGCCGCCCGCGAGACCGGCCGCCCGGTGGAGGTGCTGGCCAAGCGCGGCGAGGATCGGGAGACCTACGCCAACCCCGACGGCACGTTCACCACGGTCGAGCATCTGCGCCCGGTGCGGGTGCGGCAGGGCGACTCCTGGGTCGCGCCCGACACCACGCTGGTCCGGCGGCCGGACGGCTCGATCGGGCCGCGCGCGAGCACGGTCGGGCTGTCGCTGTCCCCCGGCGGCGACGCGCCGCTCGCCCGCGTCGCCAGGGCCGGCCGCGAGATGGCGCTGAAGTGGCCGGGACGCCTGCCCGAGCCCGAACTGCGGGGCGACTCGGCCGTCTACCACGACGTCATGAAGGACGTGGACCTCGTCGTACGGGCCGACGTGGACGGCTTCTCCCACACCCTCGTCGTCAAGACGAGAGAGGCCGCCGCGAACGGCGCGCTGACCCGGCTCACGCTCGGCCTCGGCGGCCCGGGAGTCGGCGTGCGGATGAAGGACGGCGGCGCAATCGAGGCGGTCGACACGGCGGGCGGCGGCGCGCTGTTCGAGGCGCCCGCGGCGGTCATGTGGGACTCCGGCACCCCGGTCCCCGCGCTGAAGGCGGCGACCTCGGCCCCGCTGGAGCGCGGCCCCTCCGACACCTCGAAGGTCGCCGGCCTGAACGCGACCGTGGAGGGCGGGAACCTCACCCTCACGCCCGACCAGGCGATGCTCACCGCGCCCGACACCCGCTACCCCGTCTACATCGACCCCGTGTGGAAGACGGTGAAGGCGTCGGCCTGGGCGTACGTGTCGCGCGCCTATCCGACCACGTCGTACTACAAGTTCGGCGGCAAGTCCGACTCGGGCATGGGCCTGTGCTCCGGCGACTCCAAGTGCGCGCCGTCCGACGTCAAGCGCATCTTCTACCGCATGCCGACCAGCGCGTTCGCCGGCAAGTACATCATCTCCGCCGACTTCGTGGCCAAGGAGACCTGGTCGTACTCCTGCGACGGCCGCACCGTGCAGCTGTGGCGGACCAAGGGGTTCGTGGAGAGCTCGACGTGGAACTCCACCAAGGACAACTGGCTGGAGCACCTCGACACCCGTGACGTGGCCAAGGGCTGGTCGTCCAACTGCCCGGCGGGCGACGTCGAGTTCGACGCGACCAAGGCCGTCAAGGACGCCTCGGCGAACAAGTGGTCGACCACGACGTTCGGCCTGCGCGCGGGCTACGAGACCGACCCCTACGGCTGGAAGCGCTTCGCCGACGACGCCTATCTGCGGGTCAACTACAACACCCCGCCGCCGCAGCCGAAGATGTCGAACCTGTCGATGAACCCCGGCGGCACCTGCGTCTACTCCCCCGCCCCCGCCGTACGCGTGCCTCCCACCATCTCGGCGGTCCTGCACGACGCCGACTCCGCCGACGCCAAGAAGGTGTACGCCGAGTTCGGCGCGAGCTGGGACGGCTCGCAGAAGTGGTCGTCGGGCAAGATCGGCCCGAAGACCACCGGATCGACCTTCCAGGTCACGCTGCCGGCGTCGATACCCGAGAAGAAGACGATCAACTGGTACGTCCGCACCTGGGACGGCTACCAGTACAGCCCGTGGAGCTACGCGGGCGACGCGACCGCCTGCTACTTCACCTACGACAAGAGCGTGCCGGCCGCTCCCGCCATCTCGTCCACGGCCTACCCGCCGTCGGACCCGGAGAACGAGAACGACCCGTGGTACGACGGCGTCGGCCGCTACGGCCGTTTCACCGCGACCTCGTCCTCGGCCGACGTGGTCAAGTATTGGTTCGGCATCAACTCCAACCCGACCTCGGCGAACGAGCGCAAGCCGTCCAGCCCGGGCGGGCCGGTGACCATCGACGTCGCGCCCGACCACGCCGGGCCCAACTACCTGACGGTGAAGGCGTTCGACGCGGCGGGCAACTCCAGCGAGATCGGGCGTTACGTCTTCCGCGTGAAGGCGGGCTCGCCGCCCAAAGCCCAGTGGAACCTGGACGAGCCGATCGACTCCCCCCAGGTGGCCGACGTCTCGGGCGCGTACCCGGCGACCGTGTACGGCGGGGTGACGCTCGGGGTGGACGGCGTGTCGAAGACCGCGATGCAGACCAACGGCACCACCGGCTACGCCAAGACCACGGGACCGGTGGTCGACACGCGGGGCGGCTACGCGGTGTCGGCCTGGGCGCGGCTGCCCGGGACCAAACCCACGCACGCCTCGATCATCGCCACGCAGATCGGCGCGCAGCGCAGCGGGTTCGAGCTGTACTACTCCTCCAGCTACGACCGGTGGATCTTCAACCGCTACAACGCCGACACGACCGACAGCGCCATCACCCGGGCGATCGGCGCCGCCTCGCCCCGGGGCGGCGAGTGGACCCATCTGGTCGGCGTGTACGACGCGGTGGCCAAGAACATCAAGCTGTACGTCAACGGCCGGCTGGAGGCCACGACGGCCTACACGACCCCGTGGAACGCCACCGGCCCGGTGCAGATCGGCGCGGGCTGGTACGGCAAGCTCGACGCCTTCTTCCCCGGCGAGATCGACGACGTGCGGCTGTTCGACCGCATCCTCACGCCCGAGGAGGTCGGCAACCTGTTCACCCAGCATCCCGTGGTGACCGCTCGGTGGAAGCTGAACGACTCCGCCTCCGCCGTACGGCCCGCCGCCGCGTACTGGAAGATGGACGAGGCGGCCGGCGCCCCGCGCGCGGAGGAGGCGGGAGGCGCCTACCCGGCGGGTCCGCAGGGCGGCGTCACGTTCGGCGCGGCCGGGCGGTTCGGCAAGGCCGTGCACCTCGACGGCACGACCGGCTATCTGAAGACCACCGGCCCGGTCCTGCCCGACACCACCAAGAGCTTCTCGGTGTCGGCCTGGGCGAAGCTCCCGGCCACGAAACCGACCCACGCCGCGATCATCGCGACGCAGGCCGGCTCCCGGCGCAGCGGGTTCGAGCTGTACTACTCCGCTTACTACGACCGGTGGATCTTCAACCGTTACGACAACGACAACGACGACGACGTGATCACCCGGGCCCAGTCCACATCCGTGCCCGAGGGCGGCGTCTGGACCCACCTCGCCGGTGTGTACGACGCGGCGAACAAGCAGATCAGGCTCTACGTCAACGGCAAGCTCAACTCCACGACGGCGTTCACCACGCCGTGGAAGGCCACCGGCCCGGTGCAGATCGGGGCCGGCTGGTACGGCACGCTGAAGTCCTACTTCCCCGGCGACATCGACGACGTGCGGCTGTTCGACCAGATCCTCAGCGACTCGGAGATCGCCACGCTCGCCTCCGGCGCGTCGCTGACCATCGCGGCCGACGACGGCCCGTCCGGGCGGCACGTCACGCTGAACGGCAACGCCAGGATCGACCAGGGAGCCGGGTGGGTCGGCACCCCGCCGGGCGGCCTGGTCCTGGACGGCGACGGCGACTACGCCGCCACCTCCGTCCCGGTCGTCCGCACCGACGAGAGCTTCACGATCGCGGGCTGGGTGACCACCGCGGGACGGCCGTCCAGGGCGGCGGCGATCTTCAGCCAGGAGGGCTCGGTCAACAGCGCGTTCACCCTGCGCTACCGGCCCGATCCGGCCGACCCGGCCAACGCGGGCGGCTACCAGATCGAGATGCCGGACAAGGACGCGACCGGCGCGGCCCGGCCGACCGCCGACCATTCGGCCTTCCAGTCCGGCTTCGACTGGGACCACGTGGCGATCGTGTACGACGCCTTCCAGGACGAGATGCGGCTCTATGTGAACGGCGAGCTGGAACAGGTCGAGGACACGGTGTCCTGGCGCCACAACGTGATCAGCTTCAACGCGGGCAAGGGGCTCCAGCTCGGCCGCACGAAGGCGGACGGCGCGTGGGGCGAGTACTGGCCCGGCGTGATCGACGACGTGTGGGCCTTCCAGGGCATCGCGACCGAGGAGCAGATCCAGATGCTGGCCGGCGGCACCGAGCTGGCCACCGACACCGGCCTGTAAAGCACCGGCATTCAGAGCACCGACCCGCAGAGCACCGGCGACTCGAAATCGACACCAGGCCCGGCCGCCGCGCGGCGGCCGGGCGGGAGGTTGCGCATGAACGGGTTCCCCCACCCGAGAAGTCGTACCCGCCGCCTGTTCCCGAGCCGGCGGTTCAGGCACCGCTTCAGGCGCCGGGTCGCCGTGGTCACGGCGCTGGCCACCGTCGCGGCGTCCCTGGTGGCCGAGCCCGCCCGGGCGGCGGGTCCGGACGCGGGGCGTCCTGAGGTGAAAAGCGCCGAGCGCGTGGTGCGCGGCGAGGCGCTGGGCGTCAAGCCCCGCCGCCCCGACCCGGCGGGCGCGCCCGCCGAGCGGCCACGCGCGTCGGGCGAGGTGAAGGTCACCTCGCCCGGGGCCGTGCGGATGCTCGACCGCGCCACCGCCGAGCGGGTGGGCGCCGACACCGCGCTGTTCACGGTGAATGCCGCCGGAGACAAAGCGACGAGCGTCACCCTCGACTACTCGGCCCTCGCCGACGACTTCGGCGGCTCCTACGGCAGCCGGCTGCGCCTCGTCCGGCTGCCCGCCTGCGCGCTGACCACCCCCGACCAGCCCGCCTGCCGTACGGAGACCCCGGTCCGCGCGCGCAACGACGTGGCGAACCGCAGGCTCACCGCCACGGTCCCTGCGGACGCGACGGTGCTCGCGGCGGTGTCCGGCGAGTCCGGCGACAAAGGCGACTACAAGGCCACCAAGCTGTCGCCGTCGGCCACCTGGACCGTGGCCGAGCAGTCGGGCGACTTCTCCTGGTCCTATCCGCTGCGGGTGCCGCCCGTGCCCGGTGAGCTGACGCCCCAGGTGGAGATCGGCTACTCCTCCGGCGCGGTGGACGGCCGCACCTCCAACACCAACAACCAGCCGTCCTGGATCGGCGAGGGCTTCGACTACTGGCCCGGCTACATCAAGCGCGCCTACAAGCCCTGCGCCGACGACGGGGCGCCGAAGGACCAGTGGGGCACCCCGCCCGGCGACCAGTGCTGGGCGTACGACAACGCGGTGATCAGCTGGAACGGACGCGGCGGCGAGCTGATCCAGGCCTCCGACGGCACGTGGCGGATGAAGAACGACGACGGCACCCGCGTCCAGCGCCTGAAGGACACCTCCAAGGCCAACGGGGACGACGACGGGGAGTATTGGAAACTGACCACCTCCGACGGCGTGCAGTTCTTCTTCGGGCTCAACCGGCTGCCCGGCTGGAGCAGCGGCAAGCCGGAGACGAACTCCGCCTGGACCCACCCCGTGTTCGGCGACGACGCGGGCGAGCCGTGCCATGCGTCCACCTTCGCCGCCTCGTGGTGCCAGCAGGCCTACCAGTGGAACCTCGACTACGTCGTGGACCCGCGCGGCAACGCCATCACGTACTACTACCAGCAGGAGCGCAACCACTACGGCCGCAACCTCAAGCCCGAGGACGAGACGCCGTACGTGCGCGGCGGCTGGCTCGACCGCATCGAGTACGGCCGGCGCTCCGACACGCTGTTCACGGTCAAGGCCCCGGCGCGCGTGGTGTTCGCCGTGTCCGAGCGGTGCTTGAAGACCGGCTCCTTCGACTGCGACCCGGGCAAGATCGGCTCGAACCCCACCAAGTGGCCGGACGTGCCCTTCGACCTGAACTGCGATGCCGGCACCGAGTGCAAGGGCACCCACGGCACGCTCGCGCCCACGTTCTGGTCGCGCAAGCGGCTCACCGGCGTGACCACGCAGGTGATCAAGGCGGACGGCGCCTACCGCGACGTGGACCACTGGGCCATCGACCACCTGTGGGGCGACGCGGACATCGACCAGGCCCTGCTGGTGAAGTCGATCACGCACACCGGCCGCGCGACCGGCAGCCCGGTGACGCTGCCCTCGGTGACCTTCAACCACGTGCAACTGCCCAACCGGGTGGACAAGCAAGGCGACGACATCCCGCCGTTCGTCAAATATCGCCTCGGGGCGATCTACGACGAGTCGGGCGGGCAGATCGACGTCAACTACTCCGAGCCCGACTGCACGCTCGACTCGCTGCCCACCCCGGAGACCAACACCCGGCGCTGCTTCCCGGTGAAGTGGACGCCCGCCGGGTACGACGACCCGATCACCGACTGGTTCCACAAGTACGTCGTCACCCAGGTCGTGCAGACCGACCGCACCGGCGGCTCCCCCGACGCGCTGACGACGTACGAGTATCTCGGCGGCGCCGCCTGGCACTACGACGACGATGACGGCCTGACCAGGGAGAAGTACAAGACCTGGTCGCAGTGGCGCGGCTACGGCCGCGTGCGGGTGCGCACCGGAGGCTGGAACGACCTGCGCTCCCAGGTCGAGATCCGCTACCTGCGCGGCATGAACGGCGACCGGGCCGGGCCGAGCGGCGGGACCAAGAAGGTCACGGTCTCCGACGGCGAGGGCGGCAGCGTGGTCGACGAGGACCCGCTGCAGGGGTTCGAGCTCAAGCGGACCGAGTACGAGGGCGTGGACGGCGCGGTCGCGGTCAAGACCGTCAACACGCCGTGGTATCACGAGACGGCCAAGCGCACCCGGAGCTGGGGCACCGTCACCGCGAACATCGTCAACGTCGCCAAGACGCACACGTGGACCGCGATGGACGGCGGCGGCTGGCGGGAGACCGAGACCGTCACCACGTACGAGCCGGTCGCCGGTCTCACCACCCAGGTCGACGACAAGGGCGACCTGTCCACCACCGCCGACGACCGGTGCACCCGCACCACCTACGCCCAGAACACCGGCGCGTGGATGCTGAGATATCCGTCCCGGGTGGAGACGGTCGCGGTGGCGTGCTCGGTCACCCCCGACCGGTCCAAGCACGTCGTCGAGGACGACCGCACCTTCTACGACAACGGCGCCTTCGGGGCCGCGCCCACCAGGGGCGACGTCACCCGCGTCGAAACCATCGCCGCGCACGACGGCACCACCGCGACGTACGTCGCCAAGGAGGTCTCGACGTACGACGCCTACGGCCGCGAGCTGACCACCAAGAACGCGGCCGGCCATGTCACGACCACGACCTACACCGACACCGGCGGGCTGAACACGGGCGTGAAGGTCACCGGGCCGCCGGTGGTGCCCGGCGACGCCTCGACCGCCCACGTCACCAGCGAGGAGAAAGACCCGGCGTACGGACACGAGATCGTCAAGATCGACGCCAACGGCAAGCGCACCGACCTGGAGTATGACGCGCTCGGCCGCCTGCTGAAGGTGTGGATGCCCGACCGGTCGAAGGCCGCGGGCCAGACGCCGAACCTGGAGTTCAGCTACCGCGTCGTGGACGGCGAGATCGTCGCCATCGGCACGAAACGGCTGAACGCCGAGGGCGGCCAGACCCCGCCGACGTACGAGCTGTACGACGGGCGGCTGAGGCTGCGCCAGACCCAGGAGCCGGGGCCGGACGGCGGCCGCCTGATCACCGACAAGTTCTACGACTCCCGAGGCAACCTGGCCCGCGAGTACGGCCAGTACTACTCGACCCAGGCTCCTTCGACCACGCTGTTCGGCGCGTACGAGGGGGACGTCGAGTCGCAGAAGGTGTTCGACTACGACGGCCGCAACCGGATCACGCTCGAACGGTTCCTCGTCGGCAACGGCGAGACCAAGGAGAAGCGGCGCACGGTCACCAGCTACGGCGGCGGCCGGATCACCGTGGACCCGCCGGAGGGCGACACGCCGGTGACCACGCTGACCGACGCCCGCGGCCGGATCGTCGAGCTGCGTCAATACCGGGGCGACTCGCCGACCGGCGACTACGACAAGACGACCTACACCTACACGCCCGCCGGCAAGCTGTCCACGGTCACCGACCCCGCGGGCAACGTGTGGACCCACCGCTACGACCTGCGCGGACGGGAGATCGAGGTCCGCGACCCCGACAAGGGGACGACGCGGAAGACGTACGACGACCTCGACCACCTGCTGACCACCACCGACGCCCGCGGCAAGACGATTTTCCACGTCTACGACCCGATGGGCCGCAGGACGCAGACCCGCGAGGGCTCGGCCACCGGCCCGCTGCTGACGGCGTGGACCTACGACACCGTGCGCAAGGGCCAGGTGTCCAGCGCCACCCGGTATGTGAACGGCCAGGCGTACACGACCACGTTCAACGCCTACGACAACCTCTACCGGGCCATCCGCACGACCGTGACGATCCCCTCGGTCGAGGGCGCGCTCGCGGGCAGCTATGTGTTCGACACCAGATACAAGCTGGACGGCACCGTCCAGTCGGCCACCTACCCCGACGCGGGCGGCCTGCCCGCCGAGACCGTCGTCTACTCCTACGACGACCTGCGCCGGCCCACCACCATGTCGGGTCTGTCGACGTACGTCACCGACTCGATCCACAGCCTGACCGGCAAGCCGGAGCAGTACGAGCTGTCCACCGGCGGCAAGAAGACGTGGTTCACCTACTCCTACGAGTACGGCACGCAGCGCCTGCGCTCGTCGCGGGTGGACCGCGAGGACGTGCCGGGCGTGGACCGCGACGCCACCTACACCTACGACGCCGCGGGGAACGTCCTGTCCATCTCCGACGTGTCCCGCAGCGGCATCGACACCCAGTGTTTCTCCTACGACTACCTGCGCCGTCTCACCGAGGCGTGGACGCAGGGCACCCAGTCGTGTGCGAGCGCGCCGAGCGCGAGCGTCGTCGGCGGCGTCGCGCCCTACTGGCAGTCGTTCGCGTACGACGTCACCGGCAACCGCACCAGGGAGGTCGAGCACGGCGTCGGCGGCGTGGCCGACACGATCCGGGCCTACAACTACCCGGCGCCCGGCTCCCCGCACCCGCACGCCCTGTCCGGCGTGACCCAGACCGGCGGCGCGGGCGACCGCACGGAGTCCTACACCTACGACGAGACCGGCAACACCACCGGCCGCACGATCGGGGCCACGGCCCAGACGCTGGAGTGGGACGTCGAGGGACGCCTGGCCAAGGTGACCGAGGGCACGAAGGTCACCTCCTACCTGTACGACGCGGACGGCAACCGGCTCATCCGGCGCGACCCCGGCGGCACCACGCTTTATCTCCCGGGGCTGGAGCTGCGCCTGGACAAGGTCACGGCCAAGGTCGAGGCGACCAGGTATTACACCCACGACACCAAGACGGTCGCGGTGCGCACCACCGCGGGGGTGAGGTTCCTGGCCGCCGACCAGAACGGCACGGCGGAGCTGGCGATCGACGCGGCGAACCAGTCGCTGACGCAGCGCCGGTTCAAGCCCTTCGGTCAGCTGCGGGGTTCGCCCCCGGGCTCCTGGCCCGGCGAGAGGGGCTTCGTCGGCGGCACCGTGGACGACTCGACCGGGCTCGTCCACCTCGGGGCCCGCGAGTACGACCCCGCCATCGGCAGGTTCATCAGCGTCGACCCGATCATCGACCCGCACGACCCGCAGCAGATGAACGGCTACGCCTACGCCGGCAACAACCCCGTCACCTTCACCGACCCCGACGGCAAGTTCTGGACCAGCTGGCTGGGCATCCTGCTGGCGCTCATGCTGGCCCTGCTGGCCGTCCTCAACCACGGCGGCGGTGGAAGCCACGGCGGCGGAAGCGGCGGACGCCGCGGCGGCGGCTCCGGCGGCGGCGGTGGTGGCGGCGGCGCGCCACAACGACCGAGCTTCGGCTCCACGGTCAAAAGCAACACCCTGTCCAGCGTCGATCCGCGCAAGTTCACCGCGCTGGGCTGGCTGGCCTACGGCTTGGGCGCCCCCTCGGACATGCTCAAGACCTGGGGGGAGAACTTCAAGGAGACCCGGCGTGTCATGGCCGGCATCTACAAGCTCAAGTCGGTCAGCTACCCCGAGGGCAACTGGCTGACCCGGTGGCTGTGGCGCGGGCTCGCCAAGTGGTACGACGCCAAGGCCAACCGGGTCGAGGCGCGCGGCATCAAGTGGGGCGGCCGGATCGGCAAGGCGGGCAAGTTCATCGGCAGGTTCGGCGTGGTCGCCACCTTCGCCGACGGCGCGCTCACCCAGTGGAACAGCGACTCGAAACGGGACATCAACACCGGTGAGAAGGTCGCGCGGGCGGGCATCCGCGGCGCGGCCGTGGCCGGCGGCGCCTACGTGGGCGCCTCGCTCGGCGCGGCGGCGTGCAGCCCCGGCGTCGTGCTCGCCGCCGTCTGCGGCGCCGCGGGCGCCTATGTCGGAGGTATCGTCGGCGGTGTCGTCGGCGACACCGCGATCGCCGCGTACGACCGGTTGCGCAAGCCGGTGGCGAACACCGTCAAGTCGATCGGGTCGGGAATCAAGAAGGGATGGAACAGTCTCTTTGACTAGCGTGACAGACGCCCTGGCCGGCACGGCCGGCCTCGCGGTCGCCCCGGACGAGGTCGCGGGTTACCCGCACGCGCCGGTGTGGACGGTGCTCGCCGCCGCCCTGTTCGCGATCATCGGCTTCGTCAACCACGTCAGGTTCGTCCGAAGCGGGGCCGGCGGCACCTGGGCGGCACGCTACTTCGACACCGACGTCCCGAGGGAGCTGCGTAATCTGCCGTTCGCGCAGCTCCCCGGGGCGGTCATGTTCGCGATGTGGGCCGTGATGCTCGCCTACACCCGGGTCTCCGGGCAGGAGACCTGGGACGCGATCATGGGTGTGTTCCTGTTCGCCTCGTTCGCCGTCGGCGGTGTGGCCGTCAAGCGGCTCTACCGGCCGCCGCGCAGGGCCAAGCCCCGATGGCTGATCGAGGAGGAGGAACGTCAGGCCCGCTGAGGTCAGACGAGTCAGACGAGGTCGAGGGCGTCGGCCAGCGAGTCCACCACGGGGACCCCGACGCCCTCCAGCTCCGATCGCTTGGTCATGCCGCCCGTGTAGAGGATGGCGCGGGCGCCGACGTGCTGGGCCGCGTGGGCGTCGTCCACGCTGTCGCCGATGACGACGACCTTCGCCGAGTCGATGCCGAGCGCGCGCAGGTGCTCCACCATGTGCTCGGCCTTGCGGCCGCCGGTCGCCGAACGCGACCCGTCGATGCGGGTGAAGTGGCCGTCGATGCCGAACTCGCTGGTCTTGCGGACCAGCCGGTCGTGGGTCCACATGGACAGCAGCGACTGCGTGCGGCCCGACTCCTCCCAGGCGCGCAGGCTCGACACCGCCCCCTCGGCGAGGCTGCACGCCTCCATCAGCCGGTGATAGTGCTCGTGGAAGCCCGCGTCGAGCATCTCCCACTCGCCCTCCCTGAGCGGCCGGCCGAGCATGCGCTCGTACGCCACCCAGATGGGCCGGGTGTACACCTCGCGGAAGCTCTCCGCGTCGTACGGCCCCAGGCCGTACGGAAGAAAGAGCTCGTTGGTCGCGCCGACGACGGCGTCGATGTCGTGGAAGAGGGTCCCGTTCCAGTCCCAAACAATGTGTGTCATCTCGCGTCCAGCTTAAACGCCGGGGGTGACAACACCATGAACGCCGCGAGTCAAGCGAGCAGGTCGGGGATTTCCTGCGTGGCGTACCACAGCAGCTCGTGGTCCTCCGCGCCGTCCACGACGAACTGCGCGTCGTCGTCCCCGGCGTCGGCCGCGGGCAGCGCCGCGATCGCCGCCTCCACGTCCGGCACGGCGTCGGCGTCGTCCACGTGCACCGACGCGACCAGCCGCAGCGGGATCGGCTCCAGCACCCGCACGCGGGCGCGCTCCTCCAGGTCGGCGCCGGCCTTCACGGTCTCGTCGGGCACCTCGGCCGCGATGACGATCCGCCGGGCGGCCACCTCGGCGCCGTCGCCGCGGTCGGCGGCCAGCATGCGCAGGGAGGCACGGGCGGCCTCGGTCAGCGCGACATACTCCAGCTCCTCGGTGTCGCCCGAGACGTACCACTCGATCAACGCGGGGGTGACCGCGAAGCCGGTCAGCGGGGCCGGGCCCAGTTCCCCGGCGGCGACGACGCGCGCCAGCGCGGGAAGCGTGGACGGCAGATACACGCGCATGCGTTCCTCGACTCGGTCTTTGACTCACGCTACGGACGGTGCGGCGCCTGGCTCGCGGAGCGGCAGCCCGAACAGGCGCTCCAGCTCGGCGATGGTCTCCTCGGGGTCGCTGTGGTGGACGCCGTGCAGGCCGATCGCCCGGGCCGCCACGATGTTCGCCTCGATGTCGTCCACGAACACGCACTGCCCCGGCTCGAGCCCCAGCAGGCCGAGCGCGTGCCGGAAGATCCGCTCCTCGGGCTTGCGCATGCCGACCTCGCCCGAGATGACGACCGCGTCGAAGAGGACCTCCCAGTCCTCCCGCGAGTAGTGGTCGCCCCAGGAGTTGGACACCAGGCAGGTGCTGAACCCGGCCGCGCGGGCCTGGCGCAGCATGCCGTTCATCTCCTCGACGGGCCGGAAACCGGCGAACATCCGGGCCAGCAGGCCGTCGGCCTCCGGCGGGCCGCCGTCGAGGGTCACCAGCCGGGCCGCCAGGGCACGCTCGAACTCGAAGACGGGGATCTCGCCCCGTTCCAGCGCGTGGATCGGGTTTTCCACGCCCGGCTCTGCGCCCACGCCGTACGCCTGCTTGACCAGCGCGCGCATCACGTCCCGGTAGTGCCGCGGGTCGATGCGGTCCGCCTCGATCCACTCCGCGATGGACTCGGCCAGGCTCGTCGTCAGAACCCCGCCCCAGTCGATCAGCACACCCTTCAGCACCGCGCCTCCCAGCCGACGTGCCTCCAAATATAGGCGGTCCGCCGTACCGGATTCCGGAGCCGGTGAGGGCGGTCAGTCCGGCCGTTCGAACGGCTTGAGCACTTCGGTGGACCACTGGTCGACGGCGTCGGGGCCGAACGGCTCGCCGGGGGCGATCTCCCGCAGCGCGTCGCTCACCATCTGGCCGCAGCGCCGTTCCGCGTCCTGCCGCGCCCGGCGCAGAGCCAGCAGCAGCTTGTCGGCCAGGGTCTCGCTGGGCAGGCGCATGGCGCGCGGATCGACGACGACCTCGCGCACCCGGCCGTACGCCGTCGTGACGACCTCGACCCGGCCCTCCGCCGCCCGGCCGTGCCCGGTGACGGCCTCGATCTCACGCCGCGCCTCCTCCATCCACGCCTCGATCCGCGCGGCCCGCTCCAGGTCCGGTCCGAGGTCCGGCTCCGGACCGGCGGCGGCGACGCCGGTCGCCCCCGGGTCCAGCTCCTGCGCGAGCTGGTCGAACCGGCGGCGCACGAACGTCTCGTCCAGCGGGGCGGCCAGCCCGGTCACCCCGGCCTGGGCGGCGGCGACCAGCTCGTCCGCCTTCTCCTTCGCCTCGTCCTGGGCGGCCCCGACCGCGCTCGTCACCGCCGCGCTCAGGGCGGCCGCGTCGAACCGCATGACGCGCGGGTTCAGCGTGATCGCGGTGACGTCTCCCCGGCCGTCGGCCCTGGCCCGCACCAGGCCGTCCGCGGCCGCTCCCTCACCGGTGACCCGCCGGATCCCGGCCTGGACGTCCGCCAGGCCGCGCATGACGTCCTCGGCCTGGCGGATCATCTGCTCCAGCAGCTCCAGGTCGCCGCCGACCGGAAACGACGGGGACAATTACCCCTCCACACACAGGCACTTACTACACAATTCACCCGACCGTAATTCGAGGGTCATGCTAACGTGCCGCGCATGCACGGGGATCTTGGCATCGACCACGGCGGGATGGAGCGGGCCTCCCTTCGCCTGACCGAGCACGGCGACGAGTTCGCGACCGCCCTGCGGCACCTGCGCGAACGGGCGGGCGCGGCCTCGTGGGGCGACGACGGCCTGTTCGGCGCCTTCGTGGCCGCCTACAACCGCTGCGCCCTGACGGCCGTCGAGGCGTACGCGCACCTGGGCGGGAAGGTGAGCGACACGGGAGGAGCGCTCGCGGTCGCCCGCCGGCGGGTGTCGGACGCCGAGGGCGACTCGGGGCGCCAGATCCTGCGGTCGCACGGCGAAACGGACGTCGCATGGGCCTGATGCCGCCGGCCTGGGCGCAGCCGGTCGCGAACCTGGTGAACTTCCCGAAGATCGACGAGGCCGAGATCCTCGCGGAGGTCCGTCCGTGGCAGGTGGTGCGGGCCGGGGCCGCCTCCGGGGGGAGCGGCGCGGAGGACCAGGTCAGGCGGCTGCCGGGCGTGTATCAGGGCACGTCCGCCGACGCGATGCACGACAACTGGACCAAGACCGGCACCCCGGGACACCTCCGCTCGGCCGTCCAGGCCGCGGCGTACGCGCCCGCGGTGCTCGAAGGCACCGCCAGCGCGGTGACCGCCACGAAGGTGGCCGTCATCACGCAGGCCGTCGCGGGGGCGACCAGGCTGGCCTCGGTCCTCGTCGCGGGCGGCCCGTTCGCCGTCGCCTCGGCCACGGCGGGGCTTCTCGCCACCCGGTACGCCATGCGGAAGATCCTGCGGGAGGCCGAGGAGGGCGGCGCCCGGGTGCTGGCTCCGGCCATCACGCGGCACGTCACCGAACCGCTGGAACGCATCCTGAGGAACACCCGCGGCCCCTTCGGCGGTGGTCCGTCGCTGGCGGGGGCGGGCGGCCCCGGCGTTCCCCTGCGGAGCACGCCCGTGCGCACGGCGGGTGACGCGGGGCCGCGCGGCGGCGTCAAGCTGGACATGGGCAGGAGCCGCAAGCCGTACGCGAAGCAGACCGGCCCCGAACTGACCGCCGCCGAGAAGGCCGCTCTGGACGCGAAGAAGCACGGCCAGCCGTACGACAGAAAGATCGCCAAGGCCGCCGAGCAGAAGGAGAAGACGAGAGAGAAGCTCGAGGGCCAGCGCAACGCGCAGAAGCGGGGCACCCAGGTCAACCCGGGCGGCTCGAACCAGCAGAACCAGCAGAGCCAGGGCAGTCAAGGCAAGAAGAAGAAACGCTTCTGGTAGGGACACGTCGTGACCAAGCCGATCACCAGCCAGATGTACCACTTCACGCAGAACAATCCGGAGGGGATTGGGCAGGACAGCGTGCCTGCGCTGCTCCGCCGGGTCGCGACCACGATCGAGCAACTGGGCCCGGTCGAGGTGTACGACCTGGTCATGCACAACGAGGTGACCGAGGACGGCGCCGACTGGCCGTCGATAACCGTGTATTTCGACTACAAGAACTCCGGCGAGCCCGAAGACGACGAAGGCGACGGAGAAGACGGGCAGAGCGGACAGGACGGCCGGCGCGGGCAGGACGAGCCCGGCGTCAGCTGACGGCGGCGAAGGCGCGCGCCGCGACCCTGCGGTGCTCGGCCGACCGCAGCGCGCCCGGGTCGGTGCGGACCGGGCCGAACAGGCCGCGCTTCTCCTTCAGCCGCAGGATGCGCAGCACCGACTCGTCGAGCCTGCGCTCGGAAATTCGCCCCGACTTCACCGCGTCGAGGACAGCGTCGTACGCCTTGGGCAGGTTCGGCGGCATGAGGAGGATGTCGGCCCCGGCGAGCACGGCCCGCACCGCCACCTCGGCGTCGCCGTACTTCTTGCGCACCCCGGCCATGTCGAGCGCGTCGGTGGTGATCACACCGTCGAACCCGAGCTCCCGGCGGAGCAGGCCGGTGAGGATGCGGCGCGACAGCGTCGCGGGGTCGCCGGAGGGGTCGAGCTTCGGCATCACCACGTGCGCCGTCATGATCGCGTCCACGCCGTGCTCGATCGCCTCGCGAAACGGCGGCGCGTCCAGCCTCCGCCACTGCGTCTTCGAATGCCTGATGACCGGCAGGCCGGTGTGGCTGTCGACCGAGGTGTCCCCGTGGCCGGGGAAGTGCTTGGCGACGCAGGCCACGCCCGCCGCGTGGAAGCCGTCGACCGCCGCGCCGACCATCGCGGCCACCTTCTTCGGGTCGGAGCCGTACGCGCGGGGGCCGATGACGGGGTTGCGGGGGTTGACGTTGACGTCGGCGACCGGCGCGAAGTCGAGCGAGATGCCGAGGTCGCGCAGCTCCTCGCCGGTCACCCTGGCGACGTCGCGCGCGATCGCCGTCTTGCCGGTCGCGCCGATCTGCGACGCGCCGGGGAGCTTGGTGACCAGAGGCTTGAGCCGGGAGACGAGGCCGTTCTCCTGATCCACGCCGATCATCAGCGGCGCCTCGCCGGTGTCCGCCTTGCGCAGGCCGGTGGTGAGCGCGGCCACCTGGGCCGCGCCGGAGACGTTGCCCGCCCAGTCGAACAGGATCACCCCGCCGGGGCGGAACTTCTCCACCACCTGCGCCGGCGTCGCCACGCCGTACCGCGCCTGGTTCTCCTTGCTGGCGGCCCCGGCCTTCGCGCCCCAGACCGTGATCGTGAAGAGCTGCCCGACCTTGTCCCGCAGGCTCATCGCCGCGAGCGTCCGCTCGGCCAGGCTCCCCGCGCGCCGGGCCGAGGGCGACGCGGCCGGCGACGGGGACGCCGACACGGTGGACGGCACGGATGACGGCACGGTTGACGACGCCGCCGCCGAAGGGGACGGCGGCACGCCGCCCGATGACGCGGACGAGCATCCGGTCACGAGCAGGGCGAGCATGACGACACCGTGTCTGATCCGTGGCACGTTCTTTACCGTAGCCGCGCCCGTCCGTGACCGGGCCCGGAACGAGCCCGGTCACGGGTGGTCCCCATCACAGGTGGTCAGAGCGCGAGCGCCCCCAGGCCCGGCAGTTCCGCGCGCGCGGCGGACTTGGCGGCCTGCGCCGAGGTGGCAGAACGCGCCGCGACGGCGGCGGCGCGGCACTGCGCGAGCGTGTGCCGCGACAGGGCGGCGCGCACCCAGGGCAGCGCGGGGGCGCCCATCGACAGCGAGGTGACGCCCATGCCGACGAGCACGCAGGCGAGCGCCGGGTCGGCCGCGGCCTCGCCGCAGACGCCGCACCCCTTGCCCGCCCCCGAGGCGGCCGAGGCCGCCAGCGCGATCAGGTCGAGCACGGCCGGGTGCCACGGGTCCTGCAGCCCGGCGACGGCGGTGACCTGCCGGTCGGCCGCGAGCGCGTACTGCGTGAGGTCGTTGGTCCCGATCGAGAAGAAGTCGACGGCCCGGATGAGGTCGGCCGCCCGCAGCGCCGCCGACGGCACCTCGATCATGACGCCCGCGTCGCCCAGCCCCGCCGTACGGCAGGCCTCGGCGAACCACTCGGCCTCCTCGACCGTGGCCACCATCGGCGCCATGACCTGCACCTTGGCCGAGACGCCCGCCGCGGCCCGGGCCAGCGCGCCGAGCTGGGCGGCCATGATCTCCGGGTAGCGGCGGAACATGCGCAGGCCGCGCTCCCCGAGCGCCGGGTTCGGCTCCTCCTCCGGGGGCGGCAGGAAGGCCAGCGGCTTGTCGGCGCCGGAGTCGAGCGTGCGCACCACCACCCGGCCCTGCGGGAACGCCTCGAACACCGCCCGGTAGGCCTCCTCCTGCTCGTCGCCCGACGGCGCGGTCTCCCGGTCGAGGAAGAGGAACTCGGTGCGGTAGAGGCCGACGCCCTCCGCGCCGTTGGCCAGCGCGCTTTCCAGGTCGCGCGGGCCGCCGATGTTGGCGAGCAGCGGCACGGGGTGGCCGTCGGCCGTGGCGCCGGGCCCGGTGGCCGCCGACAGCACCGCCCGCCGCGCCTCGTCGGCGGCGCGCGCCTCGGCCACCCGGGCCGGGTCCGGCGCGAGCAGCACCTGTCCGGACGCGCCGTCGACCAGCACGGGGGTGCCGGGGGCGATCGCGGTCGCGCCCGCGCAGCCCACGACGGCGGGCACGCCCATCGAGCGCGCGAGGATCGCCGTGTGGCTGGTGGGCCCGCCCTGCTCGGTGACGAACGCGGCGACCACGTCCTTCGACAGCAGCGCGGTGTCGGCCGGGGCGAGGTCCTTGGCGACGAGCACGAACGGCTCGGCGGCGTCGGCCGGCACGCCGGGCATGGGCAGACCGGTGAGCACGGCGATCACCCGGTCGCGGATGTCGTCGAGGTCCGCGACGCGCTCGGCCAGGTAGCCGCCGGCCGCCGCGAGCAGGTCCCGATATTTGCCGAACGCGTCGAAGACGGCGCGCGGGGCGGCCACGCCCTGCTCGATGAGGTCGCCGACCTCCATGGCCAGGCTCGGGTCGCGGGCCATCAGCGCCTGCGCGCCGAGCACCTCCCGGGCCTCGCCGCCCGCTCTGGCGCCGCGCGCCTCCAGGTCGGCGGCCACCTGTTCGACCGCCCGCTCGGCGCGGTCCCGCTCGGCGGCGGCGTCGCCGTCGTGGCGCGCCTCCTTGTCGGGCTCGGGGATCTCTCCCACGAGCACGTGGGCCGGGCCGTACCCGGTGCCGGGGCTGACCCCCGTGCCGGCCAGCGGCCGCGTGCCGGTCTCGTCCCCCGCCGTCGTCTTCACAATCATCGCCGTCGCCGTCCCCGTGGTCTCGCGCTCGTCCATCGGCGTCAGGGGGCCGAGGCGATCTTGGCGAGCTCGTCGAGCAGCTCTTCGGCGCCCTCGCCCTCCGCGCTGATGACGATCGACTCCCCCTGCCGTACGTCGAGCGCCAGAACCGACAGGATGCTCTTCGCGCTCACCGGCGCGCCGCCCGCCTTGGCGATGGTGACGTCGAAGGGCGCCTTCGCCGCGGTCTGCACGAACGTCGCCGCCGGGCGGGCGTGCAGGCCGACCTCGGACGCGACGCTTACTGTGCGTTCGGCCACGTTTCCTCCTCTGCGGCGGTGGTCTAGACCGCCGGTAGTTCCGTCAAAGGCCAGTCAACACCCGACATATCGGGAATGACCAGGTCCGCGTGCGACAGTTCATCCGGATGATGCGTCGTGGCCACCGCTACGCAGGTCATACCCGCCGCTCTGGCCGCCGCTATTCCGGCCAGCGAGTCCTCGAACACCACGCACGCGGCCGGGTCCACATCCAGCAGGTCGGCCGCCTTCAGGTAACCGGACGGGTCGGGCTTGCCCACGATCACGTCCTCGGCGGAGACGATGGTCCGTACCACCTCAAGCACGCCGATGTCGGTCAGCCGCTCCACCGCCCAGGCGCGGTGGGCGGAGGTGACCAGGGCCAGCGGCGAGCCGTACGCCGCGACCCGGCGGACCAGGTCGGCGGCGCCCGGCACGGGAACGATGTCCGGCAGGTCCGGATGGTCGTAGTAGGAGTAGATCTCCTCCATCAGCGCCCGCACGTCCATGCCGGGGAACACCTCGGGGATGACGTCGACGCCGCGGCGGCCCATCAGGCGCCGCAGCCGTGTCTCGTCGTAGTCGACCCCGTGGTTGTCCAGGAGCATCCGCCACAGAGCCAGGCTGCGGACCTCCGTGTTGATCAAGGTGCCGTCGAGGTCGAAGAGCGCCGCCTCCATCACCCGGGCATCACGACCACTCGAACAGCGCGTCGCCGGCGTCGACGCCGCCCTCGGCGATCTTCCCGACCGCGTCCGCCGGCGCGTCGAGCGCCACCACCGGGCAGACCGGCGACCGCCCGCCCGCCTCGACCGCCGCGGGATCCCAGGCCACGACCGGCTGCCCGGCCCGCACGCGGTCCCCCTCCGCCGCGAGCAGGCGGAAGCCCTCGCCCTTGAGCCGCACGGTGTCGATGCCGAGGTGCACCAGCACGCCCTTGCCGTCGTCCCCCACCACGACGTACGCGTGCGGATGCAGCTTCACGATCGTGCCGCTGATCGGGGCCACGGCCTCGACGGGCCGCCTGACGGGGTCGATCGCGGTCCCCGGGCCGACCATTGCCTGCGAGAACACCGGGTCCGGCACGGCGGCCAGGCCGATGACCGCCCCCGCGACCGGGGCGAGAACAGTCGTCACTGAAGAGCCCTTCCCTGAGATCCGGGCAGGCGCCGCCACGGGCCCGCCACCGCACGGCGGACCCGCGACGATCTCCCCGAGTTCAGCCGATGATGTCTTCGATGTCGCTGGCGATGGTGTCGGCCTCGGGCCCCACCACGACCTGGACGACGTTGCCCGCCGCCATCACTCCATGGGCGCCCGCCGCCTTGAGCGCGGCCTGGTCCACCTTCGAGGCGTCGTGCACCTCGGTGCGCAGCCGGGTGATGCACGGCTCCACCTCGATGATGTTGTCGGCGCCACCGAGCCCGGCGATGATCGCCTCGGCGTCTGCAGCCATGGGGGTCCTCCTGTCGGTCAGCCGGCCTGTTCTCAGTCGGTCTGGGTGACCTTCTTCAGGCCACGGGGGGAATCGGGGTCGATACCGAGCCTGCGCGCGAGCGCCTCGGTGAGCAACTGCCCGGGCACGATGAGTCCCAGCGGCGTCACCCACTCGGGCAGGTCCGGACCGTTCAGCGCGGCGGTCGAGGCGGCGGCGAGCCGTTCGCCGCCCCCCACGCCGAAGGCGGCGGCGCCCGCGCCGGTCACCCGTTCGGCCAGCGCGACCGTGCCCGCCAGCGTCGGGCTCTGCCCCGCCGCCACCAGGATCGCCGGGGTCTCGGCGTCCACGACCGCGATCGGGCCGTGCAGCAGGTCGGCGTACGACAGGCCCATGGCGTGCAGGTAGCACGCCTCCTTGAGCTTGAGCGCCAGCTCGAGCGCGGTCGAGAACGCCAGGCCGCGGCCGGAGACGACCACGCCGGGCTTGTCCGCCAGCCCTTCGACCACGGCGTCCAGGTCACCGGGGTCGGAGATCAGCTTGTCCACCGCGTCCGGCACCCGGCGCAGGTCGTCGGGGTCGACGTCGGCGCCGAGGCCGATGGCGAGCACGGCCAGCGCGGCGAGCTGCGTCGTGTAGGTCTTGGTGGCCGGGACGGCCTTCTCCTCGCCGGCGAGCGTGCACAGCGCGAGGTCGGCGGCCCGGGCCAGCGGCGACTCCTCGCCGCCGTTGGTGATCGCGATGGTCTTCGCGCCGCAGTCCTTGGCCCACTGGAGGGTCTCGACGATCTCCTCCGTACGGCCGGACTGGGACAGCCCGACCGCCAGCACCCCGTCGAGGTCGAGCCTGCGGCGGTAGGTGGTGGCCACGGAAGGCGCGCCCATCGCGGCCATCCGGCCCGCCCGCGCCTCGATCAGGTAGCGGCCGTAGACCGCCGCGTTGTCCGAGGTCCCGCGGGCGACGAACAGCAGGTGGCGGGTGCCGCGGGCGACCGCCTCGACTTCGCCGGTCCTCGGGAGGAGGGCGTCCAGCGTCGCCTGGATCGCCGCCGGCTGCTCGGCGATCTCACCGCGCATCCTGGTCGTCATCGATGATCATCCCTTGCTTGGCGAGATTTGTCCGTTACCGATCCGTCGCCGGCCCATACATTGACACACATTTCCCAGCTGTGGTCTAGTCCGGACTAGACCAGTAAGAACCTTAACTTATTCGGACGATCCAGAGCGAGAGGGGAGGGATCAGTGGCCCAGATCGATCCGGACAGCCCGGTGCCCAAGTATTTCCAGCTACGGGAGATCCTGCTCGACCTCATCGAGAGCAACGAGCTGCCGATCGGCGCGGCGATCCCCTCGGAACGTGAACTGAGCCAGCGTTACGACCTGTCTCGTATGACGGTACGTCAGGCCGTCGACCACCTGGTCTCCGAGGGCCGGTTACACCGGGTGCCGGGCAAGGGCACGTTCGTGGCCCGGCCGAAGATCGAACTGGCACTCCAGCTCACCTCCTTCACCGACGACATGCGGGCGCGCGGCATGGAGCCGGGCTCCCGCGACCTGGACCGGCGGGTGGTCCGGGCCAGTGCTCACCTGGCACGGCAGCTCGGCATCCAGCCGGGCGACGCCGTCCACTTCATCGAGCGGCTGCGCACGGCGGACGGGGAACCGCTGAGCATCGAGCGCGCCCACATCCCGGTCGCGCTCGCACCCGATCTCGATGACTTCGACCTGACCGGACGATCCCTGTACGCCCTGCTCGAGTCGCGTTACGGGCTCGTCATGGACGCCGGGGAACTGACCATCGACGGCGGCATCGCCGATCCGAGCGACGCCGACCTGCTCAAACTGCCCCGGGGCGGGGCCGTGCTGCTGCTTCAGCGCCGGTCCTTCGCCGGTGGGGTCTGCGCCGAACTCGGCGTGTCCACCTATCGCGCCGACCGCTACCAGCTCCGGACGCTCCTCGGAGCCCCGGCCCGACGCCTCTAGTAGTCCCCCCATCCTGGAGGAACACCCATGAGTTCCACCTCCGCCGACGCGGGCCTGCCTGCCGCACCGTCCAGTCAGAACGCGGTGATGACCGCGCTGTCCCGCATCGGCCGTTCCCTGATGCTCCCGATCGCGGCGCTGCCCGCCGCGGCTCTCCTCCTCCGGCTCGGCCAAGACGACCTCCTCGGCCGTACGGACAACGCGACGCTCGACAAGATCGCGCAGGTCATCGGCGGCGCGGGCGGCGCGCTGTTCGACGCGCTGCCGCTGCTGTTCGCGATCGGCGTGGCGGTCGGCTTCGCCCGGCGCGCGGACGGCTCGACCGCCCTGGCGGCCGTGGTCGGCTACCTCGTCTGGGACCGGGTCACCCACCTGATGTTCTTCGACGCCGCCGCGGACTCGGCCGTGCACAAGAAGGTGGCCCAGTCGGTCCTCGGGGCGGACGGACAGCCGTCGGAGGTGCTCAACCTGGCGTCGGCCAACCCGACCGGTGTGCTCGGCGGCATCCTCATGGGCCTCGTCGCGGCGGTCCTCTGGCAGCGGTACTACCGCACGAAACTTCCGGCCTACCTGGCCTTCTTCGGCGGCCGCCGCTTCGTGCCGATCCTCACCGCGCTGGCCGGTCTGGTCCTCGGCGTCGTCTTCGGCCTGATCTGGCCGCCCATCGGGCAGGGCCTGAGCAACTTCGGCGACTGGCTCGCCACCCACTCGACGCTCGGTGCGGGCATCTACGGGATCGTGAACCGGGGCCTCATCCCCTTCGGCCTGCACCACTTCGTCAACTCGATCGTCTGGTTCACCGTGCCGGAGTGCACCGTCGGCGCGACCCAGGCCGCGGGCGACCTGAACTGCTACTTCGCCGGCCAGGACGGCGCCGGCGCCTTCATGGCGGGCTTCTTCCCGGTCATGATGTTCGGCCTGCCGGCCGCCGCGCTCGCCATGTGGCGGTCCGCCCCGGTGAACCGCCGCGCCGCCATCGGCAGCATCATGATCTCCACGGCCGCGATCTCGTTCGTCACCGGCATCACCGAGCCCATCGAGTTCGCGTTCATCTTCGTGGCCCCGGTCCTGTTCGCGGTGCACGCGCTGCTCACCGGCGTCTCGATGGCCCTGGTCGCGGCCCTGGACGGGCGGCTCGGCTTCGGGTTCTCCGCCGGCGCGATCGACGCCGTCCTGAACGCGACGAAGGACAACACGCACAACTTCTGGCTGATCATGCTGATCGGCGTCGTCTACTTCGTCCTCTACTACGTGATCTTCAGCTTCCTCATCAAGAAGCTGAACATCATGACGCCCGGCCGGGAACCGGAGCCCGACGTGGA
The DNA here is from genome assembly GCF_014647835.1 of Microbispora rosea subsp. aerata. Taxonomy (GTDB): domain Bacteria; phylum Actinomycetota; class Actinomycetes; order Streptosporangiales; family Streptosporangiaceae; genus Microbispora; species Microbispora aerata. Next base: position 196,702 of record NZ_BMPY01000010.1, read on the forward strand.
CTCCGGCGAGAGCGCCGACTCGGCGCGGGCCCGCGCCTGACGCGTCCACGTCCCCTCTCAGGGAGGCGGGGGCGCCCGGTGATCCCGGGCGCCCCCGCTGTGTTTTCCGGCATTGCGGATGCCGCTAATCGCTGATCAAACGATGCGCCAAACCCGGGGCCCTCGCGCCAACCCGAGGGGGATTTCCCGGGCGAACGGCCACACACCACCCCGCCGCCCGGCAAAGTTGGCGTGCCCCCGTATCAGGAGGGACGACCGCAACCTCTGTTAGGCGTCAGGTTCACGGCGCACGAGAGCGGAGTCCCCCGATGCCCAAGCCCGTCCCCCTGCCACGGCTCGCGTCCGTCCCCCCGGCCGACCCTCCGTACGACGAGCGCGACGGCGGCCACGTCACGCCCCTCGGCACGTACGGCGCGCTCGCGCTGGCCCCGGTCCCGATCCGCACGGACACGTCCGCGGACGAGCGCCGCCTGCGGGGGCTCGGCCAGGCGCTGGCGGAGGTCCTGGCGGGCCGCAGGCCCCCGCAGACCGTCGCGGGACGGCTCACCGAGCGCGCCTACCGCGAGCTGGTCCGGGCCGGAAGGATGATCGACGCCGAACGGCCGCCGCTGACGGGCCTGCCCCACGTGCAGCGCCCCCGCGACGGGGTGATCGAGATGTGCCTGCTCGTCCACTGCGGGCCGCGCAGCCACGTGCTCGCCGTACGGCTGGAGCGGCGGGGCGTGCAGTGGCTCGTCACCGACTTCGAGACCGCGTGACCCGGCCCGGAACGCGAAGGACCCCGCCGGGGGTGGTCCGGCGGGGTCCTTGCGCGGTCACGTCAGGCCTGCTGCTGGTTGCGCGGGTCGCCGTGGCAGCGCTTGAACTTCTTGCCCGAGCCGCAGGGGCAGGGCGCGTTGCGCTCGATGTCGCCGTACGCGGCGCGCTGCTCGGGGGTCGACCGCACCCGGCTGACCTCCACGTCGCCGCTCTCGCTCGGCGCGCTGTAGACCATCTCGGCCGGCCGCGACGGCTGCCGCAGCGCCCGCGCGATGATCGAGCCGGTCTCGGCGAGCGCCGTGTCCTCCTCGGCGTTCTCCTCGACGATCGGGTTGGCCTGCACCTCGACCTCGAGGTTGAACAGGTAGCCGACCGACTCCTCCTTGATGCCGTCGAGCATCGCGGCGAACATCTCGTAGCCCTCGCGCTGATACTCGATCAGCGGGTCCTTCTGGGCATAGGCGCGCATGCCGATGCCCTCCTGGAGGTAGTCCATCTCGTAGAGGTGCTCGCGCCACTTGCGGTCGAGCACCGAGAGGATGACCCGGCGCTCCAGCTCGCGCATCGCCTCGGAGCCGAGCTGCTCCTCACGGCGGTCGTAGGCCGCGAGCGCGTCCTCCTTGACCTTCTCCGCGATGATCTCCGCGGTCAGCTCCTCCCGGTCGCCGCCGACCTCCCGCTGGATGAGCTCGTCGACGGTGAACGAGATCGGGTAGAGCTGGCCGAACGCCTTCCACAGCTTGTCGAGGTCCCACTCCTCGGCGAAGCCCTCGGCGGTGGCGCCCTTGACGTAGTCGTCGATGACGTCGGTGATGAAGCCGCGGACCTGCTCGTGCAGGTCGGCGCCCTCCAGCACCCGCCGCCGCTCGGCGTAGATGACCGTGCGCTGGCGGTTCATCACCTCGTCGTACTTGAGGACGTTCTTGCGGATCTCGAAGTTCTGCTGCTCGACCTGGTGCTGCGCGGAGGCGATGGCCTTGGACACCATGCCCGACTCGATCGGCACGTCGTCCGGGATGTTGAGCCGCGTCATGATCATCTCGACCCGGGCCGAGTTGAACAGCCGCATGAGGTCGTCCTCGAGCGACAGGTAGAAACGCGACTCGCCGGGGTCGCCCTGACGGCCGGAACGACCGCGGAGCTGGTTGTCGATGCGCCGCGACTCGTGCCGCTCGGTGCCCAGCACGTAGAGGCCGCCGAGCGCGGTGACCTCCTCGTGCTCGGCCTTCACGGCCTCCTTGGCCTTCTCCAGCGCCTCGGGCCAGGCCTTCTCGTACTCCTCCGGAGTCTCGGACGGCGACAGGCCGCGCTGCTGCAGTTCCAGGTCGGCGCGGAACTCGGGGTTGCCGCCGAGCATGATGTCGGTGCCTCGACCGGCCATGTTGGTCGCCACGGTGACCGCGCCCTTGCGGCCGGCCTCGGCGACGATCGCGGCCTCACGGGCGTGGTTCTTGGCGTTCAGCACCTCGTGCGGGATGCCCTGGCGCTTGAGCATCCGCGACAGCTTCTCGGACTTCTCGACGCTGGTGGTGCCGACGAGGACCGGCTGGCCCTTCTCGTAGCGGGCCTTGATGTCCTCGACGCACGCCTGGAACTTGGCGTCCTCGGTCTTGTAGACGACGTCGGGCTGGTCCTTGCGGATCATCGGCCGGTTGGTCGGGATCGGCACGACGCCCAGCTTGTACGTCTGGTGGAACTCGTTGGCCTCGGTGGCGGCCGTACCGGTCATGCCGGCCAGCTTGTCGTAGAGGCGGAAGTAGTTCTGGAGGGTGATCGTGGCGAGAGTCTGGTTCTCGTCCTTGATCTTCACGCCTTCCTTGGCCTCGATGGCCTGGTGCATGCCCTCGTTGTAGCGGCGGCCGTGCAGCACGCGCCCGGTGAACTCGTCGACGATCAGGACCTCGCCGTCGACGACGATGTAGTCCTTGTCCCTCTTGAACAGCTCCTTGGCCTTGAGGGCGTTGTTGAGGAACTGCACGAGATGGGTGTGCTCGGGCTTGTAGAGGTTGTCGATGCCGAGCCAGTCCTCGACCTTCTCCACACCGGACTCGAGGATGCCGACGGTGCGCTTCTTCTCGTCGACGACGTAGTCGCCGGTGCTCTCCTCGCCGTCCTTGCCCTCGGTGCCCCTGCGGAGCCGCGGCACGATCTTGGCGAACTCCTGGTACCACTTGCCCGACTGCTCGCCCGGGCCGGAGATGATCAGCGGAGTCCTGGCCTCGTCGATGAGGATCGAGTCGACCTCGTCCACGATCGCGAAGTTGTGGCCGCGCTGGACGCACTCCTCGATCGACCACGCCATGTTGTCGCGGAGGTAGTCGAAGCCGAACTCGTTGTTCGTGCCGTACGTGATGTCGGCGTTGTAGGCCTTGCGGCGCTCCTCCGGCGGCATGTTGGCCAGGATGACGCCGACCTCCAGGCCGAGGAAGCGGTGGACACGGCCCATGGTCTCGGCGTCGCGCTTGGCCAGATAGTCGTTGACCGTGACGACGTGGACGCCCTTGCCCGACAGCGCGTTGAGGTAGGCGGGAAGCGTGCAGGTGAGCGTCTTGCCCTCACCGGTGCGCATCTCGGAGATGTTGCCCATGTGCAGGTTGGCGCCGCCCATGATCTGCACGTCGAAGTGGCGCTGGCCGAGCACCCGGCGGGCGGCCTCGCGGACCGTCGCGAACGCCTCGGGCAGCAGGTCGTCGAGGGACTCGCCGTCGGCGTACCGCTGCTTGTACTCGTCGGTCAGCGCACGAAGCTCGGCGTCGGTCAGGCTCTTGAAGTCCTCTTCGATGGAGTTGACCTGCTCGGCGATACGCTTGAGCTTCCGCAGAGTCTTGCCCTCGCCGGCGCGAAGGATCTTGTCGAGAATGACTGGCACTTTTAGTAAAGCTCCTCGCAGGTCTACCCCGGCCTAGCACCGGGGTGTGAGGACGAGACATACTTCCCCGCTAGCCATCGTAGGCGGTTCCGCTACCAGACACACCCACCTGCTATCGACGGAGCGCCGCGGCACAATCGCATAACTGATAAGGGAAAACCTCCCGCAGGGTTCCCCCGATGTTCCGACCACCTCCGCCATCAGGTAGAAAACGGGGTATGGCACAGAGCGGACACCAGGGCAGCCACGCGGGAAGCGCCAAATCTTGGCTTGCCGTCATCGTCATCCTGATCGGCTTCACGTTCGGGGGTGTGGCACTGACCCTCGGCCCGAACTGGCTCTTCGTCTGGATCGGCGTGGGCATCTGCGCCGTCGGCGGGCTGCTCGCGCTCGCGTTCGACATCTTCTCGGACGTGATCGTGGACGCCCCCCGGCAGATCGCGGTCCAGGAGCACCACTCGCCGTTCGAGCACCGGTCCATCAGCTCCTGAGCCTTCACGACCCCACGACGGAACCGGCGTAGGCGTTTTGTCGGTCACGGCGTCTAGCATCTTCGGCTGTGACCGACCCGACCGTCGACCTGACCGCTGACGAGGCCCGAAGGATCATCCTCCGGGCCCAGGGCTTCCTCGGCGCCGCCGCCCGCGGTGGCGGCGTCCCCGCCATGCTGCGGCGCGTCGGCGCCGTCCAGCTCGACACCATCTCCGTCCTCGCCCGCTCCCACGAGCTCGTCGCGTACGCGCGCCTCGGGCCGGTGGGCCGCGCCGTGGTCGAGCGGGCCTACTGGGACGACCCCGCCCGGGCCTTCGAATACTGGTGCCACGCCGCCTGCGTCCTGCCCATCGAGCAGTGGCCGCTGTACGCCTTCCGCCGCCGCGCGTACCGGGACCGGCGCTACCGCTGGCACGAGGTGCCGCCCGTGGTCGACAAGGTGCTGGAGCAGGTGCGGTCGGACGGCCCGCTGACCACGGCCGACATCGGCGGCGCCAAGAATGGGGGCCCGTGGTGGGACTGGTCGGACACCAAGATCGCCATCGAGTTCCTCCTCGACATCGGTGAGGTCGTCTGCACCCGCCGCGTCGGCTGGCGGCGCGTCTACGAGCTCGCCGAGCGCGCGATCCCGGCGGATTTGCTCGCCCAGGACCTGACCGACGACGAGTGCGTGACCCGGCTGACCACGATCGCGGGGCGGTCCCTCGGCGTGGCCACCAGGGCGGATCTGGTCGACTTCATCCGGGTCACGGGCAAGCACGCCGCCATGCTCGACGAGGCGCTGCTGAGCGGCGCCGCCGGCCTCGTGCCCGTACGCGTGTCGGGCTGGCCCGCACGGCGCGGCGCGGGCGCGCACAGGCCGAACGCCTGGGCCGACCCGGCGGCGCTGGAGAGCGAGCCGCGCGGGCGGCACCGCACCACGCCGCTGTCGCCGTTCGACTCGCTCATCTGGGAGCGGGCGCGGGCCGAGCGCGTGTTCGGCCTCAACCACCGGCTGGAGGCGTACGTCCCGAAGGACAAGCGGGTGCACGGCTACTTCGCGATGCCGGTGCTGGCGGGCGGGCGGATCATCGGCAGGGTCGACCCGGCGCGCGAGGGCGCCACGCTGGTCGCCCGGCAGGTCGGCTTCGAGCCGGGCGGCGGGCGCGCCAAGGCCGTGGAGGCGATGAGCGACGCCCTGTGGGAGGCCGCGAGCTGGGTCGGCTGCACCGGCGTGCGGGTGGAGCGGGTCGGCGCGCCGGATCTGGAGGCCCCGTTACGCGCCGCCGTGGCCCGCGGTCCCCGCCGTTAGCGCGCTCAGGTGATCTCTAGCAGCCGCTCCCGGACGGCGTAGACCACGGCCTCCATGCGCGAGTGGAGCTGGAGCTTCTCCAGGATGTTGCGGACGTGGTTCTTCACCGTGTTCTCGGAGATGAACAGGTCTTTGGCGATCTCGCGGTTGTTCATGCCCTTCGCGACGAGCCGCAGGACCTCCATCTCCCGGTCGGTCAGGCGGGGCACCGGGAGCTGGGGGGGCCGCTCGGCCTCCTTGCGGCTCATGTTCGCGAACTCGGTGATCAACTTGGCCGCCATGGCGGGGTTGATGAGCGACTGGCCTTCGTGGACGCCGCGCACGGCGTCGGGGACCTCGTCGATCTGGACGTCCTTGAGGAGGTAGCCGGTCGCGCCCGCCTTGATCGCCTCGAAGAGGTCCTCCTCCTCGTCGCTGACCGTCAGCATGATGATCCGGGTGCTCGGCACCGCTTCCTTGATCTTCCGGGTTGCCCCGATGCCGTCCAGCTTCGGCATGCGGACGTCCATCAGGACCACGTCCGGCATCGTCCGGTCCGCGAGCTCGACGGCTTCCTTGCCGTCGCTCGCCTCGCCTACCACCTCGATGTCCGCCTCCGCGGCCAGCGCGAGCTCCAGGCTCCGGCGGATCAGCGCGTGATCGTCGACGATCAGCACACGGATCGGCTCGCTTCGACCGGCTGCTCGGGCCGCCTCGTCGGGTCGGGTCACGGAACCTCCTTGCGGGGCCAAGGACGCTGGACCGACATCATTACACGGGTTCCATGGTGGTTAGGGATCTTCGTCGTTCCCGCGGCGCCCGGATCCGCCCGCGTGGCAGACGTGCCATGTCACCGGATGCCGTGCTGGGCGAAGAATGCGGCGACCTTGGAACCCATGGGGGTCAGCTGCTGGTGAAGAGTACGAAGCTGTAAGAGCGGATCGGCGGAATTCTCCTTGCCAGGCTGCCCCACCGCCCCCACTAAAGCACCCCCCAGGTCTGCAAGGATGGGCGTAAGGCCTGCACTGAGCAGGCTGCCGGGAGCCAGGACGGCGGCGCTCGCGATCAATTTCGCTCGGTTGCGCAGGGCCTCGGCGACCTTGTGAGCGTTCTGCGTCATCGTGCCCACTTCCGTCCGCACCCGGTCACGGTGCGGGCCTTTCCACTGCATCCGGTCGATGCTCGGGCCGATGGGTTTCAGCACCTCCTCAATCGCTTCGGCCAGATCCTGGTGCTCGTGCGCCAATCGCATCAGGTCGTCGTACGGCAACATCCCCGTTTTCCGATCCAAACGAAACCGGCAGTTAATTCAATCCTTCCACAGTCTGTAAAGATCGGCTATGTTTCTGCCTCGTGGCACCGGAGCGCGTGGTCGACCCAGAAGAGCTTGAACAACTGGCCAAGCAACTCAACGACAAGCGACAACTGATTGAACTGTACTACAAGCGGGCCCTCCAGCTCGTGGGCCAGTCAGAGGCGAATGCGTTGACGACCGTGCTGAAATGGGCCAATGAAACCGCCTCCGAGCTGCGCAATCGCGCCACCATCGCACGCGCCGAGGTGAAGGGCGGCGATCCGGTCGGCGCATTATCCGCGTTCGGCCTGACCACTGCCATCGGAAAAGTTTCCGGCGACGACCAAACCCGGTTACGGCAAGACCTGAAAAAGGTCGTCAGCGACAACACCGCATGCACTCCGGAAGAGCGAGCACAGGCGATCCGCAAGTTCTTCGGGAAACTGACCGTCGCCGAACGGGCCTGGCTCGCCATCGATCAGCCCGACGTGGTCGGCAAGCTGGACGGTGCCCCCGCGAACGTCCGCTACGCCGCGAACCGGCTTGTGATCGAGCGCACACTCGCCCGCGAGCGCGACGAGCTGGCCAAACTGAAAGCCACCGCCCCCAAGGACCCCCGGGTGGCACTCCTCGAACAGCGGGTGGCCCGTATGACGGAGTTCCTCCAGCCCCGGGTAACTGGTGACGGTCAATCCAAGCCCCGTCAGTTCTTGCTGTTCGATCCCGCCGACGACGGGAAGGTCGCTGAGGTCTTCGGGGATCTGAGCAAGGCCGAGCACGTCGCCGTCATGGTCCCCGGCATCACGAACCGGCTCGACAACTACCACGAGCTCGCACAAGACGCGAAAAGACTTATTAGACATCCCGTCACCGGAAATGATTTACCGAAAACTGCGTTGATCACCTGGCTGGGTTATGACACGCCCGAGCTGGGAGATTCGGTGCTGCCGGCCAAGGCCGAGGCCGGCGCCCCCGCGCTGCGTTCGTTCCGTGCCGGGCTGGAGGCGGCCAAGGGGGCGAAGTTCGCGCTGTTCGCCCACAGCTACGGCACGCTGCTCTCCAGTAAGGCGCTGCAGCTGGGGACTCCGTTCGACTCCGTAGTGTTCATGGGCAGCCCGGGCCTGGGCGCGAACGTCAAGAGCGTGGCCGACCTCAAGCTGGCACCCGGCACCCCAGTGTTCGCCATGCGTGCTCCCGGCGACTGGGTGTCCTACAGCGAGGCACACGGGAAAGACCCGGCGGAGCTGCCAGGTGTCCAGCGCCTGGCCACCGGTAAGTCCTCCGGGCACAGCCAGTACTACTTGCAGAACAGCACAGCGCTGCAGAACCTGCGGGCGCTCCTCACTGGGGACGGGTCTTATCAACCCTTCATAGGCTCACCAGAACTGGACGATGAGCAGTTCGGTGCCAGTAATGTGCGGGTTCTCGTCAAGGAACTCCAGAGCCGGGTGCCACAGTGGAAAGCAGGCGAGCTCGGTGCCGTGCTCGATCCGGCGATCAAAAGCGTGCTCGATGGAGAGGTCGACTTCAACACAAAGATCACCCGTATCTGGCAAGCGCTGCAAAAAACCGACCTCGACGTCTACTTCACCAAAGGGGACATCGCAGCGATCACTGCCAAGGTTGCCGCGGCACCGCTGACTCACTAGTAAGGAAATACGGAACAACGTCGCTATCCATACTATAGTAAGGGACCCACAGCCCAGGTGATTTCTCTGCCCCAGAGCCGTCGCGCCATCATCGCGATGCTATGCCTGCCCATGCTTCTGGCCGCCTGCACACGTGAACCGGAGATAGAGTTGACTCCCGAACAATCACGCCAGGTCTTCGTCACCGAAGCCAAGGCCATCATCCAGGCAGTCATTCCCGACGCCGACGTCCGCGTCACCCTCATCGACCAGGATGTGCCGTGCGGCGGTCCAGTTGGCACGGACTTCAGCAGCGTAGAAAGCAGCTATGTCGTCTTCGGTAAGGCCCAAAATGAAACGTCGAGCGCCGACGAGGTGTTTCGCAAGGTCCTCGACGTGCTGAAACAGCGCGGCTGGACGATCAACTACACGAAAGGTCGAGTAGCCGGGGCAGAGCGCAAGGGTGTTGGCGGTTTCAGCGTCGGCATCGGGGAGGCTCCAATCAGCATCAACATCGACGGAACAACCGAATGCGTAGACAACCCGAATAGATAACCATCCAACGCTCCCACATCCGACTCGCCCCGATCTCCACCGTCCCCACAAACGCTCAACGGAAAAGTAATCGAAACCGTCCACTCATGCCCACGAGCATCATGAGTAACCCACAGCCCAAATGATCTCCCTGTCCCGGAGCCGCCGTGTCATTGTCGCGGTGCTATGCCTGCCCATACTCCTGGCCGGGTGCACACTCGGGCCGGAAGCGGAGATGACACCCGAACAATCACGCCAAGCCTTCATCACCGAGACCAAGGCCATCATCCAGGCCGTCATTCCCGACACCGACCCCCGTGTCACCCCCATTGAGCAGGACGTGCCGTGCGGCGGACCGGTTGGCACAGATTCCAGCAGTATACAAAGCGCCTATTCCATTTTCGGTGAAGTACCGGATGACACGCAGAATCCTGACGAAGTGTTCCGCAAGGTCGTCGACGTGCTGAAACAACGCGGCTGGACAATCAACTACACAACTGGTCGAGAAGCCGGGGCGAGGCGCAAAGGCGTAGGCGGAATCGGTGTAGGCGTCGGAGGCTCACCTCTGGGCATCAATATCGATGGAGACACCGAGTGTGCAGAAAACCCAGATAGATAGGTATCCAACGCTCCGGCACCGACTCAGCCTCGACTACCGCCATCCCACAAACAGTCAACGGAAACGCGATCGAAACCGTCCACTCATGCTCGCGTGCACACAACCCAGCACACGCCCGGTCCGCCGACTGTATCGAAAACGGTGAAAAGCGAGCAGGCCGCACCCGGCCTGCGCACGGCGAACGACCTCATCACAAAGGCCACCCAGATCCGGTGCCACGCCGCAATCAAGGACCCACAGCCCAGATGATCTCCCTGCCCCAGAGCCGCCGTGTCATTATCGCGGTGCTATGCCTGCCCATACTCCTGGCCGGCTGCACACTCGGGCCGGAAGTGGAGATGACACCCGAACAATCACGTCAGGCCTTCGTCGCCGAAGCCAAGGCCATCATCCAGGCCGTCATTCCCAACGCCGACCCCCAAGTCATCCTCATCGGCGACGCGCCATGCGGCGGACCTGTCGGCACCGAAGACAGCAGCGTAGAAAGCAGCTATTCCGTCTATGATGAAACATCGGATGATGCACTGAACCCCGACGAGGTGTTTAGCAGGGTCGTCGACGTGCTGAAACAGCGCGGCTGGACAATCAACTACACGGCTGATCGAGTTGCCGGAGCAGAACGCAAGGGGGTCGGTGGCTTCCGAGTCGGCATCGGAAAGGCCCCGGTCAGCATCAACATCGACGGAAGAACCGAGTGCGTGGACAACCCGGATAGATAACCATCCAACGCTCTCACATCCGACTCGCCCGCTCTCCACCGTCCCCACAAACGCTCATCGAAACCGTCCACTCATGCTCACGTGCACACAGCCCAGCACACGCCCGGTCCGCCGGCTGTATCGGAAACGGTGAAAAGCGAGCAGGCCGCATCCGGCCCGCGCACGGCGAACGACCTCATCACAAAGGCCGCCCAGAACTGGCAGCACACCGCAATCAGGGACCCACACCCAGTTGATTTCTCTGCCCCGAAGCCGCCGTGTCATTGTCACGGTGCTATGCCTGCCCATACTCCTGGCCAGCTGCACACGTGAGCCGGAGATAGAGTTAACCCCCCACCAGTCACGCAAGGTCTTCGTCACTGAGGCCAAAGCCATCATCCAGGCAGTGATTCCCAACGCCGACCCCCGCGTCACCCTCATCAACCAGGACGTGCCATGCGGCGGCCCGGTCGGCACAGAATTCAGCAGCGTAGAAAGCACCTATATCGTCTTCGGTAAGACTTCAAATGAGACGTCGAACGCTGACGAGGTGTTTCGCAAGGTCCTCGATGTACTGAAACAGCGCGGCTGGACAATCAACTACACGAAAGGTCGAGTAGCCGGGGCAGAACGCAAGGGAGTCGGCGGCTTCCGAGTCGGCGTCGGGGAAGCTCCGGTCAGCATCAACATCGACGGAACAACCGAGTGCATAGACAACCCGGATAGATAGGTATCCAATGCTCCGACACCCGACCCGTCCCGGTCTCCGCCGTCCCCACAAACGCTCAACGGAAAAGTAATCGAAACCGTCCACTCATGCCCGCGAGCATCATGAGTAACCAACAGCCCAAATGATCTCCCTATCCCGAAGCTGCCGTTTTATTGTCGCGGTGCTATGCCTGCCCATACTTCTGGCCGGCTGCACACTCGAGCCGGAAGTGGAGATGACCCCCGAACAATCACGCCAAGCCTTCATCACCGAAGCCAAAGCCATCATCCAGGCCGTCATTCCCGACGCCGAACCACTCGTCGTTGTGCAGGTGAAGGATGCGCCCTGCGGAGGCCCGGTCGGCACCGAACATACCAGCGTGGAGAGCTTGATCAATGTCCGCGGCACTACTAAGAATGTCAGCCCGGATTCCGATGAAGTATTCCACAAAGTGGTCGGCGTGTTGAAACAACGCGGCTGGACAATTAACTTCACGAATAATCGTGTAGCCGGAGCAGAACGCAAGGGCGTAGGCGGCATCAGCGCAGGCGTCGGAGGATCACCTGTGGGCATCAACATCAGCGGAGACACGGAGTGCGTGAAGAACCCAGATAAATAGGAATCCTACGTTCCTACACTCGACCCGTCCCGACTTCCGCTGTCCCCGCAAACGCTGAACGGAAAATGACGAAGGCCACCCCTCATGCTCACAGCGCGTGCCGATACCGCTGCCCGGTCCCGCCACACCCGTCGTCATGAGTGATCCACAACCCAAATGACCTCCCTATCCCGGAGCTGCCGTGTCATTGTCACGGTGCTATGCCTGCCCATGCTCCTGGCCGGCTGCGCACGTGAACCGGGCGTAGAGATGACCCCCGAACAAACACGCCAAGCCTTCATCACCGAAGCCAAAGCCATCATCCAGGCCGTCATTCCCAACGCCGACCCCCGCGTCACCCTCATCGACCAAGACGTGCCATGCGGCGGCCCGGTCGGCACAGAAGACAGCAGCGTAGAAAGCACCTATATCGTCTTCGGCAAGACCTCAAATGAGACGTCGAACGCTGACGAGGTGTTTCGCAAGGTCCTCGACGTACTGAAACAGCGCGGCTGGACAATCAACTACACGAAAGGTCGAGTAGCCGGGGCAGAGCGCAAGGGTGTTGGCGGTTTCCGCGTCGGCATCGGGGAGGCTCCGGTCAGCATCAACATCGGCGGAACAACCGAGTGCGTAGACAACCCGGATAGATAAGCATCCAACACTCCGGCACCCGACCCGCCCCGACTTCCGCCACAGAGGTTCTGCTACCGCTGACCAGCCAGAGCGCGTGCGCCCGGACCTCGACGAGCTGCTCTTGAGTCAACCGCTCGATGAGGTGGTATGCGTCGCCACTTCCGAACCCTCAGTTCTTGCCCTTGTCCCGGCCCGCACGGGCCGACAACGGCGAACGCCTGATGGCGAAACACCCTCGGGTTGGTCCTCGGCCCGCCTGCCGCCGTGGGGGAAGTGCGGCAGGCGGGTGGTACGGACGGGCGGTCTCCGACCCCCTCAGGCCGAGGAGGCCGCCCAGCCCCTCCGATCGCGGATCGCGCACCGGCGGGGCGGTCTCAGCGAGCGAACCCGAGGAGCAGATCTCGCCACATCGCACGTGCCCGGCACGTGATCAACCGCTCGGTCTCAACGCTGCGGAGGCCGGGCCGGCCGGAGCACCACCATCGATACGACTCGCGAAGCCGGAGGCCTTCATCGCGACGACCCTGTCGTAGCTCGGCGACCCGGCGGCCGGGGCGGAAAGGGTGAGAACGTGAGCAGGCCGGACCCGGTGGGTCCGGCCTGCTCACGGGCGGACGGGCTAGCTTTCCACCAGCCTGAGGACTCCGTAGTCGTAGCCGCGCCGGCGGTAGACGACGCTCGGCTGACCGCCTTCCTTGTCGCGGAAGAGATAGAAGTCGTGCCCCACCAGCTCCATTTCCAGGAGCGCCTGGTCAATCGTCATCGGGTCGGCCTTGTGGAACTTCTCCCGTACGATCAGCGGTCCGTCGCCGTCCATCTCGATGGGCACGAGAGGCTCGGAACCCTCGCCCGGCGCCCCGGCGGCCTCCACCGGGATCTCGGCGACCGGCTCCGGCTCCTCCCGGACGGTCGTGACCACCCCCCGCGCGTTCTCCGTCACCGCGGTGAGCTCTGCCATCGAGGGAGGGCAGTTCTTCCCGTGATGGATCTTGCGGCGATCGGCGAGCCGCCTCAGCCGCTCCTCCAGCTTGCCGATGGCGATGTCGAGCGCCGAGAACCGGTCGTCCGCGCTGGCCTCCGCGCGGATGGCGGGACCCCGCGAGTGGATCGTCAGCTCCACCCGCTCGCGCTGCCCGCTCTGCCGATGGTTGGGCTCCTTGGAGACTTCGACGTCGATCTGGATGAGCTTGTTGTTGAGCTTCTGGATTCTGGCCAGCTTGGACGTCACTTGATCGCGGAACCGGTCACCCACAGTGGTGTGCCGTCCCTTGACGATGATTTCCACGCAAAGCCCCCCTTCGCACATCGACGGTGGTGCACGGGCTTCATGGCACCCGTCCGGCCGACCTGGTCTTCGTCCCCACATCCGCCTGCTGAGGGGTTCGCAGCTCACTCGCCACTAGTGCCCTTCTCCTCTTACGGGGGACATCTGGACCCCCGGGAGGGCAGGACTTACCTCTAAGCCGCACCGTGATCGGTCGACCAAGAGTCGCCTTACGTGGGCCGTTTCGCCTGCGGCTGGCATCGGCTAACCAGGCCGGACCCCCGAGGGGAGTCGGCCCGGCGCAACCACGGACCCGAACGGGTGCCATGTCTGAACGCTAGTCGCTACCGCCTGGAATGTCAGCCAGGAGATCGGCTAAACGATCACTTTGCGTGATCCCGGTTGCCGTCTCGTCGATGGAAAATTCGCGGTCATGTTCTGGAAATCCCCGCCCGCGCGCCGTCCACACCTGCGTTGAGCAGGGAAGTCCCGGAGAAGTCCGCCCGTGGCCGTCCTCCCCCGACACGCCCGGCCCTTGCCGCAGTCTTTACCGTCTGTGATATTCGCCATTCCGGCGCCTCCGGCGTGTCGCGGCCACGGTGACCGCCGCGGACGCCTCCACGCCCGCGGTGCGCAGCGCCCTGGCCGCCTCCGCCAGCGTCGTCCCGGTCGTGACGACGTCGTCCACCACGACCACGGCGGCGGCCCGCCGGCCGCGTCCGTGGGGCCGCAGCCGCTCCGCCGCCCCCGGCACGACCGCGAAGGCCCCGGACAGGTTCGCGGCCCGCTCGGCCGATCCCAGCCCCGCCTGGTCGGCCACGCGGCGGCCCTGCCGGAGCAGGGGCGCGAGGACGGCGGGCCTGCCCCGGCGGCACAGCTCGCGGGCGGCCGCGGCGGCGACGGCCCGCACGGGGTCGTGCCCGCGGCGGCGGGAGGCGGCCCTGGCGCTCGGCACGGGCACCAGCCACACCTCACGGCCCTCTCCCCCGCCCGGCCGCCCGTCGGCCGCCCAGGCGGCCACACAGGCGCTCACGGAGGCGGCCAGGACCGGCACCAGGGCCGTACGGCCGCGTTCCTTGCACGCGAGGATCATCCGGCGGGCCGCGCCGTCGTAGGTGGTGGCCGACCAGCAGTCCGGCAGGCCCGCGGGCGGCGGGTCCGGCGGCCGGCGGGACGGCTCCCGCAGCAGCTCGGCCGTACAGGTCGGGCAGGCCACCGCGCCCGGCGCGCCGCATCCGGCGCAGCGGGGCGGGAGGATCAGGTCGAGCAGGGCCGCACGCACGCCCTCAGGGTGCCGCCCGCCACCGACATTCGGCCTCGCTCGCGGAGCCGCCGGCGCGTCTTTCGTGCCGGCCGACCTCGATCCGCGACTCAGCCCAGAGGGTAGACGGGGTTGGTGGCGCCGTTCTCGGCGCGCGGGGTCCAGGTGTGCTTGTCCATGCTGTAGGCGAGCACCTGGCCCTCGTCGGCCTCGGCGAGGACGTGGTCGGGGACGGCCGCGATCGACTTGATCTTCGAATCCAGCTTGATGGGGCCGTCGTTGGGGATGATGCCCTCCATCACCGACCAGGTGGTGAGCTCCTGGCCGCTGCTGCCCTCGGACAGCACGAGCAGGTCCGCGGCGTCCTGCCACGCGATGTCTTTGATCTTCCGCGCGTCGCGCGGCTCGATGAGCGTCCGTACGGCCTCGATCCGCGTCTGCTGGCCGTTGCGGACGATCGTGCCGATCTTGACGGAGGTGCCCAGGCCGTTGTCGACGATCGCGGCGACCCGGGCTCCGTCGCGGGAGACCCGCAGCTCGACGATGCGCCCGTACGACAGCTCGTCGTCGATGTCCACCTCGTGGGCCCTGCCGTTGTCGGCCGTCCAGACCCGGCTCTCGTGCGAGTTCACCCTCTCGGCCGACCAGACGGCCCCGTAGCGGTCCCAGGAGGGCGGGCTCATGTCCTTGCCCGCGATCCACCGCTGCCACTGGCTGCCCGGGGCCATCGGGGCGACGTAGACGCCGTCGCCGTTGAGCAGGGCGGCCACGAGAGGCGGGAACCGGTCGGTGCCGGAGACCGCGGGCTGGGTGAACTTCCCGGCCTGCTCGCCCGCCGCGCCGGGCACCGGCGTGCCGTCGCCCTTCTCCTTGAACTGCAGCAGCCTGCCGCCCTGCATGTAGAACGCCTGCAGGGAGCCCGTGAGCACGTTCGGGTCATACCCGGCGTAGTCGGCGGGCCGGAAGCGCGGGCCGGTCTCGCCGTTCACGCGGATCTCGACGGTGCGGCCGGTGACCAGCTCGCCGAGCGTCCACACGAGCTGCGCCTTCAGCGCGTCGAGGCGGTCGGGCGGCACCGACTCCAGCGCGGCGGAGAAGTCGATCACGACCGTGTCGCCCTCGACCGTGATCCGGTTGAGGCCGGTGCCCGGGGGGAACGCGCTGCTCACCGCGTTCCTGATGGACGAGGTCGGCCCGGCGAGCAGGCGGCGGACCAGCGTCTCCGGCACCCCCCTGCTGGGCTCGATCGGCACCCACACGCGGTCGACCACGAGCCCGCTCTCCCGGGTGGCCGGCGGGTAGTACAGGTCCACCCTCCGGTAGGCGCGCTGCAGGTCGTCGTTGGACAGCAGGCGGGCGTCGGGCAGCCCGTCGATCCGCCACTCGCCGTCGACCTTGACCAGCGTGAACGGCTCGGTGAACGGCCCGCTGGCCGGGGTGGACCTGCCGTCCGGGTCGATCGTGGCGACGGCCGTGCCCTTCAGCGTCACCGTCGTCCGCGTGGCCTTCCGGAGGTCCTGCGTGTGGTCCGACTCGATCTTGCCCTCGTAGATGCGGGTCTGCCCCCACGGGTTCCAGCGCTTGGCCGCGCCCGGGGTGAGGTAGTCCCTGGCCACGCTCAGCTCACGGTCGTCGAACGCCGCCATGGCCGCCTGGAAGCCCTTGACGATGTCCTCCGGCGACGCGCCCTTCTTCGGCCGGGTCGCGATGAGCCGCACGTACGGCTGGCTGAGCGTGTCCTTGCCGTGGTCTTCCTGGGCGGCGCGCGGGCTGCCGCCCGTGGGCACGGTGGCGCAGCCCGCCCCGCCGGAGATCAGGGCGAGCGCCGCGCCCGCGACCGCGGCGAGGCGACGGACGCCGAGCCGCTCACTCCGCATCGAAGGCCCCCGCCTCCACGTTCTCCCGCGTCCGCGGCGCGGTCTCCGGCACGGCGACGCCGCCCGCCGGGCTCAGCACCGGAGTGGTGTGGCCGCGCCACGTGCGGCGCATCTCCACCTCGGGCGGCACCAGCGGGAGCGGCGACCCGCGCAGCGGCGCTCCCGCCACGCGCGGCAGCGACAGGCGGAACTGGCTGCCCTCCCCCGGCGCGCCCCACGCCTGCAGCCAGCCGCCGTGCAGCATGGCGTCCTCCCGCGAGATCGCCAGGCCGAGCCCGGTGCCGCCGATGGTCCGGGCACGGGAGGGGTCCGCCCGCCAGAAGCGGTCGAAGACCAGGTTCTCCTCCCCCGGCTTGAGGCCGACCCCGTAGTCGCGTACGGCCACGGCCACCGCGTCGCGGTCGGCGCCGAGCGTGACGACGATGTCCTTGCCCTCGCCGTGCTCGATGGCGTTGAAGAGCAGGTTGCGCAGGATACGCTCGACCCTGCGGCTGTCCACCTCGGCCATGCACGGCTCGTTGGGCAGGCGCAGCTCGAACCGGGTGGCCTGCCGCTCGGCGAGCGTCTCGGAGTCGCCGACCGCGCGCATGACCACGTCGCGCATGTCGACGGACTCCAGGTCGAGCGTCGCCGCCCCGGCGTCGTAGCGGCTGATCTCCAGCAGGTCGGCCAGCATCGACTCGAAGCGTTCGAGCTGATTCTGCATCAGCTCCGCGGCGCGGGCGGAGGCGGGGTCGAAGTCCTCGCGGCCCTCGTACAGCAGGTCGGCGGCCATGCGGACGGTCGTCAGCGGCGTGCGCAGCTCGTGCGAGACGTCGGAGACGAACTGCCGCTGCACCTGGGAGAGCTCCTCCAGCTGGTGGATCTTCACGGCGAGGTTGGACGCCATCTCGTTGAACGAGGTCGCCAGCCGGGCGAGGTCGTCCTCCCCGCGCACCTTGAGCCGCTCCTCCAGCCGGCCGGCGGCGAGCCGCTCCGCCGCCTGGCGCGCGAGCCGTACGGGCGTGACCACCTGCCGGGTGACCAGCGAGGCGACGCCGGCGAGCAGCAGCACGAGCGCGGCTCCCGCGCCGAAGACCATCTGCTGGACCGTGAGCAGCGTCCTCTCCTCGTCGCCGAGCGGGAAGACGTGGTAGATCTCGTAGGTCCCGTTCACCCTGGCGCCGACCACCCAGGCGCTCTCGGGCTGCCTCTCGCCGATGTACCGGACCTTCACGGTCTGGTCCCACAACGACTGCTCTTCGCTGTTTTGGACCTTCGCGCGCAGCGAGGCGGGGATGCTCGACCAGTCGATCTGGCCGGACGCCCGGCCCTCGCCGACCGACGCGTCGTTGAAGATGACGACGTCGTAGCGGCCTCCGGAGCGGTCGACGAGCGCCTTGGCCGCCGCGTCGGCGGGGTTCATCGTCTGCCCCCGGCCGGTGGCGTCCTGCGTGATGTCGGCCGAGTCCTCGGACTGGGTGAGGTAGCCGCTGGCGGTCGCGATGTTCGCCCGCGACTCCTCCACCGCGGACACCTCGCTGCTGGTCAGCACCGAGGCGATGATCGACTGCATCAGGAAGACGCCGAGGACGACCACGACGGCCATCGACAGCACCAGCGTGCTGGTGACCACGCGAAGCTGGAGCGAGCGCCGCCAGGCGTGCCGCAGCCGGCCCGCGAGGCGGCGCGCGCGTCTGCGGACCCCACGGGCGATCTGGCGCGGGGTCCGTCGACGGGGTTTCCTCGCGGAGACCGGCATGGCGGTGACGAACGACTTACGCTGGGCCGGCCTTGTAGCCCACGCCCCGGACCGTGACGACGATCTCGGGGTGCTCCGGGTCCTTCTCGATCTTGGCGCGCAGGCGCTGGACGTGCACGTTCACCAGGCGGGTGTCGGCGGCGTGCCGGTAGCCCCAGACCTGCTCGAGCAGCACCTCGCGGGTGAAGACCTGGCGGGGCTTGCGGGCCAGCGCGACCAGCAGGTCGAACTCCAGCGGCGTGAGGTTGATGGTCTCGTCGCCGCGCTTGACCGAGTGGCCGGCCACGTCGATGGTGATGTCGCCGATCTGCAGGATCTCGGGCGTGGGCTCGTCGGTGCGGCGCAGGCGGGCGCGCACCCGGGCGACCAGCTCCTTGGGCTTGAACGGCTTGACGATGTAGTCGTCCGCGCCGGACTCCAGGCCGAGCACCACGTCGATCGTGTCGCTCTTGGCCGTGAGCATCACGATCGGGACCCCGGACTCGGCGCGGATGCGGCGGCAGACATCGATACCATCGGCGCCGGGAAGCATCAGGTCGAGCAGGACGAGGTCCGGCCGGGTGTCCCTGAAGGCGTCGAGTGCCTTGTCGCCATCGGACACGAACGACGGCTCAAAACCCTCCCCGCGCAACACGATGCCGAGCATCTCGGCGAGAGCGGCGTCGTCGTCGACGACCAGCACGCGTCCTTTCATGGTCCCTCATTCGTACGCGTATGGGAGATTTGGGCGTTTGTCACTGGTTCCCCCGCAGGCTACCGTGGCCACGGCTTTGGTGTTACACGACCATGACAGAGGATGGAGTTTAGGCGCAGCGGACGAAGCGCGCGATTGTCTGACCCGATGCGGTCACACCGGCGGGAATCCCGTGGTGCGGTCACGTTCCAAGTGTGCGCCGCCACACCCCGTTTCGACCATCCCCCAAAGCATTCCGTCGCACTTCCCGTCGAGAGCCTCCGGCACGATCGCGCGGCAGGCCCGTACATCATGCCAGGATTGGGACATGACAGACGGCCCCGGCTCCACCCCCGACGTGCCCCCCGGCTGGGCGGCCGAGCAGCCTCCCCCGTATCGCGGGGCCGCGGGGTCCTGGGCCTCCCCCGGCGCGCCCCAAGGGCCCGCCGCGCCCTCCGGCCCGCCGCACCACGCGGCGTACCCGCCCTCACCGTACGCCGGGCCGTACGGATATCCGCCTCAAGACGCCCCGAGACCGGGCGTCATCCCGCTGCGCCCGCTGGCGCTCGGCGACATCGTCGACGGCACGATCAAGCTCATCCGGTCGAACCCCAAGGCCACGCTCGCCCTGTCGGCGATCGTAGCGGCGATCACCGCGATCCCCGTCTCCATCGGACAGGCGCTGTCGCTCGGCACGATCGGGCAGATCCTCGCCGACCCGTACGCCGCCGAGACGCTGGAGGCGCCGGCCTCCGGGACGGCCGCGCAGTCCATCGGCACCATCATCAGCTACGTCATGACGTTCGTCGGCACCACGGTCCTCACCGGCATGCTCACCCGGGTGCTCGGGCGCGCGGTGTTCGGCGGGCGCATCACGGTGGGCGAGGCGTGGCGCCTGGCGCGTGCGCGCGTCCCCGCGCTGCTCGGGCTGGTGCTGCTGCAGACGCTCATCTTCCTGCTGCCGCTGCTGGTGCTCTTCCCGCCGTTCCTGGGCCTGGCCTCGGCCGGCGCGTTCGCCGCCATCGAGACCGACGGCGCGTGGCTCGCGGTCCTCGCCGGAGTGCCGTGCCTCCTGGCCTACCTCTCCTACCTGATGTTCTTCTACACGCGCCTGTCGCTGGCGGCCCCCGCGATCGTGCTGGAGGGACGCGGGATCGCCGACTCCATGAGCCGGTCGTGGCGGCTGGTGAAAGGCGACAGCTGGCGGGTCCTCGGCATCCTGCTGCTCACCCTCCTGCTCACGGCCGTCATCGGCACCGTGCTGGCGCTGCCGTTCACGCTCGTCGGCTCGCTCCTCGGGGTGCTGAGCGGCGGCACCGCCGCGGGGACCGTGCTCACCGCGCTCCTGCTGGCCCTCGGCCAGGTCCTCGCCTCGATGATCACCTATCCCTTCCAGGCGGGCGTGGGCGGGCTGCTGTACGCCGACCGGCGGATGCGGGCCGAGGCGTTCGACCTGGTGCTGCAGACGGCGGCGGAGCGCAACCAGGCGCAGGGCTGGGTGCACGCCGGGGTCGACGACCTGTGGCACCCGAGCTACGCCGCGGGGACCGGGCCGGACTCCGGGCCCTCCCACGGCGCCCCGCCGCATGGACCGTACGGACCGTACGGGCCGCGGGCGTGACGGTCATACGGACGGCGGCGCTGCTCGCCTCGCCGGTCGACGTCGGCCGCGAGCAGGCCGCGCGCGAGGCCGCGCGGGAGCTGTCCAGGGCGGGCTACCAGCATGAACCGCTGTTCGACCGGCTGCGACGGGAGGTCTCCCAGTTCCTCGGCGACCTGCTGAGCGGCGGCGGTGCGGGCGGGGGCGGCCCGGCGTCGCTCGTCGTGATCACGATCGTGCTCGCCGTCCTGGCCGTGCTGCTCCTGTGGGCCCTGCGCCGCCTGTCCGGCGGCCGGCGCACGGAGAGCGGAGCGGTGTTCGGGGAGCGTGAGCGGACTGCCGCCGAGCACCGCGCCGAGGCCGAGCGCCTGGCGGCCGAGGGCGCCTGGGCCGGGGCCATCCAGGAACGGCTGCGCGCGATAGCCCGCGAGCTGGAGGAACGCGCCGTCGTCAGCCCGCTGCCGGGCCGTACGGCGGTGGAGCTGGCCGAGGCCGCCGGGCAGGCGCTGCCGCCCCACGCGGCGGACCTGCGCGCGGCGGCGCGCCTGTTCGACGATGTGACCTACGGCGGGGCCGGCGGCACCCGGGAGGGCTACCGGACGCTCGCCGCCCTCGACGAGCGCCTGCGGTCGGCGCGTGCGGGCGTGGCCGCATGACCGCGACCAGGAGGCGGCAGGCCGCGTGGGTCGCGCTGCTGGCGGCGCTCGTGCTCGGCGCGGCGGCGCTGCCCGTGCTGCTGACGGGGAGACAGCCGGACGGCCGTCCCCTCGACCCCGCCGGCACCTCGCTGGACGGCGGCGCCGCGCTCGCCCGGCTGCTCGAGGCGCACGGCGTGCGGGTGGTCCGCGCGAAGACCCCCGACGCGGCCGTGTCCGCCGCAGGGCCGTTCACCCTGCTGCTGGTCACCGAGGCGAGCTTTCTGGACCGCGGCGCCGCCGGCCGCCTCGCCGCGGCTTTCGGCGACCGGCTCGTCGTCGGCTCCGTGCCATACCTCGACGTGCTCGCCCCCGGCGTGCGCAAGGACGGCCCCGCGCACACCCGCTCCCGAGCGCCGGAGTGCGCGCTGCGGGAGGCGGTGCGGGCCGGCAGCGCCTACACCGGCGGCACCTCGTACGTCGGGCCGCCGGGCTCCACCGGCTGCTACCCGGCCGGCGACGGGCACACCCTGGTCCGCTACACGGCCGGCGGGCACACGGTGACCGTGCTGGGCGACGCGTCGTTCATGACCAACCTGCGCCTGGCGGAGGACGGCAACGCCGCGCTCGCGCTGAACCTGGCCGGAGCCCGGCCGACGCTCGTCTGGCTCACCGAGCCGGACGACCCCGTGCAGGCCGCCGGCGGCGCGGACGGGGAGGCCCGCTCGCTCGGCGAACTCATCCCCGACGGCGTGAAGTGGGCGGTCTTCCAGCTCGCCCTCGCGGTCGCCGTGGTCGCCCTGTGGCGGGGCCGCAGGCTCGGGCCCGTCGTGGTCGAGCGCCTGCCCGTGGCCGTGCGGGCGTCGGAGACCGTGGAGGGCCGCGGGCGCCTGTACCGGTCGCGCCGGGCCAGGGACCGGGCGGCCCTCGCGCTGCGGGCCGCCGCGGCCGACCGGCTCGCCCCCCGGCTCGGGCTGCCCCGCACCGCGACCGCGCAGGAGGTCGCCGTCGCGGCGGCCGCGCGCACCGGCCGGGACCCCGCACCCGTGGTGACGCTGCTGTGCGGCCCGCCGCCCGGGGACGACGCCGCGCTGGTGGCCCTCGCCGCCCACCTGGACACACTGGAAAGGCAGGTACGAGACTCGTGACCACACCTGGATCGGACGCCGCCCGCGAGGCGCTCGCGGCGCTGCGGGCCGAGGTCGCCAAGGCGGTCGTGGGCCAGGACCCGGTCGTCACCGGCCTGGTCATCGCGCTGCTGTGCCGGGGTCACGTGCTGCTCGAAGGCGTGCCCGGCGTGGCCAAGACCCTGCTGGTGCGCACGCTGTCGGCCACGCTCGCGCTCGGCTTCAAGCGGGTGCAGTTCACCCCCGACCTCATGCCGGGCGACGTCACCGGGTCGCTCGTCTACGACGCGCGGACGGCGGAGTTCGAGTTTCGCGAGGGGCCGGTCTTCACCAACCTGCTGCTCGCCGACGAGATCAACCGCACCCCGCCGAAGACCCAGGCCGCCCTGCTCGAGGCGATGGAGGAACGGCAGGTCAGCGTCGACGGCCAGGCCCGCGCGCTGCCCGACCCGTTCATCGTCGTGGCCACGCAGAACCCCGTCGAGTACGAAGGCACCTACCAGCTCCCCGAGGCGCAGCTCGACCGGTTCCTGCTCAAGCTCACCGTGCCGCTGCCGCCGCGCGAGCAGGAGATCGCCGTGCTGGAGCGGCACGCGCGCGGCTTCGACCCCAGGGACCTGTCGGAGATCAAGCAGGTGGCCTCCGCGGCCGACCTCGCGGCGGGACGGCGGGCGGTCGCGGAGGTCCACGCGGGCCCCGAGGTGCTCGGCTACATCGTGGACGTCGTCCGGGCCACCCGGCAGTCGCCCTCGCTCCAGCTCGGCGTCTCACCCCGTGGGGCCACCGCGCTGCTGGCCGCCGCGCGGGCGTGGGCCTGGCTGTCGGGGCGGTCGTACGTGACGCCCGACGACGTGAAGGCCCTCGCGCGGCCCGCCCTGCGCCACCGGGTGGGGCTGCGCCCGGAGGCCGAGCTGGAGGGCGCGACACCCGACGGCATCCTGGAGGGCATCTTGGCCTCCGTCCCCGTTCCCCGGTGAGGGCCGCGTGGCGCTGACCGGACGCGCGGGCCTGCTGGCCGCCCTCGCCGCGATCGTCGTGCTCCTCGCCCCCGAGCCCGGCCTCGTGGTGCTCGCCGCCGCGCTGGTGCTCTTCGCGCTCGTGGCGGCCGACCTGCTGCTCGCCGGCGACGTACGCGGGCTGCGGTTCCAGCGCGACGGCGACCGGCGGGTGCGGCTCGGGCAGTCGGCGGCGGTCGGGCTGGTGGTGGAGAACCCGGGCCGGCGGCGGGTGCGCGGCGTGCTGCGCGACGCCTGGCAGCCCTCGGCCGGGGCCGCCGTGCGGCAGCAGGCCCTCGACGTGCCGCCCCGCGAGCGGCGGCGCCTGGTCACGACGCTGACCCCTGTCCGCAGGGGCGACCGGCGGGCCGTCGCCGTGACGGTCCGCGCGGCCGGGCCGCTGGGCCTGGCGGCGCGGCAGCGGACGTTCCACGTGCCGTGGACCGTGCGGGTGCTGCCGCCGTTCCTCAGCCGCAGGCACCTGCCGTCGAGGCTGGCCCGGCTGCGCGAGCTGGACGGCCTGCACCCGGCGATGGTGCGCGGCCAGGGCACCGAGTTCGACTCGCTGCGCGAGTATGTGGTGGGCGACGACGTCCGCTCCATCGACTGGCGGGCGAGCGCCCGCAGCAACGACGTCGTCGTGCGCACCTGGCGGCCCGAGCGCGACCGCCGTGTGCTGATCGTGCTCGACACCGGCCGCACCTCGGCGGGCCGGGTGGGCGTGGCGCCGGTGCCCGGCTCCGGCCCCTCCGGGTGGCCCCGGCTGGACTGGTCGATGGACGCCGCGCTGCTGCTGGCCGCCCTCGCGGCGCGGGCCGGCGACCGCGTCGACTTCCTCGCCTACGACCGCGCCGTACGGGCCCAGGTGGCCGGCGCGCCGCGCACGGAGCTGCTGTCGTCGCTGGTGAACGCGATGGCGCCGATCGAGGCGGAGCTGGTCGAGGCCGACGCCGCCGGGATGGTGGCGGCCGTGCTGTCCAGGGCCAGGCGGCGCTGCCTGGTGGTGCTGCTGACCGACCTGAACGCGGCGGCCATGCGGGAGGGCCTGCTGCCCGTGCTGCCCAGCCTGTCGTCGCGGCACATGGTCGTGGTCGCCTCGGTCGCCGACCCGCGGGTGGCCGACATGGCCGCCGGGCGCGGCACCCCCGAGGCCGTCTACGACGCGGCCGCCGCCGAGCGGCTGCGCGGCGAACGGCGCGAGATCACCGCCGTGCTGCGCCGCCACGGCGTGGAGGTCGTGGACGCCCTGCCCGAGGAGGTGGCTCCGGCGCTCGCGGACGCCTACCTCGCGCTGAAGGCCGCCGGCCGGCTGTGAGCCCGCTCAGGCCGTGGGGGCGTGGTCGGGGGCCTGCTCGATGTCCCCCGTCTCGTTCGCGCGTTCCGCCCGGCGGCCGAAGACGATCACGTACGTGAGGAAGAGCGCCTCGGCGAACGCGCCGATCGAGATGCGCGCCCAGGTGGGCAGGCCCGAGGGGGTGACCCCCGCCTCGATGAGCCCGGAGACGAGCAGCACCACGATCAGGCCCAGCGCGACGCTCATCACGGCCCTGCCCTGCTCGGCCAGCGCCTCGCCGCGCCGCCTCGGGCCGGGGTCGATCACGGTCCAGCCCAGCCGCATCCCCGCGCCCGCCGCCAGGAAGACCGCGGTCAGCTCCAGCATGCCGTGCGGCAGGATCAGCCCCCAGAACACATCCGCCTTGTCGTGCGCGTGCATCAGGCCGCCCATGAGTCCCACGTTGGCCGCGTTCTGGAACAGGATCCAGGGAATCGGCAGGCCGAGCAGGATCGCCGAGACGACGACCTGCATGGACACCCAGGCGTTGTTCACCCACACGTGACCGGCGAACGACAGGGCCGGGTTCTCCGAGTAGTAGTCGGCGAAGTCGTGCTCGACGATCTGGCGGATCTCCTCGGGTGTGCCGATCGCGCTCTGCACGGCGGGGTCGCGCGCCACCCACACCCCCACGACGTACGCGACCGCGAGCGAGGCCGCGGTGGCCCCGATCCACCACCGGCGCGCCCGGTAGGCCACCACGGGGAACGACACGGTGAAGAACCGGGCGACCTCCCGCCAGGCCGGGCTGTGCGCGCCGGTGACGGCCGTACGCGCCCGCGCCACCAGCGACGACAGGCGTCCGACGAGAATGGCGTCGGACGACCCCGACCGCACGATGGACAGGTGGGTCGCCGCCCGCTGGTAGAGCTCGACCAGCTCGTCGACCTCCGCGCCGCGCAGCCTGCGCTGCCGCCGTACGAGATCGTCCAACCGGTCCCAGGACGGCTTGTTCGCGGCGACGAACGCATCGATGTCCACGATCGGGACCCTATCGGCGAAGGCCGCGAGACGCGCGGCGTAGGCGGCGGATGCGCACCGCGACCGCCGTGCCGCGGGCGGGTGGTCGGACAGTAGGGTGCCCAGTGTGTCCGAAGTCGTGACCGGCGAGGCGGTCGTCGTCGAGGTCCGCATCGCCCAGCTCTCCAGCCGCGCCCTGGCCTTCCTCATCGACTGGGCCGTCCAGTGGTCCCTGATGATTCTGGCGTTCCTGCTGGTCACGCGGGCGTCCCTGGTGACCGACGACTCGCTGGCCACCGGGCTGCTCATCCTGTTCGTCGTGCTGGTCACGGTGGGCTACCCGGTCGCGTTCGAGACGCTCAGCAGGGGCCGCTCGCTCGGCAAGCTCGCCCTCGGCCTGCGGGTGGTGAGCGACGACGGCGGGCCGGAGCGCTTCCGGCAGGCGCTGTTTCGCGGGCTCGCCGGATTTGTGGAGTTCTGGACGTTCTTCGGCGCCCCGGCGCTCATCACCTCGCTGGTGAACCAGCGCGGCAAGCGCCTCGGGGACGTGTTCGCCGGGACGACCGTCATCGGGGAGCGCGCGCCGCGCCAGGATCCGCCGCCGCAGATGCCTCCCGGGCTCGCGCCGTGGGCCGCGACGCTGGAGCTTTCCGGGCTGACCGACGACCTGGCCAACCTCGCGCGGCAGTACCTGTCCCGCTGGCATCAGCTCAGTCCCCCGGTGCGCGACGAGATGGGGCTGCGGGTGGCCGGTCAGGTCAGCGCGCGGGTGGCGCCGCCGCCCCCGCCCGGCGTTCCGCCGTACGCCTACCTGGCGGCCGTACTGGCCGAACGCAGGCGGCGCGAGGAGATGCGGCTCGCCCGGGTCTCTTCCACGCCCCCGCCATACGGCCCGCAGGGGCACGGCGGACAGGAGTACGGCGGGCAGGGGCCTGGTGTGCCCGGCTACGGCCCGCACGGCTACAGCGGACAGGGGCACGGCCCGCACGGCTACGGCGAGCAGGGGCCCGGCCCGCAGGGGCACGGTGTGCCCGGCTATGGGGTGCCCGCGCCGCCTCCGCCGAGGCGACCGGAACCGCCGCGCGGGGATGCCCCGCCGACACCGGGCGGGTTTGTTCCGCCCGTGTAGGAGTCTCCGGCGAATGCCGCCCGTCGCGAGCGTGGATCCAGGTGGATGCATCGCAAGGCCGGGGAGGAGCCCATAGCGGAGCTGCGGGCGACTCCGGGCCCCGCGGAGATCGTGAGCCCGCGAGCGATCTTCATGGGCAGGGCGAGAACGCGGCGAGGCGCCGCCCGAGGGCCACCGCGACGGCCGCCGCCCGGGCACGGCTCACCGCGGGCGTCGCGGCGAGCAGCCGGGTGGCCGTGTCCGGCAGGGCTTGATCTGTCAGACACGACCCAGGTGTGAACCCGGATGCGGCGGGCGGCTGTGGTGACCGCAGGTCGTGGGGCGAACCTGTAGTGGGGTTGAGGCGGGCATCGCCGGCGCGGGAGGGAGAGACCGCGCCGGAGGTGCCCGCCTCCGTTTCCGTGGGGTCAGTGCCTGCCGTGCTCGCGGTACGAGCTCTGGCTCTGCACGTTGAGGATGTCCATCTTCACGCTCTGGGCCTGGTTCGTACGCGGGTCGTTGATCCGCAGGACGTCGAGGCCCTTGTTGAAGTCACTGCCGTAGATGTAGCCGTTGTAGTAGTAGGCCGACCAGAAACCGCCGCTCAGCGGCTGCGACCACGCGCCGCGGTCGAAGTAGCCGATCTCCTGCGGGTGCGCGGAGTCGGTGAAGTCCCAGATCGAGACGCCGCCCTGGTACCACGCCTGCACCATGATGTCGCGGCCCTTCACCGGGATCAGCGAGCCGTTGTGCGCGACGCAGTTCTCCGTGTCGGCCTGGTAGCGGCCGATCTTGAAGTAGCTCCGGAACACCAGCTTGTTGCCTGGGGTGATGTCGTAGACGGCGTTCGCGCCGCGGTTGGGGCCGATCGCCTCGTTGCAGGTGGCCGCGCCGCCGCCGCCGAGCTCGTCGGTGAACACCACCTTGGTGCCCGCGTTGTTGAACGTCGCCGAGTGCCAGAAGGCGAAGTTCTCGTCGTCGCGGACCACGTCGATGACCTTGGGGTGCTCGGGGTCGCGGATGTCCATCAGGATGCCGTCACCCATGCAGGCGCCCGCGGCCAGGCCCTTCTCGGGGTAGGCGGTGATGTCGTGGCATCCGGTCGTCGCGGATGTGCCGTTGGGGTAGGACTGCCCGTCGCCCGGGTTGCCGCCGTCCGGGAACAGCACCGGCGTCGCCACGACCGACGCGGCGGTGGGGTTCTGCAGCGGGACCTTGATGATGGAGATCAGGTCGTGCGGCGGCCGGCAGTCGGGGAAGGCCGCCGACGGGGCGTAGGAGGAGACGTAGATGTAGACGTTCTTGCCGTGCTTGTCCGGCACGAGGGTGTGCGTGTGGGACCCGCAGTTCGTCTCCACCGACTTGATGTACTTCGGGTTCGACTTGTCGCTGACGTCGAAGATGCGCACGCCCTCCCACGACTCCTTGACCGACGCCGACTGGCTGGTGCTGGAGCACGAGTCGTCGTTGCGGGAGGAGTCGACGGACCCGAACAGCAGGTTGCCGTACACGGACATGTCCATCTGGGAGCCGGGGCAGACCACCGAGCTCACGACCGTCGGCCGCTTGGGGTTCTTGATGTCGACGATCGTGAACCCGCCGTAGTTGCCGACGTAGGCGTAGTCGCCCTGGAAGGCGATGTCGGTGTTGATGGTGCCGGCCAGGGCGGCCGGGGTCGGCACGTTGGCGACGTGCGTGACGTTGGGACTCATGGCGACCGCGTCGGGCGGCAGCACGTCGGCGGCCTGCGCGGGACCCGCGGACAGAGCCATGACGACCGCCGCTCCTGCCGCGGCCAGCGCTCGACCGCTGCGGCGTAAGGTGAACAACTCCCCGTCCTCCTCATATAAGAGGGACATAAATGATCGAATCGTCACTTTTGACGATTGTTTTGGCTAGTCGTCAATGTGTCAATAAAACTGTCACTTGGCGCTCTTTGCCATGATGCTCGCGCCGGGTTAGCGTCATCCACACGCTCCGTGAGGAGGAGGCCGCGTGCGGGTCGCACGAGCAAGCAGGGTGCGGGTGGCACTGACGTCGTTGATCGGCGCCGCCGTTCTCTTGACCGGCTGTTCCCAGGACGTACGCGCGAGCGAGCCGGCGTCCACCGCCCCCGTGATCGCGCCCGGCCGGCCCGGGGAGGAGGCCAGGACCCTCAGCCCCGCCGAGGCGGCCACCGCGGTCCCCTCCCCCTCGATCAACGCGGCCGACGTCCGGTACGTCCAAGACATGATCATCCACCACAGGCAGGCGCTGGACATGGCGGTCCTGGCGCCCTCGCGGGCCTCGTCGGCCAAGCTCAAGGCGCTCGCGGCCCGCATCCAGGCTGTGCAGGGGCCGGAGATCAAGGCCATGACCTCCTGGCTGGACCGGGAGCGTCTCCCCCGGCCCGATCACCACGCGAGCCACGACGGCATGCCGGGCATGGCCACCCCGGAGCAGATGGAGCGGCTCAGGGCGGCGTCCGGCCCGGAGTTCGACAGCCTGTTCATCCAGCTCATGATCGCCCACCACGAGGGGGCGATCACGATGGCGACGCGGGCGCTGACCGACGGCTCTCACCTCACCGTGGAGCAGTGGGCCACCGACCTGATCGCCGAGCAGACCGCCGAGATCCGCCGCATGCGGGCGCTGCAAGGGGCCTGACGCCACGCCGGTCGGGGAGTGCCGGCCAGATGCCGCCCGTCGCGAGCGCGGATCCGGGCGGATGCGTCCCGAGGCCGACAACGGCGTTACCGGCGGCTCCGGGCCCCGCGGAGATCGCGAGCCTGCGAGGCAATCATCGCGGGCGGGGCGGCAACGCGGTGAGACGCCACCTCGGCCGCGCGCAGCAGGGCTTGACCGTCAGACACGGCCTAGGAGCCGAGGCGCCAGGAGTGGAGATATTCCTCCTGCTCGGAGGTGAGCGTGTCGATCGAGATCCCGGCCGCCGCCAGCTTCAGGCGGGCCACCTCGGCGTCGATGTCGGCCGGGACGTCGTACACGCCGGGCGAGAGCCGGTCCGACTCCCGCACCAGCCAGGCGACGGCGAGCGCCTGGGCGGAGAACGACATGTCCATCACGGCGGCCGGGTGGCCCTCCGCTGCGGTCAGGTTCACCAGACGGCCCTCGGCGAGCAGCAGCAGCCTGCGGCCGTCCTCCAGGACGTACTCGTCGGTGTTGGGCCGGATGCCGAAGCGCACCTCGCGCGCCATCTCCTCCAGGGCGCGCACGTCGATCTCGACGTCGAAATGGCCCGCGTTCGCGAGGATCGCACCGTCCTTCATGACGGCCATGTGCTCGGCGCGGATGACGTCGCGGTTGCCGGTGACGGTCACGAACACGTCGCCGGCCCGCGCGGCCTCGCCCATCGGCCGCACGTCGTAGCCCTGCAGGGCGGCGTCGAGGGCCTTGACCGGGTCGATCTCGGTGACGACGACCCGCGCGCCGAGACCCTTGGCCCGCTCCGCGACGCCCCGGCCGCAGAAGCCGAAGCCCGCCACGACCACGGTGCGGCCCGCGAGCAGGACGTTGGTGGCCCGCATGATGCCGTCGAGCGTCGACTGGCCGGTGCCGTACCGGTTGTCGAACATCCGCTTGGTGCGGGTGT
This sequence comes from Microbispora rosea subsp. aerata, assembly GCF_014647835.1. GTDB lineage: Bacteria > Actinomycetota > Actinomycetes > Streptosporangiales > Streptosporangiaceae > Microbispora > Microbispora aerata. Next base: position 226,971 of record NZ_BMPY01000010.1, read on the forward strand.
CGTTCACCGCGATCATCGGGAAGCGCAGCGCGTTCTCCGCGGCCATCTGGCGCAGCCGGATGATCCCGGTCGTGGTCGCCTCGCAGCCGCCGACCACGCCGCCGAGGAGCTCGACCCGCTCGGTGTGCAGGGTGTTGACCAGGTCGCATCCGTCGTCGAGCACGACGTTGGGCGCGATGTCGAGCGCCTGGTGGATGTGCCGGTAGTAGGTCGCCCGGTCCACCCCGGCGCGGGCGTGCACGGCGATGCCGTACGTCCGCAGCGCCTCGGCGACGTCGTCCTGCGTGGACAGGGGGTTGGACGCGGCCAGGGCGATCTCGGCGCCGCCCTCGCGCAGCGCCCCGAGGAGCACCGCCGTCTCGGCGGTGACGTGCATGCAGGCGGCGACGCGCAGGCCGTCCAGCGGCCGGTCGGCCCCGAAACCGGCGCCGACCGCCCGGAGGACCGGCATCGACCGGGCCGCCCACTCGATGCGCCGCTCCCCGGCCTCCGCCATGTCCGCCGCGATATCAGGCTGAGTCACGCCGTCTGCCTCCCGGCCGGGGGCGCGGGCCGGGCCCGCGCCCCCGGGTCGCCCGTCAGTAGCGGTAGTGGTCCGGCTTGTACGGGCCCTCGACATCGACGCCGATGTACTCCGCCTGCTTCTTGGTGAGCTTGGTCAGCTTCACACCGAGCGCGTCGAGGTGGAGACGGGCGACCTTCTCGTCGAGGTGCTTGGGCAGCACGTACACGCCGACCGGATACTCGTCGGTCTTCGTGAAC
>NZ_BMPY01000011.1 GCF_014647835.1 Microbispora rosea subsp. aerata
GCCCGGCCGCTGCCCGCACCCTGGCGAACGCCACGCCGGGGAACACCCCGGCGCGCACCGCACCCGCCTTCGCGCCCACACGACCGGCCGCCGCAACCGCCTTCGCGCGCACACGCCCGGCCGCCGCTCGCGCCCCGGCGAACGCCGCCCCGGGAATCACCTCGGCGCGCACCGTAACCGCTTTCGCGCGTACACGCCCGGCCGCCGTGCGTGCCCGGCCGTACGCTCCGCGCAGCAGCGCGCCGGTGCGCTGCCGCGCGCGCCCCGCCGGGCCCATCCCACCTTGGACGGCCGGAGCGGCCCCCGTGGTGCGGCGGTCCGCACGGCTGGTCAGCGCTCCCATGCGATGGCGGACGGTCTCCAGCCGTGCCCGGGCCCGGCCGCGTATTCGGTCACGCACTCCGCCGCCCGCCCTGCCGCTCATCATGCCGCCTTCGCCGGACCGCGAGCCGGAGGAGGCCGAGGCGGCTAGGTCGGCGAGGTAGTCGTCCACGGCCGGCCCGGCGACGAGCTGGCCGACGACGGCGCGCAGCTCCTGGGTGAGACCGACCATCTGGAGGAAGACCGACCGGCAGTCGATGCACTCGGCCACGTGGGCGTCGACCGTCCCCGCCTCCTGCTTGGGCAGGCCGTTCTCGACGTAGCGGAGGATCAGGGACAGGATGGGCCGGCATTCGGCCCGGGGGTCGGTCTCCAGGTGCAGCCGCACGTACGCCTCCCGCAGGCCCCGGCGGGCTTTGCGGAGGAGACCGACCGCGGCCCTGCTCGACAGGCCGAGCAGCGTGCCCGCGTCCGCGGGTTTGCCGCACTCGATCTCGATGTGCCACAGCAGCGCGCGCCAGCGTTCCGGCAGCGAGCGGTACGCCCGGGCGAGCGGCGAGCGGTCGAGCCCCGCGAGTTCGGGGTCCACGTAGAGGGAGTCGCCGTCGGCCAGGTCCACCACCCCGGCGGCGGCGTAGCGGCGCAGCGCCGCGAGAAGATAGGGGCGGAACCCGCAGGCCGGACCGTCGCCCCGCCGCACCACATCCAGAACCCTCGCGAAGGTCTCCACGAGGAGGTCCTCGACCGCGTCCTCGCCCTGCGCGACCTGCCGGGCCAGGGCGCGCGCGGCGGCCGAGTGCCGCCGGTAGAGCGTCCCGAAGGCCGCCGTGTCGCCTCCCCGCACGGCCTCGAGCAGTTCCATGTCGGCATGCCGGACTTCTCTACGCATTGCGACCTCGCGATTACTGTGAGTTGCACCGCGATACATTCCGCAGTCCGTGTCCTGGCTAAACCGCTGCAGCCTCTTTACTCTCAGTAGTATTCGCACGCCACAGCGGGCGGCCCGGCCCGCGCGGTCCGTACGGCGTGGCCGGCCGTACGCTGAGCCTCATGAGTGACCGCGAAAGACTGCTTGACGAAATCAAGAGCAAGGCCGTCGTGCACGGGCGGGTCGTGCTGTCCTCCGGCAAGGAGGCCGACTTCTATGTGGACCTGCGCCGCGTCACCCTGGACGGGACGGCGGCGCCGCTGGTGGGCCGCGTGATGCTCGACCTGACCGAAGACCTGGACTACGAGGCGGTCGGCGGTCTCACGCTGGGCGCCGACCCGGTGGCGACGGCGATGTTGCACGCCGCGGCGGCCCGTGGCCGCGTGCTCGACGCGTTCGTGGTGCGCAAGGAGGGCAAGGCCCACGGCCTGCAGCGCAGGATCGAGGGGCCCGACGTGACCGGGCGACGGGTGCTCGCGGTTGAGGACACCACCACGACGGGCGGCTCCGTGCTCACCGCGGTGGAGGCGCTGCGCGAGGCCGGCGCCCACGTCGTGGGCATCGCGACGATCGTGCACCGGGGCGGCGACGAGGCGCTGGCCGCCGCCGGCGTGCCGTACCGCTCCGCCTACTCCCTCGCCGACCTGTCGCTCACCGATCCCCAGACCGCTTCACGCTGAACGCCTGCCGCTCGCCGGCCGGCCCGGGGGGCCTGGCGGTTCCGTTCTCGAACACCTGGACCGTGCTGGCGTCGTCGAGGACGACGTCGAGCTCGGGCTGGAAGTAGGACGCCTGCTCGCCCCGGGCCAGGTCGCGGTCGATGAGCACGTCGCCGCCGGGCACCCGGACGAACACCGGGCACCGGTCGGCCTCGCACACCACGCGTACGGTGGGCACGCGGGGCGTGGAGGGCTTGCCGGAAGGCTCGGCGGACGGCTGCGACGACGGAGCGGAGGACGCGCCGGAGGCGGGCTCCCCCGATTCGAACGTGGACAGCAGCGCCTTCGCGCCGATCACGACGACGGCGAGCAGCAGCACGACCGCCAGGCCGATCAGCGCCAGCCTGGCGATACCGAGGGGATCAGACCTGTGGCGTCCCACAACCGGGAGAGTAGCCGGTGTGAGGGATATCTCAGTACCGGCCGGTCACTTCTTGTGCGGCGGCACTCTCCCGCTTGGTCGTCCTCCGATGATCCGCAGGTCACCGGCCCGCGGCCGCGTCACCGGTGAGGGGCGTGGTGGCGCCCCTTGGGAACGGCTTTGGCGGCCCGGCGGTTCTTGATGACCTCCCGCACGATCGGGATCACCGACAGCAGGACGATGACGAAGACCCCGGGGAGGATGAACTTGTCGATGCCCTCGACCTTGCTGCCCAGGAAATAGCCGAGCAGCAGCAGGCTCTCGACCCAGACGACGCCGCCGATGACGTTCCAGACGAAGAAGCGGCGCGCGTCCATTTCCAGCACGCCGGCCACCGGGTTCATGAAGGTGCGGACGATGGGCATGAACCGGGCCGCGACCACGGCCTTCGCGGGCCCGAACTTCTCGAAGTAGTACTCCGCCTTCTCGACGTGTTCCCTCTTGAAGAACCGGGAATCGGGCTTGTCGAACATCTTCCTGCCGATCTTCGCCCCCAGGAAGTGGCCCAACTGCGCCCCCAGGATCGCCGCGAGCGGCGCGCCGATCAACAGAGCGGGCAGGGACAGGGGCGCGATCCCGAATCCCTGCGCCGCGGCCGCGGTGCTGAAAATTCCAGCGGTCACCAACAGCGAGTCACCAGGCAGGAAGAACCCGACGAGCAGCCCCGTCTCGGCGAATACGATAGCGATGACGCCGATCGTCGCGAAGGCGCCGAGCATGCTCAGCCACCACTTCGGGTCAAGAAGGTCCAAGAGCACGTCCACGGGGCGAGCCTACCTGTCCCGGGTGAGATGAGACTGAGAAGCGGCAGGGGCTGTGGAAAACCGTGAAGCGCGGATTGACCGCGACTTTCGCGGCCCCCGCATACCCGGCTTTCCCGATCGGCCCGGCCTTCGGGATACTTGCCACGCCGCATACCGTCAGAAGGAGATGACTTCGCATGCCTATCGCGACTCCAGAGGTCTACGCCGAGATGCTCGACCGCGCCAAAGCGGGCGGCTTCGCGTACCCGGCGATCAACGTGACCTCGTCGCAGACCCTGCACGCCGCGCTGCGAGGCTTCGCGGAGGCGGAAAGTGACGGGATCATCCAGGTGTCGACCGGTGGCGCGGAGTTCCTCTCCGGCACCACGGTGAAGGACATGGTCACCGGGTCGGTGGCGTTCGCCGAGTACGCCCGTGTGGTCGCCGAGAAGTACCCGGTGACTGTGGCGCTTCACACCGACCACTGCCCGAAGGACAAGCTCGACAAGTTCGTCCGCCCGCTGCTGGAGATCTCCGCCGAGCGCGTCGCGCGCGGCCAGGACCCGCTGTTCCAGTCCCACATGTGGGACGGCTCGGCCGTGCCGCTCGACGAGAACCTGCAGATCGCCGGTGAGCTGCTCGACAAGACCGCCGCCGCCAAGGTCGTCCTCGAGATCGAGATCGGCGTGGTCGGCGGTGAGGAGGACGGCATCGTCGGGGAGATCAACGAGAAGCTGTACACGACGCCGGAGGACGGTCTGGCCGTCGCCGAGGCCCTCGGCCTGGGCGAGCGTGGCCGCTACATCGTGGCCGCCACCTTCGGCAACGTGCACGGCGTCTACAAGCCGGGCCACGTCAAGCTGCGTCCGAGCGTGCTCAAGGAGATCCAGGAGGCCGTCGGCGCCAAGTACGGCAAGGAGAAGCCGTTCTCCCTGGTCTTCCACGGCGGCTCCGGCTCGGCCCTGGAGGAGATCCACGAGGCGATCTCGTACGGCGTGGTGAAGATGAACATCGACACCGACACGCAGTACGCCTTCACCCGCCCGATCGTCGACCACATCATGCGCAACTACGACGGCGTGCTGAAGGTCGACGGCGAGGTCGGCAACAAGAAGACCTACGACCCGCGCTCGTACGGCAAGGCCGCCGAGGCCGGCATGGCCGCGCGCGTGGTCGAGGCCTGCCAGCAGCTCAAGTCCGCGGGCACCAAGCTCAAGTGACGGACCTCGTCCGGCGGGAGACGGACGTGCCGTTTCCCGCCGGACGACCCGCGCATGCCGTGGTGAGCGGTCCCCGGGAACGGCCACGCGCAACAGCGGGGGCGAGGGAAGCGCTACGGGGACCGAATAAATTACGCTGATCGGATGGAAACGCACGAGAACCTTCTCGCCGGCCCGCCGCCCACTCTCCTGGCGGACAACCCCGAGGCGCGGCAGATGCTCGAGTCGGGCGCGAAGCCCGCAGACGTGGCCGCTCGCTTCCCCGCCTACTCGGCGGCGTGGGCCGCTCTCGCCGACGACTACTTCGCCGCGGGCCACGCCGTCACCTCGTACGCGTTCGCGCGCACCGGCTATCACCGGGGGCTCGACCAGCTGCGCAGGGCGGGCTGGAAGGGTCACGGGCCGATTCCGTGGGAGCACGAGCCGAACCGGGGGTTCCTGCGCTGCCTGGCCGCCCTCGCCCGGGCCGCCAACGCGATCGGCGAGAAGGACGAGGCCGAGCGCTGCGTGCAGTTCCTGCGCGACAGCAGCACGACCGCCGCGGAGGTGCTCGCCCCGAATCCCTGATCCGCGGGTATGACCGTCTCGCGACTTAAGACTCCGTTCACCGTCGGCATGCCCCTCAGGTAGTCTCTGTGTGCAAGAGGCCCCTGCCGCGCTTGCGTCAGGGGCTTTCGTCTTGGTGCGGGAGTTAGAACCATGCCGGCTGTCGTTCTCGTTGGCGCCCAGTGGGGTGATGAGGGCAAGGGGAAGGCCACCGACCTGTTGGGGGGTGACGTCGACTACGTCGTCCGTTACCAGGGTGGCAACAACGCGGGCCACACCGTCGTCATCGGCGACCAGAAGTACGCGTTGCACCTCCTGCCGACGGGGGTGCTGTCGCCCGATGTGGTGCCGGTCATCGGCAACGGCGTGGTCATCGACCCGGGCGTGCTGCTCAGCGAGATCGACGGGCTGGCCGAGCGGGGCATCTCCTGCGAGCGGCTGCTGATCTCGGCCAACGCGCATTTGATCATGCCCCAGCACAAGGCCATCGACAAGGTCAGCGAGCGTTTCCTCGGCAAGGCCAAGATCGGCACGACCGGCCGGGGCATCGGCCCCGCGTACGGCGACAAGATCTACCGCATGGGCATCCGGGTGCAGGACCTGCTCGACCCCGGCATCCTCGGCAAGAAGATCGAGGCCGCGGTGAACGAGAAGAACCAGGTCCTCACCAAGATCTACAACCGCCGGGGGCTCGACCCCGCGAAGGTGCTCGAGGAGTATCTCGGCTACGCCGAGCGGCTCCGCCCCCACATCGCCGACACCTCGCTCGTGCTCTCGCGGGCCCTCGACCAGGGCAAGGTGGTGCTGCTCGAGGGCGGGCAGGGCACGCTGCTCGACATCGACCACGGCACCTACCCCTTCGTGACCTCCAGCTCCCCCACCTCGGGCGGCGCCTGCGCGGGATCGGGCATCCCGCCGACCCGGCTCACCAGGATCATCGGCATCCTCAAGGCGTACACGACGCGTGTGGGGTCCGGGCCGTTCCCGACCGAGCTGCTGGACGAGCAGGGCGACTGGCTGCGCCAGACCGGCGGCGAGTACGGCGTCACCACCGGCCGCAACCGCCGCTGCGGCTGGTTCGACGCGGTCATCGCGCGGTACGCCACGCGCATCAACGGCGTGACCGACTTCTTCCTGACCAAGCTCGACGTGCTGTCGGGGCTGGAGCGGATCCCGGTCTGCGTGGCGTACGACGTGGACGGCGTCCGCCACGACGAGATCCCGATGACGCAGACCGAGTTCCACCACGCCAAGCCGATCTACGAGGAGCTGCCCGGCTGGCAGGAGGACATCTCCAGCGCCAAGACGTTCGACGACCTGCCGCCGAACGCGCAGGCGTACGTCCGCGCGCTGGAGGAGATGAGCGGCGCGCCGATCTCGGCCATCGGCGTCGGTCCGGGCCGCACCCAGACCATCCAGATCCGTCCGCTCATCTAATGATTTGTGGGGTACGCGCCCGGAACCTGAGGGTTCCGGGCCGTGGACGGGCGAGGCGGTAAGGTACGCCGCTGTGCATGGATACGTTGAGCTGCACGGCCACCGTGGAGCCCGGGGCCTGAGGCCCGAGAACACCCTGCCCGGCCTGGCCTTCGCGCTGGAGCTGGGGGTCGACGCGCTCGAGTTCGACGTCGCCATGTCCGCGGACGGGCAGCTCGTGCTCACCCACGACCTGCACGTGTCCGCCGTGACCAGCGCCGACACGGGCATGGCCGTCCCGGGGGACGAGATGTTCCCCTACGTCGGCAAGCCGATCATCGCGCTCACGCTGCCGCAGCTGCGCACCCTGGACGTCGGCGTACGCCTGCCGGAGCGGCCGGACGACCGCTTCGCGCTCACGCAGGTGCCGCTGCCGGACACGCGGATGCCGACGCTCGGCGCGGTGCTCGGCCTGATCGGCGCGCTCGGCGCGGACCACGTGTGCCTCCACGTCGAGCTGAAGTCCGACCCCACCCGTCCCGACCTGTGCCCGGACCCCCGCCGCTTCGTCGAGGAGGTCGTGCACGAGCTCGCCCGGCACGACCGGCTGTCGCGGTCGGCCCTGCTCAGCTTCGACTGGCGCATCCTGGAGATCGCCCGGCCGCTGATCGAGCGGCGGTACGCCCTGGTCGAGCGCGACACGATGACCCCCGCCTGGATGAACGGCATCCGCCTCGGCGAGGTCGGCGGCGACTTGGCGGCGGCGGCCGCGGCGGTGGGGGCGACGGTGCTGTCCCCCGATCGCGTGCTCGTCGACGAGGCGCTGATGGCCGGGGCGGCCCGGCAGGGCCTGCCGGTCGTGGTGTGGACGGTCAACGAGCCCGACGAGGCGGCGCGCCTGATCGACATGGGCGTCGCCGGCGTCGTCACCGACTACCCCGACCGCATGCGCCGCCTGTGGAAGGCCCGGGGCCTGCCGCTGCCCGAACCGGTGGCCCCGCTGCGCACCGTGGGCGCCTGAGTCGTCGAGCGGGCTTTCCCCAGACATGGGAAAAGCCCCGCCGGGAACAGGCGGGGCTCCGGGGTCCCCCACAAAAACGGCTTTCACAGCCGATGTCCGGCCAAGCCCGTCGGAGCGTGCCCGTCAAATCGCCGAGCGTGACCCAGCTCCGGGCCGTGCCGCCGTCGCAACGACCCTCGAGTTCACTCCTCCAGGGACAGCGCGCCGGACGGGCAGAGCTGCACGGCCCTGCTCACGGCGGGCGCGGCGTCGGCCGGGGGCTCGGCGTCGAGCACCACGACCGTGCCGTCGTCCTCGCTCTGGTCGAACACCTCGGGCAGCGTGAGCGCGCACATCCCCGCGCCGACACATCGTCCGGTGTCCGCCTTGATCTTCATCGTCTCTCCCCCGCGACTTTCCTCACCACAACACCGGCAGGCGGTGCACGCCGTATACCGCCATGTTGGCCCGCAGCGGCACCTCGTGGGCCGGCACGGCCAGGCGCAGGTTGGGGAAGCGGCGCAGCAGGGCGGGATAGGCGATGCGCATCTCGATCCGGGCGAGCTGCTGGCCCAGGCACTGGTGGATGCCGTGCCCGAAGCTCAGGTGCCCGTGCGCCGGCCGGGTCACGTCGAGGACGTCGCCGTCGTCGAACCGCGCGGGATCCCGGTTCGCCGCCGCCAGGGACAGCGTCACCGACTCACCGGCCCGGATGAGGACCCCGCCGATCTCCGCGTCCTCCAGCGCCGTACGGATCGGCCCGATGTGCACGATGCTGAGGTAGCGCAACAGCTCCTCCACCGCGTTGTCGACGGCGTCGGGGTCGTCCCGCACGATGGCGAGCTGGTCGGGGTTGCTCAGCAGCGCGAACGTGCCGAGGCCCAGCATGTTGGCGGTCGTCTCGTGGCCCGCGATGAGCAGCAGCAGCCCGACGCCGCCGAGCTCCTCGGTCGTCAGCTCCCCGCCCGCGACCAGACCGCTCAGCAGGTCGTCGGCCGGCTCCTTCGCCTTCACGGCGACCAGTTCGCGCAGGTACGTCACCAGGTCGTCGACCGCCGCCCGCACGTCCTGCAACGTCGAGTCCAGGTTCAGCAGCACCGCCGAGTCGCGCTGGAACTTCTCCCGGTCCTCGTACGGCACGCCGAGCAGCTCGCAGATGACCAGCGAGGGGATGGGCAACGCGAAAGACTTGACGAGGTCGGCGGGGGCGCCCTCGCGTTCCATCGCGTCGAGGTGGCTCTCGGTGATCTCCCGGATCCTCGGTTCGAGCAGCTTCATCCGCCGTACGGTGAACTGCCCGGTCAGCAAGCGGCGGTAGCGGGTGTGCGCGGGCGGGTCCATGCGGAGGAAGAACCCGGGCGTCAACGGCTCGTTGCGAAACTCCCCGCGCTGGGGGATCGGCGAGTGCAGCAGCTCGGGGCGGGTGCTGAAGCGGTTGTCGGCGAGGATGGCCCGCGCCTCGGCGTAGCCGGTCACCAGCCAGCCCTCGTGCCCGTCCGCGTACGTCATGCGCTGGACCGGCGCCTCGGCACGGCGGCGCGCCAGTTCGTCCGGCGGGTCGAAGGCACGCTCCCGCGTGAGGGGGAAGGTCGCCAACCGAGGTGTCGCCTCTGTCATGACACGCTCCTACGTGAGTGGAAACGGTCGATGTGTCGAGCGCCCGCTCCCCCCACCTAACAACATCATCTGACATACCGCAATGACTACTTATTCACAATTGCGGTCATGAAGCGTACGCGTTACGTCGAAGCCGCAGGTGAGACGCCGCGTACGGACACGGGCACACGACGATGCCCGTGTCCACCGGGGGAGAAGCTCAGAGCCAGCCGTTGCGGCGGAAGGCGCGGTGCAGGAGCGTGCAGGCGACGACCATGACGCCGATCACGACGGGGTAGCCGTACATGAAGTCGAGCTCGGGCATGTGGGTGAAGTTCATGCCGTAGATGCCGGCGATCATCGTGGGGACCGAGATGATCGCCACCCAGGAGGAGATCTTGCGCATGTCCTCGTTGGCGAGGGCGTTGGAGCGCGCGAGCGCGGCCTGGAGGATCGAGTCGGACAGCTCGTTGGACGCCTGGACCTGCTCGCACACCCGGGACAGGTGGTCGCCGACGTCGCGGAAGTACTCACGCATCTCGGAGGGGATGCTGCGCCGCTGGGGAAGGGCGTTGAAGGGGGTCTGCAGCGGTCCGACCGCCCGCTTCAGCTCCAGCATCTCGCGCTTGAGCTGGTAGATCCTGTTGATGTCGCGGGAGCTGACCTCGGCGAAGACCGCCGCCTCGACCTCTTCGAGCTCGGCCTGCATGAGGTCGGCCACCTGGAGATACTTGTCCACGACGTGGTCGGCGATGGCGTGCAGGACGCCGGTCGGGCCACGGCTGATCAGCTTCGGCTTGGCCTCCAGCTTCTCGCGGATCTCGCCGAGCGCGCAGTAGCGGCCGTGCCGTACGGTCACCACGAAGTCGGGCCCGACGAACACCATGATCTCGCCGGTGCCGATGATCTCGCTGCTCGCCGCCGACACCTCGTGATCGAGGAACTCGACGGTCTTGAGCACCACGAACAGCGAGTCGCCGTACCGCTCGACCTTGGGACGCTGGTGGGCCTTGATGGCGTCCTCGACGGCGAGCGGGTGCAGGCCGAAGACCTCGGCGAGCCACTCGACCTCGGGCGCGGCGGGCTCGTGCAGGCCGACCCAGACGTAGGCGTCCTGCGCCTCGGTGGCCCCATTGTGCTCGCGGACCAGGCGCACGGCCTCCGGAATGCCGGCGGCGGCGACCTTCTTGCCACCGATGTACGCGCCGTATTCGACGAGGGAGTTGCTCGGCGGCACACAGCGGACGACCGGCTCGGCCTTCACCGGCGCGGCGCCGAGACGCGTGGGAAGAACTCGCGTGTGCCTGTTGATGCGGGGAAAGAGCAAAGAGGAGCGCATGGCGGTCCCTTCCCGCCCGAGCCGGCACGCTCTACGCGCGACGCGATGTCACCCCTTCACACAGGCGTGAGCTGCCCCTCGGGCTTCAGTTTCGGAGTGGTCGGGAATGCGCACGACGTACGTGCGCCGGCACGTACTGACGGGATCACCAGAATTCATCCCAGACCACCTCCAATCGCCACGAGACAGCACGAAGCCTGTCTAACCTACCACATGGCCGCCAGACATCTGTTCCAGGGTACCTGCGTCAAGTCCCGCTGATCGCGCACTTCTTGCCGAAAACCGGGTGAACAAACTGGCCATCTGTGTGCATCTCCACCCGAATCACACCCGCCCGGGGCCACGGCCCGGAAGGACGGACCTCGCGCCCGCACCGAGACCTCTTCATCGCGCACGCCTGTTTATCGCGCGCGCCTGCGGCGCGATCTTCCCGCGCGCGTCCGGCCGGCCGAGCGGAGCGAGGCCGCGCGAACACTGCGACAATGGGCGGGTGCGCGTTCTTGTCATCGGTTCCGGGGGTCGCGAGCACGCTCTGTGCCGGGCGCTGCGGCTCGACCCCGCCGTCGTAGAAGTCCACTGCGCTCCCGGCAACGCCGGCATCGCGGAGGTGGCCACCCTGCACCAGGTCACGCCGACCGACGGCGCGGCCGTGACCGCGCTCGCGGAACGGCTGGGCGTCGACCTCGTCGTGATCGGCCCCGAGGCCCCGCTGGTCGCCGGCGTCGCCGACGCGGTCCGGGCCGCCGGGATCGCCTGCTTCGGGCCGTCGGCGCAGGCGGCGCGGATCGAGGGGTCCAAGGCGTTCGCCAAGGACGTGATGACGGCCGCCGGGGTGCCGACCGCCCGCGCGTACACCTGCACGACCGAGGAGGAGGCCGCGGCGGCCCTCGACGCGTTCGGCCCGCCGTACGTCGTGAAGGACGACGGCCTGGCCGCGGGCAAGGGCGTGGTCGTGACCGACAGCCGCGAGGAGGCCCTGGAGCACGCCAAGGCGTGCGGACGGGTCGTCATCGAGGAATACCTCGCCGGCCCCGAGGTGTCGCTGTTCGCGCTGTGCGACGGCACGAGCGCGGTGGCGCTGCAGCCGGCGCAGGACTTCAAGCGGGCCTACGACGGCGACAAGGGCCCCAACACCGGCGGCATGGGGGCCTACACCCCGCTGCCGTGGGCGCCGGGCGACCTGTCCGAGCGGGTGATGGCCGAGATCGTGCGCCCGACCGTGGCCGAGATGGCACGGCGCGGCATGCCGTACACGGGAGTGCTGTACGCCGGGCTGGCGCTGACCGCGGACGGGCCCCGGGTCATCGAGTTCAACGCGCGGTTCGGCGACCCGGAGACCCAGGTCGTGCTCGACCGGCTGGAGACCCCGCTGGGAGAGCTGCTGCTCGCGTGCGCGAACGGCACGCTCGCCGAGCACCCGCCGCTGCGCTGGCGCGAGGGCGCGGCCGTGACCGTGGTGCTCGCCGCGGAGAACTACCCGGCCGACCCCGTCAAGGGCGACCCCATCACGGGACTGCCGGTGACGGTCGAGGGCGCGTACGCGCTGCACGCGGGCACGGCCCTCGACGCGGACAACCGGCTCGTGTCCGGCGGCGGGCGAGTGCTCAACGTCGTCGGCACGGGGGCCGACGTGGCCCAGGCGCGGGCGCGGGCCTACGAGGCGTTGGAGCAGATCACGCTGCGCGGCTCCCACCACCGCTCCGACATCGCCCTGGCCGCGTCGTCCTCCTGACGTCTCACGATCGGTGATGTTCGCGTAACGGTTGGTGCACGACTCGAAGGCGCATGGCCGCGGTGACCGGCCACGGGTCGAGCAGGCCCGGCCGTGGCAGCTCGTCGAATGGGTGCGGAACGGGTGGTCGGCGCGACGGCGGCGTCGTGGCCGTCGGTGCGGCGGGAGTGCCCCGTACCCGCGTTCGTGGCCGCCCACATCGACTCCGGCTGCGGGCTCTCCCGCTGCTCAAGGCGGTGTGAGGGGCTGGGAGAATGTAACGGTGAAGCACCTGCACTCCGGCAAGGTACGCGACCTCTACGAGACCCCAGACGGGCTGTTGCTGATGGTCGCGTCCGACCGCATCTCGGCCTTCGACTACGTGCTCGAACCCGGCATCCCCGATAAGGGGGAGATCCTCACCCGGCTGTCGCTGTGGTGGTTCGAGCAGCTCAAGGACGTGGTCCCCAACCATGTGGTGTCGACCGACGTGCCGGCGGAGTTCACCGGACGCGGGGTGCTGTGCCGCAAGCTGCGGATGGTGCCGGTGGAGTGCGTGGCCCGCGGCTACCTCACCGGCTCCGGGCTCGTGGACTACCGCAGGGAGGGCGCCGTCTCCGGCGTACGGCTCCCCGAGGGGCTGACCGACGGGTCGCGGCTGCCCGAGCCGATCTTCACGCCGTCGACCAAGGCCCCGATGGGCGAGCACGACGAAGCCATGACGTTCGACCAGGTCGTCGCCGAGGTGGGGCAGGACGTGGCCGAGCGGCTGCGGCAGATCACCCTCGACGTCTACCGCCGCGGGGCCGAGATCGCGTTGGAACGCGGCATCATCCTGGCCGACACGAAGATCGAGCTGGGCTGGGACGACGACGGCGTGCTGACGTTGGGCGACGAGGTGCTGACGCCCGACTCCTCCCGGTTCTGGCCGCTGGACCAGTGGGAGCCCGGCCACTCCCAGCCGTCGTTCGACAAGCAGTTCGTCAGGGACTGGCTGCTGTCCCCCGAGTCGGGCTGGGACAGGTCGTCCGGCGAGGCGCCCCCGCGGCTGCCCGACGAGATCGTCGAACGCACCCGCAACCGGTACGTCGAGGCGTACGAGCGGCTCACCGGAGAGCGCTTCCGAGGCTAGGGAGTGTCCGGCGAACGCCGCCGGTCGCGGCGTGGATCCAGGTGGACGCATCGCGAGGCCGAGGAGGAGCCCTGTGCGGCTCCGGGCCCGCGGAGCCCGCGGTTCTTCGCGGGCGGGGCGGACAGGCGGCGAGGCGCCGCCCGGACCACGCGCGGCGAGGCCGGGGTTCGCCGACACGGCCCACGTCACTCCGGTCACACAAGTAGTCTCAAGTGACCCGTTTCTCATGGGTTCTGGGTGTAGTTCCTCCCCGAAACTCCCGGGCCAGCCGCTACTCTGGGCCGATCGTCCTCCCCGACGACCCGGCCGCCGGCTGACGGGAGTCCCCCACCTTTCCCCGAACTAGGAGTCGAATTCATGGTCCGTTACCGCGTGCGCGGTGGCAACGTACTGCGTGGAACCGCCTTCATCCAGGGCGCGAAGAACGCCGTACTGCCCATGATCGGGGCGGCGCTGCTCGCGGCCGAGGGCCGCACGGTGCTCCGCAACGTGCCCGTCATCGAGGACGTGCGCCGTGCGGTCGAGCTCGCCCAGGCCGTGGGCGCGAAGGTGGAGTTCCACGAGAGCGAGCGGACGCTCGTCATCGACGCCTCGAAGCTGACCAGCCCGGTCCTGCCCGCGGCGATCGCCCGCCGGTTCCGGGGATCGGTGCTGTTCGTCCCCGCGCTGCTCCACCGTCTCGGCGAGGCGATCATCGAGGGCATCGGCGGGTGCAACCTCGGCAGCCGCAACCTCGACTTCCACTACCTGGGCTACAAGCGCCTGGGCGCGATGGTGGACGAGGGCGAGGCCGTCATCCACATCAAGGCAGGCGGCCTGATCGGCGCCCCGCTGTACCTCGACACCCCGTCGCACACCGGCACCGAGAACCTGATCATGGCCGCCTCGCTGGCGCGTGGCACCACCGTGATCGAGAACGCGGCCCTCGAACCCGAGGTGCTCGACGTCATCACGATGCTGACCCGGATGGGCGCGCGCATCCGCGGCGGCGGCACGGGCTTCATCACGGTCGAGGGCGTGGACGAGCTGACCGCGGTCGAGCACACGGTCATGCCGGACCGGCTCGACGCGGGCGTGTTCGCCATGGCCGCGGCGATCACCGGAGGCGAGCTGAGCCTGGTCGGCGCCAGCCTGGAGCACCTCGGCGTGGTCCGGTGGAAGCTGGAGCAGATGGGCGTCGAGTTCGAGACGCACGGCGCGGTGCTGCAGGTCCGCCGCAACCGCCCGCTGCGCCCGATCAACGTCATCACCGACACCTACCCGGGCTTCGCCACCGACCTGCAGTCGCCGCTGATGACCGTGGCCTGCCTCGCGGACGGCTCCAGCTACATCCACGAGCGCATCTTCGACGGCCGCTTCGCGCTCGCGGGCGAGCTGAACAAGATGGGGGCCAACGTCGAGGTCAACGGCAGCCGGGCGGTCGTGCACGGCCCGACGCCGCTGCACGGCACCGACGTCACGGCGCACGACCTGAGGTCGGGAATCGCGCTCGTGCTCGCCGGTCTCGTCGCGGAGGGCGAGACCACGATCGGGTCCGGATATCTCATCGACCGCGGGCACGCCGCACTCGCCCAGCGCATGCAGGCGCTCGGCGCAGATGTGGTGCGTGAAATTTCCACTTCTGCCGAGGGCTGAGTCCGGAAACCTTTACTAATGCCCTGACCAGCGGGGACACTCCGATTTACGGAAGCGCCGGGACCACCCAGAATGGTATTCCGGTAAATCTGGGCGTGACATTACGGCCTTAACCAGCGATCGTTCCAAAGAGAAGCCACAACAACGAGGGCAACGTGGGATGGGACGAACATTGGTCGAACGCACGGAAGACACTCCGCGCGGGTCACGTCTGGGTACGGTGACGCCCGACCTCACCATCGGCGTGGTGGGGTCGCACGATCTGGTCGAACGGGTCATGCTCATGGGGCACTCGGCTGCCCCGGTGCCCTGCCGGCTGGTCGCCGCCGCGTACCGGGATGAGCAGGAGGCGGCGGACAAGGTGACCCGGCTCGGTCCGGGTGTGGACGCGTGCCTGTTTGCGAGCCCGGTGCCCTTCGAGCTCGCCCGGCGGGCCGGCGTGCTGACGATGCCGGCCACGCACGTGCAGCTCGGCGGGGCGGCGCTCGTGGCGGCGATCGCTCGGGCCTCGCTGGACGAGCGGATCGATCCGCGCCGGGTGAGCGTCGACGTGCTCGCACGGTCCGACATCGACGAGGCGTACGCGGACCTCAACCTCTCCTCCGTCGAGGTGCACAGCCGCGAGGAACCGGGGCCGGTCGGCACGATCACCGCCTTCCACGAGCGGCTGTTCCGCCAGGGGGTCACGACGGGCGCGCTCACCTGCGTCCCCGGCGTGGCCGAACGGCTGACCGCCGCCGGGGTGCCGGTGGTGCCGATACGGCCGACCTCCGCGGCCGTACGGTCGGCGCTGCACACCGCGGCGCTGCTCGGCGCCCGGCATCGCCTGGAGGAGTCGCAGCTCACGGTCGTGCTGGTCGAGGTGCCGACGCTGCGCGAACCGGTACGCCGGGCCGCGCCGCGCTACTGGCGCGACGAGCTGCGGCTGTCGCTGCACCGCCTGCTCGTGCAGGAGGCCAACCGGATCAACGCGAGCGTGTGGCCGATCGACGACCACAGCTACCTCGTGGTGACCACGAAGGGCTCGATCTCGGCGGCCACGGACGGGTTCCGGGTGCTGCCGTTCGCCGCCAGGATCCGCGAGGAGCTGGGCCTGGCCGTCGAGGTGGGCGTCGGGATGGGCCGCACCACGCACGAGGCGGAGACGCACGCGAGGGGCGCACTCGCCCGCTCCCAGGGCGGCAAGCAGCCGCAGGGCTTCGCGGTGGACCGGGAGGGCCGCACACTGGTGCCGCCGCCCCGGATGCCTCCCCAGGCCGGCGGGACGATCAAGCCCAAGGGGGTCGAGGTGCTGGCGCGCCTGGCCGCGAAGCTGGAAGGTGGGGACACGGTCGTGGACGCGGAGGGGGCCGGGCGCATGCTCGGGGTCACCCCGCGTACGGCCCGGCGGTTGCTGCGCACGCTGGTTGACGAGGGACTCGCGTGGCCGCTCCCGCCGAACCGCACCCCCCAGCCGGGGCGTCCGCGGCAGCTCTACCGGCTCATCGTGGAGAAGTTGAACCGGTAATTACCGTCACATAGCGACGGTCTATTGTCATGACCTATGGAACCAAACGGTCGTGACATACGGGTCTGGCTGGCGCTGGCGGCCGTGTACGTGGTGTGGGGCTCGACGTACTTCGGCATCGCCATCGCCATCCGGACCCTTCCGCCGATGATGAGCAGCGGCCTGCGTTTCGTCGCGGCGGCGCTGGTGCTCGGTGCGGTCCTGCTCGTCAGGGCCGTACCGCTGCGCATGCGAGCCAGGGAGTTCGCGGGCGCCGCGCTGGTCGGGCTGCTGCTCCTCGCCGGCGGCAACGGCATGGTCGCCGTGGCCGAGCAGCACATCTCCAGCGGCCTGGCGGCACTGCTCGTCGCCTCGACCCCGCTGTGGCTCATCGTGCTCAGAGTGGTCTTCCGGGACCGTCCGCACGCGCTGACGCTGGTCGGCGTGCTGGTCGGCTTCGCCGGCGTCGCCCTGCTCTCCCTCGGCGGCGACGGCGCGTCCGGCAGCGGGGCAGGCATCACCGTGGTGCTGCTGGGCTCGCTCTCGTGGGCGGTGGGGTCGTTCATCTCGCCGCGGATCTCGATGCCGTCCAACCCGTTCGTGGCCAGCACGGTCGAGATGGCGGTGGGCGGCACGGCGCTGCTGATCATGGGCGCCGTCCAGGGCGAGCGGCTGCACCTCGACGCGGTGAGCTGGGAGTCGTGGGCGGCTGTGGCCTATCTGGTTCTTTTCGGCTCTCTGGTGGGTTTCACCTCCTACATCTGGCTACTCGGCCACGCGCCGATCTCGCTGGTGTCCACCTACGCGTACGTCAACCCGGTGGTGGCGGTGATCCTCGGAGCGGCGTTCCTGGCGGAGCCCGTCACCGCGGCCATGCTCGTGGCGGGGGCTCTGATCGTCGTGGGGGTCGCCCTGGTGGTCTCCACCGAGCGCCGCGGAAAGGCCCCGACGCCGGTGACGGAGGAAACCAGCACGGCTCCCGGACGCGCCCCCGCGCCCCGGGCGGCCGCCGAACCGTGAGACTGAGCCGGCTCGGCGAACGTCCGGCTCGGCGAACGTCCGGCTTGGCGAACGTCCGGCTCGGCGAAGCGCGAGACCGGGAATTCGCGGCTGTGCCGCAATCGGTTGATTGATTCCGCCGCGATCCGCCAATGGTCCCGCGAGATTCGCATGAGGGAAAAGCGTGACAACACGCGTTTCGCACCGACCGCAGCGATGGGCGCGGTGAGGCTGTCCGCCTGCGAAATCCGCGAAGATGCACTAACGTCCCAGCACGTCCAGATCATGACAGATCTGGACGCGTTTACTGACATGGCACGCTAGGAACGGCGGGATGTACGAGAAGTTCACCACTCGAGCGCGACGCGTCCTCATTTTGGCCCAGGAGGAGGCCAGGGCGTTCAACCACAACTTCATCGGCGCCGAGCACCTTCTCCTCGGTCTGCTCCGTGAGGACGTGGGCATCGCCGCGCAGGTGCTCAAGGGCCTGGGCCTGACCGTCGAGGACGTGCGCCTGCGCGTGAAGGAGATCGTCGGCGAGGGCGCGGCCCCGGTGAATCCGCAGGAGCCCCTGTCGTTCACCTCGCCGGGCGCCAAGGTGCTCGAAGCGGCGAACCAGGAGTCCCTGCGGCGCGGCCACGACCGCGTCGGCACCGAGCACCTCTTGTATGGGCTCCTCCACGACGGCGACAGCGTGGCGTGCCGGATCCTGGTCGCACTCGGCGCCACCCTCGACCAGGTGCGGCGGAACACCGACGCGCTCGTCCAGCAGTACTACCCGGCCGGCTAGAGAGCGCCTTACGCGAAGGCTGTCCGTCGCGGGCCTGGATCCAGGTGGACGCATCGCGAGGCCGAAGAGGAGCCGATAACGGCGTTACCGACGGCGGCCCCTGGCAACCGCGGAGATCGCCAGCCGGCGACTCTCCGTGGGGGTTTGGCGTAGGCGTCCAGCAGCGCCTGCAGCCGGGCCGCCGGCTCCCGGAGCAGGTAGAACTCTCCTTCCCAGGGTGACGTGGGCAGGGTGACAGCGTGGCGAGGCGCCGCCTGGGTGATGCGGAGCAGCGCCACGATGTGTCGGGCATGACCTAGTGGGGCGTCCACCGACCTCGGCCGGGGCGGTCACCGTGCCCGAAGGCACCTGCGGCCCTCGTTCCTTCGGCGCTGCCGGCGTGGCTCACGAACCCCGGCCGCGGTCGCTGCGCAGGAAGGAAGCCTCCGGGCCTCACGAGGCCCGATCCGCTTCCGCTGCCTCGGTCGCGGTGGTGGACGACGCACCGGCTAGGAGGCCCGCAGGAACTCGTCGGCGGCGGCGAGGAAGACGTCGTTGGCCTCGCGGTCGCCGATCGAGATCCGGGCGCCCTCACCCGCGAACGGCCGTACCGCCACACCCACGGCGGCGCACTTCTCGGCGAACTCCGTCGTGCGCTCGCCGAGGCGCAGCCACACGAAGTTGGCCTCGGTGGGCGGGACTGTCCAGCCCTGCGCCACCAGCGCCTCCCTGACCCGGGTGCGCTCCTTGATCACGGTCTCGACCCGCTCCTGCAGCTCGTCCTCGGCGTCCAGGGACGCGATCGCGGCGGCCTGGGCGAGATGGTTGACCGCGAAGGGCAGCAGCGTCTTGCGGACGGCGGCCGCCACCGGCTCGTGCCCGATCAGGTAGCCGACCCGCAGCCCCGCCAGGCCGTACGCCTTGGAGAACGTGCGCAGGACGGCGACGTTGGGGCGGTCGCGGTAGAACGTGAGCCCGTCCGGCACATCCGCGTCCCTGACGTACTCCCGGTAGGCCTCGTCGAGGACGACGGTGACGTGCTCGGGCACGCGGTCGAGGAACCGCGTGAGCTCGTCGGCCCGGTTCACCGTGCCGGTCGGGTTGTTGGGGTTGCACACGAAGACCAGGCGCGTCTTCGGCGTGATCGCCTCGGCCATCGCGTCGAGATCGTGCGTCTCATCGCGCAGCGGCACCTCGATCGCGTTGGCGCCCGAGAGACCGACCAGCAGCGGGTATGCCTCGAACGAGCGCCAGGCGTACACCACATCCGCGCCGGGCTCGCCCACCGCCTCCAGGACCTGCTGGGCGACCGCCACCGATCCGGCGCCCAGCGCGACGTGGTCGTACGGCACGTCGAGCCGCTGGGCGAGCTTCTCGGTGAGCCGCACGGCGCCGGGGTCGGGATAGCGGTTGATCTGCGTGGCCGCCCGCGCGATCGCCTCCACCACCGACGGCAGGGGTCCGAAGGGGCTCTCGTTGGAGGACAGCTTGTAGGACCGGCCGTCCGGAGAGACCACGGCCTTGCCCGGCTTGTAGGCCGGGATGGTGTCGAGGATCGAGCGGAATCGAGGCATGTCCTAACGATAGGAGATTCGCCTCGTCGGGCGGCACCCCCGCATGCCTCCCTGTGGATGACTCTCCGGCCCGTGCCTTACTTGTAGTAGACGTACAGGGTCTTCCAGCTTCCGGCGTACTGGCAGGTGAGGGACGGCTTGGTGGCCTTGGCCTCGGAGCAGACCTTCAGCTCGACCACGGCGACGTTCTTGAACGTGAAGGCGAAGGTCTTCTTCGCACCGTAGGAGCAGGTGCGGTAGTCGCGGGACGCCAGGCGCGGCTCGCCGGCGGCGTCGAAGTAGCTGACGCGCAGCAGGGCCCAGCCGCAGGTGGACGCCTTCCGGTTCAGGCTGGTGACGCTGCCGGCGACCTTGACGTACGGCGCGGGCAGGCTCCGGTCGTTCTTGGCCGCGGCGGTCAGCGAGCCGCTCACCTTGGCCTTCGATCCGGCGGCGTAGTAGGGGCCCCACGACTTGGCGGCGGCGGCCTGGGCGGAGGTCGCGGTGGCGAGCGGGGCGAGGGCCAGAACGCCGGCCGCGAGCGTGATGCCGGCGAGGGAGCGGGTGAGGGTCATGGCCGGGGGTCCTTTCCTGGGTCGTCGCACGCAGTCTGCGCCGCGACGCTTTCAAGGCCCTTGACGCCCGCTGTATCACCCCCGCCCGGCCCGGGACCGCACGGTAAGGATCACGCGGCGACCGGCCCGCGCCGTCCGACGGCCGCAGCGAGCGCCGCCCCGGTGGACCCGGCGCATGGCACGACTGGTGCCCCGCCCGCCGACGTCCGCCGAGGTGGAGAGCGGAGCGAAATGAGAGCGAGGACCGTGAGCCGTTGTCCCCGGACCGGCCCCGCGGAGACTCCGAGCGCGGACGCCCAACCGGCGGCGGCGCGCGAACGCGCTGTCCATCGGGCGAGGTACGTGGTTTCGCCGCTGTGATGCGTATCCCGGCGGAAGCCGCGGGGTTTCACTAAGATCACCCGGCATGTGGCGGAAAGCGAAAATCGTGATGGCCGGTGTCTGCGCAGCCGGTGTGTGCGTCGTCCCCAGCGCGGCCGGAGCGGCGACCGCCCCGACCACGAACACGGCGGCCACGGCCCAGGCCGGGACCCAGAAGGCCGAGACAAACCAGACCAAGACGCAGAAGGCCGAGACGAAGCAAGCCGGGGCGAAGAAGAGCGTGCCGTACTGCGCCCGGTACAAGTGCATCGCCCTCACCTTCGACGACGGCCCGTGGCCCTACACCCCGGAACTGCTCGACACGCTGAAGAAGCACAAGGCGAAGGCCACCTTCTTCCTGCTCGGCAGGAAGGTCGCCTACCGGCCCGAGCTGACCCGGCGCATTCATGAAGAGGGGCACGACATCGGCAACCACACCTGGACCCACCCCTCGCTCACGAAGCTGTCCGACGGCGAGGTGATCCAGGAGATCACCAGCACCTCGGACATCATCTACCAGACCATCGGCAAGATGCCGGACTACATGCGCCCGCCGAACGGCGCGACCAACGCCAGGGTCGCGAGCCTCATGACCAGCCTGGGGCTGCCGCAGATCATGTGGACGGGATCCACGCTCGACTGGCAGGCCCGCGACACCAAGGTGATCGCCCAGCGCACGCTGAAGCTCGCCAAGCGCAACGGCGTGATCCTGCTGCACGACATCGTCCCCGAGACGGTCAAGGCGATGCCGAGCGTGCTCACCGCGCTGGAGAAGCAGAACTACAAGTTCGTCACGCTGACGACCCTGCTGCAGGGCCGCACGCTGCGTCCCGGCGAGATCTACCCGCCCCGCGGCAAGTAGGAGGGTCTGGGCGCCGTCCCCTGCGCGTACGGCGACGGCGGGGCGACCACCGCGGGCGCCGGCGCGGAGGTCGCGGGCACGGGCCCAGGAGTCGCGCCCTCGGCCCCCGCGGGCACGGAGCCCGGGGTCGAGGGCGTGGGCCCGGAGGTCGAGGGCGTGGCAGAGCCGGCCGCCGTCTCCCGGACGCGGCCGGCGTCGGCCGCGAGCGAGCGCTCCAGGGCCGCGCGCATCCGGGGTTGCAGGGGCCGCTCGACCAGCCGGTGCACGCCGTACGCGACGACGAGCACGGCGGCCACGACCAGCGGCAGCGTGACACGGTTGCCCAGCACCGGGTGGAGCCACTGGATCAGCAGAAACCCGACGTGGTGGTGGAAAAGGTAGAGCGGGTAGGTCAGCGTGCCCAAAAAGGTGAGCCACCGCCAGTCGACCCGGTCGAACGCGCCGACCGCCACGAGGATCATCACCAGGAAGATCAGCGAGATCACGCCCACCACGAGCGCCGAGCCCAGCGCCGGCCCGAATCTCCTGATCGCCGTCGGCTCCCCGTCCAGGGCCGTGTAGAGACCGAGCGTCCAGCCCGCCCCCACGAACAGCCAGGGGAACAGCGACCCGCCGAACCGGTGGATGAGATAGAGGGCCATCCCCGCGATGAAGTACGGCGCGCTGAACGGGACGAGCACCGCCTGCAGCAGGTCGGCGTTCACCCGGTCGGCGATCGCCAGCAGCAGCACCCACGCCCCCATGAACCCCAGGCAGCGGCGGTAGGTGATCCCCACCGCCGCGAAACAGGCGATGAGGGCGTAGAAGACCAGCTCCTGCCACAGCGTCCAGTAGACGATCTCCAGGTCGCGTACGGAGAAGCCGTGCTGGAGCATCGTCATGTTGGCCAGCAGCTCGGTGAGGCTCGGCCGGTGATCGGTGATCAGTCCGGCGACGGCCAGGCCGCCCAGGATGAGCACGCTCGCCCAGTACGCGGGAAACAGCCGGGCGATCCGGGACGCCGCGAAGCGGCCGGGCGTGCGGCCCCAGGCGCTCATCAGGATCACGAATCCGCTGATCAGGAAGAACAGGCGCACGCCGTACACGCCGAACATGGTCACCGCGCTCAGCGTGGGAAAGGCGTTGGGCGTGCCCCAGGCACGTGTCTCGGCGAAGTGGAAAACGACGACGCCGAGTGCCGCGCAGAACCGCAGCAGGTCGAGCACCCGCAGCCGGGACGGTCCAGAAGGATTGGCCGACGCATCGGCGATGCGGGGGGCCGCAGCCAGCATAAGCCGGAATATATCCTGAAAGATCGCTGTGAGTCGGGGCATTCACCCAGCACCGGGGAGCATCTGACAAATGCCGCCCGTCGCGAGCGGGGGACCACGGTGGACGCTCCGCAAGGCCGAGGAAGAGCTCGTAGACAGGGCGACGACTCCGGGTCCCGCAGGGAGTTGCGAGCCCGTGAGCGATCTTCGCGGGGCGATCGCGAGCGTGCGCGCGTTCTCGTGGGCCGGTGCGACAACACAGCGAGGTGCCGCTGCGGCCACGCGCGGCAGGGCCGCCCGCGCCGTTCGCCCTCGCGCTTGTGCGGCGTGGGAGGCGGACGTCGCGAGAACCGCAGGTGGCCGGGCGGTGCGGGTTCGCGCCCCTGCCGCACAGCCGGCGCTCCTCGGCCCCGCCGAATGGGGCGAAGCCGAGCCCGGCCGGGGTGAAGTCGAGCCGCCTGCCTGCCGGCCGGGATGGCGCCCGGCCGAAGGACAGCCCCCGCAGCAGGTCAGGTGCGCAGCATGGGCGGGTGCAGCAGCACGGCGGGGCCGCGGCGGTAGAGCATGGCCGGACGGCCGCCGTCCCGGGTCGTGGTGCGTCCGGTGGGCACGAGGAAGCCCTCCGTCTTGGTGACCTTCCGGTGAAAGTTTCGCGGGTCGAGCGGGCGTCCCCAGACGATCTCATAGACGCGGCGCAGCTCCGCCACGGTGAACTCGGGCGGGCAGAACGCGGCGCCGAGCGAGGTGTATTCGAGCTTGCCCCTGGCCCGCTCCACGCCGTCGAGCATGATCCTGCGATGGTCGAAGGCCATCTCCGTCAGCTCGGCCACCGGCTGCCAGCTCATGTGGGCCTCGGTGGAGGCCGGCAGGTCGGGGGCGAGGCCCAGGTAGGCGACGCTGACGACCCGCTGGCGCGGATCGCGGTCCGGATAGCCGTACGTCTGAAGCTGTTCCAGGTGGACCGGCGCCCCGGGAAGGCCGGCCCGTTCGGCGAGCACGCGGGCCGCCGCGGCCGGAAGGTCCTCCTCCAGCTTGATGAAGCCGCCGGACAACGCCCACCGGCCCTCGTACGGCGGCCTGTCGCGCCGCCAGACGAGGGCGCTGAGCTGCTGGGACCTGACGGTGAGCACGACGAGATCCACGCTGACCGGGATACGCGGGATCATGTTCAGCACGCTACAGGACGCGCGCGGCAGCTCGGACCGTCCTCCGCGAGGCGATCTCCCCGACGCACCCGCCGTACCGCCACTGAACGCGACGCGCGGGGCGGGGCCGGTCAGTCGGTGTGGTGGTAGTAGACCGGTTCGGCGGCCTTCCGGCCGTCGGCGGAGGTGACCTCCACGCGGATCCAGACGTCGTCAGGGACCGTGGCCCAGTCCACGGGGATCCAGATCTTCTCCGTGCCCTGCGGCAGGCCCTGGATCGGCTCGGTGTCGTGCCAGCCGACCGCGGCCGAGTCGACGACCCGCGGGGTGTCCAGGTCGGGCCAGCTCAGCGTGACCTTGGCCGCGCCGAGGTGGTAGCCGCGGATCTCCAGGCCGTCCTGGATCTGCCGCGCGCGCCGCCGCGCCTCGATCGGGATCGGGCGGTCCCAGTCCGCCGCGATCTCCTCCGACAGCGACGGCGAGCCGCAGGTGAAGAAGTCGCTCCACATGTACGAGATGATCTTCGAGACGTACGGCGCGGCGAGCGTCACCTGGGTGTCGAGCCTGGGTTTGTCGGTGCGCCCGCGGGTGCCCTGGCGGCCGCACCTCTCCTCGGCCGACCTGGACGGCTCGAACGCCTCCACGTTGGCCCACAGCTCCACCTGGACGCCCTCCTGGACCAGCTCCTGGCGGGCGATCGACATCGCGCGGTAGTAATCGCGGGTGGCGCCGTAGTAGGCCGTGGCGTACGTGCTCTCGCCGACGACGGGCTCGAGGGTGTCGTCCACCGGCTTGTTCTTCCAGTTGGGCCAGAACAGGCCGACCTTGCCCGTGCCCCGGCCGTCCTGGGGGGCGATGATCTCCACCCCGGTGCGCGCCAGCTCCTTGAAGCCCTTGGCCACCTGGGCGGGCGTGGAGGTGTACTTCACGCGTCTGCGGCTGTCGATGTACGGGCTCACCAGGATCGGCTTGTCCGGCAGCTCCTGCTCGACGATCAGGTGCTGCTCGGCGTACACCTGGAGCGTGTCGACCTTGCTCGGGTCGGGCCAGTCCCGCAGCTGCAGCTCGAACGGCTGATAGACGCCGCCCAGGGAGTCGCGGCCGTTGAACCGGTCGCCGTAGTCCTGCAGGATCCGCCGGGTCAGCGTGGTGAGCGTGCCGATGTGCCGGGGGTCGGCCCGGGTGGACTCCTCGGGGTCGCGCGGCGCGAGCGGCAGGGCGGGGAAGACCTTGATGCCGAACCGGTCGCCGAGGTCGAGCAGCTCGCTGAGGCTGTCTCTGACGCCCGAGGAGACGAGGATCAGGTGGTAGCCGCGCCCCTGCGAGGCGAAGTCGCAGGTGGGGTCGTCCGAGCCGTCCTCGGGGGCGAGGAGCCGGAAGAAGACGTCGGAGCCGACGACGATCTCGTGCTCTATCTGCGGGCAGCGGAAGATGCCCGTGCCGAACCGCTCGTCGGTGCGGTAGACGTACGTCCCGGTGATCTTGTTGTCGGGGTTGGCCGCCTGGAGGTCCTTCTCCGCCGCCCGCACGCAGTCGAGCCCGTTCTCGACGCAGCGGGCGTACCTGGCGTCGGGCTTGGGGTCCTTCCCCTCGGGGGCCGACGCCTCCAGGATCCGCCCCTCGTCGTCGGTCTTGCGCGCCGACAGCCCGAAGCCGAGCCGCACCACGGTGTCCCCGCCGAGGCGGTGGATGGCCTCGAGCTGGTGCCGCCAGGTGCAGGGGTCGGAGGTCGGGATCAGCCAGTAGCCGGTCACGGCGTACGGCGTGGTCGCCGTGGTCTGGAACGTCCCGCAGGGGTCGGTGAACTCGCTGTGCGTCGGCGACCCGACCATGGGGGTCGCGGGGGCGGTCTGCCCGGCGCTCGCGGCGCCGGAGCCGGTGCTCCCGTCACGCAGGACGATCACCACGGAGGCGACGCCGGCGAGAATCGCCACACCCAGGATCAGAGTGAGCCAGCGCACTTTCAGGACACTACCGCCCGTCGTTCAAATGATCTTGCCGCTGCCGCCCAGACTACCCCGCTGTGGTCGCCGCCCGGTCGCCGTGACAGGCCGCCGGGAGCGGAATTCACCGCACGTTCGATTCGCGTGCGGGTTCAGCTCTTGACGCCGGCCCAGGTTTCCAGCTGCGTGACGAACCGGCGCGCGGAGTTGGGCCAGTGGTGGTGGGCCCGCGCGGCGGCGTAGCCGCGCCCGCCGGTCCCGACCCGTTCGAAGGGATTGTCCCTGAGCTGGAGCACCGCCCGCGCCACCGCCTCGGGGTCCTGCCAGGGGACGACCACCCCGCACTGGTAACGCTCCACAAGCTCCACCGCCCGCGGCGAGGGGGTGGTGATGACCGGGATGCCGTGCGCCATGTACTCCACGATCTTCGTGGGCATGGAGTGGCGATAGTTGGGCTCGTCGTGCAGCAGCGAGAGCCCGGCGAGCGCGCCGTCGAGCCGCTTGAGCGCCTCGTCGTTCGGCATGAAGTCGCGCCATTCGAGCACGCCCTGGGCGACGGCCTCGTTCAGCAGGGGACGGCTCTGCGGGTCGGCGTACCCGATGAGCTCGACGGCCACCCGATGCGGCTGCAGCAGGCGGGCGACCTCCACCGCCTCCTGGACGCCCCGGGCCTCCGACAGCCAGCCGAGGTAGACGACGCGGTCGTCGCCGGGCGGGCTGACCCGGTCGGGCACCCAGGTCTCGTTCGGCACCACGAGGTGCTCCCGCTTGAAGCGGCCCGCGTACGCCGACTCGGCCAGCAGCAGGTGCAGCCGCCGCTCGGCGGTGGTTTCGAGGAGCCGCGCGAGGAACCGCATCGGCGGGCGCAGGAACGCCGGCAGCCACGGCTTGAGCGACAGCGTCGCGGGGGTGTCCTCGTGGACGTCCCAGACGACCGGCGGCCGCCCGCGCACCCCGGCGACCGCGAACAAAAGCTCGGGGTCGTGAATGAGAACAAGGTCGACCTTGCCCCGCATGCTTTTGAACAGCTTGCGAGCCGCCCACACCGCCGCCAGGCGGCGCCGCTCCGCGGCCCTGGGCAGATCCACACCCGTCACCCACGAGCGGGGCACGACCCCGCGTGCGGTGTACGGCGCGGCATACGTGACCTCATGACCGGAGTCCACGAGCGCGCGGATCTGCCGGTGCAGGATCCGGGCGTCCTCGGGGTGATGCACCACCGTCATGACGAGCACGTGCACGCGCGAAACCCTTCCTACAACCGCTCGACGCGTTCGCTCGTGGCGAGCACGCCGCGAGTGTCCAGCACGAGAGGGGCTCGCTCCTCCACCACGTCAAGATCGAAAGCCGAGTGCTGCTGCAGCAGGACCACCACGTCCGCGGCGGCCACGGCCTCGGCCAGGTCCTCCTCGCGCGGGATCGCCCTGCCCTTGACCGACCACTCCTTGACGTACGGGTCGCAGTACGACAGCTCGGCGCCCAGCTCGAGCAGGGCCTCGGCCACGGGGATCGCCGGAGTCTCCCGCTCGTCGGCGATGTCCGGCTTGTACGTCACGCCGAGCAGCAGCACGCGGGAGCCGTTCACGGGCTTGCGGGCCCGGTTGAGCAGCCGCTGCACGCGGGCCACCACGTACGACGGCATCCGCTCGTTGATCTCCTGGGCCAGCTCGACGAAGCGGAAGGGGTAGCCGAGCTTGCGCACCGTGTACGACAGGTACGACGGGTCGACGGGGATGCAGTGCCCGCCGACGCCGGGGCCCGGAAGGAACTTCTGGAACCCGAACGGCTTGGTGGAGGCCGCCTCGATGGCCTCCCAGAGGTTCACGCCGAGCTCGTCGCAGAAGATGGCCATCTCGTTGACGAGGGCGATGTTGACGTGCCGGTAGGTGTTCTCCAGCAGCTTGGCCATCTCCGCCTCGCGGGTGCCGCTGACCGGCACGACCCGCTCGACGAACCGGGAGTAGAACGCGACTGCCCGGTCCCGGCAGCCGGTGGTGTAACCGCCGACGACCTTGGGAGTGTTGCGCAGGCCGAACTTCGCGTTGCCGGGGTCGATCCGCTCCGGCGAGAACGCCAGGTGGAAGTCCTTGCCCGCGACGAGCCCCGACTGCTCCAGGATCGGCCGCACCAGCTCGTCGGTGGTGCCGGGCCACGTGGTGGACTCCAGCACGACGAGCGTGCCGGGCCGCAGGTGCTCGGCGATGGAGCGGACGGCGCCCTCGACGGCCGACAGGTCCGGACGGTGGTCCTCGTCCAGCGGCGTCGGGACGCAGATGACGATGGTGTCCGACCGCGCCAGCACGGAGGCGTCCAGCGTGGCCGTGAAGCCGGCCGCGAGCATCGCGTCGAGGTCGGCGTCGGTCAGGTCGTCGATGTAGGAGCGGCCGGCGTTGAGCGCGTCGACCTTGCGGGGGTCGACGTCCAGACCAGCCACCCGCAGGCCCGCCGCCGTGGCCTCCTTGGCCAGCGGCATGCCCACGTATCCCAGCCCGATGATCGTGAGATCGAAGGCTGTCACGATGAGGCCTTGGGGGGAACCTGGGGGCGGAAACAACACTTCATGGTGGCAAAGGTTATCTCAACTCAGCACCAAGCATGGCTGATGCAGCACATCCGACTTTCTGCTGTTTATCGGTTTTCGGTCAACGCTTGGTAGATCCCTCGGTACGTACGGGCCAGGCTGCTCCACGTCCGGTGTGCGGCGACCTCCGCCTTGCCGGCCTCACCCATCGCGCGGCGGCGCTCCGGATCGTCGCGCAGCGCGGCCAGCGCGTCGGCGAGCGCGGCCGGGTCGCCGGGCGGCACCAGCAGGCCGGCCCCCTCACCACCGACGAGCTCCGCCAGCGCGGGCAGGTCGCTCAGCACGACCGGCTTGCCGAGCGCCATGGCCTCGACCGGCTTCAGCGGCGTGACGAGGCGGCACACCCGCAGGTCCTCACGCGGGCAGACGAAGATGTCGATGGCCGCCTGGGCCTGCAGCGCCTCGTCGGGCCCGACCCGGCCGGGCAGGATCGCGTCCTTCAGGCCGAGCCGTTCGACCTGTTCGAGCAGCGCGGGCCGCTCGGCCCCGTCGCCGACCAGCAGGACCCGCACCGGCGTCCCCGCGTCGCGCAGCAGCGCGGCGGCGCTCAGCAGCGTGGCGAAGCCCTCGTAGGCGACGATGCTCGACACCGATCCCACGACGATCTCGTCCCGGCCGATGCCGAACCGGTCGCGGAACGCCTCGCCGTCGTACTCGGCCGTCAGCAGCGAGTCGTCCACGGCGTTGGGCGCGAGGAAGATGCGCTCCCTGGGCACGCCGCGCTCCACGATCTCGGCGGCCATCGTCTCGGCGAGCGTGACGACCGCGTCGGCCTCGCGCATGATCTGCGCCTCGCGCTCGCGCTGCAGCCTGTGCCGCTCGCTGCCGACCCTGGCGGGGTCGCGGGAGACCCAGGTTTCCTCCAGGAAGCCGCGCACCTCGTACACGAAGGGCGTGTTGGTCCGCTCGCGGACGGCGAGCGCGACCGAGCCGTTGCGGTGGTCGGTCGCCGCGTGCAGGACCTGCGGGCGGAGGGTCCTGACCAGCTCGGACACGTCCGCGGCGCCGCGGATCATCCGTCCCTGGCTCTCGAACGGCACCTCGTCCTTGGGCAGCAGCCGGTAGTAGGGGATGCCGTCGATCTCCTCGTACGGCTCGACGTCGGTGTGCCCCTGGAGCATGGGCCAGCCCCAGCTCGTCACCACGTGGGGGTCGAGCCCGGACGCCTTCTGCGCGGTGACGATGCGGTGGGTGCGGACGGTGTAGCCCGCCTGCGTGTACGGCAGGGCGTTGGTGACCATGTGCAGCACCCGGCCGGGCACCCGCTCGCCCATGATGATCTTCGGCTTGGGCGGGATCGGGTTCGGGCCGAGCGCGGCCTTCTCACCCTCGTAGTAGGCCATCCTGCGGCGCACGAACGGCCACCGGGCGTGCGGCTTGAGCACCTCCACCGCCTCGGTGAGCCGGCCGGCGTCGAAGTGGGCCTTGGCGTCCCGGAGCGGGCCCTTGGCCGCCCGCTGCAGGATCTTGCGGGTCCTGACCTTCACAAATCGGGCAGCGGGCCAGGCGACGCGGCCGACGACCGGGCGCATGCCGGCGGGCATCGCGTCGGCGGCGGCCTGGGCGACCCGCATCGGGTCGGACTTGACCTTGCTCACCACGATCCGGGAGACGAGCACCGGGTTCCTCGCGAACCCCCGGAGGAAGCCGCCGAGGCCGGCCTTCGCGGACGCGGCGGACACGGCCTTTGCGGGCTTGTTGGCCTCGGATTCCACGGCGCGACCGTACCATAGGCAACGTTTGTCCCAGGTCGAAGAAAGGCGAGGTAGATGAGAGACAACCCCCTCGTCCTGCACGTACTGGGCGCCCGGCCCAACTTCGTGAAGGCGGCCCCGGTCGTCAGGGGGCTGGCCGAGCTCGGGATCAGGCAGGGCATCATCCACACCGGGCAGCACTACGACGCGCTGATGTCGGACGTGTTCTTCGCCGACCTGGGGCTGCCCGAGCCCATCGCGAACCTCGGCGTCGGCAGCGGCACCCACGCCCGGCAGACGGCCGCCCTGCTCACCGGGCTGGAAGACGTCGTGCTCGAACACCGCCCGGCGCTCGTCGTGGTCTACGGCGACGTGAACTCGACGCTCGCGGCGATCCTCGTCTGCGCCAAGCTCCACGTGCCGACCGCGCACGTCGAGGCGGGCCTGCGCTCCTTCGACCGGGAGATGCCCGAGGAGGTCAACCGGGTCGTCACCGACGCGCTGTCGGACCTGCTGTTCGCCACCTCGCCGGAGGCGCTGTCGCACCTGGCGAACGAGGGAATCGACCCGGCGAAGGTGCACCTCGTCGGCAACCCGATGATCGACAGCCTGTTCGCGGCGCTGCCCAAGCTCGACCCCGTGCCCGTGCGGGAGCGCCTGGGCGTCTCCGGCAGGTACGCGGTGGCCACGCTGCACCGCCCGGCGAACGTCGACGACCCGGAGGCGGCGCGCGAGCTGGTCGACGCCGTGCTCGGCGTGGCCGAGCAGGTGCCGGTCGTCGTCCCGCTCCACCCGCGCGGCCGGCAGCGGCTGGCCGACGCCGGGCTCGTCGACCGGCCGAACCTGAAGATCGTGGACCCGCTCGGCTACGTGGACTTCCTGTCGCTGGTGCGGGGCGCGGCCCTGGTGGTGACCGACTCCGGCGGCGTCCAGGAGGAGACGACGATGCTGGGCGTCCCCTGCCTGACCGTGCGGCCCAACACCGAGCGGCCGATCACCGTGACCCACGGCACCAACCGGCTCGTCACCCCCGCCTCGCTGCCCGCCGCGGCGTCCAAGGCGCTCGCGGACGGCGCGGCCACGCCGAGCGGCGAGCTGCCGCCGCTGTGGGACGGCGCGGCGGGGCCGCGCATCGCCCGCGTCATCGAGGCGTGGCTGCGCGGCGACAACCTCTCCCCCGCCGCCAAGGGCCGGGTCCGCTAGGGATCACCCGGCGAACGCCGCGTGGCGGGGCTCGCTCCGTCAAACACCACCTAGTTGCGCGAATAGGCATAAAGGCGGCGTTGACCCCCGTACGATGACTCTTCCGTAAAGGGGAGAGGTATGGCTGAGACCGAAGAGACTCCTGAGGAGCCCCGTTTCCAGCGGCTGGGGCCGGTGAACTGGCTGCCCGAGGAGCGCAAGCACATCGAGCAGTACGAGCAGCGCATCCGCGACCTGGAGAACCGGCTCGCCTACCAGGAGGCCCGCGCCGAGTACGCCCTCTGGAAGCTGAAGGCCACCCAGACCCAGAGGCCGTACCGGGTCGCGCAGGTGCTGACGAACGCCTCGAAGCCCAAGAAGATCGTGCGGCTGCCGCGCGATCTCACCAAGGCGATGAAGGACGGCAAGAAGGCGCCGAAGGCGCCGCCGTCCGCGATCGAGGTCGCCGCCGAGGCGGAAAAGCGCGGCCCCGAGGTCAAGATCCCGAGCCTCAAGTGGCCCGACGGCCCGGTCGTACGGCCCGACCTGCGCGTCGCGGTGATCCTCGACGACTTCTCCCGCATGGCGTTCAAGTACGAGTGGGACCAGATCGAGTTCGGCCTGCAGGACTGGCGGGAGATCTTCGCCGAGAAGCGGCCGGAGATGCTGTTTTGCGAGTCGGCCTGGCACGGCAACCAGGGCCGCTGGCGCTACCAGATGACCGGGACCAACGCGCCCAAGCAGGAGCTGCGCGACCTGGTCGCCTGGTGCCGCGAGCAGGGCATCCCCACGGTCTTCTGGAACAAGGAAGACCCGCCCAACTTCGACTTCTTCATCGAGACGGCCAAGCTGTTCGACTACGTGTACACGTGCGACGGCGACATGATCCCGAAATATCGCGAGATCTTGGGTCATGACCGTGTCGGTGTGCTGCAGTTCGCCGCCCAGCCCCGGATCCACAACCCGATCCAGACCAAGCAGGGCCGGCCGTACGACATCGTCTTCGCGGGCATGTACTTCCGCGACAAGCACCCCGAGCGGCGCGAGCAGATGGAGACGATCCTCGCGCCCGTGCGCCCGCTCGGCCTGCACATCTTCGCCAGGAACGCCTCGGTGGCCGACAAGTACGCCTGGCCTGAGGAGTATCGCCCGCACATCGTGGGCGAGCTGCCGTACGAGCAGATGCTGGCCGCGTACAAGATGTACAAGGTCTTCCTGAACGTGAATTCGGTGATCGACTCGCCGACCATGTGCGCGCGCCGGGTCTTCGAGCTGTCGGCCTGCGCGACCACCGTGCTGTCGGGGTGGTCGCGGGCCATCGAGGAGACGTTCGGCCCGCTCATCCCGGTCGCGCACTCCCAGGAGGAGGCGTACAACCGGGCGATCTACCTGATCAACAGCCCCGAGCTGCGGGCGCGCCAGGGCCACCTGGCGATGCGCGAGGTGTTCGACAAGCACCTGTTCTCCCACCGCGTCGACCAGATCCTCACCGACCTCGGCCTGCCGGTCGTCTCACGGTCGCGGTCGATCTCCGTGGTGCTGCCGACCAACCGGGCCGGCCAGCTCGAACACGCCATCAACCAGGTGGCGCGGCAGCGGCACCGCAACCTGGAGCTCGTGCTGGTCATGCACGGCCTGTCGGAGGACCCGGCGGTCGTGCGCGACAAGGCGCTCGCGGCGGGCATCCCGATGGTGAAGGTGCTCACCGCCGACCCGTCCTGGACCCTCGGCGAGGTGCTCAACCACGGCATCGCCCACGCCGAGGGCGAGCTGATCTCCAAGATGGACGACGACAACATCTACGGCGAGCACTACCTGTCGGACCTGGTCCGCGCGTTCGACTACGCCGACGCCGAGATGGTCGGCAAGGGCGCCCACTACACGTACTTCCCCGAGCAGGACGTCACGATCTTCCGCCTTCCCGGGCTGGAGCACCGCTACGCCCACCTCATCCAGGGGGCGACGATCCTGGCCAAGGCCGACCTGCTGCGGGCGTTCCCGTTCGAGGCGGTCAACGCGGGCGAGGACACCCGGCTCGTACGGCGCTGCAAGGAGGAAGGCGTCCGGATCTACTCGGCCGACCGGTACAACTTCATCTACATGCGCGGCTCGGACGCCACCGCCCACACCTGGCAGGCGGCGGACTACAAGCTCACCCGCAACGCGCAGTTCTGCTTCGCCGGCAACCCCGAGGCGCACGTCCTCATCTGAGCCGTGCTCCCGGGCGGCCGTCCGGCGCTTCGTCGTCGCTTCGGACGGCCGCCCCGGCCTGCCCGCGCCCTGTCGCCGTCCCCCGCCCACGGCCGCACCCCTTCCGGGCGGCGCTCTGACCTGGTCTTTTTCTCCTTGGTACCCCTGGCTATACCGCCATTGGGCAGCGTGCGGGAGCGACCGGGAGGGTCTCCGGCTGGTGTGCTGATCGCTGTCAGTCGAGCACTCCCACAGGAGACAGTGAAATGGCAGTCGACAGCCGGCCGCGGGCCGTGCACCGCGCGAGCGAGACCGGGATCGGGGGATTCATCCGCCGCCGTCCGCTGATCAGCTTCTTCGTCCTGGCCAGCCTGATGAGCTGGGTGGCCTGGTCGCCCTACGTGCTCTCCAACAACGGCCTGGGGATCTGGGACTTCGACTTCCCCTCGCTGCTCGGCACGACCCAGTTCGCCGGCGTTCTCCCCGGCGCCTACCTCGGCCCCATCTTCGCCGCGTACATCGTGACCAGGGTCGCGGACGGCAAGGAGGGCGTCCGCCGGTGGATCGCGCGGATGACCAAGTGGCGGGTCGGCTGGGCCTGGTATCTCGCGACCGCCCTCGGCGTCCCCGCCGTGATCATCGTCACCGGGTTCGCCCTCTCCGGCGAGAACGTCCACATGCCGCCCGTCGCCGCGCTGGTCGCCTACGTGCCCGGCCTGCTGATCCAGATGGTCACCACCGGTCTCGCCGAGGAGCCCGGCTGGCGCGACTTCGCCCTGCCCCGCATGCAGCGGAAGCTCGGCCCGCTGGGCGCCACCGTCGTCCTCGGCGTGCTGTGGGCCGTCTGGCATCTGCCGCTGTTCCTGAGCGAGTGGGGCGGGTGGCCGCACGTCACGATGACGAGGATCGGCGAGTTCGTCGCCTTCTGCTGCGTCTTCAGCGTGGTCGTCACCTGGGTGTTCAACCGGACCGGCCAGAGCCTGCCGCTGATCGTGGTGCTGCACGTCAGCGTCAACAACTACATGTCGATCGTCTACTCGGAGATGTTCCCCACGCTCGACACCCCCGAGCAGGCGAGCCACGTCACGCTGCTCGCGGGCACCACGGCGGCGGTCCTGGTGCTCATCGCGACCCGCGGCCGCCTCGGCTACCGTACGGCCGAGGAGCCCGCGCCGGAGCTGACGCCGCGGCACTGAGCCACCGCGCCGGACGTACGGGGCGTGGATCGTGGAAAGCCCACACCTGGAATCTCCGCCGACCCGAGGGGAGCGCACGATGGCGGCGCGCGAGCGGGAGCCGGCCGGCGCCCGGCGCGACGGCCGAAGCGGCGTCGCCGCCCGCGCCCGCGGCGTCTTCGACGCCTTCGAGCACCTCGTCGGCGGTCTCGGCACCGGGCTGCTGGCCCTGGCCGCTCTGTTGTGGATCGTCCTGGTCGCGCTCACCTGTGTGATCGGTCTGGGCCTGCTCCTGGCGCCCACCGTGCCGCGTGTCGTACGGTCCGTCGCCGAGCGGGAGCGCGGCCGGTTGTCCCGGTGGGGGCCGGAGATCGTCGCCCTGGGACCCGCGCCGGGCGGCGTGCGCGCGGCCCTCGCCGACCGGGCCGTACGGCGGGAGCTGTGCTGGCTGCTCGTGCACGCCACGCTGGGGCTGTTCCTCGGCCTGGCGGCGGCGACCCTGGTGATCGACGCCGTGCAGAACGTCACATACCCGCTGTGGTGGCGGGCCCTGCCGCCGGATGACCCCGCCCCGACCCTGGTGTTCTGGGACGTGCGCGACGACGCCGACGCCTGGGCGGTGGCGCTGCTCGGCGTGGGGATGGCCGTCTGCTTCCTGCTGCTCGGCACCGGGATGGCCCGGCTGCAGGCGTGGCCGGGACGCCGGCTGCTCGCGCCCACGGCCGACATGGACCTCTCCCTGCGGATCGCGCAGCTTTCGGCCACCCGGGCGGCGGCGCTGGACGCCCACGCCGCCGAGCTGCGGCGGATCGAACGCTCCCTGCACGACGGGGCGCAAAACCGCCTGGTCGCCGTGACCGTGCTGCTCGGCGCGGCCCACCGCGCGCTGGCCCAGAACCGGCCGGGCGCGCAGGAGATGCTGGAACGCGCCCAGGAGACCGCCGAGCAGGCGCTGGCCGAGCTGCGCTCGGTCGTCCGCGGCATCCTGCCGCCCGTGCTGACCGACCGCGGGCTCGCCGACGCGCTCGCCGGGCTCGCGGCGAACTGCGGGGTGCCCTGCCGGATCGACATCGACGCGCCCGGCAGGTGCGCCGCCTCCATCGAGGCCACCGCCTACTTCGTGGTCGCCGAGGCGCTGACCAACATCTCCAAGCACAGCCGGGCCAGGCACGCCACGGTGACCGTACGGCGTGCGGGCGGCCGGTTGTCGCTGCGGATCGAGGACGACGGCGTCGGCGGCGCGGACGACCGGCGCGGCTCCGGGCTCACCGGCATCCGCAGCCGGGTCGAGGCCCACGACGGCCGTCTCACCCTGACCAGCCCACCCGGTGGGCCTACCATCCTGGACGTGGAGTTGCCGTGCGGATCGTGATCGCCGAGGACGACCCGCTGCTGCGGGAAGGGGTCGCGCTGCTGCTGCGCGCGGAGTCTCTGGACGTGGTGGCCACGACCGACTCCCCGGACGCCTTCCTCGCGGCCGTCGACGCCCACCGGCCCGACGTGGCGATCGTCGACGTCCGGATGCCGCCGACCCACACCACCGAGGGCATCGCCGCGGCCGTGGAGGCAAGGCGCCGGCTGCCCGGCCTGGCGGTGCTCGTGCTGTCCGCGTACGTGGAGCAGGCGTTCGCCACCGAACTGCTCGCCGGGGGCACCGACCGGCTCGGCTACCTGCTCAAGGAGAGGGTCGGCCGGGTCGAGCAGTTCCTCGACGCCCTGCACCGGATGGCCGCCGGGGGCACGGCCATCGACCCCGAGGTCGTCGCG
The DNA here is from genome assembly GCF_014647835.1 of Microbispora rosea subsp. aerata. Taxonomy (GTDB): domain Bacteria; phylum Actinomycetota; class Actinomycetes; order Streptosporangiales; family Streptosporangiaceae; genus Microbispora; species Microbispora aerata. The sequence continues at coordinate 36,259 of NZ_BMPY01000011.1, forward strand.
CAGCTGCTCACCCGCACCCGCTCCGACAGCAAGCTGGAACGGCTGACCAGCCGGGAACGCGACGTGCTCGCCCTGATGGCCGAGGGGCTCGGCAACGCCGCGATCTCCGAGCGGCTGTTCGTGACCGAAGGCGCGGTTCACAAGCACATCCGCAGCATCTTCGCGAAACTCGACCTGGCGCCCACCGACCGGGCGGACCGGAGGGTCACGGCCGTCCTGCGCTATCTCGAGGAGACCCAGCGCCGCGCCTGACGCCGCACCCCTGTCCCGGGGCGGCGGCGAGGAATGCCGGGCGATTTGGGATAGTTGCCCTCTTCCGGGACCTTTCTGCTCCGGCGGGCGGGTCCCATCGTACGTGCACGAACCTTCAGGGGGCCTTCCAGGTGACCACCGCGACGACATCCAAGGGCATCGGTCTTCGATCCGAACGCGGTCCCGTGCTCGCGTCCATCATGCTCTGCACCGGTTTGGTGGCGCTGGACAGCACGATCATCGCCACCGCGGTGCCCTCCGTCGTCGGCGACCTCGGCGGGTTCTCCCAGTTCCCGTGGCTGTTTTCGATCTACCTGCTCACCCAGGCCGTGACCGTCCCCATCTACGGCAAGCTCGCCGACGTGTTCGGGCGCAAGCCGGTGATGTTCTTCGGCATCGCGGTGTTCCTGCTCGGATCGGTGCTGTGCGGGGTGGCCTGGAGCATGCCCGCGCTGATCGCCTTCCGGGCGCTGCAGGGCATCGGGGCGGGAGCCGTGCAGCCCATCAGCATCACGATGATCGGCGACCTCTACTCAGTCGAGGAGCGGGCGCGCGTGCAGGGCTACGTCGCCAGCGTCTGGGGCGTCTCGGCGGTCGTCGGCCCGACGATCGGCGGCCTGTTCTCCGAGTACGTCTCCTGGCGCTGGATCTTCTTCGTCAACCTGCCGCTCGGCGCGGTGGCCGCCTGGATGCTCGCCCGGCGGTTCAAGGAGCAGGTCAAGCGGGGCTCGCACCGCATCGACTACCCCGGCGCCGTGCTGCTCACCCTGGGCTCCTCGCTGCTCATCCTCGGCCTGCTCGAAGGCGGGGTCGCCTGGGCCTGGGCCTCCGCGCCCAGCCTGCTGATCTTCGCGGCGGGCCTGCTCCTGATCGTCGCCTTCCTGCTCGTAGAACGCCGCGCGACCGAGCCGGTGCTCCCCCTGTGGGTGTTCCGCCGCCGCACGCTGACCGGCGGCAACCTCGCCTCCTTCGGCATCGGCGCCCTCACCATCGGCCTCACCTCGTACGTCCCGACGTACGCGCAGGGCGTGCTGGGCGCCGGGCCGCTGGTGGCGGGCTTCGCCCTGGCCGCGCTCACCGTCGGCTGGCCCCTCGCGTCGACGTTCTCCGGCCGCTTCTACATGCGCATCGGGTTTCGCGACACCGCCCTCATCGGCGTCGTCGTGGTGGTCGCCGGCACCGCGCTGTGCGCGCTGCTCGGGCAGGACGCGATGATCTGGCAGGTCGCCGCCGTCTGCTTCGTCGTCGGCATCGGCCTCGGACTGTCGGCCAGCCCCACGATGGTCGCCGTCCAGTCGGTGGTCGGATGGGAGCGCCGCGGCGTGGTCACCGCGACGAACATGTTCTGCCGCTCGATCGGCAGCACCGCCGGGGCCGCCGCGCTCGGCGCCATCTCCAACTCGACGCTGTCGGACCGCTTCTCCCACCCGACCGCCGCCGTCGCGGGCAAGCTGCCGGGCAGCCTCGACGCCACGAGCCTGGTGCTGACGGCCCAAAGCCGCGAGGAGGCCCACTCGGCGGTGGCGTCCTTCATCCGGAGCGCGCTGTACGACGCCGTCCACCACATCTTCATCGCGCTCGTCGTCGTGGCCGTGCTGATCGTCGCCGCGCTGCTGCTCATGCCCCGCCGTACGACCGAGCTGACGTTCGACTGACGGGACGGCCCCCGCGGATCAGAGCTCGATGACGACCTTGCCCCGGGTGCGGCCGGCTTCGGCCATCCGGTGCACGGCCGCCAGGTCCGCCAGAGGACGCCGGTCGGCGACGCCGACGACGATCTCCTTCGCGTCCACCAGGGCGGCCAGCTCGGCGAGCTGATCGACGTCGTTGCGGGTCAGGAAACGCGTGGCGGTGACCCGCACTCCCGGTGGGGGCTCAACGGGCGCGGTGATCGAGACGATGTGGCCGCCGGGGCGCACCAGCCGGGCCAGGTCCGGTCCGGCGCCGGACGCGAACGGGACGAGGTTGAGCAGCACGTCCAGGTCCCCGGGCAGGGGATCGGCCCGGTAGTCCACCACCTCGGCGGCTCCGTAGGCCCGGACCGCCGCGGCGCTGCGCGCGTTCCCGGCCGTGGCGATCACCGTCGCTCCGGCCCTTCTCGCGAGCTGCACGGTGAACATCCCCACCCCGCCGCCCGCCCCGTTGACCAGCACGCGCCGTCCCGGAGCGATCCGGCCGTGCTCGTGCACCGTCTGCCACGCCGTCAGGCCCGCCAGGGGGATCGCGGCGGCGTCCGCGAGCGGGACGGCCGTCGGCGCCGGGGCCAGCAGCCGCGCGGGCGCGACCGCGTACTCCGCCGCCGCGCCGCCTTCCAGCAGGCCCATGACCTTGTCCCCCGGGCGCGGCCAGGACACTCCCGCTCCGGTCTCCACAACGGTGCCCGAGACGTCCCACCCGAGCGTGTACGGCAGCGGCAGGTCGCGCAGCTCCGGCACCACCGTGCGCAGCAGGCCCGAGCGCAGCCCGACCTCGGACGGGTTGAACGAGGTGCCCGCCACCTTGACCAGCACCTCACCCCGGCCGGGCGCGGGGATCGGGATCTCCTCCAGGCGGATCACGGACGCGTCGCCGTACGCGTGGATGCGGGCGGCCCGCATCACACCTCCGGCGCTCATCTGGTTGCCGGGATTCTCGTGTGTCATGAGTGCCACCGTAAGCAGCCCGATCAAGACGTCCAATGTCATGAAGTCCGGATTCAATATGCGATCGTCTAGGGTGACCGGCATGGACGTGCTCAGCGACGTCATCGCCGTCATGCGCACCGGGCGGCCGAACGCGGCACGCGTCCGGCGGAGCGGCACCTGGGGACAGCGGTTCCCGGCGGCGCCGGGGACGGCGGGTTTCCAGGTGATCCTGCGGGGCTCGTGCTGGCTCATCCCGCCGGAGGACGACGCCGGGTCCGCGCCGATCCCGCTGTCCGCCGGAGACGTGGTGTTCCTGTCAAAGGGTCACGCGTACGGCCTGGCCGACTCGCCCGGCACGCCCCTCGCCGTCACCGCCTGCGACCCGGCGACCGAAGACCCGGCGTCGTTCGTGAGGGACTCGGCAGGGCCGGACACCCCGGACGGCGGCGAGGCGACCACGGTGACGTTGTGCGGCGGATATCGCCTCGACCCCGGGCATGCGCACCCGCTGCTCCACGACCTGCCCGGCCTCATCCACCTCCCGGCCCGCGCCACCTCGACGACCGGATCGCAGGCCGCCACCGACGCGGAGGCCGATCTGGGAACGCTCGTCACCCTCCTCAGCCGTGAGATCGCCTCTCCCCGCCCGGGCACGGACGCCGTCGTCCCCGCACTGCTGGACATGCTCCTGCTCTACATCCTGCGGGCCTGGTTCGACGGGCAGCTCGCCCGGGGCGCGACCACCGGATGGGCGGCCGCGCTGTCCGATCAGGCGGTCCGCACCGCCCTGCACGCCATCCACCGGGACCCGGCCCGGCCGTGGACGGTGCGGTCGCTCGCCCGGGAGGCCGGGATGTCCCGCGCCGCCTTCGCCGCCCGCTTCGCCGCCCTGGTCGGCCGGCCGCCGATGGCGTACCTGACCTGGTGGCGCATGACCACGGCGGCGCGGCTGCTGCGGGACTCCGGCGCCGGGCTGGCCGAGATCGCCGCCCGTGTCGGCTACAGCTCGGAGTACGCCTTCGGCGCCGCCTTCAAACGCGTCTACGGCATCGCCCCCGGCCGCTACCGGCGGCGTCCGTCCCCGTCCTGACGTCAGGCGGCGGCGCGTTCGTTGAGGGGCCGGCGGCGCAGGCTCGCCTCCTGGAGCGCCGGCGGCACGTACGCCTGGTCGAGCGCGCCGACGTCGGCGCCGGGCGGGACGATCGCGTCGATCCGGTCGAGGATGTCGTCGGTGAGCGTCACGTCGAGGCCCGCGAGCAGGTCGTCGAGGTGGCTCATCGTACGCGGCCCGACGAGGGCGCTGGTCACGCCGGGATGAGCGATGGCGAAGGCCAGGGCGAGGTGGGTCAGCGGCAGACCCGCCTCCCGGGCGAGCGAGGCGAACCGCTCGACGACCTCGATGCGGTGCTCGTCGTTGACGTGCTTGAGGAAGCCGGCGCGGCGGAGCTCGTTCCGCTGCCCCTTGCGGACCTGTCCGGTGAGCAGTCCCTGCCCGAGCGGGCCCCACACGAGCGTGCCCATTCCGTAGCGCTGCGCGGTGGGCAGCGTCTCGCGTTCGATGCCGCGGTTGAGCAGCGAGTACGGCGGCTGCTCGGTGCGGAACCGCTCCAGGCCGCGCCGCTCGGCGACCCACTGGGCCGCGACGATGCCGGACGGCGGCATGCCGGACGTCCCGATCGCGCGGACCTTCCCGCTGCGGATCAGGTCCGAGAGCGCGGAGAGCGTCTCCTCGACGTCCGTGGCGGGGTCCGGCCGGTGGATCTGGTAGAGGTCGATGTGGTCGGTGCGCAGGCGGCGCAGCGAGTTCTCGACGGCGGTCATGATCCAGCGCCGCGAGGCGCCCTGCTGATTGGGATCGTCACCGATGGGGCGGCCCACCTTGGTCGCGAGCACGACGTTGTCCCGCCGCCCCTTGAGCGCCCTGCCCACGATCTCCTCCGAGTCGCCGTAGGCGTCGGCGGTGTCGATGAGGTTGATCCCCGCGTCCAGCGCCTTGTGGATGATGCGGGCCGAGTCGCCGGGATCGGGGTTGCCGACGGACGTGGCGAACATCAACGCGCCGAGACCATAGGGACTGACCTTGATGCCGGTGCGGCCGAGCGTGCGGTAGCGCATGCGAACCATGCCTTCCTTCGTCAAAGGATCCGGGTCGTCCACGGCGTCGGCGAACCCGTGAAGCGGTCGTCCGGCGGGTGCCGCCTGCCGCACGCGGTGCCCGTCTCGCCGGCCTCCGCGAGGGCGGAGCCGGTCCGCCGAGCCGGTTCCCAGCCTCCGGCGGTGCGGGCGCCGGCGGGAGAGACGCCCTTATCCGGGGACAGGCCGTCCCTGGTTGCGTACGTCGTCCGCCTGGCATCGTGGGCACGTGGACAGAGCCGAACTGGCCGACTTCCTGCGCCGCTGCCGCGCCCGGCTCACCCCCGCCGACGTGGGGCTGTCGCACGGCGCGCGGCGGCGTACGCCCGGACTGCGCCGCGAGGAGGTCGCGCAGCTCGCGGGCATGTCCACCGACCACTACACACGGCTGGAGCAGGCCAGGGGCTCGCACCCGTCCCGCCAGATGCTCGCCGCCGTCGCCCGCGCGCTGCGACTGACCCGCGACGAACGAGACCATCTCTTCCACCTGGCCGGCGAGGAGCCGCCGCGGGACCGGGCGGCCACGGAGCACGTCCGCCCCGGCCTGCTGCTCATCCTCGACCGGCTGACCGACACCCCCGCCCGGGTGGTGAACGACCGCGGCGACGTCCTCGCGCAGAACACGATGGACAAAGCACTTCACGGCGACGTCTCCGCCCGGCCCGAGGCGGAGCGCAACCTGATCTGGCGCTACTTCACCGACCCGTCCGCGCGGGAGCTCTTCCCGGCCGAGGACCGTGACCACGCCGCCCGGGCGGCGGTGGCGGATCTGCGCGCCGCATCGGCCCGCCGCCCGGACGACGCCCGGCTGACCGCGCTCGTACGCCGGCTCCGGGCCCGCAGCGAGGAGTTCGCGGCGCTGTGGGACGCCCACGACGTCGCCGTACGCCGCTCCGACGTCAAGCGCTTCCGGCACCCGGTCGTCGGCCCGCTGGAGCTGGACTGCGAGGTGATGCTGAGCCCGGAGCACGACCAGCGGCTGATCGTCTACACCGCCCGCCCGGGCAGCGAGTCGCACGAGCGGCTGGAGCTGCTGCGCGTCGTCGGCCTCCAGGATCTGACCCGCGGCTGAGACGTTCGTCCCCGTCCGAGGGGACGGGGACGAACGCGGGCCGTCAGGAGGCGGCGTCGATGGCGTCCTTCGCGCCGGGCTCGGCGCCGTTGACGCCGGCGCCGTCCTTCGCGGCCGGGGCGCCGCCCGCCAGCAGGGAGCGGGCCAGGCCGAGACCGGCGCCGCCGAGCGTCAGCGCCTTGGCCAGCATCTCCTCGATGCCCTGAGCGCCGTTGAGCACCACCATGTGGTCGACGTTGCCGAACGCCTTGGAGCCGGCCTCGACGATCTGCGGCCAGTTCTCCGCGAGCTGCTGGGCGATGACGGCCTCCTGGTTCTCGCGCAGCGCCTCGGAACGGGCCCTGATCGCCTCGGCCTCCGCCAGACCCTTGGCCTTCGCGGCCTCGGCCTCCGCCAGGCCCTTCGCCTTGGCCGCCTCTGCCTCGGCCAGACCCTTGGCCTTGGCGGCCTCGGCCTCACCGAGACCGGTCGCCTTGGTCGCCGCCGCGGCGGCCTCGCCGCGCAGCCGCACCGCCTCCGCCTCGGCCGCCGCCTGCTGCTTGACCTGGGACGCCTGGGCCGCGGCGCGCAGCTCGGTCTCCTTGGCCTCCGCCTCGGCCTGGGCGATGCGCGCGTCGCGCTCGGCCTGGGACAGCGTGACGGTCTCGTACGCCTTGGCGTCGGCGGGCTTGCGCACCTGAGACTGGAGCCGCTGCTCGGCGAGCTGGGCCTCCAGCTCCGCGGCCCTGGTCTCCTGGACGACGACCTCCTGGCGCGCGGTGGCCTCCGACAGCGGGCCGGCCATCCGGGCCTTGGCCGCCGCCTGGTCCACCTCCGCCTGGTAGCCGGCCTGCTGGATCTGCGAGTCGCGGACGGCGGCGGCCTTCTTGGCGGCGGCGATCTGCTCGGCCTCGGTGGCCTCCTGGTCGCGCTGCGCCTCGGCGATGCGCGCGGCGGCGGCGATCTTCGCGGCGTGCGGCTTGCCGAGGTTGTTGATGTAGCCGGTCTCGTCCTCGATCTCCTGGATCTGCAGCGAGTCGACCACCAGGCCGAGCTTGCTCATCTCGTCGGCCGCGGAGCTGCGGGTCTCGCTGGTGAGCCGCTCACGGTTCAAGATGAGATCCTCGACGGTCAGGTTGCCGATGATCGAACGCAGGTGACCGGTGAACAGCTCGTGGATGGCGCCGTTCATCGAGTCCTGCTGGTCGAGGAAGCGCCGGGCGGCGTTGGCGATGCTGGTGAAGTCGTCGCCCACCTTGTAGATGACCACGCCGCGCACCTGGACCGGGATGCCCTGCTGGGTCACGCAGTTGACCTGCAGGTTCGCGGCCCGGCTGTCGAGCCGCAGCCGCCGGGCGGTCTGGAAGCCGGGCAGCACGGCGGTGCCCTTGCCCGTCACGATCTTGAAGCCGAGGCTGTCGGCCAGCTCGTTCTTGGTGTGCGCGCCGAGACCCGAGATGATGAGCGCCTCGTTGGGCTCGGCCACGCGCCAGATTGCTTTGAACAGAAGGATGAGGACGATGAGGGCGACAACGGCCACACCGCCCACGACCAGGATCTCCGGGGACATAGGAGCCTCCCTGTAGTGGGGGGATAAGGAGGAAGCGAGTCAGACGACCGCGCGAGCGACGTAAACGGTGCGCGGGGGCGAATACTCCACGACGACGACGATCGACCCCACCGGGATCTCCTCGTCCGGGACGCTCGGATAGGCGTAGAACGCCTCGACACCCCCGCGGATGGGCACCATCACCTCGCCGACAAGACCCGGGCCTATCCGGCCCGTGACCCTGCCCTGTCTGCCGACCACCCGCGTCACCCCGTCGTTTTCACCGCTCCTGGCTGCACCGGGAACCCGCACGTTACCCCGTATCACCGTGCCGTGACAGAGCCGTTTTTACACCCTGCCCCGCCGGCCGCGCGGTTCGCCCTACTCTGCACCATCACTCGGCAGAACGGCAGAGTCGCCCGGGAAGTTCCGATCACGTCGCGGCGGGCTCCCGCTTCCCCGGGCGGCGGAGTCTGGTGAAGGCCCAGGAGACGTCGGGCTCCACCGCCCATCGGAACGCCCTGCGGACCGGTGACGTGCAGAGCAGAGCCGCGAGGGCCGCGCCGAGGACCGCCATCGCCGCCACGCCGAGCGGGTTCACGAGGGCGTCGTGGAAACGTTCCACGACCTTCACGACGAACCCGTGCAGCAGATACGCGTACATCGTGGCCGCGCCCAGGCCGGTGAACCAGGTGCGGCGGGCCGGGGTGACCGCGAGGAACGCCGCCACCAGCAGGGCGCCCACCGCCAGCAGCGCGAGCCGGATCAGCGTGCCGGTCAGGTCGTCCACGCCGATCTGGTGGTTGGAGTGGCGCCAGCGGATCCACTCCGTCGGCACGAGCGTGTGCACCGCGAACGCGCCGGCGAGCGCCGCCGCCAGTACGGCTCCGCCCGCGATCTTCGCCCGGCGGCCGCGCAGGAGGTCGAGGTGCTCCGGCGTGAGCATGAGGCCGAGCACGTAGAACGGCAGCAGGCCGAGCGTCCGGTTCATCGACAACTCGTCGGGCAGGGCGCTGGTGCCCGACAGCAGGCACAGCCCGACCGCGATCACCAGGGGATGGCGCAACTGCTGCCATACCGGTGTGGACAGCCGCCACAGGAACAGCGACATCAGGAACCAGGTCAGGTAGTACGGGTCGAGCAGGCTGATCTCGAGCTTGCCGTACAGGACAAAGCGCGGCAGCGAATAGGCCAGCTCGAAGATGACGTACGGCACCGCGAGACCACTGATGAGCTTGCGCGCCTTACCAGCAGAAAAGGTGAAATTTCGGGACAAATAGCCGCTGACGACGATGAAGAGCGGCATATGAAAGAGGTAGACGAAGAAGTAGAGCGCGTGCGCCGCCGCGACGTCCCGCAGGTCCTCGACGAGATGCCCGGAAACGACGAGCACGATGGCCAGGAACTTGGCGTTGTCCAGCAGCGGATCGCGGGCGGCCGTACCGGACGTTGAAGGGGCGGAAGCGGTCACGGCCGGACGTTAGTCACCCGTCCATGACCGTCGGCGCAACCACGGGCGAACAATCCCCGAACTCTCGACCCCGGCGCTTGAGAGGTCTGGGCCGGACCACGACCGTGCCCGCCGCTCGCCGCGCGCGCTCCCGCCCCAAACACACCGCCGCCCTGACGCAAACCCCGCAGGCGCACCCCTGGACCACGCGTGTTGCAACGATCCACGGCCCGGCGCTTGGGAGGTTCGAGCCGGACTACGACCGTGCCCGCCGCTCGCCGCGCGCGCTCCATCCCCCGGCACAGGCGCGCCGCTCGTCTGCACACGTTGCCGCGCTCAGCGGGCGCGCTGCTTGTCGCGCGCGCTCCCGGCCCCCGGGCGTACCGCCGCCCGAGCGGAGCACCCCGCAGGCGCACCCCGGGCCGCGCGGTTCCGCCGTGCTCCCAAGATCCACGGCCTCCGGCGCACCGCGCCGCCCGGACGGGAAGACGTCTGCGGGCCGGGCTCCGGGGTCAGCCGGACAGGCCGGTGGCGGCGAGGCTCGCGTCCCAGAGGGCGGCGGCGAGCTTGGGGTCGGACATCCTCGCCGGCACCGACGCGGGAGCGTTCTTGGCGAAGAAACGGCCGGGGTAGTTGACGCCGTCGGGGTGGGTGGCGAGGTGGACGATCCGCTCCGCCCCGGCCTCCGGCGGCTCGCTCAGGCCGGGCAGGAACAACGCCAGCTTCATGAAGAACGTGCCCTCCGCGAACCCGGTCCTGAGCACACCGGGGTGCAGGCACGTGGCGGCCAGGCCGCGCTCGGCGAGCGACACGGTGAACAGCGCGTTGGCCTGCTTGGTGTCGCCGTACTGCAGCCAGCCGTTCCAGCGCCGCCGCTCCCTGGACAGGTCGGCGGGGTCGAGGCGGCCCGTCTTCCCGGCCCGGGACGAGGTGGTGACGACCCGGGCGGACGACGCCGCGAGCCGGTCGAAGAGGAGGTTCGTCAGCAGGAACGGCGCGAGGTGGTTGACCTGCATCATCCACTCGTGGCCGTCCGCGGTGATCCGGCGGTCGGGCGTCATCACCCCGGCGTTGTTGATCAGGACGTCGATGCGCTCGTACCGTCCCAGCAGCTCGGATGCCAGGCGGCGCACCTGGTCGAGGGAGGAGAAGTCGGCGACGAACGTGTCCGGACGGCGGCCGCCGGCCTGCTCGGCGCGGTCCGCGACGGCCCGCAGCTTCTCCGGCGTACGTCCGACGAGCACGATTTGATGACCTCGCCGAGCGAGATCAAGGGCAGAAGCTGCGCCGATCCCGGCACCAGCCCCAGTGATCACGGTAATCATCCAAACCTCCCACTGCGCCAGAACTGTATCGGTGCTAGCCTTCTGTGCGATCTTCCGGAGGTGCATTCCCCCATAAATGCGGCGCGAGCCTCCATCAAGCAGGAGTGGCCATGGGTTCGAGAAACCGGTCGATTCGGTTCAAGATCTTCTTGCTGCTGCTCCTGCCCCTGCTGATGCTGAGCGCTATGTGGGGATTTGCCCTAAAGCTCACGGTTGGCGACGGCCTCGTTCTTCTTCGCGCCAAGACGCTGTACGACACCATCGGGGTAACCTCCACCGACCTCGGCATCCAGATCCAGACCGAGCGCGCGCTGACCGCCGGCGTGCTCAGCAGCGGTCAGACGACCTCCGCCGCGCTCACCGCTCAGCAGGCCAAGACCACCGCGTCGGCGGACAAGTTCAAGAAGACGGCCAACGACGAGGCCACCCGCGACGTCATGAGCGACGAGCTCGTGGCGCCTTTGCAAGCCCTGCTGTCCTCCCTCGATCGCCTGCCTTCGATCAGGGAGGCCGTCTCGCTCGGCAAGGCGGACCGGCTGACCGCGATCACCTCCTACAACGCGATCATGGACAACCTGTTCGCGCTGTACGAGCGGCTCGTCTCGGTGCCCGACCTGACGATCTTCCAGCAGGCCAGCGCCATGCAGGGGATGGGCAACGCGCACGAGATGATCACTCGTGAGGACGCCCTCGTCCGCGGCGCGCTCGCCAGCGGCGTGATGACGGGCGCGGAGCAGAACGCCTTCAGCGAGTGGGTCGCGACCCGGCGGTTCCTCTACGCCAAGAACCGGCAGATCCTCAGTGGCGAGATGCGGGCCTCGTACGAGCAGGTGCTCGCCTCGTCGGTGTTCGAGCGGTTCACCGCCCTGGAGAACGAGATCGTCAACCAGGTGCGCTCGGGCGGGCCGCTTCCGGCGAACGCCGAGAAGTGGTCGGCGACCGTCGACCAGCTCATCGTGCGGCTCGACTCGGCCCGGGTGAAGGCCTCGGACGCGCTCAACGGCTCGGCCACCTCGGTCGCCACCGCGATCATGCTCCGCATCCTGATCGCCGGCGGCCTCGGCCTTGTGGTCATCATCGCCACGATCATCTTCTCCGTCCGGTTCGGCCGCCGCCTCGCCGGCGACCTCGCCGGGCTGCGCGACGCCGCGCTCGAACTCGCCGACGTACGGCTGCCGCAGGTCGTCGAGAAGCTGCGGCGGGGCGAGGACGTGGACGTCGAGACCGAGGCGCCCCCGATCAGGGCGACCGGGTCTCACGAGGTCAGGGACGTCGCGCAGGCGTTCAGCTCCGTCCAGCGCACGGCCGTGGAGGCCGCCGTCGGCCAGGCCGCCCTCCGTCACGGGGTCAACCAGGTCTTCCTCAACCTGGCCCGCCGCAAGCAGACCCTGCTGCATCGCCAGCTCACGCTGCTCGACGCGATGCAGCGCCGCGTGGAGGAGCCGGAGATCCTGGAGGACCTGTTCCGGCTCGACCACCTGACCACCCGCATGCGCCGCCACGCGGAGAGCCTGATCATCCTGTCCGGCTCCGCGCCCGGACGGTCGTGGCGCAAGCCGGTGCCGCTCATCGACGTGGTGCGCGCGGCGATCTCCGAGGTCGAGGACTACACGCGCGTCTCGATGTCGCCCATGCCGGAGGCCGCCATCGCCGGCGCGACCGTGGCCGACGTGGTGCACCTGATCGCCGAGCTGCTGGAGAACGCCACGATCTTCTCGCCCCCGCAGACGAAGGTGGCGGTGCGCGCGGAGATCGTCGCCAACGGGCTCGCGGTGGAGATCGAGGACCGCGGCCTCGGCATGACGCCCGAGGAGTACGCCTTGGTCAACGCCAGGCTGGCCGACCCGCCGGAGTTCGACCTGGCGGACAGCGACCGGCTCGGGCTCTTCGTCGTCGGCCAGCTCGCCGCCCGGCACGAGATCGGCGTGGTCCTGCGGGGCTCGCCGTACGGCGGCACGACCGCGATCGTGCTCATCCCCAGGGCCCTGATGGTGGAGGAAGGCTCGCCCGCGGCGCTCGCCGGCGGGGGCGAGCGGCGCGGCCTGCACGCCAAGCCCGCGCTGGCCGCCGGCGGGAACGACACCGACATCTCGCTCGGCGACTCGCTCCAGGCCGACCTCAGGGTGGGCCGCCGGACCGCCGCCGGGGCTCCGCGCGAGCCCCGCACGATCGCCGGAGAGGTCGCCAGGGACGTGCCCGCGGACGCTTCCGCGGACGTCTCCGGCGGCGTCTCGGGGGATGTCCCGGAAAAGCCGGAGAAGACGGAGGACTCGCGGGAGCGTACGGCGGCGCCCGAGCCGTCCCCGTTCTTCACGCCCGCCGCCCAGCGGACCGAGGCCGTGCCCTCCGCCGCCCGCGACGACCTGTCCGCACGGCCCGCCGACCCCGAGGTCGAAAGTCCTCGCCCGGCCGCCGCGCGACCCGTCTCCCCCTCCCCCGAGCCGGCTCCCGAGCCCGCTCCTGAGCTCGCCCCCGAGCCGGCCGCCGCCGCCGCGGGGGTCGCGTCCAACGGCCTGGCGCAGCGGACGAGCGCAAGACGGGCCGCCTCCGTCACCAACGGCACCTACCGCGGCCTGCCGCGCCGGGTCCGCCAGGCCAGCATCGCCCCGCAGCTTCGCGCCCAGTCCCAGCAGGCGCAGCCTCCGCAGCGGCCGCCGCTGTCCGCCCCGGTGATGGAGGAACGGTCGCCCGAGGAGGCCAGGGCGATGTTCAGCGCCTTCCAGCGCGGCGCGCTGCGGGGCCGGGAGGACTCCGATCAGCCGGGTGGTGCCGCCCCCGGCGACTACGCACACAACACGCACGGCGAGAAGGGTGACGAATGACCGGCAAAGCGACGTCGACCGGCGAACTGAACTGGCTGCTCGACGATCTCATCAGCAGGGTCGCCGCCGTCCGCCAGGCGGTGATCCTCTCCACCGACGGTCTCGTCGTTGGAGCCTCCCAAGGGCTGAGCCGGGAGGACGCGGAGCACCTGTCCGCGGTCGCGGCCGGGTTCCAGAGCCTGGCGCGCGGCGCGGGGCGGCACTTCGGCGGCGGCGAGGTCAGGCAGACCATCGTGGAGATGGAGGCCGCGTTCCTGTTCGTCACCGCCGCGGGCCAGGGCACCTGTCTCGCCGTCCTGGCCGCCTCCGACGCCGACGTGGGCCACATCGCGTACGAGATGGCGATGCTCGTCAAGCGGGTGGGGCAGCACATCTCCACCAACCCGCGCCGGATCGCCCCATGAGATTGGTGGCCACATGACGGGACCCCAGTGGATGGACGAGGAGGCCGGGCCGCTGGTCCGGCCGTACGCGCTGACGGGGGGCCGGGCACGGCACTCCGGAGCCAAGCTCGACCTGATCACCATGGTGACCACCTCGGGCTCACCACAGGACGTTCCCGACATGGGCCCCGAGCAGCGGCGGATCCTCGAAATCGCGCGACGCGGCGCGTCGGTGGCGGACATCGCGTCCGAACTCGACCTGCCGCTGGGCGTGGTCCGCGTCCTGATCGGGGATCTGCACGACCTCGGGCTCGTCAGCGTACGAGCACCGGGCAAGGTGGCGCCGCTGCCAAGCGAGCGCATTCTCAAGGAAGTGATCAATGGCCTTCGCGCCCTCTGAGGAGCCGGTCGCCCTCAAGATATTGGTGGCCGGCGGCTTCGGCGTCGGCAAGACCACGCTGGTCGGCGCGATCAGCGAGATTCGCCCCCTGCGCACCGAAGAAGTGCTGTCCGACCGCGGCGTCGGCGTCGACGACACCGACGGCGTGGAAGGAAAGACGACCACGACCGTGGCCATGGACTTCGGCCGCATCACCATCAGGGAAGGGCTCGTGGTCTACCTGTTCGGCACTCCCGGACAGGAGCGCTTCTGGTTCATGTGGGACGAGCTGAGCTACGGAGCCCTCGGGGCGGTCGTGCTCGCCGACACCCGCAGGCTGACCGACTGCTTCCCGTCGATCGACTACTTCGAGCAGCGCGGCACGCCGTTCATCGTGGCCGTGAACTGTTTCGACGGCGCCGAGCGGCACGAGCCCGAGGACGTGCGGATCGCCCTCGACCTCGATCCCGACGTCCCCGTCCTGCTCTGCGACGTACGGCGCCGCGCCTCGGCCAAGGTCGTGCTCGTCACGCTCGTGGAGCACGCGCTGAAGATGCTGACGGCCGCCCAGCGGTAGCGCCGGGCGCACGTAGGCGGGCGGCCTCATTGACCGGCGCGCGGTTCCGCCGGCGTCAGAGTGACGCGCCCGCCTACGTGCCCGTCCGGGCCTGAAGCGACGCCGGGCGCCGGTCGGCGCCCCGGATCCGCCGCGCTCGCGAACGGACTTTCACCAGTGGCGTGCCTCCCGCAGCAGCCGGTCTCGGACGAGGGCGACCTGGCAGCGCTCGGGCACGCCCGCCCGTTGCGCGAGGAAGCACGTGTTGATCGGCGGGTCGTCCGGGTCGAGGAGCATCACGAGCTCACCGGTGTCGAGTTCGCCGGCGCACAGATAGCGAGGCAGCACGGTGATTCCGGCTCCGGCGGCGACCGCCGCCAGCACACCGCGCAGATCGGGCACGACCACCACGGGTGACCTGGTCAGACGCGTACGGAAGACGTGGCGCCAATACCGGCGGAGGATGGGCACGTCCTCGGCGTAGGCGACCAGCGGGGCGTCGTGCAGGGGCCCGGGGTCGTCGCGGCCGACGGGGCCGATCCGGTCCGCCCAGACAGGCGCGGCCACCAGCACGAACTCCTCGTCCATGAGCGGTGTGGCCACCACGGTGCGGCCCCGCGGGCGGATCGCCGAGACGACCAGATCGAAACGCCCCGCGCGCAGGCCCTCCAGCAGGTCGTCGGCCAGCCCGGCCGTGACGCGCAGCCGCAGACCCTGTTCGACCAACGGTGCCAGGGCGGGCAGGGCCAGGACGCTCAGCATCTCTGCCGGCCCCCCGAGATGCACCGGCTCGGAGGGCCGATCGCCCATGCGTCCTCGCCCGGCCACCACCGCCAGTTCGTCCAGCGGGCCCGCGACCCGCGCGGCCAGTTCGTGGGCCACAGACGTGGCGGCCACTCCCCTGGGCAGCCGTTCGAACAACTGGCGATCGAGCTGTTCCTCCAGCGTGCGCACCTGACTTGTCACGGTCGGCTGGGACAGTCCCAGCAGCGCGGCGGCCGCGGTGAAGGAACCGGCGCGGTAGACGGCGAGGAACGTCCGCAGCAGCATCAGGTCCAGGGGCCCACCTGCCGCCCGGCCTCCCGCGACGGCGGCCGAGGCATCGGCCTTCCTATGGCTCATAAAGCAAACGCTATTGGTTCTCTTATGTCTGGTCGGCCTACGATCCAGCTCGTTCCCCCGCTGACGAGAGCATCGTCAGCTCACCCCGCCTCGCCTTCCGCGAGGACTCCGGAAAAGAGCACGAGTAATGGCGAAGATCCTTTTTGTGATGACCGGTGCGCGCCACCTGACGCTGGCCGACGGAACCGAGCATCCGACGGGCTTTTGGGCCGAAGAGTTCGCGGTTCCCTACCGGGCGTTCACCGGGGCCGGGCACGAGGTGGTCGTGGCCACACCCGGCGGTGTCGTGCCGACGGCCGACCGGGCGAGCCTCGCTCCCGAGGTCAACGGCGGCCAGGACGGTGCGGACGCGATCGCCGCCACGCTCCGTTCCGCCGCGGAGCTCCGGAGCCCGATCACGCTGGAAAGCGCCGACCCGGCCGAGTACGCCGCGGTGTTCTACCCCGGGGGGCACGGCCCGATGGAGGATCTGGCGGCCGACGCGGACTCGGCCCGCCTTCTGACCGAGGTCATGGACGCGGGCACGCCGGTGGGCCTGGTCTGCCACGGCCTGGCCGCCCTCCTGGCCACCGAGCGCCCGGACGGCGCCTCGCCGTTCACCGGCTACCGGGTCACCGGCTTCACCAGGACGGAGGAGACCCTGGCCGGGCTCGCCGACCGGGTGAAGTGGAACCTGGAGGACCGGCTGGTCGCCCTGGGAGTGCGGTTCTCCGCAGGCGAGCCGTGGGCGCCCGTCGTGGTCGTCGACCGCAACGTCCACACCGGTCAGAACCCCGCCTCCTCCGCCCCGCTGGCCGCCGAACTGCTCAAGACCCTCGGCTGACCCCTGCGCCGGCCCTCCACCGAAGAGGGCCGGCTGCCGAGGGCGACACGTCGGGGTCCCGCACCGGAGCACGGACCGGAACAGCCCGGCGGCTCGTCACCGTCGTCCCTTCGCGTCAGACCACCGTGCAGGGGACGCCGTTCAGGGTGAACGCGGTGGGTTTGGCGGTGTTGCCGGTGTGGGTGGCCTGGAAGCCGATGTCCACGGTCGCGCCGGGAGCGATCGTGGCGTTGTAGTCCACGTTGCGGGCACTCACCTGGCCGCTGGTGGGCGAGTAGGTGGCGTTCCAGCCGGAGGTGATGGTCTGCCCGGCGGGCAGGGTGAAGGCCAGCGTCCAGCCGTTGATCGGCGAGGTGCCGGTGTTGGTGATGCTGATGCTCGCGGTGAAGCCGGTGTTCCAGGCGTTCATCGTGTAGGAGACGCGGGGTCCCGTGCCGGTGCCGCCGGAGGGCGACGGGGTGGGCGACACGATGGGCGAGGGGCTGGGTGAGGGGCTGACGCCCGCGCCGACCACGAAGGTGGTCACGCTGCGCGCGGGCAGCGTGACGGTGAGGGAGCCGTTCGACATGCCGATCGGCGCCTGGGGCGCGACGTTCCTGCTGCCGTCGGTCACCCACGACGAGACGGTGGACGCGGCTGTGTTCGCCACGGTGAACTGCTGGGTCACCGCGGAGGACCCCTTGTTGATCGCCACGATGACGACGGTGCCGCCGCCGCGGTACGCCGAGACGTAGACGTTCGACGCGGGGTTCGCCGTCGCGTCGATGCGCACATATCCGGGGCGGACAAACCTGGCGAACTGCGCCATGACGGCGCCGCGCTTGCTGATCTGGCCGTCCTCCCGCATCGGGCCGTAGCTGCGCCGGATGTACCACCAGATGTACGCCTGGAACTCGGCGTCCACCATGGCACGGTGGATGTGCTCCCCCACGTCGAGCGCCTGGGGCCACAGGTCGGCCGAGTCGGAGCTGTTGGGGTAGTAGACCTCGGTCATCCACAGCTCCTTGCCCGCGCCCTTCTGCTTGAAGAGGGGGTAGGAGAAGTTCGAGTACGGCGTGCCGTACAGGTGCGCCCCGATGA
Organism: Microbispora rosea subsp. aerata; assembly: GCF_014647835.1. Lineage (GTDB taxonomy): Bacteria > Actinomycetota > Actinomycetes > Streptosporangiales > Streptosporangiaceae > Microbispora > Microbispora aerata. The sequence continues at coordinate 53,808 of NZ_BMPY01000011.1, forward strand.
TGTCCACGTTGGCGAGCGCCGTGGGGTCGTTGAGGATCGGGTCCGACATGCTCTTCACGTACTGGAAGGACTCGGGCGCGATGACCCTCGTGTTGATCACCCCGGCGTTCTCCCGCAGGAACCGGACGATCTCATCCGCCGTCCACCACGTCCACTCGTACGCGTAGTCGGGCTCGTTCTGCACGGATATGCCGTACAGGTCCACCCCGTTGTTCCGCATGTACGTGACGAAGCTGTTCAGGTGCTGGGCGTAGGCGGCGTACGCGCTGTACTTGAGGCGTCTCGCGTTGGTCTGGCTGCCGCGGACGAACGTCTCGGTCATGCTCGCGGGGGGATTCCACGGCGAGGCGATGACGAGCGCCCCCAGCTCGGCCGCGCGCCTGGCCGTCGCCAGGTCGCGGCTCCAGTCCGACTGGTTCTCCCCGACGGGGATCCGCAGGATGGAGAACCCCAGCTTGCCGTCGCCGTTGCCGAACGCCGTCTCGCGCTGGGCGGCCGTCAGGTCGCCGATCCAGGCCGCGTGGGCCATGCCGCCGAAGCCCCGGATCGTCTGCCGCTGCGCCGACGGGTCGATGACCGCGGTGGCCGCCGCGGCCTCCGTGGCCCCCAGGACCGACGTCGCGGCGGTGACGACCGGCAGGGTTCCCAGGGTCGCCAGGACGGACCTCCGGCTCAGCAACCTCCGCTCGCCGCTCGCACGCTCCTGCCGATCGTGGGTCATGTCTCCTCCTCATGGTCGTCGGTGCCGACGCCCCGCGATCGTGTTAGCGCTAACATCTCCGCGTGATCGACTCCCGGGGATTGTCGCGTCGGCGACTGCTCGTCTGGCCGGGCGTACGAGTGCGCAGGGATGCGGCTGATCGCTCAGGTGATCGAGTGGTGGGGCGATTTCCCAGCGGAGTGTGATTGCGCCCTCGGCGGAGGGTCAAGCACGAGGCAACCCCCCGGGCGGGCGAACTGTGTGGATAGCGCGCTGACCTGTGAAAATTTCAGCTCGGGCGCCCCCGCGCCCGTTCCGGCGCCGGAGATCCCTCCGGCGGTCTCGGCCCATCCGGCCTCGGAGCGCGGCACCGCGCCGGGCCGTGCGGTGCCCCCGAGACCCGCGCGACCCGGCGTGCCACCCCCGCTTCGTCAGCGGTGGACCATGACGTCGGCGCGCCGGCCGCCGATCCGCGCCCTGAGCACCGGCCCCCAGGCGAGCTGCGCCAGCCGTACGGCGAGCACTCCGAGGACGCCCACCTCGGCGGTCAGGAGCAGGCGCTCCACCAGCCCGATCATGACGCCGTGGCCGGGCAGCGCGACGTACGTGATGACCGCGAGGCCGAGGCCGGAGGCGAGGGCCAGCCACTCCAGCGGCCGGGCGGCGGGCTTCCACCGGTCGTCCCGGCTCAGCCGTTCCACCAATTGGATGGCGGCGCCGGGCACGCTCACGAAGGCCGCCACCGACAGGGCGCGGTGGACGTCGCCCTGCCAGGCCGTGCCCGACGGGACCACGGCGGCGCCGATGAGCGAGGCGCTCCACACGGCGATCAGACGGGCGGGCCAGCCGTCCACCGGCGCGCCGAACGAGCGCAGGCCGGCCAGCAGCGCCAGCGAGGCCAGGCCGAGGACGGCCATGGCGGTCTCGATCACGCGGCCCGCGTCGTGCGCGGCGTACTGGCTGATCGTCATGGAGACGGGGTCGAGAGTGGGATCTCCGCTCACCTGCGCCGCCACCACGGCGACGACCGCGAGCAGGATGCCGCAGACGGCGACCAGGGGGTAGATCCTCTTGACCATGAAGTGAGGATTTCGCAGACGGCCCGGTCCTGACATCCGGGACATCGCGGAAATCCCCCCGAGCGTGGCTCAGGGTTGTATCAGGGTGGGGTCCCCGGGCCGTCGGGGACACGGCCCGGAAACCCCACCCTGACGTCACTGCCGCGCGGCCTCGTGGTAGCGCTCGCGCAGGCCGGGGGTGGGGTCGGCCTCATACCTCTCGACGGCGCCGGTGTCCCAGACCGGCGGTTCCGGCTGCCCGGACAGCAGCCAGGCCGCCTGCCTGGCCGCGCCGTCCGCGACGTACTCGCCGGGGGTGGGCACGAGCACCGGACGCCCGAAGACGGTCGGCGCGATGCGGCGCACCGCCTCCGAGCGCGCCCCGCCGCCGATGAGCAGCACGCGCTGCGGTTCGAGGCCGAGAGCGTCCAGCGCGTCGGCGAGCCCGCAGAGCATGCCCTCCACCGCCGCCCTGGCCAGGTGCTCCGGCGTGGAGTTGCCCAGCCGCAGGCCGTGCAGCGAACCGGTGGCGTCGGGCAGGTTCGGGGTGCGCTCCCCCTCCAGGTAGGGCACGAGCGTCAGCCCGTCCGCGCCCGCGGGCGCCCGCAGCGCCAGGTCGCTCAGCTCCTGGACCGTGACCCGGAGCATCCGGGCCGCCGCGTCCAGCACGCGCGCCGCGTTCAGCGTGCAGACCAGCGGGAGGTAGCGCCCGGTGGCGTCGGCGAACCCGGCGACCGCCCCGGACGGGTCGGCGGACGGCGCCTCGGCGACGGCGAACGCCGTGCCGGAGGTGCCAATGGACACCACCACGTCCCCGGGCCGCATGCCGACGCCGAGCGCCGCCGCCATGTTGTCGCCCGTTCCGGGGGCGAGCAGCGCGCCGCTCCCCTCGGCCGTGCCCGCCTGTTCGGCGGGGCCGAGCACGCGCGGCAGCTCCGGCACCCTGCCCATGGCGAGTTCGAGCAGGTCCGTCCGGTATTCCCCGATGGCGGGCGACCAGTAGCCGGTGCCGGAGGCGTCACCCCGGTCGGTCGTGATCGTGCCGGGCCGCCCGGCGAGCCGCCAGGTGAGCCAGTCGTGCGGCAGGCAGACCGACCGCGTACGGCCGGCGTTGTCCGGCTCGTTGCGGGCGAGCCAGCGGAGCTTCGTCACCGTGAAGGACGCCACGGGGACGCTCCCGACGGCCTCGGCCCACGCCTTCGGGCCGCCCAGCTCGGCGACCAGGTCGGCCGCCGCCCCCGCCGAGCGGGTGTCGTTCCACAGCAGGGCGGGCCGGACCACCTCGCCGTCCTCGTCGAGGCAGACCATGCCGTGCTGCTGGGCCGCCACGCTCACCGCCGCGACGTCCGCCAGGCCGCCCGCCTGCTCGATCGCGCTGTTCAGCGCGGTCCACCAGTGCTCGGGGTGCACCTCGGTGCCGTCCGGATGGGAGGCGCGGCCCTCGCGCACGAGGGCCCCGCTGTCCGCGTCCCGGATGACGACCTTGCAGCTCTGGGTCGACGAGTCGACCCCCGCGACCAGCGTCACAGTCGTCCCTCCAGTCCTACCGTCGCGCGTCAGCCGCGCACGCCGAGGAGGTGCTCCAGCGCGAGCTGGTTGAGCCGGGTGAAGTGGAAGCCGCGCGCGGCCACCTCCTCCACGTCGATCGACTCGGCGAGGATGTCCTCGTAGGTCTCACCCTCGGACAGGGTCGGCTGGGCCAGCTCGGTGAGCTTGCTGGCGGCCAGCGCCTCCTGCACCTCGGGGTCGGCCCGGAAGGCCTTCGACTTCTCCTTGAGGATGAGGTAGGTCCGCATGTTCGCGGCGGCCGACTCCCACACGTCGTTCTTGTCGTCGGTGCGCAGCGGCTTGTAGTCGAAGTGGCGCGGGCCGTCGTAGCCGCCGTTCTCCAGCAGGTCGACCAGGAAGAACGCGCTCTTCACGTCGCCGTGGCCGAAGACGAGGTCCTGGTCGTACTTCGGGCCGTGCTGGCCGTTGAGGTCGATGTGGAACAGCTTGCCGTGCCACAGCGCCTGGGCGATGCCGTGGACGAAGTTCATCCCCGCCATCTGCTCGTGGCCGACCTCGGGGTTGAGGCCCACCATCTCGGGGTGCTCCAGCGAGTTGATGAAGGCCAGGGCGTGGCCGATCGTCGGCAGCAGGATGTCGCCGCGCGGCTCGTTCGGCTTGGGCTCGACGGCGAAGCGGATGTCGTATCCCTTGTCGATCACGTACTGGCACAGGAGGTCGAAGCCCTCCTTGTAGCGGTCGAGCGCGACCCGCACGTCCTTGGCGGCGTCGGACTCGGCGCCCTCACGGCCGCCCCAGCACACGTACGTCTTGGCCCCGAGCTCGGCGGCGAGGTCGATGTTGCGCATGACCTTGCGCAGGGCGTACCGCCGGACCTCGCGGTCGTTGCTGGTGAAAGCGCCGTCCTTGAAGATCGGGTGGGTGAACAGGTTGGTCGTGGCCATCGGCACCTTCATGCCGGTCTCGTCCAGAGCCTTCTTGAAGCTCTCGATGGCCTTGGTGCGGTCCTGCTCAACCGCGAGGAGGTCGTCGTCGTGGAAGGTCACACCGTACGCGCCGAGCTCGGCCAGGCGGTGAACGGTCTCGACCGGGTCCAGCGGGGCCCGGGTCGCGTCACCGAACGGGTCACGCGCCTGCCAGCCGACGGTCCACAGCCCGAACGTGAAGCGGTCCTCGGGAGTGGGGGTGTACATGAGTCGCCTCCGATTTAGTCTAAGTTGTGGACTAAATATCCGCCGTGATGAGCCGCAGGGTCAAGAGGGTGTGTCGGTGTTCTCAATGCCGGGCGGTGAGGATGTGAGGCACGAGGCCGCGGGCGGGCGGCGACGGCGAAGGGGCGCGACGGCGCGGGCTGCATGGCGTGAGGGGGAACGCGCGTGGAGGATGCGATGACGCAGGCCGTGCGGCACGACGCGATGCGCGCCCGGAACCTGGCGCTCGTCCTCGGCGCGGTCGGAGCCCGCGGATCGGTGACCCGCGCCGCCCTCGCCGAGATGACCGGCCTGACCAAGACGACCGTGTCCAAGCTCGTCGGCGACCTGATCGAGGGCGGGCTCGTCGTGGAGACCGGCGCCGTCCGCGACGGCGAACGCGGCAGGCCCGGGGTCGAGATCCGCGTCAGCGGGCAGCGCATCGCCGCCCTGGGTCTGGAAATCAACGTCGACTACCTCGCGGCGTGCGTCGTCGACCTCGCCCGGACGGTACGGCTGCGCCGTACACAGGCTGTGGACAACCGGGCCGCGCCGCCTGTGGATGTGATCGCGCGACTTGGGGAAATGGCGTCGGCGGTTGTGGATGAAGCTGTGGAGAAGGGCCTGCGGGTGGTCGGCGGCGTGCTGGCCGTGCCGGGGCCCGTGGACATGGAGAGCGGGGTCGTCCACAACGCGCCGAACCTCGGCTGGCGCGACGTGCCGCTCGCCTCGCTCCTGCGGTTCCCCTTCCCCGTACGCGTGGAGAACGAGGCCAACCTGGCCGCGCTCGGTGAGCTGTGGTTCGGCACCGGGCTGCCCGACTTCCTGCACGTGTCGGGGGAGGTCGGCATCGGTGCGGGCCTCGTGGTCCGCGGCAGGCTCTTCCGGGGCGCGCACGGCTTCGCCGGCGAGCTCGGGCACGTCGTCGTCTCCCCCGACGGCCCGCCGTGCCGCTGCGGCGGCCGGGGATGCCTCGAACAGTACGCCGGCCAGGAAGCCCTCCTCGCCGCCGCCCGCGGCCTCACCGTCCCCCGCCCGGCCGCGGCCCCCATCACCTCGCCCGGCGGCCACCTACCTGTCGATGGACCGCGTGACGACACGCCAGGCGCACCGGCCGACGGACCACGCGACGGCACCGGCACTCCCCACCATGTGAACGCGGCGGCCGACACGCGACGCGACGCCACCCCAGGGACACCCACCGAGGCACCCGGCCGTGTGGACGCCGGCACCAGTGCGGACATGACGGGCGGCGAAGGAGCGGCGCGCCTCGGTCGTACGACCCGCATGCCGCGCACCGGCGCCGGTGACGTCTCCCCCATCCGGGAGCGGTCGGCCCAGGTGGCGGCCGTGACATCGGTCGCGTCGTCGGCGTCGCCCGGGGCGCTCCTTCCCGCACAGGAGGGCGTGTCGTGGGTGCTCTCCCGGCTGCGGGAGGGCGACGAGAGAGCGCGCGCCGCCTGCGAACGGGCGGCCTGGGCGCTCGGCGTGGCCCTGTCGTCGGCGGTCAACCTCGTCGACCCCGACGCGATCGTCCTCGGCGGCATATACGCGCCGCTCTTCCCCTGGATCGGCCGCACGGTCGCCGACACGCTGACGGCCCGCCTCGGTCAGATGCGCGGCTCCGTGCCGCCCGTGATCGTGTCACGGCTGGGCGCCGAGGCGGCCGCCCTCGGCGCGGCCGGCCAGGTGATCGAGCAGGTCATGGCCGACCCCGCCGCCCTCCTGCAGGGCTAGGCCGTCCGCCGAATCATGGTCCTCGCTGCGCGTGGCCCAGGCGCCGGCCTCGGTCTCCCCGCCGGACCGGGTGCTTCACCGCCCTGCCGCGCGCGCCCAGACGCTCCCCGGCCTGTGCCTCCGTCCCGTGCGGTGGCCCGCAGTGCGGCCTCGCGGGGCATTCGCCGGGCTCACAGGCCCGAGGGGTCGCGGCCGAAAGTGATCTCCTCGGCGATGCGCCGCAGCTCGTCGGGGGTCAGCCTGGGCGTGCTGGGCAGGCCGGCGGTCAACGCGGAGATCACCTGGTCGTACGGCGCACCGGCATGACGGACCGCGACCTCGTGCACCGCCCGGAACAGGACCTGGTTGTCCTCGTGCTCCCGCGTCGCCCTGTCGACGATCATGACATCCCCCTCCGCCGGCCTCGTCGCCGGCATCGCTTCCGAACCGCCCGCCCCGGCGCCGTACGGAACGCCGTGAGCGGCCGCCACCCCCTGGCGGCTCCTGCCGGTGGCCACCGTACGACCTGCCACCGACAGTTTCCGGAAAACCCTCCGAGATACAATTACTTGAGCGTTCAAGTTTTAGGAGGGCGTCATGCCGGTCCAGCGACTCAACCACGCCGTGCTGTACGTGCGGGACGTCTCCCGCAGCGTGGCCTTCTACCAGGAGGCCCTCGGCTTTCGCGTCGTGATGGCGTTTCCCGGCGCGGCGTTCCTGCAGGCCGAGGGCTCGTCGAACGACCACGACCTCGGGCTGTTCCAGATCGGGGAGCAGGCGGGGCCGTCGTCCGCGGGGCACGCGACCGTCGGCCTCTACCACCTGGCGTGGGAGGTCGACACGCTCGCCGAGCTGCACCGGATCGCGACGAAGCTCACGGAGATGAACGCCCTGGTCGGCGCGTCCGACCACTCCACCACCAAGGCCCTCTACGCGAAGGACCCGGACGGACTGGAGTTCGAGGTGTCCTGGCTGGTGCCCGCGCACCTGCTGACCGAGGAGATGCTGGCGGGGCGCGCCCGGACCAAGCCACTCGATCTGGCGAAGGAACTGGAGCGGTACGGCGCGCAGACGCGCGGCGGGGTCGGCGTCAGCGTCTAATCCGCCGACACCTGATCCACGATCGACCCCGAACACGCACCCGGGAGTCCGGCGGCAAGCGTGGCTCCTGCGGCATCACGGCGACGCGCTCCAGCTCCCGGAATCGGGGCGGCAAGCGGCGGCGGAGGGTCCGGCGAATCTGCGCGGGATCGCCCGGTGCTTCCGGATTCGGCCGTCAACCGACCGATTCATACCACTTATCGCAACCGTCTTTCTCCCGGCCGGGCGGAAACGTACCATGATCGCGATCTGAACCGGTACGGCGAGGGATCAGGACGGATCATGGCCGACAACGACCAGCACGAGGGCGGCACCCCGGCCGAACACAACCGGACGCACGCCGATATCGACACGAGCAAGCCCAGCGTCTCGCGGGTCTACGACTTCATGCTGGGCGGCAAGGACAACTTCGCCGTCGACCGCCAGGTGGCGGAGGCCGCGTTGCGGATCGCTCCCGACGCCCCGGCGGCGGCCCGCTCCAACCGCGCGTTCCTCCGGCGGGTGGTCCGCCATCTGGCGGGCGAGGCCGGTGTCCGGCAGTTCCTCGACATCGGCTCCGGCCTGCCCACCCAGGGCAACGTGCACGAGGTCGCCCAGCAGATCGCCCCCGACGCGCGGGTCGTCTACGTGGACAACGATCCCATCGTCTTGGCGCACGGCCGGGCGCTGCTGGCGAAGAACGGCGGCACCACGGTCGTCGAGGCCGACATCCGCGCGCCCGAGGCGATCATCGATCACCCCGCGGTCAGGTCGCTCATCGACTTCGAGCAGCCGGTGGGCCTGCTGCTGTTCGGCATCCTCCACCACCTGCACGACGACGAGGAGCCCGAGGCGATCGCCGCCCGCCTCCGCGCGGCCCTGCCCTCCGGCAGCTACGTGGCGCTGTCTCACTTCCACAACCCCGGGCCGGACATGCCCGAGGTGTCGGAGCAGGCCACCGCGGCCGAGAAGCTGTTCAACGAGCACCTGGGCACGGGCCGGTGGCGCACCCGTGACGAGATCCTGGCCTACTTCGGCGACCTGCAGCTCCTCGAACCCGGCCTCGTGCCGCTCGCCGAGTGGCGGCCGGACCCCGGGGAGCCCGTCGAACGCGGCATCACCTACCACACGTTCGTCGGCGGCGTGGCGCACAAACCCTGAAACACGCCCTCGCGCGACAACGCCGCGACCGCGATAACGCCGCGACACCCTGGCGCACGTCACCGCCTCGCCGTACGGCCGGAAAAGCCCCGCACGGGCCGTACGGCCGGAAAAGCCCCGCGCAGGCCGCGGGCCGTACGGCGGCGGAGCGCTGATCGGCCGTACGGACATCCCGGCCGCGGCCCGGTTGACATCGGGGAGCGGCGACGGTGATGCTCGGAGGTGGCTGCCCCTCTACAGGAAGGCGGCACCGCATGATGACCATGAACGGGTCGCTCGAGTCCACTCCACACAACACGATCCTGCTCTACCTCGACAAACAACTCGTCGTACGCGCCCGCGAGGACGGCTCCGTACGGCTGATCGGGCAGATCGACATCACCAACGGCGACGCCATCGCCGACGCCCTGCGCGAGAAGTGGACGACGCCGAAGGCGGGAACGGTGGACGTCGCCGAGCTCGAGTTCATCGACCTTTACGGCCTGCGCGCCCTTGCCCTGCTGTCCGACGCCCCGCTGGGGGCGCCGATCCGGCTGCACAACGTCAAGCCCTCGCTGCGCAAGCTGCTCACCCTGCTCGACTGGCCCGCGTTCACCATCGGCTGACCCGGCCGGCGCTGCTCCCCCGGCCGCAGCCGCTCGCGGGCACCCGGCGCGGTCCCCGCGCCCGCGCTCTCCGGCGCTCCGGCGTTTCTTCCGCTCCCGCGTTTCTTCCGGTCCGGATGGAGGAAAGGTATCCGGGGACGGTCGCACGACCGTTATGACCAGCGTCTGAGCCTTCGTACGGGTTCAGGCGGAATCCGCCCGTGAGTTCCCCCCGACTCTCGCGAGGAGGGGTGATGAACTGTGTCCGGGCACTCCGGCAGCCCGTCAAGGGCGGCGGCCATCCGCCGCCGTGGCGGCGGTCGCGTTACGCGCATGCGCCGTGGTGACGAGGCGACCCGGCCGGACCGGCTGACGGCCGGTTCGACCGACCGCTCCGGCCCGGACACCGGCGTCCGGGCTCCCGTCCGCTGGAGACCCGAATGATCCTGAACCAGGTGCTCACGACGTCCGCCGCCCTGCTGCGCGGCGTGGTGCCCGAACCGCTCCGCGATCTGTTCCCGAACCCCCGCGAAGTGCGGCCGTGCCCCGGCGGGGTGCGAATCGACCTGCGCGGGATCGGCCGGCCCGGCTCCGAGGCGGCGGCCCATCTGCTGGAGGAACGGCTGGAGGCCGTGACCGGCGTCGAGCGGGCGGAGGTCAACGGCCGCATCGGCGCGGTCTTCGTCGCCTGCGACCCCGAACGGGTCGACCGGGACAAGCTCCTGGCGGTCGCCGTGGAGCTCGACGAGCAGGAGGAGCACGCCCACGAGAGCCCCGTCCACCTCGTGGAGGAACACCTGCGGTCGACCGTACGGCTGACGGCCGGCGTCGCCGGAATCGGGCTGATCTTCCTGGGCAAGGCGATACGGGCCCCGCAGCTCCCGGCGGCCGTGCCCGCGCTGCTGCAACTGGCCAACGCCACGCCCGCGATCCGCGAGCAGCTCGACCGCCGGCTGGGACGCCACCCGACCGACGCCCTGTTCACCACCGCCAATCTCGTCACCCAGACGCTCACGCTCCGCCCCACCGCGCTGCTGGTCCAGGCCGTCGCGAACGTGTGCCGCTACATTGAGACCAAAGCCAGCAGGCACGCCTGGCTGGACCTGGAGAAGCGGCTGGCCACCCGGCCGGGGGCCTACCGCCACGTCCGGGCGGCGACCCGGCCGCGCCCGGTCCCCCTGCCGCACGGGCCGGTGGAGCGTTACGCGGATGTGGTCGCCCCGATCGCCGCCGCCGCGTACGCGGCGACCCGGGTGGTCACCCGCGGCGAACGGGCCGTGTCCGTCCTCGTCTCCGCCACTCCGAGGGTGGCCGACCTCGGCCGGGAGGCGTTCGCGGGCGCGATCAGCCGCGCGCTCGGCAAGCACGACACGGTCGTCTTCGACGCCGACTGCCTGCGCCTGATGGACCGCGTCGACACGATCATCCTGGACGCCGACGCGCTGACGACCGGCGCGTGGACCATCGACCGGGTCGAACCGGTGGTGGAGGGGCAGCACACCGACGAGCTGTACGCCCGGCTCTACTCCCTCCTCGACTTCTCCGACCCCGGCCGCGCCCGGACCTCGGAGGGCTGGTCGGTCCGGCCGCTGCCGGACCCGGGCGACCTGGTCGCGGACGCCGCCCTGTGGCGCTCGCGCGGGCTGCGGGCGGTGGAGGTGTCCAGGAACGGCACGCGGGTCGCCGTCGCCGGTCTCGCCCCGGAGATCGACGCCCTTGCCGTACCCGTCGTCGGCGCGGCCAAGGCGGCGGGCACCGTCTACCTCGCGGGCGGCGACGAGGGCCTGCCGCGGCGCCTCGCGATCGCCCACACGCTGCCGGGCGGCGCCGAGCTCGGCGGGCACGTGCACGACCTGCAGGAGCAGGGGCACTGCGTGGTCGTCGTGTCCCGGCACGCCCGGCACGCGCTCGCCCAGGCCGACATCGGCGTGGGGGTCGTCGATCCCGCCGCCGAGCCCGGGCGCATCGTGCCGTGGGACGCCGACATCGCCGGTGAGCTGCACGGCGTCCACCTGTTCCTGCGCTGCCTGCCCAGGGCACGCGCCAACAGCGGGAACGCCGTACGGCTCGGCGCGGCCGGCGCGGTCGTCGGCACCCTGCTGGCCGTCGCGGGCCCGGCCGCCACCGCGCTGCGCCGGGGGCAGCTCGCCAGCGCCGCCGTCTCGCTGGCCGCCATCGTGCTGGGCGAGTGGGACGGGCGGAACGCCGGGCGCATCCCCACCCCGCCCCGCGCCGACACGACGCCGTGGCACGCCATGTCCACGCGGGAGGTGCTCTCCCGGCTCAGGTCCTCCTCCGAGGGCATCGCGGCGCGGGAGGCGGGCAGGCGCCGCGCGGAGGCCGCCGCACCCGAGGCGGCCGAGACCGCGCACTCGCTGGCCCGGGCCACGGTGGAGGAGCTGGCCAACCCGCTCACTCCCGCCCTCGCCACCGGCGCGGGGATCTCGGCCCTCGTCGGCTCGGTCCTGGACGCCGTGCTGATCAGCAGCGTCATGGTCATCAACGCGTTCCTCGGCGGCGTGCAGCGGTTCAAGGCCGACCGGGCGCTGCACCGCCTGACCGAGTCCACCGAGGTCCTCGTACGGCTGCGCCGCCCCGAGGGCACGGTCGAGACCACGAAGGAGGAGCTAGCGCCCGGCGACGTCATCGAGCTGCGCGCGGGCGACGCCGTGCCCGCCGACGCGCGGGTGATCAAGGCCGTCGGGCTGGAGGTGGACGAGTCCACGCTCACCGGCGAGTCTCAGCTCGTCGCCAAGACGGCCGCGCCGACCGTGGCGGCGGCCATCGCCGACCGCAGCTCGATGGTCTACCAGGGCACGTCGATCGCGGCGGGCAGCGGGCGGGCGGTCGTCGTCGCGACCGGCGACATGACCGAGTCGGGGCGCAGCGCCAAGCTCGCGGGCGAGCCGAGCCCGCCCACGGGCGTGGAGCTGCGCCTGCGGGAGCTGAGCCGCCGCATCCTGCCGCTGTCGATCGCCTCGGGAGTGGTGCTGCTCGTCACCGACCTCCTGCGTGGGCGGCCGCTGGCCGCGGCGCTCACGCCCGCCGTCAGCCTGACGGTCGCCGCCGTGCCCGAGGGGCTCCCGTTCGTCGCGACCGTGGCGGAGCTGGCCGCGGCGCGGCGGCTGTCCAAGCGCGCGGCCCTGGTGCGCAACCCGTCCACGATCGAGGCCCTGGGCAGGGTCAACGTGCTGTGCTTCGACAAGACGGGCACCCTGACGGAGGGCCGGATCAGCCTGCGTCACCTGTCCGACGGGTGGGCGGGCCGCCCGCTCGAGGAGGCGGACACCGCGCTGCGGCGCATCCTCGCGGCGGCCGTCCGGGCCAGCCCCAAGTCCGGCGGGGGACGGGTGATCGCCCACCCGACCGACCGCGCGGTGCTGGAGGGCGCGCACCGGCTGGGCGTCACGCCCCAGGAGGGGTTCAAGAGCTGGGAACGCGTGGACGAGATGCCGTTCGAACCGGGGCGGGGTTACCACGCGGTGCTCGGCCGCACCGAGCACGGGCACCTGCTCAGCGTGAAGGGCGCCCCCGAGATCGTGCTCACCCACTGCACCACCGTGCACCGCGACACCGGGCCGATCCCCTGCGACGAGACCGTACGCGCGGAGCTGGGGCGCGAGGTGGAGCGGCTGGCCAGGCAGGGCTACCGCGTGCTCGCCGTCGCGCAGCGGCCCGCCTCCGACCGCAGCGACCTCGACGAGTCGCGCATCGACGAGCTGTGCTTCCTCGGCTTCCTCGGCCTGGCCGACCCGGTCAGGTCCACGGCCGCGGAGAGCGTCAAGCGCCTCATGCGGGCCGGAGTGCGGGTCGTCATGGTCACCGGCGACCACCCGAGCACCGCCGAGGCCATCGCGGTGGAGCTGGACGCCCTGAACGGCCAGCGCGTCATGACCGGTCCCGAGCTGGACGAGCTGGACGACGAGACGCTGACCAAGGTGCTGCCCGAGGTGGCGGTCTTCGCCCGGACCACCCCCGCGCACAAGGCCAGGATCGTCACGTGCCTGCGCCGGGCGGGGGAGGTCGTCGCCGTCACCGGAGACGGCGCCAACGACGCGCCCGCCATCCGCACCGCCGACATCGGCATCGCCCTGGGGTCTCGCGCGACCCCCGCCGCGCGGGCCGCCGCCGACCTCGTCGTCACCGACGACCGCATCGAGACGATCGTGGACGCCATCGTCGAGGGCAGGGCGATGTGGACCTCGGTGCGCGACTCGCTGAGCATCCTCCTCGGCGGCAACATCGGCGAGATCGCGTTCACCGTGGGGACCAACCTGCTGGCCGGCGGCAGCGCGCTCAACGCCAGGCAGCTCCTGCTGGTCAACCTCCTCACCGACATGGTGCCGGCCATGGCGGTCGCCGTACGGCCGCCCGCCTCGACCGATCCGGACAAGCTGCTCGCCGAGGGCCCGGAGGCGTCGCTCGGCGCGTCGCTGACCCGGGACATCTACCTGCGCGCGGCGGTCACGGCGGCGGCGGCGACGATCGCGTGGATCGTGGGGCGCATGACCGGCACCCGCACGCGGGCGAACACCATCGGCCTGGTCGCGCTCGTGTCCGCGCAGCTCCTGCAGACGCTCGCGGGCGGCGGCCGGGACAAGATCGTCGTGGTCGCGTCGCTGGCGTCGCTGGCCGTCCTGTGGCTCATCGTCACGCTGCCGGGGGTCAGCACCGTCTTCGGCTGCCGGCCGCTCGGCCCGGTGGGCTGGGTCATCGGGCTGGGCGGCGCGGCGGCGGCCACGCTGGTGGGGATGCTCGTGCAGCGCCCGGTCAGGGAGGCGACGACCCGCGCCGAAGCCGAGCGCCGCAGGGCCGCCGCCCATGTCCCCGTCCCCGCCTGACCGCCCGGTCAAGCCCGACGCGCGCCGGCGTGCCGTCCGTCACCCGCGTGCTCGTACGTGCCGCGGGGCGTCCGCCATCCCACCCGGACGCGCCCGCCATCGGGTGTCTTCTCCGGGTGCACGCACCAGGACCGTCCGTACGGCGGGCGGTCAGGAGCGGACCGCCGCCGCGGGCTCCGCGGACGCGTGCGCGGGCCGCGCCCCGGGATCGCCGGGCCACCAGAAGCGGTCGCCCAGCAGCGTGACCAGCGCGGGGACGAGCACACTGCGCACGAGGATCGTGTCGAGCAGCACGCCGAACCCGACGATCACCCCGATCTGGGTGAGCGTGATCAGCGGCAACACGCCGAGCACGGAGAACACGGCGGCGAGCAGGACCCCGGCGCTCGTGATGACTCCGCCGGTCACGGCGAGGGCGGTGACCACACCCTCACGGGTGCCATGCTCCGCCGCCTCCTCCCTGGCCCGGGTGGCGAGGAAGATGTTGTAGTCGATCCCGAGCGCCACGAGGAACAGGAAGCTCAGCAGCGGGATGTCGAGGTCGAGCGCGGGGAAGCCGAACAGGTGCCGGAAGGCGAACCAGCCCGCGCCGAAGCTCGCGCCGAAGCTCGCGATCACGGTCAGCACCAGCGTCACCGCCGCGACCACCGAGCGGAGCAGGACGAGCAGGACGAGGAGCACCACTCCCAGCACAAGCGGCATGATCAGCTTCTGATCGCGCGCGGCGGCGTCGCGTTTGTCCAGGTCGGCGGCTGCCTGCCCGCCGACGACGGCCTGCGCCCCGGGCACGGCGTGCACCGCCGCGCGCAGCGCGCGGACCGCCGAGAACGCGGCGTCCGTGCCCGGCTCCGCCTCCAGCACCACGTCGGCCCTGGCGTACTCGTCCGTACGGTCGCCCGGCGTGACCCGTACGACCCCGGGCACGCGGGCGGCGGCGGCCTCGACCTGCGCGGCCGAGGAGGCACGGGAGATCAGGACGAGCGGCTGCGCGCTTCCCGCGGGGAAGGCGCGGCTGAGCGTCTCCTGCCCCGCGATGGCCTCCACCTTCTCCCTGAACTGCTCCGTCTGCGACAGGCCGACCCGCAGCCCGGCCGCGCCCAGGGCCAGCACGGCGAGCACCACCACGCTCACCACGGTCATCAGCGCGGGCCGCCGCGACACCGCGCCGCCCACGCGCGCCCACACACCGCCTCGGGCCGGGTCCGGCTGCCCGGTCTTCGGCGCGAACGGCCAGAACAGGCCCCGGCCGAACAGCACGAGCGCGGCGGGAAGGACGAGCAGGGCGTAGCAGACGGCGGTCACGATGCCGATCGCCCCGGCCAGGCCGATGCTGCGGACCGACGGCGTGTCCGCGAGGGCCAGCGTCACGAGGGCGAGCGTGACCGTCGCGGAACTGGCCAGGATGGCGGGGGCCGCCGAGCGAACCGCCTGCGCCATCGCCTTGTGCCGGTCGTCGTGGACGCGAAGCTGCTCCCGATAACGGGCGATGAGCAGCAACGCGTAGTTGGTCCCCGCGCCGAACACCAGCACGGAAGTGATGCCGAGGGTCGAGTCGTCCACGGTCAGCCCGGCCGTACGGGTGAGCGCGGAGACGATCTTGGCCGCGACCTGGTCGGCGACGCCGATGACGCCGAGGGGAACCAGCCACAGCCACGGGCTGCGGTAGGTGATCAGCAGCAGAAGCGCGACCACCGACGCGGTGACCGCGAGCAGGGTGAGGTTCGCGCCGTCGAACACCGCGGCGAGATCGACCTTGAACCCGGCGGCGCCGGTGACCTGCGCCCGCGCCCCGGCGGGCAGGCCGTCCGCGGCCTCCTCCCGGATCTTCCGTACGGCGTCGGTGAGATCCGCGAGCGGCAGCGAGCCGCGCAACGGCACGGTCAGCAGCGCCACGTCGCCTTTCTCCGAGTAGACGGCCGGCGGCACCCGGCCGCCCGCCGCCACGGACGTCAGCCGCTGCGTGTCCGCGTCTATCGACGCACGGTCCTGCGCCGTCAGCCCGCCGTCGCGGCTGTAGACGACCAGGGCCGGGGCGAGCTGGCCGCTCGGCAACCGCTGCTGCAGCCGGGCCACCGTGGCCGACTCCGCCCCTCGGGGCAGTGCGGCGGCGGGGTCGCTGTTCACCTTCGACGCGCCCCCGAACGCCATGGCCAGGCCCGACACGATGAGTGCCAGGACGATCGCGACCCACTTGCCGCGCGGTCCCGAAAGCGCCGCCGATCCACTAGGCTCTGCTCGCCTCATCCGCCATCTCTTTCCATGGTGGAATATTTCTACCGCGGAAACATTAGGGGGACCGGAGGTTGTCGGCAACGCGAGGTGGTGTGTGGCTGAGGAGACCGTGGATCCCTTCGAGCTGATGAGCCTGATGCGGCGCCTCAACGTCGAGATCGACCGGTTCGCCGAACAGTTCGCCGTCGCCCACGGACTGCACCGTACGGACCTCAACGCACTGACCGTGATCATGGACGCCTCGCGGGAGGGGCGGCCGCTGACTCCCGGGGCCCTGGGCGCGGCGCTCAACCTGAGCGCGCCCGCCACCAGCGCGTTGATCAACCGGCTTGAGCAGGCCGGTCATCTCACCCGGCACCGGAGCACCGGCGACCGGCGCAAGGTGGAGCTCGCCATGCACGAACAGGCGGCGGCACTCGCGAGCCGGTTCTTCGCGCCGCTCGGGCAGCGGATGGCGGCGGCGCTCGAGGAGTTCACCCCCGAGGAACGCCGGATCATCGGGCGCTTCCTCAACCGTGGCATCGAGGCCGTCGTCGCGGCCACGCGGGAGACGACCGCCGACGACGCGTGACGACGAAAGCGGCCATGCGGGGCGGGGCGAGCCCCGCCGCCGACAACGCGTAACCGCCGAGCGGCCATGCCGACGACCACCGCCGGGGACCCGCGTTCTTCCGTCGCCTTCCTGCACGCGAATCACGACACGCAGGCGGCGATCCGCGCCGTGGGGCGGGCGCCTGGCCAAGCGCCCGTCAGCGGTGACGGCGGTGCGCCTTGCCGCCGTGGCGGTGCTTCTTCCCCCGGTGCTGCTGCTTCGCCACGTGGTGGCGCGGCTTGTGCCCGCGCGGATGACGAGCGCGTGGCTTGTCGGTCACGGTGAACCGCTGGAATCCGAAGTCGGGCAGAGTGATCGGCTTGGTGGGATCGTCCGAGATCGGCACGACCACCACGTCATGACGCACGCCGTCCTTGCCCTTGAGGTGATAGACGGCCTGCTTCGGCTCGCTGGGCGGCGCCACGAGGGGAGCGGGACCGGCGACCGGCCTGGCCACGGGCGCGTACACCGGGCCGTAGTCGGGGCCGGTGGGGCCGACGTCGGAGGCGTGGACCACCGTGTCGGGCCGCGCCGCGACGGGTGCCGCACCGCCCGAGGAAGGGACGGGCGGCGTTGGGTTCGCGGACACGGCCGGTCCGGCCATCAGGGTCGCGGCGAGAGCTGCGGCGGCCGAGCAGATGATCATGAGTCTCCCCCGAGGTCGCGGATCGTACGAGGAAGACGGTAGGCAGGGCGTCGCCGCCGATCACGCGGGCGGCGCCCAATGTCGGGTCAAAGCTGAAACTTGCCCGTGCACGGACATAGATCGCCGGATAGCGGGGTGCCCGCAAACCTTGGCCGGGCCGGTCACCGCACCGGAAGGCGCCTCTGGCCCTCGTTTCCTTAGGTCTGTCGGGCTTGGTCCACGCCACCCCGGCGGCCCGGTGGGGCAGGACGCCCACGATCGCCGTACGGGTTCAGGGCAGTGGGCTCATGTGGACGACCTTGGTGTGGGTCATCTCGTCGAGCAGCTCGGGGCCGTACCCGAAGCCGTGCCCGCTGGCGCCACGCGGCTGGGCCGCGCCGCCCGGCGCCCCGCCGAAGACGGCGTTGATCTTCACCGTGCCCACGGGCAGCTCGCGCCAGGCGCGCTGGGCGTTGGCCATCGACGGGGTGAGGACGGTGGCCGCCAGGCCGTACCGCGACTCGCGGGCCAGCTCAAGCGCCTCGTCGAACGACGCGACCACCCGCACCGCCGCGACCGGCCCGAACGTCTCCTCGCGCATGACCTCCATGTTCTCCGCGCAGTCGGCCAGGACGGTCGGCGGGTAGAAGGCCCCCGGCCCCTCGGGCACGTATCCGCCGGTCAGCAGCCGCGCCCCCGCTTCGACCGCGCCGCGTACGTGCCGGTCCACGGTGTCGCGCTGGGCCCGGTCGACCAGCGGCCCGAGCGTGGTCTCCTCGTCCAGGCCGGGCCCCATGCGCAGCTCCTCGGCCCGCTGCACGAGCGCGGCGAGGAACTCCTCGGCGACGTCGCGGTGGACGTAGACCCGCTCGACCGAGGTGCAGATCTGCCCGGCGTTGGCGAAACACCCGGTGGCCGCCTGTGCCGCCGCCCACTTGACGTCCACCCCGGCGTCCACGATCAACGGGTCTTTGCCGCCGTTCTCCAGCAACGTCGCGGCGCCCGTACGCGCGGCCACGGCGGCGATGGCCCGGCCGGCGGCGGTCGAGCCGACGTGCGCGACGAGATCGACGCCCGGATGCGCGGCCAGAGCCTCGCCCGGGTGCCGGTCGCCCGGCGCCATCGTCAGCACGCCCGGCG
The DNA here is from genome assembly GCF_014647835.1 of Microbispora rosea subsp. aerata. Classification (GTDB taxonomy): domain Bacteria; phylum Actinomycetota; class Actinomycetes; order Streptosporangiales; family Streptosporangiaceae; genus Microbispora; species Microbispora aerata. The sequence goes on from NZ_BMPY01000011.1 coordinate 72,236, forward strand.
GCAGCTCCGCCGCCATGAGTTCGGCGAGCAGGGCCCCGGTGTGCGGCGTACGCTCCGACGGCTTGTGCACGACCGTGTTGCCGGTCGCCACGGCGGCCCCGATGAGCCCGCAGGCGATGGCCACCGGATCGTTCCACGGCGTGATCACCGCGACGACCCCGCGCGGCTCGTGGACCATCAGGTCGGTGGCGTCCCAGCCGCCCTGCAGGCTCCGTCCGCGGTGCGACGGCCCCAGCTCGGCGTACTGCCGGAGCGTGCCGACCCCCGCCGCCACGCCGCCTCGGCTGTCGCCGATCGGCTTGCCCATCTCCCTGGTCACCAGCTCGGCCAGCTCGTTCGCGCGGGCCTCGACCCGGCCGGCGATCAGGTGCAGGCAGGCCGCCCGCTCGGCGGGAGCCGTACGGGCCCAGCCGGGCTGGGCGCGGCGGGCCGAGGCGACCGCCCGCTCCACGTCCTCGGCGCATCCGGCGGGGAAGTCGCCCACCGGCTCACCCGTCGCCGGGTCGGCGACCGTGCGGTCCCGCTCGCTCGCGCTCGCCGTCCACTCCCCGTCGATCAGCACCCAGCGATCCCTGTCCCGCACCCCGGTTCTCCCCCCGATGCTCGTCCGGCCTGATGCGCTCTACCCCCCGGCGCGTACGGTTATCACCCGCTTCTTCTTAGACTTCCCGTATGCGACGGCTGAGCAGCACAGTGGTCGTGGTGGCCGGGGAGCAGGCCGCCGAGGTGCTTTCGCGGCTCGACGGGCTGCACAACGTACGGGCGATCATCCGGGGGGAGCGGACGCCCGCCGAGATGACCGACGTGGTCACGCGGGCGAGCGCGACGTACGTGCTGCACGACGCCGATCCCCTGGCGGAGGTCGGCGAGGCGTGGACCGGCTTCTTCGACGGGACGACCCCCGTGGGCGGCCTGGAGGTCGCGATCGAGGCGGCGCTCGGCGCGCTGCGTGCCGACCGGCTGGTGCTGCCCGACTACTACATCGTTCTCGACCCCGACGGCCTGACGCCCACGCGGCGGCACTGGTGGCTGGGCGTGCTCGCCGGCGCAGCGCCGACCCGCGTGGTGCCGAGCCCCGCCTCGGCCGCCGCCGTCAAGGAGACGTTGCGCGGGCTGGCCGCGGGCCGCTGGTGGCCCGCCGACCTCGAAGAATGGCTGCGCGGCCTGCCCCGCCAGGTGCCCGACCGGGTCGGGCTTCCGGGCACACCCGCCTGAGCGCGGACATCGGCGTACGCCGACCACGGATGCGGCCTCGCCGCCCAGCCACCGTACGCCGGGCACAGACGCCTTCATAAGGCCAGCGCCACACCCTGAAGCCGGGCGCGTCATCAATCACCGAGCGCCGCAGCCGGACGTGGCTTCACCACGCAGCGCCGTACGGCGAAGCCGAGCGCGTCGAGCAGGGGTGTGGTTTTCGGCGCATACATCCCGTGGCGTCCGGAGCGCGGCACGCCCGCCTACGCCGAGAAAGCGCAGCTTCGAGGCGTTATTTGATCGTTACAGATATGGCCGCACAAAACCCCTGTTTCTCACGTTCCAAGTCAATGCGAAACGCTGTGAAACACCCCCTATGAGGAGTAGACCGTGAACATCCTCCGGCGGGCGGCCCACGTCACACTCACCGTTGCCGCCGTCGCCGTCGCTACGGCCTGCTCGGCGGGAGGCACAACCGCTCCCGCCGCATCAGTCACTGGTGCGGCCGGTACGACCACTCAGGCTCCGACCCCACAGGCCAAGACCACTACGGCGGCGGCACTCGCGCCGCGCGCGGCGTCCAAGACGGCACGCAAGGCAAAGAAGCCGAAGCTCGGCATCGCCGACATCACGCCCATGGGCGAGAAGGTCGAGCGCGTCGGCGTCGGTTTCCCGATCATCGTCACCTTCGACCGGCCGGTCCGCAACAAGGCGGCCGCCGAAGCGGTGCTGCACGTCCAGGCCGAAAAGCCGGTCGAGGGCGCATGGCGGTGGGTCTCCGACCGCAAGGTCGTCTACCGTACGAAGACCTACTGGAAGCCGCACCAGAAGGTCTTGTTCACCGCGCGCCTGAGCCAGATCCCCGGCAACGAGGCCGCCAAGGACGTCTCGCGCCGCTTCGCCGTCGGCACCGCCAACATCTCGGTGGTCGACACCAAGCGGCACGTGATGAAGGTGCGCCGCGACGGGAAGCTGGCCAAGACCATCCCGATCAGCGCGGGCCGCGGCGGCCTGAAGCGCAACGGCGTCGACGTCTATCTCACGACCAGCGGCGTGCATCTCGCCATGGGCAAGAAGCGCGTCGAGACGATGACGTCGTCCTGGCTCGGCGTCACCGACCCCAAGGACCCGCTGTACTACAAGCTGGAGATTCCCTGGGCGGTCCGGATCTCCGACAGCGGCGAGTACGTCCACCAGAGCGCGGGCGACTACCACTTCCTGGGCAAGTCGAACCAGAGCCACGGGTGCGTGCGCGCCACGCCCGCCGGGGCCAAGTGGTTCTACCAAATCAGCCAGCGCGGTGACGTCATCGTGATCACCGGCACCAAGCGCAAGCTCGACTGGCGCAACGGCTGGAGCTTCTGGCAGCTGAGCTGGAACCAGTGGAAGCGCGGCAGCGCGCTGCCCGCCGGTTCGGCCTCGGCCTCCGCTTCGACGCCCTCGCCCTCACCGTCGGCCTCCCCGTCCGACGACCAGGGCGTCCTGCTCTGACAGGCCTTCCGCTCTCGACGGCGCTCCCGCCCCGGTCCATACGACCCGGGCGGGAGCGCCGTCTCCTTTCCGGCGCGTCGGGGCGTCGGGGGCTGTCGCCGCGTCGCGCCCTCGTCAACGGGCTCTACACGACGCGGCCGGTCCAGGTGGCCTCGGCGTACCGGTAGATTCCGTACGCCTCACTGTCGAAGTACGGCGAGACGCCGGTGTCGTACCGGCCGTCGCCGTCGGTGTCGGCGACGCCGATCGTGACGCCGTTGACGTAGCCGGCGCCGCTGTCGTCCGCGTAGCGGATCAGCCACGGCGACCCGAGCGAGCCCTCGCCGGTGAACGGGGAGTCCACGCCGACGGGCCTGTCCATGCGGCGGCCGGTGAGGTTCACGGCGTACGCCGGACCGGTCGAGCGTTCGAGGGTCTCGCCCGTGTAGGGACTGCTGCCGTCGGGATTGGGACCGGCGGGATAACCGAAGACGTCGACCGTGGACGCGAGCGGCTCGTTGAACGCGAGCCCTTGGCCGCCGACGTTGTCGGCCAGCTTCCCGACATCGGTCAGCACGTCCGGGGCGGACAAGGCGACGCCCTCGTACACGTTGACGAAGGCGTAGTCGCCGTCGAAATCCCTGATGTCGTCGAAGGCGTAGGGAGCGATGCCCTGCTTGCCGACGTACAGCCCGAACGGGGCCGCGCCGTCGGAGTAGCCGGGGACGAAGACCCACTTGGCGAGCGGGCCCATCGGGGCCTGAACGTCCAGCAGGCAGTGACCCGCCGTCGCGACGACGTTCCGGTAGCGCGACTGCACGGCCGTGCCGCTGCACCAGTGCGGCTGGAGGTCGTCGCCGATGAAGAACACCTTGCCCGAGGTCGTGGGCATGCCTCCCTGCGGCGCGGCCGACCCCGGCCTCGGCGCGATGAGCACCGGTTTGCCGTCCGGGACGATGCCGGTGCCCAGGCGTTCCCCGCCGACCGAGGTCAGCACGGCGTACGGCGTGGCGCGCTTCAGGTTGGCGCCGTCGTCGGCGAGCCAGAACCGTGCCACCTCCTGAGCCGCCGCCGTGGTGCGGGCCAGCGGCACCGTCGCCGCATCCGCGGCCTGTGCCGGTTGGCAGACGACAGCGGACGCGAACACGCCCAGGCCGATGCCCAACGCGATCAACGCACGTCTCACATCGATCTCCCGTCCAGTCATGGGGTGTCTTCGCACCCCGTTCACACGGAGAGCCGACCGGCCACCCGGCCGACGGCACCATGATCGTAACTCAGATTGGACGAATTTTTAGATCACATGTTCGAAACAAAGGTTGATGCTCATGTTAGGCGCATGGAGCACTTCTCGGCTATCGCATGACCGAACGATCGATGGGGATCACGGCTCCTGCCGTACGGCTTGGGGCGCTTGGACCGAGGCGACACAGCCTCACCGCCTCGCGACGGAGAGCACCGCCCTTGACGGCTTTGGGGCCACGAAGAGAGCAGCAACGCACGGCGCCCGGAGCGGCGCCGCACTGCCGCAGCAGCACGCCTGACGCGGCGGCTGTGGATGACGCCGAGAACAGCAGCGCGCTGCGCGTGGCCCATATGCGGAAAAATTCGCATTTAATCTTTCGGCACATCTCCCAACGCCACACGGCCTGTGGAAAAAGTTCCCAGACGGGCCCGGCCGATGCTTTCATGAGTCAGGAGGGAAAAGAAACGCCGATCAAAGGCGAGGAAATGCTTAAGATGCTTCTTCAGCAATTGGCGGAACTACTCGACGGCGGCGGCGACCTGCACATTGGCGATGACTCACACGCCTTGGAGCCGGACGACGACGCCGATGAAATAGATGATATAGACGACGACTTCTGACGCTTCCCCCGAATCCCTGCATAATCCAGAAAGCCCCCAAATGACGTTCACGCTACATGACGTACGCTCTCGGACATATAAGGCGCGCGACGCCTGGTGGACCGTGTTCCTGGTGGACCCTCTGGCGGGCCGGTTGGTGGTGACGGCCGCCAACCGCACGTCCATCACCCCAAACCAGATCACCTGGGCCGCCTTCGTGCTGGGTCTGGGCTCGGCCTGGTGCTTCCTGCGGGCCGACTGGCCGTGGCTGGTCGCCGGAGCCGTGCTCTACCACCTGAGCTTCGTCCTCGACTGCATGGACGGGAAGATCGCCCGGCTCAAGGGAACGGGAACGGTCCTCGGCGGCTGGCTCGACTACGTCTTCGACCGGATCCGGGTGCTGGCCTGCACCGCCGCGCTGATGTGGGGGCAGCACCGCGCGACCGGGCAGGTCGTCTACCTGCTCCTGGGCATCGCGGTGGTGTTCCTCGACATGCTCCGCTACGTCGACGCCCTGCAGATCGCCAAGGTCCGCCGCCAGATGCGCCGCATGCTGCGGGACGCCTACGAGGAGTCGGCGCCCGAGGGTTCGGCCGCGCTGCCTGCCGCCCTGTTGCGCGAGGACCTCGACCACGACCCCGACGAAATCAGAATCCGCCTGACGGAGAGTGTCGATCTGCAGGAGGAGTTCCACAGCCGCTTCTCCTGGTATCCCGGCCTGCGCGGGTGGCTGCGCGAGCATCGGATCCGCACCCACCTGGTGAGCGGCATCGAGTTTCAGATGGCCGTGTTCATCATCGGGCCGCTGACCGGCGCGGTCATCCCGGTCACGATCGTCGCAGCCGTCCTGCTGCTGTTCTTCGAGGCCGCGATCATGTACAAGCTCCTGCTGTCGTCGCGTGACCTGAAACGCGCGCTGGCCGCGATTCGCTCGTCCGCCCAGCAGCCCGTCCCGGGCACGCCCATCGGTCGGGCATCCCTCCGGGCGAACACCCACGGTGAAGCAGGCGCGGCATGAGCGGCTTCACCTGCGGCTACGTCGATAAAGGTGCCGTCACAAGGGGTAGCGGTGGGACATGACCGAACGCGAGGAACCCGCCTGCCTGCCCGATCCCGCCCACCGCCGCCCCGAAGGGCTGGACGACGTCACCGTCGACGCGCTGGGCAGGCTCAGTAAGGCGCTGGAGACGGTCCATCGGGTCCGCGGCCACCTGTATGCCTTCCACCAGCTCACCGGTACGGCGGACTTCGAACTCGACAACGCCGTACGGCTGCTGCGGCAGGCCGGCCACGACAAGTGGGCCGACCGCATCGAACGCGAGCTAATCGGCCGCAACGTCATCCAAGGCCGCTGGACCTTCCAGATCGTCGAAGAGTACGACGACGGCTACTACGCGACCTTCCAAGAGCTGGAACGCCAGGCCCGCAACGAGCTGGCCGGAGGAATCCGGCATCTCTACGAGGCCGAGCTGAAGCAGCAGCGCCGCACGCCCGGAGAGCCCGGCCACGAGACGACACCATGAAACACGAGACCACCCCGTGAAGCCCGGATTTCCGGCCGGCTGTCCATGAACGTCACCGGCTGCGAGGGAGCTGACCTGCGGGTAAGCGTGGATCGAGCGCCATAGCCGGTTACCGTTAATCATGGCGCACGCCCTGAGCGCCCGCCGAGTTCGACGTGCCGGCCTTCCCGGACTGACGATGCTCCCGCCGTCACCGGAGCGGGGTCAGTGATCGAAGTGCTCCCAACCGACGCGCCATGCAGCGCCAACGCCTCGCCCACCGCGACACCACGCGACACCCAATGGCCACCGCGCCCGCCAAGCACGAAGAACGTCACCTCCAACCTCGCGATGATGGTCAGGGGCAACGCGACCCTGCTGCGTACGGCCGAGGAGCAGAAGGTCAGCCCGGAGCTGCTCACGCCGTTCATGACTCTCATGGCGCGGCGGCTGGCGGACGGCCACGCCGACGAGGGCACCACCGGGGTGATCGACCTGCTGCGGATGGCCTGACCCGTCCCCTGCCCCCGGCCCGCCCACACCGGAAGTTATCCTCGCCAGAGGATGCCGACCGCGTCGTGCGAGGTGAGGCCGTGACCGAGCGCAAGCCTCTCGGAGTGAGCTTCGAGTCGTGGATCGACCGGCAGATCCGCGAGGCCGCCGAGCGTGGCGAGTTCGACGACCTTCCGGGCGCCGGCAAGCCCATCCCCGGCCAGGGCAAGCCGCACGACGACATGTGGTGGATCAAGCAGAAGCTGCGCGCGGAGAACCTGTCGTTTCCGCTGCCGGGGACGCTGGCGCTGCGCAAGGAGGCCGAAGAGGCGAGGGCGGAGGCGCTCGGCGCCCGCACCGAGGCCGAGGCGCGCCGGATCGTCGAAGAGATGAACGACAAAATCCGCGACAGCTACCGCAAGCCCCTGTCCGGTCCGCCCGTCGTGCAGCCGCTCATCGACGTCGACGAGATCGCCGCCGAGTGGCGGGCCCTTCATCCGGTCGCGGAGAGGAAGCCCGCACCCACGCCTGTTCCCGACAAGCGACCGGAGCGCTCACTTCTCCGGTGGTTCAGACGCCGCTGACCCACCCGGGCTCCTCACCGGACGACAGTGAGGTGAGGACCTTCCGATCGCCCGCCGTGCCGCCCCTCCGGCCGCTCCTGCCGTACGTGACCTGCGAACGAAAAGCGTTCGGAGGGGGCCACGGCGCGCATGCGCAAGATCGCGGCGAGCACAGATGTGCTGCTCACGACGGGAACGGCGACGGTGGACGCCGCGACGCGGGCGGCGCCCACCGGACGGTCAGCCCGGCTCCCGCCGGAGGTTTCGAGGTCGCCGCCCGACTGCCCGTCACCGGGAGCCGGGCGGCGCACGAGTAGGTGTGGACAGCGCCCGGCCTCGGCCTGCACGAGACTATGGCGGCACGGGAGCCGGACCTCGCCCGGCGGCGAGTGCAGCGGCCCACTGCACGAGGACGACCGATTCCGCCCGCGGCCGGCTCGTCTCGCAGGCGGTCGTCCCAGGGCTGTGACAGGGTTTAAGCAAGCTCCAAGCCGGTTCCAGGGCCGTGCCGCCATCCTCACTGACGGACGACGTCCGCTGTCGGCGGCAGGAGCACGACGAACGGCCACGGCCCCGGCCACGCGGCGGTGGTCGTCACGATGTCGCGAGACGACCAAGGAAGCTCCAGTGCCCGATGCTCTCGCCCCCTTCCGGTGGCTGGCAGCCCCACCCGGAACCTCGTACAACCCGCTGGGCGACGTCTTCTGCGTGGCGTTCTTTCACGGGCTGGAGCCTGCCGAGGTCGCGGCCCGGTTCGACTCCGCCGAAACACCGGCGCGTTCGATGACCTTCGGCGAGCTCGACGACAGGGTCACGGAGTTCATCGAGGGGACCGACGGCGGCTGCGGCGGCGGATATGTCGGCGTCACCCGGATCGGCGAGTGGAGTGTGGTGATCGAGCCGTATGGCTGGCACATCACGCTGAGCGAGAACCTGGCGTGCCTATCGCGGGGCTGCGAGGCGGTGGCCGTCGGCCGCCACGACTACGCCGATCACCGCTTCATGTACGCCGTGGACGGCGAGATCGTCACCGCGTTCACGCCGCACGTGTCGGCCAAACGCTGGGGCAGCGACCACGATCGGCTGAGGGAGCCGATGCGCCGGGTCGGACTGCCGTTGACCGCGACGGCCGGCAAGCCGACCTGGGACACGCGGTGGGACGACGCGCTTCCGAAAGCGTTCGCGCTCGCCGCCACGATCACCGGGGTGACCCTCTCCGCGGATTCCCTCGCCGGGCCGCTGCTGGTCGCCTCCGTCGCCCAATGGGCCCAGGTCTACTAAGTCACGCAGTGAGCCTAGGTCTATAAAGCGCGTCCGGCGCATGCGTCCCGGGCGGCGCCTCGCCGCGTAGTCGCCCCTTGCGGAGACTCCTCTGCAAGCTCGCGACCCCGCAAGGCCGAAATGCCGCCCGCAGCCCGGGCTCCTACCCGCAAGCACCGCCCACAGTCCAGGCCCGCCTCGAATGCTGCCCACAGCTCAGGCTTCTGTCTCCAGTGCGCCCACAGCTCGGGCTGCTGCGGCACGTGCACTCGGCCAGATCTACCAGGAGTCCTTCTCCCCGTTTCCCATCGGCTGCCTGGCAGGCTTTGCCTCGTTCACAAGCGCACGATCGCCTGGGGCCGCCGGACTGCGCCAGGCAGACCCCGGACGCCTGGCAGGAGACTCCAACTACGACCTGGCCAACAAGACCGTGGACACGGGCAGCCCCAACGACGCGCCCAAGCCGACCGTCCGTACGATCAACAGCCGCTGCAACGACATCCCGGCCGAGCTCGACGGCGTCGTGACGGTCGCGTCGCTGCAGCGCGTGGGCACGACGCTGGACAGCGTCCGGTCGTCCTTCTCCAACTACGGCCTCGGCAAGATCGACGTCGCCGCTCCCGGCTCGTCGATTTACTCGACCACGTGGAACACCCGTACGGGGGTCGACGGCTACGGCACCAAGAGCGGCACGTCGATGGCGAGCCCGCACGTGGCCGGCGTCATGGCGCAGATGAAGTCGGCGCACCCGTCCTGGTCGCCGGCTCAGATGATCAACGAGCTCAAGGCGCGGGCCGTCCCCAAGCCGTGCCCGCTGAACACCCCGGCCTGCGTCGGCACCGACGGCGACAACAGCTTCTTCGGCGCCGGTGTCGTCGACACCCTCGCGGTCATCCAGTAAACCGACCCCACGAGTGACACCACCATGCTGGGCCCGTACCGTCCCCGACGGCGCGGGCCCAGCCGCCTTTACGGCGGGCCGGCTACCCTACGGCGACTCGCTTGCGCTGCGGCGACTCGCTTGCTCGGCGGCCGATCCACCGCCACGGACCACCTCTCGCACCCCTGCCGGTTCCTGCACGCGGCCCTTGCGGCCTCACCGAGACGGACGGCTCCCAAGATTGCTCCCGCAGACACGGGAAAGGCCGCGTGAGGTCCGAAAACACTAAGGCCCGTTACCAGGTTTTCCCTGATCACGGGCCTTGTTCGATGTGCGCGGCCGAGAGGACTCGAACCCCTAACCTTCTGATCCGTAGTCAGATGCTCTATCCATTGAGCTACGGCCGCTTTGCTGCCGGTTCACCTGCGGTGCCCTGCAACGGGTGTAACTCTACCAGACCCCTCACCCCTGCTTGTGCCAATAAGCCGCCCCGCCCCCGGTCAAGCCGTCCCCGTACGCGCGGAGCACGGACGGCCGACCGGTCGAGGGGCGCGAGCGGTCACTCCTGGGGGACGAAGAGCGTGAGCGTGTCGGCGACACAGGCCGGCTTGCCGGCCCCCTCGGCCTCGATCGTGACCCGCAGGTTCACCAGGCTGCCCGAGGGCGCGTCCTTGACGTCGGCGATCTCCGCCCCGGCCCGTACGCGGGACCCGACGGGCACCGGCTGGGGGAAGCGCACCTTGTTCAGCCCGTAGTTGATCGCCATGCGCAGGCCCTCGACCCGGTACAGCTCGCCGACCAGCGACGGCAGCAGCGAAAGCGTGAGAAATCCGTGAGCGATGGTGTTGCCGAACGGGCCGTCCTTCGCCCGCTCCGGGTCCACGTGGATCCACTGGTGGTCGCCCGTCGCGTCGGCGAAGAGGTTCACCCTCTCCTGGGTGATCTCCCGCCATTCGCTGTAGCCGAGATGCTCGCCTTTGGCCGCGACGAGCTCCGCGAGGTTCGAGAAGATCCGCATGCTCGCACTCTATGCGCGCACTCCCGAGACTGACAGGAACGCGAACCGGGACTGACAGGAATCGGAAGACCGAAAGCCCGTCGCCGTCCACACTGGTGCCTCGGGAAGCGAGCACGCCGCTGTCACTTTCCGCAACGCGTTCGTCTCTTTCGGTGACGTACGGGCCGAGACCGGCGGGGGTACAGCAGCAGGACAAGAGGTCACCACCCTGGAGGTGGAGGAGACGTGGACGAGCAGCCCGGCCCACGCGGCAAGCGATACCGGCTCCGCGGCCTCATCGCGGTCACGGTCGCGGGCCTCGTCTGCTGGGCGCTCATCATCCTGCTGCTGATCACGCTGTTCGGATGAGCACAGGACACGCCGGCCGGCACCGGTCGTCGCTCGCCGCCCGGGTGCCCCGGTCCTTCGCCGTACGGCCGACAAACGCCTCCGCCCGTACGGCTCAAGTCGTCGCGGGCCGGTAGCCCCTCACGTAGTCGACCACGAACTCCTTCGGGTACGGCCCCACCCGCTCGGGCCCCTCGGCGTCGGGAAATTCGTAGATCCCGAGCATGAGCTGCATCGGATAGTCCGGGGACTGCCGGATGGTCTTGACCTGCCGCCCGTCGACGAAGAACGTCACCCGATCCGGGGTCCACTCGACCGCGTACACGTGGAACTCGCGCGCGTCGATCGGAAGGACCTCGGCGGCGAACTCGTCGGTGATCGTGGGATCGCCGAACGGGTGCACGCCCATCCCGACCGCCGCCGCGTCCGGCCGTACGTCACGTCCGAAGATCTCGCAGACGCAGATCTCCGCGGACCGCTCGGGCGCGTCCTCGAAACCGATCATCCACAGCGCGACCATGGCGCGGGGATCGTCGGTGGCCTTGGCGCGCATCTCGATCAGGCCGAAGTGGGGGGTGTAGAGCCGCGCCTCGGTCTGCGCCTCGCGGACGACGGCCCGCCCCCGTCCGTGCTGGCCGACGCCGCTGCCGACCGGCCCGGAGAACACGCCCGTCTGCAGTGAGGACACCCGCATGCGGCCCTCCGTCTCCGGCGACCACGGCGGCTGGTCCTCCTCGATGAGCAGGCGCAGGCAGCCGTCGCCCAGTCGATATCGGGCCGCGGAGGCGGCGCGGGTGGTCCATTGGGGCAGGTAGCGCGGGATCCAGCGGCGTTCGTCGAGCACGTCCCCGTCGAAGGTGTCTTCGAACTCCAGGACATACCCGTCGCGCATCCCGTACGCGGCTTCGCTCATGCGCCAATCCTGGCCCGGCCAGCGAAGGGAACGGAACGCGCATCGTGGGCATATCCGAAGAAATTCACCATATCTTCAGCGATCTCTGCCGTGGATTGTCCTGGTTTGGAGGCGATGCTGGCGAATGTCTGTCCCCTCGCCCCAACAAGGAGGTTCCGTGCGGGCTCCACGACGCTTCCGGCCGTCCTGGCCGGGACGGCTCATCGCCCTGATCGCCGCCATCGTGTCCCTCACCGCGGTGACCGGCGCCGTTCCCGCCCACGCGTCGGTCTACAACTCCTGCACCATCGCCCGCTGCGCCGACGCCCGTACGGCGAACGCGATCTGGGCCGGGAAGGGCTATCCCACCAGCAGCGGCTGGTATTCCTGGCCGGACGGCAAGTACAACTACACCGGCGGGCGCTTCTACAACCGGGAGGGCCAGCTTCCCAGCGGCGCGATCTACTACGAGTACGACGTGTATTCCCGGGCGCGCGGCGCCGCCCGGGACGCGTACCGGATCGTCGTCAACCGAAGCACGGGCGTGGCCTGGTTCTCGCCCAACCACTACACCGACTTCTACCGGCTCTAAGGACTCCTCATGGCCTCCACCGCGCGTCCGCTGCCTCCGTGGCTCACGGTGACCACCGACCCGGCTCCGGCGGCCGTCGACGGGCGGGCCTGCCGGACCCGCGTCGCCTTCTTCGAGGAGGTGGCGCGGGTCCTGCGCCTTCCGGCGTACTTCGGCCGCAACTGGGACGCCCTCACCGACTCCCTGCGCGACGTCGGGCCGATCCGTCTGGTCGTGGCGCACGCCGAGGAGCTGCTCGCCGCCGAACCCCCCGGGCAGTTCGCCACCCTGCTCGCCGTCGTGGGCGACGCCGCCGAGTCCGGGGTCACCCTGGCCCTCCACACCGACCCCGCCCACGAGCTCCCGGTCCGTCGCCGGGTTGTCGACGCCCTGCCCTGACCATCCGTACGGTCCCCCGGTGCGGGGAGCTCCGATTCACGCAGAAGGCGGGACGAGGAGCGCCTCGGCGCCGATCGGCGCATAGCCCGCGGCGAGGAACGCCCGTACGCTCGCGGCATTGCCCGGAGCGATCTGCGCCCAGAGCGGGTGCGGGGTGAGATGCCGGGCCGCACGGGCGAGGGTGCGGCCGAGGCCGCGCCCACGGGCCGCCGGCTCGACCTCTATCGCGACCTCCCATCGCCCGCCCACTCCCCGTCCGATGAGCACGAACCCTCCCGGGCAGGTCCAGACGCGTACGTCGTCCCGATAGCGGTGGGCCTCCGCGACGCGCGGATGAGCTGCCGTGTCCGCGACTTCGGCCAGCTCGACGGGCGGGGGACCTTCGGCGGGGGCGGCCAGGGCAAGCATGTCGATGTTGTTCACCGGGCGTCCCGTCAGTTCCTCCAGGTCCCTGAGGAACGGCGGATTGAGCGGCGCCGACAGATCGTCGCCGGGCAGCCGGGATCTGATCCAGTCTTCGTCGGCATCGACGAAGATCACATTGTGGGCGGTGAAAGCGATGACTCCCGCGTCACGTGCGGACGGCGGCGGAAGGATGGTCGGACCGGCGCCCGGCTCCGGCGGGTGCCCGCCGGCCGCACGGGCGAGGACATCAGCCAGGGTGATCATCAGGCCACGATAGCCATCGGCGTCGAGGCGAGCGGACCGGCGGGTTGCCACTGCCGCGCCGATCCGCCCGCCGCGTTCTCAGGCGCACTGCCCGGTTAGGAAAAGCCCAGCCCGCGTCGCCCCGGATCTGGAAGGGCACAGCGCCGGGAGACTAGATGGGGAAGTGGCCGCGGCACCACCGCCAGTGGCGGCCCGCCTTCAGGTGATCGATGATCGCGCGCTGGAGCACGGTGCGGCGCGGCAACTGATCGAGCGGCGTGGTCAGCGTACGGAACACGAACCGCAGCACCTCGACGTCGGCGTCGATCCCTTCCGGCTCCTCGTAGGGCTCCAGCTCGAACCTCCGCTGGAACCGGGCGATGTTGGAGTCCTCGGGCAGGTATTCCAGCAGTTGCGGGTCCAGCAGCCACGAGCCGCAGGAAAACGTCGTGTAGCGCTCGTCGGGAAAATGGCGCGGGAAGAACGCGCGGGCCTCGTCAAGCGACGCGTCGATCGCCTCCGGGGTCAACGGCCCCGCCTCGGGAATGTGCAGGCCGAGGGTGCCGTCACCGCGCTGGTACTGCAGCCGGCCCAGCTCGTAGAGGCCGCCGCGCGCGTGCAGCGTCAGCCAGGCCTGCATGACCGGCCAGCCCTCACCCCGCATCCGGCGGTCGATCGCGAGGTTGCGGCCCAGGTCGGCCAGGGTCGTCCACGACACGTCGTCGCTGACGCCGTGGTCGCGGTGGTATCCCCTGACCACGTCGACCATGGCCAGGTACGCGTACGCGTAGAGGTGCCGCCAGGCGAGGCCCCGGTCGCGCGGCAGCTCCGGACCGGGCGGCAGCCAGTTGTACCCCCCGAGATCGGCGCGGACCAGGGCGATCGTGCGGTCGAGCAGCCAGCGCAGCTCCGGAGTCCACAGCGGCGAGTCGGGGTCGGGCCAGCCCGCCATGATCTCGGCGGCGTCGTCGGGCCGCACCCCGAGCCGGTCCAGGATCGCGGGCGCGTCGGCCTTGTCGGGCAGCGGAGCCGACGGCAGGTCACCGGCGAGGCGGTGCACGCGATCGACGTCCTCTACGGGAACCCCGAGCCGGGCGGCGATGTCGTCAAGATCCACGGTGACGACCCTACCGGCGAAGGGCCTTCTTCCATAGCCCATATATGGACGAAGCCGTCAACTCGCCATCTGGCGGCAACTTCTCGGCGCTCTCGCCCAGAACGGCCCCAGCCGGACCGATGCGGCCACATCCATGAAGCGGACGCGACCGACGGACGTACGCGGCTCACCATGCCGGGTCTGGACCCCGGCGAGGCGTACGGGCCGGACCCGCACGCGCTGGATCACCTGCTGCGCCGGTTGCGACAGCCCCTTACTCGGCTGTCGCATGCGTACGCGATGGCGCTTGTCACAACGGACAGCGGGGCTTATCCAGACCTCGAATGGCTGGAAAGCCCGCAATTCAGGGTGGTCTTCCCGGAGAGGAATAACTCGGCTTCACATCTCGACCTGAAAGTGACGACTTCGGCCGATCTCCTTGACGACGTGTGCCGTCGCGAAAGGATGGCGTTGACGATTAGACGCACGGGGGTGGGCATGTCGCAGCACGGCTATTGGCGCGTATCCGACAACACTCCGGTGACGGCGGCTGAGGCCCGAGAAAGATGGGCGCGTGCGGCCTATCCCGTGCTCCTCGACGTGGCACGCACGTATCACGCGGTCATCACCTACAAGGAGCTCGCCGAGAAAATCCAGGAAAGCACCGGTATCCGTACGAGGACCTTGCTGCAGAACTGGATCGGCACCGTCTTGAGCAAGGTGGTCCGGGAAGCTCACCGCCGCGGGGACCCGCCGCTTACCTCCCTGGTGGTGCACACCGATGACGGCATGGTCGGGGAGGGATACAAGGAGGTCCTCGAAGTCGCCGGAGAGCCGCCCGTGGACGACGTCATGGAGCGCGAGCTGCACGCCGCTCGTTCACGGCTGGAGTGCTACCGCCGCTTCTGCCCGACGCTTCCTCCCGACGGGGGCGTTCCCGCACTCGCTCCACGACATCAAGCGGCGGTCGATCGCCGACGCGAACGCCCCGCGAGGCCCCCGCGTTTTTGCTCCCACTGCTTCATGCAGCTTCCGTCCACCGGCGTCTGCGACTCATGCGACTCGTAGTGCCGCTGCGCCCCGGCCCGGCGCCCGCACCGGTGCGGGGCCGCCGGCACAAGGGCGTGCGCCTGCTCGGACATGCGGGCCTGCTCGGCCAGGCCGGCCTCCGCCCCGGTCAGGTCGCCGAGCAACGCTCATGAGCGGCCTGCAGTGGGAGCGGGTGCCCGCCGACCTGCGAGACCCCATTTCCGTCACCTTCGGGCCGATCACCAAGGCCGAGGATGTCGACGTGGGTGAAGGCCCCGGCCGACGCCGTGACCGTCCTGGCGGCGACGTGGACGCTGTTTCGCGTCTACATGGCGGCGTACGGCCCGGCTGAGATGCGTGAGAATCGCGCGCTCGCGGCGCGGGCCGGGCTTTCGTGGGTCGTTCACCGGCTCAACCAGGCAGGTACTGACAAGAGGTACGTCACCCTTGGCGGCCGATCTTCTCCAGTTCGGCGATGTCCTCGTCACTGAGCGGAAGGCCGGCGCCGGCCACGTTCTCCCGTAGTGCTTCACGGACGAGGTGCCCGGGATCAGCAGGATGTTCGGCGACCGCTGCAGCAACCACGCCAGCGCGACGCTGATCGGCGTGGTGTTCAGCCGTCTTGCCACCGCCGAGAGCGCCTCGGACTGAAGCGGACTGAACCCGCCGAGCGGAAAGAAAGGTACGTACGCGATGTTCTCGGCGGCGAGCCGGTCGATGAGCTCGTCGTCGTGGCGGTGGACGAGGTTGTATATGTTCTGCACGGCCACGATCGGCGCGATCGACTGTGCCTCCGCGACCTGCTCCGCCGTCGCGTTGCTGACGCCGAGGTGCCGGATCAGGCCCTGCTTCCGCAACTCGGCGAGCGTTTCGAACGCCCGGGCAACCGAGCCCGCCCGAGGTCCCTCGGCGTTGCCGAGGCGCAGGTAGACGAGGTCCAGCCTGTCGAGCCCGAGGCTTTTAAGGTTGTCGTCGACCTGCCGGCGCAGCTGGTCGGGCTCACGGGCCGGCGGCCATCCACCCCGCTCGTCACGGACCGCCCCGACCTTCGTGGCCACGAGCAATGAGTCACCGTACGGGTGCAGTGCTTCGCGGATGAGCTCGTTCGCGACGCGAGGGCCGTACACATCCGCGGTGTCGATATGCGTGATCCCAAGCTTGCCGGTCTCGCGGAGGACGGCGAGGGCCTCGTCACGATCGGCGGGCGGACCCCACACCCCCGGCCCGGTGAGCCGCATGGCGCCGTAGCCGAACCGCGTGACGGTCAGGTCGCCCAGGGGCCAGGTGCCGCCGGGAAGAGAAGGAGAGGTCGTGCTCAAGTTTCCCCCATTTCCTCAAGCAGAGAAAAGCTTCATGCCCGCTTGCCGTCTGCGGAAATGGTGCGTGTGACGGTACGGCACTGTCCAAGACCGGATCGATCCCAGCTGATACCCCACCGGTATCACCGGGTAGCCTGCGGGCCGTGGACGGGCTGGAAACTCGCGAATTGCGATACTTCGTGGCGGTGGCTGAAGAACTGCACTTCGGCCGCGCCGCCGGGCGTCTGAATATGGCCCAGCCGCCGCTGTCCCGCGCCATCCGCCAGCTGGAGCGCCGTCTGGGGGTCCAGCTCCTGGATCGAGATCGTCGGGGTGTCTCGCTCACCCCCGCGGGTGAGACCTTCCTGGCGGAAGCCCGGCTCGTGCTCGACGCCGTCGACGCCGCCGTACGCCGCACCCGCCGCGCCGCGTTGGCCAAGCCCACCCTGGTGCTCGCCACGAAGGCGGGCGCATCCCACGAGTTGCTGAAAGAGCTGCTCGACGCCTACGCCGCACGCCCCCAAGCCGTCGAGATCGACGTACTGCTGTGCGAGATCGGCGAGCAGCGGCAACTGCTGCGCGACGGCCGCGCCGACGTCGCGATCATGCACGCCCCGTTCGACCTGATGACCGGCCTCGAGAGCGTTGAAATCCTGACGGAAGGCCAGGTCGCCATCCTTCCGGCGTCGCATCCGCTCGCCAAGCGCTCCAGCCTGACGATGGCGGAGGTCAGCAACGTCCCCGACCTGCCGATCGCCCGATGGCCTCGCCCTGATTTCACCTATCCGCCCGGCCCCGGGCCCGAGGTACGCAGCCAGTCTCAGCTCGCGCAACTCGTAGCCCTCGGACGGACGCTGCTGGTCATCCCGGCTTCCAGCCGCGCTTGGCAGTGGCCGGAGCACGTCGCGGTCCCGGTCACCGACGCCCCTTTGGCCACAACCCTCCTCGCCTGGCCCGCCGGCGTGCAATCCCCCGCCCTGGCCGCACTCGTGGAAACGGCAAAACAAATCAAGGAACGAATGGCCGCCTGATCGGCGTAGCGGCCTGGCAGGGTCCACGACCCGCCAGCCCCACCGCTCGCACCGGGCGTACGCCGACATAGCCGGGCCGATGGAGCGCAGCGAGGACTACAAGATCTGGAAGGCGCTCCTCCGCGAGGCCGGGGTCAGGGAGGCCGTCTCCACGACACCCGCCACACCGCCGGAACGCTCCTCGTGGAGCAGGGCGTCCACATCCGGGTCGTGCAAGAGATCCTCGGCCACGCCCGGGTGACGACGACGCAGCGTTACACCCACGTCGCCAGTCCCCAGGTGAAGGACGCCGGCGAGCGCATGGGCGCCGCTCTCTGGGGAGACGACTAATTGCAACCCAAACTGCAACCCTCACGGGTCTGGAGATCAAAAGGCCCCTCTCGCTGGAGTCAGCGAGAGGGGCTTTGACCTGCGGAGGCTCGGGGATTTGAACCCCGGATGGGCTTGAGACCCAAACCGCATTAGCAGTGCGGCGCCATAGACCTGACTAGGCGAAGCCTCCTGGTAGCGCTTGCTCAGCACAGCGTACCGGCGATCGCCCAAGGCGGCAAAGCGGATCGCCGGGTGAGGCCCGCGAAGACACACGGCGGGGTGTTTGGACCGACGCACAGCCCTTATCCACAGGATGTGGACAAGGGCTGTGCACAGGATGTGGATATCTCGCCTCGGCCTCGCAACAGGCTACGCCTGGCGGACGGCCTCGCCGTCGATCTCGATCTTGACCTTCTTGCCCACGAGGACGCCCCCGGTCTCCAGGGCCTGGTTCCAGGTCAGGCCGAACTCCTCGCGGTCGATCTCGGTCTCCGCGCTGAACCCGAAGATCTCCTGGCCCCACGGGTTGTTGGCGGCGCCGTTGAACTCGACCTTGAGCTCGACCTCCTTGGTCACGTCGCGGATCGTGAGGTCGCCGACGAGGGTGAACTCGTTGCCCGACAGGCCGCTCACCCGCTTGCTGCGGAAGGTGATCTCGGGGAACTTGTCGGCGCCCAGGAAGTCGTCGCTCCGGAGGTGGCCGTCGCGGTCCGCCGAGCCGGTCTCGATCGTGCTCGCCTTGATGGCGACCTCGACGCTGGACTCGAGCGGGTTCTCGGCGATGGCGATCTTGCCCTCGTAGTCGGAGAAGTGACCACGAACCTTGCTGACCATCATGTGCTTGACGACGAAGCCGACGCTCGTGTGGGACTTGTCCAGCGCGAACTCGCCGGCCGACGGGACCTTCAGGCCCTCCCACTCACGGATGCTCATGACTGCTCCCCAGATTGTTGCCGTGCGGATGTCTTACTCAGCAATTGTCTACCCGAGCAATATTCCTCACGTCAACTATCGTGCCGTAGACTTGGGCCATGGACCCATTCGACGACCCCCGGCTCACGGCGATGGGCCTGTTCGCGGAGGTCTTCTCCGGGCTGTCGAGCAAGACCAGCCCGACCCTGGCCGCCGCTGGACTTTCCGAGGTCGACTTCGAGACCCTGCTCCGGCTGGCCCGTTCTCCACAGCGACGGCTTCGGATGAGCGACCTCGCGGCCCAGACGTCGCTGTCCACGAGCGGGATCACCCGCGTGATCGACCGCCTGGAGCGTGACGGGCTCGTCGAACGGCACGCCTGCTCCAGTGACCGCCGCGCCTCGTTCGCCGTGCTGAGCGAGGCGGGGGCGGAACGGCTGCGCACGCTGCTTCCCCAGCACATCGAGGACATAGAGACCTGGTTCACGGGACTGCTGACCGAAAAACAGCTCGCAGACTTCCTGGAGGCGCTGCGGGTGATCCGCGAAGTCGTACGGCCCTGCGCGACCGCCGGCATACAGGAGAGGAGCAAGACGCCGCGGTCCAAGACCGGCTGACTCCTGCCGCGATCACAAACAGGGGGAAGCAATCGGACGGACTGGCGTAATCGATCAATTTCTGGTGGACTCCGTTACTTAGGAAACGGCTCCACGACAGCCGACGCAGTCCCCCAGTACCCGAGCACATGGAGCGTCCGTGCGTTTCCCCTCACACGCACTCGCCGTCCTCGCCACCGCGGCCCTCGCGGTTCCCGTCGCCGCTTCCGCCTCGTCCGCATTCGCCGCGGTCATGGCGACCCCGAGCCCGACCCCCTCGCCGAGCCCCGCCGCGACGAGCCCGAGCCCAAGTCCCACCCCCAGCCCCAGCGCCAGCGCCAGCCCGCAGCCGACGGTCACGGTCACAGTCACCCCCAAGCCGACGAAGAGCACGACGACCAAGCAGACGAAGTTCACGCGGCCGAAGACCGTGCCGAAGGACGCCGTCCAGGTGACCGTCAAGAAGGTCGTGAGCGGCGACACCGCGGATGTCGTCACCTCGAGCGGCAGGACCGTACGGATCGGCCTGCTGGACGCGGAGGCCCCCGCCAAGGGCGCCTGCTGGTCGGAGGAGGCGCTCGCCCGGTTGACGACCCTGCTCCCGCCGGGCAAGCCGGCGTACGTCCGGGCCTCGGAGCAGGTGCGGGAGAAAGACCGCATCTTGATCTACCTGTGGTCGTCGAAGGGCGTGTTCGTCAACGGCGACATGGTCAGGCACGGCCTGGCCCAGCCCGGGATCGCCTTCTACAAGCACAGCTACAGCGAGTGGCAGTGGGAGGAGGAGACTCGCGCGCGGAACGACCGCATCGGCATCTGGTCGGGGTGCTGGGCTCCCGACGCCTTCGGCGGCCTGGGCAGTGTCAAGACCCCGCCCGGGACCGGCGACGCCCTGACCCCGGCGCCGGTCGAGCCTGCGGACGCGTCCCCGGACCCCTTCGGCGCGGCGTCCTCGCCCGAGCCCATCCCCCCGGGCAGCACGTACGGCCCGGCCGCCACGAGCCCCAGTCCCAGCCCGAGCCCGAGCGCGAGCCCGAGTCCCAGCCCGAGCCAGAGCTAGAGCCCGAACCCCGGCACCTGTGATGAGGCGAACGCCCGGCGCGGCGCCGGTCCCGGGCACGGCCGGCGCGTCGACCGCCGCCGCGCGTCAGTTCACCCTCTTGCGGGCGTCGGGCACGACCAGGTCGCCGCGCAGTTTGGCCATGCCGCGCGAGACCGAGCTCTTCACCGTGCCCACGCTGATCCCGAGGGTCCTGGCGATCTCGGGCTCGGTCATGTCCTCGTAGTAGCGCAGCACGATCGCCGTACGCTGCCGCGCGGGGAGCCGGTCGAGCGCCTGCTCCAGTTCGTCGTACCGGTGCCGCGAGTCCTGCTGCACCGGTACGTCGGGGAGCTCTTCGGAGGGGAACTCCTCCAGCTTGCGCCGCCGCCACCAGGAGATGTTGATGTTCACCATCGCCCGTCGCACGTAGCCGTCGAGTGACGACCGGTCGCGGATGCGGTCCCATGCGAGGTACGTACGGGCGAGTGCGGTCTGCAGAAGGTCCTCGGCGTCGCTGGGGTTCCCGGTCAGCTGATTGGCCACGCGGAGCAGGGCCGCCCCGCGAGACTGGACGTACGTGCGGAACTCCTCGTGGTTCACGATCAGGGATCACCAACCCGGCCAGAGAGGCATCTCGTGCCAGAATCGCAGCCGCGCTTGCCGATCCGACTGAACCGAAATCCAGGTTTCGCACCCGCTCACGCAAAGACAAGGCAAGCCGGTGGCGGCCCGTCGCCCATGCCGTACGCCCATCCGGGCGGTGGTTTGCCCGTAACGGGTGGTAACGCCTTGCACCGGGGAGGAGGAATATTGATCCCAGACGACACCCTCGCCCAAGAAACCTCCCCCTTATCCCCCTCGGGCATGTGAGGCTGGAGAGCGTGGAAGGGGCGATGCCGTACCGAGCCGGGGAGCGCAGGCGGAAACTGGCGGCGGCGGTGCTCGGGCGCGATCCGGGGCCGGCCCCGCGGTCGCAGGAGGACACCGCGCCGTACGACGTGGTCAGCGGTGAGATCCTCGACGTGAGCCCGCACCTGATCATCCTGGAGAACGCCGACGGCGAGCAGCGGCGGCTGGTGATCGCGCCGTGGGCGACCGCGTGGCGCGGCGGGACGGTCGCGCCCGCCGACCTGCCCGCGGGGGCCCGGGTCGTCATCCGGGCGCTGCGCGACGGCACGGTCGCCGAACGCATCTGGGCCGACATCACCCGGATCACCGGCGTCATCCGGGAGGTCCGGGGCCGGCGCGACCTCACCATCGAGCTCGACTGCGGCCCGCATCGCCGGGAACGCTCCATCGTCGTTCCCTACCGCTCCTCCGGGCGGATCCGGGTGCGGCATCCCAAGCTGGAGCCCGGTTACCTGTTCGACGCGATCGGGCTGCTCGATCAGGGCACGGCGTTCGCGCATCTCCCGGCGACCTCGCAGCCGCCTTACCGGGCGACGGCCGTGCCCCCGCCTCCCATGGCGTACGAAGGGGGCGAGGCGGGCATCTCGGGCACGGCGGTGTGGGCGGACTTCGCCGAGGAGGGCGTCGCCTATCCCATGCTGGAACGCGAGGACACCGGCTGCGACGACGCCGGCGTCTCCTGCGCCGGCCTGCCGTACCTCGCGCTGGGCTCGCTGCTGCGCGTACGCAACGTGTGCGACGGGCGGACGGACACACTGCCGATCGTCGCCTGTGGGTGCCTCGCGGGCCGGTTCTGCGACCGATGCCTGGAATGCGACACGTCCCCGCGCGGCCGGATCGTGGAACT
Source organism: Microbispora rosea subsp. aerata (assembly GCF_014647835.1). Classification (GTDB taxonomy): domain Bacteria; phylum Actinomycetota; class Actinomycetes; order Streptosporangiales; family Streptosporangiaceae; genus Microbispora; species Microbispora aerata. The sequence continues at coordinate 94,366 of NZ_BMPY01000011.1, forward strand.
GGCCGCCTCTTCGTACGTCGCGCTCGGTGGAGACTTGACCAAGGGCTGCTTCAACGCCCGCGTCGGATTGGGGTGACCGTGCTTTCGACCATCGCCGCCGCCGCGCTGCCGATCCTCGTGGTGACATTGGCGCTGGGCGGCGTCGCCAAGCTGGCCACGGTTGAACGCCAGGCGTCCCCGGGCACGCTGACCCGGCTCGGCCCGGCGGTGCTCATGCCCGAGCGCTTCGCCAAGCCCGCCATGATCGCCTGTGCCCTGGTCGAGCTTGTGCTGGCCGCCGGCCTGCTGGTGGTGGATCACCCGGCCGCCCGGTGGCTGCCGGTCGTGTTCTTCGCCGTCGCGACGTACGTCCTGTGGGATCTGCGCAGGCGACGGCCGGACGTGGGGTGCGGCTGCTTCGGTGACGTGAGCGACACCCCGGTCGGGCTGCGGTCGATCGGGCGGACCGTGGCGCTGACCGCGATGGCGGTCCTCATCGGGCTGGAGGAGATCACTGGACTGCCTCAGGTCACCGCGGAGACGGCGCTGTGGGCGGGCGGCTGGGTCGCCCTGCTGCTCGCCTGCTCACCCGAGATCGACCAGGTCGTCTCCCGGCTGCGGCACCGGGCGCCCTGCGAGCAGCGGCCGATGCCGCCCGCACGGGCCCTGTCGCGGCTGCGGGCCAGCGCGGCGTGGCATGCCCACGCCGGGTCACTGCTGACGGACGAGCCGTCCGACATGTGGCGCGAGCTGTGCTGGCGATTCTTCGTCTTCCCGGCGCGGGGCGACGCGGAGGTCGTGTTCGCGGTGCGTCTCGACGGCCGGCGTCCCAACGTACGCGCCGTGGTGGTCGGCGCCGACGGTCAGGTCACCACGGCCGGCGATCTCGGCGGCGCCTCTCTGCGGGAATCTACGCCTGTATCGGCCTGACGCTATACACGCGTAGATTCCCGCATCGAGGACTTTCACTTCAGCTCTCTACGGCTCTCTAGCTTCCCCTCTAGAAAGCCGTAGAGAGGTCGATGGGCGTGCCGCTCAGATCGGCTGGGCACGCAGGAACCTCCCGAAATGCGGAACGGTGAACCCGATCAGACCACGCTCGGCGCTGTAGATCAGGCCCTTCTTGATCAAGCTGTCGCGGGCCGGGGACAGGCTCGACGGCTTGCGGCCCAGCACCTCGGCCACCTCGGCGGTCGGCACCGGGTCGTCGCCGAGCTGGGCCATGGCGCGCATATAGTCGCGCTCGGCGGGAGTGGCCCGCTCGTACCGGCTGCCGAAGAAGCCCACCGCGAGCTCCTCCTCGGCCTCCGGGGCGGACACCTTGATGTCCTCGGCCGTGATCGGGCTGCGCGGGGCGAGGTCCCAGGCGACCTTCCCGTACGCCTGGACGAAGTAGGGGTAGCCGTCGGCCGCCTCGTACAACGCGTCGAGCGCGTCGGGCGTGAACTCGACGTTCTCCCGGGCGGCCGGGGCGATGAGCGCCAGGTCGGCGGCCTCCCGGTCGAGCCGGTCGATGCGGGCGTACCGGAACAACCGCTCGGAGTAGCTCTTGCTCGCCGACAGCACGCTCGGCAGGTGGGGCAGGCCGGCGCCGACGACGATCAGCGGGCCGCCGTTCTGCGACAGCTCGTGGCAGGCGGCGCACAGGGCCGAGACGTCCGGCGCCTGCACGTCCTGCATCTCGTCGATGAACAGCGCGATGCCGACGCCGAGGTCCGTCGCCACGCCCGCGGCGTCGACGAACAGCTCGGTCAGGTCGATCTCCAGGTCGCCGGAGTCGGCCCGGCCGCGCGCGGCGGGCACGTCGATGCCGGGCGACCAGTGCGAGGTGCCCTTCGCGGCGGCGGGGTCGCGCATCGCGAACGCCTTGAGCACGCCGAGGAACTCCTCGATCCGCTCGGGGGCGCGGTGCCGGGGGGCCAGCTCCCTGATGGCCATGTGCAGCGCGGCCGCCACGGGACGGCGGATCGACTGGTCGGGCCTGGCCTCGATCTTGCCGGTGCCCCACAGCCGCTGCATGGCCATGGACTTGAACGTGTTGAGCAGGACGGTCTTGCCCACGCCGCGAAGGCCGGTGAGGACCATGCTCCGCTCCGGGCGGCCCCGGGCCACCCGCTCAAGCACGATCTCGAACTGCTGAAGCTCGCGGTCACGGCCGGCGAGTTCCGGGGGGCGCTGACCGGCGCCGGGGGCGTAGGGATTGCGCACGGGGTCCACGCTCTCGGACTTTATGACGGGATATAGCGGCCGTCGTAGATTTCCGTAGAGAGCGCTACGGCGTGTCGCCCGGCGCGGCCACGGCACGCACCGCCCGGCGGTGGGCGGAGCCTTAACCGGGACGACCGGGACGACAGCGGGCGGAGCCGGGGAAGGCACGACCGGATCGACGACCACAGAGCCGGATACATCCGAAACGGGGGCGGCGGACACCATGGGCACAGCCATCACACACCCCTCACCTTCCGGGACTCGACCGAACCCGTGTTCGATCCGATGGCCACGACTGTAGCGCGTCATCGAACACCTGCGCGAGCTTTCCGCGAGAAAGCTGTCAAACCCCGTCGCTCACCGGCTCCCGCCGGCCCCGTTCGTTCGGGTCGTACGGCCTGTGGGCGGTGGGCGGTCAGCTCCAGTAGTCGCGGTCGGGGAGCCTCACCCACATGGCGAGTTCCCCTGTGATCTCTTTCGCGTCCGTCAGGCGCAGGCCCGCCCCCGCGTAGCAGTACGCCACGGCGTGGCCCTGGTAGAGGTAGCTCCGCAGGACCTCCTCGGCCGGGTCCTCCGGCGACGGCTCGCTGCCGGGGTGCGTGTCCCAGGCGACGATCTCGCCGTCCCGGGTGACGCTTCCCTGATCACCGCTTTTGGGGTTGGCGAACATCGCGTAGCAGACTGTGCCCGCCGACAGGCGCTTGGTGACGCCGGGCGCGGACGGCATGTATCCCCACGGCTGGCTGACGACGCATCCACCGGGAACATCGGTGACGCCGACGACGGAGAGGCTGTCGTCGAGGTCCATCCACGGGTCTTCCATGAGCGCCTCGGGATCGACCCCCTCCGCAACGGCTTCCAGCCGGCGCACCGCCTCGGCCGCCGTTATGCCGGCCACGCAGGCCAAGCCCAGTCTGTCGTCGTGGACGTCCCTCAAGGCGGCGATCACACGCCTGGCTTCGGCCACGGCGGCGGTCTCCGCGTCGGACAGGCCGGGCCGACCGGCGGCATCGCCGAACAGGGTGGGGGTCGGCGTGGCCAGGCTCAGCCGTCCGGGCGACCAGCCGTTCATCATCGGCCGCCACGGGTCGGCCCCGGCCTCGGCCAGAACCCGGGCGTTGTCCGGGCGATTGGCGAAGACGGCCTTCCACAGGGCCGTACGGCCGTCGTGCTCGGCGTCGATGTCGTCGACGCGGGCGGCCAGCTCCGCCACCACCTCCGGAGAGCCCCATTCGGCGGCTTGGTGCAACGGCGGCCCGAAGTAGAAGTCGCTCGCGTTGGGGTCGGCGCCCGCGTCGAGCCGGGCACGGATCTGCTCCAGGTCATTCCAGGAGTCCCAGCCGATGCCGGACCAGCCTGTTTCGTCGGCGACAGCCATGACGCTCCCTCGCTGAGTAGGTAGGCCGATCATGGCAACGCCCACCGACAAAACCGCGCGGCGGGAACGGGCCGCCGGGCGCGCGGTGTCCAAGGCGTGCGGGTCCGCGACCCGCTAATGGGACACGTACGGGAGCACGAGGGCCGCCGCGGCGGCCAGGCCGATCAGTCCCAGGTAGGCGAGGACGAGCCGGGTGTCCCTGAGATAGCACTTGCTCCTGGTGAGCCCGGCGCGGCGGGCCCGCCAGTATCCGGCGAAGCCCAGGGCCGCGAACCCGAGCACGGCCCACGCCCCGAACAGCCAGGCCAGCAGCGCCACCGTGGCGTACACGCACAGCTTCAGCGGGTCGTACGGCGTGACCTGCCCGCGCTCGGACGCCCGGGCCGCGAGCGCCTGCTCGTACGCGACGCCGGTCGGCCGCTGGGCGTCGGTCGGCCGCCGGCCGCCGGGTGCCGATCCCCCGCCGACGGTCACGGTCGCACCACGCCTCTCATGTGATCTCCACCAGCGGGAGCCGTACGCCGGGGTCGGCCGCGGCGACGGCGGACAGACGCTGACGCGCGAGCGCCGGCCAGGCCTGCACCGCGCAGAACGGCGCGCACTGGTCCTGGTCGGAGCGGGTGCCCACGTGGACACAGCACTGGATCAGGCGCTCCTCCAGCATCGTGGACATGTCCATGAACGGCTTGATCGTGATGCGGACGACCCGCTCGCCCAGCAGCCGCCGCAGCCGCCGCTTGCGTCCGGGCAGGGCCGAGGACGCGAGCGTCAGCAGGGTGGTCAGCCCGAGGTCGCAGTTCTCGCAGATGTCGCGCCAGATCTTGCCGATCTCGGGGTGCGACAGCGACGACTGCTCCGACAGCAGGCCGAGCAGCGACTCCTGCACGGCCATGCGGAGCTGGCGGGGGATTTCCGAGTCGGCGATGCGGTTGGAGACGAGCCCGAGGTTCTCCTTGAGGCGGTCGTGCCCGATCAACGCGGTCAGCGACCGCCACCGGTCCGAGTCGTCCTTGATCATGTAGCCGACCGAGCAGCAGTGCGGATGCGAGCAGGGCAGCGCGGTCAGGTCGCGCCAGGTGACCAGGCCGTCCGTCTGCGGGCCGAGCCGCTTGAGCACACCGGTGTGGGTGAGCCGGTCCATCGGGTCGATCACACCGGACCGCCCCGAGCCGAACTGCGGCTGGATCGAGACGCCGCCGACGTACGGCGTGTCGAGGGCCAGGCGCACGACGTCGCCGATCTCGCCGTCGTTCACGCCGAGGGCGGCCGTCATGACCAGCGTGGTGAAGATCTCCCGCTCCGACAGCCGCCGCAGCGCCTCCGCCTTGTGCCGCCGCAGGTCGCCGCCCCGGTGATGCCGGGACGCCTCGGCCGACAGGCCGTCGTACTGCAGGTAGATCTCCACCCGCTCGCGGTGCTCGGTGAGCAGGTCGAGCAGGGCGTCGTCCCTGGCCGGCAGGAGCCCGTTGGTGTTGATCAGGATGCGGGTGATGGGCCGGGCCGTCAGCTCGGCGAGCAGTTCGGGCAGGTCGGGATGGAGAGTCGGCTCACCGCCGCTGAGCATGAGCACGTCGAGTCGGCCGTTCTCGCGGGCCAGCCGCTGGTCGACGTTGGCGAGGACCTCACGGACCGGCACGATCCCCCGCAGATCGGGCGAGGAGTCGGTGAAGCAGGTCGGGCAGCGCAGGTTGCACGCCTCCGCCACGTCCTCCAGGAGGATGCACGTGTGCTGGGTCTGCATCTCCGGCAGCCCCCGCAGGTACGCCTCGGGGACCGGGTCGAAGTTCCCAGCGACGTCGGGCAGATGGGCCTTGGTCGGAGCGGTCCACTCCTCCAGGTAGGCGAGGATCTCCGGGTCCTCGTCGTAGAGGGTCTTGACCAGGCCGTGGGTGCGGCAACCGCGCTCCAGGTAGACGCGCCCGTCGCGGGCCGCGAGCCAGCCGGACAGGCGCGGCACCTCCGCCAGCGGACGGTCCGGCCGCTCGTCGTGGCAATGGGGACAGAACGCGTTGACGTAGCGGAGGATTCGATCGCCCCGCAGAGGCATTCCGGCGGTCACAGGGCACCGTCCGAGTAGAGCGAGGGGTTGACGCCGGTGCAGAAGCCGGCCGTGAAGATGGTCATGAGTGCCCAGCCGATCATCAGGCCCAGTCCGAGCCCCCGCGACCACGGCTTGCGGACACGGAGCAGCAGCGTTCCGCCACCGAACGCGAACGCGGCCAGCACCACGGATCCACCGATGAGCGCGAGATTCTTGCTGCCGCTCGCGACCCCGTCCGCCGCCGCGAGCGTCGCGAGGAAGAGCACAAAGTTGACGATCATGAAGGCCGCGATCCCCACGAACGTCAACGCGACGACCACGCCGGTCGAGTTCCGGGGGGCTGGGGGCGGCGACCACGCGTAGGGCCCACCGGGACCTGCCGACCCACCCGGACCGTGGGGACCGTGAGGCCCCCGAGGACCTGGACCAACCGGCCCAGCCGGACCCTGCGGAGCACCAGGACCGGACGGAGCACCACCACCCTGCGGAGCGCCCGGGCCGTGCGGGGCGGCCGGGCCTTGGGGTGCACCCGGAGGCGGAGAGCCATGCGAACTCTCCCCCTGAGAGGGGCCGACGCCGGGTGGGCCGCCGTGACCCGGGACGTCCGGGCCCGGCCCCTGAGCGCCCGGTCCTTGGGGAGCGCCGCCGGAAGACCCGGGTGGGCTCTGGGGCCGGTCGTCCGGCTGGGGGTCGTGTGGCCGCTCGGGCGGCTCGGGGGGTGTGGTCATCTTTCCTCCTCGCCCGCAGGCGACAACCGGGCAGCCGGTGACAGCGGTCGCCGCTCCCCTTTGCGGGGCCGCTCCCCTCTACGGGGGAGCAGCCGATCGTAGAACCCCTTGCGATATCCGATCCCGAGGCGTACCGCGAGGAGCGCGAGCCCCGGGACAAGGAACCACTGCGGGCGGGTCAGGTCGAGCCAGACCGTCTCGTTCGCCCTGGTGAACTCGACGAGGAACCGGAAGACGGCGTACGCGCCCAGATACAGGGTGAACAGCTCGCCCGGCTGATCGACCCGGCTCCGCGCCCACAGCAGCGCGCCGAAGGCCACGAGCTGGAAGACGGCCTCGTACAGGTATGAGGGATGCATGGCCTGCCCGGTCACGCAGCCGGGGCATCCCGGGACGGTGGCGGGCGCGTGGACACCCCAGGGGAGGCTCGTGGGGCGGCCGGGGGCCTCCGTGAGGAAGCAGCCGATGCGTCCGACGGCCATGCCGAGCGCGACCGCCGGGGCGAACAGGTCGCCGGTGCGCTCCCGGTAGCCGATCAGCCGTTTCGCCACGAGCACCCCGACGTACGCGCCGGTCAGGCCGCCGAGGATGCTCCGGGCGCCGAACATCCACGCCTCGAGAAGGCTGGGATTGAGCGCGGGGTCGAGATGCTCGGCCCAGCCGGACAGCCTCATGCCTATCGCCCCGCCGACCAGCGCGCCGGTGACGGCGACGAGCGACTCCTCCCGCAGGGCTCCCCGGCGCCGCGCCTCCAGGACGAACACCACGCTCGCGAGGATCACGCCGAGACCCACGAAAAACGCGTGGGTCGGCACGCTCACCCCGCCGAAGCGCAGTTCCTCAAGCACGACGCCACCCTAGCGGCGCACCATGACGTTTTCCGATGGTCGATTCGTACGGCCTGCGGTTTTGTACGCGCTGCCCACGGCCGCCGGCGAAGACGCCGGCGGCGGTGCGGTCCTCTCTGCCCGCCACGATCACGACGCCGCCCCCTCGGGCACCCCGGCACACGCGCCGGTGACCATCTCCCGGAGCAGGCCGTAGAGGACTCGCGCCGGTCGTGATCGAGCGCGCCGAGCACCTCGTCCTCGACCGCCGCCAGCGCGAAACTCGCCCGAGAAGAAGACGGAGCTGCGAACGGGTGCCCTTGGATACGGCGATTCCGGCCAAGCGGCGAAGTTTTTATCCACAGGAATCCCGTTGTCCACAGGAGCGCGCGAGGCCGCCCGGCCCGTGTCTCCTCCGCGGGTAACCTGCGCCTATGACCTCCTTGTGGAACCGCAGGTCAGCGGTGATGATAGCGGCTCTCGTCGGAATGACCGGCTGCGCCGGGGTCGGCGACGCGGGCGCGTCGGCCACCGCCCGGACCCGGGTGTCCCCGCCCGCCGCGACGTCACCGGCATCGGGCTCGCCGACGCTCGCCGCTCCTTCGGCCTCGCCGTCCTCGTCCGCGTCCGTCGCGCCCTCGGCCATGCCCGTATCACCCGCTCCCGAGACCGGGGTCACACCGAGCCCGAGCGGGCCGCCTCCGTTCTCCGCGAAGATCGAGAAGGTGTCCCGCGACGAGGTCAAGTATTCGTGGCGCGAGGGCTGCCCGGTGCCCCTGAGCGGGCTGCGCAAGATCACCATGACCTACTGGGGCTTCGACGACCGGGCGCACACCGGCACGCTGGTGGTCAACAAGAAGGTGGCCGAGGACGTGGCATCCGTCTTCGGGAAGCTCTACGAGATGCGCTACCCCATCCGCCGGATGGTGCCGGTCGACGTCTACAAGGGCAGCGACTACGACTCCATCGACGCCGACAACACCTCGGCGTTCAACTGCCGCACCGCCACCGGGTCGGGCAGCTGGTCCAACCACGCGTACGGCCTGGCCGTCGACCTCAATCCACGGGAGAACCCGTATGTCTACGCGAACGGCTCCAACGCCCACCGCAACGCGGACGCCTTCGTGGACCGGCCGCTCAAGAAGCCCGGCGTGATCAACAGCGGAGACCGTGTGGTGCGGGCGTTCGCGCAGATCGGCTGGGGCTGGGGCGGCTCATGGTCCGGCGCCAAGGACTACCAGCATTTCTCCGTCAACGGGCGGTAGCGACTACGGAAACGCTCACTCCGCCGCCTCCGGAAGATCCGCTCGTGTCACGCCGTGCCCACATCTTTCATCGCTCGTGCCATGCGGCGCCCACGTCTCCATTACTCGTGCCACACGGCGACCTCGCGCGCGGCGACGGCGCCGGCGCCCACCTCTCGCATCGCTCCCGCCGCGCTGCGCCGATGTCCCCCGTCTGCGGGCCGTCCGCCGCAGAACGGCTGGGACGTCGTCAATCGGGCCGCCGGGCAAAGTCGGGCCGTCGCAGGGCCGCGTTCCGCGGCGGCGAGCGGACCCTTGCGTGGAATGCCGAAGGCATCGGCCGACGATCTCCCTCATCCGCCGCTCCGACGTCGGCATGAGGTGCGCGTAAACGTCGAGGGGAACTTCCGGCCGCGCTGTCCGCGATGTTTTCGGGCTCCAGCCACGCGCCCGCGGCTGACGTCTCTTCTCCTCCGGCCCCACCATCAGACGAATCGAGGCCAGAGCGCGGCCGACGCCCCACCCCCTCCGGTCTCGCCGTCGAACGGGCCGGTGCCGGAGCCCGGCAGGAGGGCGGTCTCGGCGAAGAAGCGCGGGTCAGAGGATGTTGAGAACCATCGCGTCGACCACCGGCGCGTCCGGCGCGGGTCGCACGGTGCCGACCTTCCGCCAGCCCCACCGCTCATACCGGGCGTGCGCCGGCGCGGCCGGGTGTGCGAGCAGCGTCGCCCACGGCTCAGGCCGCCCGGCCAGGAACGCCTCCAGCAACGCCTTGCCGTACCCCCGGCCCCGGTACGCCTTCCGCAGGACCAGCTCGATCACCGCGACCTTCTCCGCGGTCAGCACCTCGGCGGGCGGCTCCGTCGTCTCACCACCCCACCAACCCCCCTCCCCGAAGGAGAACCCGAAGCAGAACCCCGCCAGCGCCCGTGTGTCGACGTCGACCGCCGCGAGCAGCTCGAACCCGGGCCGGTGCGCCTGCCGCCCCGTCCGCTCCAGGAACCGCCCCCGGGAATACAACGGCCCCGAGTTGTAGGGCGGCTCGGCATAGATCTCCGTGTAGACGTCGGCGTACTCCTCCGACAGCGCGCGGGCCGCCTCCGGGCCCCGGTAGTGCACGAATTCCACGTCACCCATGCGTCATGCCTCCGTGGTCGGGCGGGCGGGGGAAAGCGCCAGACGCTCCCGATACTGCTTCACCGCGGGCGCGCGTGCGGCCTCCACGGCGGGTAGCGCCTCCAGCACCCGCACCGCGGCGCCGCGCACGAACATCGTGTGGTGGGCCGCGTCCAGCCGGTCCAGCACCGCCCCGGCGTGGCCGAGCCCTCCCTCCAGGTCCCCCATCCGTACGGCTGTCGCCGCCCGGTGCAGCTCTATCTGCGCGATCGGCCGCACCTTCCACGGCGGGTACGCGGCGATCGCCTCGGCCGCGGCGGCCTCCGCCCCCTGCGGGTCGCCCACTCTGCTCAGGACGTACGAACGGGCGTGAAGCATGCGGGCGACCGGCCATCCGAACGCCGTCGCCTCGTCTGACGTCACCTCGTCCGGCAGCCGCTCGACCAGGCGGCCCAAACCGTCCAGCGCGGCCAGTGCGCCGCGGCCGTCCCCCGGCGACCGCCGCCGTCATGGCCAGCACTCCCTGCGCCTCCGCGGCGCCCGGACAAGGACGTCCGCCGGCGGCGGCGATCGCGGCCCGGGCGCGGCGGACCACCGTCGCGTCCGGGCGGCCGGCGTACTGGGCCTGCGCCGCCTCGTATCCGAGCACGGCCGCCTGCAGTTCACCGTCGCCGGCGAGTTCGGCGGCGTGCTGGGCCGTACGCCACCAGTGGCGGGCCTCCCGCACCTCGCCCAGATATCCCAGGCCCTGCGCGACCAGGAACGCCATCTGCGCGTTCACCCGTGCCCAATGCGCGGCCTCGCCGGGCGGGCCGCCGAGGATCACCTGCTGCAGCCCGTGCGCATCCTTGATCAAGTCGGGGAGGACCTGAGCGGGCGGGTCGCGCAGCAGCAGGTGGGCGTACTCGAAGGCGGTCTCTTCCCAGTCGGAGACGCGGTGCCCGCCGACCGCCTGCGTCATCGTGTTGCGCACCCGTTCGACGGCGTCGATGGGCAGCGCCCCCGCCGCGGCGATCGCCGCGAAGCCGGCGAGGACATGCCGGCGCTCGAGAGTCATGGCCTCAGCATCCATCAGGCGCGGCATTCGCGCCGCCCCTTGTGGCTCGCGCCCCGACGCCTCCACGAGCCTGTGCAGGGCGACGAGTACGCCGCCCGCGCCGAAGACCTGGTCGAGTGTGGCGATCGCCTCGGCGGGTGGGGGACGTTCTCCCCGTTCCCACTTGGCCAGATGGGAGAAGTCCACGTAGGCGCGGGCGGCGGCATGCCGGAGTTTCAAGCCGGCCACGTCTTCTCGCCAGTGCCGCAGGGCGGCGCCGAGGAGGTTCCAGGGGGACGTGGCGGGATCGAGCGGCTGGCACCTCGTCATGCGTGCTCCCACACGTTGTGGCCAGGTGTGGCCAGTGTGGTTGGCCACGTCCGCGGCCTTGGTTCCCCGGGGGTTCTACGGCGACTATGACACAGAGCCGCACTCAACGCACTCTTCCCGTCGCACACAGTGACCGCCGAGAGAGGCGTCGCTACCCGACCGCACGCAGGGAGTCACCTCATGGACCAGTTCGCCGCCGCTCCCACGCCGCCGCTGTCTCTCACGCAGGCCGCCGTACGGGCGCTGGAACGGCTCAAGCGCGACCTCGCCACGCCCCGCCGCGGGTCCCGCGATCCGGACAGGCGGCTGTGCGACCCTGATAGGAGCTTCGAGCCGAACAAGCGCCGGTCCACCTCGTAGGAGGCCACGCCCGTCATGACCAGCCCCGGGCAGCAGTGCTCCGGTCAGTGTGCGTTCTCGCGCCGCATCCTGCGAGGGAGAGCGCAGCGGCTCGGCGTCACCCCGATCGAGGCCGCAGGCCGGCACGACCGCACCATCGGATCGGCCGCCGCCCGCGGTGGCGGCCGATTTTGGCTCCGCACCACCGCCGGACCCCGCGCCCGGACCCGGGACGAGGCGTGGACGGGCACCCCGGACGCCGCCGCGATCACCGATGTCGCCGCCGCTCACGTCCCCGGCCGTACGCGCCGCGAGCCGCGGCACCCGGTGTGTGAGCACGCGGCGCCGGCCTCGCGGAGCCGGCTGTGCTGATCACCCGCCTGACCGTGCCGCCGCCCCATCCGAGGGGGTGGCCGTTCACCATCCCCGCCGTCCGGCGCCTCGCCGACGGGATCGACCTGACCACTCCGGTGACGTTCCTCGTCGGGGAGAACGGCTCGGGGAAGTCCACGCTCGTCGAGGCCGTCGCCGACGTGTGCGGCATCAACGCCGAAGGAGGCAAGGCCGGCACCCGGTACGCCTCCACCGGGGAGGCGACTCCGCTCGGCCGGGCGCTGCATGCCGAGTTCACCACCACGGGGCTGCGCCTGATCCGAGGCCCCCGCGCCAAGCGGCGGGCGTTCTTCTTCCGCGCCGAGACGCTGTTCAACCTCGGGCAGAACGTGTCCGGACTGCCCGGGTTCTGGGAGGAGGACCTGACCGGGCAGTCGCACGGCGAGGGGTTCTTCACCGTGCTGGACCGCATGGTCGCCGGACCCGGCCTCTACCTGATGGACGAGCCGGAGGCCGCGCTGTCGTTCACCTCCTGCCTGCGTCTGGTCGCGCTGATGGACCGTGTCGCCCGCGAGGGCGGGCAGATCATCTGCGCCACGCATTCGCCGGTCCTGGCCAGTCTCCCGGGCGCGCGGATCCTCGAGTTGGACGAGGACGGCATCCACTGTGCCGGGTGGAAGGATCTCCACTTGGTGGACCATTGGCGGCGGTTCTTGGAGACGCCCGACGCCTACCTGCGGCATGTGCTCGACCACGGCGCGGCGTCGCCGTCGTAGGCGGGACCGGCAGGGCCCGCGCCTGTGGTGAGCGAGGTCGTCACCGGCGCTCCGACGCGGTCGGCGCACGGGCCGGTGAACCGCCGGGCGCGCGCGAGCGCGCCCGGCGGCCGGTGCCGTGCTCGGGGTGACGAGCGGGCCGATTATCGCGTGACCGGCCTGCCGCCGAAGGTCACGACCAGGCGGCCGTCCGAGGCGAAGGACCAGCCCAGGGCGCCGGTGTAGGAGGAACACCGGGACCCGTTCGACCCCGACCAGAACTGGTTGGAGCTGTCCGCATTGCCGACGATCTTGTCGTTGGACCCGCCGCCGCTGCGGCAGGAGGTGTTGCCGCGGAACACCGAGGTGCCGGCGTCGAAGGAGAAGTTGCGCTCGGCGTTGTCGACGCCGACGTTGTCCGAGATCGTCATCGTGCCCGGGTTGCTGTTGTAGGTGAACCCGTGGTGGCCGTTGCGATAGGCGATGTTGCGCCGGATCACGTGGTTGACGGCGATCTTCTCACCGCCGAGCTTGTAGCCGTTGCGGTCGCCGTTGCCGGACTGGCCGCCGTTGCTGAGGGTGCCGTTGCCGTAGGCCAGGGAGTCTTCGATGGTGACCGGCCCGATGGCTCCGGTGTCCGTCTTGGTGTAGAGGTCCCAGCCGTCGTCGATGTTGTTGTGGGCCACGTCGTAGCGGAAGACGTTGCCCGTGCCGGTGGTGAGCTTGGCGGCGAAGCCGTCGGCGTCCTCGCCGTCGGAGTCGGCGTTGTCGTGCGACTCCGAGCTGATGATGAGGTTGTTGGACGGCCACTGGTCGCGGGGAGTGTCGGAGGCGATCCGCCCGAGCTGCAGCCCGGTGTCGCGGTTGTAGCGGGTGATCGTGCGCTCGATGATGTTGTTGCTGCCGCCGATGTAGATACCGTTGTCGCCGGCACGCTCGACCACGATGCCGTACACGTGCCAGTACGAGCCGTTCAGCGTGAGCCCGCGGTTGGACGAAGACTCGCTCTGCGCCGAGAAGTTCAGCACCGGAGTCTCGCCGGGGTAGGCGGACAGGGTCTTGCGGGCGTTCGGGGTGCCGTTGTTGCCCTGTGCGATGGTGACCGTCCGCGCGAAGTCATACCGCCCGCCACGCAGGTAGATCGTCCCGCCGGGGGCGACGCGGGTGATCGCCGAGGTGAGCGTCGTCGGGTCCGACTGCGTCCCCGCGGCGTCGTCCCTGCCGTTCGGCGACACGTACAGCACGCCCGACGGTGTGGGGGTGGGAGACGGCGAGGGCGTCGGCGTGGGTGAGGGCGAAGGTGTCGGTGTGGGCGACGCGGTGGGAGACGGGGTCGTGGTAGACCCGGTGCAGGTCACGCCGTTGAGAGTGAACGAGGCGGGCTTGGGGTTGGACCCCGACCAGCTGCCGTTGAAGCCGATGGACACCGACCCGCCGGTGGCGATGACGGCGTTGTAGTCCACATTCGTGGCCGTGACGTTCTGCCCGCTCTGAATGAATGTGGCCGACCACCCGGTGTCCACCCTCTGGCCGCTGTCGGGGAAGGTGAACCCGAGAGTCCACCCGTTGATCGCACTGCCCAGATTCTGGATCGTGATCGCGGCGGTGAACCCGCCCGGCCAGTCGTTGGTCGTGTACGTCACGGCGCACCCGGTGGCGGCCTGCGCCGTTCCGGCGCTGGCCACACCGGCCAGGGCGACGACTCCGGCGAGCGCGCCGATCACCCCGGCGCCCCTTCTGGTTCTGCTTCTCACAACCGAGCTCCTTGCAGGTCGCGCAGGGCCCCTGACCGAGGAATGACTCCTGACCCCACAAGGGTTTCGTGCACCTGAACCACATCCATGCGCAGGAACACCGCGCATCAACGTACGATCCCGCCGATCGCCGGTCAACGACGCGCCGCGGCGGCCTTCCGCGTACGACGGCCCTGACTTGCACGGGAACCGCCGGGGACGACGGACGGGAACCCGGGCCGGCTGAAACGTTCAGGCGAGAACGTGGAAAACAAAGGCGGCAGCCGCAGGCGGACCCGGCTGCGCCGTCCCCTGCGGTATCGACGTGATCCATCGGCAGGGGACGGCGACAAGCAACGACGACCACCACTCGCGCCGGTGACGGCACGAGACGGAGGAGAGAAGGGAGAGGACAACGCCCGCTCCTCCGGCCGCAGGAAGCGGGCGCCTCTCCAGATATGACATCTCATGATTCTCCGGATAGAGGGGGGAATCACGAGTGAGGGCTCACACGCTAACGGGATCCGGACTCGTCCTTCGGAAGGATCGCTTACCGGTTAATAACGATCGGCCTACGACCCCGTCACGCACTGGCGATCAATCGTGGTCCACAGGTCAACTGCTTGTCCAGGATGGCGTGACGGGAGAGACATGTCCGGTTGGCAGCATTCCGCTCCTCTTCCCCCCGCATGGCCGCCGGACCGGTACGAGGTCCGCTCGGCCCGGCCCGTTCCGGATCGGGCTGCGGCCGATCGATATCACTTCGCGCGTACGGCCCACGAAGCCGCCACCCGCCTTCGCGACGTACGCTTCGCGACGCAGATCCAGGTCGTCCGGATCGAGGATGGAGCGATCCTCTTCGATCTGGTCGCCGGGGTGGAGGTGCCCCTCAACCACTGGTGACCGCCGGAGCGACCATTGATGGCCGGCCGAGCGACGAAGCGGCGGGCCGGCCGCCGGGAGCTGCGGCAAGATGGGAGCATGGCGGCGAAGGACGGCGACGGGTGGGCGCTGTGCGCACTCGGCCACCAGCACTGGGGGGTGCACGGCGCCGCCGGGCTGCTCACCGTGCACCACACGCTGGAGGGCATGCCGTACGTGCTGATGCAGAAGCGTGCCCGGTGGAGCCATCACGGCGGGACGTGGGGGCTGCCTGGCGGCGCGCGCGACAGCCACGAGGACCCCATCACCGGCGCGCTGCGCGAGGCGCGGGAAGAGGCGGCGCTCGACGCCGATCTCGTACGGGTGCGCGGGCTCTACGTCGACGACCACGGCGGCTGGTCGTTCCAGACGGTGATCGCGGAGGCAGGAGGGCTGCTCGACGCCGCACCCGCCAACGGCGAGAGCGCGGACATGCGCTGGGTGGCGGCCGACGAGGTCGCGTCGAAGGAACTGCATCCCGGCTTCGCCGCCACGTGGCCGCAGATCCGGCCCGCGTTGCGCCCGGTGATCGTCGTCCTCGACATGGCCAACATCATCGGCGCCCGCGCCGAGCACGGGTGGTGGAAAGACCGGGCAGGCGCGGCGAACCGCCTGCTCAACGAGCTGATCCTGCTTGCGAAGCAGGGCCTCGGCGAGATGCCGGAAGGGGTTCCCGCCCTGGCCCGGTGGTTCCCTCGCATGGTCGTGGTGCTCGAAGGGGCGGCGGTCGGCGCCGCCGACCCGGGGCCGATGACCGAGGACCTGACGGTCGTGGCGGCCCGGGGCAGCGGGGACGACGCGATCGTGGAGACGGTGCGCGGCCTGCGGTCGTGGGAAACGGCCGTCGTCGTCACCGCCGACCGGGGACTGCGCGCGCGGGTGACGGCTCTCGGCGCCCTGGTCACCGGCCCTCGCTGGCTGCTCAAACAACTCTGACCCGGCGACGTCTCATCCCGCCCCGCACGTCAACCGCGATCCACGCGTATTTCGTGGGTTTTATGTCTATTCATCCTATTTGGGCAGGATGAAGAACATGATCCTGCGCTACCGTCGGCTGGCCGCCACCTGGACCGTGGCCGTTCCGATCCTCGCCGTGGCAGTGCTCGCGCTGGCGTGGGGGCGGACCATTCCGATCGCCGTCGTGGTGATCGCGGCGCTCTTCCTCGCGAGCGCGGTGCTCGCGGCCGTGCATCACGCCGAGGTCATCGCGCATCGCGTGGGCGAGCCGTTCGGGTCGCTCGTGCTCGCCGTCGCCGTCACGGTGATCGAGGTAGCGCTGATCATCAGCCTCACCGTGTCCGGCGGACCGGCCGCGTCCTCGCTCGCCCGCGACACGGTGTTCGCCGCCGTGATGATCACGTGCAACGGGATCGTCGGACTGTCGCTGCTGATCGCGGCGTTGCGGCGGCGGGTGGCGGTGTTCAACGCGGAGGGGACCGGAGGCGCGCTCGCCACGGTAGCGACGCTGTCCACGATGAGTCTCGTCCTGCCGGCCTTCACCACGAGCAAGCCCGGGCCCGCCTTCGCCCCTGCCCAGCTCGCGTTCGCCGCGTTGGTCTCGATCGCGTTGTACGGCCTGTTCGTGCTCACCCAAGCCGTACGGCACCGCGACTACTTCCTGCCGGTCGAGCCCGGCACCGAGGGCGCGGACGCGGCCAGGCGCGCCAAGCGGCCGGCCAAGCGGAGCGCCACGGCGAGCCTGGCGCTGCTGCTGACCGCGCTGGTCGCGGTGGTCGGCCTGGCGAAAGTCGAATCTCCCGCCATCGAGGCGGCCGTACGCACGGCGCGCCTCCCGCAGGCGGTGGTGGGCGTCGTGATCGCGTTGCTGGTGCTGCTGCCGGAGACCCTCGCCGCCGTACGCGCGGCCCGCCGGGCACGAGTGCAGGTCAGCTTGAACCTCGCCTTCGGCTCCGCCATGGCCAGCATCGGGCTCACCATTCCGACGATCGCCGCGGCGTCGCTGTGGCTTGAGGGGCCGCTGCTGCTCGGGCTCGACCCGACGCACATCGTGCTGCTCGGCCTGACGATCGTCGTGGCCACGCTGACCGTGGTGCCCGGCCGGGCCACCGTGCTGCAGGCGGGTGTTCACCTCACGCTGTTCGCCGCTTTCCTGCTCCTGGCGGTGAGCCCGTGACCCCGTACGCCCCGCTGAAAAATACCGATGCGCGATGATCCAACAGCGCGTAGCGTACGAAGGGTGAACCGGCGACATTGATGCTCACCTGAACGGGCCCTCGCGGCCCGCCTGTACGCGTACGCGTTCCTCGAGGACTTCATCGTCCTCTATCCGGTGTACGCCCTGTTGTTCGCCGACAACGGGCTCTCCCCGGCTCAGATCTCCTCGTTGTTCGTGATCTGGTCGGTCACCGGGTTCGTGCTGGAGGTCCCGTCCGGTGTGTGGGCCGACCTCGTCTCGCGGCGGTGGCTGCTCGCCGTCGCGCCCCTCCTGACGGGCGCGGGGTTCGCCCTGTGGACGTTCTCCCCCTCTTACTGGTCGTTCGCGCTTGGCTTCGTGCTGTGGGGCGCCGGCGGCTCGCTGCGTTCGGGCACGCTCCAGGCCCTGGTGTACGAGGAACTCGCCCGGCACGGCGCGACCGACCGCTTCCCGACGCTCATCGGGCGGGCGAGCGCCCTCGGCACGACCGCGGTGATGGCCGCGACCGCGCTCGCGGGGCCGGTGCTCGCGATGGGCGGCATGCGCGCGGCGGGCCTGGCCAGTGTGCTCGTGACGCTGCTCGGAGCCGCCGTGGGGCTGTCGTTCCCGGAGTCGCGCGGCGACCGCGACCGCTCCGCGGCCGCCGACGGGTATTTCGCCGTACTACGCCACGGCCTGTCCGAGGTGCGCCGGGGTCCGGCGGTCCGCCGCGCGATCGTGGTCTTGTCGGCGATGTCGGTCGCGGAGGCGATGGACGAGTACGTACCCCTGCTCGCGGAGGCGACCGGGGTGCCCACCGATCGGGTTCCCCTGCTCGTCCTGCTGGTGAGCGCCGGCGGCATGATCGGCGGATGGTTCGCCGGGCGGGGGCGGGGCGGCCTCGCGCCGGCCCTGGTGACGGCCGCCGTCTGCATGGCCGCCGGTGCCGTCGCGGCGGGGACGGGCCGCCCGGAGGCGCTCGCGCTCGTGGCCGTGGCCTTCGGTTTGTTCGAGTGGGCGGCGGCGATGCTGGAGGCCAGGCTCCAGGAGGGGATCTCGGACGGCGCGCGGGCCACGGTCACCTCGATGGCCGGGATCGGCACCGAGGTCGTCGCGCTCTCGGTCTACGGCGGTTACGCCGCCGGGTCGGGGTGGGCCGGCCCGGGGCCGCTGTTCGCCGTCGCGGCGGTGCCGTACCTGGTGATCGCCTTCGCCGTACGCGGGAAACGGACGTGACCGGCGCGAGGGGCCGCCGCGGGCCTCTCGCGCCGGCCGGTCATGTCGTCAGCCACGGGTCCACTTCTGGTTGGCCCCGCCGGTGCAGTCCCACAGTTGCAGGCGCGCACCGCTGTTGGGGTTCACGTCCACGATGTCCACGCATCGGTTCGCGGGGATGTTGACGATGTCGCCCGCCGGGGTGAGCGTGAAGCGTTGGGCGCCGGTGCCGTTGCACGTGTAGAGCTGGATCGGCGTGCCGTTGGCGGTGCCGGCCGCCGCGGCGTCCATGCACTTGCCCATCGCGCGGATCGTGCCGTCGCTGTTGATCGTCCACTGCTGTGCGACGGTGCCGTTGCAGTCGTACATCTGCAGCCGGGCGCCGTCGACGGGGTCGGCTCCCGGGATGTCGATGCAGCGGCCGTTGAGGTTGGACTTCAGCGCGCTGCCGGCGCCCCCGTCGTTGGTCCAGGCGGAGACGCGGACCCAGTCGATCAGCATGGTCTGCGGGAACGACGTGGTGGAGTCGGGGTAGCCCGGCCAGTTCCCGCCGACCGCCACGTTCAGGATCATGAAGAACGGGTGGTCGAAGACCCACCGGTTGCCGCGGAGGTCGGCCGGGGTGACGCGGAAGTACTCCGAGCCGTCGAGATACCAGACGATGAGGTTGGGCGACCAGTCGACCCGGTAGGTGTGGAAGGCGTCGCTGAGCGGAGCGCCGATCGTACGGCTGCCGCCGATTCCGGCGCCGCCGGAGTAACCGGGGCCGTGCACGGTGCCGTGGACCGTGTTGGGCGCCTTGCCGACGTTCTCCATGATGTCGATCTCGCCGTTGTTCGGCCAGTCACCGCCGCCGAGCATCCAGAAGGCCGGCCAGATGCCCTGCCCCTTGGGGATCTTGATGCTCGCCTCGAAGCGGCCGTACGCCTGGCTGAACTTGCCGGCGGTCAGGATGCGGCCCGAGGTGTACTGGCAGGTGCCGTAATGGCACTGGTAGCCGGCCGGGTTCTCCTTGCGGGCGGTGATGGCCAGGTGGCCCTGCCCGTCGTGGTACACGTTGCGGGTGGAGTCGGTGTAGTACTGGAGCTCGTTGTTGCCCCAGCCGCCACCGCCGATGTCGAACTTCCACTTGTTCCCGTCGACGGGCGTTCCCGCCGGGGCGTTGAACTCGTCGGACCAGGTGACGGGGCCGATGGCGGCTTCGGCCCGGTCGTTGCCCGTGCCTGCGACGAGGCCTCCGGTCAGGGCGACGACCATGGCCGCGGCCATGACGAGAAGCCGGGGTTTGCGCATGGAGATCTCCGGTTGGTGGGGGGATGCCAGCAGGATCTCCGGCCCGCGCCCGCGGCTGATGTGCGAGGGCACGCGCCGGCATGTCCAGCGCTAGATTTGAATCTTGAATAAAGATGCAACACCCTCGACATGCGGACTGTCAATAGGACAGTTTCTTGTTGACTACATTTGTCAATGCCGGGTCCACGGCTGGTGACGCGAGAGAAGGCCCCGCCCGCTCGTCAACCCGTGAGAGCTCGCCGTCAGCCCGGGCCGACGACCGGGCGCCGCGGGCGTACGTCGGCCTTGCGTACGGGAAGGCGGTAGGTCTCGCCGCGCATGAGGTAGTGGACCATGTGCGACAGCCCCGCCTGCCGGACGTGCTGCTGGAAGTCCTTGAGCGGAGAGGAGAACGCCTGGTAGTCGTCGTAGTGGACGGGCAGCGCCGACTCCGGCTGCATCAGCCTGAGCCACTCCGCCCCCTGGGCGCCGTCCATCGTCACCGTGACGCCGAAGATCCGCGTGCCGCCGAGGTGCACGATGCCGACGTCGATGTCGGGGAACCTGCGCGGAATCTCCGACAGGCACTCGTCCATGATCGTGTCACCGCTGATGTGCAGGCGCAGGTCCACCTCGCCGGCGTGGGCGAAGTCGAGCACGCTCCCCATCACCGGCGGCATCAGCGTGTTCGCCCGGCCCGGCGCGTGCCGTCCGGGCGTGGCCGTCACCGTCAGCGTGCCGTCCCCGTGGCGCTGGTGGTGATATTCCCAGGGCTCCAGGCCGATGGCGTGGAAGAATCCCTGCCGCCGCAGCCGGGCCGCCGCGTGGCGGGTGGTGACGATCGGCACGTCCTTGTCGAGGCCGTCCCTGGCGATCTTGTCCCAGTGGTCGCCGTGCATGTGCGACAGCACGACCAGGTCCAGAGGCGGGAGCTGCGAGACCTCCATCGCCGGCTCGGTGCGGCGGCGGGTGGTCACCCCCCAGCCGAGATGGGCCCGCTGGCCCCGGTGCAGGAAGTTCGGATCCGTCAGCAGGGTGAACCCGTGCGAACGGATAATCATGGTGGCGTTACCCACGAAGAACACGGTCGCGTCCGCTGGATCGGGCATGACGCCTCCCCTCTCCCAGGCTTTCAGGCTACGTAAACCACCACAAATCACCCGAAAGCGGGGGTCGGTTACCCGTGCGTACGTGCCGGCGTCCTTCGCGGGGGCTTGAACCAGGCGTCGGCGGGTCTCCCTCCCGCCACGCCGGTGAGGGGCGCGTCCATGTTGTCGCGACGATAACCGCCCATAAACCTCTATGGGAGCAGCAGGCATTCCAAGTAGCATGTCGCCGTAAAACGGGATCACCGTTGATCACGGATACGGCCGGTCCCGCATGCCGGGTGGCCGGGAGGCTGCTCGTACGCGGGAGGTCAGATGTCCGCACTGCGGCGCGGGTTGTGGGCGCCGGTCGCGCTTTCCTACGCCGCCTTCATCCTGGTCGGCCTGAGCTCCGGGGTGGGCGGCGTGCTGCTGCCGGCGCAGATCGACGACTACGGCCTGGACAAGGCCACGATCGGCACCCAGTTCTTCACCTTCTCCGCCGGGTTCATGCTGGCGGGCGCGACCACCGGCCCGTTGATCCACCGCTTGGGGATCCGGACCTCGCTCGCCGTGGGCGGCGGCGCGTTCGTGCTCGCCGGTCTCTTCACGGCCGTGCGCCCGCCGTTCCTGGCCTTCCTGGCCGCCCAGATCGTGGCCGGGTACGGCACGGGCGTCTTCGAGTCGGTGCTGAACGCCTACCTCGCCGACCTGCCCGGCGCGACGACGCTGCTCAACCGCCTGCACGCGTTCTTCGGCGTCGGCGCGCTGCTCGGGCCGCTGCTGGCGACCGGGATCCTGTCTGTCCTGCCGTGGACGGCCGTGTGGCTGGTCCTGGCCCTGCTCGCCCTGCCGCTGCTGATCGGTTTCCGGCTGACGCTGCCCGCCCGGGAGGCCCCGCCGCCCACGCCCGCGGGAGAACACGCGGACGCCCCGGCCGGCGGGCTGCTGGCCACCGCGTCGCGGCAGCCCGCCGTCGTGCTGGGCGCGATCTTCCTCGCCGTGTACGTCGGCCTGGAGATCAGCGTCGGAAACTGGGGATTCAGCTTCCTGGTGGACGAGCACGGGCAGAGCGACCTGCTGGCCGGTTACACCGTCTCCGGGTATTGGCTCGGGCTCACCCTGGGCCGCTTTCTGATCAGCCCGATCGCCACCCGGCTCGGCATGACCGCGACCGGGATGACCTTCCTCTGCCTGGCCGGGGTCACGCTCAGCACGGCGCTGGCCTGGCTCGTGCCCGGCGCCGCGATGGCCAGCGTGAGCTTCGTGCTGCTCGGCTTCTGGCTCGGGCCGGTCTTCCCCACCACGATGGCCGTGGCGCCCCGGCTCACCGTGCCCCGGCTGGTGCCCACCGCCATCGGGCTGATCAACGGGGTGTCGGTGGTCGGCGGCGCGGTCTTCCCCTGGCTCGCGGGGGCGATCGCCCAGGGGGTCGGCTCCTGGACGCTGCCGCCCTTCGCCCTGGCGCTGGCCCTGCTGCAGCTGGTCGTGTGGTGGCTGCTGACCACCCGCATGACCCCCGCGCCGGCGGCCGGCGGCGCACCCGTGCGGGACAAAGGCGCGATATAGGGTCGTCGGGGTGACGGTAAACGACACCCGGGGGAACGGAATGGACCGAGAGCTCACCCTGATGGCCGTGCACGCCCATCCCGACGACGAGGTCATGGGCACCGGCGGGATCTTCGCGAAGTACGCCGCCGAGGGCGTGCGTACGGTCCTGGTGACGTGCACCAACGGCGAGCAGGGGGACGGCCCCGGCGGGGTGAAGCCGGGCGAGCCCGGCCACGACGACGCCGCGGTCGCCGAGCGGCGGCTGGCCGAGCTGGGCGAGTCGGTCGGCCACCTCGGCATCGCCCACCTGGAGCTGCTCGGCTACCGCGACTCCGGCATGGACGGCTGGGAGGGCAACCGTCACCCCGACGCCTTCGCCAACGTCCCGGTCGAGACGGCCGCGGCCAGGCTCGCCGAACTGATGGAGCGCTACCGCCCCCAGGTCGTCGTCACCTACGACGAGAACGGCAACTACGGGCACCCCGACCACATCCAGGCCCACCGCATCGCGGTCGCGGCGGCCGAGAAGACCGGCATCCCGGACAAGCTCTACTACACGGCCGTGCCGCGTGAGGGCATCCGGCAGATGTTCGAGTCCATGCGGGCCAACGGCATGATGCCGGACGACTTCGAGATGCCCGACGACTTCGGCACCCCCGAGGAGCTCATCACCTCGGTGGTCGACGTGTCGCCGTACGTGGAGAACAAGCTGAAGGCTCTCAAGGCCCACGCGAGCCAGGGCGACAGCATCGCGTTCCTGCGGATGCCGCAGGAGGTTCAGCATCAGGTGTTCTCGCGTGAATACTTCATCCGCACGACGTCGCGGGTGGCCGCTCCCGACCGAGAGGACGACCTGTTCGCCGGCCTGCGCGGCTGAGCGGCGCGGCCCAGGACGCCCGGCGGGGATCAGCCCGGGACGGCGGCCTCGCGCATGAGCGCGACGTAGCCCTCCTCCAGCGAGGGCTGGACCGGCACCGCCGCCGGGTCCGGTCTGACCGGGCTGACCACCCGGTAGCGCGTGCCGTCCGGCCCGCCGACCGCCGACACGACCACGCCCGCGGCCGGGGGCGGCCCCTGGGTGACGATCTCCCAAGTCACGCCCCGGGCGCGGTCGACGATGCCGGTCACCGGCCCGGTGAAGACCACCCGGCCCGCCGCCATGACGGCGGCCTCCTGGCAGGTCTGCGCCACGTCCTCCACGATGTGGGTGCTCAGCAGCACGGTCCGGTGCCCGGCGATGTGGGCGAGGAGCGTGCGGAAGCGGATGCGTTCCTCGGGGTCGAGCCCGGCCGTCGGCTCGTCCACGACGACCAGCGCGGGGTCGCCGAGCAGTGCCTGGGCGATGCCGACGCGCCGCCGCATGCCGCCGGAGAAGCCCTTGAGCCTGCGTCCGGCGACGTCGGCCAGCCCCACCATGTCGAGCAGCTCGCCGATCTGGCGGCGCCGGGCCGCGTCGTCGTCCAGGCCCTTGAGCAGCCCGATGTAGTCCAGGAACTCCCGGGTCGTGAGGTCGGGGTAGAGGCCGAGATCCTGCGGCAGGTAGCCTAGCCGCCGCCGCACCGCCAGCCGTCCCGCCCGGGTGGCGAGGTCGTGGCCGCCCACCGTCACACGCCCGCCGGTCGGGGCCAGCACCCCGGCCAGGATGCGCATCAGGGTGGTCTTGCCCGCGCCGTTCGTGCCGAGCAGGCCGAACATCCCTCCGGGGACCTCGAGGTCGACGCCGCACAGCGCCTCGACCCGGCCGAACCGCCTGCGCAGGCCGCTGATCTTGATGTCCAAGGTCTTCCTTCTTTCAGGACGACGTACGGCGGGCCGTCAGCGGGCCCGCGAACGCGAGGGGCAGGGCCGCGAGCGCGATCAGCAAGGCGACGCTGAGGAGCGCCGCGCCGCCGCCCGGCTCGGGACGCAGGAACGAGAGCCAGCCGGGCTCGCCCGCGTAGAGGGCTCGCTCACCGATGAGCCAGCTCGCCGGGTAGTCGCCGATCGGCGTCAGCAGTGTCCCGGTGAGCGAGGGCAGGTAGTCCGGGCCGAGCATGTTGCCCCAGAACCAGTAGCCGGCGAACAGCACCCGGAACAACGGCGCCGAGATCACCAGGGGGCAGACGAGGGCGAACGCCGCCACGAACGCCAGGCCCGGCAGCAGCACCACGGCGAACGCCGCGAACGCCCAGCCGAACAGCGCGGGATCGCCCCGGTGGACGAACTCCCCGGCGGCGGCGACGCAGAGCACCAGCAGGCCGGGAACCGCGGTCGCGGCGACGGACCCGGCGTACTTCCCCGCGACCAGCGCGCCCGTGCGGGCGGGCAGGCCGGCCAGCAGCGACGCGATGCCGATCCGGTGGTCGCGGACCAGCCGGTCGGCCAGCACCATGCCGAACCCGATCGGCAGCAGCATGGAGAACAGCAGGGCCCACGAGCCCATGACCACGGCGGCGTCCGTGCCGGCCGGCAGGTGGCGCGGCCCCCGGTCGCCCTGGGCGACCGTGATCAGCGCGGCCAGGCCGATCGTGCTGATCCACAGGGACCGCTTGCGGATCTGCATCCGGAACTCGTACCGGCACACCGCGGACAGACACGACCTCATGCCTCTTCCTCCGTGAGGAGGCGCTCCGGCCGGCGCAGCAGCAGGAGCGCGGTCGCGATGAACAAGACTCCGCAGGCGGCGAGCACCGCACGGTTGGTCCCCCAGCCGTCGGCGACCCCCGCCCGGCTGGTCAGGAACAGGAAAAACGGGCGCGACCACGCGGTGGCGGCCAGGACCGGGGCGAACAGCTGCTCGCAGAGCCACACCACGGCGACCGTCGTGGTCGCGAGCACGACGCTGCGGCCCAGCACGGCCACGAGCAGGGCCAGGCCGGTGAGCCCCAGCAGCGGCGACGCCCAGACCAGGACCGACGCGAGGGCCGACCGCGGCCCGGTCCACGAGCCGGTGAGCCGCAGCACCGCGGTCAACAGCACCGCCAACGCGGCGCCGCTCCCCGCGACGATGCCGAGCCTGCGGGCGAGCGTGCCCGGATAGCGGGCCGGGAGCGCCAGTTGCAGCTCGCGGCACCGGTCCACGCTGACCACCGTGACCGCCGCCATCGCGGCGGCCAGCGGGACGAGCGCCTCGACGCCCGACAGAAGCACGCCGTGGACGGACGGCGGGGGCGCGCCGAAACCGGCGCTGCCCGCCGCGAGGGCGAGGGTCGCCAGCAACGAGGCGGGAGCGGCTAGGCAGGCCGGCCACCCCGCGCGCCGGGCCTCATACCGCCATAAAGACATCGATCTCACGCGAGTGAGTACCTGACGGGCCTCACCGGTTCACCGGAATCTTGTTCCGCAACGGGATCTCAGGAGAGGGCCCGGTGCGTACGGCCCTGCGGAAGGCGGGGCGCCAGCAGCACCGTCACCGCGACGAGCACGGCCGCGCCGGTGAGAACGCCCGCGCCGGGCGTGCACACCCCCTCGATCACGGCGGCCATCGCCCGGTCGGTCCAGCCCGTCGTGGCGAGGATCCGCAGCAGCCACAGCGCCATGGCCGCCCCGACGCCGACGGACGGCCGCCACAGCACCGACAGCGCGAAGCTGAGCGCGGACAGCGGCACCAGCGGGCCGAACCACGCCGCCGCGAGGCCGGAAAGACCGGCCACCGGCTCCAGCGGCGCGATCACGAGCGTGACGAGCAGGCCGGCCGCGCAGACCACGCCGAGCACCAGCGTGAGCCGGGCGAGCAG
This sequence comes from Microbispora rosea subsp. aerata, assembly GCF_014647835.1. Lineage (GTDB taxonomy): Bacteria > Actinomycetota > Actinomycetes > Streptosporangiales > Streptosporangiaceae > Microbispora > Microbispora aerata. Next base: position 120,307 of record NZ_BMPY01000011.1, read on the forward strand.
CACCGTCCTGGGCGAGGTGGGAGTGGCCGCCACCAGTTCGCCGACCGGCTCCCGGGGCGCGCCGCACGCTCCCGCCACCGCGAGCGCCGCGGCGAGCGGGATCACGGCGGCCAGCACCTGGGGCGCCAGCCCCGCCGACGAGACCCGGGCGGCGATCGCGCCGCCGGCCACGAGGGCGGCCAGGGACACCACCCAGACCGGCCACCTGACCAGGGTCCACTGGCGGGTGAGCAGGCCCAGGGCCCGTCGCCACGGCCGCCGCCCCACCTCCCCGGCGTACCTGGGGACGGGGTGCGGGCGGGGCCGCGCCCCCGGCTCGGTCGCCGCGATGCGGCCGCGGATCGCGGCGAAGAGCGACGGCGCGGGCGCGTCCACCGCGGCGGCCCGCGCCGCGACGACCGAGCGCACCTTTTCCCATGTCTCGGCCTCGGCGGCGCATTCGGCGCATCCCCGCACGTGGGCCTCCACGGGGGCCGGGTCCGCGAGGACGCCGGCGGCGTAGCCGGGCAGCAGCTCGGTGGGGTGGGTCATCGGCCGGCCTCCTCGACCTCGACGGGCAGTGCGCGGGCCAGCGCGGCCCTGGCGTTGAACAGGCGGCTCTTCACCGTCCCGGGCGGCACGCCCAGCACCTCGGCGATCTCCGCGTGGGACATCCCGGCGGCGAACGCGAGGTCGAGGACCTCACGGTGGAGCGGGGCCAGCGTCCGCAGCGCGGCGGCGACCGCGGCGGCGTCCGCCCGTGCCAGCGCCACCGCCTGCGGCCCCGGCTCCGGCGACGGCAGGTCGACCACGTCGTCGATGGGCCGCGGCCGCTCGTGGCCGCGCATCCGCTTGAGCGCCTGGCGGCGGCAGACGCCGAACAGCCAGGTGCGCACCTGTGACCGCCCCTCGAACGCGTCCGCGCCGCGCCACACGGCGATGAACGTCTCCTGGAGCGCCTCCTCGGCCGGCTCGCGTTCGCCGAGGAGCCCTTCGGCGTACGCCAGCAGCGCCCTGGCGTGCCGGGCGTACAACTGCTCGAAGGCGTGCTCGTCCCCCCTCGCGACGAGCCGCAACAGCTCCAGATCCGTCATGTCCATCGTCATGGGTACTGCCACGGCCGCCGGGGTTCACCGGCAGGGGATGTGATTCGGGTCACAGTGAACCCGGGCCGGCGGTCGCGGACGTCACGCGTGGCTGATCATGACGTGCTTCACGCGGGTGTAGGCGTCCAGGCCGTACCGGGACAGGTCCTTGCCGACGCCCGAGTGCTTGAAGCCGCCGTGCGGCATCTCCGGGATGATCACCTGGTGGCAGTTGACCCACACCGCGCCGAAGTCGAGCGCGGCCGACAGCCGCATCGCCCGGCCGACGTCCCCGGTCCACACGCTGGAGGCGAGCGCGTAGTCGACGCCGTTGGCCAGGGCGGCGGCCTCGTCCTCGTCCGCGAACGGCTGCACGGTGACGACCGGGCCGAAGATCTCCTGCTGCACGACCTCGTCGTCCTGCCGCACGTCCGCGACCACGGTCGGCGGGAGGAAGTAGCCGGGGCGGTCGAGCCGGGCGCCGCCGGTCACCACGCGGGCGTGCGCGGGCAGCCGGCCGAGGAACCCCGCGACCCGCTCGGCCTGGGCCGCGTTGTTGGACGGGCCGAGGAACACGCCCTCCTCGTCCGGGCCGCCGACGACCAGGTCCCCGGCCGCCGCGGCGAGCGCCGCGACGAAGTCGTCGTACGCGCTGCGCTCGACAAGCACCCGGGTGACGGCGGTGCAGTCCTGGCCGGTGTTGAAGAACGCCGCCTCGGCGACGCCGCGCGCGGTCGCCTCCAGGTCGGCGTCGGCGAACACCACTGCGGGAGCCTTGCCGCCGAGCTCCAGGTGGACGTCCTTGAGGTCGGCGGCGGCGGCCGCCATCACCTCCGCCCCGGCCCGGGTCGAGCCGGTGATCGCCACCATCTCCACGCCGGGGTGCGCCACCAGCACGCGGCCGGTGTCGCGGTCGCCGCACACCACGTTGACCACTCCCGGCGGCAGCACCCGGGCGCACAGCTCCCCGAGCAGCACGGTCGAGCCCGGCGTGGTGTCGGACGGCTTCAGCACCAGCGTGTTCCCCGCCGCCAGGGCCGGGCCGATCTTCCACGCCGCCATCATCAGCGGGTAGTTCCACGGCGTCACCTGGGCGACGACGCCGATCGGCTCACGCCGTACGAACGAGGTGTGCCCATCGGCGTACTCGGCCGCGCCGAGGCCCTCGAGCACCCGCGCCGCACCGGCGAAGTAGCGGATGGCGTCGATCGATCCGTCCACGTCGACCCGCATCGCGGTGCCGCGCGGCTTGCCGGTGGCCCGCACCTCGGCCTCGGCCAGCGCCTCCCGGTTCGCCGCCATCAGGTCGGCCAGCTCGAGGAGCAGCCGCTGACGCTCGGCCGGGGTGGTGCGCCGCCAGGACCGCGCGGCGAGCGCGGCCGCCTCGACCGCGCTCGCCACGTCGTCGCCGCCCGACCGGGCCGCCCTGCCGTACGTCTTCTCCGTGGAGGGATCGACGAGGTCCATCCACTCGCCGGAGGCCGGGTCACGGAGCTCTCCGGCGATCACATTGCGAAACGTCTCCATGACGGTCTCCTTGGCGTCGATGAGGGTCTCAGGCGGCGACGGGAGCCCGATTGAGCGCGGCGCGGTAGCGGCCGGCGGCGGAGGCCATGCCGATCAGCACGACCCCGACCAGCTCGCCGTCGCGGTGGTAGCCGACGACGACCTCGCCGTCGAGGTCGCCCTCCAGCACCCTGATGTCGTCCTCTCCCAAAACGGGGGCGCCGAACGACTGGAGGCGCAGATCGTACTGGTCGCTCCAGAAGGTCGGCAGCGGGGCGAACGGCCCGGCGGGCGGGTCGCCGAGGCCCAGGTCGGCCAGCAGCGTGACCGCCGCGTGCTTGGCCGTGTCGGTGGGGATGCTCCAGTGCTCGACCCGGCGGGGCACGCCGTCGTAGCGGGGGTTGGGGAAGCGGGCCACGTCGCCCACCGCCACCACGCCGGGCCGTCCCTCGACGCGCAGCGCCTCGTCGCACAGCACGCCGTCGGACAGGTCGAGCCCGTTGCCCTCCAGCCACTCGGTGTTGGCCACCGAGCCCACCGCCTCCACGACGACGTCGGCGTCGAGGCGGGCGCCGTCGGACAGCTCGGCCCCGGTGACCCGCTCCTCGCCCAGGAACGCGCGGACCGTACGGCCGAGCAGGAACGTCACGCCGCGCTCCTCGTGGCGGCGGCGCAGGGCCGCGCCCAGGCCGGCCCCGAGCGGGCGGCGCATCGGCGCGTCCTCCGGCGCGACCACGGTGACCGACGCGCCGAGCGTCCGGGCGGTGGCCGCGACCTCGCACCCGATGAACCCGGCGCCGATCACCAGCACGTTCACCCCGGGACGCAGCTCGGCGCGCAGCGCGCGGGCGTCCTCCAGGGTGCGCACCACGTGGCGGCCCGCCGCAGGCCCGGGGACCGGCAGCCGCCTGGGCCGCATGCCGGTGGCGACCACCAGCCCGTCGCAGGCCAGCTCCGTCCCGTCGCCCAGCCGTACGGCGCGGGCGGCGAGGTCGGCGGAGACGACCGGCACGCCGAGCCGCCAGGCCACGTCGGCGACCACCGGGCGGAGCCGGAACGCCAGCGCCTCGTGGGTCACCTCCGAGGCCAGGGCCTCCTTCGACAGCGGCGGCCGGTTGTACGGCAGGTGCGGCTCGTCGCCGACCGCCACGATCTCACCGGTGAATCCGGCGGCCCGCAGCCGCTCGGCCGCCCGCAGGCCGCCCATCGAGGCGCCCGCGATCACGATGCGCTGCGTCACGGCGATCAGCCCTCGATCGTGATGGCCTGCAGCGGGCACACGTCGGCGGCCTCCTCGACGGCGTCGCGCAGCGACTCGTCGGGCTCCGCCTCGTAGACCAGCCGGCCGTTCTCGTTGATCTGGAAGACCTCGGGGGCGGAGAAGACGCACTGCCCGTGGTCCTTGCAGACGTCCATGTCGACGATGACCTTCATCGGGGGAAACTCCTTGTCAACGCTTGGGGGGACGGATGCCGCGAAACTCCCAGTCGCCGCCGAAGGCGGTCGAGATGACCTCCTCCGACTCGGTCGGCTGGGCGCCGCAGTCGTCGCGGATCGGGACGGGCCCGTGGACGATGTGGTTGGTCAGCCTGCCGAGGCCCTCGACCTCCACCTCGACCACGTCGCCCGGCCGCACCGGACGGGAGTTGGCCGGGGTGCCGGACAGCAGCACGTCGCCGGGGTAGAGGGTGATCGTGCGGGCGATGTCGGCGACGAGGTAGTGCATGTCCCACTCCATCTCGTCGGTGGAGCCGTCCTGCACGACCTCGCCGTTCACGTACGTGCGCAGCCGCTTGCCGTGGAAGTCCCAGCCGGTGACCAGGCCGGGGCCGAGCGGGCAGAGCGTGTCGGAGCCCTTGACCCGCAGCATCGAGCCCGCGTCGGTGTCGCGGAAGTCGTGCAGGCCGTAGTCGTTGCCGATCGTGTAGCCGGCGATGTAGTCGCCCGCCTCGTCCGGGGAGATGTTGCGGGCCGTACGGCCGATGACGATGGCCACCTCGCCCTCGTAGTTGAGGTATTTGCACCGCTCGGGCCGTACGATCGCGCCCTTGTGCGCGTTGAGCGCGGAGGTCGGCTTGTGGAAGTACGTCGGGGCGGGCGGCAGCGAGGTCATGAACTCCTCGACCCTGCTGCGGTGGTTCAGATGGACGGCGATGATCTTCGACGGCACGCACGGCGGCAGGTGGACGGCGTCGTCGACGCCCACCGTGCGGCCGTCCGCGCCGACCAGCTCGTCACCCTCCCTGCGCACCTGTACGGCCGCGCCGTCGAGCAGAATCCTGCGATATTCGGCCATCAGCGGGCGCTTTCGAGGCGGAACGGATAGGGGTAGGGGTCGTTGGAGGCGTCCGTGGCCCGCGGCCGGGGGAAGCCGCCCTCGGGCCGGTCGAACCAGATGTGCACCTGGCCGGTGCCGGTGGCGTTCTCATACTCGCTGTAGAGCCGGCCGGGGGCGGTCAGGTCGTGCTCGCCGAGCGCGCCCGCCATCATCAGGTAGTGGCCGAACCGCGCCTCGGGCTTGAAGCGGTAGAACTCGTCCATCGTGTCGAGCACGCGCCCGTGGTCGCCGGCGAGCATCCACGCGATGCGCTCCTCGTCGGCCGCCCGCGCCTCCGGCCTGCGGATGTGCACCGGGTCGCTCGCCTCGTGGGCGCGCAGCTGGCGCAGCGGCCAGAACTCGTGCGACAGGGCCCCCGACGCGATCAGCAGCACCTTGCGGTCGCTCGCCGCGATCGCGTCGCCGACCGCCCGGCCGAGCCGCAGGTTGTCCTCGGTCTCCGCGGTCTGGCACATGCCGATGGAGATCCACCGCTTGCCCTCGACCCCGAGGTATTTCCACAGGTTGACGGTCGCGTAGAAGATCGGCAGGTGATGGTCGTCGATCGCGGTGATCCAGGTCGCGTGCTTTTCCTGGTACGACGCGATCAGCCGGGCCAGCTCCGGGTCGCCGGGGAAGTCGTACGGGATGCGGCACATGCCGCGCGGCAGTTCCTCGGAGGTGAACAGCCCCGAGCGGCGGTCCTGCGCGGTGACCACGAACTCGACCGTCGTCGCCCAGTGGGAGTCGAAGACGATCACGGTGTCGTAGTCGAGGGTCTCGAAGACCTCCTCCCGCAGGCGGCGCAGCCCGGGGACGATGCTGATCTCCTTGCCCTCGTTGAGCTCCTTGCGGACCTCGAGCGGCAGCATGATCGTGGGGGCGTGCGCGAGCATGCCCGCGCCGACGACCTCACCCATTCCAGCCTCCCGGTGCGAAGACGGTGTTCTTGACGTCGCAGTAGAAGTCGAAGCTCCAGTCGCCGCCCTCCCGGCCGACGCCCGACTGGCGGGAGCCGCCGAAGGGCGCGCGGAGGTCGCGGACGAAGAAGCAGTTGACCCAGACGGTGCCGGCGACCAGGCGCCCGGTCACCCGCTCGGCCCGCTCGGGCGAGCCGGTGGCGAGCGTGGCGGCCAGCCCGAACCTGGTGGAGTTGGCCATCTCGACGGCCTCGTCCTCGGTGCGGAACATCTGGAGCGTGAGGACCGGCCCGAAGACCTCCTCGTTGACGATCTCGCTGTCGGGGGCTACGTCCGTGAAGAGCGTGGGCCGGTAGTACAGGCCGCCGAGGTCGGTGTTGGGCCCGCCGCCGATCACCGGGACGGCCCCGGCCTCGATCGCCCGCCGTACGAACCCGTCGACGCGCGCGAAGTGCTCGGCGTGGATCTGCGGGCCGATGTCGGTGGCCAGGTCGCGCGGGTCGCCCTGGCGCAGCGCGCTCGCCTTGGCGACGAACCGCTCGGTGAACTCGGCCGCGATCTCCTCCTGGACCAGCAGCCGTGTGCCGGCCAGGCAGACCTGGCCCGCGTTGTCGTACTGCTCGACGGCGAGGTCGACGGCGAGATCGAGGTCGGCGTCGGCGAACACGATCAGCGGCGACTTGCCGCCGAGCTCCAGCGACAGCGGCGTGAGGTTGGCCGCCGCGGCGGCGGCGATGTGCCGGGCGGTCGGCACCGAGCCGGTGAAGCTGATGCGCCGCACCCGGCGGTCGGCGACCAGCGGCGCGCCGGCCTCCTCGCCGTAGCCCTGCACGACGTTGAACACGCCGTCGGGCAGTCCGGCCTCGGCGGTGATGTCGGCCAGCAGCGACGCGGTCAGCGGCGACCACTCGGCCGGCTTCAGCACGACCGTGTTCCCGGCGGCGAGCGCGGGCGCGATCTTCCAGGTGGCCAGCATGAGCGGCGCGTTCCACGGGGTGATCAGCGCGCAGACCCCGGCCGGGTCCCAGGAGACGTGGTTGCGGTGTCCCCGGGTGTCGAAGTCGTCGTGGCCGAGCTTCAGCAGCCAGTCGGCGAAAAATCGGAAGTTGTGCGCCACCCGGGGCATCACGCCGCGCAGGTGCGAGCGCAGCAGCGCGCCGTTGTCCGTCGTCTCGACGATCGCGAGCCGCTCCAGGCGCTTTTCGACGCCGTCGGCGATCGCGTGCAGCAGCGCCGCCCGCTCCTCGCGGCTCGTGCGCGCCCAGGCGGGAAACGCCTTCTCCGCGGCGGTCACGGCGGCCTCGGCCTCGGCCGCGCCGCCCCGCGCCACCCGCGCGATCACCTGGCCGTCGATGGGCGACACGTCGTCGAACACGGCGGCGGAGCCGACCCGTTCACCGCCGATCCAGTGGCCCTCGTGGACAGTGACATCCCCGACAGTCGCCATCCGCTCCTCCAAGTCGTTTGGTCCCAAACAACTTAGAGTCGTGGCTGCTCAGGAGTCAATACAAACGCTATCGTTTGGAAGCAAACAAGTCTCGAGGAGAGATGGCATGGCCAGGCCGATCATCGCGATCCCGTCCCGATTCGCCGCCACCACGTCGGCGCTGCGCTACGCGGCCGTGGTCACGGCCAGGGCGCTCGCCGACGCCGTCTACCGCGCCGGAGGAGAGCCGTTCCTCATGCACCCGGTGGACGCGGGCGAGGCCGCCGCCCGGCTGGCCGTGGCCGACGGCCTGCTGCTGCCCGGCGGCGGCGACATCGCGCCCTCGGCGTACGGCGAGGGCCTGGCGCACGACGCGGTCTACGACGTGGACGCCGAGCAGGACGACTTCGACTTCGCGGCGGCCCGGCACGCGCTGGCCGCCGGCCTGCCCACGCTCGCGATCTGCCGGGGGCTCCAGGTGGTCAACGTCGCGCTCGGCGGCCGGTTGCACCAGCACATGGAGCCCGACCACCGGCACGTCGTGCACCCGGTGCGGGTGCGGCCCGGCTCGCTGCTCGCCGAGGTGACCGGCGCGGAGAAGGTCGAGGCGTCCTGCTACCACCACCAGTGCGCGTCGTCCCTGGGGGACGGCCTGACGGCCGCCGCGTACGCCGAGGACGGCACGGTCGAGGCCGCCGAGCTGACCGAGCCGCGGGGATGGTTCCTCGGCGTGCAGTGGCACCCGGAGGACACCGCCGCGACCGACCCCGTCAACCAGCGCGTCTTCGGCGCACTGGTCGAGGCCGCCGCGGTTCGCCGCTGAGGGGCCGGGCCCTCAGGTCGCGCGGCGGCGGCCGCCGCGGCGGGGCGGCATGGGGGTGTCCCTGTGCAGGCTCTCCCGCCGCTCCTCGCCCTTCTCCTCGAGGTGGGTGACGATGCGGCGGAGCGTGTTCGCCAGGGTCAGCGCCTCCTCACGGCTCAGGTCCTCGACGACGAACGCCTCCTCGGCGTTGAACGCCGGGAAGAGCTTCTCCATCAAGGCGATCCCGTCGGGCCTGAGCCGCAGCAGGGCGAGGCGGCCGTCGTCGGGATGCTGCCGGCGTTCGATCAGGCCGCGCCCCTCAAGGGTCTTGATGATGCCGGTCAGCGTCCCCTTGGAGATCCCCGCCTCGGCCGCCGTGTGCCGGGTCTCGATCTCCTCCCAGATCCACACCACCCACAGCACCACGAAGGCGCTCCAGGTGAGGTCGGCCGCGCGCAGCGCGGAGTTCTCCAGGTGCTGCCGGACGGCGGTGGCGGCCCGGTAGAGGTTGGAGACCGCGGCGAGCGCCTCGCGATTGACCGGGATCGATCCGAGCCGGCGGTTGACCGCCTCTTCGGTGGCGGACAGCGAGTAGTGCGCGGGCACGTCCCGGCTCCCTTCCAGGGTCCAACTCTTGCGTCAGCTTCATTTGTACACGTACGATCCCGCGAAAACCCGCAGGTCGTTCGGGTTCAAACGATCTTTGCGGAGTGAGTGACCGGGTCGCGGGTCACCTCACCCGTCCTCTCACCGAGAGAAGGTTTCCATGGCAGATGAGGCCATCGCCACCGGAAGAATCACCGCTTGGAGCGGAACCGGCACGCACGAACTCTCCCGCCGCCGCATCGGCGTGCCGGACATCGTCTTCTTCGTGGTCGCCGCGTCGTCCCCGCTGACCGTCGCGGCCGGCGGGCTCCCGATGAGCTACGCGACGTCGGGCGTGCTCGGCGTCCCCGTCATCTACCTCGTCCTCTCCGCCGTCCTCGCCACGTTCTCCGCGGGGTACGCGGCGATGAGCCGGCACATCTCCAACGCCGGCGCGTTCTACTCCTACATCGCGCGGGGCCTCGGGCGGGTGCCGGGGGTCGGCGCGTCGTTCGTGGCCCTCGTGGCGTACAACGCGATGCAGGTCGGACTGTACGGCCTGTTCGGCTTCGCGGCCTCCGGCCTGATCTCCTCCGAGCTGGGGGTGGACATCCCCTGGTGGGTGACCTCGCTCGTGGCGCTCGCCCTCATCGCCTTCCTCGGTTATCGCCGCATCGACCTGAACGCCAAGGTCCTCGCCGTCCTGCTGGTCTGCGAGAGCCTCACCGTGCTCACCTTCGACATCTCCCAGGTGTCCTCGGCCCCGGCCGGGCTGTCCGCCGAGCCGTTCACCTGGGGGGCGCTGACCACGGGCGCCGTCGGGGCCGGGTTCTGCTGGGTCATGGCGTCGTTCATGGGCTTCGAGTCCGGCGCGATCTACAGCGAGGAGTGCCGCGACCCCCGCCGCACGGTCAGCCGCGCCACCTACATCGCGGTCGCCGTGATCGGCGTCTTCTACGCGTTCACCGCCTGGGCGATGGCGATGGGCACCGGGGCCGGCAACATCATCGACGCCGCCGGAAAGCACGGCCCCGACCTCGTCTTCGTCCTCGGCGGCGACACGCTGGGGCCGGCCTTCGCCACGCTGACCCTGACGTTCATGGTCACCGCCCTGTTCGCCGCCCTGCTGTCGTTCCACAACGCGGTCGCCCGCTACTTCTTCGCGCTCGGCCGCGAGGGCGTGCTGCCCAAGGCGCTCGGCCTGGCCCACCCCCGGCACGGCTCGCCGCACCTGGGATCGCTGACCCAGACGGTCATCGCCGCGCTGGTCGTGATCGGGTTCGGCCTGTCCGGCGGCGACCCGACCAACACGCTGTTCAACTGGTTCACCAACCTCGGCGCGCTCGGCGTCATCCTGCTCCTGGTGGTCACCTCGGTCTCCGTCCTCGGCTTCTTCCGGCGCGAGCGGCGCGGCGAGAGCGCCTGGAGCCGGGTCGTGGCGCCCGCGCTGTCCGGGGCCGCGCTGGCGGTCGTGCTCGTGCTCGCCGTGGTCAACTTCGACGCGCTGCTCGGCACCCCGCCCGACTCGGTGCTGAACTGGCTGATCCCCGGCCTCGTGCTGATCGCCGGGCTCGTCGGCCTCGCGTACGGCGTCTATCTGAAGGCCGGCCGCCCGCGCACCTACGCCCGGATCGGCCACGGCGCGGACGCCGTACGGGAAGGCTGACGGCGGCCAAGCCGCACCCGGACGGACGAGGACCGCCCGCACCGATCGCGGTGCGGGCGGTCCTGCCGTATGGGGCCTGCTGCGGGAATCTTCGGACGTCTCAGAGCAGGGCGCCGGAGGTGCCGGTCTCCAGCACGGTGCCACCGTTCCAGCTCACCCCGACCTGGCGGTAGTAGCCGCCGACGACCTCCTCGACCGTGAGATCGGCCAGCTCTTCGGTGGGGGCGTCGAACAGGTCGATCTCGGCGTCGCCGGCCCACGCCTGGCCGCCCTCGAACGACGCGCCCGAGGTGGCGATCAGCTCGTCCAGGGCCAGGCCCTTGCCCGGCTCGATCGAGGGCAGCCAGCGGTGATGGGCCATGGGGTGGCCGTTGACGAACCCGTTGGTCTCGCTCGGCTCGCGCAGCCGTACGACCGCCTGGGCGATCCTGCGGTCCGCGGCGGCCAGCGTGGCCCCGAAGACCCCGCCTGCGCCGATCCTCGGCGCGGCCAGGCCGTACGGATGCGGGCGGGTCATGTGGATCGAGCCGAGCTTCTTGGGGTAGCCCTGGTGGATGCCGCGGGCGACGGCGAAGTCCTTGTCCACCCAGATGTAGACGCAGCGGGAGTAGGTCGTGCCGCGGTAGGAGCAGCGGACGACGACGAAGCACTCCTTGTACTGCGCCCGCACGGGGTCGAGCAGCTCCTCGCGGCTCTGCGAGCACGACTGCCAGTCGGCCCAGATCACCGCCACCGCGCCGGGGTCCTCCTCGGCGAGGCCGAGCGGCTCGGGCAGCAGCGCGGCCACCTTCGCGGGGTCCGTGCGGTATTCCACCGTGAGCAGGTCGCCGGAGTAGTACCAGGGCGGCCCGGGGATCAGCGAGGACCGCCCGGTCGCCGTCTTGGGCGTGTAGAAACCGCGCACCGTCGCCACTGCGCCTCCTTGTCGCGGACAAATCATTTGGCCCCATACGATATGCGTTGAGCTGGGCATTGTCATCCGCTGACGGCGCATATGTTTCCTGGACGGGGGTCTTGTGGCACCGCCGTACGGGGCGTATTGTTTGCGCCCAAACGAGCTGCCGTAGCGAGGAGGTCCAGTGAGCAGGGAACCGGTTGCGGAGACCGTCCGGCGACTCACCGACCAGGGCATCGACGTCGTACGGATCGGCTACCCGGATCTCATCGGCACCGAGCGCGGCAAGGACGTGCTGATCGAGCGGCTGCCCGAGGTCGCCGAGCACGGCATCGCGTTCTGCCGGGCGGTCTACTACACCTCGCCCCAGGGTGACGTGGTGCCCGTGTCCGGCGGACTCGACGAGGGCCTGCCCGACATCTCCATCCTTCCCGACCTGTCCACGCTCGTCCCGCTGCCGTGGGAGCCGGGCGTGGCGGCCTGCCTGGGCGACGCCGTCCACCCCGGCTCGGGCCGGCCCTTCGCCGAGTCGCCGCGCGAGGTCGTCCGCGCCGTCGCCGCCCGGCTCGCCGAGCTCGGCCTGACCGGGGTGGTCGGCCCCGAGCTCGAATACTTCCTCCTCGAACCGGACGGCGCGGGCTGGAAGCGCTACGACGACGCCCCGGGCAACGTGTACGTCGCGGGGACCAAGGGCGACCGGGGCTCGCACATCCTGCGTACGCTGCGGACGCTGCGCCCCATGGACCTCGGCGTCACGATGGGCAACCACGAGTTCTCCGGCGGGCAGTTCGAGATCAACCTGCACCACAGCGAGGCCGTGGACGCGGCCGACCGGGCGTTCCGCTTCAAGTCGGCGATCAAGGAACTGGCCCGCCGCGACGGCCTGCTCGCCACGTTCATGGCCAAGCCGTTCAACGACGAGGGCGGCTCCGGCTTCCACATCCACCTGTCCTGCCGCGACGCCGAGGGCCGCAACGTCTTCGCCGACCCGGCCGGGCCGTACGGGCTGTCGGAGAGGGCCAGGCACGCCATCGGCGGGGTGCTCGCGCACGCGCCCGCGCTGGCGGCCCTGCTCAACCCCACGGTGAACTCCTACAAGCGGTTCGGCCCGGACACGCTGGCCCCCTGGCTCATCGACTGGGGGCTGGACAACCGCAGCGCCATGGTCCGCGTGCCGCCGGAGCGCGGCGCGGCCAGCCGGTTCGAGGTGCGGCTCGGCGACGCCTCCGCCAACCCCTACCTCGGCATCGCGGGCCTGCTCGCCGCGGCCTACCTCGGCATCCGCGACCGGGTCGAGCCCCCGGCGCCGCTGGAGGGCTACGGCTACGACACGGCCAAGGCCCCACTGCTGCCCTCCTCGCTGCCCGAGGCGCTCGACGCGTTCGCCGACGACGACGCGTTCGCCGAGGTGCTCGGCAAGGAGTTCACCTCCGCCTACCTCGCCTACAAGCGCAACGAGGTCGAGCGGTTCACCCAGTTCATCACCGACTGGGAGTTCCGCGAGTACGCCTACCACCTGTGATTGCTTCAAAGGAGAGCTGATGCGCCTGGAAGACGTCGACCTGGCGAACCTTGACAACTTCCTCGACGGCGAGACGCCCTGGCGCATGTTCGATGTGCTGCGGGCCGAGGAGCCCGTCCACTGGCAGGACGAGGGTGAGCACGGAAGCGGCTTTTGGTCCCTCACCCGGCACGAGGACATCGTCAAGGCCGACCGCGACCCCGAGACCTTCACGTCCATGAAGTTCGTGAACCTGGAGGAGGTGGACGACCGCCAGGCGGACATCCGCCGCTCCATCCTGGAGACCGACGGCCCGCGGCACCTGACCCTGCGCCGTCTGCTGCAGCGCGACTTCACCCCGCGCGCGGTCGCCGGTTACGAGGTCTTCCTGCGGGGGCTGACGGCCAAGACGCTGGACGCCGCGCTGGCCAAGGGCACGTTCGACTTCGTGAAGGAGGTCTCCGCCGACTTCCCGATCAACGTGCTGGCCCGGATGCTCGACGTCCCCGAGGGCGACACCCAGCAGCTCATCGACTGGGGCAACCGGATCATCGGCAACACCGACCCCGACTACGCCGACGTGCTGCTGCACAGCGAGGAGAGCGAGAAGTATCGCGACCTGCCCTTCCGCAGCCCCGCCTCGATCGAGGTCTTCGAGTACGGCCGCGAGCTGGCCAGGCAGCGCCGGGGCGGCGACGGCACCGACCTGGTGAGCCGGCTGGTCAACCAGACCCCCGCCGACGGCGAGCCGCTGACCGACCGCGACTTCGACAACTACTTCCTGCTCCTCGTGGTGGCCGGCAACGAGACCACCCGGCACGCGATCAGCCACAGCATGAAGGCGCTGATCGACAACCCCGAGCAGCTCGCCAAGCTGCGCGACAACCCCGACCTCATGCCGGTCGCGGTGGAGGAGTTCCTGCGCTGGGCCTCCCCCGTCTACCACTTCCGCCGTACGGCCACGCGGGACGTGGAGCTCCACGGCAAGAAGATCGCCGAGGGCGACAAGGTCGTCATGTGGTTCGCCTCGGGCAACCGCGACGACCGGGTCTTCGCCGACCCCTACCGCTTCGACGTGACCCGCGAGAACAACGACCACATCACCTTCGGCAAGGGCAGCCCGCACTTCTGCCTCGGCAACGCGCTCGCCCGGCTGGAGATCCGGATCATGTTCGAGGAGCTGCTGCCGCGCCTGGCCGACATCCGGCTCGCCGGGGACGTGCGGCGCGTGCGCTCCAACTTCGTCAACGGCATCAAGGAACTCCCCGTCACCGTCAGCCTCGCGTGACGAGCTCTCTCGCGTGACGGGCGCCGGACTCCCCGGGTGGCCCCCGACCAGTCTCCGACCGGGGAGTCCGGCTCATAATTCAGCCCCCGTCGCCCGCCGGCGCCGACAGCTCCTCCACCAGCCAGCCTGTGACGAGGTCACGCACCTGCGCGTCGATCGGCTCGCGCGCCTCGCGCTTGTACGCACGCAGCGAGGGCGTCCCCGGCTGCCTGCGCAGGATATGGCTGAGGTCGGGGATCAGACGGGTCTCGATCGGTCCCCGCACCAGCTCGGCCATGCGGGTCAGGTCCGCGGGGTCGACCTGGAGGTCCTTCTCCCCCGTTACGGCCAGCACCGGCGCCGTGATCAGGGCGAGGTCGGCCGCCGGATCATGGTCGAGGAACTCACGGGTCCATCGGGCGTTCAACCGCACTCCGCCGACCCAGGCGACGTCGGTCGTCGTACGGCGGATGCGCTCGTGGTTCCTGGTCACCTTGGTGACCAGGTCGGTGCGGGTGAGGCGCAGCAGCACGCGGACGAACGCCGGCATGGTCGGCGCGAGACGCGCGGCCTGCCAGCGCAGCGTCTCGGCTCCGATCTTGGCGGCACCGGACAGCAGCACGACCGCCGCCACCGCCGGATCGCGGGCGGCGAGGTTCGCCGCGATCAGCGCGCCCTCGCTGTGCCCGGCCAGCGCCACCCGGCCGGAATCGACCTCCGGGCGGTCGCGCAGCGCGGCCAGCGCGGCTTCCGCGTCGTCCATGTTGTCGCGGAACCCGGTCGCCAGGAAGTCGCCGGTGCTGGCCCCCACCCCACGCTTGTCGTAGCGGAGCGACGCGATCCCGGCGGCGGCGAACGCCTCCGCCAGCTGACGGGTCACCCCGAGGGGGAGGCGCCGGTGATCGGAGTCGCGGTTCACCGGCCCCGAGCCGGGGACCAGCAACGCCGCCGGGAAGGGCCCCTCGCCGTCGGGCAGGGTGAGCGTGCCGGCGAGCCGCTCACCGGCAGAGGTGAAGGTGAGGTCGATGTCGCGCATCGCTCCGGCCCGTCTCAGGCGCCGGTGAGAGCGGCGACCACGGCGCGAGGGTCGTCCACGCCCAGCAGCAGCGAGGCGTAGCCGTGCCCGTCGAGGTGGATCCGCACCGCCGGCTGACCGCCCCGTACGTCGACGAACTCCCTGCCCGCCCGGCTGTGCCAGGTGCCGAGCTTGCGCCTGCCGGGCACGCCGAGGCCGGTCCGCACGCCCCGGGCCGCGCGGATCGCGTCGTCCACGATCTCGGCGGAGCGCACCGCCGAACGCGGAACCCGCAGGTCCGCGCGCAGGGCGGCGGCCTTCTCGACGGCGGAGAGGCGAACCTCGATGGTGTCGGCGGTGATGGTCACGGTGCTCATGGCGTTCCTCGCAGGTCGTGCTGTACCGGGAATGATTGTTATCGATTATGAGAATAATGTCAAATATGAGAACGTTGGGTCATGACGACGGCCGAGCTGCTGCTGCACCCCATCCGGCTGCGCATCGTCCAGGCGCTCCTGGGCGAGCGGATGCTGACGACGGCCGACCTGCGCGCGGAACTCCCCGACGTGCCCCCCGCGACCCTCTACAGGCAGATCGCGGCGCTGGTGGAGGGTGAGGTTCTGGAGGTCGCGGCGGAGCGCAAGGTGCGCGGCGCCTTCGAACGGACCTACCGGCTGCGTATGGCCAACGCGCATATCGGCCCCGAGGACGCGGCCGGGCTGAGCGCGGAGGAGCACCGACAGGCGTTCATGACGTTCGTCGCGTCCCTGCTCGCCGACTTCGACCGCTACCTCGCCCGCGACGACGTCGACCTCGGCCGCGACGGCGTGGGCTACCGGCAGGTGGCCATGTACCTCAACGACGAGGAGTTCCAAGACTTCCTGAAGGACCTGCGAGCGGTGCTCACCGCGAGGCTCGGCAACCAGCCCGCTCCGGGCCGCACCCGGCGCATCCTGTCCACCATCGTCATGCCGAGCTGAAACGCCGGTCACACATGCCCGTCAAGCCCCCCCGACGACACGAGATCCCACTCGGCCCGGGTCAAATCGCGCCCCGGCTATGACGCACAGGGCGACATACCGCCCGCCGTACGCCACGAGGGCCCACCTGGGCACGGTCTAACCGGAGACACGGTCCAGCCGGAGACACGGTCCAGCCGGAGACGCTGTCTAGTCGGAGACCGCGATGCGAAGGCGGCGGAAGCCGCGTCCCTTGCTCTCGATCTTGACGACCTTGATCCTGCCGATCTGCTTGGTCGAGGCGACGTGCGTGCCCCCGTCGGCCTGGGTGTCCAGCCC
The DNA here is from genome assembly GCF_014647835.1 of Microbispora rosea subsp. aerata. Lineage (GTDB taxonomy): Bacteria > Actinomycetota > Actinomycetes > Streptosporangiales > Streptosporangiaceae > Microbispora > Microbispora aerata. The sequence goes on from NZ_BMPY01000011.1 coordinate 136,569, forward strand.
GACGATGTCCACGATCCGCACCTCGGGGATGTGCTCCGGCACGAGGTTCGTGGCGGTGCGGATGATGTCCGGGATCGCGAAGGCCTCCTCGCGCGGCAGCACCCGCACGTCGATCCGGCGGTCGGCGGCGATCTCGGCGTTGCAGGCGTCCTCGACCGCCTCCTTGAAGCCGGGCGGCACCTCCGGGAGGTTGAAGTCCATCCGCGCGGTCAGCGGCTCCATGTTCCCGCCCGTGACCAAGGCCCCGTAGTCGCGGAACACGACGCCGCACAGCACGTGCAGGCCGGAGTGGGTGCGCATCAGCGCCGTACGCCGCTCGTCGGCGACCGCCGCCCGCACGACCGTCCCGGCGGGCGGGATCGGGTCGCCCGGCGCGGGGATGAGATAGAGGTCGTCGCCCTTGCGCACGCCCACGATGCGGGTCTCGACGCCCTGCCACAGCAGCACGCCCTCGTCCGGCGGCTGTCCGCCGCCGCCGGGGTAGAAGGCCGAGCGGTCCAGGACGATCCCGTCCGGCGTGGCCTCGAGCACGACCGCCTCGAAGGCCCGCAGCTCCTGGTCGGTCAGCTCCAGCCGCCGCGTCCGCCCATGAAGATCGAACGTCACCTCACCGAGTCTAGCCAGCCTGCTCTTTCGAGAAGAGCCGGAAGAACCGCTGGGCCGCCTCGGCGTCACCGGTCACCTGCACGTCGCCGGCGTCGGCCGCAGCCGCCACCATGAGATCGGTGAAGATCAGGGCCCGAAGCGTGCGGACGTCCGAGCGCACCGTCGCCCGCACGTCCGACTGTCCGCCGCGGACGACGCTCACCCCGGACGGCGTCGCCGTGACGTCGAACGCGTCGACGCCCACCACCAGCCGGATCGCCGGCGCCGGCGTGCCGGGGGCAGGCGGCCGGTAGAACACCTTGAGCATCAGCATGAACGCGTCGGTGCTCATCTCGGCGCCGTCCAGCGACGCCCGGCGCGCACCCCAGCGGGCCAGCTCGATCAGCACCGGTTCGAGCTCCCTGCCGCTGTCGGTTTCCGGAGCGCTTCCATCACCGTCGACATCTCGGACATCACGTTCAGCTGATGTCCCGTCCGTTCGGGTGCGGTTTATCCAGGGTGCCGGTTCAGGCCGCGGGCGCGTGCTCCCGGATGTAGCGGATCAGGCCGACGACGTCGTCGGGGACGAGACGGCCGATCGCGCCGCTGGAGTAGACGCTGACGACGACCCGGCCCTCGGGGTCGAGCACGAAGCCGGTCGACTGGACATACTTGGGGTCCTCGTTGACGAACGCGCCGGTCTCACGGGCCAGCAGGTCCGCGTCGGCGCTGTGGCCGACCGGGAACTCCAGGCGCAGCTTGTCCACCAGCTCGCGCGTCGTGGCCTCGTCGTCCACCGACAGGGCCACCACTTTGGCGTCCACACCGGTGAGGGTCTCCAGCGACCGCTGGAAGGCACGCAACTGCGCCTTGCAGTACGGGCACCATGAACCCCGGTAGAAGAGGACGACGCCGAAGTGCCCGGCCAGCGCGTCGGGCAGATTGACAGTCTCCCCGCCGGGAAGGGCCACGGTCAGGCCGGGAAACCGGTCGCCTGCGTTGAGCAGTGTCATGTCGATGTTCCTGTCGTCTCGGAAATCGGGTTGTCACTGTCTTCGCGTCGCCGCCGGCCGAGTTCTTACCTCCGGATCGGTGAAAATCGGTCACTACGATCGGACGTATGGCGGGGGATCGCGATATCGGGGGCGCCCAGGCCACCCACGCCTCGCTCGACGCGGAGTCGGCCGAGTGGCTGCGCACGCTCGGCGGCACGGGGGCGGAGCGCGAGGCGGCCCTGGAACGACTGCACGCGATCCTGCTGCGCGTCGCGGGCAACGAGGTGCGCAGGCGCGCCCCGCGGCTGCGCCTGTCCGGGCCCGAGCTGGACGACGTGGCTCACCAGGCCGCCGCCGACGCCCTGCTGGCGGTGACCGCGAAGCTCGACCAGTTCCGCGGGGAGAGCCGGTTCACCACCTGGGCCTACAAGTTCGCCGTACTGGAGGTGTCGGCCAAGCTCGGCCGCCACTTCTGGCGCGACCCGGGGGTGCCGCTGGAGGGCGAGGACTGGGAGCGCCTGCCGGACCGGTTCGGCTTCGACCCGGCCGAACGCTCCGAGTGGCGCGACCTGCTCGCCGCGCTGCGCCGGGCCGTGGACGAGGAGCTCACCGAACGGCAGCGCCGGATCTTCGACGCGATCGTGCTGAAGGGCGTCCCGGGGGACGCTCTGGCCGTCGAGCTGGGCACCAACCGCAATGCGATCTACAAGGCGATGTTCGACGCCCGGCGGAAGCTGCGCGCCGCGCTCGTCGCCCAAGGTTTTCTGGACATCGGCATTCGAGGACGGTCATGAACGGCTGGGACGAGCTCGACCGGTTCCTGAGCACCGACCCGCGCGACGTGGGCTGCGAGAAGGCGATGGACCTGCTCCACGTGTACGTCGAACTCGCGGCGCGCGATCCCGAGGCCGCGCGGCGGCGACACCCGGGGATCACCGCCCACCTGCGCGCCTGCGGCCCCTGCCAGGAGGATTTCGAGGGCCTGCTGGCCGCGGTGTCCGACGCCATCGACTACTAGTCGTACTGCCCCAAGAGGTTGGCGACGCGGCTGATGGGCTGGCCGACGGCGCGGTTGTGCCAGATCGCGGCGGTCAACGCCAGGATGCGCTGGGCGACGCGGGCAGGCGACACCCAGCGGGCTGCGTCTGCCGTGGAGTTCGAGGTCGAGTCGGCACTTGAAAGGCCACCGCCCGGTCATGCGAGCCGCCCCCTCACCGTGGCTCATAGCCTCCGGGTCTCATAGCTGGCGGGCTGCGCGGCGAGGCGGTGCTGAGTGAAGGCCCCGGCCCCCGACCCGCCGGGTCATCCTTTGCCGTCCGGCCCCTGCCGTCTGGCCATCATGATGCGAGCCCCCACGGCTCTGATAGCCGCCACTCATAGCCGCCGGGCGCTACCGAGGCGGTGGTAGGTGAAGGCCCAGCGGTCTTTGCCGACTTTGCGGCGGGTGTAGCGGTGGGGGTGGCGGTAGCGGTCGCGGTTGTGGAACTGGCAGGCCGGACCCAGCAGCTTCAAGTCGGTCAGGCCTCCGCTGCTCCAGTTGTCGGCGTGGTCGATCTGGCACATGGTGGCCGGGAGGGGGCAGCCGTCGATCCAGCAGGTGGCGTAGCGGGCGAAGATCGCCCTGCGCTGGGCGGGGGTGGCCAGCCGGACCTTGCGGCCCATGTCCAGCACCTGCCCGTCGGCGTCCATGAGGATCCGGACCAGGGTGGAGGTGCGGGCCAGCCGGTGCACGATGAAAACGGGCAGCACCTGCCCGGTCGCCAGCAGCAACCCCGGCACCAGCCCAGGCACCACCCCCAACCGTGACCCCAAGCCAGCCGATCCAAGCCCCGATCCACACGGCGATCCAGGCGGCGTGCCCGGCTCCGCGCCCAACCCGGACTCCGACCCGGCGCCCGACGCCGTCCCGGACGCGGTCCTCATCCCGGCACCCGGCGTCGCGCCCAACCCGGCACCCGGCGTCGTCCCGGACGGCACCCCCGCCGGGTCACCCGGTCCTGAACGGGTTGACGCCTCCGGCCCTGTTGCCGGTGAGCCTTTTGGCTCTGCTTTCGGCGTGCCGGATGGCCTGGCCGCGTGACCCGGCCCATGCGGGATCCCCCTCGCAGGCCGAGGCCCGGCGTGGGTGTGGTGGGCACAGGTATCCCCGGGAGGGTCACAAGATCGCCACTCCTCGCGCCACCGCGGCTCTCTTGAGCGTGACCCCTGCTGCTGTGTGTGTCCGTGCTGCGGTGTGTTTTCGGTGTCGTCCGCAGGCGTGACGGCCCGGCGGCCCTCCCGGACCGCCTCGCGGTCCCGGCCGTCCTCGCTGTCCGCGGTGGCTTCGATGTCTTCAATCGCCCCGGCGTCCTGGGCGTCCTCCCACCCCTCGCCACTGTCGAAGCGCTCGGCCTCGAAGGTCGCGGGGCGGTCAGCGCTCTCGGTGTGCACGGTCTCGGGGTGGGCCGTGGCAGGGTGGCAGGTTTCGGGGGTCCCGGGGCGGTCGGCGCTGCCCGGATTCCCAACTGCGGTGGCAGCCGCGAAGTTGTCCGCAGGGTCGGGGTGGTTCCCGGCGCTGCCGGGGACGGGGTCGCTGGTGTCGTCGGCCTCGCTCGGGGCCTCGCAGCCTCCGATGCCGTCGGGGGCGCTGACCTCCTCGCCGTCCCGGCGGTCCGCAGTGTCCTCGGCATCCGGCGCATCCGGGGCCCCTTCGGTGTCTTGAGGATGGCCGGCGGCAGCGGAGTGGTCAGTGGCGTGGTGGCAGGTTCCGGGGCGGCTGGCGCTGCCAGGGTTCCCGGCGGCGGCCTCAGCCACGAAGTCGTCCGCAGGGCCGGGGTGGTTCCCGGCGGCGTGGTGTTCGGCCTCCGGGAAGCCGGTGCTCTCGGGACGCTCGCTCCCGGCGTCTGCGGAGCGGTCAGCGCCGCCCGGGTTCCCGGCGCTGCCGGGGACGGGGTCGCTGGTGTCGTCGGCCTCGCTTGGCTCCTCGCGGCTTCCGATGTCGTCGGAGGCGCTGACGTCTGCGGCGTTGTGGGCGTTCTGGGTGTCTTCGATGCCTTCGTGGTTGTCGGGAGTGGGGGCCGGATCGGCAGGGTCGGTGGGTTCGGGGTCGGCGGGGAGGGATTCGGCGCTGACCAGCACCAGCAGCTCGGTGGCGGTCTTGTCCTCCAGCAGGGCGATGAACGCATCCGCGTTGCGGACCCGCAGCGGCCGGTCGTCCCCTTCCGCTTTGGGTTTGGCGTAGGCGTCCAGCAGCGCCTGCAGCCGGGCCGCCGGCTCCCGGGGGAGGTAGAACTCTCCTTCCATGCCGCCGCCCGCACCCGGGCGCACCCGCAGGAACCGCCGCCCATGCTCGGCCTGCTCATCCCGCTCTTCCCCATCGGGGTCGAGCACCGCCCGCAGATAGCGCCCGGCCTTGGCCACCTCCGCCGGGCCCGCCTTACCCGCCAGTTCCAGCAGGATCGGCTCGGCGAGTGTGGCCTGCTCGTCGGTCAGGCCGGTGACCGCGTGGCAGATGGCCTCCACCAGCCCCGCCGCAAGGGTCCCCTTCGTGAACGCCTCCCGGACCGTGGGCAGGCGGGCCAGCTCCACCGCCAGCGCGAGCAGCCGTCCGGCGGTGGTGGTGGTCATTCCTCCGGCGGTGCGCAGCCTCCCAGTAGTGGATCACGAATCCACCGTCCTCATCTTCGTCCAGTCCTTCCGGCGGCCGATAAACGGCCCGAGAAGGGAGCAGGGCCAGGACGGCCGGGAGACGCCAGAAGCCCCACAGGGACCGGCATTCGACCTCATAGATCGTTCCATATCGCCCCTGAGCCAGGGTGAGGGTAAGGCCATGCCCGAGGGGGATCTCACTTATGTCCCCCCAAAGCAATGCTTCCCTCATCCGGTATGTCACGACCACTCCTTTGTGACCTAGGTCATTGCGGCTGCCTCTATGCAACCGCTTGGGCGACCGAATCACAAGAGTGTCTTGGTTCCCGGTGTGTCTGGCGTGTCCCGTTCTCACACCAGAAACACTACTCGGGGGAACCCACATGTCACCACCATTTAGAGCGTGTGTTCGGGCACACAAGGGGGGCTGTGCGACTTAGGTCACATCAGGGTGGCCGGACAGGTACTTCATTGCTGCATCAAGTACCCGCTTAAGGACCCAATCCCCTGGATCGGCGGCGGCTACCTGGAAGCCAATCTCGCGGCTATAGGTAATGTCCAAGCCGTCTTCGACAAGACCTCTAGCCCAGCGGACGGCTTGCGCCCTCTTCATCTCGTACTGCGTCGGACGGCAGTCCGCCGCCGCAGCCAGATAGCGAAGCTTCCGGAGGGTTGGGTCATTGTGGTGCTCTCGGGCGATGCGCCCGGACCACGGTATCCAGCGAGACAAGGTCGGCCGATCCTGGATGCCCAGCGCCGCACGGCGGCGCATGTAAGTACGTAGGGGCATACCCAGGGCCTGCGCCTGTTCAACACGACTTGTGATGCCCTGCTCTTCCAGGGCGGCAACCCGCTGTATGAGGGCGGCAAGGGCTTGGTCTCGATCTGCTGGCATGTCGTCCTCAAGGTCGATCAGGGGCTATGTCCAGTGTCTCCGATTGCCGGTGATGTGGCTAGCCCGGACGCGATCAGATCGTAACAACCTGCCGGTGCCGCTATTGGATCGGGATTCAGGTCATGAGTGTGCAGTCATGAGGTCATGAGCTGGTCATGGACGTGAGCGACATGAGCGACATGAGCGACATGAGAGCACATGCCTCAGACCTCCCTGCATGCCCCCTGACCTGCAAAGATGCAGGTCAGGACACTTCGGGCAATCTGGACAAGTGATGTGTGGTTGACAGGACCGGGTGGAGGCATGCCCATACCGCTTGGCTTCCCCCGCCCGGTGCACCCGCCCCACCCGCTCCGACAACGCACACGAGATGCGGTCCTGGGTGGCCATCAACCGCTCGGCCTGCTCCAGGCAGACCCCCGCATCATCCGGGGCCGGGACCAGCGCCACCGCATCCGCGGCCTCCCACGCCGACTCCACCAGCACCCACGACGACCCACCCCGGCGACCACCCCCGGCACCGGTAGCCGCGTCGTCGGCACCCGCGCCATCCCCGCCAGTGTCACCAGCACCACCGACACGGTTGCCACGTGAATGGTCGCTGCCGGCAGCCGCGCCAGCACCCGCGTCGTCGGCACCCGCGCGATCAAAACCAGTGCCGGCACCACCGGCAGCACCCGCGTCGGCACCCCGCTCACCGGTATCAGCACCAGCACCAGCGCGAGTCCCGGCACGCGTGCCAGCACCGGCAGCCGCGTCGGCACCGGCACAACCGGCACCGGCAGCCGCGCGATCGGCAAGCTCACTACGAGCGCGCTCGTCGCCGGGCGTCGAGCCACCGGCGGCAAAGCCGTTCCCGTGCCGGGCAGCGCTGTCACCATCGGCACTGGTAGCCATGCCATCGGCACACCCGCCAAAGCCACCGGCACCAGCCCTGCCAGCCATGACGGCGTCATCCCGAGCAGTCTTATCAGCGCCGGCCGCACGACCACTGCCGTATGCAGCGCGGCCGGTGCCCGCATCGTCACATGCCCCCGCACCGTGGCGAGCCCCCGCACTGTGACGTGTCCCTGCGCCGTCGCGTGCGCGACTGCGGGCGAAGGCGTCATCGCCCCGGCAAGCGCCCGACGCAGCGCCCCGGGCTCCGGGACCGTCGACTGCCCGGCTCCCACCGCGATACGTGCCGCCGGCTCCCTTCCCCGTACCGGCGTCAGGCGCGCCACCGCCCCATGTGCCGCCCGTGAACGCGGCCGGGCCGCGCCCAGGTCCACCGGTGCCGGGGGCCGGACCACTGAACAGAGTGTCGGTCGCAAGTGATGAAATCGAGAAAGATCCCGGGCGGCGGTCATCGCGGGCGAGCGATCCGTCCGACGACCACAACGGCGAACCGGCGATCAACCGATCCCACCACTCACCATCAGCACAATACGAACGAGGAGAGCGCCCGGGATCGACATCAAACAGATCCACGACACCCCTTGCCTTGAGTTCGAATTCTTGTTCTAATACTCTCTCGCTTCCGTCACTCTGCGCAACCCCTCAACACGATTTGTTGGAGTCACAGGTTCACAAGCCCGACCGGGAGATCAAGCAGAACGCACACCAGTACGGACCTCGGCAAGAGCACCCATGACCACATGTCTCTAGGGAAGGCCCCGCACGCGCGCAGGCGACCGGACCGGCCGAGGCTTGTTGATGCCCCGCTAGCACCTACCGCGTCCGGGCCGTACGGCCTGCTGTTCAGGGGGCGCGCAACGCCTGCAGACAGAGGTCGACCACAGCGTCGGCGTACGCGGTGTCCAGCGGCTGCCCCGAAACCAGCAGTCGATAGTGCAACGGCGCGAAGACGAGATCCAGCGCCGTGTCCGGATCGACGTCGGCGCGGATGACTCCGGCCCGCTGCGCCTCGCGCAGCGCCTCCCGCACGGGTGCCCGCCGCGGCTCGAACCACTGCTCGGCCATCGCACGGGCCAGGTCGGGGTCGGTCTGCGCGGCGCCGATCAGCTCCCTCAGCCGACCGCCCCCGGCCCCGTTCGCGTACAGCTCGACGAACCCGTGCGCGTACGCGCGCAGGCTCGCGGCGAAGTCGCCGCCGACGGGGAACGGACCGGCGTTCACCTTGTCGAGAAACGCCTCGAAGACGACCGCGGCCTTGGACGGCCACCACCGGTACAGCGTCTGCCGTCCCACTCCCGCCCTGGCGGCGATGCCGCCCATCGTCACGGACTGGTAGCCGCCCTCTTCGAGCAGGGCGTACGCGGCGTCGAGGATGGCGCGCCAGGACTTCTGGCTGCGGCGGGCGGGATCGGCGGGCATGGCCCAACTGTAGCGCCCCAAGACGAGACATCTCGTCTCGTGTACCCTAACCACGAGACGAGGCGTCTCGTCTCACCTCGGACATCACACGTCGCCGCGACGAAGGAGAGCGCCGTGACCGGAAACCCCGCCGACACCGCCGAAGACGACACCGCCGCCGGACGCCGCCTCACCCCCGAGGACCGCCGTATCCACGAGGACGGCATCACCACTGATGACGGCATCGCCACCGCGAACCGCTTCACCGCCGGACGCCGCTTCACCGCCGAGCGCGGCGACCGCTGGTCGCTGCGCACGCCCGATGGAGACCCGTTCCTGTCCGTCGGCGTCGTCCACGCCGACGACACCAACCTCCGCTATCCCCACAACATCGGCATCTACCGGACGCGGTACGGCGGCTCCCGCGAACGCTGGCTGCGCGAGGGCCTGGTGCCGGAGATGCGGGCGTGGGGGTTTAACACGATCGGCTGGACCTCCGAGTACGTCAGCGGCACCGGCCTCGCCACGGAGGGCGGCGTCGTCGACCTGGGCCACTCGGACGGCCTGCCGCCCGGCGACCTCGCCCGCGCGGGCCTGCCGTACACGCTGTCGCTGCGGGTGGCGGAGATCGAGCTGTGGAACGGTTCCCCGGCCTACCGCGATCCCCGTTCGCCCGCCTTCGCCGAGTGGTGCGACCACCTCGCCAGGACGCTGTGCCGCCCCGACGACCCGAACCTGCTCGGCTACTTCCTCGTCGACGTGCCCTGCTGGGGACGGCATCCGGCGGGCGGCGGCTACCCCGACGACGAGCTTCCCGCGATCGCGGAGGCTTACTATCGCGTCGCGGCCGAGGCGATCCGGCGTCACGACCCCCATCACCTGATCCTGGGTGACCGGTACGGCACCCGGGCCGGGGTGCCCGAGCCGGTGCTCGACGCCATGGCGCCGTACGTCGACGTGCTGTCGGTGCAGACGTTCCCCCCTCCCGGGCCCGGCCATCTCGACGCGGCGCTCGATCGCATCGGCCGGTGGCACGAACGCACCACCCGGCCCGTCCTGATCGCCGACACCGGCAACTGGTGCCCCACGACCATGAGCCCGGGCCGTACGGGCTCCTGCCGCGACCAGCGGGAACGCGGTGAGGGCTATGCGGCGGCGGCCGAGGCGTTCGCCGCCAGGCCGTGGTGCCTCGGCTGGCATTGGTGCAGCTGGCTGGAGAACCCGCATCGCGGTTTCGGGCTGAAGGACCCGTGGGACGAGCCCTACCGGGATCTCGTCGACGCCGTGACCGAGACCAACCACCGGCTGAGCGCGCCGGCCAAACTCATCGGCTAGCCACGGCGGCGCCTCAGCCGCCCGGCGATCACGGTGAGCGCCGTCACCAGCGCGATCAGGCCCAGCACGACGAGCAGGTTGCGCCCGTAATCCAGCGGCAGGAGTGAGGGGTTGTCGGCCCGGCGGCCGATGCCCGCGACCATCGGCAGCGCGACGAGGGACAGCACGGCCGCGACGGTCAGCCCGGCCCGCACCGGGAACGGCCTGCGCAGCCGCCCGACGGCCACACCGGTGAGCAGGACCAGCGGCACGAGCACCCCGTCGTGCGCCGCGATCAGGCCGCCGAACCACAGGGCCCAGCCGAGCGGGTCGGTGAGGCCGGCGTCCACGACCAGACCGGCGAACCCGGCCGCGATCAGTCCGCCGCCCAGGCCGTACCCCAGCAGACGCGATGCGTTCACGCCACCACCACCTTCGACACCCACTTGGTCTGCAGCACGCCCGGCCTGTTCGGCGCGATCAGCCGTACGGGGAAACCGTGGTCGGGCGCGAGCGGCGCGCCGTCGATCCGCAGCGCGAGCAGCGTGAGCGGGTCGTTCCAGTGCGGCGGCCGCACCTCGCTCGTCCGGTACGACCCGCCCTTTTCCAGCGACTCGACCGTGAGGACGGCGTCCGGGGCGACACCCGCCATTTCGGCGAGATCGCGCAGCCGGACGCCCGACCACTCGGCCTCCGCGCTCCAGCCCTCCACGCAGGAGATCGGCAGCCGTACGGTGTGCTGGGGGAGCCGCAGCAGGTCGTCGTACGCCAGGGACAGCGGCGTGCGCACCGCGCCGGTCACGGTGAGCCGATATCCCGGGTCGTGGATAACGGCGGTGACGCCCGCCGCCGCGGCGGACTTGTTGACCGGGAGGCCCTGCGGCCCGATCCGCGGATCGCGCGGCGCCAGCAGGGCGAGCCCGGAGAGCGGCCTGACGGTCTCGCCGACCGTGAACAGGACGGTGAGGCCCGACGCGGCGGCCACGGTGCCGAGGAAACGCCGCCGCGCGGCGACCTCGTTCGGGGGTTCGACCTGCTCCTTCGTCCACAGCTGCCGGCGGATCTTCGCCCACTCGTTGACGACGTGGATGACCAGGGCCCCGTACAGGAGGTACGCCGTCCAGTAGTGCGCGGCTGGGAAGGAGAACGGCCAAAGATAGGCGTACGAGATATTCAGCAGCCCGGTTATCGTCTGAAACAGCGCGCCGCCGACGAGAATCAGCACGAGCGCGCGTTCCACGGCGTGGGAGACCGATCGGAACGGCGGCCACTGCCACAGTTTCGGATAAACGGTCCACAGCTTCGCGAAAAGCAGCGGAATTGTCGCCAGCCCGCCGATCACATGAAGGCCCTGGGTCACCCGATAGAGATTGACCGGCCTGGACGGCCATGTCAGCCAGGTGGGCGGATGCTGCATGAAGTGGCTGAACAGCCCGGTGACGAAGGCGACCGTGAAGCTGATCCCGAGCCACAGGCCGAGCCGGGCGGCCACCCCCTCGGAGTGCAGCCCGCTGGTGAAACGGCCGGGGACGCTCCGCATAAGCGTTTCGACGCGTTGCCTCACAACAAAATGCGCGGCATCGTACGGTCTCTTTCTCCCGGCACGGCGGTGAATCGAATCGCGCGCCGGGAGGGGAAAACGAAATCACAGTCGCGACCGTACCGCCGCCCGCCCCCGCGAATGCTTACGGATCCATGACGGGCCGCCGCGACAAGCCCGCGCGGATCTGCCCTCTGGAGCAGGGACGATCCGAGCCTCGGCGTCCCCCAGAGCATCCCCTAGCGGAAGCGGCACCTCCATGAGGTGCCGGAACGTCCGTGAACACATCCTCGCGCCCGCGAAACCATGCGGCCTCAGCCGGTGAGCGACGCGGGGAACGGGCAACCCCAGCGGATCAGGAGCCGAGGTAGCGCAGCACGGCCAGGACCCGGCGGCTGTAGCCGGTGCCGTGCGACAGCCCGAGCTTGTCGAACAGGGCGTTGACGTGCTTTTCGACCGCGCTCTGCGACACGTGCAGCGACTGGGCGATCGAGGCGTTGGTGAGGCCCTGGGCCATGAGCTCCAGCACCTCGCGTTCGCGGTTGGTCAGCCGCGTCAGCGGGTCGGCGTGGCTGGTGCGGGCGAGAAGCTGGCGCACCACCTCCGGGTCGAAGGCCGTCCCGCCCGCGCCCACCCGCTCCAGCGCGTCCAGGAAGTCGCCGACCTCGGCCACGCGGTCCTTCAGCAGGTAGCCGACCCCGGCGATGCTGCCGCTCATCAGCTCGGTGGCGTACTTCTTCTCGACGTACTGCGACAGCACCAGCACCTTGACCTCCGGCCGGCGCCGCCGGATCTCCAGGGCGGCGCGCAGGCCCTCGTCGGTGTGGGTGGGCGGCATCCGCACGTCGACCACCACGACATCGGGCCGTTCGCCGGCCACCGCCTCCAGGAGCGCCTCGGCGTCGCCGACCGCGGCCACGACGTCATGGCCTTCCTCCTGCAGCAGCCGCACCAGGCCCTCGCGGAGCAGGGCGGAGTCTTCGGCCAGCATCACGCGCACGGCAGCTCCGCCTCGATCAGGGTCGGCCCGCCGGGCGGGCTGGTCACAGTGAACCGGCCGTCCAGCGCGGCCACCCGCCGCGCCAGCCCGGTCAGCCCGCCGCCGGCAGGGTCGGCTCCGCCGACGCCGTCGTCCCGTACGCGCACGACGACCATGCTGCCCTCCCGGCGTACGTCGATGGTGACCAGGGTGGCCCGGGAGTGCTTGGCGGCGTTCGTCACGGCCTCGCTGGCCACGAAGTAGGCGGCCGTCTCCACCTGCGCCGGTGGCCGCTCGGGCAGCTCGCAGGTCACCTTGACCGCGACCGCGGCCCGCTCGGCCACCCCGGCCAGCGCCTCCGCCAGCCCGTGCGCGTCTAGCCCCGACGGGTAGACCCGCCAGGCCACCTCGCGCAGCTCCACCAGGGCCTGCCGGGCCTGCTCGTGGAGCTGTTCCAGCAGCTCGGGACGGCCCCGGCGGGCGCGCCCCGCGAGCATGGACAGCGCCACCAGCCGCTGCTGCACCCCGTCGTGGAGGTCGCGCTCGATGCGCCGCCGTTCGGCGTCGACCGCCGCGACGACCCCGGCGCGGCTCTCGGTCAGCTCGGTGATCCGCCGCCGCAGCGCCTCGGTCGGGTCCGGCCCGAGGAGGCGTACGGCCAGCCGTCGCTCCAGCACGTCCACCCCCACCAGGCCGGACAGGTCCAGGAAGAGCAGGACGGTGCCCGAGAGGACGGCGTAGGCCAGCAGCGGCGGCGTGGGCAGCATGCCGTCCACCGCCTCTCCCCGGCTCCACGACCAGATCGCCCTGACCGCCAGGACGACCCCCACCCCCAGCAGCAGCACCACCATGCCGCCCAGGAGGCCGACGGGCGTCCGCGCGGCCAGGTAGCGCAGCTCGCCGCCCGCGTCGCGGCCCGGCAGGTCCAGGCGCAGCCGCCGCAGCTCCAGCCGGGTCAGCCACGCCGCCGCCGTCCGTACGGCGGGCCGGTCGGCGAAGGGCGCCGCCACCGGCACGAAGACCAACCCCACGAGGGCGGTGACCGCGCCGGCGGTCACCGCACCGACGAGCCGAAGCCCTCTAACCGTCCAGTGCATGCCGTCCCTTGCGCCGCTCGCTCAGCCGTACGCCCACGAAGACCAGCACGGCGAGCGCCACCATGGCGACGACCGCGTTGGTGGCCGCGCCGACGTAGGTCTCCACCAGCGACCAGTTCTCTCCCAGGGTCCAGCCTGCCAGCACGAAGAGGGTGTTCCAGATGAGGCTGCCGGCCGTGGTCAGGAGCGTGAAGACGCCCAGCGGCATGCGCTCGACCCCGGCGGGAACGGAGATCAGGCTGCGGAAGATCGGGATCATCCGCCCGAAGAACACCGTCTTGCGCCCGTGCTTGAGAAACCAGGCCTCGGTCTTGACGATGTCCGACACCTTGAGCAGCGGGATCCGCGCGGCCAGGGCCAGCGTGCGCTCGCGGCCGAGCAGCGCGCCGGCCCAGTACAGCGCCAGCGCCCCGGCCACGGACCCCGCCGTGGTCCACAGCAGGACGGCGAACAGGTTCATCTCGCCCCGAGAGGCGGTGAAACCCGCCAGCGGCAGGATCACCTCGCTGGGGAGGGGCGGGAAGAGGTTCTCCAGCGCGATCGCGATCGCGGCGCCCGGCGCGCCGAGGGTCTCCATGAGGTCGATCAGCCATTCGGTCATGCCCGGGAGCCTAGAAACGGCCGACCTGCGGCCACCATGAGGCGCATGGCCGTTCACAGGTGTGGAAAACCACAGGGCCCGGATCCGCGCACGTGACGGCCCCGGCCGCACGAAAACGTTCAAGCGGCCACTCCCCGGGAGTCGAAAAGTTTCCGGACGATCTGTCGGATTTGTCGAGGCTGGAGGGCCGTTGACTCGCCCGTACCGCACGTTGTAGGCGGCGATCCCCGTGAACTCACTGGTGATTGTGCCTCTTGACGTACAACTAGCGGCTTCCTATGGTCTGCATTACTTTCGTAACGCGACCGAAACTTTCGGACATCGTCGTCGTTTCGGAGATGGAGTCATCGTGGTCAACCGACGCCGGCGCCCACGCAGGCCACGCAGTTCCACCGGCCGCGACGGGTCTGCCGCCCGGCATGGCGCATCCGGCCCCGCCGGGCACGCCGACCCCCACGGTCGTCGACTCGACCCGCGGCGGCGGGAGGTCGGTGAGCTTCACCTTCGACGACGGCCCGAATCCCCCCGACACACTGCGCCTGCTCGGCGTGCTGCGCAGGCATCGCGTGGAGGCCGTCTTCTGCCTGTGGGGCGATCATGTGCGGCGGCACCCGGAGGTCGTCCGGCGGATCGCCGCCGACGGGCACACGCTGTGCAATCACGGCATGCACCACGACGACATGGCGTCCTGGCCGGCGGAGCGCATCCGCGCCGACCTGCTGAAGACGAGCGCCGCCATCCGCGCGGCGGTGCCGGGGGCGCGCATTCCGTACTTCCGGGCCCCGTACGGCAGATGGGGGCAGACGCCGGCCGTCGCGGCCGATCTCGGCATGCGGGCGCTGGGCTGGCGGCTGGCCGTCGGCGACTGGGAATCGCCGGGCACCGCCGAGCTGATTCGCCGCCTGAGAGAAGGGATCACACCGGGGGCGGTGGTCCTGATGCACGACGGCGGCGGGGACCGGAGCCAGACCGTCGACGCCGTCGACGCGATCATCCCCGTGCTCAGGTCCGAGGGATGGCGCCTGTCGCTGCCCGCCCGGGGCTGACCTGACCGCAGCACCCTTCAACCCCCCGTTTCTCACCCCCGAGGAGTTGCTTTGTTGCGTTCCGCACTGTCTATCGGCGTCCTGAGCGCCACGGTTCTGCTGAGCGGGGTGGCTCTCACCGGCTCGGCCGCGGCCGAGCCCGGCGGCGCCGCTCCCGCGCACGGCCCCGCCCACTCCCAGCACAACCGCCCCCCGGCGGACTCGCTGCGCGCCCTCGGCGACCGCATCGGCCTGCGCATCGGCACCGCGGTGAACATGGACGAGCTCGGCAGCAACGCCGAGTACACCCGGATCACGGCCGAGCAGTTCTCCAGCGTCACCGCCGAGAACGTGATGAAGTGGGAGGCGGTGGAGCCCACCCGCGGCCAGTACGACTGGGCCGCGGCCGACCGGCTGATCGACTTCGCGAAGAAGAACAAGCAGCTCGTCCGCGGCCACACGCTGGTGTGGCACAGCCAGCTGCCCCAGTGGCTCTCCTCCGACGGCTACAACACCACCCTGTCGAACAGCGAGCTGAAGGCCCTGCTCAAGAAGCACGTCCAGGACCAGGTGCGGCACTTCAAGGGCAAGATCTGGCAGTGGGACGTCGTCAACGAGGCGTTCGACGACAACGGCAAGCCCCGCGAGACCATCTGGTACAAGGCGTGGGGCGGCCTCGGCTACATCGCCGACGCCTTCCGCTGGGCCCGTGAGGCCGACCCCAAGGCCCTGCTGTTCTACAACGACTACAACCTCGAGTTCACCGGGCCGAAGAGCAACGCGGTGTACGACTTCGTCAAGACGCTCAAGGCCCAGCGCGTGCCCATCGACGGCGTCGGCTTCCAGGGCCACCTCGCCACCCAGTACGGCTTCCCCGACCTGGAGAACAACCTGCGGCGCTTCGCGGACCTCGGCCTGAAGGTGGCCGAGACCGAGGTGGACGTCCGTACGTTCACCGAGACCGAGAACGTGAACACCCCGACCAACCCGCTGGCGCCGTACGCCCAGGAGAGCTACTGGTCCCGCGCCCTGAAGGCCTGCCTGGCGGTGCGCGAGTGCATCTCGTTCACCCCGTGGGGCTTCGGCGACACCTACTCCTGGATCCCCGGCTGGTTCAAGGACCCGCAGGAGGGCGCCGCTCTGCTGTACGACGGCGACCTGAAGCCCAAGTCGCAGTACTACGTGATCCAGCAGGACCTCGCCCTCGCCGCCGGCGCCCCGCGCCGCTGACGCAGGGCCGTACGTGACCCACGCCCGGGGCCGCGCCCGTCAGGTGCGGCCCCGGGCGCCGTGCGTGTGACGGGTACGCCGTGGCGAGCGAACGGCGTACGTCACCGGGCGTCGCCGCGCAGCTTGAGAATGTACGCCGCGGTGAGCGCGACGGCACGGTCGTCGTCGTGCGACAGCTCCGCGAGCGCCCCCGAGGTCGTCGGCCCCGGGATGTCCGCGAGCGCCTGGGTCAGCCGCAGCCGTACGGGCGCCGGGACGGCGTCGTCGGCGAGGCGGTCGACGAGCCCGGCGGCGATCCGCTCCGCCGACGCGGGGTCACCCGCCAGCCCGCTGAGCGCGTCGGCCGCGTCGGTGTCGTTCACCCCGTCGACGATCATGTCGATGAGCGTCGGGACCGCGTCGGCCACGCCACGCGCCCCCAGCGTCAAGGCCGCATACCTGCGGACCACGAGGTCGGGATTGGTGAGCGCGTCCCGCAGCAGTTCGGTCGACGCGGCGCTCGGAATCTCGGCGATGGACTGCACGGCCCGCTTGCGCACCTCGGCCACCGGCGAGCCGAGGCCCTCCGCCAGCGGCCCCAACGCGGCGTCGCCCGACCGCGCCAGAGCCCAGCGAAGGGCTCCGGCGACGTTCGGGTCCGTCTCGCACAACACCGCCTCGGCCAGGGCCTCCGCCGGAACCTGCGCGTCTGAGGACAGGGCCGCCCGCTGGCGCTTGCCCGCGCTCTCCGACCCCAGCGCCTGCAGGAGCGCGACGATCCGCAGGACGTCCTCCCAGTCGGCCGGTTCCGCGGCGTCGATCCGAAGCAGCCGCGTGAGCAGCTCCGTCTCGGCCGCGATGCGTTCCCGGGTCTGGCGGATGAGATCGTGGACGAGCTCCGACGGTGTGAAGCCGGGATCGTCCAGCGCGCGCCCGACCTCACGCAGCGACAGCCCCAGCGACCGCAGGATCTCGATGTGGAAGATCCGCTGGATGTCCTCGGCGGAGTATTCCCGATAGCCGGACCCGGTGCGGCCAGTCGGCCGCACCAGGCCGAGCGACTCGTAGTGCCGGAGCATGCGGGCGCTGACCCCTGACCGTCGTGCCACGTCACCGATCAGCACCGCATGTCACCCCGCATGGCTCGCCGTCCCGAGGACCGAGACGCGCTTGGCCTCCTCGATCGCGAACTCGAACCCCGCCTCCGGGTCACGCCACAGCCGCTCCGTGGCGGTCGCGTGCAGGCGTACCCCCGGATCGGGGTCCGTCATCGCGGCGCGCAGCACGGGCAGGATCACCTCGCCGAGCGCGATCAGCGCCCGGCTGAGGCTCAGCCGCGTCTCACGCCCGCCGCGGCCGAGCTGCGTCGCCAGCACCTCCGCCAGCCCGGGCTTGTCGTCCTCGGGCACGAGCACGACCGCTGCCCGCCAGGCGCTGCGCGCCACCTCGTCGTCGGCGTCGGTCAGCAGCTCCCGCGTGATCGCCGGCCAAGCCCGCCGGTCCCCGACCTTGGACAGCGTGTGCAACGCCTGGCTGCGTGCCTGCGTACGCTCCGAGCCGAGCTGCTCGACGAGCTTCGGGACCGTCACCGACGCCGGATGGCGGGTGAGCGCCCACGTGAGCATGTCGCGTACGTAGAAGTCGGGCTCGACCGCGCACCGCTCGATGAGCTTGTCGACGTACGACGGGTCCGGGGTCGTGCCGATCGCCAGCACGGCCTGCAGCCGCACCGAGGCGCTGTCGTCCTCCAGCCCTCGCAGCGCTCGCGTCGTGTTCGTGTTCTCTTCCGGCATGGCCATCGGGACCACCTCCTCGGCCACAGTGAAGGGCTTGTCACTGTGTCAAGGTCAAGCGCGCGCGGATACGCCAGAGCTCCAGCCGGCTCGGGCCCGAGCGCAGCCGGCCGCTTGCCCTGCAGGTAGTAATCCAGGACCTCGGCGGCGAGCGACGACGGTGACGGCCTGGTCATGGCGGCAAGCATGACCAGATCACGGCGACGGGATCAACGCGATTATCGAGAGCCGGATGACGGCCGCTGTGATTCACGCGCATTCTTGCGACGTCTTGCGACTTCACGCGACTTCTCGCGGCAAATGCGGGCAGGCCGGGGCGCGCGAAGGTAGCGTCGGAGGCGTCAAGATCTTTTCGATGGGCGTGTGAGAACTTCCGCGCCGACACCTTCATCAGGAGCCGGCAATGGGTGACGAAATCGAGCTGATCAGCGACGGCGACGGCCTGACCGTCATCGGAAGTCCGAAGGCCGTCGATCGCTTCCTCGCCTCCGAAGGACTGTCGGCCAAAGACCTGCCACTGGACAGGCTCAAATCCACCATCCGCACCGCGGCCGAGGCCGCGCAGACGGGGTCCGAAATCGTGTCCAAAACGGGCCGCTGGGTGAAGTTGACCGAGCAGTCCGCGGAAGCTCTCAAGAAGTACAAGCTGATGAAAGGCCCGAATTCGGATGTCAGCCGCGCCGTTTTGACGGAGAACGGCAAGATCAAGGGGCTTCTCCAATTGGCGACACCCGGATCGCTTCTGGCCAACCCGGCGCTTCTGGCCGGCGTCGCGGGGCTCATGGCACAGCTCGCCATGCGGGACGCCATGGAAGAGATCACCGACTATCTCGCCGCGATCGACAAGAAGGTCGACGACGTGCTCCGCGGCCAGAAAGACGCGGTGCTGGCGGACATGATCGGAGCGGGCCTCGTCATCGACGAGGCCATGACCGCCCGGGAGCAGGTGGGCCGGGTGTCCGAGATCACCTGGTCGAAGGTGCAGGCCACGTCGATGACGATCGCGCGAACCCAGGCGTACGCGTTGCGTCAGCTCGACGCGCTCGCCGAGAAGCTGGAGAGCACGACCAATATCGGTGATCTCGCCAAGGTGTCCAAGGACGCGGAGTCGGCGGTTCGGGAGTGGCTCGCCGTTCTGGCCCGTTGTTTCCAACTGCAGGACGCGGTCGCCGTATTGGAACTCGACCGGGTCCTGGACGCGTCTCCGGAGGAGCTGGACCGGCACCGCATCGCGCTCAAGACCGCCCGGCAGAACCGGATGGAACTCATCTCACAGAGCACCGAGCGTTTGATGGCTCGCATCACCGCCGCCGTCGCCACGGCCAACAAGAAGGTGCTGCTGCACCCGACCGCGTCCCCGGCCGTGGTGCATTCAAGTAACAATGTCACGGTCGCCGTGGCCGACTTCCAGAAGCGACTCGGAATTGAGGGCGGCCGGCAATTGATGGAAGCGAGACGATGGACGGATGCGGCCACGGAGGTGAAGGACAAGGCGCTCGAGACGGGAGCGGAGGGCCTCAACGCCGCCATGCGCATCGGTAACGAGACCGTCGACATAGCCAAATCGGTGACGGAGAAGCTTTCCAGCGGAATCGCCGAACAAGTGCTCCGCCTGCGCGGAAACAAGGAAGGCTGAGACACCGGCACGAATGCGCCCGCGGCACGCCATATTGCCGCCAATCTCAGCCCCGGCGGACCACCAGGCTCAGCCCCGTTGGCCACCACCCGCCGGTCCGTCCAGCGCAGCCCTGCCGGGCCACCGACTCGACCCCACCTCGCCCCGCTGGATCACCAACCTCAGCCCTGCCGGGCCGCGAATCTGAGCTCCACCGGGCCAACAAGCCCAGCCCTGCCGGCCGGATTTCCTGCGACGCCTCCTCGATCGCGGGAAATCCGGTGTCCGCCTGCACGCGACAGCCGCCGCGCGGCGATCGTGTGCAAGCGTACGCGCGGCCCGAGATCCGTCGTCGCGGCGAGCGGCGCGGGGTCCGTCATATGGTGCGCGGCACGGGCACGGTCACCTCGCCGGGCGTGGTCGGTGCCCGGCTGAGGCTCAGCCGCGTCTCACGCCCGCCGTGCCCTGCGCCGCAAGCACCTCGGCCGACCCGGGCTTTTCAGACGTGAACATGACCGCTGCCCGCGGCACCGTTCGCCCTGGACGGCAGAAGCAGCGCGCCGGCGACCACAATCACGGACAGCACCGCGCCGACGACGAAGGCCAGCCGCATGCCGCCGAGGTCGGCCAGCACCTCCGGCACTCCCGCCGACTTCAGGGCGTCGGCTCGCGCGCTCATCACGGTGATCACGAGTGCGGTGCCGAACGCCGCGGCGACCTGCTGCAGGGTGTTCAAGATCGAGCTGCCGTGGGAGTAGAGCGTTGACGGAATCGCTCCGAGCCCGAGGGTGAACACCGGGGTGAAGGTCGCGGCCAGACTCACCATCAACAGCGCGTGCAGCCCCAGGAGCTGCCAGTACGGCATCGTCATGGTGACCTGGGTGAGACCGGCGAGCGCGAGGGCGATCCCAATCGCGCCGGGAACGACCAGCACCCGGCCACCGAAGCGGTCGAACAGGCGGCCGACGGTTGGCCCGAGCAGCCCCATCGCGAGGCTACCCGGCATCACGAGGAGCCCGGTCTCCAAAGGACTGAGCTCACGGACGTTCTGCAGGTACAGCGGCAGCAAGATCATCGAACCGATCATCGCCATAAAAGACACTGACAAGAGGACCAGCGCGATCGTGTAGGTGCGGTGCCGCAGGGTGCGCAGGTCCATCAGCGGCACGCCGCGCCTCTGCAGCGACAGCTGGCGGACGACGAAGACGGCGATGGCGGCCAGGCCCGCTGCCACGATTGCGGCGGCCACGGGGATGTCGCCGCCCTCGAACTTGCTGAGTCCGTAGACCAGGCTGCCGAAGCCGGCGGCGGCGGTCACCACGCTCAGCCAGTCGATCGCACTGACCTGGATGTCTCCCACGTTCTGGAGTTGCTTCAGGCCGCGCCACGTGATCAATGCGGCGATGGGCAGCACCACGGCGAACAGCAGCCGCCAAGATCCGAACTGGAGGATCACGCCCGAGACTGTCGGGCCCATCGCGGGTGCGACCGAGATGGCCAGGGAGACATTGCCCATCACGCGGCCACGCTGTGCCTCCGGCACGACCTGCATCAACGTCGTCATCAGCAGCGGCATCATCACGGCCGTACCGGACGCCTGGATGACACGCGCACCCAGCAGCACCTCGAACGACGGCGCGACGGCGGCCAACGCCGTGCCGAGCAGGAACAATCCCATCGCGGTGGAGTACGCGCTACGGGTGGACACCCGCTGCAGGAACCATCCGGTGATCGGGATCACAGCGGCCATGGTCAGCATGAACGCGGTCGAGAGCCACTGCGCGGTCTGCTCGGTGATGTGCAGCGCCTCCATCAACCGCGGGATCGCATTGATCATGATCGTCTCGTTGAGGATGACCACGAACGTGGCGAGCACCAGCAACCGGATCACGGGCGGGGTGCGGCCCGACGCGGGAGCCGCGGAACTGGCAGGCGAATCAAGCTGTGCGATGGACACGGCACCTCAATCGGGGTCGTCGGGGGATCATCTGCTCATGGCTGGCGTCCCAGCCTGGGCTCCACAGGAATTCGTGGTCATGGCAAGCCTGACAGCCGCCACCGACAAAACTCGTCGCCCGCATCCAGGATCGGGGCAAACGATGCGAAATGTCACTCGGTTTTCATCCTGCGGACAACCACCGAGCCCCGCCGGCTCCTCGGGGGTTCGTACGGCCCTGGCCATGTCGCGGCGGCTGGCCCGCCAGCCGGGACCGGCCGAAGAGCCGCGTACTCAGCCCGCCGGCCACCGTCGCGCTCGAATGCCGGCCCAGGGTGCGGCCGCTCAAGACGATGCTCCCAACCAGGACCGAGCCCAAGCCGATGCGAACGCCAAAGCTGTCCGCCGAGCCGACCACTCACCAGCGGTCCGAGCGATGGAACACCGACCACCCGGCCGACGACCTGCGGCCGTACGGCGCCAGCCCCGGGTAGACGACGTCGGCGGCGCCGACCCCCGTCGCAGGGCAAGTGCTGAGACGCTTTGGCCGTCAGGGGAGTGTCTGACAGATGCCGCCCGTCGCGAGCGTGGATGACCTCGGCCTACTCCGAAGTTGGTCCTGCCCGAGCGCCCGGCGGCCCGAGGGCGGCCGAGGGCTGCTCGGGGTGGCGTACAGCCGCATGGGGCTGAAACGATCAACGGCGTCTGACCTGAGCGAAACCGCTGGTCAGACGCCGTTTCACGAGGCTGAGCGGAGAGCGTGGGATTCGAACCCACGAGACCGGTCACCCGGCCTAGCGGTTTTCAAGACCGCCGCCATCGTCCACTAGGCGAGCTCTCCCCGGCGCCCCTCGCTGGAGCGCCACGCAGCAGCCTAGTCTCTCACCGCCCGGCGCGTGACCGCGACCGCGAAAGAGAGATCATTTCACCTCTGCGATCGTCTACAGGTGGTCGGGGATCTCGGAGAACCGGCGTCCCGTCAGCGCCTGCGGCCCCGCGAAGCCGTCGCCCACGGAGGCGGCCAGGCGAAGGTAGGCGTCCCGGGTGGCCTGCTGGAGACGGTCCAGGTCGATCTCCGCGCCCTCCTCCAGGTGCGGGTCGTACGGCACGCGGACCACGGTGCGGCAGCGGGCGGCGAAGTGGGCCTCCAGCTTGTCGAGGTCCACCTTGGACTTCGAGCGGGGCCGTACGCTGCACAGCGCCACGGTGGCGGCCCGGACAAGGTCCCCGTAGTGATGCGCCTCCAGCCAGTCGAGCGTGGCCGAGGCCGCCCGGGCGCCGTCCACGGACGGCGAGCTGACCAGCACGATCTGGTCGGCCATGCCGAGCACGCCCGACATGGCGGAGTGCAGCAGACCGGTGCCGCAGTCGGTGATGCAGATCGAGTAGAAGTTCTCCAGCACCTGCGCCACCGCCTGGTAGTCCTTGGCGCTGAACGCCTCCGACACCGACGGGTCGCGGTCCGACGCCAGGATCTCCAGCCGCGACGGCGTCTGCGACGTGAAGGCCCGGATGTCCACGTACCGCTTGATCTGCGCGCGCTCGTTCAGCAGGTCGCGTACGGTGGCCGCGGTCTCCAGCTCGACCTTGTCGGAGAGCGTGCCGCGGTCGGGGTTGGCGTCGACGGCGATGACGCGGTCACCGCGCACCTGGGCGAGGGTCGCGCCGAGGCCGACGGTCGTCGTGGTCTTGCCCACGCCGCCCTTGAGGCTGAGCACGGCGACCCGGTGATGGCCCGTGGCGACGGGCGTGCGGGCCCGCTGGATGAGCTCGCGACGCCGCTTCACCTCCGGCGCCTCGCCCGGCTTGATCAGTCCGGCGGACGCCTTGTAGACCAGCCGTCGCCAGCCCGTCGCGGGAACGTTCCTCCGTCCCCGCAGCAACGTGACCGGGTCGAGGCTGTCTGCCGTCGGCTTGGACCCCGCCGCCTTCGCCGTACGCGCGGGCGAGGCGAAGGCCTGAACGGAGGGAGCCGGTCGGCGTGGGGGCTGGTACGCCTCCTGCTCGGCCACCGCGTTCCGTTCCACGGCGGCTGGCTGTTCGGGTGCGTGGCTCAGCGGCGGCACGTGCTCGGCCGCGGGCGCGGGCGTCGCGGCCAAGCCCGGCTCGTACGGCTTCCGCTCCTCGGCGGCCGCCGCCGGGGGCTCGGACACCGCAGCGGCCGGCGCCCCAAACGACCCACCGAAGGACGTTGGGAAGGACGCCTCCGCCGTACGGTCCGACGCCAGGTCTTCCCGCAGCGAGCCGGTGAAGCGATCGTCTGTGGCATCCGGCGCGGCCTCGGCCCGTGGGGCGGCGAACGGGGGCGGGATCTCCGTCGGCGCGGGTGGCTCCTCCGGCTCGGCGGCGGTGGCGGGTTCCGGCTGGGCGGGCGGCACCGGTACGGCCGGCTCCAGCCACCCCCGCAGCGCCTGCTTCGGCTTGGCGGATGCCGACGAGTCGAAGGGCTTGGGCGACTCACTCCCGGAGAACGCGCCGGTCTTGAAGGCGTCGGTGTCCGCGGGCGAGCCGGGGAAGGCACTGCCAAAGGCTCGCTCACCGAACAGGGGGGTGGTGAAGGACGAGGGATCGGCGAAGCCGCCCGGCGAGGGGGCGGAGCGCCCGCCGTCCTCCGGCTCCTGGTCACCGCTGGGCGGCTCCTTCGCCGCGTCCGAGGACGCCGCCGGAGGCTCCGATCCCGCACCGGCCGGTGTCCCGAAAGATCCGCCGAAAGGCGTCGGGAAGGACGACTCCGCCGTACGGTCCGGCGCAGGACTAAAGGACGACTCGGGCGCCGCGCCAATAGGCGCATCGAGCGACGGAACGCTCACGGGCCCCGTCGACGTGGCGGACGCCTCCGACGACTCCCCGAACGCGCCAGTCCCGGGCTCCGAGGGCTCGCCAAACGCACCGGTCCGCACGGACGTTTCCGGGGGCGTACCGAACGCACCAGCCGGGGGCTCCTGCGGCTCACCGAAGGCGCCACCCCGCGCGGACGTCTCGGGAGGTGTTCCAAACGCGCCACTCCCCGTGGACGACTCCGGCGGCTCGCCGAACGCACCAGCCGGAGGCTCGCCGAAGGCACCACCCCGGGCGGACGTTTCCGGAGGCGTACCGAACGCGCCGCTCCCCGTAGAGGACTCCGGCGGCTCGCCGAAGGCAATACGCTGCGTGGCCGTCTCGGGGGGTGTGCCGAACGCGGGGAAGGACCCCGTCGGCTGTGCCTCCTCGCGTTCTTTCACGGGCGAGGAGTCGGGCCTGATCACAAAGGCTGTTGTGTCGCCGTAGCCCGAGTCAATGCCATATCCGGACTTTTCGCCACTTTCCTCCCCAAAGGAATCATCACGGGAAAGAGGCTCGCGGATGGGGCCGGTGGACGACGTCCCTGAAGCGGTCTCCTCGCCCTCCTGCGGCGGGGCCTCGTACGCGGAGCCGGTCGCGCCACCCGCGACGACGCGCAACAGCCCGCCGGGCGCGGGCTCGGACGGGACGAGGCTCCAGGGGTCGGGCGGGTACGGAGAGGCGGGCTTGGGGTCTGCCGGTGGTGGCGGCGGCGGAGAGGCGAGGGCGGAGGAGGCGACGGCGCTGACCGTTATATCCACCTCGTCGGGCATCTCCTTGATCGCGTCAAGCCAGGCGAGCTGGTCCTCCAGAGAATGGGGATCGTCACGATCATGTCTCGCCACCGTGTACCCCCTCGGGCTGGGCTAATGGGGTAGCAAACACATTGCAGATTAGCGCCACGTAACCCGGTGAATACGGGCAACCACCTAGTTCGCCGGCCACGCTACTTTAGGTCACATGCGTGCGATCGTGATTTCCGAGCCCGGCGGACCCGAGGTTTTGTCCTGGCAGGAAGTGCCCGACCCGCGTCCCGGCGCAGGTGAGGTGGTCATCGAGGTCGCCGCTTCCGCCGTCAACCGCGCGGACCTGCTGCAGCGCCGCGGCTTCTATCCGCCGCCGCCCGGCGCCTCCGAGATCCCCGGGCTCGAATGCTCGGGGACGATCGTCGAAGTCGGCGCGAACGTCCCGCACCTCGCGCCCGGCGACCGGGTCTGCGCCCTTCTCGCGGGCGGCGGGTACGCCGAACGGGTGGCGGTCCCCTGGCAGCAGGTGATGCCGGTGCCGGAGGGCGTCGCGCTGGAGGAGGCCGCCGGTCTTCCGGAGGTCGCCTGCACGGTGTGGTCGAACGTCTTCATGACCGCCCGCCTGCGCAAGGGCGAGACCCTGCTTGTCCACGGCGGCGCGAGCGGCATCGGCACCCTGGCCATCCAGCTCGCCAAGGCGTACGGCTCCCGCGTCCTCGTCACGGCCGGGTCGGCGGACAAGCTCGCGCGCTGCCGCGACCTGGGCGCGGACGACGGCGTGAACTACCGCGAGGAGGACTTCGCGGAGCGGTTCGAGGGCCGGGCCGACGTGATCCTCGACATCATCGGCGCGAAGTATCTGCCCGGGAACCTCCGCGCCCTCGCCACGGGTGGCCGCATGGTCGTGATCGGCCTGCAGGGCGGCACGAAGGGCGAGATCGACCTCGGCATGCTGCTGGCGAAGCGGGCGTCGATCCACGCGGCCGGGCTGCGCAACCGCCCGGTGGACGACAAGGGCGTGATCTGCCGGGGCGTGGTGGACAACGTCTGGCCGCTCGTCGCCGCCGGCGCCGTACGGCCGGTGGTGCACGATCGGATCCCCCTCGACCAGGCCGCCCGCGCTCACCGGATGCTCGAAGAGGGGGAACACGTGGGCAAACTCCTGCTGGTCCGGTGAGTTAGGTTGGATCGGGTCGGGATGCCTGACGAAGCCGCCCGCCCTAGCGGGGTCGCGATTCGGCAGGCACTGGCCCGGCACGGTGTGCCCCAGCGGAGTGAATCAGGAGTTGTAAGCGATCGATGAACGCAGACGAGAGCACGCCGCAGATCGTGGTCGTGGGGCCGCAGGGCCTTTCGGTCTCCGGCGGCAACGGTAAGGGCGAGCACGAGGAGCGATCCGTCGCCGACCTGGTTGAGCAGCCCGCCAAGGTGATGCGGATCGGCAGCATGATCCGCCAGTTGCTGGAGGAGGTGCGGGCGGCTCCTCTCGACGACGCCAGCCGCAAGCGGCTCAAGGAGATCCACCAGAGCTCCATCAAGGAGCTGGAGGAGGGCCTGGCCCCCGAGCTGGTGGAGGAGCTGGAACGGCTGTCCCTGCCGTTCAGCGACGAGAGCGACACCCCGCCCAGCGACGCGGAGCTGAGGGTCGCCCACGCCCAGCTCGTCGGCTGGCTGGAGGGGCTGTTCCACGGCATTCAGACCACGCTGTTCGCCCAGCAGATGGCCGCGCGGGCGCAGCTCGAGCAGATGCGCCGCGCGCTCCCCGGCAGCATGCACCAGGCTTCGCAGGACGACCAGGGGCACCGCGCCGGCGGGCCCTACCTGTAACCGGGCCCTACCTGTAACTCGGAACAGGTCCTCTACCTCAGAACAGGTCCTCCAGCACCACCGCCACACCGTCGTCGTTGTTGGCCGCCGTCACGTGATCCACGGCGGCCAACACGTCGGGATGGGCGTTCGCCACCGCGTACGACGTGCCGGCCCAGGTGAGCATCGGCAGATCGTTCGGCATGTCGCCGAAGGCGATCGCCTCCGCCGGCTTGATCCCCCGCTCCTCGGCGAGCGCGCCCAGCGCCGTGGCCTTCGTCACACCCTGCGCGCTTATCTCGATCAAAGCCCGCCCGCTGGAGTGGGTCGGGGTCACGATGTCGCCGACCATCTCCAGCACCGCGCGGTACAGCTCGTCGGGGTCCATCGAGGGGTGCTGCGCGAGCAGCTTGGCGCCCGGCCTGGACGTCAGCGCCGATATCGCCACCTCCCGGCCGAAGGTCACCCATCGGGCGTCCCAGTGGCCCAGCGGGTAGCTGGGTTCGTACGCGAAGCCCTCCTCGTACTCGACCGAGAACGTGAGCTCGGGCACATGCCGCCGCAGGCGGGCGATGCACTCTTCGAGGATGTCGCAGGTAATCAGCCGCGACTCGACGATCTCCTCCGTGTGGAGGTCGTACACGAGCGCGCCGTTCGCGCAGATCGCGAGCCCGCGGTGGCGCAGGACTCCCGCCACGGGGTGCATCCACCTGGGCGGGCGGCCGGTGACGAAGACGAGCGTGGAGCCGGCCTCCTCCACGCGGGCGAAGGCGGCCGCGGTGCGCGGGGAAAGCGATCCGTCGGTGCGGAGAGCGGTGCCATCGAGATCTGTGGCGACGAGGCGGGGGCAGGTCATGACAGGTTCCAGTGTGCACCGTGCCATGCCAAGCGGCGCCATCGGCCACCCCCGTCGCGAGAAATCTGCGCCGGACGTGGAACACCAACGGGCTACATAGTGTTAGATGTGAAGGCGTTGTATTAGCTGTTCCCGTAGCGAAAACCAGCTTGACTGTATGAGCCACCCGGGGAGCTGTGCGACACACCCGGGGTCCACGAGGTGTGGTCCCCAAGATTCACTTCCTTAGGGAGAGCAGTAATGGCTCAGGGAACCGTCAAGTGGTTCAACGCTGAGAAGGGCTTCGGCTTCATCGCACCGGACGGCGGCGAGCCCGACGTGTTCGTGCACTTCTCCGCCATCTCCGGCTCCGGCTACCGCAACCTGGAGGACGGCCAGCGGGTCGAGTTCGAGGTCATCGCCGGCCCGAAGGGGCCGCAGGCGTCGAACGTCCGGGGCATCTGACCTGGCTTGAGATGAGCGGGGCTCGCTGTGGCGGGCCCCGCTTTTCGCATGTACGGCCACGCCGGGCCCCGGAGTGCGAGCAAGGCCGGCCCCGGCATGTCGCCACGCCGGCCCTATCGTTCGGGCAGGCCGGCCCTGGGCGTACGGGCACGTCAGGCCCGGAGCGTACGAAGAGGTGAAGGGCCGAGCCGGGGCCGCGCCCCCCTTGCCGAAGAGCCCATCCAAGAGCTGCCGGCCCCGCACCCGAGGGGCGCTGCGGAATAGCCGGATCCCATGAGCGCGACGCCGCAGGGCCAGACTCATGGGCCGCGAACGTGCAGGCCAGCGCCGTCAGCCGCGATGACGCAGGGCCGACGGCAGAGGAGCCGCTGTCGCGCAGCGCCGACGTCATAAACCATGACCGTGCAGGCCGGCATCACAAGCCATGACCGCGCAGCGCCGACGCCATACGCCATAACCGTGCGTCGTAAGCCATGACCGCAGGGGCCTGGTGGCGGCGGGTGCGGCAGAGGGGCCGCTGCGGGCCTCGGGGTGAACGACGCGGCCGGGCTATGCGGGCACCGGAGTCATCCCGATTCAGGATCAGAGGCGACGTGCGGAAGGTCCTCCACGCATGAAACTTTCACGCGAACGCGCCTTCTCCACACTTAGATCCGGTTTCGCCGGAGAGATTTACCTCACATCTGACGAACCTCGCCATACACGGCGCATATCACAATCTTCAGGACATCTAACACTTTCATTCGCATCATTGGCCACAAGGCACGTCTCACGCGATTTCGGTCGCCGCGTCGGCCGGAAAACCACGCAACGGACGCCCGATGAAACGACGAAGACCCCCGGACGTGGCGGTCACCACCACGCCGGAGGTCCTCGATCAGAGCGATGTGCCCGCCGCCGTACGGCTCACGCCCGCGACGGCGGCGCTCGTCGGGCGCCGCCTAGCGGGAGATCGGCTCCAGGACGTCGAGCCCCACGTACGGCCGCAGCGCCTTGGGGACGACCACCGAGCCGTCGGCCTGCTGGTGGTTCTCCAAGATGGCCACGATCCAGCGGGTCGTCGCGAGCGTGCCGTTGAGGGTGGCCACGTGCTGCGGCTTGCCGTCCTCGTCCCGGTAGCGCACCTTCAGGCGACGGGCCTGGAAGTCGGTGCAGTTGGAGGTCGAGGTCAGCTCGCGGTAGCGGCCCTGCGTGGGCACCCAGCCCTCGCAGTCGTACTTGCGCGCCGCCGACGCGCCGAGGTCGCCGCCCGCCACGTCGATCACCCGGTAGGGGATCTCGACCTTCTCCAGCATCTCCTTCTCCCAGGCGAGGAGCCGCAGGTGCTCCTCGTGGGCGTCCTCGGGACGGCAGTAGGAGAACATCTCCACCTTGTCGAACTGGTGAACGCGGATGATGCCCCGGGTGTCCTTGCCGTACGACCCGGCCTCGCGGCGGAAGCAGGACGACCATCCGGCGTACCGCAGCGGCAGCGACGCGCGGTCGAGGATCTCGTCGGAGTGGTAGGCCGCCAGCGGCACCTCGCTGGTGCCGACCAGGTAGAGGTCGTCGGCCTCCAGCCGGTAGACCTCGCTCGCGTGGGCGCCGAGGAAGCCGGTGCCGGCCATCGCCTCGGGCTTGACCAGCACGGGCGTGATCATCGGCGTGAAGCCGGCCTCGACGGCCTGCTGCATCGCCAGGTTCAGCAGCCCGAGCTGGAGCCGCGCGCCGACGCCCTTGAGGAAGAAGAACCGCGCGCCGGACACCTTGGCCCCGCGCTCGGTGTCGATCGCGCCGAGCAGCTCACCCAGCTCGACGTGGTCGCGCGGCTCGAAGTCGAAGACCGGCTTCTCGCCGACCTCCTCAAGCACCACGTAGTCGTCCTCACCGCCGGGGGGCGCGCCCTCCTCGACGATGTTCGGCACGGTCATGAGCAGCTCGTCGAGCTCGCTCGCCAGCGCGGCGGCCTCCGCCTCGGCCGCCTTCACCTGCGCGGCCAGTTCCTTCGCGCGGTCGAGCAGCGCCTGACGCTCGTCCCCGGACGCGCGGGACACCGACTTGCCGATGCTCTTCTGCTCGGCGCGCAGCGACTCGAAGTTGTTGAGCGCGGCACGGCGGCGCTCGTCGAGCGACAGCAGGGTCTCCACGACCGAGTCGTCCTCGCCGCGGACGCGCTGCGACGCCCGGAGCCGGTCAGGGTCCTCACGAAGGGTTCGCAGGTCAATCACGGCTCAAAGGCTACCGGAGCCGGTGCCGCTCCCGCCCGTCAAGCGAGACCGGCGCGGATCTTCGCGAGCCATTCCGCGGCCTCGGCGAAGTCCTCGTCCCGCGTGCCCGGCTTGATCTGCGTCGGAACCCGGTCGGCGCGCGGATAGCTGCCGAGGAAACGCAGGTCGTCGCAGAGCCGGTGAAGCCCGGCGACGCCCTCCCCGACCCGGGCGTCGGCGATGTGACCCTCCAGGTCGAAGTGGAAGAAGTAACGGCCGATGCCGTCCCCGGTGGGGCGCGACTCGATGCGGGTCAGGTTGATCCCGCGCACCGCGAACTCGCTCAGCATCTCCAGCAGCGCGCCCGGGTGGTCGTCGCGGAGGAAGGCCACCAGCGACGTGCGGTCGGCGCCGGTCGGCTCGGGCAGCCGCCCGGGCCGGTTCACCCTGATGAAACGGGTGACGGTGTCGGAGCGGTCGCCGATGTTCGAGGCGACGGCCTCAAGTCCGTAGTACTCCCCGGCGATGGCCGGGCTGATCGCCGCGTCGTACGGAGACTCGGGTGAGGCGACCTCCTGCGCGGCGGCGGCCGTGGACGAGGCCGCGATCACCACGGCGCCGGGCAGCTCGCGCTCGATGAACCCCCGGCACTGCGTGTGCGCCGCCGGGTGGGTGATGACCCGCTTGATCTGGGCGAGCTCGGTGCCGGGCCGCACCAGCAGGGAAAACTCGACGGGAAGCAGCAGCTCGCCGGTGATGTGGAGCGGCTTTCCCCCGGCCAGCTCGTCGAGGGTCTGGGTGATCGCCCCCTCCACCGAGTTTTCCAGCGGCACCACCGCGCCGTCCGCCTCGCCGTTGCGGGCGGCGTCGAGGGCCGCTCCGACGTTGGCACAAGGCAGGCGCTCGGCATCCGGATCCAGGAGTCGCAGGGCGGCCTCACAGAAGGTGCCCTGAGGCCCCAGGTACGCGAGCTTCGACATGTCCTCAAGGGTATCCACAGGTAACCGTGGCGGGCATACAGAAACACCCCTGTGGATAACCCATGTCTTCCGGATGGCCCCGTACGCGTCTCAGCGGGGGACGCGATGCGGCTCGGCCTCCGGCCCGATGCCGAGCCTGGCCGCCCACACGGCGTGCTCCTCCTCCGGCGACAGCGGCTGCAGCCCCTTCCCACCGCGTACGGCACGGGCGTACGTGCGGGTCTCGGTGCGGCCGTTGATGGACGTCAGCACGACCCCGTCGCCGAAGCCGTTGATGAACGCGAGCGAGAACGACAGCCTGCCGGTCATCTCATCGAGCGCGTCGTATCGGTACAACGCCACGTCGCGAACGGCCCTGCTGTCCACCGGGCCGTCGACGGCGGCCCGGCGGGCGAGGACGTCCAGGCACTCCCGCATCGAACGGCGGGCCGCGCGCAACGCGATCAGCCCGATGGCCACGCCGGTCACGCCCGTCAAAACCCCGGCCCATCCCACAACGGTAACCAACACGACACCGAGCGTAATCTTTTGGTCAACTCACCGCAGCGGGAACGGCGACAGCGGCCCGCCGTCGCGGCAGCCATGACCCGAGAAGCCAGACCAGGCCGATCGCGCCGAGCCCGAACGCGTTCTGCACGATCTTCCCCACGACCGGGCTGAGCACGGGGACCTCCAGCGCCTTGATCGCCACCCCCCACCACGGGATGGGCAGCACGTAGTAGAGCCACACCCCCGCCGCGACCAGCAGCCGGACCCGGTCGCGTCCGGACCCCGCGAGGGCCGCGAGCACGACCACGACCCAGGCGATGTGGTGGATCCAGGCCACCGGCGACAGCAGCACCGCCATCAACCCGGTGAGCGCCACCGAGGTCATCACGTCGCCGTCCCGGTACGCCCGGCGCGCGGCGCGGAAGCCGTACCAGCCGATCACGGCGACGGCGGCGAGCCAGAGCACCGTGGTCAGCGGGCCGGGCAGATAGAGCCTGAGCAGCATGCCCCGCAGCGACTGGTTGGTGGTGGCGGCGTTCGCGCCCAGCCGCTCGGAGTCGAGCAGCGCGCCGAACCAGAAGTCGCGGGCGTCGGCGAAGATCACCAGGAACGGCAGCAGCGTCAGCAGGGCCGTGGTGAACACCGCCATGAAGAAGGCCCTGCGCTGCTCGACGTCCCCGCCGCGCCGCCCGCTCTCCGCACGGCGCTCCCCGGCGCCTGCGCCGCGCCGCTCGGTGTCCCCGTGGCCCTCCTTGGTGTCCGTGCCGCGCTCGCGCTCCACCAGGCCGTCGCGGGCCCGCGCCCTGCCTTCCTCCCGGCGCCGGCCGGTGTCCCTCTCGCGAAGCGCGAAGCCGGTGATGGCCAGGTACACGAGGAACACGCCAGGGGTGAGCTTCACCGCCGTCGCGAGACCGATCAGCATGCCGCGCGGCCACCACGGCTTGCGTACGACGCAATCGAGCAGGCACAACGCCAGGAGGAACAGGTCCACCTGGCCGAACCTGAACTGGTCTCTGATCGGCATGAGATACACGCACGCGGCGCACAGCACGGCGAACAGCAGCGGCGCGGCCAGGGCACCGCGCAGGCCGTCCAGGAAGGCGCGGAAGGCGTGCCGGACCGTCACGGCGAGGACGGCGACGATGGCGATCGTCCACACCCACTGCGCGACCGGCCAGGACATCACGGCGAGCGGCACCGCGAGCATCGCGGCGATCGGGGGATAGGTGAACGGCAGCAGTTGAGGAGCAGGCGTGATCACGTCATAGACGGGCAAACCACGCAGCAACGCCCAGCCGCCCGTACGGTAGACGTCCAAGTCCACCAGACGCTGGTCCTCGGGGTTCGTCAGCCAGTAGGCGATCAGCGGCGACGCCGCGGCGGCCACCGCCACCAGCGCGAACGCCCACGCCCAGGCGGGCCGGCGGGCCCCGGCGATCCGGCCAGTCGTCATGACAGGGCAGGTTACCGTGGAGCCTGTCCGCCCTGTTGTCGATCATGAGGGAGCGCGGAACTGTGCCACCTGGATCAGCACCGGCTCCGACCCGGGCGTTCCGGCCCGCCGCGCGTCCGGGCGATTCCGGGCATCCCGCACCCGGCTCCCTCCAGTCGACTGACCCCGCCCGACCTCGCCTGCTGCCACGGCGCACCGCCACAGCCCGCGGTTGCCGGCTCACCCCACCAAGCCCACCAAGCGACCACCGCGAGACCCGGCCGCAGATGAGCGCTGCCCACAGGCACTCGCCTACCGCGCCGGGCTTTTCCACCGCCGGCCACGAGGCGCGGCCGCCCACCGCGGCAGCCCGCCGTTGCCGGCTCACCCCACCAAGCCTCCCCGCCACCCGCCGCAAGGCCCGGCCGCGCACCGCACCGGGTCTCCTCGGCCACCGGCGCGGCGGGGTGGCGGCGTTTTTCGCGTCGATCCTGGTGCTTGTCGTGGCGGCGATCGTCCTGTCCGCTTCCCCCGCGTCGGCCGCAGGAAAAACGTCGGCAGGCGTCGCGATGACCGGCCGCCTCACCGCTGCCAAGAGCACGGTGACCGGCGGCACCGGCGTTACCGGCCGCCCGCAAGAGACGGGCCGGGTCGCGGCGACGGGGCAGGCCGCGGCGGCAGGCACGAGCGCGGTGACGGGCCGGGTCGTGCTGATCGGAGTGCCCGGCCTGCGGTGGGACGACCTCGACCCCCGGCGCACTCCCACGCTGTGGGGGCTCGCCGCCCGAGGCTCCAGCGCGTCGCTGTCCACGCGGGCGGTCCCTCCCCCGGGGCTGTCGGTGACCTGCCCGGCCGCCGGGTGGCTGACGGTCTCCGCCGGCCAGCGGGCGGGGGCGCCCGGCCCCGGCTGCACCTCTCTTCCTGAGCCCGTCACCGGCGCCGACGGCACGGCGACGATCCCGAACTGGTCCGAACTGGTCGCCCTGCAGCAGGCC
Source organism: Microbispora rosea subsp. aerata (assembly GCF_014647835.1). Taxonomy (GTDB): domain Bacteria; phylum Actinomycetota; class Actinomycetes; order Streptosporangiales; family Streptosporangiaceae; genus Microbispora; species Microbispora aerata. The sequence goes on from NZ_BMPY01000011.1 coordinate 170,829, forward strand.
GGGTCGTTCAAGGCGCGGCTCGGGCTCCTCGCCGACGCCGTGACCGCCGCCGGGGGCAAGGTCGCGGCCATCGGCCCGGGAGCTGCCCTGGCCGCCGCCGACCGTTCCGGCACGATCGCGACGTACGCCCCGACGCCCGCCGCTCTGCCCGACCTCACACCGTACGCCCTCGTCGTGGCGGAGGCGGGGGAGATCACCCGGGCCCAGGCCGGCGGCAGAGCGGGCGACGGAGCCGACGACGGGGTCGACGTCGGGAACGGGCAGGCGCGGCGGACGGCCGTGAGCGCGGCCGACCGGACCGTCGCCGAGGTGCTCGCCAAGGTGCCCGCCGGGTCGGCCGTTCTCGTGGCGGGCCTGTCCGACTCCGGCGCCATCGCCCACCTGCACGTCGCCGTAGCCGCGGGCGGGCCGTACGGGCACGGCTGGCTGACCGCCGCCTCCACCCGTCAGCGGGCGCTGGTCACGATCACCGACATCACGGCGACGGTCACACACCTGCTGGGCATTCCCACCCCCCAGGGCGCGGTCGGCAGGCCGTGGGAGTACGGCGGCGCGGCGCCACCCGTGGCCGAGACGGCTCTCACGCTGGCCGACGACGACATGGCGAGCCAGGTGCTCAGGGAGGTCAGAGAGCCGTTCTTCATCACGCTGGTCGTCGCGCAACTGCTCTTCTACGGCCTGGCCGCCGTCGTGATCAGGCGGCACCGGCGCATGCTGACGACCACCCGCGTCGTGGCGACGGTCAGCGGCGCGCTCCCGGTGTCGATCTTCCTGGCGCAGCTCGTGCCGTGGTGGGGCTTCGCGCGCCCGATGCCCGCTCTGCTCGGCACGATCCTGGGCTTCGCCGTCGTGGTGGCGGGGCTCGCGTACGCCGGGCCGTGGCGCCGCCACGTGCTGGGGCCGCTCGCCGTGGTCTCCGGGATCAGCTCGCTCGCGCTGCTCGCCGACGTGATGACGGGCTCGCACCTGCAGATGAACGCCGTGGCCGGGTACGAGCCGGTGACCGGCGGCCGGTTCTACGGCTTCGGCAACATGGCGTTCGCCGTCTTCTCCACCGGCACGATCCTGCTCCTGGCGGCCGTCGCCCACGCGCTGCGCCGCCGGCCCAGGCTCGCCGTGGCGATCTGCGTCGCGTACGGCCTGCTCGCGATCGCCGGGGACGGCTGGCCGACGTGGGGCGCGGACTTCGGCGGGGTGCCGTCGTTCGTCCTCGGCGTGGCGGTGTGCGTGCTGATGGCCGCGGGCGGGCGGGTGTCGATATTCCGGCTCGCGCTGATCGCCGGGGCGGGGGCCGTGCTCATCGCGGTGATCGCGGTGGCCGACTGGCTGCGCCCGGCCGACCGGCGCACCCACCTCGGGGCGTTCGTCCAGCAGCTCATCGGCGGTGAGGGCGGCTCGGTCGTCGGGCGCAAGCTGGGAGCGATGCTCCACACGCTGGGCAACCTGCCGCTGACGCTGTTGTCGGTGGTGGCGCTGGCGTTCCTGTTCCTCGTGCTGGCCCGGCCGTCCCGGTGGGGCGCGCCCGCGCTGAGCCTGGCGTACGAGCGGGCGCCGCGGCTGCGGGCCGGGCTGTTCGGCGCGCTGACCGCGGCGTTCGCCGGGTTTTTGATCAACGACTCGGGGATCGCGATTCCGGCGATGGCCCTGACGGTCGCGGTGCCGCTGACGCTGGCCGCGTCCGTGCACGCCCTCCAGACCACGCCGCCCACCACAGCAGGGCGATCGTCAGCGCCAGCAGAAGCGACGGCGCCACCCAGCCCCTGACCACCTCGACGAGCCACCCGAGGTCCTCCGGCTGTTCCGCCTGACGCGCGGGCAGGTAGGCCGGCGCGAGCACGGCGATCCGGGCGACCAGGAACGCCGCAAGGCCCGGCCAGGCGACCAGCGCCAGCAGCGCGAACGCCAGCCCGTCGTACCACGGCAGCGCGTACGGCGTGGCGAACAGCCAGGCCGCGGCGACGGCGAGCGCGACCGCCGGGCCCTCGGGCTCGGCGGCCGGACGCCCCCGCAGCAGGAGAACGGCGAGCACGGCCAGCAGGAGCAGCGACCCGGCCTGAATCCACGCCCGGTAGGCCCCGGGCCCGAACATCCCCTGCAGCGCCTTCTGCGCGAGCTTCCAGGGCGTGGCGAGCGAGACCGACTTGCTGGCGTTGAGCAACTGGTCGAGCGAGTGGGGCCCGGCCAGCAGATATGCCACGAGCACGGTGAGCGCCGCGAGCCCGGCGACCAGGGCGAGTCTCCTTGGGTTGTTGCGCAGTTCCCACGCCGTGCCCAGCGCCACCAGGCCCACGGTCGCCTTGACCGCGACGCCCAGGCCGAGCAGCACGCCCCGGCGGGCGACCAGCCCCGCCACGACGAACGCGATCGCCACGGTGTCCAGGTGCATCCCGGCCACCAGCTCGTAGACGATCAGCGGGTTGGCCGTCCACAGCAGGGCCGCGCGGCGCTGCCGTACGGGGTCGCCGGCGGCGGCGCGGTGGAGCAGCAGGCCGGTGACGATGAAGGCGGCGGCGTTGACCAGGGCCATCACGAAGACCGTCAGGCGGACGGACTCGCCCCCGACATGGCTCGCCAGTGCCTGCACGGCCGTCGCGACCGGGCCGTACACGCTGGGGGTGTTCCGCCACTCCTCCACCCGGCCGACGATCGGATCGGCGGGAAGGTCGGCGGGCACGGTCGCGTACGGGTCGTGCCCGAGGGTCGCCATCCGGCCGTACGCCGCGTAGTTGAGGTGGTCGGCCGACCCGGAGGGCGGCAGGAACGCGAGGATCGCGGCCGCGGCGCACCCCGCGACGACCAGCGTGCGCGCCCGCGGCATCCGGTCGGCGTACGCGAGGCCGGCGGCCAGGCCGATCACGCCGAGGACGAGCGCGGCGGCGGCCAGGGCCACGACGAGATGACCGTCGGGCGCGAGGCCGAACGAGTAGGGGGGCTGCCACGACGGCCCGGGCAGCCCGGGCACCATCGCGGACGGCCCGAGGGCGCCGATCGTGATCGTGAGGAGGATGGACAGGCCACCGGCGGCCGGGGCCAGCCGGGCGGCGGTCCGTGCGCACCCCCGAGGATTCACCCCAGAATTCCACCACACCAAACCGCTGCCGCCCGCCTGCCGACGCCTCCGTCCGGCCCGGCCTCCGCTGTGGTGGACGGCGCCCCGGCCCACCGCGGCCGCCGCCGCCGACTCCTGAAACGGCCGGGCGGGCGCGTCACCACGCCCGCCCTGGGGACTCCGGCACGACACGCGCCGGCGGCTCGCATCACCGCGCGCAGGTCAGCGGGTCACCCGGGGGTCGGCGGGCGGCTCAGCGGTCACCCGCGCGGGTCGGCGACGCGAGTCACCGGCGTGAGGAAGGCGACGCGGCGCGCGCCCGCCTCACGGCCGGTTACCGGGGTGGAGAACGACGCGGGTGACCGGCGTGGAGCACGACGCGAGTTACCGGCGTGGGGGACGCAGCGCGGCACGCGCCTGGCCCACGACGGGCTCGCGGGCGGCGAGAGCCAGGCCGACGTCGCGGAGCTGCTTGGCCCTGTGCAACTGCGATCTCCAGTCGGTGCCGGTCGCCCGGTGCGACATGTCGACCTCGACCTCGATCACCCGGAAGCCCTTCCTGAGCAGGTCGACGGTCATGCCGGTCTCGACGCCGAAGCCGTAGGCGAGCGGCCGGGCCGCCTCGAACGCGGCCCTGGTGAGGCATCGCTGCCCGTTCAGCGGCTGGGTCGCCTCCCAGCCGGTGAGCCGCTTGATGCCGTCTCGGGCCACCCGTACGACGATGCCGTGCCCGCCGAGCTTGACCCGGGTCGCGAACTTCGCGATGGCCAGGTCGGCCTCGCCCGCGCGCACCGGCGCGATCAGCGGGAGGGCCGCCGCCGCCGTCTCGCCCAGGTCGGCGTCGAGGAACAGCAGGTGCCGAGGATTGTCCTCGTCCAGGAGGCGTACGGCCTCGGCCCCGCTCTCCATCGCCGCGGCCTTGCCCCGGTTGCGGCTGTGCCGTACGACCCGGGCGCCCGCCGCCCTGGCCACCCGGCCTGTCTCGTCGGACGAGCCGTCGTCGACCACGACCACGAGGTCCACGCCGGGTAGCTTCAGGGCGGCGGTCACGGTGGCGCCGATCCGGTCGGCCTCGTCCTTCGCCGGGATCACCACCGCGGTGTCCGGCTCTGGCACTGCCAGCTCCCCCATGCGCCTAGCCCTGGTGCTCGGCCGTGAGCAGGTCGGCGGGCACCGTGTCGTGCACCGTGAACACCGAGTCCAGGCCGGTGACCTGGAGAATCTTGCGTACCGCCGGTCTTGGCGCCGCCACCTCCAGCGTGCCTCCCCGCTCGCGCAGCCGCTTGAGCGCCGACAGCAGCACGTTCATGCCGGTGGAGTCGCAGAACTCCACTCCGGACATGTCGATGACCACACGGTCCGGCCCGGTCTCCAGCAGACGGGTGAACTCCGCCTGCAGCCGGGGCGCGGTATATAGGTCGATTTCGCCGAAGACGGCCATGACGGCCTGACCGGCGTGGGATTGCGTCGCGACTTTGAGCTCCACGAGGCGCACACTAGCGTCGTACCGGCCTCGGGTCACGCTCCATCAGATTCCTCGAAGAGTCGTCCGCCCTTTGTCCCCGATTTCGGCCCCATGTAAACGCGGAGTGCGCGAAGCTTGACGCTATGCGACACCGGCGTCGCCGGATGGAGGGCCCGGAACCTCCGCGTCTTGGTCGTCACTTCGAATAAGGAGGGCGGGCGCCACGCACAGCGGGCCCGAGAGCAGATGAACAGTGAGATACCCGAGGACCCCCAGCGGCGAGTGCTGCGCGAGCACCTGGAGACCATCCAGGTCCGTACGGAGAAGGCGTCGTCATGGCGCGAGGCGGCCGAGCCGCTGCGCGGCCTGGTCAACCGTGAAGGGTATGTCCCGGTCAGCGCCCGGCTGGCGGCCGAGGACCTCGATTTCCTCGCCGAGGCGCGCGAGGAGCTGCTGAGCTTCTCCGAGCTCGGCATCCGGCTGCTCGACCTGCATCAGCCGAGGGACGCCGGCGGCATCTCGAGCGACCCGGCCAACCCGATCCTGCGGTGCCGAAGCTGCATGTGGCGCTGGCCGTGCCCCACGTTCCGGGTCATGGCGGAGGCGTTCACCCCCCGCCAGCGGGAGGCCGCCCCGGACGCCCCTCCCTGGCGCGGCCAGCTGGAGCATCAAGGCGACGCGTGACCTCGGCGGCGCGTGCTCCCCTGCCCCGGCGGGCACCGCACCACCGCCGGGGGCGCTGCTCACCATGCCCTTCAGGGCGGGACGGCCGGGAACGGGCGGGAGTGGGCCTCAGGCCAGCGGCAGCGTGATCGTGAACACGCAGCCGGGAGGATGGTTGACCACGCCGATCTCGCCGCCGTGGGCCTCCACGATGCCGCGCGCGATCGCGAGTCCGAGCCCCGCGCCGCCGTCGGGGCCCGGCGTGCGCGCCGCCTCGCCCCGGAACGCGACGTCGAAGACCCGGGGCAGGTCGTCCTCCGGGATGCCTCCGCAGCCGTCGAGCACGGACAGGCGGGCGGTCGACTCGCCGGCCACCGCCCGTACGACGACCGTGCCCCCGGGGGGCGTGTGACGGATGGCGTTCACCACCAGGTTGCGTACGGCCCGGCCGAGCTGCCCGGCGTCGGCGTACACCGGGACGCGCGGGTCCGCCTCGCCGGTCAGGTGCACGCCCTCGGCACGGGCGAGCGGCTCGACGGCGGCGAGGGTGTCCGCGACGAGGTCGCCGAGCCCGGTGCGGGTGAGCCTGGGCCGCAGCGACCCCGCGTGGATCCGCGACAGCTCGAACAGGTCCTCCACCATCCCGGCGAGCCGGTCGACCTCCACCCTGATCTGAACGTGGTAGCGCTTGACGGTCTCGGGGTCGTCGGCCACCCCGTCCTCCAGGGCCTCCACCATGGCCCGCATGCCGGCGAGGGGAGTGCGCAGGTCGTGACTGACCCACGCCACCAGTTCGCGCCGCGCGCTCTCCAGCGCCCGCTCGCGCTCGTGGGCCAGCCGCAGCCGCTCGTACGCCTGCTCAAGCGCGGCGGAGATGGTCTGCAGCTCGGCCGGGAGCGGCGCGGGCGGCGGAGTGAACCGGCCGGACGGCGGCACGCTCTCCAGCGCGCTGACGAGGCTCCTGCTGGCGCGCACCACCGTCCTGGCGTTGACCAGCGCGACCCCGAGCCCCACCAGGCCGCCGATGGCGACGACGGTCAGCACGATGTTCTTCGGCTCGCCATCGATGATCATGGCGAGCGTGATGGCGACAACCCCGGCCAGCGTCGCGGCGACCGTCACGGCGGCGACGACCGCGAGCATCACGCCGATCGACCTGCGGCGCAGCACCCGCAGCAGCGCCAGGCCCAGACCCGCGATGACGAGGCCGAGCCCGGCGGCGACCGCGACGATCTGGACGATCACGACAGCGGCTCGTAGCGGTAGCCGACGCCCCAGACCGTGACGATCCTGCGCGGGTCGGTTGGATCTTCCTCGATCTTCTCCCGCAGCCTGCGCACGTGGACCGTGACGGTGGAGGAGTCGCCGAACGACCACCCCCACACCTGGTCGAGCAGGGCCGTACGGCTGAACGCCTGGCGGGGATTGCGCAGCAGGTAGACGAGCAGGTCGAACTCGCGGGCGGTCAGCGTGATCTCCTTGCCGCGCAGGCGCACCTCGTGGGCGCCGACGTCCACGACGAGGTCGCCGTCGCGCAGCACGCCCGTGCCGGTGGGCATCAGGGCGCCGCGGGCCCGCCGCAGCACGGACTGCACGCGCAGGGCCAGCTCGCGCGGGCTGAACGGCTTCGTCACGTAGTCGTCCGCGCCCGTCTCCAGGCCGACCACCCGGTCCATCTCCTCGCCGAGCGCGGTCAGCATGATCACCGGAACGGGCCGGCGCTCTCGCAGCTTCCGGCATACCTGCAGGCCGTCGAGCTTGGGCAGCATCAAGTCGAGCACCATCAGGTCGGGCGGGTCGGCCAGGGCCCGGCGCAGCGCCTCGGCCCCGTCGCCCACACACTCGACCTCGTGCCCGTCGCGTTCCAGGTAGCGGGCCACCACCTCGGCGACGGTGGGATCGTCGTCCACCACGAGGACACGGGCGGGCTTTTGCGGAGTTCTGGGAGAGGGCACGTCCCCCACGGTACGTGTCCCCGGCAACCAGGCCGAGACCTCGTCATCGCCTCGTAAGAACCTGCTTTCCCGCCTGCAGAGATCGGCGGCCGGTGAGGTGGGAGCGGGTGCCGCATATCGCCGTCCGCCGCCTCGTCTCACCGCGGCGGGCGATGCCCGCGACCCGCAGGCCGGCAGCGTGTCGCCGTCAAGCGCGGCCGGTGCGTAACCCGCGGCTGCGGCAGGCCGCGCCCGCCACCGCGCGCCGAGGCCGGGGGCATGGCGCCGCGGGCCGTCGTGGGCTTTCCCCGAGGCCCCGCCCGGGGCCGCCCATCCTCTCTGTCGGCACCGGGGTCGGCTCGGCAGCCGAGACGTCATGACGATCTGTAGGTGAATCACGACTGAACGCGGTGATTCACGTGAAACCTTCCGGTCGCGGCTATGGGGATCCGATTCCCGATCAGGCGCGCGGTTGTCGGTCCCACCGCGTACCTTGTGGCTATGGCCCGTATCGTGCTGACCGTACTGGGGATCCTCGCGGCCCTCTGGCTGGTGTTCGGATTCGTGATCCCCGCGCTGTTCGCGACGCTGAAGTTCCTGTTCGTCATCGGGATCATCGCCCTCGTCGCCGTGGTCGCGGTCACCGTCGTGGGGAAGCTCTCCCGCTGACGTGAACGCTCTCCAGGCCGTCATCGGATCGCTCGTCTGGCTGCTGGCCGAGGTGGCCGCCGGGTCCGCGGGCCCCGGCACGCTGACCGCGGTCGGCCTGACCGGCGTGGCCGTCCTGGTGTTCGCCTGGATGCTCTACCGGCTGACCGGCGTCCCCGTTTTTCGTCAGGGGCCGGACAGGCCGTCGCACACCGGTGAGACGGCGATGGTCAGGCTGCGCGACCCCGGCACGCCTGGCCGTCCCCGTCCCCGCGCACCATCGGGAAGCCCCGCGCTCGTCTGACCGGCGACCCGGTCGCGAGCGCTTTCGTCATGCCCTCATTCACCAGTAGAAACGCGCAGACGAAAGGCTTCCCGTGTTCGACTTCGTGCTCGACCCCGCCTACCGGCTCATCGACGCGCTCAGCCATGTCACCGGCGCCGGACTCGCGATCGTCCTGGTCACCCTCGCCGTACGGCTGTCGCTGCTGCCGCTGAGCATCCGCGTCGCCCGCGCGCAGCGCATCCGGATGCGGCTCGCTCCCCAGGTGGAGAAGCTGCGCACGCGGTGGAAGAACAACCCCCGGCGGCTCCTGCGCGAGGTGAACGCGTTGTACGCCAAGGAGGGCGTCGGCCAGTTCACCGGCTATCTTCCGGCGTTCGCGCAGTCGCCGTTCTTCATGGTGACCTACCGGTTGTTCACCGCCGCCGTGATCGCCGGGCACCCTAACCTGCTGCTCGCGCAGAGCGTGCTCGGCGTGCCGCTGGGGGAGCACCTCGCGGCGGTGGTCGCCGGGGCGGGCCTGATCAGCCCTCAGGTCGCGGTGTTCGCCGGGCTGCTCGCGCTGCTCGTGGCCGTGGCCGTGATCGCCGCTCGCAGGGTCGAGCCCACGGCGCCGATGCGGCCCCTGGCGGTCCTGACGCCGTTCTGGACCGTCGCCGCGGCGGCCTTCCTCCCGCTCGCGGCGGGCATCTACCTGCTCGTGAGCAGCGCCTGGACGACGGCCGAGCGGGCCGTGCTCTACCCGCGCGCGGCGTGACGCCGGGAAAGCTCGGACACCGACCGCCTGACCGGCGACCACACGATCGTGACCGGATGCCGACCGCCCGGCCGGTGGCCGCGCGATCGTGTCCTGGGCGACGGGGAGGACGTCCGCGATCCCCCGGCCGGGGTGTCACGCGTCTGACCCGGGTGAGGCCGGTTCGCGCCGCCGACCCGGGCCGGGGGGCATACGCGCCGTCCCGAGTTGAGTCGACGCACGCCTCCCCAGGCGCAGCGGTCCACGTCTTCCCCGGGGGAAGCCGGCGCGCGGCTCCCCCGTGCCGCGGCGGTGCGGGCCGTCAGGCGGCACCGGACGGGGAGCGCTCAGCCGACCTCGCGCAGCACCGGGGTTTCAGACAACTCGGGATGTCCATTCCGGGCGGGCCACGAGGCGGGGACGACGGCCCAGACGGTGGTCGCCTCCTCCTCGTGCCTGACCCCCCAGCGCTCGGCGAGGTATTCGACGATGCCGAGCCCGCGGCCTCCGAGGGACGACAGGGTCGGGTGGCCCGCACGGGGTTCCGTACACGCGCCGCCGTCGCTCACGGCCACCTCGACCTGGTCCTGCGACCAGAACCAGGCCACTTTGAGCTGGCCGGACGGGAGAGGGTGGGCGTGGCGCAACGCGTTGCTCAGCAGTTCGCTCATGATCAGCACAACGTCGTCGACGGCGGAGGCGAGCAGCCCCGCGTTCGAAAGTTCGGCGCTGAGGCGCTGACGTGCGACAGCCACGCTCGACGGTGCGTACGGCAGCATCACAACGCTCGACGCACTCACCTCCCCGTTCCCCCCGTTTCTGCTGCACGAGCCAGTACGACCGAAATGCCCCGCTTACTCGGCCGGGAAACCGTGCCCCGGATCACAGCTTGTGCACATTGGACAATAGTTGAGTCCTTAAGTGGTGACGCCACGCTCCGATCTGTCTTATCGGGATGAAGATCCTGCGGAGTTCAACACCACCCGCATCCGGGTCCCCCCACCCGATCGGGGCAGCGCGGAAACATCCCCGCCCTGGGCCCGGGCGAGGTTGCGCACGATGTAGAGCCCGAGCCCGACCCCGCCGAACCTGCGCCGGTTGCCGCTGTCGGCCTGGACGAACCGCTCGAAGATCCGCTCACGGTCGCCGGGCGCGATGCCCACTCCCTCGTCGTCCACCACCAGCACGACCCGGTCGTCCTCCGGCCATGCCTCGACCCGGATGAGACCCCCGTCGGGGGAGTATTTGAACGCGTTCTCCAGGAGCTGGGCCAGGAGGATGTCGGTGGCCAGCGCGTCCCCGTACACGAGGGGGAGATCGGGCGGGATGTCCACCTCCAGCCGGTGCCGGTCGGACAGGACCGGCAGCCCGAGCGTCGCCGCGTGCACCCGGTCGGCCAGGTCGAAGGGCTCGACCTTGACCTTCAGCTCCTCCGCGCCCGCCCGCGCGCCGAGCAGGAGATGGTCCATGAGCTGCCCGAGCGAGCGGGCGCGCTCGGCGATCGTGTGGACCGCCGACCGCCGCTCCGCGTCCGACAGGTGGTCCCAGCGGGAGTCGAGCGTGCTGGCGAAGCCGTGCACGATCGTGATCGGCGTGCGCAGCTCGTGGCTGGTGGTGGCGAGGAAGAGGTCCTTGGCCTCCTCGAGCTCCTTGGCCCGGGTCACGTCGCGGAAGTCGACGACGGTCTCCCCGGTCTCCCGGATCTCCGCGCACAACACGTCGAGCCATCGGCCGGACGGGAGCTGGAAGGTGAGCTTCTCCCCCGGCTCCGGCAGCGGGAACGGCGGCGGCCCGCCGATCGCCTGGTCCGCCGGAAGGCCGGTCAGCTCGGCCGCCGCCGGGTTCCACCGCACGACCACGCCCTCGCCGTCGAGCACCGCGATGCCGTCGGCGCTGGCGTCGAAGACGGCCCGCTCGTGCGCGCGCTGCCGCACCGCCTCCTGGTACGCCATGGCGTTGGCGACCGCGATGCCGGCGTGCCCGGCGAGCAGTTCGAGCAGTTCGAGCTCCAGATGGCTCGCCTTGCGCCGGGCGAACAGCGCGTAGAGCGCTCCATAAGGGCGCCCGCCCACGGCCGCGATGCCGACGGCGATCGTGTGCAGGCCGGGCAGGCGCGCCCAGATCAGGTCGGGGAAGCCCTCCGGGCCCGTCTCGAGCAGCACGGTCTTGCCGGTGCGCAGCAGCTTGGCGACCAGGCTCGTGTGCAGGTCGGCGGTGGCCCCGCGCAGCGTCTCGGGCAACTGGTGCACACCGACCAGGCGCAGCCGGTCGCCCTCGATGGACACGAACCCCCCGGCGTCCGCGCCGGTCAGCTCGGTCAGGCTCGCGGCGATGCGGTCGAGCACGACGGGCAGGTCGAGCTCGGCGTTGATGTCGCCGACCACGTCGGTCAGGCGGCGCACCAGCCGGGCGCGGCGCACCATCCTGCCGTGCGCCGCGTCGTCGTCCTCGGTCGCGTGGTAGACGTTCACGTAGCCCAGCAGGGCGCCGGCCGGCGAGCACAACGCGCTCGTGTCGACCCGCAGGTCGAGCATCCGGCCGTCGCGGTGCAGGCGCTTGGTGCTCAGCGAGACCCGGCCGCCCGCGCGTACGCGTTCGAGCACGGCGTGGTGCTCGGCCATCAGCTCGTGGGGCACGATCGGGGCGCGTCTGCCGAGCAGTTCGGCCGCGGTCCAGCCGAACAGCCGCTCGGCCGCGGCGTTCCAGCTCAGCACGGCCAGGTCGCGGTCGAGCGCGACGATCGCGTCGGGGGAGCCGGCCAGGATCGCGCGCGCGAGCCCCTCCTCGACGTCGCCGAAAGCCGCGTCGCCGCAGGCGGCGTCACCGAGAGCCCCGTCTCCGAGAACCCCGTCTCGGAGAACCCGGTCGCCGGGAGCCCCCTCACCGAGACCCGCGTCGCCGAGACCCGCGTCGCCGAAGGTCGCGGTGTCCGGGGCCGCGGCATGAGGCGTCGCGGCGTCGGGGACCGCGGAGGCGAGATCGGTCGCCCGGCCGTCCACGCTGCTGTCACCCACGCCCCCATCGTGCCTTCTTTCACCTTTTGATCATGGGCTTTTCCATCACCTCGCGACCGCTCCGATACGCTGCCGTGCACGGAGTGAAGAGAAAGTGGGGCGCCCATGTCCACGGAGGACCTCGAAGCCCTGCTGCGCGTGACCTCGCCCGGATACGTCGGCGAGACCCCGCCCGAGGTCGCCTTCGGCACCGCCGACACGCCGGTGGGCCGTCTGGTCCTCGCGGTGACCGCACGCGGCGTGCTGGCCTGCACCTACGACGACGAGCACGACGTCTTCGCCCGGATCTCCCGCGCCGTCGGCTCGTTCATCGGGCCCGACCCGCGCCGCCTCGATCCGCTGCGCAGGGAGCTGGACGCGTACTTCACCGGCAGGCTGCGCACCTTCTCCCTCCCGGTGGACCTGCGCCTGGTCACCGGGTTCAGCCGTACGGTGATCCAGCTCATGCCGGCCGTGCCGTACGGCAGCGTCACGACCTACCAGGAGATCGCCGGGCGGATCGGGCGGCCGCAGGCGCCGCGCGCGGTGGCCAACGCCCTGACGGGCAACCCGGTGTGCCTGCTCCTGCCGTGTCACCGGGCCGTGGAGGGCCCGGGCTCGCTCGGGGGGTACGCCGGAGGCCCGGTGGCCAAGGAGCACCTGCTCCGGCTGGAGGGCGCGCTCTGACACGCTCTCCGGCCGCAAGGCCGGAGGACCTGAAGGCCGGAGAGCACCTGAAGACCGGAGCATCGCGGACGAATACTCGGAAGCCGCCCGCGACCGTCTCGACGGGCGGCTTCCAGCCGTCTCCACCGGCTCGCTTGAGCCGCCGTACGGTAAGCGGCTACCGGCGCGACCGCAGGCGGCGGGCCGGGACGGACAGCGCCACGGTGACCAGCGCGGCGACGAGGAACGCGGCGAGCGCGGCGTTCATCCAGGGCTGGTGGACGAACCCGAGGGCGTCGCGGACCTTGCCCCAGAACCCGTCCCACCACTCGACCGTCGGCGTGGACGTCACGATCCAGTACGCCGTGAACCCGAGGATCCACGGCACCACCATGAGCCAGCGGGAGGGGGCGTCCTCGGCCGTGTTCCACCGGGCGGCCCCGCCGAGCAGGAAGTAGTCCACCACGAGCACGGAGAACATCGGCACGAACACCGCGCCGATCACGGACAGGAACGCGCCGTAGGAGTTCACGTCGGCGAACAGCGCGATCAGGGTCGTGAGCACGCCGACCCCGATCGAGATCGCCCGGCGGTCGGCACGCGGCGCGAGGTTCTGGATCGACACGGTCGTGGAGTAGACGTTCGCGAACGACTGGTCGGCCTCGCGCAGCACCAGGATGCCGAAGAACAGGGCCCCGAGCGGAGCGGCCACGAACGGGTCCCACACCTTGTCCGGGTCGTTGCCGACCAGGGCGAGCGCGGCGATGCCGAGGGCCAGGCAGGCCACCTGGGCGATCGTGTAACCGGCCACCACGCCGGTGAACGCGGCGCCGCTCGACCGCGAGTGCCTGGCGTAGTCGGCGGCCATCGGCACCCACGACACCGACAGCGCGATCACGTAGTCGACGGCCGGGGCGAAGGCGTCCCAGGTGCCGTCTCCCACGGACGGTCCCTGCCGGAAGAGGGCGATCGACAGCCAGATCATGGCGATCACCACGCCCGCCGTGACGTACCGGCGCAGCAGCCGCAGCGCGCCGAGCGGCCGGATCGTCAGCGCGATCGTCAGCGCGCCCGCCGCGACCACCCACACGGAGTACGGCACCGCCGTGCCGAACAGCGCCTGCCCGCCGTGGGCGATCACCCACAGCTCGAAGGCGCCCCAGCCGACCATCTGCACGATGTTCAGCACGGTCGGGATGTACGACAGCCGGGCCCCGAACAGGCCGCGCAGCAGCACCATCGAGGGTTGGCCCGTCCGGGTGCCGGGGATCGCGGCCAGGCCGACCATCGCCGTGCCGACCAGGCTGCCGATGACGGCGGCGAGCACCGCGGCGGTGAACGTGAGCGGCTTGCCGCCCAGCGGGTCGAGCAGGAACAGCGCCCCGGAGAACCCGAGAAGGCTGACCCCGAGATTCGCCCAGAACGCTCCCTGGTCGAGCAGTCCGAGGGTTCTCGGGGCCTTCTCCTCGAGGGTGAGGGGAACCTCCGCGTGCGCGTCGTCGACGACGGCAGAAGTCATCACACGCTCCCTACGCCGGCATTATCCGGACAGGTTCATGCGGTCGGCGGCACGATCGAATCCGCCCTCTCAGCCCGGTCACGCCCGAGCTCCCGCGGGTATTGATGATGTCTTTGCGATTATGACACTACTTTGACCGCTTTCCTACGCCACGTACGGTGCCTCACCGGTCTCACTGACCATCGGGCGTCCCGCGGCGGCCCAGGACCGCATGCCGCCGTCCACGTTGACGGCGTCCCTGCCGATGTGGTTGAGCCACATCGCGGCGTGCGCCGACCGCCCGCCGACCCGGCAGATCACGTACACCGGCCGGTCGTGCGGCACCTCGTCCACCCGCGCCTGCAGCTCGCCGAGCGGGATGTGGACGGCGCCGGGCGCGTGGCCCGCCACCCACTCCTCGTTCTCGCGGACGTCCAGCAGGTACGCGTCCTCGGGCAGTGCGTCGGGGGCGATTTCCGGCAATGTCATGCGCCCATTGTGGCGGCACGCCGGGCGTGTCCGGGCCCGAGCCGGGAGCTGTGACCCTCGGTGATCGACCGGCGCCACTTGAGACCGGCGCTACCCGAGACCGGCGCTACTTGAGCAGCCGCGACAGCCTGCGGTCGGCCAGCGGCTTGCCGCCGGTCTGGCAGGTCGGGCAGTACTGCAGCGACGAGTCGGCGAACGACACCTCCCTGATCGTGTCGCCGCACACCTCGCACGCCTCGCCCGTACGGCCGTGCACGCGCAGGCCCGACTTCTTCTCCGCCTTGAGGTCCTTGGCGGCCAGCCCCCTGGCCCGTCCGACCGCCTCGCGCAGCGTGCTCACGATGGCGTCGTGCAGGTCGGCCACCTGGCCGTCGGTCAGCGTGCCGGCGATCTTGAAGGGGGACATCTTCGCGGCGTGCAGCACCTCGTCGGAGTAGGCGTTGCCGATGCCCGCGATCACCTTCTGGTCCCGCAGCAGGCCCTTGATCTGCGCGCGGCTCCCGCCCACGATCGCCTTGAGCAGGCCGGGCGTGAACTCCTCGGCCAGCGGGTCGGGCCCGAGGCCGGCGATGCCGGGAACCTCCCGCGGATCGCGCACCACGTACACCGCCAGGCGCTTTTGCGTGCCCGCCTCGGTCAGCTCGAACCCCGGGGCGCGGCCGTCCTCACCGGGCGACAGCCGCACCCGGGCCGAGAGCGGGCCCTTGCCGGGCCGCACCGGTTTCGCCCCGGTGAGGTCGTCGCGCCAGCGCAGCCAGCCGCCGCGCGCCAGATGGGTGACGAAGTGCAGGCCGTCGCAGTCGATGTCGAGGAACTTGCCGTGCCGCGCCACGCCGGTCACGAGCAGCCCGGCGAGCGCGGTGACGGGCGGATCGACGGTCTTCAGCGCCTGGATGGCGGTCACGTCGACGCCGACGACGGCATGGCCGACGGCGTGCTCGCGGAGGAACTCGGCGAGCGCCTCGACCTCGGGCAGCTCCGGCATTCCTTCACACTAGGCCGTGACCTGTGATCCTTTCAGCCCCGCCACGGCCAACCGCGGCGAGCCGCGGCGGGCCGGGGCGCTCCCCGGCCCGGCCGGTCAGGGAACGTCCCAGAACGCGAGCTCGTGCTCCATGCCCCGCACGAACAGCTCCTTGGCCCGCGCGGGGTCGGGGGCCGCCTCGTCGATCATCGCGGCGATGCGCTCGGCGAGCGCGGCGAACCCGGGGTCGGCGTAGGTGTCCACCCAGGCCCGGTAACGCGGCTCGGCGGGCGGGTTCTCCGCCAGGATCCGGCCGAGCGTCGAGTAGCCCCACATGCAGGGATACAGCGCCGCCAGCCCCTCGGCGTAGTTCGCGGCCGACTCCAGCAGGAACGACGTGTACGCCGCGCAGGCCGGGCCCTTGACCGCGCCGCCGAGGTCGGCGCCGAACTCGGCCGACAGCGACCGGTGCAGGTCCAGCTCGTCGTGCCAGGTGGCGTACGCGAGATCGACCAGGTCTCCGAGATGGCCGTCCGGGGCCTGCCAGGCCAGCCGGCTGAACACCCGGACGTAGTCGAGCAGGAACAGGTAGTCCTGTTCCAGCCACGATCGGAAGACCGGCTCGGGCAGGTCGCCCGCCGCGATGCCGCGTACGGTCGGATGCGCGAGCTGCGCGTCCAGCATCGGCCGCCCGATGGCGTGCAGGTCCGCTGAGATTCCCATAAGGGCTCATTGTGGCCTTAATCCGCGCGTTAGGCTCGACTGCGTGACACTGACGATCGCCGAGGAAGTGCTGCTGCTGGGCTACCGGGAGGACACCGGCAAGCCGATCATCGGGTCGGTGGAGCTCGACTGCGCCCTGGCGGGTGCTCTGCTCGCGGAGCTCGCCGTACGCGGCCGGGTGGACCTCGACGGCGCGAAGGTCGTGCCGGTCGACCGCACCCCGATGGGCGACGAGGAACTGGACACGACGCTCACCCGCATCGCGGAGGAGCCCCGCCCGCGCAAGGCCGAATGGTGGGTGGGCAAGCTGCGCGCGGGCAAGCTGCGCAAACGCCTGCTGACCCGGCTGGCCGCCCGCGGCGTGCTGAGCGAGCAGGAGGGCAAGATCCTGGGGATCTTCCCCACCACGCGCTATCCCGAGCTCGACCCGAGCCCCGAGCAGGGCGTACGGGAGCGGGTGCGGAACGTGCTCGCGGGGGCGGAGCCGGACGAGCACACGGCGGTCCTGATCGCGGTGCTGCACGCGGCCAAGCTCGACCGCAAGGCGTTCCCCGACGCGCCGAAGAGCCGGATCAAGGAGATCGCCGAGGGCCATCGGACCGCCGAGGCGGTCCGTAAGACGATCGCGTCCGTGCATGCCGCCGTGGCCACGGCCGCGGCCGCCGCGGCGATCGCCGGCGCCGCCGGGGGCTGACCGGCGGACAAGTGCCGCCCCCCCGCGAGCGTGGATCCGGGTGGACGCCGACTCGTGGGCAAGGCGAGAACGCGGCGAGGCGCCGCCTGGGGCACACGCGGCGGGCGCGCCAGACACGACCAGAACGCTGCCGTCCCTGTGGCCGCCGGGCGCGT
Organism: Microbispora rosea subsp. aerata; assembly: GCF_014647835.1. Taxonomy (GTDB): domain Bacteria; phylum Actinomycetota; class Actinomycetes; order Streptosporangiales; family Streptosporangiaceae; genus Microbispora; species Microbispora aerata. The sequence goes on from NZ_BMPY01000011.1 coordinate 187,789, forward strand.
CCGCGACGCTCCCGCGCGGACCCGGCCCGCGATCGTGGCACGGGATGACGGAACAGGACGGCGGAACGGGACGCCGGGAGCGCGGCGCGGGCCGGACCTTCGCCGCCCGCGCCGCCGGCGCGTCACTTGGTGAGGACGTCCTTCGGGACCGGCTTGTCGGCGGCGAGCGCCTCGAACATGCGCAGCGCCTTCTTGGTGTCCCACTTGACCACCGCCTGGCCGTTGATCGTCGGCAGCGAGCCGATCGGCACGGCGGTGGCGACCGGCCCCTCGCGCATGGCCAGGCCGAGCGACAGCAGGTCGAACAGGCCGGTGCCCGGGTCGACGGAGACCGAGTCGGCCGCGCTCAGCGCCAGCGGGATCGAGGTGAACGGGTTGATCAGCGTGCCGGGGCTCGCGGCCTTCTGCACGACGGCCGAGAAGAACTGGCGCTGCCGCTGGGTGCGCTCGAAGTCCGGGATGGCGCCGGTGGCCCGGGTGCGCACGTAACCGAGCGCGGTGCCGCCGTCCATCTCCTGGCAGCCCTTCTTCAGGTTGATCCCGGCCTTGGGGTCCTTGATGTTCTGCTTCACGCAGATGTCGACCCCGCCGATCGCGTCCACGATGCCGACGAACCCGCCGAAGCCGATCTCCATGTAGTGGTCGATCCGGATGCCGGTCACCCGCTCGACCGTCTTGGTCAGCAGCTCGGGCCCGCCGAAGGCGTACGCCGCGTTCAGCTTGCCGCTGCCGTGCCCCTCGATCGGGACGAAGGAGTCCCGGGGCAGGCTGACCAGGGTCGGCCGGCCTTCCTCCGGGATGTGCAGCAGCATCATCGTGTCGGTGCGCTTGCCGACCGCCTTGCCGGTGGCCAGCTTCTTGCGCTGTGCCGCCGTCAGGCCCTCCCGGCTGTCGGAGCCGACCAGCAGCCAGTCTTCGCCCGGCGTCTCGGCGGGCCGCCCGTCGTAGTCGGTCAGCGACTCGACCGGCCGAAGGCGGGAGCCGATCCAGAAATATCCGGCGACGGCGGCGACGAGCAGGAGCACGACCAGCACCACGACGACCCGCAGGATGGTCCTGCCGGTCCGCCGCGGGCCACGGCCGCCCTCGCGCACGGCCCCGCCGCGCCCCCAGGACCCGCCACCGCCCCCGCCCGGGGCGCCTTCCCGATCTCCCGTCTCACGCCTGCCGCCGCGGAGCGGGCGGACCGGGCTGGTGCCCGAGCGCGGCTTGCCGTACACCTTGGATCGGATGCGCGGGACCGTGTCCTCCCGGCCGCCCCCCGCCGCGGGAGCCGCCGGAGTGACCGGTGCGGCCGGAGTGGCCGCCCGCGGCTGCGCCGGCGGGGGCTGAGCCGCACGCCGGTACGCGCGGGTCGCCTCGTCATCGTCGGCCACCTGAACCCCCCAGCCCCTCAAGCGTCCTTGCACGCGCCTTTGCCCGCAGCGGCGGAAATCTTTGCCGATGCGTCCCCTTCTTCACGGTACCCAGACGGGTTCTAAGCAGTCGGTAAAGGCCGCAGGGAAACACGCGAGAGATTCCAGCCGTTACGGTGGTAGAGCACCGCACGAAAGGATCGTCGTGTCCGCTTCGGACCCCTGGAGTACCTGCCCGTGCACAGGCACGGGATCTCATGATCGCATGGCGGCCGCCCGATGAGCGCCGCTCTCGGCCTGCTGGCCGTCCTCCTCCTGACCCTGGCCACCGGATTCTTCGTGGCACAGGAATTCGCCTTCGTCGCCGCCGACCGCGGCATCCTGCGGGAACAGGCGTCAGCGGGTGACGCGGCCGCCCGCCGGGCCCTCGACATCACCGGACGGCTGTCGTTCATGCTGTCGGGCGCACAGCTCGGGATCACGGTCACCACCCTGCTCGTCGGCTTCATCGCCGAGCCCGCGATCGCCGACCTGCTGCGCGGCCCCCTCGGAGCCGCCGGGCTGCCCGGCTCGGCCGTCCCCGGCGTCGCGGTGGCCCTCGGCATCGCGATCGCCACGGTCGTGCAGATGATCCTCGGCGAGCTGGCCCCCAAGAACCTCGGCATCGCGCGGCCCGACGACGTCGCGAAGTTCCTCTCCCGCCCGACGCACGTCTACCTCGCGGTCGCCGGGCCGGTCATCCGCCTGTTCGACGCCGCGGCGACCAGGCTCGTGCGCCTGGCCGGCATCGAGCCGGTCGAGGAGCTGGAACACGGCGCGACCCCCGAGGAGCTGTCGCGGATCGTGAGCGAGTCGGCCGCGGCCGGCGAGCTGCCGCCCCGGCTGGCGGACATCCTGGAGCGGGCGCTGGACTTCGGCGACCGCACCGCGGAGGACGTCATGGTCCCCCGTCCGCGCGTGGTCTCGCTGCGCGCCGAGTCGCCGATCACCGAGTTTCTCGACGCCCTGCGCACGCACGGCCACTCCCGCTACCCGGTCCTCGGCACCGACGCCGACGACGTCGTCGGGGTGGCCGGGCTGCCCGAGTATCTGAAGGCCGGGTCGCCCGCCGAGGGGATCGTCGGCGGCATCGTCCGCGCCCCGCTGCTCGTCCCCGCGACGCTGCCGCTGCCCGAGCTGCTGCGGCGGATGACCGCCGCCGGTGAGACGTTCACCTGCGTGATCGACGAGTACGGCGGGCTGGCCGGCGTGGTGACCCTGGAAGACCTGGCCGAGGAGCTGGTCGGCGAACTGGTGGACGAGAACGACCCCGAGCCGCTCGGCGTCGTGTGGCGCGGCGACCGGGTCTGGGACGTGCCGGGCACCCTGCGCCTCGACGAGGTCGAGCGCGCGACCCGCGTCCGGCTGCCCGAGAGCGAGGACTACGAGACCGTGGCCGGTCTCGTCCTGGCGCTCCTCGGCCGGATGGCCGAGCCCGGTGACCGGGTCGTCTCCCCGCTCGTGCCCGAGCCCCATCTCTTCGACGACGAGGAGGACGCCCCCGAGCGGGCGATGCTCACGGTGCTGAGCGTGCGCCGCCGCGTCCCCGAGTGGGTGCGGGTGTCGACCGAGGCGTCGGCGCTGACCTCAATCGAGACGCCGGCGGAGGACGAGAAGCGGCCGGAGCGGGAGAGGGCCCGCGTGGCCGCCCGCAGGCCGGGCGGCGCCGACTACGCCGCCGAGCTGTTCTCCGCGCTGTTCCAGGGCAGGTCGGCATGACCCCCCTCACCGGCGTTCTGCTCGGCGTCGTCCTGCTCACCGCCAACGGGCTGTTCGTCGCGGCCGAGTTCGCCCTGGTCTCGGCCCGCCGCCACCGGCTGGAGGAGATCGCCGTCAGCGGCGGCCGGCTGGCCAAGGTCACCGCCCGCGCCGCGGTCCGGGGCGGGCGCGAGCTGTCGCTCATGCTCGCGGGGGCGCAGCTCGGCATCACGCTGGCCTCCCTGGGGCTCGGCATGGTCGCCGAGCCCGCCATCGAGCACCTGCTGGAGCCGGTGCTGACGCTGCTGCCGGAGTCGCTGCGCACACCGGTGGCGTACGTCGTGGCGCTGGCCCTGGTGACGTTCCTGCACATGGTCGTGGGCGAGATGGCGCCCAAGTCGCTGGCGCTCACGCATCCCGAGCGGGCGGCGATGGGGCTGGCGCTGCCGTTCCGCGGGTTCGCCTGGGTCGTCCGCCCGGTGCTGGCCGTGCTGAACGCGCTGACCAACGGCATCCTGCGGCTGGCCGGCGTGCGGCCCCGCGACGAGCTGGCCACCACCCGCACGCCTCGTCAGCTCGCGATGCTGGTCGCCGAGTCGGGCCGGATGGGCATGCTCGACCGCGACGAGCACGACCTGCTCACCCGCGCGCTGCGGGTGCACTCCCAGCCGGTCGAGCGGCTGATGGTGCCCGTCGGCGAGGCGCCCTCGGTGCCCGCGGACGCCGACGGCCTGCTCGTACGCCGGACGGCGGCGCGCGACGGCCGGCTGCGCATGCTGGTCGTCACCCCCGACGACGTGGTCGGCGTGCTCCACGTGCGCGACGCGGTCCTCCAGCCGGGACGCCGGGCCGGCGAGCTGGCGACTCCCGTGCCCCGCATGGCGAAGGACACCACGATTCCCGACGCGGTGACCCTGCTGCAGGAGGCCCACGCGCAGGTCGGGCTCGTCACGGACGCCGGCGGCACGCCCGTCGGTGTGATCGATCTCACCACCCTGGTCGGCGAGCTGCTCGTCGCCTGACGCACCCGGCGTCAGGCGTGTCCGTCCCCGGCGGGGCGGGCGCGCCGGCGCCGGTTCGGGGACCCCACGCCCGCGACAACGACCCGCTCATCTCTCATTCCGAGACAAATGCGCTCATATATCGGGACAAAAGGTAAAGACCGTCGCCGCTCCGTTGCCGCGCGTGTCCTGCAAGCGCGGGGAAAGCGGTTTGAAAGGCCGTCTCCCGAGAATGGGCGGTGTGCGGCGGAGCGCCCCGATCCTCGGCGTCTCCGGCGCGACAACCGGCATTCACGGGCCCGTGCCGTACGGGCCGGAAGGGGAGGCCCGGACGTGGACGCTTCGCGCGCGGTCAGGCGAGGCCGCCCGTCCGTGTGGAAGCCTCACGGCGTCACCGCGCCGGGCGGCGCACGGGAAGGGCCCCGCCGGGGGACCGCCGTACGGGACCGCGCCGCAGGCCCGGGGCCCCTGGGCGGCGCAAAGAAAAAGCCTCGCGTGAAGGAAGCTTCGCTTCCGATCGCACGAGGCTCTCTAGTGGGCAAGGGGGGAGTTGAACCCCCACGTCCTCTCGGACACACGGACCTGAACCGTGCGCGTCTGCCATTCCGCCACTTGCCCTTGCGGTTGGCCCCCATCGCTGGGTGCCTGAGAAGGTTAGCACGTATCCGCCCATGCTTACGAACCCGGATACGATCCTTCTCAACGACGATGCGAAGGAGCTACTGCAGCACCGGAGCGGTCGCGACCGTAGTGGCAGTGGAAGGGAGGTATCCGGTGGGAGTCCTTCAGCGCTTCGAGCGCAGGCTCGAAGGGTTGGTTGAAGGGGCCTTCGCGCGGGCGTTCAAGTCCGATCTCCAGCCGGTCGAGGTTGCCAGCGCCGTGCAGCGAGAGATGGACGAGCGGGCCGCGATCGTCGCTCAGGGTCGCACGCTCGTGCCGAACGACTTCGTGGTGGAGCTGTCCACGACCGACAGTGAGCGGCTGGAGGTCTACGCCGACAGCATCGGCCACGAGCTGGCCACTCTCGCGCGGGAGTACGCCAAGGAGCAGGGCTACTCGTTCGTCGGGCCGGTGCGGGTGCGTTTCGAGACCGCCGACGATCTCGCGGTCGGGCTCTTCCGCATCCGGTCGGGTGTGATCCGCGGCGCCACGGTGGAGCAGGACGAGATCCGCCAGCCGCCGAGCGACCTGCTCGCGGGCCGCCCCAGCGCGTTCCAGGGCCGCCCCCGGCTGCTCGTCAGCACCCAGGACGACCCCCAGGGCCAGCGCTCGTACGAGCTGACCACACCGGTGACGTTGCTGGGCCGCGGAACCGATTGTGATCTTCGGCTGGTGGATCCCGGCGTATCACGGCATCATGCCGAGCTAAGGGTGGAAGGACCGCAGGTCGTGCTCGTGGACCTGGGGTCGACCAACGGCACCTTCGTCAACGGCCAGCCGATCCGCAGGATCGAGATGCAGGACGGGACGAGAGTGACCCTCGGCCGCACGACACTGGTGTTCAGGCGCGATTAGAGGTAGACAGACGGTCCATGTCCGAGCTAACGCTGCTGCTGATCCGGCTCGCCTTTCTGGCGGTGCTGTGGTTTTTCGTGATCGCCGCGGTCGGCGTCATCCGGACAGACCTGTTCGGTCCGCGTACGGCTCCCGCGCCCGCACGCAAACCGGCCAAAGCTCCCCGGCCGGTCTCCAAGCCCAAGAAGGGCGAACCCCGCCAGCTGATCGTCACCGGTGGTCCCCTGCAAGGGACCATCATCAACCTCACGGAGACGCCAATCACCATCGGCCGGGCGAACGACGCCACGCTGGTTCTCAGCGACGACTACGCTTCGAGCCGGCACGCCCGGCTCTTTCCCCAGGACGGCCAGTGGATCGTGGAGGATCTCGGCTCCACGAACGGCACGTACCTCGAACGCTCGAAAGTGACCCGCCCGACCCCGGTGCCCCTCGGAGTTCCGATCCGCATCGGCAAGACCGTCATCGAATTGCGCAAATGACCATCGCACTCCGCTACGCCGCTCGCTCGGACGTCGGGCTCCTCCGTGAAGGCAACGAGGACTCGGCGTACGCCAGCGGCCGCCTGCTTGCCGTCGCCGACGGCATGGGCGGGCACGCCCACGGCGAGGTGGCCAGTTCGGTCGCCATCGCCGCACTGTCGTCCCTCGACCGGGACGCCTCCGGCGGTGACCTGATCAGCGCCATCGAGGCGGCGGTCCGGGACGCCAACCACCAGTTGCACGCGATGGTGGCCAGGGACCCGAGCCTCAAGGGCATGGGCACCACCCTCACCGCGATGCTCTGGAACGGCTCGCGCTTCGCGCTGGTGCACGTGGGCGACTCCCGCGCGTACCTGCTGAGGAACGGCGAGCTGTACCAGATCACGCACGACCACACGCTGGTGCAGTCCCTGGTGGACGACGGACGGATCACCCAGGAGGAGGCCGCCAACCACCCCCAGCGCTCGATCCTGCTGCGCGCGCTGGACGGCAGCGGCGAGGTCGACCCCGACCTGCAGGACCGGGAGGCCCAGGTGGGCGACCGTTACCTGCTGTGCTCGGACGGCCTGTCCACCGTGGTCAGCGCCGAGACCCTGCACCACACCCTGACCACGATCGACGATCCCGAGGACGTCGTCCGGCAGCTCATCGACCTGGCCAACCGGGGCGGCGGGCCGGACAACATCACCTGCGTCGTCGCCGACGTGATCGAGGTGGACGACATGCAGCCGCCGCAGGGGGCGGCGGCGGTGGTGGGCGCGGCCGGCTCCGGCCGGGTCCATCCTCCGATGACGGCCGACGCGCCGGCGGGCCGGGCCACCACGGTCACCGCGCCGCAGCCGGTCATCACCGACGACGACCTGGACGACGAACCCGTGCGCGAGACCCAGTCCTCCGCGCGGCGCTCGCGCAGGGGCAGAACGGGCCCGAAGGTGGCCGTCGGGGTGCTGGTCGTCGCCGCCGCGCTCGGAGCCGGGGGCTACTTCGGCTACCAGTGGACCCAGAGCCAGTTCTACATCGGCGTCAAGGGGGACGAGATCGTCGTCTTCCAGGGCGTCGACGCGGAGGTCGGTCCGGTGTCCTTCAAGAAGGTCGCCTACACCGAGCACCTACGCGTCTCGTCGCTGCCGGCGGTGCAGCAGGACCAGGTCCGCAGCGGCATCCCGGTCGCCGACCTGCAGGCCGGTATCACCAGGATCAAGAGCTTCGGCGCCGCGGCCGCCGCGCCGGACGCCGATGCGACGCCGACCCCCACGAGGTCCAATAAGTGACTGCTGTGGAAGCCACGCCCGTACCGATGACCGCGAAGAGGCGCGTCGCCCAGCTGGGCATGCTCGCCTTCGCCGTGCTGATCGTGATGGGCGCCTACGCCAGCGTCGGGCTCGGGATCAACGGCAAGGTCCCCTCCGGCATGCTCGGCTACGGCCTCGGCCTCGGCGGTCTCATGCTCGCGGCCTACCTGGTGCTCGCCAAGTGGGCGCCGTGGGCCGACCCTCTTCTGCTTCCCCTCGTGACGCTGATCAACGGCCTCGGTCTGGTGATGATCTACCGGATCGAGCTGGCCGGGGAGGACCTCGCCTCGGCGGCGAACCAGCTCATGTGGACGGCGCTCGGCGTGGTGATGTTCTCCGCGACTCTGATCGCGTTGAAGGACCACCGCGTCTTGCAGCGCTTCACCTACACCGCCGGCTTCGCCGGCATCGCGCTGCTCCTGCTGCCGATGCTCCCCTTCATCGGCAAGGAGATCAACGGAGCGCGCATCTGGGTCGGCATCGGCCCCTTCAGCATCCAGCCCGCCGAGTTCGCCAAGCTGGCCCTGGTCGTCTTCTTCGCGGGATACCTGGTCGCCAAGCGCGACGTGCTGGCCCTGGCGGGCCGCCGCCTGCTGTTCATCGACCTGCCCCGGGCACGCGACCTCGGCCCCGTGCTGATCACCTGGGGGATCAGCCTCGGCGTCCTGGTCATGCAGAAGGACCTCGGCAGCTCGCTGCTGCTGTTCGGCGCGTTCATCGCGATGCTCTACATCGCCACCCAGCGCACGTCCTGGGTGCTCATCGGCGTCCTGCTGTTCGTCGGCGGCGCCTTCATCGCCGGGCAGATCTTCAGCCACGTCGAGGCCCGCTTCAACGTCTGGCTGAACGCCGAGGACCCCGCGCTGTACGACGCGGACGGCGGCAGCTTCCAGCTCATGCAGGGCATGTTCGCCATGGGCTCGGGCGGCATCCTCGGCACCGGCCTCGGGCAGGGGTACCCGTACAAGATCCCGCTGTCGTTCTCCGACTTCATCTTCACGGCGATGGGCGAGGAGCTCGGCCTCACCGGCCTGATGGCCATCCTCATGGTGTACGCGCTCATCGTCGAGCGGGGGCTGCGCACGTCGCTGGCGGCCCGCGACCCGTTCACCAAGCTGCTCGCGGGCGGCCTGTCGTTCATCCTCGCCTGGCAGGTCTTCATCATCGTGGGCGGCGTGACCCGGCTGATCCCGCTGACCGGTCTGGTGACGCCGTTCATGTCCGCCGGAGGCTCGGCGCTGCTGGCCAACTGGATGCTCATCGCCCTGCTCGTACGGATGTCCGACGCGGCCCGCCGGCCGCCGCCGCAGGCGATCCAGGACGAGGGACTGACGCAGGTGATGCAGCGATGAACAACCCGCTCAAGCGCGTCGCCGTGGCCTGCCTGCTCATGTTCGGCCTGCTCATGGCCAACGTGACCTACATCGGCGCGGTGCGGGCCGAGGGGCTGCGCGACGACTCGCGCAACGTCCGGATGCTGTTCGCGCGTTACAAGGTCGACCGGGGCTGGATCACGGCCGACAACGGCAAGACGACCCTGGCCAAGACGGTGGACACCGGCGACAAGCAGTTCCGGTTCGAGCGGGAATATCCGCTCGGCAAGCCGTTCACGCACGTGGTCGGCTGGTTCGCGCCGGAGAGCGCCTCGGGCATCGAGGCGGCGATGAGCCGCTACCTCGACGGCAGCCACCCCGACCTGGTCGTCCGCCGGGCGATCGACATGGTCAGCGGCAAGCCCGCCAAGGGCGCGAGCGTCGACCTCACGCTGAACACCAAGGCCCAGGAGGTCGCGTACAAGGACCTGGCGGGCACCGGCAAGCGCGGCGCGGTCGTCGCGATCGAGCCGAAGACCGGCAAGATCCTGACGATGGTGTCGGTGCCGTCGTACGACCCGAACCCGCTGGCCAAGGTCGACAAGGCGACGGTCAACAAGGCGTACAGCAAGCTGGACAAGAACGACAACAAGCCGCTGCTCAACCGGGCCATCAACCTGACCTTCGCCCCGGGGTCCACGTTCAAGACCGTGACCGCCGCGGCCTACCTCAGCGACGACGAGTCGCGCGACGAGAACACCCAGGTCGACGCGCCCGACTCGCTGCCGCTGCCGGGCACGAACATCTCGCTGCCCAACTATCACGGCGAGTCGTGCGGCGGCCGGGCGACGCTGCTGCAGGCGCTCACCATCTCCTGCAACACGCCGTTCGCGATCATGGGCATGGACGTCGGCTACGACAAGCTGAAGGAGCAGGCCGAGAAGTTCGGGGTCGGCCAGCCGCTGGAGATCCCCATGAAGGTCGCGGCCAGCGACATCGGCCCCGACGAGGGCAAGGCCGCCCTCGCCAAGACCGCGATCGGCCAGCAGAGCAACCAGATGACCCCGCTGCAGATGGCGATGGTCGCGGCGGGCATCGCCAACCAGGGCACGGTCATGAAGCCGTACCTGGTCAACAAGATCATGGGGCCGGACGGCGCGGAGATCGACGTGACCGACCCCGAGGAGCTGGACGAGGCCGTCAGCCCCGAGGTGGCCGGCGAGCTGACCAAGATGATGATCGGCGTGGTCGAGCGCGGCACGGGTGGCGCGGCCAGGATCCCCGGCGTCACCGTGGCGGGCAAGACGGGCACGGCGGAGACCCTGCCGGGCAAGCCGTCGCACGCGTGGTTCATCTCCTTCGCGCCGGCCGACAACCCGAAGGTCGCCGTGGCGGTCTTCGTGGAGTCCGGCAGCGCAGGCAACGACGCCACGGGCGGCGCGGTGGCCGCGCCGATCGCCCGCGACGTCATGCAGGCGGTGCTCGGATAGTGACCGAGACCGTGCTAGGCGGGCGATACCGGCTGACCTCCCCCATCGCCGCGGGCGGCATGGGCGAGGTCTGGCGGGCCGACGACGAGCTGCTCGGCCGGGAGGTGGCGGTCAAGCTGCTCGGCCGGCACGTGGCGGCCGACGCCACCTTCCGCGACCGGTTCCGCTCCGAGGCCAGGATCACCGCCGCCCTGACCGACCCCGGCATCGCCCAGGTCTTCGACTACGGCGAGGCCGACGGCATGGCCTACCTGGTGATGGAACTGGTCAGGGGCGAGCCGCTGTCGGCCATCCTCGCCCGCAACGGCGCGCTCGACCCGGACGTCACGCTCGACATCGTCCAGCAGACCGCCCGCGGCCTGTACGCGGCCCACCGGGCCGGGGTGATCCACCGCGACATCAAGCCCGGCAACCTGCTCGTCACCGAGACCGGCCAGGTCAAGATCACAGACTTCGGCATCGCCCGCGCGCTGGAGGCCGCGCCGCTGACCGCGACCGGCACCATCGTCGGCACCGCCCAGTACGTGAGCCCGGAGCAGGCGTCCGGCACCACCCTCACGCCGGCGAGCGACATCTACTCCCTCGGGGTGGTGGCCTATGAGTGCCTCGCGGGCCGCCCGCCGTTCACGGCGGAGACCCCGGTGGCGCTCGCGCTGCGGCACATCAACGACACGCCCGCGCCGCTGCCCGAAAGCGTCCCCGCCCCGGTGGCGGCCCTCGTGACGGCCATGCTGGCCAAGGACCCCGCCGCGCGGCCGGAGACCGGGCCGGTGCTCCTCGACCGGGTACGGCTGCTGCGCGAGGCCCTGGCGGCCACGGCGGCCTCGACGGCGGTCCTCGGCTCGCTGACCGACCCCCGGGGCTTCCCCGCGCCCGGCGGCGAGGCGGTCCGGACCACCCTGCCCGAGGCGCCCGGCCCGGCGGCCCCGCAGGCCCGGGGGACCGCGCGCCCCGCCGCCACCGCGCCGCTCGGCCCGGTCCCCGCCTCCCCGCGCCGGGCCCCCGCCGGCGTGCCCGGCGCCCGTACGCGGCGCCCGGGCGGCCCCGAGGGGCCCGCCGGTCCGCGCCGCCGTCGTCCGGCGACCCTGCTCCTCGCGACGGCGGGCTGCGCCGCCGCGGTCGGCATCGGGGTCTTGGCGTTCAACGCCGCCCGGACCGGGGAGACTCCCCGGACCCCTGGTGAGACGGCCGCGCCCGTCTCACCGTCCCCCTCGCCGTCGCCAAAGCCGTCGTCGGCGCGTACGCACAGGTCAGAGGTACGGCGGACGCCTCGGCCGATTGTTTCGGCGACGTCGGAGGAGCCGAGCGCGGTTCCGTCGGCTACCGTAAGCGTGTCGGCACCGCCGACCGAGACGCCCACCCCGGCTTCGTCCCCGACCTCGACCCCGACTCCGACGTCCGACCCGGCCACGGAAACCAGTGAGACTCCGCTCCCGACGGAAGCCCCACCCGACACGAACCCTCCGGATGAGGGGGAGTGATGAGGAGAGGGGTCGATGATGGAGACCGGTGGCACCCCACGATGAACGGCAAGGGACAGTGCAGGAAATGACTCAGCCACGACTTCTCGGCGGACGCTACGAGCTGGAAGGCGTCGTGGGGCGTGGCGGCATGGCCGAGGTGTATCGCGCCCGGGATATCCGCCTGGACCGTGTCGTAGCCATCAAGACGCTCCGCTCCGACCTCGCCAGGGACCACACGTTCCAGGCGCGCTTCCGGCGCGAGGCGCAGTCGGCCGCGTCGCTCAACCACCCGTCGATCATCGCGGTGTACGACACCGGCGAGGACATGATGGACGGCACGCCCGTGCCGTACATCGTGATGGAGTTCGTCGACGGGCGGACGCTGCGCGACGTGCTGCGCGCCGACCGGCGGCTGCTGCCCGAGCGGGCCATGGAGCTGGTGGACGGCATCCTGCGGGCGCTCGACTACAGCCACCGGGGCGGCATCGTCCACCGGGACATCAAGCCGGCCAACATCATGTTGACGGTCAACGGCGAGGTCAAAGTCATGGACTTCGGCATCGCCAGGGCCATGGCCGACTCCGCCGCCACGATGACCCAGACGGCGCAGGTGATCGGCACCGCGCAGTACCTGTCCCCCGAGCAGGCCCGCGGCGAGCGCGTGGACGCCCGCAGCGACATCTACTCGACCGGGTGCGTGCTGTACGAGCTGCTCACCGGCCAGCCGCCCTTCACCGGCGACTCCCCCGTGGCGATCGCCTACCAGCACGTGCGGGAGGACCCCATCCCGCCGTCGCGGATCGACCCGGAGATCCCGCAGTGGGCCGACGCGATCGTGCTCAAGGCGATGGCCAAGGACCCGCTCCAGCGCTACCAGAGCGCCGCCGAGATGCGCGCCGACATCCAGCGGGTCCTGTCCGGCATGCCGGTCGACCCGCAGACGATGGCGATGGCCACCCAGCAGTACAACGGGTACGGCGGGGCGGACCGCACGCGGACCATGACCACGGCCGGCGGCGCCGCGATGACGCAGAGCACCCGCGCCATCCCCGACTACGAGTACGGGCCCCCCGAGGAGCGCGGCGGCGGCCGGTACGACGGGCGCAGGCGCAGCGGTGGCGGCAACAACGCGCTGAAGACGGCCCTGTGGATCCTCATCCCGCTGCTGGTCATCGGTGCGATGATCGGGGTCGGCTACGCCTTCCTCGGGTCCGGCGGCTCCTCCGGCGGAGACAAGGTCACGGTGCCGACGGTGACCAACCAGACGAAGGCGGCGGCCGAGAAGGCGCTCAAGGAAGCCGGTTTCAAGGTCACGTTCGGGCCCGAGGAGTACAACAGCGACGTGCCCAAGGGCGCGGTCGTGAGCACCGACCCCGACGGGGGCGAGGAGGCCGACCGGGGCTCCACGGTCACCGTCATCGTGTCCAAGGGCGAGGAGAAGGTCACCATCCCCGAGGACCTCATCGGCAAGGCGCCCGAGGAGGCCAAGGCCGAGCTCGAGGGGCTGGGCCTCAAGGTCAGCATCGTGCCCAAGGCCTCCACCAAGGAGCAGGGCAAGGTGTTCGACACCAACCCCAAGCCGGGTGAGAAGGTCGAGAAGGGCGCCCTGGTCCGGCTGTATGTGCCCAAGGAGCTGATCGAGCTCCCGTCCGTGGTCGGGCAGACGCTCGATGACGCGAAGCAGACCCTGGAGGGGGCCGGCTTCCGGGTCAAGGTGCAGGAGCGGCCGAGCGACGTGGTGGCGCAGGGCAACGTGATCGACCAGTCGCCGCAGCCGGGCACCAAGCTCAACCCCAACACCACGATCACGCTGACGGTTTCCAGCGGCCCCTCGCAGCAGCAGCAGATGCCGACCCAGCCGCCGACGGGTGACACGTCAGGCGGCGACCCGGACACGGGCGACATCGGCGACGACGGCGGCTACGACGGCGATGATCCCTTCGGCGACGACGGCGGTGGTGTGGACATCGGGCCGCCCGGCGAGGGCGACGACAACCCGTTCGGCAACTAGAACGGCGTGGCGGACGGCGGTCACCGCGATGCGGTGACCGCCGTCGGCGTTCCCGGGTGGGTTCTCGGGGTCCCGGCCGTTCCGGTGTCCCGGCCGTCCCCTGGCCCGGGTGTCCCGGCTGTCGCGCGGCCTGGGCACTTCGAGTGTTTTGGGGTGTTTTCGGACCTGCCCGGAAACACCCCGAAGCGGTGTCCCCGCAACCGGCCGCCCCCCCTGCGACCGCCTGCCGCGACCACGCCCCCGCACTCGGCCAGCCCTCCGCAACCGGTCCCCGCGACCACGCCCCCGCAACCGGCCGCCCCCCTGCGACCGCTCCCCGCAACCGCGCCCCGGCACTCGGCCTCCCACGCCTGTTGGCCCTTTGCCCGCCGGCCGACGGCCACGGAACCCGCCGATGGAGTCTTCACGCGCCCCGGCTGAACGTGGCCGGACGCCGGACACCACGCCGCGAGGAATGAAAGTTTCGCGAAGCTCTACCGGTGACCACCGGTGGACGACGTGCCGGGAAGGCGGCCCGAGCGCGGGCGTGAGGCGGCGGACATGAGGAAGGGCTTCCGCCACTCGGGGGCAATGGCGGAAGCCCTCACTCTGTAGTCGTAACGAGAACGGGAAGCGTTACACGATCTGCGCGAGCCAATTTCCGAGCAGCCGATGGCCGTGCTCGGACACCACGGACTCGGGGTGGAACTGCACGCCCTCGACGGGGGCGTCGCGGTGGCGCAGGCCCATGATGACCCCGTCGGAGGTCGTGGCCGTCACCTCCAGCACGTCCGGCACGGTGCCGGGGACCACGGCCAGCGAGTGATAGCGCGTCATCGGGACCGGTGACGGGATGTCCCGGAACACGCCCCGCCCGTCGTGGGAGATCAGGCTGGTGCGGCCGTGCATGAGCTCGGGCGCGCGGCCCACCACCGCCCCGTACGCCACGGCGATGGCCTGGTGACCGAGGCAGACCCCGAGCAGCGGCAGGCGGCGCTCGGCGCAGTGCCGGACGAGGGGCACCGACACCCCGGACGCCTCCGGCGTGCCGGGCCCCGGCGACACGAGGACGGCGTCGAAGCCGTCGGCGTCGTTCACGGCGACGTGGTCACGCGGCCGCACGTCGCAGTCCGCGCCCAGACCGCGCAGATACTGCACGATCGTGTGCACGAAGCTGTCGTGGTTGTCGACCACGAGCACCCGGATCGGGCTCATACGCGTCTTTCGGTTTCACTGGGGATGGCTGGGTATGCAAAGTGCAAATCGGACTTTCAGGCTATGGCAATTCCGCATGGGGGATCGCCCGGCGGGCTCCGCGCCGACTATCCTTGCTCGGGACTTCACCGCCACAGCGACTACGCTATTGACATCAGCCCGCACGACCGCGCGGGTACCCACCAGGAGACGCTCCCGTGCCCAAGTCGAAGACTCGCAAGAAGGCCGTTTACACGCCGCCGCAGAAGGCGCAGACGGTGAAGGTCAGCCCTCGTTGGCTCGCTCCCGTCATGGTGGCCTGCTGGCTCATCGGTATCGCCTGGATCGCGGTCTACTACATCGCGCCGGACCTTCCCGGCATCTCCACGCTGGCGAACTGGAACCTTCTGGTCGGTTTCGGGCTCATCATCGTCGGCGTCATACTGTCGACGAAGTGGCGTTGATCACCCATTAGCGAAACTTTCCACAGGCTTTATCCACAGCCTGTGGGCAGCAGGTGACCGAGGGGTGCGGCCGCCCGGCCCCGGCGCGGCGGGTCCCCGGCGGGCGGCCCCCCGGGTCATGGACGACGGCGCCGGTCGCGTCGACCGCGGCCGAGGCCATGCCCTGATGTCCGACGTGTTCGCGCACGTGCTCACCGGCACGACGGCGCGGGAGAATGCCGGCCCCTGCGGGAGGCCGCGCTGCGCGCACAGCCCGGCCTCACCGGCAGGCGGGTCCTGACGCCGGTCGAGACCGCCCTGCTCCGGCGCCGGCTCGGCCACGTCACACGGCAGCCCGCCACGGGGAGCGTCAGGTGAAAAGGCCCTGCGGCAGGCCGTACGGCGGAAGCGTGGTGACGAGCAGGACCAGCGCCACCAGCACCGCGGCGGCGACCCCGAACTGCACGGCGGAGCGGTTGTGCCGCGGGGCGTAGGCGAACCCGGCGGCGATGATCGTGCCGACCACGAGCCCGCCCAGGTGGCCCTGCCAGCTGATGCCCGGCACGATGAACGTGAGCACCACGTTGATGCCGATCAGCCACAGGGCGCCGCGCGCGTCGTACCCGAGCCTGCGGGCGACGACGAACAACGCGCCGAACAGGCCGTAGATGGCGCCGGAGGCGCCGACCGCCGACGTGCCGAACAGGTAGATGGCCACCGAGCCGCCGAGCGCCGACAGCAGGTAGAGCGTGGCGAACCGGCCGGGGCCGAGCCTGCGCTCAAGCTCCGGGCCGAGCGCGTACAGCGCCCACATGTTGAACAGGATGTGCCAGAACGACGGCGGCGGCGAGTGCAGGAAGGCGCTGGTGATCAACCGCCACCACTCGCCCATGTGGACCCCGAGCGACCACATCGCGAACCGCTGGACGACCTCCTCGGGGCGCAGCACCTCGGCCGCGTACGCGAGCACGTTGAGGATCAGCAGGGTCCACGTGACGCGGGGCGCGGCCACGGCGGCGCCGCCGAAGGTCGCCCGGGCCTGCCGCACCTCGCGGTTGCCCTCGCGGACGCACTCGGGGCACTGGTGACCGACCGCCGCGTCGTGCATGCAGTCGGGGCAGATCGGGCGCTCGCACCGCTGGCAGCGGACGTAGGTCTCGCGGTCGGGGTGGCGGTAGCAGGTGGGTACGGCTTGCGCCCCCGGCGGCGGGGGCGGCGGAGGCTGGGAGGTCATGGGGTCCTTTCCTGACGAGTCCCTGTGCGGGGGCGCATCCATCAGCCAGCCTATAAGCCGGAAACGCCCCGGCCGCGTGTTCACGCGGCCGGGGCGCGGAACCGTCGCGGCGGACGGCGTCAGGACCGCTCGATGGTGACCTCTTCGAGCACCACGTCGCTCAGCGGCCGGTCGCCCGGGCCGGTGGGGGTCTTGGCGATCGCGTCGACCACCTCGGTGCCCTCGATCACCTCGCCGAAGATCGTGTGACCCAGGTTGAGGTGCGGCTGCGGGCTGACGGTGATGAAGAACTGGGAGCCGTTGGTGCCCTTGCCGAACCGCTTGCCCGCGTTCGCCATCGCGACCAGGTAGGGCCGGTTGAACTGGTTGTCGGGGTGAATCTCGTCGTCGAACATGTAGCCGGGGCCGCCGGTGCCCAGCCCGATCGGGTCGCCGCCCTGGATCATGAACCCGTTGATGACCCGGTGGAAGATCGTGCCGTCGTACAGCTTCGTGGTCTTCTTCTCGCCGGTCTCCGGGTGGGTCCACTCCCGGGTGCCCTCGGCGAGTTCGACGAAGTTGCGCACGGTCTTGGGCGCCTTGTTGGGGAAGAGCTGCACACGGATCGTGCCGTGGTTCGTACGCAGATTCGCGATGAGGTTGTCAGCCACGAGGGCCGCCCCCTTTGTCTGATCGTGTCAATTGTTCGTGACCAGGGTATCGAGCATGCCTCCAGGCACGGTTCGTGATTGAGCCGCCACCATCCGGGAAGGGGTCGTTCCGGGGCCCCGTCGATTGGGGAGGTTGATCGTGTCCCTGACAATGAACAGAAGGCGTCGTGCCGAGGTGGTCATCCCGCAAACGTGGCTGAACAGGGTGAGAGACCAGGCGAGAAAGGCCGGCGGCCGGGTGAGCCCGGTGGCGGAGACCGCACGGGATCTCGCCAGCCACCGATTGGAGGACGCCAGGGTCTGGGCCGCGCCGAAGCTCGACCAGGCCGCGCAGTCGGTCGAAGAGCAGATCGCTCCGATCGTGAGCGCGTTCCTGACCGAGTTGGCCCGCCGGATCGACGTGACAAGCGCCAAGAAGACCCGCCGGCGCTGGCCGGTCGTCGCGTTGCTGAGCGGCATCGCCATCGGCGCGGTGGGCGTGGCCATGTATCGGAACAACGCCCAGCGCTGGGCCGAGACCATGCGGGAAAGCATGCGGCACACCGGCTCCGACGCCAGCAAGTGGGTCGGCGACAAAGCCGAGGAAGCCGGCGAGAAGGCCGACAAAGCGGCCGACGAAATCTCGGGGAAAATGCCCTAACTCATTCCACACCACCTCAGCCACCGCATACGGCCGGCGCCCCCCACGCCGGCCGTATCGTGTCCGTGCTTCCCGCTTCGCTCATCGGGGCGGTCTTCTCCGCCTGGTCGCGCCGGAGGCGGGCCCATGAGCACGCCCTCGTCGCGCTTGGTCGCTGCACTTGTTTCGCCTCGCTCCGCTCGGCTGCTCGGGGCGCCCTCTAGGCCGCGTCTTCCCTCGTCGCGCTTGGTCGCTGCGCTCCCGCGCGCTCCTCAGTCCAGACCACGGCCGCGCCCCTCGCGTTCCTCAGTTGAGACCGGCGGTGCGCCTCTCTGGCTCGCTTGGTGTTGCTCCTTCGCTCGTCGTGGCGTTATGTCTGTTTGGACGGGGTGCACGCGGGGTCTTCGAGGCGGCGCAGGACGGCGGGAAGGCGGTGTTGGTAGACGACGGTGAGCCGCCGGGTCGCCCGGGTGATGGCGACGTACAGGTCCTGGCCGCCCTTGGGCGACTGGGCCAAGATGCCCTCGGGGTCCACCACCACGACCGCGTCGAACTCCAGGCCCTTCGAGCCCCGCACGGTCAGGACGGCCACCGGGCTGTCCAGCGGATCGACGGCCTCGGGGAACAGCGCGGCGACCTCCGCGTGCCGGGCGTCCGGGGTGACGACGCCGACCCTCCCCTCGCCGATCTCGCGCAGCTCCGACTCCACCAAAAGCCGCAGGTCGGTCGTGGCGGCGGGCAGGGCGCGGGGGCGGGCGCCGCCGAACCGGACCGACTCGGGTGGTTCCTCCCCCGGTGCCACGGCCCGCAGCACGTCGGCGGCGACCTCCATGATCTCCGCCGGCGTCCGGTAGTTGACCAGCAGGCGTTCCTCCCGCCAGCGGCCCTTCACGTACGGGTCGAGCATCTCGCCCCACGACCGCGCGCCCGCGGCCGAGCCGGTCTGGGCGATGTCGCCGACCACCGTGAGGGAGCGGGCCGGCACCCGCCGCATCACGGTCCGCCACGCCATCGCCGACAGCTCCTGCGCCTCGTCCACGATCACGTGCCCGTACGCCCAGGTGCGGTCGCGGGCGGCCCGGTCGGCGGTCGTCAGGTATGGCCCGTCGTCGCGGTTGCGTCCGGCCAGCGCCGCCGCGTCGAGCACCGGGTCGACGTCGGTGATCGTCAGGACCTCGCGGGCGTACAGCTCCTCCTCGCGCCGTTGCTCCTCCGCGCGGCGCCGCCTGGCCCCCGCGCCGTAGTCGTACTCGCCGAGCAGCTCCGCCGCCTCGTCCAGCAGGGGGACGTCGCCGACCGTCCACGGCGCCTCGCGGGGCCGCAGCAGGAGCGCGCGCTCCTCCTCGGTCAGGTGCGGCCCGGCCGCCGTGCGCAGCCGCCGCTCGTCCGACAGGAGCTCGCCGACGAGCCGCTCCGGTGTGATCTCCGGCCACAGGGCGTCGAGCGCGTCGCGCACCGATCGGTGCTCCCACAGGGCCTTGGCGGCATAGCGCAGGTCGCCGTCCTCGATCGGCCGGTCGAGCGCGGCCGCCTCGTCGCGGGCGAGCGCCCACAGCATCTCGTCCACGAACGCCCACCGGGCGATGTTGTGCCGCCGCCGCAGGCCGCGGGCGCGGTCCCTGGCCCGCACGCAGGTGGCGTGGTCCACCCGCAGGGTCGTCTCCTCGACCACTACCTCCACGCCGCCGCGCACCGACGTACGGACGGGGACCTTCACCTCGAGATCGCCGTCCGGCACCCGCTCGCGGTCGCGGACCGCCGCCTCGATCACCTGCACCATGCGCAGGTCGCCCTTGACGACGGCGACGGCCGGCTCGTCCTCGGCGGTGGCGCGCACCCCGGGGTGGAGCCCGCCCAGGCTCGTCAGCACCACCTGCGTCTCGCCCAGCGCGGGCAGCACCTCGCTGATGTAGCGGGAGAACGTCGCGTTGGGCCCGACGACGAGCACGCCGCGCCGTTCCAGCGTGTCGCGGTGCGTGTAGAGCAGGTATGCCGCCCGGTGCAGGGCGGCGACGGTCTTGCCCGTGCCCGGACCACCCTGCACGACGAGCGCCCCGGCCAGGCCGGAGCGGATCACCCGGTCCTGCTCGCGTTGGATGGTGGCGACGACCTCGCCCATGCGCCCGGTGCGCCCGCGGCGCAGGGCCGCGAGCAGCGCGGCCTCGCCGACGAGCGTACGGCGGTCCGCGTCGGCCATCCGGTCGAGGTCGAAGACCTCGTCGTCGATGCCCACGACCTCGCGGTGCTTGGTGTGCAGGTGACGGCGGCGTACGAGCGGGCCCGGGTCGCCGGGGGTGGCGACGTAGAAGGGGCGGGCGGCGGGGGCCCTCCAGTCGACCAGCACGGACGTGTGGTCGTCGTCGCGCAGCCCGATGCGGCCGATGTAGAGGCGCTCGCCGTCGGCGTGGTCGATCCGGCCGAAGCACAGGCCGCGTTCGACCGCCGACAGTTGCGCGAGGCGGCGGGCGTGCTCGGCCGCCGACACATCCCGCTCCACGAGGGCCTGCCGGGTTCCCGTGCCGCCGCGGGCCAGGACCTCCCGCATGCCGCGCTGGGCTCGCTCGCGGGCGATGTCGAGGCGGTCGTACAGCATGGAGACGTAGGACTGTTCGATCCGCAGGGCCTCGGCGCGAGCGGAGTCGGTTTGACGGTCACCCATTCTTGTGATAGACTCCTAGTGAGAGTGTCTGAATTTCAGACGACTGGGAATCTCTCACTATACGGCACCGCATGCCGTATGTCGTGATCTCCGCTCCGCTTCGGGGTGGATTTTTGTTTTTCCGGGCCTGTGTGACGGATGTGAGTGATGTCGCGTCCGTTTCGGGTAGCCGATCCCCGGCGTGGCCGGGCTGGATAGATTGCCGCGTTCCATCCGGATTCGTGCCACGTCGTGGTGAACCGCCGCGCGCCGCGGGACGTCTTTGGAAACAAGGAGGCCCGGATGGACGTCCTCGAAAGCCTCGTGGACGACGAACTCCGCCTGGAGCTCGTCCTTATCGAGGCACTGCACTATGAGGCGGAACGGCTGGCCGCCCCAGCCGTACGCTGAGAACGCCCGCCCGCCGTCCCGAACCGGGGCGGCGGGCGGAACATCCGCGTCACGCCCAGGGGCGGAAGACGGCGCGGACGCAGCCGTCCTTCTTGTGCTTGAACATGTCGTAGCCCTTCGGCCCGTCGTCCAGCGACATGGTGTGCGTCGCGAGGTAGGACGTCTTCAGGTCGCCCTTCGCGATCAGGCCGAGGAGCTTCGGGATGTACCGCTGGCCGTGCTGCTGCGCGCCCCGCAGCGTGAGGCCCTTGTTCATCAGCGCGCCAAGCGGGAACTTGTCGACGAAGCCGGAGAAGACCCCGAGCATGAAGATCGAACCGCCCTTGCGGCAGGCGTGGATCGCCTCCCGCACCGCGATCGGCCGGTCCTGCTCCAGGCGGAGCCGCTGCTTGATCCCGTCGTACACTCGCTGGACGCCGGTGCTGTCGGCCTCCATGCCGACCGCCTCGATGCACACGTCGGGGCCCCGCCCGCCGGTGCGCTCGCGCAGCTCGGCGGTGACGTCGGTGCTCGTGTAGTCGATCACCTCACAGCCCACGTGGCGGGCGGTCATCGCCAGCCGTTCCGGGTAGCGGTCGATCGCGATGACCCGCTCGGCGCCGAGGAGCATGGCGGCCCGGGCGGCCATCTGGCCGACGCCGCCGCACCCCCACACCGCGACCACGTCTCCCGGCTTCACGCCGCCGAGCTCGGCGCCCATCCAGCCGGTCGGGGCCGCGTCGGAGGCGAACAGGGCGTCGAGGTCGGAGACGCCCTCGGGGACGGTGAACGCGTTGTAGTCCACGAAGGGCACGCGGATGTACTCGGCGTGGCTGCCCCGGAAGCCGCCCATCGCGTGGGAGTAGCCGTAGATCCCCGCGGTGGTGCCGCCCCACATGAGGTCGGTGATGCCCGGGGAGGGGTTGCTGTTCTCGCACAGCGACCACTGATCGTGCCGGCAGGCCCAGCAGCGGCCACACCCGATGATGGAGCAGACGACGACCCGTTCACCCGGCTTGTGCCGGTTCACCTCGGGGCCGACCTCGACGATCTCGCCGATGAACTCGTGCCCGATGACGTCCCCGGCCCGCATGGCCGGGATGTATCCGCCGAGCAGGTGGAGGTCGGATCCGCAGGTGGTGCTCGCCGTCACCTTCACGATCGCGTCCTGGGCGTTGAGAATCGCGGGGTCGGGCACCTGCTCGACCGACAGCTCGTTCACGCCCTGCCAGCACAGCGCCTTCACAGCCGGCCTCCTTCGGACGCGCGTCCCAGCGCCATGTCGAGCACCTTGCCCGGCAGGGTCGGCCTGGTCGTGCCGATCTCCTCGTCCGGACGCAGCACGTCGCCGGTCTCCAGCAGCGACTTCGTCTCCCGCAGCGCCGTACGGACCGCCGTACGGGCGTCCTCACCCCGCAGCCGTGCGACGACCACCTCGGCGCCCGCCCGGTGCTCCCTCGGCCGGGCGTAGATCTCCGTGCCCCGGTCGCCCGGCGCCTTGTTCATCCGCACCTCGGCGTCCACCCGGGCCAGCGGCTCGGGCAGGTGTCCGGCCGGGGCGACCTCCTCGGGCGGCCGGTTGATCGTGATGCCCAGCCAGCGGCTGGACTCCAGGGGATCCCTCGCGGGGGCGGGCACCCGGCCGCGCGCGGTCACCCAACGCGCCACCCCCAGGCCGGCGGCCGCAAGCGCCACCGCTCCGGCAACGAGACGTCTCATGACTGCGCCCCCTCCACGCGCCGACTTCCTCGGGTGCTACCCCGGCTCGTGGGCTCTATCCCGCCCGTGACGGCACGTGAGGAGGAGTTGGTCTCGGGATGGCGGGTGCCGCGACCTGCCCCGAGTGCCGCGATCCGCTCCGCGCTCTCGGACGGCTCCGCATGCTCCGGGCCGCTCCGCGCTCTGGGACGGCTCCGTGCTCTGGGCTCCTCCGGGCTGCTCCGGCGTTTCCGGGACTGCTCCGGGCGTTCGCCGGTTACTCCTCGTCGTGGGACAGTGCCGCGGCGAGGGCGTCCGCGACGGTGGGGAACACCGGCACGTGGGTGACCAGCCCGGTGATCCACAACATGCGGGCCGCGCCCCGCTCGACCGCGACGAGGGCCATCCGGCCTCCCTCGCCGACCGCGCGCTTCCAGCAGTTGACCAGCAGCCCGGTCGCCCTGGAGTCGAGGAAGTCCAGCCCGATCAGGTCGACCACGAGATTCGGCCCGAACCGCGCGAACGCCTTGTCGAAGAACGCCGTGGCCGTCGCGTACGTGGTGAAGTCGAGCGTCCCCCGCACCGTCAGCACTCCGACGCCCGCGCTGCTCTCGGCGGCGAACGCGAGCTGGGCCGTCGAGACTTCATGGGGATCAGGCATCGGGCACCTCCCGACAGTCCGGCAGGATGCGCGCGACCAGGATGCAGGTGTCGTCGCTGGTGTTGCTCGGGGAGAGGGCCTCCATGACCGCCGCCACCCGGTCCTGCGGCGGCACCTTCGGCACGGTGCCGGCGATCGCCGCGCTGAGGGCGTCCAGGCCCTCGAACAGGTCTCGGCCGGGCCGTTCGATCAGGCCGTCGGTGAACATGAGGAGCAGGTCGTCCGGCTCCAGCCGGATCTCGGCGCAGCTGTAGGTCACGTCCTCGAAGACGCCGAGCAGTATGCCGGGGTGCAGCAGCCGGTGGACCTCGTTCCCCCGCATGAGCAGCATCGGCGGGTGGCCGGCGTGGGTCCATCTCAGCGTGCGGTCCGAGGTCCGGTAGTGGGCCACCACCGACGTCGCCATCACGTCGGGCCGCATCCGCCGCAGCAGCCGGTTGAGCGCCGCGAGGATCTGCGCCGGATCGTGGTCGGCGAAGGCCAGACCGGTGATCGCGTGCCGCAGCTTGGCCATCGCGGAGGCGGCGGCGAGGCCGTGCCCGGCGACGTCCCCGACGGCCAGCAACGCCTCTTCGTGGTCGAGGTGGATGGCCTGGTACCAGTCGCCGCCCAGCGGCGCCGTCTCGGCCGGGAAGTAGCGCACGCCGATCTGCAGCCCGGGCACCGCGTCCTGCATCGGCAGGATGATGCTCTGCAGCCGCGCGGTGAGCTGCGACTCCTCCTCCAGCCGCTGGGTGACCTCGGCCAGCTCGTCGGCGGTCCTGCGCCAGTCGGTCACGTCCTGCACGACGGCGTGGATCTCGATGGGCCGCCCGGTCACGTCCCTGCCGGCCTCGGCCATGGCCCGGATGTGCCGGTATTCGCCGCCGGCGCGGATGCGGATCTCGAAGTCGTACGGCCCGCCGCCGCGGGCGAGCGTCGTGAGCGCGCGCTCGACGATTGGGACGTCGTCGGGGTGGGCGATCTGGCGGTAGTGCTCGAGCGGGAACGGCCCCTCGGCCGGGTCGCGGCGGTGGATGGCGTAGAGCCGGTCGGACCACTCGACGTCACCGGTGACCAGGCTCCAGTGTCCCCAGCCGAGGTGGCCCAGGCGCTCGGTCTGCGACAGCCGGGCCGACACCCGCCCCTCCTTGTCGCGAGGCGCCCAGGAGGCGAGCAGGCCGCCGTGCAGCGGGGCGATCCGGACGCGGTAGGTGGCCGGCAGGTGCACGCCGACCCCCTCTTCCCAGTGCACGTAGGGATCGATCTCTTCGGGCGTCCCCGTCTGGATGACCCGGAGATAGGCGTCCCACAGCGGGGAGCCGGCGACGCCCGGGTACGCCTCGAGCAGGCGCAGGCCGACGAAATCCTTGCCGGTCCTGCCGCGGAGGTCCCTGGCCTCGGAACTGGCCGCGAGCACCTCGAAGTCGGGGATCGCTCCGGCCGGATCTCGAACGGGCACGAGCCAGGCGCCCAGGATCGGGATCGCGTCGAGCATGGCCTGCACGACTGCGGCCGTCGCTTCGCGAGGTGATTCGCCGTAATCGGCAGACAGGCCGCTCAGAGCGTGTTTGAGAAGGGTCGATAACGGTCTGCGCATCTCGCCGCCGTGACCACCGTCGAATCGCGATCATGACGGGGTGCCCCGCGAACGCCGCTACCCCTCCGACCTGACCGACGCCCAATGG
>NZ_BMPY01000012.1 GCF_014647835.1 Microbispora rosea subsp. aerata
GACTTGGGCGATGTTGCGGACTTGGTAGGTGAGGTTGTTGGCCATGGAGTTGACGTTGTCGGTGAGGTCTTTCCAGACGCCCGACACGCCTTTGACTTCGGCGCGTCCGCCGAGTTTGCCTTCGGTGCCGACCTCGCGGGCCACCCGGGTGACCTCGTCGGCGAACGCCGAGAGCTGATCGACCATCGTGTTGAGGGTCTCCTTCAGCTCCAGGATCTCGCCCTGGGCGTCCACGGTGATCTTCTTGGACAGGTCGCCCTTGGCGACGGCGGTGGAGACGACGGCGATCTGCCGCACCTGTGAGGTCAGGTTGTTGGCCATGAAGTTGACGTTGTCGGTGAGGTCTTTCCAGACCCCCGACACGCCGCGCACCTGCGCCTGGCCGCCGAGCTTGCCCTCGGTGCCGACCTCGCGGGCCACCCGGGTCACCTCCTCGGCGAACGCCGAGAGCTGGTCGACCATCGTGTTGACGGTGTTCTTCAGCTCCAGCATCTCGCCGACGGCGTCGACGGTGACCTTGCGGCTCAGGTCGCCTCGCGCGACCCCCGTGGTCACCTCGGCGATGTCGCGGACCTGCGCGGAGACCCGGTCGGACATCGTGTTGACGGCCTCGGTGAGATCGCGCCAGCTTCCCGACATGCCGCGCAGGTTGGCCCGGCCGCCCAGCTTGCCCTCGGTGCCGAGGTCGCGGGTCACCCGTGTCACCTCCGAGGTGAACAGGGAGAGCTGGTCGACCATGCCGTTGATGGCCTTGCCCAGCCGCCGCACCTCGCCGCGGGCCGCGCGGTCGAGATCGATCCGGCGGGACAGGTCGCCCTTGGCCACCGCATCGATGACGTCGGCGGCCCCGCTGACCGGCGTCACGATCGCGTCGAGGAGCTCGTTGACCGAGCCCACGCTCTCCGCCCACGCGCCGACGCCCGGCCCGGGGCTCAGCCGCTCGGCGAAGCGGCCCTCCTTGACGATCTCGCGCCGCACCCGGGTCAGTTCGTTGGCCAGGTGTTCGCGCCGGTCGGCCACCTCGTTGAGGAGCAGCCGGATCTCGCTGAGGATTCCCGGCGGGGCGTGGGGGACGCGACGGCGGAAGTCGCCGTCTCGCCAGGTGATGAGTGTTTCGAGGAAGGGGACGAGATCGGACTCGCGGTAGACCCGTTCGGTCCCGGCCAGCTCGGCGTTGGCGGGCGACATCTAGCCTCCTTTACCCCGACCGGGGCTGACGCGATCAAGGCATCGGGTGTACGGCCTGTCCAGCCGCGGACTCTCTGCCAGTCTGTCACGTTCACCGAGGTACGGGGCCCCCTCGTTTGACCCGGAGTCAGCCGAAAGTGTGGTAAGCACAAATAGTGGTGACAGCTACGCCTCGAGCCGTCCTGGCGGCGTCCTTCCCGCCGGGAGAGGCGGCCGTACCCGACGCGAAGCGGTTCACGCGCGAGGTGATGACCGCGTGGGCCGCCCTGCCGGTGTGTCCCGAGGCCGAGCGTCTGGTGGGCGAGCTGGTCGCGGACACGGCCGACGCGCCCTTCGAGGTCGTGTGGCTCCACTACGGCGAGTCGATCCAGGTCGAGGTGCGGGAGAAGACCGACGGCCGGGACTTCGGGCCGTCGGCCGACGCCATCACCTGGGGTGTCACGTTCACCTCGTCGCTGCGCACCCGCTGGGCGCGCCTGGAACTGCCGGGCGGCGAGCCGGTGCAGAGCGACGAGTGGCTGGTCGAGGCCGCGCACGGCCCGGGCTGGCTGGGTTTCCTCGCGGACGCGAGCGACCTGCTCGCGGGCACGCTCAACCCGGAGATGGTCCCGGCGATCATCGCGCAGATCGTGGTGCCGCGCCTGGCGAGCTGGTGCGCCGTCTACACCGCCCGGGACGGGTCGGGAGAGCTGCGGCCCGCCTACCTGTGGCACGCGGACGAGACCCAGATCGACGCCATGCGCCACGAGCTGGAGGAGATCGCGCTGCCGGGCGACGACGACCCCGCCGTCCTGCCGATGAGAGAGTGGCAGGCGCTGGCTTACCCGCTGACCGCGCGGGGGCGGCGGCTCGGCGTGATGTGCCTGGGCCGGCGCGACCGCTTCCCCGACGAGGCCATGCAGATCGCCGAGGACCTCAGCAGACGGGCGGCGCTCGCGCTCGACAACGCGCGCCTGTACGCGCAGCAGGCGGCGGCCAACCGGGCGCTCCAGCGCAGCCTCCTGCCGCCCGACGAGCCGGTGACCCCCGGGTTCGACTTCCACGTGATCTACGAGCCGGCCGGGGAGAACAACGAGGTCGGCGGCGACTTCTACGACCTGTTCCCGATCGGGGACGGGATCTGGCGCTTCGCGATCGGCGACGTCTGCGGCACCGGGCCGGAGGCCGCCGCGGTGACCGGCCTGGCCCGCCACACGCTCCGGCTGCTGGCCCGCGAGGGGTACGGCGTGGCCGCCGTCGTGAGCCGGCTCAACCAGGCGATTCTGGAGGAGGGGGAGCGCGCCCGCTTCCTGACGCTGCTGCACGGGCAGATCACGGTCGTGCCCGAGGGGCTCGACATCCGCCTCGTCTCGGCCGGGCACCCGGAGGCCCTGCGGCTGCGGCCGGACGGCGTCGTCGAGGTCGTGGCCTCGCCGCAGTCGCTGCTCGGGGTGTTTCCCGAGGCGAAGTTCCAGGAGGACAACCTGCGGCTCACCCCGGGCGACGTGCTGCTGGGCGTGACCGACGGGGTCACCGAGCGCCGGTCGGGCGACCGGCTGCTCGACGACGACGGCGGCCTGGCCAAACTCCTGGCCGAGTGCGTCGACCTGTCCGCCCGTGCGGTCGCCGAGCGCATCCGCCGCGCCGTGCAGGATTTCGCCCCCGAGCCGAGCGCCGACGACCTCGCCATCCTCGTCCTGCGCGCCCCCTGATCTCGGCCCTCAATATTCCGGACTTCAATTCGCGACCCCGTGGCCGTTCCGTTAATCGCTCACTACAAACGCGTTACATTCCCTATGGATCTCCATGAATTCGGCGTCTACCATCGGGGTAAATCATCGACGCCGAAGGAGGGAAAGTAATGGGCCGTGTCAAGAAGCTCGCCGGTTCGGCGACCGCGGCGGCCGCGCTCGCCGCGGTGGCGACTCTGCTGTCGCCGGCCGCTCCCGCCCAGGCGGCGCCGAGCTGCAGCACCAGCGCGCAGATCGGCGTCTACGGCGGCACCGGCTGGGCGATGTGCGGCGGTTCCGGCGTGACGAAGACGCGGGTCGTGCTCTTCTGTCAATACAACGACGGTAGTTACGCCACGCTTTACGGCCCGTGGGTCTCCAATTCCGTCAAATCAACCGCCAAATGCAGCGGCGACTCCTACCCGATTTCGGTCGGATATCAAACGATGTGAGCCGGCCCCGGGTCTTCCGGGGTCAGCCGCGGGCCCGCAGTGATCGGACCGCGAAGTCGATGGACGCGGCCATCCGGCGCACCCGTCTCTCCACCATCGGCGTGCCCGGCTCGGCGTCGTGCCGGTAGACCGACACGGTCGCGCCGCGTTCCGCCAGGGCGCGCACGTAGTCGTCCAGGCGCCGCGCCGGGCGGCGGAGATCGTCGTCCCCCGCGATGATCAGCAGCGGCGCCTCCACCATGTCGGCGTACGTGATCGGGGAGGCCGCGGCGTACCGGTCGGGCACCTCGGCGGGTGAGCCGCCCAGCAGCGCCCGGTGCGCCGCGCGCAGGCACTCGGCCTCCTCCTCGTACGCCGCCGCGTGGTCGGCGATGGGGGCGGCGGCGATCCCCGCCGCCCACGATTTCGGCTGGGTGCCGAGCGCCAGCAGGGTCAGGCAGCCGCCCCACCCGGTGCCCGCCAGCACGAGGCGGTCGGGGTCGGCGAGGCCCCGCTCCACCGCCCAGTCACGCACCGCCGCCACGTCGGCCAGCTCGACGTGGCCGACGTCGCCGCGCGGCGCGTCGCGCCAGGCCGAGCCGTACCCGGCCGAGCCGCGGTGGTTCACCCTGATCACCGCGAAGCCGCCGTCGACCCACGCCGCGACCTCCGGCTGGAACGAGTCGTCGTCCTGGCCGCCCGGGCCGCCGAAGAGGTCCGCGAGCCGGTCGCGCAGGAGAAACACCGTCGGGTATGGCGCGGCTCCCCGCTCCGGCCGGGAGACCAGGGCGTGGATGCGCCCGCCGGGGCCCTCCACGTCGATGTCCTCCAGCGGCACCGACGGCGGCGGGGTGCGGCCCGGGCTCAACACGACGTTGCCGTTGCTCGACCTGATCACCGGCGGGTGGGCGGCGCTCGACCAGGCGTACTCGACCGTGCCGTCGGGCCGCGCCGCCGCCGCCTCGATGACCCCGTGCGGGCTGGCTATCGGGGTGAGGCCGCCCCCGGTGAGGTCGTAGCGCAGCAGTTCGGTGCGTCCCCGCCGGTGGTGGAGGATGAGCAACGCCCGGCCGTCGTCGTACCAGTCCGCCGAGATCTCGCCGCGCACCCGCAGCCAGATCTCCCGCTGCTCGCCGGTCACCGGGTCCCACACGAGCGGCTCGCGGCGGCCCCGGCGCTCGTGCAGGACGAGCAGACGCCGGTCGCCGAGGACGGGCGCGAACCTGCCGCAGGTCACGCCCCTGCCCGGTCCGTCGTTCAGCTCGGCGACCACCCGGCCGTTCGCCCTGATGACCCGTACGGCCGGGTGCAGCGCGTCGCCGTGCTCGCTGTGCGTGACGGCGATGAGCGAGCCGTCGAGGGACATGTCCGCGACCACGGCGTACTCGTGGTGGCGATACAGCGTGACCGGCTCGTCCCCGGGCCGGGCCAGCAGGATCTCGAAGCCGTCCCTGGACGACCGGCCGACGGCCGCGGTGCCGTCGGCGGCGAGCGCGAGCCCGCCCGGGTGTCCGGGAGGCATGTCCAAAGGCTCGTCGGGGCCGCCGTGGAACGGCTGGCGCGACCACACGCCCTGCCTGTCGCCGTCCGTGTCCCCGAACCACCAGATCCAGCGGCCCGTGGGATCGATCGCGCCATAGCGGGTGCCGTGGGGGCGGTCGGTGACCTGGCGGGTCCGCCCGCTCGACCGGTCCCAGGCGTAGATTTCCCAGGTGCCGGAGGCGTTGCCACGATAGACGGCCCGCTGCGGCGCCTGGCGCGCCCACGTGGGCAGGGTCACCCGGGGTGCCCGGAACCTGGCCTGCCAGCGTTCCTCGGCCTTCATGCCGGCCCTCCCCTGCGCTCCTACGGGGTCGGGTTCAGTATGTCCCGCCAGACGCGACATTGCCTGACAAACAGGTGATGTCGGGCCACAAGTTCGGCGACGCCGCCGCGATCCGTACGAGGGGCGTGGCGATCCCACGCTTGTGACCGGTGTCGCGTGGTCAGGACGCGGTGGTCCAGCGGGTGATGCGGAAGGCCGCGGTCACCGGCACCGGGTCGGGCAGTTCGCCGATCCTGGCGGCCAGCTCCTCCGGGTCCGTGTGCCAGGCGCTCGGACCCATGCCGACCACCGCCTCGACCTCGTCGTGGCCGAGCGAGAGCGTGATCTCCTCGGTCTCCTCGTCCGTACGGGCGAAAGCGCCGCCCAGGGTCTCTTCGAGGCGGCGGTCCTTGTCCTCGTCCACGGTCAGCAGCCCGAGCCGCTCGACGAGCGGGCGCAGGTGACCCGGGCCGGGAGTGACGACGATCAGAGCGCCGCCGGGCCGCAGCACACGGGCGAACTCCTCCGCGTTGCGCGGCGCGAAGACGTTGAGCAGCACGTCCACCACGCCGTCCCGGATCGGCAAAGGCCGCCACACGTCGGCGACGACCGCGCCGATGCGCGGGTGCGCGCGGGCGGCCCGTTTCAGCGCGTGCTTGGACACGTCGAGCGCGATGCCCACCGCGTCGTCGCCGAGCGCCGCGGCCAGGTAGTGGCCGGTGCCCGCGCCGGCGTCGGCGATCACGGCGGCGCCCGCGCACACGGCGGCGAGGCGGCGGGCCAGCGGGTCGTAGTGACCGGCCTCGAGGAAACGCGCCCGCGCGGCCACCATGGCGGGGGTGTCCGCCGTGCCGGCCGGGCGGGTGAGCATGTTGACGTATCCCTGCCGCGCCACGTCGAAGGAGTGCCCGCGGGCGCACCTGACCGCTCCGCCGGTCAGATGGATTGCCGTCCCGCAGACCGGGCAGACGAGGTGATCGATGACGTCGGCGAGCACCCGTCCATCATCCACCCGCGCGGGAGTGCGAACGGTGGCGTGAGTCGGCGGCCCGGTCACGGTGCCGCGTGAGGTCTTATGGTGGTGCGATGTCGCATGAGCCGAGAATCGTGTCCGGTGTCGAGATCATCCCGCTCTGCGATGCGGTGGGCCCGATGAAGGACCCGGTGCGCAAGCCGCTGCCCGAGATGTTCGCCGGTGGCGCCTTCGCGCCCGGCGAGGAGTGGGTGCTGCACTTCCACTGCTTCCTGCTGCGAGCGGCGGGCCGTACGGTCCTGGTGGACACCGGGATCGGCGGCGCGGACTCGCCGGCGACCTGGGCGCCCCTGCCCGGACGGCTCGCCGGGGAGCTGGCGGCCGCCGGGGTGGCCCCGGCCGACGTGGACGTCGTCGTGCTGACCCATCTGCACAGCGATCACGCGGGTGGCGCGGTCGCCGACGGCGCTCCGGCCTTTCCCCGCGCCCGTTACGTGCTCCAGCGGGCGGAGACCGAGTGGGCCTCCGGCGCGGTTCGCGAGCTGATCCTCGACCCGCTGCGGGACCGGCTCGACGTCGTCGACGGCGACGCCCGGCTCGTGCCGGGGGTGCGGGTGCTGCACGCGCCCGGCCACACTCCCGGGCACCAGTGCGTCGAGGTGGGCGATGTGATCATCAGTGGCGACGCCGTGCTCCACCCCGTCCAGCTCGCCGATCCCGCGATCCCCTATGTGTACGACGAGGACCCCGGACTCGCCGTACGGACGCGTACGGACCTCCTCGCCCGGGCCGCCGTCCTCGCCCCCTCACACTTCCCCGACGCCTTCGTACGCGTCCGTTGACCGCCTCCCGGCCGATCGCGGTGGGCGGGGGCCTGCCGCTACTAAGGTTGTTCGGGTGAGTCCGAGGCCGGTGCGTGCGATGGACGCCGATGAGAAGGTCGACCGGCAGGCGCGGATCCTCGAGGCGGTGCTCCGGCTCCTGTCTCTCCACGGCATATCCGGGGTCAGCATGCGCGCCGTCGCGCGTGAGGCCGGAGTCTCGCTGGGGCTGGTCAACTACCACTATGAGGACAAGACGAGTCTGATCCGCGCGGCCCTGCACCGCATCGAGGAGCAGGACATCGCGCTGGTCGAGCCGGACCCGGCCCTGGAGCCGGTGGAGCGGCTGCGTGCCGCGCTGAAGCGGGTGGCCGACCCGGAGTTCCTGACGACGGAGTATCTGTCCCTGCGGCTCCAGCTCTGGGCGCTCGCGCAGGCCCACGAGGACTTCGAGCGGATCAACACGGCGGCCCAGAAGCGTTATCGCGACGGGCTGGCCGCCCTCATCCACGCGGCCCGCCCCGAGCTGTCGCCCGACGAGTGCGGCAGGCGGGCCGCCGACATCGACGTCATCCAGAACGGCCTGTGGCTCACGGCCCTGCTGGGCCTCGACGGCGAGTCCATCAGCAGGAGCGTGGCCCGCTGTGAGGAGATCGCCCTCGCCGAGTGACCGGTCGCGGAGAGGGCACATCCTGAACGGTCGTACAGGAATATATTGAACGGTCGTTCAGTCGCTCGTATGCTCCCGCCATGGCACCTGTCACGATGGCCGACGTACGCCGCGTCGGCGCCGGTTACCACGAAGACCCCGCACGATCGATGTCCCTGCGGGCGGAGGCGTACACCGACCCTCGGTGGCTCGATGTCGACAACCGCGCGATCTTCGCGAGGACCTGGCAGCTGATCTGCCACGTGGAGAAGCTCAGGTCGCCCGGCGGCTACGTGTCGGCCATCGTGGCCGGGATGCCGATCGCGGTCGTGCGCGATCGTGACGGGGCGCTGCGCGCGTTCTACAACGTCTGCAAGCACCGCGCCCACGAGCTGCTCATCGGCTCGGGCACCACCCGCAACATCGTCTGCCCCTACCACGCGTGGACCTACGACCTCGACGGGCGGCTGAAGGCGGCCCGGCGCGCCGACAGGATGCCGGGGTTCGACAAAAGCGAGATCTGCCTCGACCAGGTGCGGGTCGAGGAGTTCGGCGGCTTCGTCTACGTCAACCTGGACCCGGGCGCGGCTCCCCTGGCCGAGCAGGCGGGAGATCTGGCGGCCGAGATCGCCAAGTGGGCCCCCGACGTGGCCGAGCTGACCTTCGCGAAGCGGCTGACCTACGACATCGCCTCCAACTGGAAGAACGTCGTCGACAACTTCCTGGAGTGCTACCACTGCCACATCGCGCACAAGGAGTTCGTCGACCTCGTCGACATGGACACCTACGAGGTGAAGACCCACGGCATCTGGTCGAGCCATTTCGCCGAGGCGGGAAAGCACGAGAACGCCGCGTACGACGTCACCGGCGCGTCGGTCACCCAGCACGCGGTGTGGTGGCTGTGGCCCAACACCTGCCTGCTGCGCTACCCCGGGCGCGGCAACTTCATGGTCTTGCAGATCATCCCGGCCGGGCCCGACCGCACCCTGGAGACCTGGGACTTCTACTTCGAGACGGCCGAGCTGACCGACGCCGAGGTGGAGGCGGTGCGATACATCGACGAGGTGCTGCAGCAGCAGGACATCACCATCGTGGAGAGCGTCCAGCGCGGCATGAACACCCCGGCCTTCGACCAGGGCCGCATCGTCTACGACCCGTCGGGCCCGGGGCTGTCCGAGCACGGCGTGCATCACTTCCACGGCCTCGTGCTCGACGCCTACCGGTCGTGGGTGGAGGGCGCGGCCGCCGAGCGTGGCCACGGGGACGCCGGTTGAGCCCGCGCGGCGGTCCGCCGGCGGCCCCGCTCAGCCCATCCCTCGCTGTTCTCCAGGAGGAACAGCCACTTGCGGTCCTCCGGGCCCCAGTTCCTGTCCGCGCCCAGGGCGAGGCATCGATCCAGGTCGCCGGGGCCGAGCCGGCGTACGGGAAGCTCGGCGGCCGGCGTGGTCAGCGGGTCGGGCATGCGTCTTCCTTGTCCGCTTTCTTGTCTGCGCCGGGTCACGGCCTCGGCGCTCATGGCGGCACCCGAGGCTAGCCGCACCCCCGATCACGCGGAAACCGAATTTCACGCCTCCGTGACGATCCGCACGGGGGTGGAGGTGCGGGCCGTCGCCACTCCCTGCCGCCTGGGCATGCCACCCCCGGCCGTCAGGTCGCGCGCCACTCTCCTCCCCGCTGCTCTCACAGCCGCCCCCTGCCCGTGCTCATGGCTGCCGAGCTCCGCCGAGGCGGTGGTAGGTGAAAGCCCAGCGGTCCTTGCCCACCTCGCGGCGAACGCTGGTGGACGGACAGGCAGGCGTGCTCGGCGCACCCGGCCCGGGTACGGATCGCCGGCCGGGCGTGGATCACCCCCGGTCGCGGAGGCGTCCAGGGTGACCTGGGCGACGGGTGACGGCGTCCCGGCTGGGGCGATCTACGGAATCACGGATGCAGCGGGAGCCCCTTGAGCGTCTTGTCCACGGCGTTCTTCGGGCCGTACACGGCCAGCCCGACGAGCGGCATCTCCTCGGCCGTGACGGCTCGTACGGCGGCCCGGTTGTCCACGTCGTTGCCGGTCTTGAACATCTCCTCGATGTAGACGGCCACGGCGAGCCCCCGTTCGACGGCGCGGGCGCGCACGCGGGCCAGCCCGGCGGAGTCCGCGGCGTAGACGAGCACGGGCTGGCGGAACATCGGCAGGTAGGAGGTGCCGGAGCCGTCCTCGTACCGCTCCCCGATCACCTCGGGGACTCCCCCCGCGACCGCGCTCGCCAAGAACGCCGTGACGTTGAGCTTCTGCCACGCGGCCAGGTCTTCCCGGACCACGATGCCGATCTTGGTGTCGAAACGCATGCGCCCAGCCTGCCGCCCCCGTGCCCGGGCGGTCTTGTACGCTCGTGCGCGCTCTCTTCGGACGCACAATGGGAGGCGTGACACAGGACTGGTCTCGCTACTGGCGCTCTCCCGACCGGTCGCTTGAGGCGATGCACGCCCACTTCGCCCGGCATGTCTACCATCGGCACAGCCACGAGACGTACTCCTTCGGCGTCACCGAGGAGGGCAACCAGGCGTTCACCTGCCGCGGGGCCGCGCACACGAGCGTGACGGGCATGGTCATGGCGTTCAACCCGGACGACCCGCACGACGGGCACGCCGCCGACGCCCTCGGGTTCACCTACCGGATCATCCACATCGGGCCGGAGCTGGTCACCGGCGTGCTGGGTGACGTCGCCGGCCGGGAGACGGGAGCGCCCCTGTTTCCCCGGCCCGTCGTCCGCGACCCGGCGCTCGCGGCCGGGCTCAGGGCGCTGCACAAGGCCCTGCTCGGCGGCGCGGACGCCCTGCGGAGGGACGAGTTGCTGACCGCAGTCGTCTCCTCGATCGTCCGGCGGGCCGCCACCCGGCCGGTGCGGGCGCGGGAGGCCACCTCCGCGGACGCCCGGCGCATCGCCGAGCGGGTGCGCGGCCTCCTTCGGGACGACCCGCTCGCCGAGGTCACCGCCGACGATCTCGCCGCCGTCACCGGTCACAGCAGGTTCGCCGTCTACCGCGCGTTCCGTGCGGTGTACGGCATGCCGCCCAGCGACTATCAGCGCCTGCTCCGGTTGCGTACGGCCCGGCGGCTGATCGCGCAGGGCCGTACGCTGAGCGAGGCGGCGGCGGAGGCGGGATTCACCGACCAGAGCCACCTCACCCGCTGGTTCGTCCGCTGTTACGGCATAAGCCCGGGGCGCTACCGGGCGGCGGCAGCGGCCTGACTCACGCGGTCCGTCGAAGTCGTCCGACAGCACGACCACGCTCACACGCTGATCGCGGCGGGCGTTGCGGGTCTTGGCGCGTTCGGGGTAGGTCGACACGACGATGCGGCCCTCGGCGTTGACTCCGCAGGTCACCGGGGACGCCTGCGGCTCGCCGTCGCGTTTCCTCGTGATCAGGATCGCCTTGTGACGACCACGGACGAAGTCGAGCAGCTGCTCGCGGGAGACGGTCTCGGCGGTGGCGATCCTGGGGCTCATGCGGCCACTTCAACCACCGTGTGAGGGCTTTCGAGGAGCCGATCCGGTCGAGCCGAGGGCGCGGATCTCCCCGGGCGGGGTGAGGGCCTGGCGGCGCTTTACCCGCCGCCGACCCGGCTAGCACCCACTACGTACGTATCCCTCGGATAGGTATCGATACGGGTGTTTTCCCCCTCCTCTCCCCTAGACACGACAAGGCAGGCTGGAAGCGTCAAAAAGAGTGCATGAGAGCCAGGGGGACCGATCATGTGCCAGCACCACCCGCAGTGCCCGTCGGCGGACGCACCCGACCGTGACGCGGCCTGCCTGATCGCCTTCCACCCAGAGCAGGGATGGGGACTGCTGTGCAACGGCGTGGTGCTCTTCGACGACAGCGGCGAGCTCATGCCGGATGGTCGGAGCATCCCGGCTCGCGACCTCCTGGGGTGTGCGGCATGAGCCTTATCTACTGTCCCGTCCGGGACGAATCCCCGTCGCGGCAGGCAGGCAAGGCGCCTTCCACCCCGGCGCGCCGGCACGCCGTGGTCCGTCACCGTTGGAAGACCCTGCGGCACCGGATCGGCGACCTCGCGATCCAGATCGTGGACGCTCCCGACATCGAGACGGCGTCCTGGCGGCTGCCCGCCGACGCCACCTCCGCCGGGCGGGCCCGCCGGCTTGTCCGCGAGCGCATGACCGCGTGGGACATGGAGGAGCTGTCCGACGTGACCGAGCTCCTGGTGAGCGAGCTGGTCACGAACGTGCTGTGCCACACCTGCTGCGGCGACCTCGTCGTACGGCTGTCGGCCGTGGAGGGGCTGCTGCGCTGCGAGGTGGAGGACTGCGACGGCGCGATGCCCGAGCTGAGCCGCCCGTCCGCGGGTGACGAGCACGGGCGCGGACTGCGCATGCTCGACTCGCTGGCCTGCTGCTGGGGCGCGGAGCGCACCCGGAGCGGCAAGATCATGTGGTTCGAGCTTCCGGCGTACGCCCTGCGCTGACCTCACCCTGCGCGGCGTCCACGCCGCCGGAGCGCTCGCTCAGCCGCTCCTTGATCCAGGCGGCGACCTGGGCGCGTGACTTGAACCCGAGCTTGTCCAGGATGTGCTCGATGTGGCCTTCCGCGGTCCGTTGGGAGATCACCAGCCTGCCGGCGATGTCCTTGTTGCTCAGTCCCTCGGCGACAAGGTGCGCGATCTCCGTCTCCCGGCGGGTCAGCGGCGCGATCCGGCCCTCGTACGACGCCGGCCTTCGGGCGGCGGGCGTGCGCCGGTCGCACAGGGCGTACGCCAGCGCCTCTTCCCGCGTCAGCGCCGCGCCCCTGGCCACCTCGGCTTCAAAGGCGGCCTCGCCCAGCGCCTTTCGCGTAAGCTCCTCGCATTCGTTGTGACAGTTGCTCATATAACGGAAATCCGCCATCCGTGCGCCGACGGCCTGCCAGAAGGTCCGTACGACGCCGAGCAGCCGGGCCGCCCGCTGATAGTCCCCCTCGGCGGCGGCACACCAGGCGTGGGCCTCAAGGTTCATCCCCATGCCGAGCTGGTCCCCCACCGTCGTGAGGTAGCGCAGGCTCTCGTTGTCGATCTCGCAGGCCGCGCGCATGTCCCCCCGGTTCCAGGCGTCGATCGCCAGCGCCAGCAGCGCGTACGCCCGGTGCCAGCCCTCGCCGTACAGGTCGCACAGGGCCACGCACTCCTCGGCGAGGTCGCGGGCGGCCGGGCGGCCGAGGAACGCGTTGGCCAGGGCGAGCCGGTTGAGCGCCAGCGCGAGCCCGATGGGGTTGCCGACGGCGCGATGGAAGGCCGCGGCCTCCTCGTACCGCCGTATGCCCATTTCCAGGTCGTCCCCGCACACGGCCGCCATCCCCGACAGGAACGCGATGTAGCCGAGCGTCACCCGCAGCCCGAGCCGCTCGGCGATCTGGGTGGCCTCCTTCAGCCGCGCGAGCGCGGTGGCGCGGTCGTCCCTGAGCAGGGCGATCCAGGCGCCCGCCCACAGCGCGTGGGCGCGCTCCTCGCCGGGTTCGGTCGATATGGACAGGCCGCGGTCGAACCAGCCGGCTCCCTCCGACAGGTGATAGCCGCTCCAGTGGTAGAGCAGCTCCGCGGTCATCGCCAGGCCGGTCTCGGCCTCTCCCGGCTCGCGCAGCGACCAGTCCAGGGCCTTGCGGAGGTTGGCGTGCTCGCGCTTCAGGCGTTCCACCCACGACTTCTGGGCGGAGCTGAACAGCTCCGCCCAGGCCCGTGAGGTGATCTTCCGGTAGTAGTCGCGGTGCCGCCGGTGCAGTTTCGCCTCGTCCCCGGACGCGGCCAGCAGCTCACGGCCGAACTGCCGCACCGTGTCGAGCAGCCAGTAGCGGACCACCCCGTCGCACTCCCGGCGGAGCAGGACCGACTTGTCGACCAGCCCCGCGATGAGTTCGAGCACGTCCTCGCGGTCGATGCCGTCGCCCGCGCACATGTGCTCGGCCGCCTCCAGGTCCAGGCCCCCTGTGAAGACCGAGACCCGCTGCCACAGCAGCCGCTCCCGCTCCGTGCACAGGTCGTAGCTCCACTCGAACAACGCCCGCAGCGTACGCTGCCGGGGCAGCGCGGCCCGCGATCCCTTGGTGAGCAGCCGGAACCGGTCGCCCAGCCGCTCCAGCACCTGGTTGACCGACAGGGCGCGCAGCCGTACGGCGGCCAGCTCGATCGCCAGGGGCAGGCCGTCGAGCCGGCGGCAGATCTCGGCCACCGCCTCCTCGTTCTCCTCGGTCAACTCGAAGCCTGGGACGACCGACGCGGCCCGCTCGGCGAACAGCCGGACCGCGTCCGACTCGGCGAGCGGCACTCCCGTGCCCGGTGCGGGCATCGGCAGCGGCGCCAGCTCGACGATCTGCTCGCCGGCGATGCCGAGCGGCTGCCTGCTCGTCGTCAGGACCCGGAGATCGGGAAGCGCGCGGACCAGCGTGTCCACGAGCACCGCGCACTCCGCGCGGACGTGCTCGCAGTTGTCGAGCACGATCAAGGTCTGCCGGTCGCGCAGGTGCTCGATCAGCGTGTCGAGCAGCGGCCGGGTCGAGTGCTCGTTGACCCGCAGCGCCCCGGCGACGGCCTGCACGAGCAGGGCGGGATCTTCGAGCGCGGCCAGCTCGACCAGCCGTACGCCGCCGGGGAAGCTCCGGCGCATCTCCTCGGCCGCCCGCAGCGCGAGGCGGGTCTTGCCCACCCCGCCCACGCCGATCACCGTGATCACGTGCGAGGTCCCCAGGAGGCGTTTGAGCTCGGCCAGCTCGCGCCGGCGCCCCACGAAGCTGGTCACCTCCGCGGGCAGACCGGCCGGTTCCTCCCCGGCGACTCTCGTTCGTATAGCGGTCATGACACCCACGCCGCCCCCGTCGTTCCGGTATGCCACGCCGCCGTGGCACTACCAGCGTAAACGTCCCCCGGTGCCGCCGCGGGGTGCGGCGGGGTCAGGCCCGCTCCATCCGCCGCAGGATCTGCTCGCGCCTGACCTGCAGGTCGTCGATCAGCGCCTCCTGCTGCTCGACGTTGGTGAGCAGGACGGCCTTCTCCGCCGGGTCCGTCGGCGCGTCCCAGCTCTGCCCGATCTCCTCGCGCATCTGCCTGGTCTCCTCGCGCAGGCGCTCGATCTGGGCGTCCACCTCCTTGAGCTGCTTTTCGAGCTCCGACTCGTCCATGCCTCACCGTCCCCGTTCGGTCAGCGCGTACGTCCACCCCCATTCCACGGGGACGGGAAACTATTCGGCGACGGAGGCCGGGAGGTAGACGGTCTCCCCGGTCCGGCGGGCCCGCTGGGCGGCCGTCAGCCGGGCCACCAGGTAGGCCGGCATGAGCGAGGCGGCCTCCTCCGCGGTGAAGAACCCGTAGTCGTCCAGCTCCTCCTCCTGCAGGACGACCTTGACATCCGTGCCGTCCTCCACCATGCCGCAGTCGAAGAGGAAGTGGACCAGGGGGATCGGCCGGTCGTCCCGCGGCGGCACCCACTGGACCACGAGCAGGCGGCCCACCGGGCGGGTGATGCCCAGCTCCTCGGCGAGCTCCCGGCCGCAGGCCGCCTCGGGCGACTCGCCCTCGTCGATGTGCCCGCCCGGCCAGCCCCAGTGGTCGCGGTAGCCCGGTTTCACGAGCAGGACCCGGCCCGAGGAATCGGTGAGGAATCCGGCCGCGGCGGCGGCCACCTTGAACAGCCCCGCGTAGAAGGCGTCCGCGGGGATCAACGCGGCTCCGATCTCATGCCCCGAGCCTAGTGGGGGGAAGCTCCGTAGATCACGGCGACGGTCGCGGAAACGCCGGCGACACCCGCGGGGCCCGGGTCGTCAGCTCGTTCGATGAACCATCCGCCGAAGGCGTGCCCCGGGGGATGGCCGGCGCCTCCGGCCCGCCATCCAGCGACATATCCATGCGGACGAGCCCGCGACTGACGTGATGCATGTGGCAGCCTCGCTCACGCAAAGCTGTGTCCCGGCTGCGTGTAGCAGAGGCGACACCGGGGGCTTATGTCACTCAGGTAGCAGAAGGGGCATGGGCATGGGGTGGTTCTGATCCGCTTCTGATCTGTGGCGTCTAGCGTCGCGACAGCCGGTGGGAGACCGGCGCCCGCGCCGCGGCCGGTCGTGCTCGTCGTCGCGGGCGGGTGCCTCGCGACACGAAGGAGCCGGACGATGCTCAATCCTGTCACCCGTGCCACGGACCGCGAACGCGTCGACCACTACGAGCCCGGGCATGCCGACACGTTCCCGGGCCTGCTGATCGAGGCGCTGAGCGCCTCACCCGGCACGGCGGCGTTCGAACAGGGCTCCAGGATCGTCTCCCGGGGCGAGGTGCTCGAGCTGATCGGCCGGATGGCGAGCGCCATGCGGGATGCGGGGCTCGGCCCGGGTGACGGCGTCGCCGTCCGCACCGGCCTGTCACCGGAGGCGTTCGCCGCCCAGATGGCCGCCCATGTGCTGGGCTGCCGGGTGGTGAGCGTGAAGCCCGGTTATACGGCCCGCCAGCTCGCCGACGTGCTCGGCGTGGGGGTCGCCGCCGTGATCCTCGACCCCTCGACGGCGACGCCGGAGCTGCTCCACGCCGCCGGGTCCGCTCTGGTGCTGTCGCTGGGGCCCGTCCCCGGCGTGCCCGGGGTGGCCGACCTGCTGGCCCATCCCGGCGACGGCCGCCTGCCCGCCGTGACGGCGCGCCCGGACGACGTGGCCCTGCTGACCTTCACCAGCGGCAGCACGGGCAGGCCGAAGGGCTGCGTGCTCACCTACCGGGCGTTCGCCGCGCAATGGTCCTGCTATCGCGGCTGGGCGTCGATCGCCCCCGGCTTCGCCGAGTCGTTCGAGCGCTATCTGCTGTTCGGCACGCTGTCCAGCCTGGTGGTGGTGAACTTCCTCGCGCCGTGCCTGCTGTCCGGCGGCACCGCGGTGATCCCGGAGGATGACGGCCGTCCCCTGTTCCCGTACGCGATCGAGCGGCACCGGATCACCGGCGCGATCGTGACCGTGCCCCGGCTGTGCCAGATGCTCGACCTGCTCCGCGAGGAAAGGGTCGACGTCGGCAGCCTGCGCGGGTTGACGGTCTCCGGGTCGCCGCTCAGCCCGCATCGGCTGCTTGAGGCGCTCGACCGGTTCGGTCCCGTCGTCTACGGCGCGTACGGCGCGACCGAGGCCGGGATCATCTCCCTGCTCACGCCCGAGGAGGGCCGCGGCGCGCCCGCCTCGGTCGGGCGCCCGCATCCGAGCGTCGAGATCAGCGTGCGCGACGAGGAGGGCCGCCCGGTCGCCGCCGGACACACCGGGGAGATCTACGTGCGCAGCCCCTTCCTGATGGCGGGCTACTGGAACCAGCCGGAGGAGACCCGCGAGGTGCTGCGGGACGGCTGGCTGCGCGCCCGCGACCTCGGCCACCTGGACGATGACGGCCTGCTGTACCTGGCCGGCCGGACCAGGGACGTGATCATGGTCAACGCGATCGTCGTCTACGCCGGGCCCATCGAGAAGGCGCTGGCAAGCCACCCCGACGTGGCCGAGGCGTACGTCACGGGCGCGCCGGACGAACGGACGGGGGAGGCCGTCCACGCCTTCGTCGTCCCCGCACCGGGCCGCACTCCGGACCCCGCCGCCCTGGCCGAGCTGGTGCGGGCCGAGCTCGGCGCCGACAGCGTGCCTCAGACGATCACGACGGTGTCCTCCGTACCGGCCGCACCGAGCGGCAAACCGGACAAGCGTGCCCTGCTGGAGAAACACCTGTCTCTCTGATCTGTCTCTGAGAATCGCCCGCCAACACTGGTGAACGTTCAACCTTCGCAGTGAGGGAGGCGTTGTGTCGGACGACATCCTGGACTACCTGGTGATCGGCGCCGGACCGGCGGGCCTGCAGATGGGTCATTTCCTGCACCGGGCGGGGCGTGATTATCGGATTCTCGAAGCGGCGTCCGGCCCGGGTGCGTTCTTCCGCACCTTTCCCCGCCATCGGACGCTGATTTCGATCAACAAGAAGCACACCGGCTGGGACGACCCCGAGCTCAACCTCCGGATGGACTGGAACTCGCTGCTGTCGGACGACCCCGATCTCCTGTTCACCCGCTACAGCGACCGCTACTTCCCCGGCGCCGACGACCTCGTCCGCTACCTGGAGGACTTCGCCGCCGCGCAGGGCCTGCACGTCACGTACGACGCGCGGGTCGCCGAGGTCGCGCGCCCGGACCCCGGGGAGCCGTTCCGGGTGACCGACGAGCAGGGCCGCACCTACCGGGCGCGGCACGTGATCGTCGCCACCGGGTTCACCCGGCCCAACGTCCCGCCGATCCCCGGCATCGAGACCGCCGAGCTGTACGGCACCCACTCGACCGACCCGGCGGACTACACGGACATGCGGGTGCTCATCATCGGCAAGGGCAACTCGGCGTTCGAGACCGCCGACAACCTCATCGAGACGGCCGCGGTCGTCCACGTGGCCGGGCCGCGTTCGGTGCGCATGGCCTGGCGGACCCACTTCGTCGGTCACCTGCGCGCGGTCAACAACAATTTCCTCGACACCTATCAGCTCAAGTCGCAAAACGCCGTGCTGGACGGCGACATCAGGCGCATCGAGCGCCGCGCCGACGGCTCCTACCTGGTCACGGTGGCCTTCGTCCGGGCCGACGAGGTCACCAAGGACATTCCGTACGACCGGGTGATCGTGTGCACCGGGTTCCGGTTCGACGCCTCCATCTTCGCCCCGGAGTGCCGTCCCGAGCTGACGATCAACGACAGGTTCCCGGCGCTGACCCCCGCGTTCGAGTCGGTCAACGTGCCCGATCTCCACTTCGCCGGGACGATCACGCAGTCGCGCGACTTCAAGCGCGGCACCAGCGGGTTCATCCACGGTTTCCGGTACGGCGTGCGCGCCCTGCACCGCATCCTGGAGGCCAGGCACCACGGCGTGCCGTGGCCCGGACGCGAGCTCCCCGCGGACCCGGACGCGCTGGCGGCGGCCGTGCTCGAGCGGGTCAACCGCAGCTCCGCGCTGTGGCAGCAGTTCGGCGTGCTGGCCGACGTCATCGTGCCGGACGGGCGCGGCGGCGCGCGCTATCTGGAGGAGCTGCCGGTCGATCTCCAGGGCCCGCCGATCGGCGACGACGGCCACTTCACGATCACCTTGGAGTACGGCCCCGACCATGACGCGGTGGACCCCTTCGACGTCTCGGTCGGGCGGATCACGCAGAGCGACGCGCGGCGCGCCCACGAGGGCCACTACCTCCACCCGGTCGTACGCCGCTACCGGGGCGGTGTGGTGGAGGCCGTCCACCACGTCACGGAGAACCTGGAGAACGACTGGACCTCCGAAGAGGTGCACCACAAGCCGCTGCGCGAGTTCTTCCAGCACCAGAGCCTCCCGGTGTCGGTGTGATGCACGCGCCGGTGACCGTTCGGGAGTTCGAGACGGTGGCGCGGGACCGGCTGCATCCCGCCCACTACGACTACTTCGCCGGCGGGGCCGGCGACGAGATCACGGTGCGCGCCAACGAGGCGGCGTTCGCCCGGCTCGCGCTGCTGCCGCGCGTCCTGCGCGGCGCGGGCAGGCCGCGGACCGAGACGACCCTGCTCGGCAGCCGTGTGGCGACGCCGGTGCTGGTGGCGCCGACCGCGTTCCACCGGCTCGCCGATCCCGAGGGGGAGAAGGCCACCGCCCGCGCCGCGGCCGCCGCCGGGACCATCATGATCGTGAGCATGGCCGCCACCGTCGCCGTCGGGGACGTCGCGGCGGCGGCGCCGGGCGCCACCTTGTGGTTCCAGCTCTACATCCAGCCGGACATGGCCTTCACCGAGGCGATCGTACGGCGCGCCGAGGCGGCCGGGTGCACGGCGCTGGTCGTCACCGTGGACTCCCCGGCCAGGGGACGCCACGACCGGGACGTGCGCAACGGCTTCGACGACCTGCCCGAGGGCATGCGCTGCGAGAACCTGCGTGACGACGACAGGGTCAGTGACGGCGACGGCGACGGCGACGGCGACGGCGGGGCCGGGCCGGTGCGGTCCATCGTCATGTCGCCGGAGATTTCCTGGGAGCACGTCGATCTGCTGCGGCGGATGACGAGCCTGCCCATCGTCCTCAAGGGCGTCACGCACCCCGCCGACGCGCGCCTCGCCGTGGAGCACGGGGTGTCGGCGGTGTACGTGTCCAACCACGGCGGGCGGCAGCTCGACACCGTCCCGGCCGCCGTCGAGCTGCTCCCGGAGATCGTGGCCGCCGTCGGCGGAGCCGTACCGGTGCTCGTGGACGGGGGGATCCGGCGCGGCACCGACGTGGTGAAGGCGCTGGCGCTGGGCGCGTCCGCGGTCGCGGTCGGCCGTCCGGTGATCTGGGGCCTGGCGGCGGACGGCG
The DNA here is from genome assembly GCF_014647835.1 of Microbispora rosea subsp. aerata. Classification (GTDB taxonomy): domain Bacteria; phylum Actinomycetota; class Actinomycetes; order Streptosporangiales; family Streptosporangiaceae; genus Microbispora; species Microbispora aerata. The sequence goes on from NZ_BMPY01000012.1 coordinate 19,901, forward strand.
AGCGCGGCGTCTCGCGGGTGCTCGGGCTGCTCCGCGACGAGGTCGAGCACGCGCTCACGTTGTGCGGCGTCGCCTCGGTGCACGACCTCGAACCGGGATTGGTGCGGCGATGCTGACGGTGGTCGTGTGGGTGGCCGTGGCCATCGTGGTTATCAGCATGCCCCGGTGGCTGCCCGGCCGTGTCGTCGCGCTCCGCGGGTGGGTGTTCACCAGGATCAACGGCGAGGAGAGCATCGCCGTGCCCGGCGACCTGGTCGGCGTCGACCGGTTCAGGGAGGTCTACTCCCACCCGGCGGCCTCCGGCCGCAGCAAGGGCGCCGCCCTGTCCGACCTGTTCTGGTACTGGTTGTCGCCCGGGCCGGAGATGCACCAGGAGCACCTGGAGGCGGGGGAGCGGTACGAGGCCGTCGCCCTCACCACCCGCCGGTTCCTCGCCCTGCCGCGGACGCGGATCGAGGAGCTGGCCCGCCGGTGTGTCACCCGGGCGCTGGAGGGCAAGGCCGGGGTGGTCCGGCTGCGCGACCTGATGATGCCGGCGTGGGCGGAGTTCTCCTACGAGCTCGTCTTCGACGAGCCGTGCCCGCCGCGGGCGCGCGACCTGATCGCCGGCAACGCGGACGACGTCGTGACCGCGCTGAAGTGCTGCGGCCTGCGGCACATGGACCGGCGCGACCGGCTGACCGCGTATCTGCTGGAGTCGCTGCCCCGGGTGCGGCACGAGCTTCCGGCCGGGCTGACGCCCCGGGAGCAGGCGCTGTATCTCCAGGGCGCGTTCTTCAACACCGCCGTCGTGCAGATGTCGGAGGCCACGGCCCATGTGCTGATGGCCCTCGCCCAGCACCGGGACGTACAGGACCGGGCGCGGGCCGGAGACGACCGCTACCTGGACCAGGTGATCTCGGAGACGCTGCGGCTCTACCCGCTGTTCGGCATCGCCCATCGCATCACCACGGGAGACATCCCGCTCGGCGAGGGCGTCACGATCCCGGCCGGTTCGGTGCTGTGCTTCGACTACCCCGCCTTCCACCGCGCGGGTTTCCCCGATCCGGACCGCTTCGACCCCGGGCGTTTCGGCCCCGGGCACGCCCCGGTCCGGGAGCTCAACCACATCCCGTTCGGCATGGCGGCGAACCGTCCCTGCCCGGCGTGGCGGTTCGCGCCGCTCGCCCTGCGGGCCGCGGTGCGGGAGGTCTTGAACGCGTACGACCTGGACACCGCCGCCTCCCACACCCGGTCGCTGCCCAACCGGGGGCCGTGCCTGCTCACGCCGCTGGGCCCGGAAGGACCGGCGGGGACGCGGCACGGGCCGAGACGGCGTCTGACGCTGCTGGCCATGCGGTTCAAGGACGGCTGGGAAGACGTCTGGCGCAGCCTCGTTCAGCTCGTCCTCGGCACATACATGGTGTGGGACGCCCGCCGGCTGCGGCTGTGCGAGCGCCACTTCTCCGACGACGCCCCTCTCGCGCGCCGGTAGGCGCGTGCTCTGAGCCGGTGACCCGCCCGGCCTTTTCGTTCCGTACGCCCGTCCCGCGCCGGCAGACCGGCGAAGGAAGGTCCGGCGCCGGGCGGCCCATGCCCCGGCGCCGAAGCCCGATCACGAACGGAGGCGTGTCATGCCCGCTTCGGCCGTTCCCCTGGCCGCGGCGCCCGTTGCCGATCCCAACCTGGAACTGGCCCTCAAAGTGCTGCCTGCCCTGGCCGTCATCCTGCTGGCCGCGGGGGTGTGCGGCCGGCTGGCCAATCTGGTCATGCAGCCGCGTGTCGTCGGCGAGATGGTCGCCGGCGTCCTGCTCGGGCCGACGCTGCTCGGCGCGGTGTTCCCCGCCGCCGAGGAGGCGTTGTTCCCCGCCGAGGTGAGGCCGGTCCTGCATGTGCTCAGCACCATCGGCCTGACGTTGTACATGTTCCTGGTCGGGGCCGGGATGGACCACGACGCCCGGGCGCCCGGCGAGGTGCGCAAGGCGAGCGTGCTGGCCGCGTCGGGGATCGGCGCTCCGCTGCTCCTCGGCGCCGCCGCCGGCCTCCTCCTGTGGGACGACCTGTCCCGCCCGGACGTCGGCCGGTGGCAGTTCGCCCTGTTCCTCGGGGGAGCGCTGTCGCTGACCGCGTTCCCCATGCTCGCCAGGATCCTGTACGAGCGCGGGTTGCAGAACACCCGCCTCGGCCGGGTCGCCCTGCTGGCCGCCTCCATCGACGACGCCGTGGCATGGTGCCTGCTCGCCGCCCTGTCGGCGCTGCACCTGGGCGGCGGCTCCGGCGACACACTGCGCACCATCGCCCTGGCGGCGGTGTTCGCGGCGGTGATGCTCGGGGTGGTGGCGCCGCTGTTGCGCCCCCTGGGCCGCCGCGTCGCGCGCACCGGGCGGCTCGGCGCCGGCGGCACGTACGTGGTCATCCTGGTGCCGCTGGCGGCGGGCTGGTACACCGACCTGATCGGCGTGTACTCGGTGTTCGGCGGCTTCATCGCCGGATTGGCCATGCCGCGCGATCCCGCGTTCCGCGCCGTGCTGCACGACCGGATGATGGACGTCGTCTCGACCCTGCTGCTCCCCGTTTTCTTCGCGTTCTCGGGGCTGAACACCCAACTCGGCGGCATCGTCGGCGGCTCCGCGCTCTTGGCGTTCGTGCTGATCCTGGCGGTGGCCTTCGGCGGGAAATACCTCGGCTGCTCGCTGGCGACGCGGGCGCAGGGATTCGGCTGGCGCGAATCCTGGGGAATCGGCGCGATGATGAACGCCCGAGGGCTGATGATCCTCATCTTCATCAACATCGGCCTGGCGCAGGGGATGATCACGCAAGAGCTCTTCGCGATGCTCGTCCTCGTGGCCGTGATCACCACCGCGGGCGCGTTGCCGCTGTACAAGCTGGCGCTGCCGGAGCGGCTCGAACGGGCGGGCGTGGCGGAGGCCGAGAGCACGGCGGGAAAGGCGCGGGCCGCCGCGTGAAAAAGCGGTTTCAGCTAATTTCATGTGTGAGTACGGACAACCGCAGAATAGGCGGGCGGATTTTCACCCCCGGCAACCCGAAGTCTGGAAATTTCCTGATTTGGGTGTCAGGGTTATGCGGTGGCACGGATACCGGGGACATCCGAACCGCATTCCCGTCGCTTGCTGCTCGTCGAGGACGACCGCGAGCTGGCGCACATGCTGGCCGACGTGTTCACCGACCAGGGATACACGATCGACCTGGCGCCCGAGGGGCAGCGGGGCCTGCATCTGGGACTGAGCCGCCACTACGACGTCATCATCATCGATCGCGGGCTGCCCGTGATCGACGGGCTCGACCTGCTGCGGCGGCTGCGCCGCCAGGCGGTCACCGCGCCCGTGCTGATGCTCACCGCCTTCGGCGCGGTCGCCGACCGCGTGACGGGACTCGACGCGGGCGCCGAGGACTACCTCGTCAAACCGTTCGACATCGACGAGCTGCTGGCCAGGGTGCGCGCCCTCCACCGCAGAAACCTGGACCAGGCCACGCTGCTGCCGCTCGGCGCGGGCTGGCTCGACTACGCGTCCTTCACCGTACGGCTGCCGTCCGGCGAGCAGGTCACGCTGTCCGGCCAGGAGTGCCGCCTGCTCCACGCGCTGGCCGCCCGGCCCCGGCAGGTGCACACGCGCGAGTCGCTGCGGCAGCGGGTCTTCAACGGCGCCAGGACCGAGTCGATCGTGGACACCTACGTCTACTACCTGCGCAACAAGCTCGGTCCCGGGGTCGTACGCACCGTCCGCGGCGTGGGGTATCGCCTGGGTGAGCTGTGACGGCCCCGCGGTCCTACGACCCCGAGCGGCGCCTGCTGGTGCGGGCCCGCCGCCGGATCACCGTGCAGGTGGCGGGCGTGTTCTCACTGGCGATCGCCCTCCTCGGCGCGCTGGTTTACTACATCGTGGCCGACTCGCAGGACGCCACCGCCCGACGCGACCTGGCCGTGGCCGCGCGGTCCGCCCCGATCGACCACCCGCCGCCCTGCGTCTGGCTGTTCGAACTGCGGGCGAACACCGTGCGAAGCTCCCCGGGCGCGCCGCGGCACCTGCCGGTGCGCGCGGCCCTCGACAGGGTCGCCGCCGACGGCCGTGCCCGCGTCGAGGTCGCGGAGGCCGACGGCCGGTCGTACCTGATCAGGACGCAGTTGCGCGGCGACGTGCCGGTGCAGGCGGTGATGGACCTGTACTACTCCGTCGCCGAACGGCGGCGGCTGCTGAACACGCTGCTCGCGGCCGAGATCGCGGCCCTGCTGATGGCGCTGCTGATCGGCCAGGTCCTGGCCCAGCGGGCGATCGCCCCGCTGGGCGAGACCCTCGACCGGCAGCGCCGGTTCACCGCCGACGTCAGCCATGAGCTGCGCAGCCCGGTCACCAGGCTGTATGTCCGGGCCCAGCTCGCCGCGCGGCGCCTGCGGCGGGGATCGGACCCGCTCGCCATCGCCGACGACGTCGATCGGCTGGTCACCGGCATCGGGCAGCTCGGCGAGGTGATCGAGGACCTGTTGCTGTCGACCCAACTCAGGCAGCACCGCCGGCCGTACGAGCGTACGGACCTGGCCGCGCTGGCCGAGGAGTCGGTCGCGGCCGAGACGGCCCGCGCCGAGCAGCTCGGGGTGACGATCGACCTGCGGCGGGGGCCGGGGGAGCACGTCGTGCGCGGGGCGCCGGCCGCGCTGCGCCGGGTGATCTCCGCGCTTTTGGACAACGCCCTGCGCCACACCTCCGTGGGCGGCCACATCTGGGTGACGGTGTGCTCGGGGACCGAGACGGTGCAGCTCGGCGTGCGGGACGACGGCGTCGGGCTGGATCCGCGTGACAGTGAGCGCCTGTTCGCCAGGCATGTCGGCGTGCCCCACAGCGGAGGTCTCGGCATCGGCCTGGCCCTGGTGCGCGAGGTCGTGGACGCCCACGGCGGGACGATCGACGTGGACGGCCGGCCGGGAGGCGGGGCCACCTTCACCATCCGGCTCCCCCGCGCCGCCGCCGAACCGGGGCCGCGCCCTAACCGGGTGCTTCTCCCCCAGCAGGCGCGTGGAGAGACGAGCAGAACGTCGGAGCCGGCCGCTCCCGGTCCCCGCGACGGCGGCCCCTAGGCGTCCCGCTCACCCGTGCCGTCTGGGATGAGGGCCTGGCCGGGGCCGCGTCTACCAGCACGTCCTTGGACGGGTAGCACTGGTAGAGCCACAGGGAAGGGAGAGCACGATGAGCCCACGGCCCCCGCTTCCGCCGTTCACCGAGGAGACCGCCAGGCAGAAGGTGCAGGCCGCCGAGGACGCCTGGAACACCAAAGACCCCGAACGCGTCGCGCTCGCGTACACCGAGGACTCGGTGTGGCGTAACCGCTCGGAGTTCCTCACCGGGCGGGAGGAGATCGTGGCCTTCCTGCGCCGCAAGTGGGCGCGGGAGCTGGACTACGCCCTGCGCAAGGACCTGTGGACCTTCGGCGGCAACCGCATCGCCGTACGGTTCCAGTACGAGTGGCACGACGCCGAAGGGCAGTGGTGGCGCAGCTACGGCAACGAGCTGTGGGAGTTCACCGCCGACGGCCTGATGAGCCGCAGGGAGGCGAGCATCAACGACGTGCCGATCGAGGAGAGCGAGCGGCGCATCCACGGCCCGCGCCCCGCCTCCGAACGCGGGGCCGTCCTCCCGCTGGCCTGATCGGGGTGGTTCCGGCCTCACCATACGCCGGCCCAGGGTGGGCCCTACCAGGCGGTGCGCCGGGGGAATCGGCCAGTGCTGCCCGACGCTGACCGGCGACGGCGTCACCGGGCCGTACTGCCGGGGGAATCAGGTTGTGCTGTCAGGCGCTGGCCCGCAGTGGTGTTGCCGGGCCGTGCCGCCCGAGGCCGGCCTGCGGTGTCACCGGGCCGTACTGCCGGGGGAATCGGCAGCGGAATGGGCGCATACTGCGCCCGGCACGCAGGCGGGGAAGTGCGCGGGCGGGGTAGCGCGCGGATGGGACGGTGCGCGGGCGGGGCGATGCGCAGGGCCGATGCCCGTGCGCGCTGCCGGGCCGGCCGAGGACGAGAACGTTGTGTCCCCGGCGGCGCGAGCCGGGTCGGCTGTTTTGTCGTAGGGCTCGGCTACGTTCCGGGATCATGACAGACCGTTCCCCCGACGGCGCGACCGTTTGGGCGCGACACAGCAGGCTGCGGGTGGTGCCGCCAGTCCAGCCGCGCAAGCTGGCGAAGGTTCCCTTCGTCGAGCTGGCGGACGGCCGACTGCAGGGCGTGGTGTCGAGCGGCTCGGACATCAGCCGGGTCTACGTCTCCTCCATCGCCGCCGGCACCCACAACTACAACTGCAGCACCAACAACAACCGCCCCTGCGGGGGGCTGTACGGTGCACCGTGCAAGCACCTGCGGGCCCTGGTCACGGAGGCCGTCGTACAGTACGGCGTCGACCGCGTGTCCCGTTATCTGCGGGTCGAGGTCCCCGAGGGCGCGGAGCTGGCCGACTGCCTGGGCGGCGTCCACGAGCCCGCCCCCGCCGCGGTCGTGTTCAGCCGCTTCCTGCGTCACCTCGCCTACCTGGAGGTGCCCGGCACCACGCTGCCGATCCCCGAACTGCACTGGTTCCCGGCGACGGGGGTGGTGCGCTGATGCTCGCCGTACAGCTCGCCGCCCTGCTCGGCGGCGGCACGGAGGACGCCGGGACGGACGCGGGGCACGAGGAGGCGCTCGCGCTGCTTGACGGCTTCGACGACGCCCTGGTGGACGGCCTCGCCCGGGTGAGCGGCGAGCGCGCCGACGCGGTGACCGCGCTGGCGGCGGCGTTCGCGGGCACCCCGCTCGCGGATCGGCTGGCGGAGGCCGCAGACGCGGTCGTGTCCGGCTCGATCGCGCAGGAGCACCTGACGGCCCTGGCCTGCGGCCGGATCGCCTTGTACGGAGCCGTGCACGACGCCCTGCTCGGGAGGCTGGACACCGCCCTGGGCCGGGAGCGGGCGGAGTGGCCGCCCACCCCCGGTGACCCCGCCGCCGACGGCTCCGCGTCCAGCGGTTCTGTGGCCGGAGGCGCTGCCTCGGGTGGTTCCGCAGTTGATGGCGCTGTCCCGGGTGATTCTGCGGCCGGAGGTGGTGTCTCCGGCGGTTCCGCGACCGACGGCGCTGCCTTCGGTGGTTCCGTGGCCGGGGGCGCTGTCTCCGCTGGCTCTGCGGTCGGGGGTGTTGTCTCCGGTGGTTCCGTGCCCGGGGGTGCCGTCTCCGGTGGTTCGGTGGCCGGGGGCGCTGTCTTCGGTGGTTCGGGGACGGCGGCCGAGGCGGGCGGTGCCGGTGCACAGCCGGTCGGCAACATGCTGGGTGGCGTCCGCTCCTGGCTGCGCGAGCTGGCCATCACCGGCTGGCGCGGCGTCGGCCACGACCTCGTCTCGGCGGCGGACCAGATCATCGAGGCGCTGCTCGGCGTGCCGTCCCTGCGCAGGCTCGCCGTGCTGCTGGACGGTTTCGCCGCCGAATTGCGCGCATGCTGCCCGGTCGGCTCTGCCGAGCGTCTGCCGGTGCGACGCTGGGCGGATCTGTGGACCCGCGCCGTGCTGCTGTCGCAGGACGGCGTCCTGACCGGGGAGCCCCGGCCCGCCGTCACCGTGTCGGGACGGCTGCTGGTGCTCGGTGTCGACGTGCACGAACACGGCACCGCCGTGCAGTTCCAGGTGCACGCCGTCCTGGAACCCGCCGACGGCGGCAGATCGCGGCTGGTGCGCACCTCCGTCACGGTCGCCAAGGTCGACACCATCGCCGGTTCCGCGCTGTGGAAGCTCTCGCAGCACCACAAGGTGCTGCTGGCCGCGCTGGCGGAGCGGCGCAGTCTTGAGATCACGGATATGCCGCTGCTCGACAGCGGCGACCTCGTCTGGGACGACGACCGCGCCTTCGTGAGCAAGCCCGCCGACCCGCTCGCCGCTGCCCGGCTGTGCCTGTCCGGCGCGCTCGCTCCTGCGGTGCCACCCCTCGACCGCGTACCGGTACGCATCGCCGAGCCCGTGCTGGTGGAGGGCTACAAGGTCACCCGGGACGGCTCCTTCGACCTTGGCGGCGCCGTCCTCGCCGTGGACACCGAGCGGCTGCCCGGCTGCGGCCCGCTCACCCCGGCGCTGGTGCGGGCCTCGTCGGCCTGCGTGGGACTGGTCCGGTGGGACGGCGGCCAGTGGACGCTGCAGCCGCTCGCCGTACAGACGAAGGTGAAGCGGGAGACGGCGGTGGTCGCCACCGGCGACTGGGCGCTGGGCCCCACCGACCCCAAGGCGGCCAAGGCCGAGGCCCGGGCCGCGGATGCGGTCAGCGTGCTGCGTGAACGAGCCGGACGGTTACTGCGGCGATGAACGACGAGATCTCCACGATCGGCGAAGACGGTCAGATGGTCGCCGGTGTCGCCACCGGCCTCGGCGACGGTTCACGTGCCGGTGCGAGTGTGTTGATCGGTGAGGACGACCAGGCGGGGGCGGCTGTCATCTCCAGGATTGGTGATGGTGCGCGTGCCGACTCGGGTCTGGTGACGGGCGAGGGCGGTCAGGCGGCCTTCGGCGTCGCCACCGGCCTCGGCGACGGTTCACATGCCGGTTCGAGTGTGTTGATCGGTGAGGACGGCCAGGCGAGGGCGGGTGTCGTCTCGGGGCATGGCGATGGTGCGGGTGCCGCGTTGGGGTCGGCGGCCGGGGAGCACGCCTTGCCGAGTGCCGACCGCAATCGGCGTCAGGTGCTCTACTGGCGGCTGCTGGCCCGGCTGTTCGACCACGAGGAGCAGCCCGCGCTGGAGACCGCTTCCGTCGCGGTCGCCGACGACCTGGGTCTGCCCGCCGGGCTGCTCGACCCCGGGGTGTCGATCGACTCGCTGGTGCAGCGCTTCCCCGAGTTGGCCGCCGAGTTCGAGACCCTGCTCGCGCCGGGTGAGCACGCGCCGGGCGGCGAGGTGCGCAGGGCGGTGCTGGTCTCGAAGCTGCTGCTCAACGTCTTCGCCACCGGTACGGGTGACGTCAGCGCCACCCAGCTCGCGACCTGGCAGAAGGACGCCGCCTGGCTCAAGCGGGCCCTGTGCGCGGGGCCGGTGCCGGGAGCGGGGGCAGGCACGGTGCCGGGAGAAGGGGCAGGCGCGGCCGTGGGAGAGCCGGGCGGCGCGTCCGGGGCCGAGGCCGGGACGACCGCCGCGTTCGGGCAGGGGCCCGGCGGCGGGACCGGCCATGAGATCGGCGGGCTTGGTGGCGACCTCGCCAAGATACTGGCCGACATCGAGGCCGGGCTGGTCAGCCGGATGCGGCTGCGTGAGGTCCTGGCGGACCCGGCCCTGGCGCGGCAGCTCACGCCCAGCATGTCGCTGGTCGAGCAGTTGCTGCGCGACAAGGCCAACCTGTCGGGGGTGGCGCTGGCCAACGCCAAGGCGCTGATCCGCAGGTACGTCGACGAGGTGGCCGAGGTGTTGCGCACGCAGGTCGAGAAGGCCGGCGTGGGCACGATCGACCGGTCGGTGCCGCCCAAGCGGGTGTTCCGCAACCTGGACATCGAACGGACGATCTGGAAGAACCTCACCAACTGGAACCCGGAGGACCAGCGGCTCTACGTCGACCGGCTGTTTTACCGGCACACCGCCCGGCGCACCACCCCGGCCCGGATGATCGTGGTGGTCGACCAGTCGGGGTCGATGGTCGACTCCATGGTCAACTGCACGATCCTCGCGTCGATCTTCGCCGGACTGCCCAAGGTGGACGTCCACCTGATCGCGTACGACACCCGGGCGATCGACCTCACGCCGTGGGTGCACGATCCGTTCGAGGTGCTGCTGCGGACGAACCTCGGCGGCGGCAACGACGGCCCGGTCGCCATGGCCATGGCGCAGCCGAAGATCACCGATCCGCACAACACGGTGATGGTGTGGATCTCGGACTTCTACGAGTTCGACCGGTCGCAGCCGCTGTTCGACGCCATCCAGGCGGTGCACCGCTCCGGGGTCAAGTTCATCCCGGTCGGCTCGGTGAACAGCTCGGGTCACCAGAGCGTGAACCCGTGGTTCCGGCAGAAACTCAAGGACTTGGGCACACCGGTCATCTCCGGCCATATCCGCAAGCTCGTTTCCGAACTCAAGAACTTCCTCGCCTAGGAGACCCCCTCATATGACCAACGAGATGCTCCGCGCGCCCGCCGAGGTGAAGTACGCCGAGGAGCTCGACTGGCTGGAGTCGATCGACGACGGTCCCAAGCCGTTCTCCTGGCGGCTCAGCCCTCGGATGGTCCGGCTGTTCGTGCTCGGCAGCGAGCGGTCCGACGGCCTGGACCGGGAGATCCCGCAGAAGTGGTTCGGCGACCGGAGCTTCGTCGAGCGCGCGATCGTGACGCTCGCCTCCGACCGCGGCCTGCTGCTGATCGGCGACCCGGGCACCGGAAAGAGCTGGCTGGCGGAGCTGCTCGCCGCCGCCATCTGCCGAAACTCCACCCTGGTCGTGCAGGGGACGGCGGGCACCACCGAGGACCACATCAAGTATTCGTGGAACGTCTCGATGGTGATCGCCAAGGGCCAGTCCCGCGAGTCGATGATCCCTTCGCCGATCATGACGGCGATGGAGCAGGGCATGATCGGCAGGTTCGAGGAGCTGACCCGCGCCACCAGCGACGTGCAGGACGCCCTGATCTCGATCCTGTCGGAGAAGTACATCTCCATTCCCGAGCTGGACACCGACAACACGGTGTTCGCCAAGCCCGGGTTCTCGATCATCGCCACCGCCAACAGCCGCGACCGGGGCGTCAACGACCTGTCCTCGGCGCTGAAACGGCGGTTCAACTTCGTCCGCATCCCGGTGGTGACCAGCAAGGCCAGCGAGGCGGAGATCGTCCGCTTCCGCACCACGGAACTGCTGCGGCGGCACCGCATCGAGCTGGACGTGCCGCCCGCGCTCCTGGACATCCTGCTGCAGAGCTTCGCCGACCTGCGCGCCGCGGCGGCGTCGGCCACGAGCGAGGACGAGAAGCTGGAGTCGGCCCTGTCGACCGCCGAGCAGATCGGCGTGCTGGAGGACGCCATCTTGCACAGTCACTTCTTCGGTGACCGCACGCTGCGTGCCGAGACGCTGGCGGGAGCCCTGGTGGGTTCCCTGGCCCGGCGCGCCCCCGAGGACCTGGCCATCCTCAACAAATATTGGCACGGGGTGGTCGAACCACGCAGCAAGAAAGACGGCGGTGAGTGGACGCGGTTCCTCGACGGAGGCCGCCAGGCGATTTCGACGCTGTCATGAGCACCTTCGACGCCCTGCGCGGGCGGCTGCTCGACGCCGCCGCGGCCTTCTCCGGCGACGGGGACGCCCTGTCCGCGATCCTGTCCGGGATGGTCGACGACGTCGACCGGATGCTGCGCGAGGAGCTGGAGATCTTCCCGGTGTGCCACCACTCACCGGCCTCCGCACTGGCCATGGCCCGGCGGCTGCGGGACAAGCGGCCCAAGGTCATCTATCTGGAGTTGTGCGAGGACATGCGTCCTCTCCTGGAGGAGCTGCGCAACTGCCGGCTGCCGGTGGCGCTGCAGGCGTTCGCCACCGAGCTCGACGGTTTCCCGCCCGGCTCCGGCCCGCTGAGCGTGATCGCGCCGGTGACGGAGGCGTCGGCGGAATACCAGGCCATCGCGTACGCGCTCGACACGCCCGGCGTCGAGGTGGTGCTGGTCGACCGCTCGGTGGACCACGTCTTCCAATGGCTGCCCCGGGAGACCGGCGGCGGCCCGGGTGCGGGGGAGCACGCCGGGCCCGGCGAGGAGGCGGCGCCGCACGCGGAGGGCGGGGCGCCGCACGGCGACGGCGCCGAGCTGCACGGTGACGCGGTGGGCGTCGAGATCGGCGACCTGCGCCCGCGCTTCGCCGAACTGGAGAGATATCTGCTGCACCACGGCAAGGTGCGGCACTGGTCGGAGTGGTGGGACCAGTACGTCGAGCAGCCGCTGACCGGGGCCGACTACGACACCTACCGCCAGGCGATGGCGCTGATCGGCAGCCTGTTCCGGCGGCTGCGCCCCGAGGCGGACGGCCGCCTGGCCGTCGACGAGGAACGCGAGCGCTACATGTGGACGCGCATCCGCGAGCACCTCGCCGCGTCGGGCGCCGACCCCGCCGACTGCCTGTATGTGTGCGGGGCTTTCCACGCCGTCAGCGACGTCGCCGAGTTCGGCCTGCGGTCGCAGGCCCCGCCGTACACCATCGGGCCCCGCACCGGCACCCGCTGGATGTACGGGATGATCCCCTCCAGCCACTCCGCGATCGAGGCGCAGTTCGGCCTGGCTCAGGGCTCGGTGTCGATCGCCGCCGCCACCTGGGCCAAGGCGCTCAAACGCGCAGGCGTCACGCCGTACCGGCTGGAGGGGCCGCAGGGGAAACAACGGGCCGCGGGACGGGGCAAACGGGCCGCCAAGGCCGCGCCGCCGGTCGCGGCCGGGGCCGGGCGGGGCGGCGCGCCCGACCGGCTGTCGGGGTTCCTGGCCGGCCCGCCCGTGCTGGACGGCCTCGATGAGGACGAACTGCGCGGATGGTGCGTCGACATCGTCCGGCTGGCCCGCCGCAACGGATACATGGCCAGCACGGCCGACGCCATCGCCGTGTTTGAGACGTCGATCCTGCTCGCCGGGCTGCGCGGCCGGGCCAGGCCCACGCCGTACGACTTCGCCGACGCGGCCGTCACCTGCATCGAGAAGGACGTCGTGCCGGGCCGCCGGGACGTCCGCCGCCTGTGCGAGATCCTCCTGGGCGGCGACAGGATCGGCGTGGTCGGCTACGACGCGCTGCCCCCGCTGGCCCGCGACGTTTACGACCGGCTGGAGCCCCTCGGGCTCGACCTGACCAAGCGCACGCAGCAGCGGGTGTTGCTCGACCTCAAGGCGAATCCCGAGCTTGAGCCGTGCTCGGACCTGCTGTGGACGCTGCGTTACCTGCTGCCCGAGGGCGCGGTGCGGCCGATCATGGGGGCGCGCCGTCTCGGCGAGCGGCCGATCCAGGAGAGCTGGGACGTGGCGCTCGGCCGTCACCAGCGGGAAATCGTGGAGCTGGGCTACGAGGGCGTCACCGTCGAACAGGTGCTGGAGCAGCGGCTGCGCCGCAGAGCGTGGGACCCCCAGGCCACGGCGGGGGTGGCGCTCGCGGCCGTCGAAGACGCCATCCTCTACCTGGGCAGCCGCCGCCTCGCCGGGGAGCTGGGCGCGCGGGCCGTGGAGTTGCTGGCCGCCGAGCGGACCGTGGACGACGCTCCCGAGGTGCTGCGCCGCATCAGGCGGCTGCTGACCTACTACCGGGCGAGCGAACCGGAGCTGCCCGCCTGGTGCGAGGACTTCGTCACCGCCGGATACGCCCACTACTGCACGCTGCTGCCCACCGCCTTCGCCGACGACGACACCGGCGTGCGCCAGGTCGGCGCGATGCTCGGCTTCCTGTTCACGATGGAAAGCCTCGCGCTGTCGCTGGGCTGCGACCGGACCCAGCTCGAACTGGCCGTACGGCAGTCGCATCCGGAAGACCCGGCCAAGGTCGCGCTGCTGTGGGCGGCGCAGACGCAGCTCGGCCTGCTGAGCAGGGAGGACTTGCGCGTCCGGTGCGACGAGCTGCTGGCCAACCCGCTCGTCCTCCCGGCGTACCCGCTGTATGTGAGCGGATTCGTCCAGGCGCTCGAACCCGTCCCCGCGCTCGCGCCGTTCGTGGTCGAGGCGCTGTCGAAGGCGTTCGCCGGCCTGCCCGACCCCGTCCTGCTGCCGTGGCTGCCGACGTTGATCACCACGTTGCGGCGGCACGCGCCGGAGCTGGTCCCCGTGCTCGTACGGGAGGCGGGCCGGACCTTCCCCGGGGCACTGGCCGAGCTGGACGACTGGACTCCGCCCTGGGAACGGCCGGCCGCACCGGCGCGCAAGCACAGGGCGGCGGCGCCGAGCGGGCCGGTGCACGCGTTGCTGGCCCGGCACCCGCAGGCGTGCGACGCCGTCGCCGAACTGCTCGGCTGTACGGCGCAGTGGGGGAGCACCGGGCCGGAGCAGGGTCCGGAGCACGGCGAGGTGCGGGCCCTGCTCGCCCGGCACCCGGCGACGACCGGCGCGGTCGCGGCCCTGCTGAGCCTGTGACGTCCGCGATCACCCGGTGATGGCGTCGGCGAGCAGGCCAGATCACCTGCCGGGGGCGCAGGCTACGCGGCGGGACCAGATCGGGATGCCCGTCGCCCAGCAGGGCGCGCAGGACCATGCGGTGGGAGGCGCGCGACGGTGAGGAGCCGGGCGTGTTGAGATCGCCGTGGGCGTCGAACCAGACGACGAGATCGTCGCCGTGTCACGCCAGGGCGCCGACACCGGCTCCACCTCCACCCCGCAGTCGCCGCCGACCGTGACGACCGTGACCGTGCTCGGCGCCCCCGCGGGTGCGCCTTGTGACGCACCTGCGGAGGGCGTTCCGTGTGGTGTTTTCGCGACGCGGCCCTGCGGTGTGCTCCGCTGCGCGCTTTGCCGGCGGCCTTGCCGACGCACCCCGCGGATGCGCCTTGTGACGCACCTGCGGGGGGCGTTCCGTGTGGTGTTTCCGCGACGCGGCCCTGCGGTGTGCTCCGCTGCGCGCTTTGCCGGCGGCCTTGCCGACGCACCCCGCGGATGCGCCTTGTGACGCACCTGCGGAGGCGTTCCGTGTGGCGTTTCCGCGCCGCGTCAGCGTCTTGACGCGGCGTGCCGGCGTCCTAGCGCGTCAGCGGGGCAAACAGCGCGCGGTGTTTACCAGTCGCCGTCCCCGCCTTCGTCGTCGTCGCCCTCGAAGATCTCTTCGACGATCTCGCCGGCCACGAGGCCGCCGACGACACCGGCGGCACCGGCCGCGGCCACCGCACCCCAGCCGGGGCCGCTGCGGTGCTGGTGGTGATCGTGGTGGGGGTGGTGGCCCTCATAGTGGCCGCCGTGAGGGCCGTACCCGGGGCCACCGGGACCGTAGCCACCGTGAGCGCCGTACGCATGGTCGCCGGGACCGTAGCCGCCGGGACCGTAGCCGCCGTGGTGGTCACCGTACGGCGCGGCGTACTGGGTGAGCCCGGTCAGCCAGCGGTCGATCTCTCCGGGCCAGTCCATGTGCATGGCGTCCTCGTGGCTCACCCGGAAGCGGCCGATGGCGTCGGAGGAGTAGCGGCCGGCCCGCTTGTCGGCCTCCAGGATCACCTCAAGACCGGCGGGGTCGGCCACGAACGTGAGCTCGACCTCCCCCACGACCCCGGCGTGCCGCGGCGGCGGGTAGAACTCGATCTCCTGGAAGAACGGCAGCTCCTGGCGCACGCCGTACAGCTGGCCCGCCTCCAGGTCGGCCGACTTGAAGGTGAACCCGAGCTGGAGGAACGACTCGAGGATGCGGTGCTGCGAGGGGAGCGGCTCGACGGCGACGGGGTCGAGGTCGCCCTTGTCGACGGCCTTCGCGATGGCCACCTCGGTGCGTACGCCGAGCGCCATGCCGGTGAGGTGCTGCCCGTCGATCTCGCTGATCGGAGTCTCCCACGGCACCGGCATCTGGAAGGGGATGTTCCGGTTCTCGCCCTTGCGCAGCGTGAACGGGCCCGACACCCGGCTGCGGAAGAACTCGCCCACTCCCGCGCCTTCGATGTCGCCGTGCTCGATCTCCACCGCGGCGACCAGGCCGAGGGTGATGTCTTCGATCTCGGCGTCGAAGTCGCCGCCGGACAGTCTCACCTCGCCCGTGAGCACGCCGCCGGGCCGTACTCGCGGAGTGCTCAGTACGGTGTCCACCGAGGGGGCGCCCACCCCGAGAGCGCCCAGCATCCGTTTGAAGACCACGTGTTCTTCTCCCTGTTGACGGTCGATGAGGTGTGTCCAGCCGCCTGAACGATCATCGCCGTGCCGTGGTTCCAGCCGTCGGTAAAGATTGTCCGCCCGGTAACCACGATCCGGGCGTACGGCACCAATCGGCGGCTCTCGTACCCCCGGAAGACCGGCATCGGGACACCGCGCTTCGGCGGAGAGCCGCCGCGTAGACGCCGTGACCGGAAGCCGGCGGCCGGAAGCCGGCGGCGGGAAACCCAACGTGGCCCGCAGGCGAAACGTCAGATGGCGCCGGAGAACGTGTCACATTGAGCGGGGGAGCCGGTCGTGTATCCCGTCGTGAACCACTTCACCCGCTGCTCGGAACTGCCGTGCGTCCACCCCTCGGGATTCACCCTGCCCTGGCTGCGCTCCTGGATCCTGTCGTCGCCCACGGCCGCCGCCGCGTCCAGCGCCTCCTGGATGTCCGTCTCGGTGAACGGTCTGGCGTAGAACCCCGTGTCGACGGCGTTCTTCGCCCACACCCCGGCGTAGCAGTCCGCCTGAAGCTCCAGCCGTACGGAGGCGCTGTCGGCCCCCTGCCGGTCGCCGCCGACCCGCCGGGTGGTGCCGAGCAGGTTCTGCACGTGGTGCCCGTACTCGTGACCGATCACGTACGCCTGCGCGAACGGCCCGCCCTTGGCCCCGAAGCGGCTCTCCAGCTCCTCGAAGAAGCCGAGGTCGAGGTAGACCCGGCTGTCGGCCGGGCAGTAAAAGGGGCCTACGGCGGAGGTCGCCTGGCCGCAGCCGGTGCTCACGGCCCCGCTGAACAAAACGGTGCGCGCGTTGCGGTACGGCTGCTTGCCGCGCTCGGCGAAGGCGTTCCGCCAGTATTTCTGGACGCTGTTGACCACACCGACCACGCGGCATTTCTCCGACTGGTCCGCGTCGCTGCCCTTCTTGCACTCGGACGTCAGATCCGACGCCGGACGCGCGTCCGTGGACCCGCCGGGCGAGGAGCCTCCACCGCTGAGGAGATCGGCCGGGTTGACGCCCAGGACCAGGGCGGCGACCAGGGCGATGACGCCCACGACGCCCCCGCCGATCGCGAGCCCGCCGCCCGGGAACCCGCCACTGCGCTCCTCCACCTGTGACGCGTCGAGATCCACATCGTCGCGGAAGTCCATCGAGCCCGCCCTTCTGTCCCGGGACCTGCCACCACCTATGATCCCCAACGGGGAAAACGGGGGACAGCGGAGCGGTGATCCGCACCCGCGTAAGGTGAGCCCGTGACCGATCCTTACCTGGCGCCCAACTGGGTCTCCTCGGCGCTGTTGACGATCGACGTCCAGCGCGACTTCCTTTCCGACGCGCCGTACGGCGTGCCCGGCACCAGCGAGGCGCTGCCCGCGATGGCCGAGCTGACGGCGGCGTTCCGGCGAGCCGGACGGCCGATCGTGCACATCGTCCGCCTTTACCACCCGGACGGCCGTGACGCAGACCTCGCCCGGCGCTCCCTGCTGGCCGGCGGGGCCAGGATCGTCATCACCGGCAGCGCGGGCAGCGCCCTGGCCGAGCCGCTGCTGCCGCCCGGCGCTCCCCCGCTGGACCCGGACCTGCTGCTCGGCGGCCGTCCGCAGCCCCTGGGCAGGAATGAGTACGCCCTGTTCAAGCCCCGCTGGGGCGCCTTCTATCGCACTCCGCTCGACGAGATGCTCCGGGGCTGGGGAGTGGACACGCTCGTCGTCGCCGGGTGCAACTTCCCCAACTGCCCTCGCGCGACGCTGGTCGAGGCCAGCGAACGCGACTACCGCCTGGTCCTGGCCGGGGACGCCGTCTCCCGCCTGACCGACACCGGCCGCGACGAGATCGCGGGCCTGGGCGTCACCCTCGCGGACACCGGCGCGATCGCCGACGCGCTGCGCACCCTGCCCGGCACGAGTGACGACGCGGTACGCGGCACACCGGAGGGCGCGGCCCGGCCCTGACGTGGTCCCGCGATAGCCGTACGTCCGGGCCGGGCGCGGAGGATCGCCGAGAAGCGCCCGGCTTCGTGCCGGCTTCGTCGCCGTGGTCGAATCGTTCAGCCGCCTCCCGACGCAGAGGGGATGAAACCCGTGAACGATCGATTTCTCCAGGAGACCAGGGCGTTCTTCGCCGCCAAGGCGGCGACCTGGGAAGAGAAGTATCCCGACGACGGCCCCGCCTTCGCCGCCGCGATCGCGGAGATGGCCCTGCCCGCCGGGGGCCTGGTGCTCGACGCCGGGTGCGGGACCGCCCGCGCGTTCCCCCTGCTGCGGGACGCGGTCGGGCCCGCCGGACAGGTGATGGGCGTGGACGTCACCCCGGAGATGATCTGGTCGGCCCGCGAGCGGGGGCGAAGCGCGTACGGCCTGCTGCTGATCGCCGACGTCGGGCGGCTGCCGCTCCGCGACGGCGTGGCCGACGGCGTGCTGGCGTCCGGGCTGATCTCCCATGCCGGCCGGCCTGCGGCCGTGCTGTCCGAGCTGGCCCGGGTGACCCGGTCCGGGGGAAGGCTGGCGCTGTTTCATCCCGTGGGCCGCGCGGTGCTCGCGGCGCGCCGCGGCCGCACCCTGACACCCGACGACGTGCGCGCCGAGCACAACCTCCGTCCGCTGCTGGCCGCCGCCGGCTGGACCCTGATCGACTACGACGACACCGATGAGCGCTACCTGGCACTCGCTCGCAGATGCGATACCTAGAAAATGGATGGCGATGCTTCTGCAACGAGACAGGCGTCGTACGGCACGCAACTGCGGCGTAAGGTGATGCCTGTGACGACGTTCCGGATCAGCGAAGCGGCCGCGGTGCTCGGCGTCAGCGCCGACACCGTGCGGCGTCTCGTCGACGCGGGCCGGATCGCCGCGCACCGCGACGAGAACGGCCACCGGCTCATCGACGGCACCGACCTCGCGGCGTTCGCCCGGGCGCAGACCGAGGCGGACGAGCGCACCGGAACCTCCTCGGCCCGCAACCGCCTACGCGGGATCGTGACCGAGGTGATCAAGGACGCGGTGATGGCGCAGGTGGAGATCGCCGCCGGGCCGTTCCGCGTGGTCTCGCTGATGAGCCGCCAGGCGGCCGACGAGCTCGGCCTGGAGCCCGGGGTGATGGCGGTGGCCGTCGTCAAGTCCACCAACGTCGTCGTCGAGATCCCGGACCGCGCGCGCGTCGCGAGCCAGTAGAAGGAGCTGTGGTGCTCGGACGTCTCTTCCTGGCCGCCGCCCTCGCCTCGGTGCTGAGCCTGGCGGCATGCGGCTCCTCCTCGGATGCTCCCGCGTCCGGCTCGGGGGCCGCGACGTCGCTCACGGTGTTCGCCGCGGCGTCCCTGACCGAGTCGTTCACCGAACTGGGCAGGCAGTTCGAGAGCACCCACTCCGGCACGAAGGTCACCTTCAACTTCGGCTCCAGCGCGACGCTGGCGCAGCAGATCACCCAAGGCGCCCCCGCCGACGTCTTCGCCGCCGCGAGCCCGGCCACGATGAAGACGGTCACCGACGCCGGGCTGGCCTCCTCGCCCACCGTGTTCGTCAAGAACACGCTCCAGATCGCCGTCCCCAAGGACAACCCGGCCAAGGTCGAGTCGCTCACGGACCTGACCGGCCCGCGGGTCAAGGTCGCCCTGTGCGCCGAGCAGGTGCCCTGCGGCGCCGCGGCGGCCAAGGCGCTGGACGCGGCGGGCCTCAAGGTCACCCCCGTCACCCTGGAGCAGGATGTCAAGGCGACGCTCACCAAGGTCCGGCTCGGCGAGGTCGACGCGGCGCTCGTCTACCGCACCGACGTGATCGCGTCCGGAGGGGAGGTCACGGGCATCGACTTCCCCGAGGTCCGGCAGGCGGTCAACGACTATCCGATCGCGGCGCTCACCACGGCGCCCGCGCCCGATCTGGCCAAGCGGTTCGTCGACCTCGTGCTGTCGCGGCAGGGCGGGGACGTGCTGACGAAGGCCGGTTTCCAGGCCCCGTGACCGGGCCCGTACGAGGACGGAGTCCACGGGCGCGCGTGCCGTGGCCGCTGCTGGTGCCCGCGCTGGCGGGGCTGGCCTTCCTCGTGCTCCCGCTGGCCGGGCTGCTGGTCCGCGCGCCCTGGGGCACGCTGCCGCAGCGGCTGACCGAGCCGCGGGTGCTGGAGGCCCTGCGGCTGTCCCTGGTCACCGCGACCGTCGCGACCGCCCTCTGCCTGCTGCTCGGCGTGCCCCTCGCCTGGCTGCTGGCCCGTACGGCCCTGCCGGGCAGGCGGCTGGTGCGCGCGCTGGTCACCGTGCCGCTCGTCCTGCCGCCGGTCGTCGGCGGCGTCGCGCTGCTGCTGGTGCTCGGCCGCCGCGGGCTCGTCGGGCAGTGGCTGTACGACGCCTTCGGCGTCTCCCTGCCCTTCACCACCACGGGAGTCGTGCTCGCGGAGGCGTTCGTCGCGATGCCGTTCCTCGTCATCGCCGTGGAGGGGGCGCTGCGCGCGGCCGACCAGCGCTACGAGGAGGCCGCCGCGACCCTGGGCGCCTCCCGCTGGACGGTCTTCCGCCGGGTCACCCTGCCCATGGTCGCCCCCGGCGTGCTGGCCGGCGCGGTGCTGTGCTGGGCCCGGGCGCTCGGCGAGTTCGGGGCGACCATCACCTTCGCCGGCAACTTCCCCGGCCGGACGCAGACCATGCCGCTCGCCGTCTACCTGGCGCTGGAGACCGACCCCGACGCCGCCATCGTGCTCAGCCTGGCGCTGCTCGCGGTCTCGGTGATCATCCTGGCCGCGCTGCGCGACCGTTGGGTCGGTACGGCATGAGCCTGCACGCCCACCTGGTCGTCGAACGCCCCGCCTTCCGCCTGGATGTCGAGATCCACGCGGCCGCCGGCGAGGTGGTGGCGGTGCTGGGGCCCAACGGCGCGGGCAAGACGACGGCGCTGCGCGGCCTCGCCGGGCTCATCCCCCTGAGCGGCGGACACGTCACACTGGACGGCGCGCGGGTGCACCATCTGCCGCCCGAACGCCGCGGGATCGGCGTGGTCTTCCAGGACTATCTGCTGTTCCCCCACCTGTCCGCGCTCGACAACGTCGCCTTCGGGCCCCGCTGCCAGGGCCTCGGCAAGGCCGCCGCCCGGAAGGTCGCCGCCGAGCTGCTCGACCGCGTCGGCCTCGCCGACCACGCCCACGTCCGCCCCGGTCGCCTGTCCGGCGGTCAGGCGCAGCGCGTCGCCCTCGCCCGCGCGCTGGCCGTACGGCCCCGCCTGCTGCTGCTGGACGAGCCGCTGGCCGCCCTCGACGCCCACACCCGGCTGGAGATCCGCGCCGAGCTGCGCCGTCACCTGGACGGCTTCGACGGCGCGACCGTTCTGGTCACCCACGATCCGCTCGACGCGATGGTGCTGGCCCACCGGCTCGTGGTCGTCGAGAACGGCGCCATCGTGCAGACCGGCACCCCGGCCGAGATCGCCCGCCATCCGCGTACGGACTACGTCGCCCGTCTCGTCGGCCTCAACCTCTACCGGGGCGAGGCCGACGGCAACCAGGTCACCGTGGGCGAGGTGGTCTTCAGCAGCGCCGAACGCCTGACGGGCCCCGCCTTCGTGGCCTTCCCGCCGTCCGCCGTCGCCCTCTACCGCAGCCGCCCCGACGGCAGCCCCCGCAACCTGTGGCGGGCGGTCATCGACGGCATCGAACGGCACGGCGACAACGTCCGCGTGCATCTGCGCGGGCCGATCACGCTGGCCGCGGACGTCACCCCGTCGGCCGCCGCCGATCTCGACCTCACGCCCGGCCAGGAGGTCTGGGCCGCCGTCAAGGCCACCGAAACGCACGCCTACCCGGCTTGACGTACGGCGGCGGCGCCGGCTCTCAGGTCATACGGGCCGGTCTCCGCCGGGCACGCCGGTTGGTCCCAGGCGTCCCTCGGCGGTCGCCGCGTGGGTGGTCGGGATCGCTCCCAAGCCGAGCAGCCGAAAGGGACCTGGCAGGCGACTTCACCCACTGCCGACGCCGAGATCCTCACCTGGCCGGATGACCACTCGCCCTGTCGGCGGACGGCCCGTCCGACACGAAGAAACCCTCGAACCCGTAGGTTCGAGGGTTTCCGATGTCTTGCGACATCACATGGTCGGGGTGGCGGGATTTGAACCCACGGCCTCTTCGTCCCGAACGAAGCGCGCTGCCAAGCTGCGCTACACCCCGGTGGCGTTGGACCTTTCGTCCTGCGCCTCGGCAAGTCTAGCGGACTTTGCGGCTGCTTGTGTCATCCGGCGCGACGGGCCGGCGGGGGACGAGGGTCAGCAGGGTCGCCTCCGGCGGGCAGGCGAAGCGCACGGGCGCGTACGGCGAGGTGCCGAGGCCGGCCGAGACGTGCAGCCAGGCGGTCTCGTGCCTGCTCAGCCCCTTGACGCGGGCGCGGTCGATGCCGCAGTTGGTCACCAGGGCGCCGTAGAAGGGGATGCACAGCTGCCCGCCGTGGGTGTGCCCGGCCAGCAGCAACTGATATCCGTCCTGGGCGAAGCGGGACATGTTGCGCGGCTCGGGCGAGTGCATGACGCCGAGCCGCAGGTCGGCGTCGGCGGGCGCCTGGCCGGCGATCTCGTCGTACCGATCCCGGTCGATGTGGGAGTCGTGGATGCCGCCGACGTGGACGTCGAGGTCGGCAACCTTGAGGCGGGCCGTGGCGTTGTTCATGTCCAGCCAGCCGGCCTCCCGCATCGCGGCGCCCAGCTCGGCCCAGGGCAGGTTCGGCACGTGCTGCCGGACGTCCCCCTTGGACGTACGCCACAGGTAGCGGGCGGGGTTCTTCGGGCGGGGAGCGTAGAGGTCGTTGGAGCCGTAGACGAACAGACCCGGCCGGTCGAGCAGCGGCTCCACGGCGTACATGTACGACTCGACCGCGTCGGGGTGCGCCAGCGTGTCGCCGGTGTTGACGACGAGGTCGGGTTTGAGCGAGGCCAGCGAACGCACCCACTTGATCAGCCGGTGCCGCCGGGGCGTGAGGTGCAGGTCGGAGATCTGCAGGATCCGCACCGGCCGCTGGCCCGGAGCCAGGACGGGGACGTCGAACCGGCGCAGCCGGAACCAGTTCCGCTCGACCACGGCGGCATAGCCGATGCCGGCCACGCCGAGGCCGAGGATGGACAGGGGGACCGCGGCTGCTTTCCTCACGCAGTCCATCATGCCCGACGTACGGCCCGCCTCCCGCATAACCTGGCGAAGATCGGAGCCGGGGCACGGCAAGATGGACGCATGAGTGCGTTGAAGGACAAGCTGCAGTCCGACCTCGCGGCCTCGATGAAGGCCCGTGACGAGGTGCGGGTCCGGACGATCCGGATGGCCCTGGCCGCCATCAACGTCGAGGAGGTCTCGGGCAAGCAGGCCCGCGAGCTCAGCGACGACGAGGTGATCAAGGTGCTGACCCGCGAGGCCAAGAAGCGCCGGGAGGCGGCGGAGGCGTTCGCCGGCGCCGGGCGCGCGGACCGGGCCCAGGCGGAGCTGGACGAGCAGGCGGTCCTGGAGGAGTATCTTCCGGCCCAGCTCAGCGACGACGAGCTGAACGCGCTCGTCGACGCGGCGATCGCGGAGAGCGGGGCGGAGGGGCCGAAGGCGATGGGGCAGGTCATGAAGATCCTGAACCCGAAGATCGCGGGCCGTGCCGAGGGCAGCCGCGTCGCCCAGGCCGTACGCGCCCGCCTGTCCGCCTGACGACCGCGCATGTCGGCCTGACAACCGCGCACGTCGGCGCCGCCTGACGGCTGCGGGTGCTTTCCGCCCGCTGATCGAGATCCGCTGCGCGGGGTTTCCACAGCAGGGGTCGCGACGGCCGCCGGCGTCATTCGCCATGCGACTGAGCCCGCCCGCCGGTCACTCCCGCATGCCGGTTGCGCCGGCCGGAGGCGTGGAAACGTCGATGGGCCGCCTCCCTCCCCGGGAAGCGGCCCATCGGGCGAAGATCAGTTGCCGAACGGGTCGAATGGGAAGCCGCCGCCACCGGGGCCGCCGCCGGGACCACCACCGGGGCCACCGCCGCCGGGGCCGCCGCCGCGGCCGTTGTCCGGGCCGCCCCCGCGACCGTTGCCGCCGCCGCGGCCGTCGTCGGGACCGCCTCCGCGATCGTCGTCGCCGCGGTCGGACTTCGGCTTCGGCGGAGGCGCGCACTGGTGGGCGCAGCCGCCGAACCTCTCCATGTTCGGCTTCACGAACCGCGTGGGCTCGACGCCCTTGAGCGCCTCAAGGAAGGTCGCCTTCCAGATCGGGCCGGGGATGCTGGCGCCGAAGACCGAGCCGTACGACTTGCCGCCGATGACGCGGTTGCTCAGCGGGTAGCGGACCGGGCCGCGCGGGTCGCCGAGGCTGACCGCGCCCGCCAGGTCGGGGGTGTATCCCGCGAACCAGACGGTCCGGGAGACGTCGCCCGTACCGGTCTTGCCGGCCGCGTCCCGGCCGATGCCGCCCACGCCCGACATGGTGCCCTTGGTGAACACACCCGACAGGATGTGGGTGGTCGCGTCGGCGACCTCGGGATCGACGACCTGCTTGCACTCGGGCTTGAACGAGGTCTTCTTGTTGAAGCGGTCGGTGATCTCGGTGATCGCCATCGGCGTGCAGTACTTGCCGCGGGCGCCCAGCGTCGCGTACGCCGCGGCGACGGTCACCGGGTCCATCTCGTTGAAGCCGAGCGTGAACGGCTCGAACTCCTGGAGCTTGCCGCCGTCGGACCGCTTGATGCCGAAGTCCTTGGCGGTCTTCACCACGTCGCAGAGGCCGACCTTCTGCTCGAGCGTGAGGAAGAAGGTGTTCACCGAGCCCCAGGTGCCGGTCTGCAGGGTCAGGAACCCGCCGCGGCCCTCCGCGTTGTGCAGCGGGGTCTTGGTGTCGCCCACGGCGTTGCCCTTGCAGTCCCGGAAGGCGGAGCGGCTGGGCGCGGTGTAGGTGCTGCCGACGTTGAAGCCGTCGTTGAACTTGTAGCCCTTCTTCAGCGCCGTCACCAGCGTGAACATCTTGAAGGTCGATCCGGCCTGGAAGCCGGTGCCGCCGCCGTGCAGGGCGTCCGCGACGACGTTGATCGACATCTCGTTCTTCTTCTTGCTGGTGCCGAACTTCCGGCTGGAGGCCATCGCCTTGATGGCGCCGGTGCCGGGCTCGATGAGCGCCTCGGAGGCGACCGGCTTGTCACTCGGGTAGACGTACTTCTTGATGGCCTTCTCGGCGGCCTTCTGCATCTTCCGGTCGAGCGTGGTCCTGATCGTCAGGCCGCCGCGGGCCAGGAAGTCCTGCCGGGCCTTCTGGGTCTTGCCGAACTGCGGGTCGTTGAGGATCTCGTTCCGCACGTACAGGCAGAAGTACGGAAACTCGCTCTCCTCGCAGCCGCCGGGGATCTCCTTGTCCTTCCACCCCAGCTTCTTCTTCTTGGCCTCGTCGCGCTCGGCCTCGGTGATGATGCGCAGCTCGGCCATGCGGTCGAGCACGACGTTGCGCCGGGCCAGCAGGCGGTCGCGGAAGGTCTTGCCCCGGTTGGGGTCGGTGGCGTTCGGGTCCTGGACGGCGCCGGCCAGCGTGGCGGCCTCGGCCAGGTTCAGCTGGGAGGCGTGCTTGCCGAAGAAGCGCTTGGACGCCGCCTCGATGCCGTACGCGCTGGCGCCGAAGTAGGCGATGTTGAGGTAGCGGTTGAGGATCTCGTCCTTGCTGTACTTCTGCTCGATCCCCATCGCGTAGCGGATCTCGTTGAGCTTGCGCGCGACGGTCGGCGCGATCGCCGCGGCCTTCTCCTCGTCGGTCTCCGCCTTGTTGAACAAGACCTGCTTGACGTACTGCTGGGTGATGGACGAGCCGCCCTGGGTCACCCCGCCCGTCGTGATGTTCTTGAACAGCGCGCGGGTCGTGCCCTCGATGTCGAGCGGGCCGTGGTCGTAGAAGCGGAAGTCCTCGATCGCGACGATCGCCTTGCGCATGATCGGCGCGATGCGGTCCATCGGGACCGACTCCCGGTTCTCGAAGTAGAACTGGGCGAACTGTTTGCCGTCCGCGTCGAGCAGCACCGTCTTCTCGGGGAGCGGCGGTTCGTCGAGGTCGGCCGGCTTCAGCTTCAGGGCTTCGATGCTGGACTTGACCGTCACGCCGGCGCCGCCCACGGCGGGTAGCGCAATCGCCGCAGTCAGCACTCCGGCGACGCCCGCGGCGCCGACGAGACGCAGGGCCGCACCTGTCCGGGATGCCAGGGATTTGCCGTGAGCTTGCACGGATCCAAGGGTACGTCCGTTTCGGGGCTCTCCCGGCATCGACTCCACAGCTCCGCATTACCCCGCGGAGGGGGGGACTAGTCATTCCCGGCCACATGGCCTGACATGACCATGCACGAATTTGGTCCCCCCGGGGTATGTCGGTTCGATCGTTTCGTTGCGTACTTTCTCCTCTGCGGCTACTGCAACCAGGAGGCCCGACGCCCGCGCCCGTCGGCCGAAACGACGACTGACCACCTAAGGGGAGTGGGGTCGAACATGTGGATCACGGATTGGACCTCCCGTGCCGCCTGCCGAGGTGCGGATCCTGACGCACTCTTCGTGCAAGGCGCCGCCCAGAACCGGGCCAAGCTCATCTGCCGTGGGTGCCCCGTCCGTACCGAATGCCTCGCCGATGCGCTGGACAACCGCATCGAGTTCGGGGTGTGGGGCGGTATGACCGAGCGGGAGCGGCGCGCGCTGCTCAGGCGCCGGCCGGACGTGGAGTCCTGGCGGGACCTGCTCGAGTCCGCCAAGGAAGAGTACGAGCGCACGAACGAGCTGATCGCCGGCTGAGTCCCGGCGCGGCGTCCCGCGATCCGGCGGGACGCCGGTCGACGCGTCCTCAGGACGCGAGGAGCTGCCCGATCTGGCGGAGCCCGGCCAGGTCGTGCACGTCCTCGGGCATCGCGGGCACCTGTGCGATGGGCACCGTCGGGTGGGCCGAGGTGAAGTGCTCCTGCTGGCGCTGCTCACGGGCGGCGAGCTGCATCCTTCCCGCGTGCAGCCGCAGTACGGCAGCGGTCAGCTCATGCTCGCCCCTGGCGTCCAGGTCCTCGGCGGCGGCGATGCTGCGCGCCGCCGACAGCGAGGGCGCCAGCGGCCGGTGCACGCGGTTGACCACGAGGCCGGCCAGCGGCATGCGCTCGTCGGCCAGCCGCTCCACGAAGTAGGACGCCTCGCGCATCGCGTCACGCTCCGGCGCGGCGACGACGAGGAACGCCGTGCCGGGCGCCTGGAGCAGGCGGTAGGTCTGCTCGGCGCGCTGGCGGAACCCGCCGAACACCGCGTCGAGCGCGGTGACGAACATCTGGATGTCCCTGAGCACCTGAGCCCCGATCACCTTGGTCAGGATGCCCGCGACCATCCCGAAGCCGGCGTTGAGCAGCTTGAACGCGCTGCGCCCGCCGGCCTTGGCGGGGGCCATGAGGATGCGGATCAGCTTGCCGTCGAGGAACCTGCCGAGCCGTTCCGGGGCGTCGAGGAAGTCGAGCGCGGACCGCGACGGCGGGGTGTCCACCACGATCAGGTCCCACTCGTTCGAGCGGCGCAGCTGGCCCAGCTTCTCCATCGCCATGTACTCCTGAGTGCCGGAGAAGCTGGACGACAGCGACTGATAGAAGGGGTTCGTCAAGATCTGCTGGGCGCGCTCGGGATCGGCGTGGGCCTCGATGATCTCGTCGAAGGTCCGCTTCATGTCGAGCATCATCGCGTGCAGCTCGCCGCTGTTCTCCCCGGCGCCGTCGACGCCGTGCACGCGCCTGGGGGTGTTGTCGAGCTCGCTCAGGCCCATGGCCTGGGCCAGCCGCTTGGCGGGGTCCACGGTCAGGACGACCACCGAGCGGCCCCGCTCGGCGGCGCGCAGCCCGAGGGCCGCGGCCGTCGTGGTCTTGCCGACGCCGCCCGAGCCGCAGCACACGATGATCCGGGTGTCCGGATCATCCAAGATCGCGTCGATGTCCAACGCGGGCGCCGTCCTGGTCACAGCTCAGCCTTTCACTCACTGATGCACTCGGTCGGAAGGTCACGCGGGCGCGTCACGCGGCACCGCGGGCGCGTTCACGCGGCGCCTTGGGCGCGCAGGGCGTCGGCCAGCTCGTAGAGCCCGGCGAGGTCCGCGCCGTCGGGCAGCAGCGGCAGGTCGTACCGCGGCACGGCGGCCTCCTCCAGCGCCACGCGTTCGCGCTTTTCCAGCTCGGTGCGCAGCGCGTGCTCGCGGACCTCCCGGGCGAGCGCCTCCGCGACCGCGGAGGTGTCGGCCCTGCCGTCGGTCAGCCCGGCCGCCTTGAGGCCGAGCGCGAGCTCGGCGGTGTCGAACCGGCCCCGGGCGGCGGCCTCGAGCACCCCTTCGGGCAGCCCGGCGGGACGCACCATGTTGACGAACACCCCGCCGACCGGCAGGCCGGTCGCGCGCAGCTCCTCGATGCCGTCCAGCGTCTCCTGCACGGGCATCTCCTCCAGGAGCGTCACGAAGTGGACCGCCGTCTCCGGAGAGGCGAGGACGCCGCGTACGAGGTCGGCGTGGTTCTTGATCGGCCCGACCCGGGCCAGCCCGGCGACCTCCTGCGTCACGTTCAGGAAGCGGGCGATGCGGCCGGTCGGGGGCGCGTCCATGACGACCGCGTCGTACACCCTCCGGCCCAGCTTGTCGCGGCGCCGTACGGCCTCGCTGGTCTTGCCGGTGACCAGGACGTCGCGCAGGCCGGGGGCGATGGTCGTGGCGAAGTCGACCACGCCCATGCGGGTCAGCGCCTTGCCCACGCGCTTGATGCCGTAGAACATCTCGAGATATTCGAGCATGGCCTCTTCGGGGTCGACGGCCAGCGCGTACACGTCCCCGCCGCCGGGGGCCACGGCGATCTTGCGTTCCTCGTACGGCAGCGGCGGCAGGTCGAACGCCTGGGCGATGCCCTGCCGGCCCTCGACCTCCACGAGCAGCACCTTGCGCCCGCCCGCGGCCAGGGCCAGCGCGAGCGCGGCGGCGACGGTCGTCTTCCCGGTGCCGCCCTTGCCGCTCACCACGTGCAAGCGCACGCCGTCCCAGTCGGTGTCACGGGCCTCCCCGTCGCTCCCGCCGAGACTGCCGGTCGGCTGACTCACCGTGCCTCCTCCGGACGGCCGGCGAGATCGCTTGCGCGGATCGTCGCGCGGTGGTTCTCGTCGGCGTGCCTGCTCCACTCGCCCACGTTTGGAAGGCTACCCAAGCGTTACTTGCCGATTCGCGGGGGTCGTCCCCCGCAGCGGCTCCGGGTACGGTTTGCACGCCGAACGGGTAATGGCTCCACAATGGGCGCTTGCCCACTCGGCCGTACCGATATCGGGTGCGGTGCTCCCTTTACGGCTGATCATCCGGATCATGGACCGACGGCAAAAAGTGAGCACACGGACCGTCACGTCGCATCGCAGGCGCAGGCCGAGCCCTCGGCGAAAGGCGTCGAAGGGGCGGTGCGGGCGGGGAGGTCCACGGTCGCCCGCACCGCCCGCCGCTCCGCGACGCGCCCCTCCCGGGATGCCCGGGGAAGCTCACCTGCCGTCGAGCCCGGATCGGGGTCGAGGCGCCGGCGTGCCCGCCCGCGTGGGGGCCGAACCGCGTTCCTGGCCGCTATGGGCGGGCCATGCCTCGGTAGCCTTTGCGCATGACCAAGTGGGAATACGTCACCGTGCCGCTGCTCACGCACGCCACGAAGCAGATTCTGGACAACTGGGGCGAAGACGGGTGGGAGCTCGTCTCGGTCATTCCAGGGCCCAACCCCGAGCAGCTCGTCGCCTACATGAAGCGGCCCAAGTGATGGCGACCCCGGAGGAGAGGCTCGCCGAGCTCGGGCTCGCGCTGCCCGAGGTCGTGCCCCCGCTGGCCGCGTACGTGCCCGCCGTACGGACGGGCGACTACGTCTACACCTCGGGCCAGCTTCCGCTCGTGAAGGGCGAGCTGGGTGTGACCGGCAAGGTCGGCGCCGAGGTGTCCCCCGAGGAGGCCAAGGAACAGGCGCGCATCTGCGCGGTCAACGCCCTGGCGGCCATCAAGGCCCTGGTGGGCGATCTGTCGAAGGTCGTGCGGATCGTGAAGGTGGTCGGGTTCGTCGCGAGCGCTCCCGGCTTCACCGGGCAGCCGCAGGTCGTCAACGGCGCCAGCGAGCTGCTCGGCGAGGTGTTCGGCGAGGCGGGCAAACACGCGAGGAGCGCGGTCGGCGTCGCGGTCCTCCCGCTCGACGCCCCCGTCGAGGTGGAGGTCGTCGCGGAGGTCCGCTGACCGTACGGCAGGCCGGAACCGGGGGTTTGCGGTCCGCTGAAGGCGTAGGGGAGCATGGGGCCGATCGAACCGATCGTTGTTCTGGAGGGCCTCATGGGGTTTCCGCTGCCCGGCGAGGTCGGCGAACGGGCGCGGGAGATCCTCGCCGGCCGCCTGGCCCCCGTCCCGGCCAGGGACGCGGCCACGGTGGTGCTGCTGCGTGACGATCCCCTGGAGGTGTACCTGCTCAGGCGCAAGGCCACGATGGCCTTCGCCGCCGGCGCCTACGTGTTCCCCGGCGGATCGGTCGACCCGCGGGACTCCGACCACGCCGTGGCCTGGGCGGGCCCGTCGCCCGCCGAGTGGGGCGAGGTCTTCCGGGCCGACGAGAGCACGGCCCGGGGCCTCGTCTGCGCCGCCGTACGCGAGACGTTCGAGGAGTCGGGCGTGCTCCTGGCCGGGCCGAGCCCGGACACGGTGGTGACGGACACGACCGGCGCCGACTGGGAGGACGACCGCCTCGCGCTGATCGCGCGCACGCTGTCGTTCGCCGAGTTCCTCGACCGGCGCGGTCTCGTGCTCAGGTCCGACCTGCTCAAGGCGTGGGCGCACTGGATCACGCCGGTCGTGGAGCCCCGGCGCTTCGACACCCGCTTCTTCGTGGCGGCGCTGCCGCCCGGGCAGCGTACGCGCGACGTGGGCGGGGAGGCGGCCGGGGTGGCCTGGATGCGGCCACGGGACGCGCTGGCCGCCGTCGAGGCGGGCACGGCGCGCATGCTGCCGCCCACCGTCCAGACGCTGGCCGAGATGGCGGCGTTCGAGTCGGTCGCAGGCGTGCTCGCCTGCCCCCGGTCGATCACGACCGTCATGCCGGAGCCCGCCGAGGTGGACGGGCGGATCGTGTTGCGGATCCCCGACGGAGGAAGGACGGGCGAGTGAGCGGGCTGCGCATTCCGGTGGAGGGGCCGGACGGCGTCGGCGGCCTCGACGGCGCGGGCACGGCGAGCGCCGTGAACGTGCTGGCGCCGAATCCGTCGCCGATGACCCTCGACGGCACCAACACGTGGATCGTCGGCGGCGCGCGGGCCGTGCTGGTCGTCGATCCCGGCCCGGACGACGAGGCGCACCTGCGGCGGGTCGCCGAGCGGGTGGACGGCCGCAGGGTGACCGCCATCCTGCTCACGCACGGGCACCCCGACCACAGCGAGGGCGCGGGGACGCTCGCGCGGATGCTCGGCGCGCCGGTGCGGGCGCTCGACCCCCGCCACCGCCTGGGCGAGGAGGGCCTGGCCGACGGCGACGTCGTGACGGCGGGCGACGTGGAGGTGCGGGTCGTGGGCACGCCCGGCCATTCGTTCGACTCGCTGTGCTTCTGGCTGCCGGGCGACCGGGCGATGCTGACCGGCGACACCATCCTCGGCCGGGGGACGACCGTGATCGCCCAGGACGGCGACCTCGGCGACTATCTGCGCAGCCTGGACCGGCTCAGGCGGGGCGCGGAGATGCTGGAGGCCACCGCGCTGCTGCCCGGTCACGGCCCCGTCCTGCCCGATCCGTCCGGCGTGCTCGACGCGTACATCGCCCATCGGCGCGAGCGGCTGGAGCAGATCCGCGAGGCGATCCGCAGGGGCGCCAGGGACGCGCGGGAGATCGTCGAGATGGTCTACGCCGAGGTGGACCCGTCGCTGTGGCCGGCCGCCGAGATGTCGGTGGCGGCCCAGCTCGCCTACCTGAAGACCCTTTAGCGGGAGCGGTTGTAGAGCCGCTCCCTGTCCATGATCACCACGGCCTTGGCCTCGATGCGCAGCCAGCCGCGCTGGGCGAAGTCGGCCAGGGCCTTGTTCACCGTCTCCCGTGAGGCGCCCACGAGCTGGGCGAGCTCCTCCTGGGTGAGGTCGTGGTGCACCCGGATGCCGTCGTCGGTCTTCTGCCCGAAGCGGTCGGCCAGGTCGAGAAGCTGCTTGGCGACGCGGCCGGGCACGTCGGTGAAGACCAGGTCCGCGAGCACGTCGTTGGTGCGCCGCAGCCGCTGGGCTAGGGCGCGCAGCAGGTGCAGCGCGACCTCGGGCCGGCCGGTCAGCCACGGCCGCAGGTCGTCGTGGCCCAGCCCGGCCAGGCGCACCTCGGTCAGCGCGATCGCCGAGGCCGTGCGCGGGCGCGGGTCGAACAGCGACAGCTCGCCGAACATCTCGCCGGGGCCGAGCACGCTCAGCAGGTTCTCCCGGCCGTCGGGGGCGGTGCGGGCCAACTTGATCTTGCCTTCGAGCACCACGTAGAGCCGGTCGCCGGTCTCGTTCTCACTGAAGAGGGTGCGGCCCTTGGGCAGCTCCACTTCCGTGATGCTCGCACGCAGAGCCGCGGCGCTCTCGCGGTCGAGCGCGGAGAACAGCGGCGCCTTGCTCAGTACTTCCTCGGTGCTCACGGTGCCTCCTTGCTGCGGGCGCGCTCGGTCGCCGGCTCCGTGCTAGCCATTGTGACCCACGCCTTGCACGGCACATTACGGGGTGTCCCGTTACGTCGCATGGGCGCTGATCCCGGCTCGCAGCATGCGCCGTACCTGGCGTGACAACACAATCTCGGCGGAAACCTATCCTGACGCCCATCGCGTGATCGACCGGCTCGGGTAGCCGGTCGTCCCCCTACGGGCACAGTGTATTGCGCTAAGTAGGGACAAATTGGCAAATACGGGCTGCATACGCGGCATGTGTGGCAAGACGGCCATTGCCGGAGACGCGGCGGTGTGCGGCCGCCTGAGGCCCTACGCTTGCGGCATGGCGACGAACACGGCCGCTCCACGGCGGCGTCAGCGCCAGGCCGAGACTCGCCTGGGACTCGTGCGGCGGGCGCGGCGAATCAACCGGATCCTGGCCGAGACCTACCCCGACGCCCACTGCGAGCTCGACTTCGGCAACCCCCTGGAACTGCTGGTCGCCACGATCCTCTCGGCGCAGTGCACGGACAAGAGGGTCAACATGGTGACTCCCGTGCTCTTCGCGAAATATCGGACGGCGGCCGACTATGCCGCGGCCGACCGCGCCGAACTCGAGGAGATCATCAAGTCCACCGGGTTCTACCGGGCGAAGGCCAACAGCATCATCGGCATGGCGCAGGCCCTCTGCGAACGGCACAACGGGGAGGTTCCCGGCAAGCTGGAGGACCTCGTCAAGCTCCCCGGCGTCGGCCGCAAGACCGCCAACGTCGTGCTCGGCAACGCCTTCGGCGTGCCCGGCATCACGGTCGACACGCACTTCCAGCGGTTGTCGAGACGCTTCGGCTGGACAACCGAGACCGATCCGGTCAAGATCGAATACGAGGTCGGCGAGCTGATCCCCAAGTCCGAGTGGATGATGCTGTCGCATCGGCTGATCTGGCACGGCCGCCGGATCTGCCACGCGCGCAAGCCCGCCTGCGGCGTGTGTCCCCTCGCCGCGCTCTGCCCGTCGTACGGCACCGGCCCCACCGACGCGGATCAGGCGCGCAAGCTGGTGCGGCCCGGCCCGTTCTCCTGAGCACGTGGTGATCGGGAAGCTCGCGCGCACTCGCGTGGTTGTACGGCACGCCTGGGCTCGCGCGTGCCCGGTGACGATCTGGAGGTGGTCGTGGCTCCCGCTTGGCTGACGGAGCTGGCCGCGAAGGCCGCGCACAGCCCTGTCCCCACCGCGTTGCGGCCCCCGGCGAACGGCGCGGGCCGCTCCGCGGCGGTGCTGCTGCTGTTCGGAGAGGGGCCCGAAGGCCCCGACATCCTGCTCATCCAGCGCAGCTCCAAGGGCCGGGTGCACGCGGGCCAGCCCGCGTTCCCCGGCGGGGGCGTCGACCCCGACGACGACGGCCCGATCGACGCCGCGCTGCGGGAGGCCCAGGAGGAGACCGGGCTCGACCCCGCCGGCGTCGAGGTCGTCGGGACCATGCCGGAGCTCTACGTCTGGCGCAGCGACAACCGGGTGACGCCCGTGCTCGCCTGGTGGCACACGCCGTGCGCCGTGCACGCCGCGTCCCCCGACGAGGTCGAGACCGTCGAGCGGGTCCCGATCGCGGAGCTGGTCGACCCGGCCAACCGGCTGCGGCTGCGCCACCCGCGCGGCATCGCCCCCTCCGTGGCGTTCCGCGTACGAGGCATGCTCGTGTGGGGGTTCACCGCGGGCGTGCTGGACGGCGTGCTCACGGCCGCCGGTTTCGAGCGCCCCTGGGACCGCTCACGCATCGAGGACCTGCCGCCCGAGGTCCTCAACCTCGCCGCACGGGGCTGACCCTCGTACGGACCTAGGCACGGGCTGCCGGGGCGCCGGTCGGGCCGGCCGGCCACGGTCCTCACACTCGGCCGGGCCGGTCGTCAATCGCCGGTCGCGGGCCGTGGTCACGATGGCCGACGAGACCGGTCAGACGCCCGCACGACGGATGGCGTGGCTATACCGTGGAAACTGTGCGCGGCGATCTTCTGGATCTCATCCTGATCGGTTTGGTGGTGGCCTTCGCGATATCCGGTTACCGGCAAGGCTTCATCATCGGGGCCTTCAGCTTCATCGGGTTCGTCGGCGGCGCCATCCTGGGACTGTTCATCGCGCCGCCACTGGCCGGAGCGATCGTCAGCGGCGACGTCGAAAGGGCCCTGTTAGCCATCGTGATCGTCTTCCTGACGGCCACGATCGGGCAGTTCGCGTCCTCGACCATCGGCGCGGTGGCGCGCAGCCATGTCACATGGGAGCCGGCCAAGGCGGTCGACGCCTTCGGCGGCTCGGTCGCCAGCGGCCTGTCGGTTCTGGCCATCGCCTGGCTGATCGGCTCCCTGCTGGTCTCGATGAGCATCGGCCAGCCGTTGATCAAGGATCAGATCAACGGGTCCGTCGTGTGGCAGACGGTCGACGACGCCATTCCGGACGGCGTACGCGCCATGCAGAAGCCGTTCAGGGACTTCGTCAACACCTCCGAGTGGCCCCAGGTCATCACCTCCATCGGCGGCCAGAACGTGCCGCCGCCGGACCAGAGCCTGATCAACAGCAGCCCCGCCCTCGTCCGGGCGCGCAGAGCGATCGTCAAGGTGCAGGGCACGGCGCCGAGCTGCCGCAAGCGCATCGAGGGGACCGGGTTCGTCTACGCGCGACAGCGGATCATGACCAACGCGCACGTCGTCGCGGGGGTCACCGAGGGCCTGCGGGTGACCGACTACGAAGGCAACCAGTACGACGCCCGGGTCGTGCTGTACAACCCCGAGCGTGACATCGCGGTCCTGTTCGTCCCGGGCTTCCCGATCAGCGCGCTGCGCTTCGACATGAACGCCGAGAAGGGCGAAAACGCGATCATCGCCGGCTATCCGAAGGGACACCCCTTCACGCCGCTCGCCGCGCGCATCAGGGTCAGGCAGCGCGCCGAGTCGTACGACATCTACAACCACCGCAAGGTGGAGCGCGAGGTCTACGCCATCCGGGGCAAGGTCCAGCCGGGCAACTCGGGCGGGCCGCTGCTGAGCCCGGAGGGCCGGGTGATCGGAGTGATCTTCGCGGCCGCGACGGACCAGCCGGAGACCGGCTACGCCCTCACGGCGGAGGAGGTCATGCCCGACGCCAAGGACGGCAGCGGCGCCGTCGCCCGGGTGAGCACCCAAGGCTGCGACTAGCGCGTTGCCCGCGGCGCTTCCGGCACGTCGGGGGAGAGGTCCGCGGGCTCGTGTGCCCCTGATGCGGGGACCGGCGCGCGTCCTATGGGATTTCGGCTTGCTCCTGGCGCGGCCGGGGGTGCGTGGCGTTCGCCCCGGGGCGTGTCAGGCGGTGGCGGGGGTCAGGCGGGCCAGGATGGCGGAGACGGCGGAGCCCGCGTCGGCGTTGCCCTCGTCGAGGGCGGCCGTGATCTCGTCGGCCTGCACGGCCAGTGCCCGCAGGTCCAGCCCGTAGGGCCGGGTCGAGCCGTACGCGCTGAGCCGGGCCGAGCCACGGGTCAGCAGGGCGGCGGCGCCGGGGAGGTTGCCGCGCTGGATGTGGGTCAGACCGACGCATATCTGCGCGAGCCCCTGCCACAGCTCGCGCTCCTCGGCCGGGCCGGTCTTCCAGCGGGCCTCCAGCACTTCGTGGGCGTGGAACGGGCGGCCCGCCGCGAGCAGCTTCCTGGCCTCCTCCAGCGCCTCCTCGGCGTCGGGGGCGTAGTCGTCCGGCACCCGGGGCACACCCTCTGCGCCCCTGGGGAGCGGCCTGCCGTACTCGTCGCGAGGGCGTGCATTGCGGGGGCGACCCGCCTCGTCACGGTCACGCATAGTCTCTCCGCAGGGCGCGTGGGCGTTCAGGACGGCCGAAGCGACGACGATGTCCTGGAGATCAGCCAGAAAGTTGGGCCACTTCAGGGCACATTTCTACTATCTTCCAGAAGATCATGGGTAGCGATCCGCCACTGGGGCCCCGCTTCGGGCGGTCACGGTAGGTATGCGGGCCGGCGACGAGGCCGCGGCCGGGCGCGGATCGGAGATCTCAGCGGTCGGGCTCGGGATCGGTGAGCCAGGAGATCAGCTCGGTGTTGAACTGCTCGGGGCGCTCCTCGTGCGGGAAGTGCCCGGCGCCCTCGATCAGCCGCCACCGGTACGGCGCGGCCACGAACTTGCTGGAGCCCTGGGCGGTCCGCGGCAGGACGCACGGATCGAGCGCGCCGTGCAGTTGCAGCGTCGGCGCCTCGATTTCCGCGCGCATCTGGCGGGCGTAGCGGAAACCGTCGGGGCGGACCTGGGAGCGGGCGAACCAGCGGTAGTACTCCAGCGCGCAGTGGGCCACCGTCGGGATTCGCATGGCCTGCCGGTACACGTGTGTCACGCTGTCACCCGGCCACTGCGGCCCGGCCCACCCCTCGAGGAGCCGGCCCACGGCGGCGGCGCCCCTGCGGGTCAGCTTCCGCTCCGGCAGGAAGGGGAGCTGGAACCCCAGGGCGTAGCGGCTGGCCTTGAGCTGCCCGAGCGGGTCGGTGAACAGGGCGGCGCGCAGTCGCAGCGGATGCGGTGCGGACACCGGGACCAGCCGCCGCACCACCTTCGGGTCCAGGACGCTCATCGTCCAGCCCAGCAGGCCGCCCCAGTCGTGACCCACCACGATGGCGCTCGTCTCCCCGAGCGCGCGCACCAGGCCCGCCGCGTCCACGGCCAGCGTGGGCAGGTCGTACCCGCGCGGCGGCTTGTCGCTGGTGCCGTACCCGCGCAGGTCGACGGCGACGGCCCGGTAGCCGGCCTCGGCCAGTGCGGGGAGCTGGTGCCGCCAGGTCCACCAGAACTGGGGGAACCCGTGCAGCAGCAGGACCAGCGGCCCGTCTCCGGCCTCCGCGACATGGAAGCGCACGCCGCCCGCGTGCACCGTCCGATGCGTCCAGGGGCCGTCGAGCTCGATCAGCGTCTCGTCAACCGGCATCGCTCACGGACTCCCGGTGGGCGCCCACCTGGCCGGCGGTCGGGCCGGTGTACGGCGGCGGGGCCACGGCTCGCGGCGTGGCGGCCGGGACCGCCTCCGGTTGCTCCTCGGCCTCCTCCGGGCCGCCGAGGCTGCGCAGGCTCCGCCTGGTGCGCTTCATGCCGGTCAGCCCCTTGAGCCGGCGGTAGCCGACGAGGACCAGCAACGCGGCCATCAGGAGGTAGAACACGGTGACGATCGTGAACGCGAGCCACGCGGCCAGCCCGGCGGCCACGAGGGCGTACGCGATCGCGAAGGAAGCCAGGATCAGGCACAGGTGCCCGATGAAGGCCGCGGCGCCGAACAGTCCGGCAGCCATGCCGACCCGCTTCGCGTCGAACTTCAGCTCGGCCTTCGCCAGCTCGATCTCCGACCGCACGAGGGTCGAGATGTGATGGCTCGCCTGGGCGACCAGCGCACCGAGCGATTCGTCCTCGGGCATGAGCGATCTCCTATCTGCGACTATCAAACATCATCTCGTGCCCGTACGCGCGTGTGCACGATGAAGCCCTCGCCTGTGGATAACCGCAGTCCGATGGCCGCACACGCGGAGACCTGCCCACAGACCGCCGGATTATGACGTCTCAGGCGATCTACCCGCTCCCGTCGCGCCGAAGCACGCGGGGTGCCGCCGTCGCCGCCGGCCCGGCCCGGGGCGCCCCGGACCACGCCGTGGCGTACGCGAAGAAGCGCGCGACGTTCGGCGATCACCGAGCGCCGGGGCGAGGACCCCGGCGACATCGGACAACCGGCGGCAGCGGCGCGGAGACGAGAAAGGCGCGGACGCCGGTCGTCCGCGCCTTCCTCACGAGATCGGGCGGCTTGGGATCAGTCCTCGCTCTTGGCGGTGGGCAGCTTCTCCGCGATCAGTTTCATGACCGAGTCGTCCGTCAGCGTGGTGACGTCGCCGAGCGAGCGGTTCTCCGCCACATCGCGGAGCAGGCGGCGCATGATCTTGCCGGAGCGGGTCTTGGGCAGCTCGGGCACGACCAGGATCTGCCGCGGCTTGGCGATCGGGCCGAGCGTCTTGGCCACGTGGGCGCGCAGCTCGGCGGCGATGTCGTCGCTCTCCTCCGCGGTGCCGCGCAGGATCACGAAGGCCACGATGGCCTGGGTGGTCACCGGGTCGGTGGCGCCCACGACGGCCGCCTCGGCCACCTTCGGGTGGCTGACCAGCGCGCTTTCGACCTCGGTCGTGGAGATGTTGTGACCGGAGACGAGCATGACGTCGTCCACCCGGCCGAGCAGCCACAGGTCGCCGTCCTCGTCGCGCTTGGCGCCGTCGCCGGGGAAGTACATCCCCTCGAACCGCGACCAGTAGGTGTCGACGTAGCGCTTGTCGTCGCCCCAGATCGTGCGCAGCATGGACGGCCACGGCTCGCGGACCACGAGGAAGCCGCCGCCGCCATTCGGCACCGAATTGCCCTGGTCGTCCACCACGTCGGCCACGATGCCGGGCAGCGGCTGCATGGCGGCGCCGGGCTTGGCCGCCGTGACGCCGGGCAGCGGGCTGATCATGATGGCGCCGGTCTCCGTCTGCCACCACGTGTCCACGACGGGGCAGCGGTTGGCGCCGATGTGCTCGCGGTACCAGACGTACGCCTCGGGGTTGATCGGCTCGCCGACCGACCCGAGCACCCGCAGGGACGACATGTCGTACTTCGCGGGGATGTCGTCGCCCCACTTCATGAACGTACGGATCGCGGTGGGGGCGGTGTAGAGGATCGTGACCTTGTACTTCTGCACGATCTCCCAGAAGCGGCCGCGGTGCGGGGTGTCCGGGGTGCCCTCGTAGATCACGCTGGTCGCGCCGTTGGCGAGCGGGCCGTACACGATGTAGGAGTGCCCGGTGACCCAGCCGATGTCGGCGGTGCACCAGTAGATGTCGGTCTCGGGCTTGAGGTCGAAGGCCGCGTAGTGGGTGTAGGCGACCTGGGTGAGGTAGCCGCCGGTGGTGTGCAGAATGCCCTTCGGCTTCCCGGTCGTGCCGCTGGTGTAGAGGATGTACAGCGGGTCCTCGGCGTCGTGCGGCACCGGCTCGTGCTCAGTCGGCTGGCGGTCCACGAGGTCGTGCCACCAGACGTCCCGCTCGTTCCACGCGATGTCCTGGCCGGTCCTGCGCACCACGAGGACGTGCTCGACGCCGGGGCACTCGGTGAGGGCCTCGTCGACCGTCGGCTTGAGCGCGCTCGGCGCGCCGCGGCGGAAGCCTCCGTCGGCCGTGACGACGACCTTCGCGTCGGCGTCGTGAATGCGGCTCTTCAGAGCGGAGGCGGAGAAGCCGCCGAAGACCACCGAGTGGATCGCTCCGATCCGGGCGCAGGCCAGCAGGGTGATCGGCAGCTCGGGGATCATCGGCATGTAGACCGCGACCCTGTCCCCCTTGCGCACCCCCAGCTCCTGCAGCGCGTTGGCCGCCTTCGCGACCTCCTTCTGCAGGTCGGCGTAGGTGATCGTACGGCTGTCGCCCTCGGGCTCGCCCTCCCAGTAGTAGGCGACCTTGTCGCCCCGGCCGGCCTCCACGTGGCGGTCGACGCAGTTGTAGGCGACGTTCAGCTTGCCGCCGATGAACCACTTGGCGAAAGGCGGATTCCACTCCAGCGTGGTGTTCCAGCGCTCCGCCCACGTCAGCCGCTCCGCGGCGCGCTCCCAGAAGGCGAGCCGGTCCCGGGCGGCCTCCTCGTAGGCGTCCGCCGTGACGTTCGCGGCCGATGCCAGGTCCGCCGGGGGCTCGAACCGGCGCGTCTCGCTCAGCAGGTTCGACAGCGTCTCCTGGGTTTCCTGACCGGGGGTCTCGGTGGCCACTCCGTGCTCCTTCAGCGTCTAAAGGTTGTCTCTCGTTCGGCCGCCTCGGCCAAGTAGGGGTATGTCGTGTCCCACTTCACCAGGCGAGCGGTGTCAAGTACAAGTGATCGGGGTGGGGGCGTTTTGTCCGATTTGCTGTCTATGGCCTGCCAACTTAGCGACCGGTACGGCATCGGCCGAGACCGGCGTCGCGTCTGTGCGCTGAACGGCCGCACCTCCTCGCCGAACGACCTTCTACCGACGGGTATGGTCGAGGGCTGTGAGCGATCCCCTGGCCGTGATCGCCGGGCTGCCCGGCGTGCCCGAGGCCGTACAGGAGGCACGAGAGGCCGTCGACCGGCTCTACCGCCACCGGGTGCTGCGCCGGCGCAGTCCCGAGGTGTCGGCCGAGTCGGCGCTGCGCGGCGCGCGCGCCTCCGCCGCGATCGAAGGCGTGGACGTGCCGCTCGAACCGCTTCGCATGGGTGAGGTGACCGACCCCGTCGTGCAGGGTGCGCTGCGCGCCTCGGCCGAGCTGGGGCGGCTGGCCCTCACGTGGCGGTCCGCGCCGCGCCAGGTCCTCGCCCGGCTGCACGCGCTGGCGGCCGTCGGCCTGACCGAGGACCTCGGCAGGCCGCGCACCGCTCCCACGGACGTCGACCCGCTCGGGCTCGGCCCGGCGCCAGGGCCGGAGGAGACCGCGGCCCGCATGTCGGCCCTCGCCGGGCTGGTCACCGGCCCCACCAAGGCGCCGGCCCTCGTGCTCGCCGCGATCGTGCACGCGGAGCTGGTGGTGCTGCGTCCCTTCGGCGTGGCCGACGGCTTGGTCGCCCGCGCCGCCGAGCGGCTCACGCTGGTCGACCTGGGCCTGGATCCCAAGTCGCTGGCCGCCGTCGAGGTTGGGCATCTCGAGCTCGGCGAGGCGTACGCCGAGAGCCTCAGGGCGTACCTCAAGGGCACGAGCGAGGGCGTCGCCACCTGGGTGCGGCACTGTGCCTCGGCGGTCGTCCACGGGGTACGCGAGACGACGGCGATCTGCGAGGCGATGTCCCGCTGAGTCGCCCTCGGCCGGCGGCCGTGCCCGGCACGCCGGGTCGTACGGTGCGGCGCTACGCCGAGGGTGGATGAGCATCACGCGCCGGGGGTGGGCGGTCGTGTGGGTGCCGGGACAGGTGATTCGCCGGGACCGGGCGTCGGGCGCGCCGAGGACGGCCCGCCGGGGCTGAGCGCCGGCCGCGCCGAGGACGTCCGCGGCACGCCGGTCGTATGCCGTGGTGGTACGCCGAGGGCGGGCGGTCGTGTGGGCGCCGGTGGCGGGACATCACGTGCCGAAGGTGACCTGCCGGGACAGACAGGGTGTCGGGACTCGCTGGGGCGCTCTGCCGGGACAGGGGGCGGACGCGCGGGGGCGGCCTGCCAGGGGCACCGCACGTGGCGTTGGCGTGAAGGCGTTAGACGGGGACAAAGCGGACGGCGTCCCTGGTGTGGAACGCCGTCGCCGGTACGTGCCATCGGGTTACCAAGCGTGCACCTGAATCTGTCGGAGCGGGACAAGCCCGTCTCGACACGCCTCCCGCGGCTGGTCGCGCGTGGGTACCCGATGTCGTACGCGGACCCGCAGGTCCGTA
Organism: Microbispora rosea subsp. aerata; assembly: GCF_014647835.1. Lineage (GTDB taxonomy): Bacteria > Actinomycetota > Actinomycetes > Streptosporangiales > Streptosporangiaceae > Microbispora > Microbispora aerata. Next base: position 61,640 of record NZ_BMPY01000012.1, read on the forward strand.
ATCCCTTTTTACGTCCGTTTCCCCGGGATGAAAACCCCCCGGATCCAAGAGCTTTACCTCGTCTCTTGGGTCATTCCTGCCACTTTGTCCCCATTGATCCCATATGTCGCCACGAGGGAGTGCGAAGAGTGACTCCTTGTGGTCGATCTCGGCACCCGTTGCGACGGTGTGTGTCGACATGCAACACTGACTATTGGAAAAAGTTTTACTCAGATAGGAGAGGGTTCTCGACGTACCTCTCGTGATCAGGCAGCATACGGAGTGTCTCTCCATACGGAACGGCATGCGCACTGTGGGAGGGTTGGGACCCTTGCCATGCCCTGGCCCCTTGTTTAAAGCTTTCTTCTAATACGGGACCGGCTCTACCCCCCCAGAGCCGGACCACTCGGCGGCCCCCGCTCTCCCCCCGGCGGGGGTCGCCCCTTTTTGTTCTTGATCATTCAGTTGTGGGATTAGCGGACGTCCTTAACCAGTCTTGTCCACAGGTCGGGCGTCGTCCACAGAACGCGGTTCGCTCCGCCGCGCCGGTTGCGGCGCCTCGCATTGTGGTCCTCCCGAACGCCGAGTCAGCCCGGACGACAGGGAGACGACCATGCCACGCCCACTGGCCATAACCGACGACCAGGAACTCCTCGACGACCTGCTCCGCATCGCCGCCGCCGCGGGCGTCGAACTGGACGTGGCCCACACGGCCGCCCACGCCCGGCCGTACTGGATCCGGGCACCGCTGGTCGTGGTCGGCGGCGACCTGGCCGACGACCTCGCCGCCACCGGTCCGCCACCTCGGCGGAACGTGGTCGTCGTGACGCGGACGGCCGGCGACCCCGACATGTGGCGCAGGTGCGTCGCCGTCGGGGCGCACACCGTGCTGGAGCTGCCCGAGGCCGAGCGGCTCCTCGTGGAGGAGTTCGGTGACGCCGTCGAGCCCGCCACCCGCGCGGGCACGGTCCTGTGCGTCACCGCGGGGAAGGGAGGCGCGGGAGCCAGCGTCCTGGCGGCGTCCCTGGCGCTGACGGCGTCCCGCGACGGGCTCCGCACGCTCCTCGTCGACGCCGATCCGCTCGGCGGCGGGATCGACGTACTGCTCGGCCAAGAGGAGGCTCTCGGCGCCCGCTGGCCCGACGTCGTCGGAAGGGAGGGCAGAGTGAGCTTCGCCGCCCTCCAGGAGGCGCTGCCCACCTTCGGCGAGCTCACCGTGCTGTCGGCGCATCGCGGCGATCCGGTGCGCATACCCCGGGAGGCGATGCGCGTCGTGCTCGACGCCGCGCGGCGCGGCTGCGATCTGGTCGTGGTCGATCTGCCCCGGCACGTTGGCGAAGGCGAGGCGGAGGCGCTCGCCCGCGCCGCCGCGACGATCGTCGTCGTCCCCGCGGATCTGCGGGGAGCGCTCGCGGCGGCCCAGACGGTGTCGCTGCTCCGGCCGGGGACCGGCGACCTGCGCCTGGTGATGCGCGCGGGAACACTCGATCCGGAGGTCGTCGCGGCCTCCCTGTCGGTCCCGTGCGCGGGTGTGCTTCCGGAGGTTCGCGGGCTCGTGGAGACGCTGGACCGGGGGGACCCGCCCCCGCTGCGCCGCTCCCCACTGGGCCGCTTCTGCACCGAGCTGCTCGAGTCCCTCCTCGCCGGGTCCTCCCCAACCGACCCGCCCGGCCGTACCGGCGGGGTCGGCTGGACCGACCGGTCCAGCCGGGGAGATCGGAAAGGCCGGTCCGGCCAGCCTGACCGGGCCGGCCGAAGTGACCTTGTCGGCCGGAGTAGCCGGTCCGGCCAGAGTGGCCGGACTGGGCGGACCGACCGACCCGACCGGACCGACCTTGTCGGCCGGAGTAGGCGGACCGGCCGGGGTGATCGGACTGGCCGGACTGACCAAGCCGACTGGACCGACCTTGCCAGCTGGACCAACCAGACCGACCTGTCCGGCAACACCGGCTGGACTGACCAGCCTGACCGGACCGGTCGGCCGTCCACCGGGGTGGGCGGCCCATGACCCGCGAAGGCTTGGTGACTGTTCCCGGCGTCGCCGCCGATCTGGTCGAGGCGGTCCGGGTACGGCTGTCGCAGACCGGCGCCGCCCCCACCGCGGCCCAGGTGGCTGCGGCCCTGCGAGCGGAGCGTGCAGTGCTCGGCGACGCCGAGATCCTGGCCATCGCCCGCACACTGCGTGCCCACCTCATCGGCGCGGGCCCGCTCGAAGCCCTGCTGGCCGAGCCGGGCGTCACCGACGTCCTGGTGAACGGGCCGCGCGAGGTGTGGGTGGACGACGGAAACGGTCTGCGTAGGACGAGCGTGACGTTCTCCGGAGACGACGAGGTTCGCAGGCTGGCCCAGCGTCTGGCCGCGGCGGCCGGGCGCCGCCTTGACGACGCCTGCCCCTACGTGGACGCGCGGCTCGCCGGAGGCGTGCGCCTGCACGCGGTCCTCCCGCCGATCGCCCCCGAGGGAACCTGCCTTTCCCTCCGGCTCCCGTCGCGGCGGGCGTTCACCGTTGAGGAGCTCGCCACGCGGGACGGAGCCGCCGTGCTCCGCGCGATCATGGCGGCGCGCCTGGCGTTCCTGATCACGGGCGGCACCGGTACAGGAAAAACGACGATGCTCAGTGCCATGCTCTCGCTCGCGGGTCCGGCGGAGCGCCTGCTGCTCGTCGAGGACTCCGCCGAGTTGCAGCCCGTGCACCCGCACGTCGTACGGCTGGAGTCCCGGCCGCCGAACCTGGAAGGCGCGGGCGGGGTCGGGCTGCGTGATCTCGTACGGCAGGCCCTCCGGATGCGGCCAGACCGTCTCGTGGTGGGCGAGGTGCGCGGAGCTGAGGTCGTCGATCTCCTGGCGGCTCTGAACACCGGCCACGAGGGAGGCTGCGGCACGCTGCACGCCAACAACGCCGCCGACGTGCCCGCGCGGCTGGAGGCCCTTGCCTGTGCGGCGGGGCTGTCGCGGGAAGCCGTGCACAGCCAGATCGCCGCCGCGCTCAACCTCGTCATTCACCTCGTGCGGGAGGCGGGCGGCGGTCGTCGCCGCGTGTCCGAGGTCTGCGTGATCGAACGGGCCTCGTCGGGTTTGGTGACGGCGGTTCCGGCGCTGACCTTCGATTCGGCCGGACGGTCGTGCCGAGGTCCGGCCTTCGAGGCGCTGCGAGCGCGCTGCCCGGCGTCATGGCCGTTGTGACCTCGCCGGGCGCGCTGGTCATGGGGCTGGCCGCGATGGTCGCCGCCGCCCTCGCCGCCTGGGTGTGGGCCGGGCCGGACGCCGGGACGACACGCCTGGCGTCGCTCACCGGAACGCGGCGGCCACGGGACCCGCGTAGATTCTGGGCCGCTCTCTCCCTTCGCCCGCGACCAGGGGTGACGGCGGCGGCCTGGCGCGCGGCCTCGATCGAGCTGTGCCAGAGCCTCGCAGCCGAGCTGGCGGCGGGCAGGCCACCCGGCGACGCCCTCGCCCGGGCGGTCGCGTCGATCAGCTCGCCCGACCCGGCCGTGCTCGCCCCGGTGGTCGCCGCCGCCAGAGACGGTGGCGACGTCGCCGCGGCCCTGATGAACGCCGCGCCTGCTCGTGGTGGCGAGGGCTTGGTCCGGCTGGCCGCCTGCTGGCGGGTGAGCGTGGCCGTGGGCGGCGGCCTGACCGCGCTGGTGGAACGGGTGTGCGCGTCTCTGCGAGACGCGCAGGCCCATCGCGAGGAGGTGGCCGCTCAGCTTTCCGGCCCCCGTGCGACCGCCCGCATGCTCGCGGGCCTGCCCGTGCTCGGTCTGCTGATGGCCGCCGGGCTCGGCATGGACCCGCTGGCGTTCCTGCTCGGCGGCCCGGCCGGGTTCGCCTGCCTGGTCATCGGGCTCGCCCTCGACGCGGCCGGCGTCTGGTGGACCCACCGGCTCGTCACCCGGGCAGAAGAGCTGCCGGGCTTTGATCCCCGGTAACCGTCGCGCCCGCATCGGCATGGGGTCCGGTCCGGAGCCCCGCGGAGGGCCAGCATGCTCCTGGAGATCCCGGTTGTGCTGAGGGGCCGGCGCGGCGCTCCGCTCGGGAAAGCCGCAGAAAGCCGGTAGCGCTCGTGGAGATACCGGCGTGCTGTGGGGGCGGCGAGGTGCTTCGGCTAGGAGAGTCGCGGGGCCGGGAGCCGGGCCGTCGTCGTGCGAGAAAGCGAGATCGCGATGTGCCGGAAAGGAAGTGAGACATGCTCGCTGTGCTGGCCGGGGTCCTGACCACGCTGGCGATGTTGGCATGGCCGGTTGCCCGTTCGCCGAACTTACGCCTGCAAGCCCTCGCGTCCGCAGCGTCGTCACCGGCAACGCAAACCCACGGGCCGCCGGCGCACGAGGACGCGACCGCGTCCCGTCGAGCGGTGGCCGTTGCGGCACCCGTGGGACTCATGCTCCTCCTGCTTCTCGGAGGTCCTGTGGGGGCGCTCGCGGGAACGGTGACGGCCGCCGGCCTGTTCGTCGCCGTGCACAGACGGGAACCCGCCGAAGTCAGGCGACGCAGGGAGCGCATGGTCGCCGATCTGCCGTTCGCCGTCGACTTGATCGTCGCGTGTCTCCGGGCTGGGCAGCCGATGAGCGCGGCCGTCGAGACGACCGCTGACGCCATAGCGGGGCCGGTGGGCGAGCGCCTTTCGCGGGTCGGTGCGCAGATGCGCCTGGGCGCTCCCCCCGAGGAGGCGTGGGCTGCTCTGTCCGGTGAGCCGGCGCTCGCCGCTTTGGCCAGAACGATGATCCGGGCTGCTCAGAGCGGTGCGCCGGTGGCGGATGTCCTCACCCGGCTTGCCGATGACGCCCGCCGTACGGCCCGGGCGACGGCCTCGGCCGCGGCGCGCAGGGTGGGGGTGTACGCCGTCGTACCACTGGGGCTCTGCTTCTTGCCGGCGTTCGTCTTCCTCGGGATCATTCCCATGGTCGCGGGCTTGGCGGGCCAGATCCTCCTGCCATGAACAGCCTGTGGACAAATCAATCCACAGCTGTGGACAGGCGTGGGCCCAAGTAGCCAAGAAGCTGCGTAAATCGCAGGTCGTACACCCACAGGCCTAGTTGCTCTGCCTGTGGACAACCTCGTTGGCCGCGCTGTTATCCACAGAATCGCGCTCGGCACGAATTCCGCCGCCCGCAGTGCCGCAACCTGGCCCGGCACGGGCGGAAGGGCCGCCCCCAGTGGGTCGGGAGGACCGATGAGCAAGCACGCCGCGACCGTAAGGAGCCAAACGGGCAGGATCGTCCTGCGGCGAAATGGCGAGACTGCGGCCCGTCACGGCGAGACCGTGGGCCGTCATAGGGCGCGGCCCGCGCGATGGACGGCGCTCGTGCGCTCCCTGCGAGGGGCGCTGCTCAGCCGTCCCGGGCGAACCCAGGCCGCCCGGCACCAGGGCGCGGGGCGCGAGGGCGCACGGCTGGAGAGCGCCACGTACGGAGCGATCGAGAGCGCCCGGCTGGAGAACGCCGCGTACAGGGGGATCGAGAACACCCGGCCGTGGAACGCCGCGTGCAGTGGGATTGAAAGTGCTCGGCTGCGCAAGGCTGCGCGCAGGGAAATCCGGGGGGTGCGGCTGTGGAAGGCCGTGCGCAGCGGGATCGAGGGTGCCCGGCTGTGGAAGGCCGTGTCCGGGGGGAACGGGGGCGCACGGCTGGAGAACGTCGCGCGGGCGATGGGCGACGCCGTGAGGCGATCGTGCGCCGCTTTGCGGCGTACCGCCGCGGGAGCCTCGTTTCGCGCCCGAGAGCTGAGCATCCAGTGGGTGGTGCAATCCAGGATGAGGGTCGATGCGGGCATGTCGACCGCTGAGTACGCCGTCGGCACGATCGCTGCCTGCGGCTTCGCCGCCCTGCTTTGGAAGGTGGTTACGAGTGGTGAGGTGAGGGCCATGCTGGCCGCGCTCATCCAAAAGGCGCTGAAGCTGGCTGCCTGAGGCCACCGATGCTGCGCCGATACGCCTGGGTCGCGCGACATCCCGCCATAGGTTGGCGGCCTCGGAGAGAAACAGGCTCGGTGACGGCGGAGACCGCCGTCGCCCTGCCGGCCCTCGTGCTGGTGCTGATCGTCGCGCTATGGGTCGTGACGATCGTGGGCGCCCAACTGCGATGCGTGGACGCGGCCCGCGCCGGCGCACGCGCAGCCGCAAGGGGCGAGGCAGGCGAGAGGGTGAGCGCGGCGGTCCGGAGCCTGGCTCCCGAGGGCGCCACAGTGTCCATTCAGGCGGGAGCCGACACGACGCGGGTCGAGGTCATCGCGAACGTCCGGCCACCGTTCAGGTCGCCCCTTCCGCCGGTTCGCCTCCGTGTCGCCGCCGTCTCCGCCACCGAACCCGGCGTGCTCTCGCCGCTGGCGACGGACGCGGCGGCGACCCGGCCTTCCGCCGATGCGAGGGGGCACTTCGAGGCCCGCAGACCAGGCGGGCTCGGGTGACGAAGAGCTGCGAAGTCGCAGGACCGTTCAGGGCGATTCACCTCGAACGGCGAGGTAGGCGATGGCGAAGCGCGTCCGGCTCGGAAGGTCGTCTTCGGACGGGCTTCGCCGGGCGTTCGCGCATGGAGGCTCGCGCGAGGAGGCCCGTAGAAGCAGGAGCGGCGAGCTACGGCTTCGGGGCGCCCGTCTTCCGCACCAGAAAGAGCCGTGCCAGAACCAAGGGCGGGCGGTCCCGGGGTGGTGGGCGCGCATTGTTCATCCGACCGGACAGCCGCAGGAGTGCGAGCGGTGCGTGCGGTGGACTCGAGGAATGGAATGACGTGGTCCCGAGGAACGGAATGAGTACGTCACCAGCCGGTGGAGGTGGACCGTGTCCGGCGCGGGGACGATCAGCCGTTGGGGGCGGAGCGTGTCCGGCGCGGGAGCGATCAGTCGTTGGGGGCGGGCCGTGTCCGGCGCGGGGACGATCAGTCGTTGGGGGCGGGCCGTGTCCGGCGCGGGAACGCGGGTCGGCGACCATCTGGACGATCGCCCTGATGATCGCCGTGTGGGCGGTGGCAATGATCGTCGTCCAGGTGGGCGTCGCCCGCGTCGCGCGGCACCGGGCGCAGAGCGCCGCTGATCTCGGCGCACTCGGTGCCGCTCGCGTGGCGCTGGCGGCTCCCGACGTGGCCTGTGACCGTGCGCGGACAGTGACGGTTGCCAACGGTGCGTCGCTGCGGTCGTGCTCGCTGTCGGGTGGTGTGGCCGAGGTCGTGGTGACGGTGCGTTTTGTGGTCCCCCTGCTCGGGCCCGCGACGGCAACCGCTTCCGCGTCGGCTGGTCCGGTCGGTGCGGTCGCATGAGGAGAAATCAGGCCCTCAGCCGGGGTTCGCGGGACAACCCGAGGATCAGGCTCGTGACATCGTTAACATTCCGGATATAACCGGCATATTGGGCATTTTGGGATCTTTCGCAATGTCATGTCTGCTTCTGTCGCAATAGAATCACGACTTCTTAGACAAACAGTCCAAGAGTGGACGACTGGCATAAAGTGCGGCGTATTCTCAGTCGCCGTACGCGTTCGGCAGGGCAGCCGGGGCGGACGGTTTTCCACGAAAGGGACGCGTCGTGACCAGGGTTCGCAGGCTGGGCGCAACGGCGATGATCGTTTCGATGGCTCTGGCGTCCGCCCTGACGGTCGGCGCCGCTCCCGCCCACGCGGCCGACGCCGAGATCCTGTCCCCGGCGGACGGGGAGATCGTCAAGTCGTCCGGCCCGGTGGCGATATCCGCGAAGACGGACTGGTACCAGATCAGCATGTCGCTGTACGTCGAGGGCCCGTCCGTGCCCCGGCAGAAGATCGCTTCCGGCGGGGCTAACCAGACGATCAGCGGAACCTTCGATCCCGGCGACGCTCCGAACGGCACGTTCACGATCACCCTGGCCGGTGAGGTCACGCACAAGACCTACGCGACCTCCACCTTTGTGCTCAGCCGTCCCCCGGCGGCGCCGACGGAGGTCGATGCGCGGCTGAAGAACCCCTCGACGATCGTGGTCACCTGGGCGAAGGGCGCGGAACCGGACCTGGAGTCGTACGAGATCACTTCGGCCAAGGCCGGCAAGACCGGCTCTGTCTCCGCCGACTCCGCCTGCTCCGGCTCGACCTGCCAGACGAGCCTCGCGCTCCCGGAGGGGCTGGGCGGGCAGAACGTGGACGTTTCCGTCCGGGCGTTCCGCTCGGACGGCGTCGGCGGCACCATCGCATCCCAGCGCTCCTCGGCCGTGTACGTGGCCGTTCCCGCCCCGAAGGCGTCCCCCAGCCCGTCTCCGACGCCGTCGAAGGCACCGGATCAGTCGGCGGCCGAGACGCCCGCCGCCAAGACCCCGAAGACGCATCACTCCACCGAGGCGCAGAACCCGGAGCCCGCGACGCCGGAGGACACCGGCCCGGCCGGGCACACCGGGCTGAACGACACCGAGCTCACTCTGCCGGAGGACGACGGCGGCAGCGACCAGACCAAGCCGGTGGATGTCCCGGGGACCGGCGATTCGGAGAAAACCGACACCCCGGAGACGACGGCGCAGTCGTCCTTCACGCCGCTCGGAGGACTCAGCTTCGGGGTGTACATCGCCCTCGCCGTCGTCCTGCTGCTCACGGGTGCGAGCTTGGGTGCCTGGCTGCGGGGCAAGAGGCCGACCGGAGACACCGCCGGCGACGGACGGCCCGGCGGCTCCGGGGCACAGCCGGTCACCGAGCAGACGGGCTCCTCGCCGCAGACCGCGATGGCGGCCAGTGGCGCGGCGGCGCTCGCCGGCGCCGGTACGGCGAAGGCCAGGGAAACCGCGCCGGTCCGGCGTCCCTCGGTCGTCCTGGCCAGGCCCAAGGCCCGCGAGAGCAGCCCGGAGACGGAGGCAGAGACCGCAACTGAGACCGCGTCTGACCTGACCAACGCTTCCTCGACCACCACGGGCGAGGGTACGGAAACCCGGCTGTCGGAGCAGGAGCCCGTCGCCCCTGTCTCGGGGCCGGACCGGCAGGAGACGCCGACCGCGGCATCGCTTCCTCCGGTGACGCGGCGAGTGGGCGGCACCGGCCAGGTGGCCCCTGCTCACGTGTCGCTGCCTTCAGCCACGCGTTCCGATCAGATGCCGGTGCTCCCGGTGCCGGCGGTGCCCGCGAGTGGGGTGATCAACGCTGAACTGCCGGAGCGCCCCCTCCGTCAACCCGAACCGGACATCTGGAGAGAAGACGACGACACCCTCTAGGCCGGCCGCCACCGCGACCTGTGCCACTCCCCGCGCGAACCTCCCGCCGCTTTTGCGCTGAGAGGGCTGCCATGGTGCCGCCTTACTGCGGCCGCCACCGCGACCTGTGCCACTCCCCGCGCGAACCTCCCGCCGCTTTTGAGCTGAGGGGGCTGCCATGGTGCCGTCTTACTGCGGCCGCCACCGCGACCTGTGGCACCCCCGTGTCAGCCGCCCGTCGGTTCTTGCACCGAGGAGGGCTGCCACAGCGCTGTGTCTGGTGAGGACGTAAGCGATGCCGCGTTTCGGCATCGCCGTTTCACCCCGGCTCCCGCCGAGCGAATTCCCTTCGCGAGCGGCTTGCCGCTGCCCGCAAGAAGGAGGCACGGCACCACCGCTCGCGTGAAATCCTCGGCCGGATGAAGGACGAGCGCGCCCGCGCCGAGCCGGCCGCCGAGGCCGCAGAGGCCGCCGGGGCGGCCGGGGTGGGCGAGGTCGCCGCCAGGCCCTCCACGCCCAGCCGCCGCGGCCCCGCCGGGGCGTCCCAGGGGGCGCGGGCCGAACGGGCCACCGCCGTCGTGAGGAGACCGTCATGTGACCGCCCGCGTCCCGTCCGGCACGGAGCCCGCGGCGTCCACCGGGCCGAGGCAGCCGGGGCGGACGGCCCGTCGCGCTCGCCGCAGCCCGCAACCCCGGAGCCCTCGGCGCCCTTTTAGGGGTATCCGCCCTGCCTGGGGGGAGGATCGCGGTCACAGGGAACTGCGCGCGCACGGGCAGTACGCGCTCAGGCGTCGGGCCGGTCGCTCAGGAGGATGTCGAGGAGGCGGATCGCTCCGGCCTTGTCGAGCGGCTCGTTGCCGTTGCCGCACTTCGGGGACTGGATGCACGAAGGACAGCCGCGTTCGCATTCACATGAGGCGATCGCCTCCCGTGTCGCCGTCAGCCAGTCGGACGCCCGGGTATACCCGCGTTCGGCGAAGCCCGCGCCCCCGTCATGGCCGTCGTAGACGAAGACCGTCAGCAGACCCGTGTCGGGGTGGAGCTCGGTGGACACACCTCCGATGTCCCAGCGGTCGCAGGTCGCGAACAGCGGCAGCAGGCCGATCGAGGCGTGCTCCGCCGCGTGCGCGGCCCCGCCGAGATCCACAGCCTCTCCGGGCCGGGTGAGATCGGCGAGTGCGGGTGCGGGCAGGGTCCACCAGACCGCGCGGGTGCACAGCGTGCGCGGCGGCAGATCGAGCGGTTCCTCGCCGAGGACCTCTCCGGTCTGGGTCCGCCGCTTGAGGTACGAGACGACCTGGCGGGTGACCTCCACCGAGCCGAAGTGCAGGGTGCCGGGCCCGAAGGGCCGCGAACGCGACGACTCGATCACCCGGATGTCGGTGACGTCACGCGCGAAGGTCGCGTAGTCCGGATCGGCGGCGGTGACCAGGGCGACCCCCGCGTCCAGGTCGAGCACGTCGACCACGAACGTCTCGCTCTGGTGCACATAGACGGCACCGGGGTGGACCATGGTGTGCGCCGACGGCTCGTCGACCGTGCCCAGCAGGCGGCCCGTGGACGCCTCCACGACCTGCACGGGTGCGCCGCCCGAGCCGCGAATGTCCGCCAGGTCCGCGGCGTGGTCCCGGCTCGTCCAGAACCACCCGGTGGGCCGCCTGCGCAGCAGCCCGCGGCTCACGAGGTCGTCGAGCACGCCCCGTGCCGCCGGGCCGAAGATCTCGAGGTCGCCTTCGGTCAGCGGGATCTCCGCGGCGGCCGCGCACAGGTGGGGCGCCAGCACGTACGGATTGTCGGGGTCGAGGACGATGGCCTCAACCGGCTGCCCGAACACCGCCTCCGGGTGGTGGACGATGTAGGTGTCCAGCGGGTCGTCGCGGGCGATCAGCACGGCCAGGGCGTCCTGTCCCGCCCGGCCGGCCCGGCCCGCCTGCTGCCACAGGGAGGCACGGGTGCCGGGCCACCCGGCGATGAGGACCGCGTCGAGCCCGGACACGTCGACGCCGAGTTCGAGAGCGTTGGTGGTGGCCAGGGCGGTCAGCTCGCCCGATCGAAGGGCCTTTTCGAGCACCCGCCGGTCGTCGGCCAGGTAGCCCGCTCGATAGGCCGCCACCCGGTCGGCCAGCCGACCTCTCGCGCGACCGGTCCGGCCCCTCACAGCAGTCTCCATGTCCACGGGAGACGGCCCGCGCGTCCCGTCGGCACCTTCGTCTGAAAGTGCATCGAGGGCTCCGCCGGACGGCTCGTCAAGGCCGGTGCCGGAAGGCTCTTCGAGGGTTCCGGCTGAGGGTGCGCCGGGGGTTCGGCGACCCGCCGATCCGCCGGGCGGCTCGCCGAAGCTGGCCCCAGGAGGTTCTTCGAGGGTTCCGGCTGGAGGTGCGTCGGGGGCCCGGTGGCCCGGCAGCTCGCCGGGGGCTCCAGGCTTATCGAGGCTGGCCCCCGAAGGCTCTTCGCGGGCTCCGGTCGAAGGTACGGCGAGGGCTTGGCGGCCCGACCCGAAGATCACTTCGGTGACGTCCTCGTGAGGGCTGTCGCCGTTCGGGGCGCTCATCTCATCCGGCGCGTCCTCCGCGTACGGCGCGGGTCCGGCGTCGAAAAGGGCCTCGACCTCCTCCAGCGTGCGGCGGGCGGTGAGGGCCACGGTCTCCGCGGCGCGGCGGGAGCGGACGAACGCGAGAGTGCGCACGTCCTCGATCACGAGATCCGCCAGGAGGTCGGCCGCCTCGGCCGTGGCCGTACGGCGGACCGGGGCCCCGCTCTCCCCGCGTAAATCGGTCAGAGGCGGCTCCCACAGGGCGAAGGTGGTCGAACCCCGGGGAGAGGCGTCCGTGGTCACCTCGGCCATCTCAAGGCCGGTCAGCCGCATTCCCGCGGCGGCGGGGTCGCTGGCGGTCGCCGACGCCAGCAGGAACACGGGGGAGGAGCCGTACCTGGCGGAGACCCGGCGCAGCCGGCGCAGAATCTGGGCGACGTGGGAGCCGAAGACGCCCCGGTAGCCGTGGCACTCGTCCACGACCACCAGGCGCAGCCGCCGCCAGAAGGACGACCAGGACGAGTGCCGGGGCAGGATCGACCGGTGCAGCATGTCCGGGTTGGTCAGCACATAATTGGCGTTCTGGCGGACCCATCGGCGTTCCTCGGGAGGAGTGTCCCCGTCGTACGTGGCGGCGCGCACCTGCGTCAGGCGCAGCTTCCGCAGTGACCTGAGCTGGTCGGCGGCGAGCGCCTTCGTCGGGGTCAGATACAGCACGGTGCCGCCGGAGAAGATCTCCGTGACGGCCGGGACCAGGTAGGCCAGTGACTTGCCGGACGCGGTCCCTGTGGCAATGATCACGTTTTGGCCACTTTTAACCAGCTCGGCGGCTTGGAGCTGGTGTTCCCACAGGCCGGCGACCCCTTGCAGGCGCAGGCGCGATATCAGCAGGTCAGGGGCCCATTCCGGCCATCTCGCCGCACCTGCTTGACGTGCTGGAACATGCTCCACATGAGTAACCCGCCCCCGGCGTGCGGGAACTTCGAGCAGACGGGTGAGAACGTCGCCTGTTCGGGCAGAGGACGAAGAAGTCGGAGTCACTGGTTTCCAGTTTGGCATCTGCGGGGAGAGTCGCCCGGAGTCGTGATTTCGTATAGACACGGAGTCGTAGCGTGGTTGAATGCCGCGCATCGGGTCGTGCCTCTGGACTACCAGGATGCATGACCTGTATCGACACCTACGCAAGTAAGGCGCTGGAGGATCTGTGGATCTGAAGTTGGACCACCATTCCGAGGACAATCTCACCATCGTCGATGTCGAGGGTGAGATCGACGTCTACACCGCGCCCAGACTGCGTGAGCTGCTGATCGACCTGGTCAACAAGGGCAACTTCCACCTGCTTGTCAACATGGAGAAGGTGGACTTCCTCGACTCGACGGGTCTTGGCGTGCTGGTCGGCGGTCTCAAGCGGGTGCGGGCGCACGACGGATCGCTGGAGCTCGTCTGCACGCAGGAGCGCATCCTGAAGATCTTCCGCATCACCGGTTTGACGAAGGTCTTCGGCATCTACGCCTCGGTCGAGGAGGCCAAGGAAGCCCACGGCCGGGACAAGTGACGGCTGAGGACTCGGCAACATGGCCACCGTCGAGCTGACGTTCAGCGCTCTGCCCGCCCACGTGCGTACGGCCCGGCTGGTCGCCACGGCCATCGCCCGGCGCACCGGAGTGGCGGAGGAGATCTTGGACGAGGTGCGGCTCGCCGTCGGAGAGGCGTGCTCGCGGGCCGTGGAGGCGCACCGCCTCCACTGCCCGGGGGAGCCGGTACGCATCGAGTTACGCGATGACGCGGGGCGTTTCGAGGTGACGGTCACCGACGCCGCCCCGAGTGAGGACGTGACGCCCCAGGTGCCGGAGGCGGACAACAGCTTCATGCCCGAGATGGACAATCTGGGCATCGCGGTTATCGCGGGGCTGGCCGACGACGTCGAGGTGCTTCCCGGGCCGAAGGGCATGCGCATCCGCATGAGCTGGCCCGCGTCGCCCAACGGCGTCGCGGCGCTGTAACCAGCACCATAGGGCCTCGAAGCCCTCGAAGACCTCCTATCAGATCGAGTGTCGCTCCCCGGCGTGGCACTCGATCTTTTGCTGTGCCCGGCCGCTGTGCCCGGCCGTTGGGTCCCCAATGCGCTCCCGGCTGCGCCCGGCCCCTATGCCCCCACGGCTCTGCCCGGCCGTTGTGCCCCGGGCCGCAACCCCCGCTGCGTCCGGCGCCCCCATACCACGCCGCCGTGTCCGCCCTGCGCCGCCTCTACGGCATCCCTATTTTCGGATGTCCGAAATTAGGTATCCTAACGCTGTTGTAACATGGGTAACTTTCGCCGCCGCACCCCTGACTCCGCTGGTCAAACCATCCTCAGAGCGGCGCAAACGTTCGTCCATTACTGGACGCGGCTTCGATTACGGGGCATGAGGCCCTTCATATCCGCGGCGTCGCTGCGTAGACTCCCGGCACCGGCCAAGGTTTTGCGGATGCAACCGGAAGCGGCACTTGTCAACCGCCCGGATGCGCCGCACGGCCTGTGGGTTCGTCCAGTGTCATCCGGGCAGGAGGACCGAAACCCCGTCTGGCCGAGGAGGACGGATGTCTGCCTATCGGGCCGCTAGCGAAGGCGCAGCGGTATCTCTGAGCGGTTCCCATCTCACTCTTGTCATAGTCGTCGCCGTCGTGGCTCTGCTCGCTCTAGCCGTCGCGGGCGGCTTGGTGCGGGAAGTGCTTGCCGCGGGGCAGGGCACCGAGCGAATGCAGAACATCGCGCGTGCCGTGCAGCAGGGCGCGGCCGCCTATCTCGCCCGGCAGTTCCGCACACTTGCCATATTCGTCGTCGTCATTCCGTTCCTGCTCCTGCTGCTCCCGGCCGGCTCGACCGGTGAGCGCATCGGCCGGTCCGTCTTCTTCGTCGTCGGCGCCCTGTTCTCCGCGCTGACCGGTTTCATCGGCATGTGGCTCGCCGTACGCGGCAACGTCCGCGTCGCGGCCGCCGCCCGCGAGTCGGGTGAGAAGACCGCGATGCGCATCGCGTTCCGCACCGGCGGCGTCGCCGGCATGTTCACCGTGGGCCTGGGCCTGCTCGGCGCCGCGATCGTCGTGCTGGTCTACAAGGGCGACGCGCCGAACGTCCTCGAGGGGTTCGGCTTCGGCGCCGCGCTGCTCGCGATGTTCATGCGTGTCGGCGGCGGCATCTTCACCAAGGCCGCCGACGTCGGCGCCGACCTGGTGGGCAAGGTCGAGCAGGGCATCCCGGAGGACGACCCGCGCAACGCCGCCACCATCGCCGACAACGTCGGTGACAACGTCGGCGACTGCGCCGGCATGGCCGCCGACCTGTTCGAGTCGTACGCCGTCACCCTCGTGGCGAGCCTGATCCTGGGCCGGGCCGCCTTCGGCACCGAGGGCCTGGTCTTCCCGCTGATCGTGCCGATGATCGGTGTGATCACCGCGATCATCGGCATCTTCGCCACCTCCCCGCGCGGGCGCGACCGTTCCGGCATGGCCGCCATCAACCGCGGTTTCTTCATCTCCGCCGCCATCTCGGCCGTGCTCGTGGCCGTCGCGGCGTTCGCGTACCTCCCGTCGAGCTTCTCCGAGCTGACCGGCGCCGCCGCGGACGTCGCCGCCCTCACCGCCGACCCGCGTGTGATCGCCATCGGCGCGGTGCTGATCGGCCTGGTCCTGGCCAGCGCCATCCAGATCCTCACCGGCTACTTCACCGAGACCAACCGGCGCCCGGTCCGGGAGATCGGCGAGAGCTCGCTCACCGGTCCCGCCACCGTCATCCTCTCCGGCATCTCGGTCGGCCTGGAGTCCGCGGTCTACTCGGCGCTGCTGATCGGCGGCGCGGTCTACGGCGCCTTCCTCCTCGGGTTCGGCAACGTGACCGTCGCCCTGTTCGCCGTGGCCCTCGCCGGCACCGGCCTGCTGACCACGGTCGGCGTGATCGTGTCCATGGACACCTTCGGCCCGGTCTCCGACAACGCCCAGGGCATCGCCGAGATGTCGGGCGACGTCGAGGGCGAGGGCGCGCGCGTGCTCACCTCGCTCGACGCGGTCGGCAACACCACCAAGGCCATCACCAAGGGCATCGCGATCGCGACCGCCGTGCTCGCGGCGACCGCGCTGTTCGGCTCGTTCCGTACGGCGGTCGAGGGCGAGCTGGCCAAGGCCACCCAGGGGGTGAAGGACGCCCTGGGCACGTTCGCCGACTTCAGCCTGTCGGTGGACGCCCCGAACGCCCTGGTCGGCCTCGTCATCGGCGCGTCCGTGGTGTTCCTGTTCTCCGCCCTGGCGATCAACGCCGTCGGCCGCGCCGCCGGCCGGGTCGTGTACGAGGTGCGCGAGCAGTTCCGCTCCAAGCCGGGGATCATGGACGGCAGCGAGCTGCCGGACTACGGCCGCGTGGTGGACATCTGCACCCGTGACTCGCTGCGCGAGCTCGCCACCCCCGGCCTGCTCGCCGTGCTGACCCCGATCGCGGTCGGCTTCGCGCTCGGGTACGCCCCGCTCGGCGCCTACCTGGCCGGCGCCATCGCGGCCGGAACGCTGATGGCGGTGTTCCTCGCCAACTCCGGCGGCGCATGGGACAACGCCAAGAAGCTGGTCGAGGACGGCCACCACGGCGGCAAGGGCTCGGAGGCCCACGCCGCCACGGTGATCGGCGACACCGTCGGCGACCCGTTCAAGGACACCGCCGGCCCGGCCATCAACCCGCTGATCAAGGTGATGAACCTGGTCGCGCTGCTGATCGCCCCGGCCGTCGTCGCGTACGCCGACAACGCGGCGGTGCGGGTCACGGCGACCGTCGTCGCGGTGGTGGTCGTCGTCGGCGCCGTGATCGTCTCCAAGCGCCGCTCGACGGGCATCGCCCCGTCCGGCGAGGCCGACGAGACGTCCCGCGCCACGGAGCCCGTCGCCCACTGAGGGCGTCGACCCGGAAGGTCCCCCGCTCCCGGAGCGGGGGACCTTCTCCATACACTGAGCACTTATGGACAAGCCGAACGGGGGCAGGACGCTGGCGCTGATCCTGCTGACCATGGTGGCGATGTTCGCCGTGATCGTGAGCCTCGCCGTCTGGGCCATGCCGTGATCGCCCGGACGCTCGTCGTCGTCAGGCACGCCACGGCCGGTGACGCACCCGGCCTCCCGGACAGAGAACGTCCGCTCACACCCGGCGGCGAACGGGACGCGCGCGCGGCCGGGGAGGAGATCAAGCGGCTCACCCCCGGGCTCGTCCTGTGCTCGCCGTCGGTGCGCACCCGCAGGACCGCCGAGCTGCTCGGCCTCGACGCCCCCGTCGAGGTCGAACGCGACATCTACGAGGCGTACCCGGACGACCTGCTCGGCGTGCTCCGCCGTACGGACGGGGAGATCACGTCGGTGGTGCTCGTCGGCCACAACCCCGGCGTGCACGAACTCGTCGCCACCCTCACGGACGCCCGGCTCGAAGGCTTCCCGCCCGCCGCGTACGCGGTGATCGAGCTGGATGTGCCGTGGGAGGACATCGCCCCCGGCACCGGACGGCTGATCCACATGAGCCGCCCCTGATAGCGGAGCGGCAACGAGGGTAGGTAGAAACGCCTGCCGCTCAGGAACGCCGTGCTCGCCAGGGCGCCGAGGCTGGAGGATAAGCGCCTCGCGCTCGGTTTCGGCCTGACCGGGGCCGTCTGCCTGGCGATTCCGCTGCTCACGGGCACGCTCACCGGTCACCCGGCGGGCGGCGCGACCGTCGGCCTCGGCGCCTGGCTGGTCGCCGGGCGGGCCGTCGCGAACCCGGCGGGCGTGCGGGCGCCGTACCTGCTCGGCGTCGTGCTGTCGGTCGCCGTGGGCACGTCGCTGGGGATCGTGCTGTCGGGCAGCGACTGGCTCATGGTCGCGGTGGCCTCCGCCCTGGCCGGACTGGGCGGCCTGGTGGGCCCGATCGGCGTCACCCCGGCGCTCACGCTGCTGCTGACCGCGGCCAACCCGCTGCCGCTCGACCCGGTGGCGCACGCGGGCCTGCAACTGCTCGGCGGCCTGCTGGCGGCCGTCCTGCTCACCCTGCCCTGGCCGTGGCGGCGCACCCGCCCGGTCGTCACGATGCTCAGCGAGGCGGCCGGCACCCTGGCCGGGCTGGCCGAGGCGGTGGCCGACCCCGCCGTCGGCCGGGGCGAATGGGACGAACGCCGCAGGAAAGCCTCCGACGCTCTCGCCGAGGTCCGTACGGCCCGGTCCCGTCGCCTGTGGTGGGAGCGGTCGCGGGCGGCCGAGGACGCCGCGCACGCGTTGCGCCGGGTGTTCCACGAGATCATCGCGTTGCGCGGGCTGTGCGGCGCGCTGGCCCGGCGGGCGCCCGGCGCGGCGGACGAGGCGAGGCTCGGCGACCTCGTGGACGCGCTGTCGGCGTCACTGCGGGCATACCCGACCGACTGCCCGCCCGAGCGGGTGCCCGTGGTGGACTTCGGCGAACGGCTCGACCGGCTGCGCGAGCGGGCCCGCGGCCGGCGCGAGCTGGTCGTGCTCGTCATCCTCCGGCAGATCGCCCACAGCGTCGGGCGCATCCGGGAGGCGCTCGACGGGTCGGCCGAGGCGGCCCGCCGCCTGCGCGCCCCCGGGCTGGACCTGGCCGCCCTGGCGGCCCCTCCGCCGCTCGCCTTCGACCACCCGCGCGTGCGGCACGCCCTGCGGGTCGTCCTCGGCACCGCCTTCGCCTCGATCGTCATCGTGCTCGTCAAGCCCGCGTACCCGCACTGGCTGGTGATCGCGGTGCTGGTCACCATCCAGCCGACGTACGGGGAGACGCGGGCGAAGGTGTGGTGGCGGGTGGGCGGCAGCACCGTCGGGGGACTGGTCTCGGCCGCCATCTTGAACATCGCGCCGGGCCACTGGCCGCTGGTCGCGCTGATCGGGGTGTCGGCCGCGCTGGCGTTCGGCCTGGCCCCGACCCACCAGGCCTACTGGACGACGTTCATGACGATGTGCGTGCTTTTGCTGCTCGACTTCCAGGTGCCGCAGACCGCGCGGATCGCCGAGTCGCGGGTCGTGCTGACCGTCGTCGGCGGCGTCATCTCCATCGCGTGCACGCGGCTGCTGTGGCCCCGGGGCGAGACGCAACGGCTGGCGGAGCGGGTCGGCCGGATGCTCGACTCCCACGCCGCGGCCGCCCGGGTGCTCGCCCAGCTCGCGAGGAGAAAGACCGCCGCCGATCGGGCCGAGGAGCGGATCAGGAAGGCCGCGGTGGACGCCGAGATGGTCGCGGGGGCGCTCGGCTACATCGCCGAGGAGCCCGGCGGCACGGCCCCCGACGCCGTGGACGAGGCCCTGGAGGCCGCCCAGCGGGTGCGCGACGACCTGCTGACGCTGGTCGCGGTGCTCCGCGACGAGCCGACCGGCGCCGGTCCGGTGCCCGACATCCTGGACGCCGTCGCCGCCCGCCTGCGGGCCGCCGCGGAGGCCGTACGGGGGCGGGAGCCGTACGACCCGGCGGCGGAGGTGAGCCGGGGGCTCGCGGACGACGCCGTGTGGGTCGGCGCCCAGGCCGAGCGCCGGCTCACCGATCTTGAGGCGGACGCGACCGAGCCGGGCTCCGGGAGGGCGCTGCTGCGTACGGCCGCCGTCGACCAGGCGCTGCGCTCGCTGGACGCCGACGCCGTACGGCTGTGCACGGCGGCGGCCGGGGCGTTCGCGACCCGGGCGGAGTGAGGTGTGCGGTCGGCCCGCCACGACTACGGCCGGAACGGCCTCGCCGCCGCCCGTGACGGCGGCCCGGGTCGCGTCAGACCGACTCGGTGCGTCCGGTGGGCGTGGCGGCCGAGCCGCGTACGCGGCCGCATGCGGTAGCGGCAGCCGGGGCGCCGGTAGACGACGCCCGGCCGCCGGCCTCGCCGCGTGGTGGCGACCACGATCGGAAGCGTCGCGTTCGAAGGAGTTCAGCTCGTGGCGGGCGCCATGCCGTCCTCGGCGTCGGCCGCCTCGACCTCCTCACGGGAGATGCCGAGCAGGTAGAGGATCGAGTCGAGGTACGGCACGTTGACCGCGGTGTCGGCGGCCTGCCGGACGATCGGCTTGGCGTTGAACGCGATGCCGAGCCCGGCGACGGCGAACATGTCGAGGTCGTTCGCGCCGTCGCCGATCGCGACGGTCTGGCTGAGCGGGATGCCCGCCTCGGCGGCGAAGCGCTGCAGCGCGCGGGCCTTGCCCGGCCGGTCCACGATCTCGCCGACGACCCGGCCGGTGAGCTTGCCGTCCACGACCTCCAGGGTGTTGGCGGCCGAGTAGTCGATGCCGAGGTCGGCCACGAGGGAGTCGGTGATCTGGGTGAAGCCGCCGCTGACGATCGCGAAGCGGTAGTCCAGCCGTTTGAGGGTCCGCACCAGCGTGCGCGCGCCGGGGGTGAGGACGACCTCCTTGGCGACCTTCTCGAAGACCTCCTCGGACAGCCCTTCGAGCAGCGCGACCCGCCTGATCAGCGACTCGGCGAAGTCGATCTCGCCACGCATGGCGGCGTCGGTGACCCGGGCGACCTCGTCCAGGCACCCGGCGTGCCGGGCCAGCAGCTCGATGACCTCGTTCTGGATCAGCGTCGAGTCGACGTCCATCACGATGAGGCGCTTGGCCCGGCGGTGCAGGCCGCTGCGCTGCACGGCGACGTCCACCTGCTGCGCCGCCGCCTCCGCCGCCAGCTCCGCCCGCAGCGCCTCGGGGTCGGCGCCCGACACGGCCAGCTCGATGCACGTCACCGGATAGCTCGACAGCCGTTCGATCCTGTCGATGTTGGCGCCGCTCGCCGCGATCCGCCCGGCGATGCCGGCCATGGCGGCGGGCAGCAGCGGCGCGCCCAGAACGGTCACGTGCAGCCGCCCGCGTCGCCGCTTCTCCTTGGAGCTCGTGCCGGTCGCGATCTCCAGGTCCATGTCGAGGTCGGCGGCGACCTGCTCGACGGCCGTCCACAGGCCGCCGATCGTGCCCCCGGTGCCGGTGGGCGGCCCCCCGGCGTACGCGACGAGCACACCCAACGTGAGACGGCCACGGATGACAACCTGCTCCACGTCGGCCACGACGACCGGGAACCCGGACAGTACGGAGAACAGCCGCGAGGTGACGCCGGGGCGGTCCGGACCGGTCAGCGTGATCAGGAGCGTGCGCTGGTTCACGTTTTTTGAGATTACTGCGCGGCTTGTCATGAGCGCGCACGAGGTTCACGATGCGGACGCCTTCATGCCCCCGCGCTGAAGGTCCGCCGTTGACTCGCCCCTGAACGGGCTCGACGTCGAACCGCTCGACGCGTACTGCGACCACCTCCTCGTCCGCGAGGGGGACACGGTGGTCGGCACCTACCGCCTGCTGCCGCCTCGCCGCTCCGATCGGCTCTACTCCGACGCCGAGTTCAATCTCGGCGCACTGGGCGGCCTGCGCGGCGATCTGGTCGAAGCGGGACGCACGTGCGTGCATCCCGACCACCGCGGCGGCGCGGTCGTCGCCCTGATGTGGGCCGGGATCGCCCACTACATGACCAGCCGGGGACACACCTGGCTCGCGGGCTGCTGCTCGGTGCCACTGGCAGACGGCGGCATGGTCGCCGCCGGGGTCGTCGACCGGGTTCCGCTGGGGCCCGAGGAGCATCGCGTCACACCCCACACGCCCTGGCGTGACGCTGTAGTGCCCCGCTCCGACCGGTTCGTGCTGCCGCCGCTGCTGCGTGGTTACCTGCGTCTCGGCGCGTGGGTCTGCGGCGCCCCGGCCCACGACCCGGACTTTGACACCGCGGACTTCTTCGTGCTGCTCTCGGCCGCCGACGCCGACCCTCGCTACCTGCGGCAGGTGGGCGGGTGGCCGATCGTCGGCACGCTCGCCGCCTGCGGCAGTGTGCTGTTCATCGACAGGGACAGGCTGTCCACTCTGCCGGGGGTCGTCGAGGACCTGGCCGCCGCGCTGCGGAGCGGTGAGAGCGTGGGCGGCGTTCCCCGAGGGCACGACATGGTGCGGACGCGAGATGGGCCGTTTCCGGCCCGCGGTGTTCCAGGCCGCGCTCGACGCCGGGGTGCCCGTGCGGCCGGTGGCGTTGCGGTTCGCGGAGGGCGCGGGGGAACGTGCCGTTCTCTCCACCCGGCCGTCGTGCGTCGGTGACGACACGCTGCTCGCGTCCCTCCTGCGGATCGTCGCGACCAGGGACCTCGTCGCGGAGGTGACGGTCTTCCCCGCCGTACGGCTGGACCACCCGGGCGCGTACGGCGAACGAGCCCGCCGGGGGGAAGCGCGGGCGGCGCTGGCACGGATCGCCGAGGCGCAGGTGAAACGGGGCTCCTGGAACCAGAGGGGGAGGCTCCGGCGGCCTGAGATCGCCGGAATCGGCCTTCCCGGGCCGCGCCGGGACCGGTCTCCGGGGGGCGCCAGACCGCGCTCCCAGGGCCGTACGACCCCGGCGGGACGCCCCGGGTGCCCCTGGCTACTCGGGTCCGCCTACGGGCCGAGGGAGCGCGTTTTCAAGGCGTGCAGGGGCCTCTCGGACCGTGCTCGGGATCATGCGAACGCGCCCGCCCGGTGAGGCCGGGCGGGCACTGGATCAGTCTCAGGATCTCGTCGAGTCGGCGCCGGATCCGCCACACATCTCAGCGGGTGATGCTGCTCTTCGTCTTCACCCAGCCGATGTCCTCGCCGAACTCGCTGAGCAGCTCCTTCGGGTTGGTGTTCAGCGACGTGTCGGTGACCGCGCCGCCGAAGTAGCCGTAGAGATTGCCGCGGGCCGACCCGCTCACCTGGGCCTTGGCCCAGAACGTGTACGACTTGCCCTTCTTCAGGCCGGGCAGCACGCACAGCGCGCGGGTCCGCTCCCGAGTGCACCGCTCGTTGTACTTCGAGCCCTTGGGGACGTAGATCCGGGTCTTGGTGACGTTCTTGGGGAACTTGACCGCCAGGAAGATCTCGTCGGTCTTGGTCTTGAGCCTGTTGACGAGCCTGACCTTGTAGGTCACCACTCGCCCGGCCCGGACACGGTAGGGGTAGCTGACCTGGATGCGGACGGGCGCCGAGGCCGCCGTGGACGTGGTGGCCGCTGAGACCGCCGAAGTCGCGGCGGCGGAGGCCGATGTAGCGGAGGCGGGCCCGCCGGACGCGACCAGCGCGGCCGCGGCCAGGGGTACGGCCAGCAGCGCGGTCGGCTTGCCGATGAGGGTACGCATGCGGTCAGCCTCGACCATCGAGATCACGGTTTGATCACGCGGGACGGCGACGGATGCGGTTGCCCATCACAGGATGAGATGACTGTCTCCGAATTCGTGCCAGAGGTAGCCCTCCTTCATCGCCGCCTCGTACGAGCGGGCGAGCACGGCCGTCCCGGCGAGCGCCGACAGCATCGTCAGATGGCTGGAGCGGGGCTCGTGCAGGCCCGTGATCAGGCCGTCCACCGCCCGCACACCCTCCGCCGGCGTGACGACGTGCGAGGTCCAGCCCGACGCCGCCCGCACCGTGCCCGGGACGGCCGGGTCGAGGGCGGCCGTCTCCAGTGCCCGTACGACGGTCGTGCCGACGGCGATCACCCGGCCCCCGTGCTCGCGGGTGATGTTCACCAGCCGTGCCGTTCGCGGGGAGACCGAGAACCACTCCGGATAGGGCGGTTCGTCCTTCTCCGGAGACGCGACCCCGGTGTGCAGCGTGATCGGCGCCACGCCGATCCCCCGGCTGACCAGCGCGGTGACGAGCTCCGGCGTGAACGGCCGGCCCGCGCTGGGCATCTCCGCGCTGCCCGGCTCGACTCCGAAGACCGTCTGGTAGTCGGCGAGCGGCCAGTCGCGGTCCACGTAGCCGTACCGGATGGGCACGCCGTACGCGGCGAGGTAGGGAAGCACGTCGCGGTCCAGCCGGGCACGCCACAGGCGCGGCGTCTCCTGCCCCAGCAGGCGCAGCGTGGCCCGCCCCGGCAACGGCAGCCACTCTCCGGGCGCGGCGCCTGAGTAGGGCTCGGTCGCCGTCGCCGTGCGGCGGCGTAGCTCGACCAGCCAGTCGCCGGACGGGAGGCGGCCGGAGAAGTGGACGGCCAGCCGGTCGAGCCGCACCGCCGCGGGCAGGGTGGCGGAGTTGTTGACCACCAGCAGGTCGCCGGGGGACAGCAGCGACGGCAGGTCCGCGAAGACGTGATGAGCCGGCTCGACGGTGTCGCGGCGGGACACCAGCAGCCTGACCTCGTCGCGGCGCAGCCCGCGCGCCTCCGGCGGCTCGTGCGCCTCCAGCGGTGCGGTCAGCGCGAAATCGAACGGTCCTCGGGCGCCGGCTCCGGCCGGTGTGGCGTCCGGGCCGGCAGCGGTCTTTCCGGGAGGTTCGGTCCCGGTCTGGTCGGTGTGACGGTCGCGTTCGGTCACTCGAGGTCTCCTCGGGTGAAGCGGCCGGGCGCGAGGCGGACGCGCACGAGGCGCAGCAGCGCGGGCGCCACGCTCTCGGGCGGCGGCGCGATCCCGGCCTCCTCCGGGCCGACGGCGTCGGCGAGCATGCGAGTGCGCATCTCGCCCGGGTCCACCCACCAGACCGCCACGTCGGGCTCCTCGACGGCGAGGACGTTCGACACCTGGTCGAGGGCGGCCTTGGTCGCGCCGTAGCCGCCCCAGCCCTCGTACGCCTCGACGGCGGCGTCGGAGGAGATGTTGAGGATGGCGCCCCGCCGCTTGCGCAGCGCGGGCAGCGTCGCCTGGATCAGCGCCAGCGGCGCGATCACGTTGGTCTCGAACAGCGCGCGCAGTTCGTCCAGCGGATAGTCGGCGAGCCTGGGCAGCGGGGTGGGACCGAGCCCGCTCGCGTTGTTGACCAGGAGGTCCAGGTCGGGCACGGCCTCGGCGAGCCTCGCCACGTGGGCGGGGTCGGCGACGTCACCGGGGATGGCCCGCGCGTCGAGGTCGAAGGCCGCCGACATCAGGTCCTCCTCGCCCCGGGCGGTGAGCAGGAGCGACCAGCCGTCGGCGGCGAGCGCCTTGGCGAGAGCGAGCCCCAGCCCTCGCGACGCTCCGGTGATGAGTGCGTGCTTCATGCGCTTCACGCTAGAAATCAGCACGTCAGACCCACATCGGACGAAGGTCCGGCCGCCGCTCGGCAGTTGGGTCTAGGACTCGAGGCTGACGCGGCCCCCTCGGGGTGCGCCTAGTCTGGGTGCGTGCCCGAGCCCACCGACGCCGCCTCCACGCCACGAAAGGCCGGCAGCACACCGGGAAAGTCCGGCATCGCCCCCGAGGGCCCGGTTCACACCGGTGAGCCCGGCCCGGCCGTCGCTTCGTCCGGAACGGCCCGTGTGGGGGCGGAAGGATCCCCCGCTTCTTCCGGGACGGTGGACGCGGGGTCGGAGAGAACCTCTGACTCGTTCGACGGCGGGGACATGCGGGACCGCGACGCCGTGTTGCACGCGGTCAGCTCGGCGGTGCTCGCCGTCACCCGGCACCTGTCGGTGCGCGAGGTGCTGCAGGTGATCGTGCGGTCGGCGGCGCGGCTGCTCGACGCGAAGTACGCCGCGCTGGGCGTGCCCGACGACGACGGCGCGTTCGCCGAGTTCGTGGCCGAGGGCATCTCCGACGAGCAGTGGGCGGCCATCGGCCCGACCCCGCGCCAGCACGGAATGCTGGGCGTGATGCTCCGCGAGGGGACGCCCGTCCGGCTGCCCGACATCCGCAAGGACCCCCGGTTCGAGTGGTGGCCGAAGGCCCATCCCATCCTCAAGGACTTCCTCGGCGTCCCGATCGTGGACGGCGGTGCGGTCCTCGGGATCATCTTCCTGGCCAACAAGCGGACGTCCGGCGGTTTCAACGAGGCCGACGAGGAACTGCTGACGTTGTTCGCCGCGCACGCCGCCATCGCGATCACCAACGCCCGGCTGTACGAGCGGGGGCGCGAGCTCACGGTGATCGAGGAACGCACCCGGATGGCCCGCGAGCTGCACGACGCCGTCAGCCAGAAGCTGTTCTCACTGCGGCTGACCGCCCGGGCCGCCGCCGCGCTCGCGCGTACGGACCCCGAGCGGGCGGCCGAGGCGATCGAGCGGGTCGAGCGGATGGCGGGAGAGGCGCTGACCGAGCTCCGCGCGGTGATCGTGGAGCTGCGCCCGCCCGAGCTGGACCGGCACGGCCTGGTGGGGAGCCTGCGCAAGCAGGCGGCCCTCCTCGACCGCCTGCACCCGATGACGGTGGCCTTCACGGCCGAGGCCGAGCCGCCCGGCGAGCTGGCGCCCGAGATCGAGGTCGCCGTTCTCAGGGTCACCCAGGAGGCGCTGCACAACGCCGTACGGCATGCCGGGGCCACCCGCATCGACGTACGGCTCACCTACGAGGAGCCCACCCTGGTGCTTGAGGTGGCCGACGACGGCGTCGGATTCGACGAGGCGGGAGTGCACGGCTTGGGGCTGCCGTCGATGAGCGACCGCGCCCAGGCCGTCGGCGGCAGGCTGTCGGTCTCCTCCGCGCCCGGCCGCGGCACGACCGTGAGACTGGAGGTACCCGCGTGATCCGCGTGCTCATCGCCGACGACCACCCCGTCGTACGGCAGGGCCTGCGTACGTTCCTGGAGATCCAAGAGGACATCAGCGTCGTGGGGGAGGCGGCCGACGGGGCCGAGGCGGTCGAGATGACCGCCTTGCTCGACCCCGACGTGCTGCTGCTCGACCTGAAGATGCCGGTGCTCGACGGCCTCGGCGCGCTCACGAAGCTGTCCGGCCAGGACGTGCGGGTGATCGTCCTCACCTCGGTGAGCGACAGGGGCGACGTGGCCCCGGCCATGCGGGCGGGCGCGGCCGGCTTCCTCTACAAGGACGTGGACCCGGGCGCCCTCGTCCAGGCGATTCGCACCGTGCACGGCGGGCAGGTCCTGCTCGCGCCGGAGGCCGCGGAGGCGATGCTGGCCGGTTCGGACCACGAGCAGGAGGCGGCGTCCGCGCTGACCGACCGCGAACGCGAGGTGCTGCGGCTGCTCGCCGCCGGCCGGTCCAACCGTGAGATCGCCAGAGAGCTCGTGGTGGCGGAGAAGACGGTGAAGACCCACGTCTCCAACGTGCTCATGAAGCTGGGCGTGCAGGACCGCACGCAGGCCGCGCTCTACGCGGTGCGGAACGGCCTCGCCTGAGCCGCTCGCTCCCGAGGCGAGCCGGGTCGAGCGGCACCGGGCCGCCACCGTGTGGGGGTCAGACCTGCGACTCGACGACGGCGTTGTGGGCGGCCACCCTGGCCCGCCGTACAGCTCGATCGAGATCACGCAGGGCCTGGTCCCTGGCGGCGACCTGGCCGGAGGTGAGCCCGCGCTCGTCGGCGAGGCGGAGCGCGGCCGCCAGCCGGGCGGCGAGGGCCCCGACCCGGTGCGCCCTGCCGGGATAGCCGGGCGCGAGGGCCTCGCCGGCGCGGTCGAGCGCGTCCGGCGCGGGGAAGCCCTGCGCCGGGCCGCCCACGCCCAGCAGCGCCTCGGTCGCGGCCAGCATGGTGGTCCGCAGCGCCTGCTCCGCCTCGGCCAGCGACGGCACGTCCGGCGGGACGGCCGACGCCTCGGTCACGGTCCACCGGATCCCGGAGTACGACGAGCCGCGCCGGTCGGCGGACGGCACGAAACCGAGGCAACGGCCCGGCAGCACGGCCACGGCGGCCTGACCCGCGTCGATGGCGGCGCCGTTGAACGCGGGCGGGCCGGTGAGCCCGAGCGGGTCCCCGGGAACGGGCAGGGCCAGCCGGAACGCGTGGAGTCCCTCGAGCCGGCGGTCCACGAGGAAGGCGAGCAACGGGGTCTCGACGCCCTCCGCCGCCACGACCTGCGGCCCGGCCTCGCGCTCGACGCGGTCGAGGGCGCCTTCCAGACTCACGTGTCCCCCGAGCCAGGCATTGCCCCAGGCGACCAGCGTGGCGGAGATCGGTGAATCGATGCGCACCCGATCCACGATAAGTGGTGGGGCTGCAATAGTTTTATCCTCAGCGACCACGGGAGGGGGACCACATGGGCGGTCAGGTGCTTCAGCTTCAGGACGTGGCCGTCCGCAAGGACGGCGCTTTCCTGCTGCGCGGCGTCGACTGGAGCGTCCGCGAGGACGAACGCTGGGTGGTGATCGGGCCCAACGGCGCGGGGAAGACGACACTGCTCCAGGTGGCCGCGTCGCTGCTGTTCCCGTCCGAGGGCTCGGTGGAGATCCTCGGCGAGCGGCTCGGCCAGACGGACGTGTTCGACCTGCGGCCTCGCATCGGCCTGGCGAGCGCCGCTCTGTCTGAGCGCATCCCGCCGGACGAGAAGGTCATCGACCTCGTGCTCACCGCATCATACGCGATCTTGGGCCGGTGGACGGAGGAGTACGACTCCCACGACGTCACCCGCGCCGTCGAGCTGATCGACCAGCTCGGCTGCGCCCACCTCATCCGGCGGCGCTTCGCGACGCTGTCGGAGGGCGAGCGCAAGCGCGTGCAGATCGCCCGGGCGCTCATGCCGGACCCCGAGCTGCTGCTGCTCGACGAGCCCGCCGCGGGGCTCGACGTCGCCGCCCGCGAGGATCTGGTACGCCGCCTGGGCGCGCTGGCCCGTGACCCGAAGTCGCCCACGACGGTCCTGGTCACCCACCACGTGGAGGAGATCCCGGCCGGGTTCACCCACGTGCTGCTGCTGCGGCACGGCTCGGTCGTCGACCAGGGCCCGATCGAGGCGGTGATGACCCCGGAGAACCTGTCGGCGACCTTCGGCGTGCCGCTGCATCTCGACCGAGGCCGGGAGGGCCGCTGGTACGCCCGTCCGATCTAGGTGTGCTGACGGATGATGTGACCCTTGGGGTCGCATGGGTGAGGGCTTCACGGCCCGATGTGCGGCGGCCGAACCGCACCCCGGCCGGAAAGCCCTCGATGCCCACCGTGACGCCCCGCGGGACCGGACGTCTTCGCCCGACGCTCCCTGACCCTCACGCGGAGCCGGGCCCTACCCTTGGCGGATAACCGTACGAGGGAGAGGTGCGAGTGACGCCGTGGGAGGCGGCCGCGGTCTTCGCGGCCGGTATCGGGGCCGGGGCCATCAACGCCGTCGTGGGGTCGGGTTCGCTCATCACGTTCCCGACGATGCTGGCCGTCGGCTTCCCGCCGATCGTCGCCAACGTGTCCAACAACGTCGGGCTCGTCCCCGGCGGCGTGACCGGGGTGCTCGGATACAGCGCCGAGCTGAAAGGCCAGCGCGAGCGGCTGACGCGGCTCGGGGTCGCGTCGGTGCTCGGCGCGTTCGCAGGCGCCCTGCTGCTGCTCTGGCTGCCCGCGGAGGCGTTCAAGGTCATCGTCCCGGTGCTCATCGCGATCGCCTGCCTTCTCGTGATCTTCCAGCCGAAGATCAACGAGTGGCTGGCCGTACGGCGCAGGCCGCACCCCCACGGCGGGCCCTGGTTATGGCTGGGCGTCCTGGGCGCCGGCATGTACGGCGGCTACTTCGGCGCCGCCCAGGGCATCGTGCTGATCGGCCTGCTCGGCAGCTTCCTCGACGAGGACCTGCAACGGGTGAACGCGGCGAAGAACCTGCTGTCGCTGCTGGTCAACGGCACGGCGGCGGTGGTGTTCGCGTTCATCGCGCCGGTGGACTGGGTCGCCGTGCTGCTGGTCGCGCTCGGCTCGGCCGTCGGCGGCTTCCTCGGCGCCCGGGTGGGCCGCCGCCTGCCCGCACCCTTGCTGCGGGGATTCATTGTTGTCGTCGGCATCGTGGCGATAGTGAAGCTGGTGTCCTGAAAGGGTATGTCTGCCCTTGTGAAGGGCGACCGGGTGGAGATCGTCATCGATGCGGGAGGAACCCCGCGCACCTACGAGGTGGTCGCGACCAGGGCGGGCCGCCGGATCGAGATAACGACGGGCCGGGGAGTGGTCGAGGTCACCGAGGTCACCAGGGCGGGCACCCCGGTGCGGACCGCGAGGTTCATGTCGAACCGGGTCCTGGCGCTGGTCGAGCATCCCGCCGACGACCGCGGCCCGGACACCGGCTGACCAGGGTCCGGGCGGGCGCGGACGGCCCGCGGGTGGTCACTCCGCGGGACGGACCTGGACGACGCCGTCCTGCCGCAGCCGCGTCTGGAAGGCCGGCTGGCGCGACGTCGCGGGACCGTGCATGACCCGCCCGTCGGAGATGCGGAACGCGCTGCCGTGCCACGGGCAGACGATGCAGGCCTGGCCTTCCTCCATGGCGACCCGGCCCTGGTGGAGCGGACCGGCGAGATGGGAGCAACTGTCGGCGAGCACGCTCACGTCGTCGCCGAGGCGCAGGACGAACAGGTCGATGTATCCGAGCCGCCGCTGGACCGGCCGTCCGTTGGGCAGGTCTTTGAGCGGGCACAGGTCGTGCCAGCCGAGCGGCATGAGGTGGCTGACCGACTCCGCGTGGTTGGCCCCGGCCGCCTGGCGGTAGGACATGTGGCTGCCGAGGTGCGCGCCCGCGGAGGCCGCCACGAGCCCCGCGTACCCCAGGGTGCGCCCGGCGCGTTCGCGTCCCGTCATCCGTAAGAAGAGGGAGCCCGTGTAGCAGAGCGCGGCGGTGGCGTTGGTGATGGCGTGCACCAGGCCCACGCGCTGCTGTTCGCGGTGGAGGGTGGACCAGTCGGTGAGGCCGGCCGCCACGGTGGGAACGGCGCTGCCGAGCCCCACGAGGATCAGCGTGCGCGCCGCGCGGGAGCCGGTCTTGGTCATGTCCACCACGCTCGCCGACAGCCAGCAGCCGAAGGTCGTCACGGCGAGCGCCGGATGCAGCGGGTGTCCCATGGGCACGCCGTGCAGGACGTCCCGGAGCTTGCCGGGGCCGAGCCTGCGGCGCACCTTCTTGGATATGACGCTGATCGGCCGGTCGAGCGCGGTGGCCCGCTCAAGCCCGTCGAGGAGTTCCGCCGAGGGGACCCTCCGTGCCGTTCGGCCCGAACGTCGCGACCTGGTCGTCTCTTCCATTTTCGCCCCCTAACACGGATCACGTACCCCCGTGTCACAGGTGTGAACATGGACAGACATGAGACGGTATATGCGAGTTTCGGGTGGTAATCATCCCGGTCAGGGCGCCAGATGCCCCCGGGCGACCGAGGCGGCGACCAACTCCGCGGCGTACTCGCCGAGCGTGGGCGAGCCCTCCTCGATCAGCCGCACCTTCTCCATGACCTGACGGGCCGTCACCTTGTACAGAGACCACGTGCCGCCGTCGTTGTGGTGGTTGGCGATGATCGGCGCGAGCCGGTCGAGCGCCTTGGCGAACCTCGCCTCCGGCGTGCGCCGCTCCTCGAACTCGTCCCACAGGGCCCGCAGCCGCGCCCCCTGGTCCTCCGGCAGCAGCCCGAAGATGCGATCGGCCGCCGCGCGTTCGAGGGCGGCCTGCCCCTCGACGGCGACCGGGTCGTAGACGAAGGCGTCACCGGCGTCGATCTCCACGATGTCGTGGACGAGCAGCATCGCGACGACCCTGGACATGTCCGTGCCCGGGGGCGCGTGCTCGGCCAGCGTCATCGCCATCATGGCCAGATGCCAGGAGTGCTCGGCGTCGTTCTCCCGGCGCGAGCCGTCGATCAGCGAGTTCCGGCGGATGACGCGCTTCAGCTTGTCGATTTCCTTATAGAAGGTGAGTTGCGAATGCAATCGTTCGTGGATGAGCGCGGTCGTCACCCGCGCAAGCCTAACCGGTCACGATCAGATCGCGTCTGATCCGGCGCAGCGTGCCGCCGCTTCCACGAGACACACATCCGGCGCCCGGCCCGCCTCGCCTTGTCGTACGCGGCCACGGTGGCGGGAGGGTGTGGTCTCGGGTGGTCGCACCCGTGGATGCGAGCCCACCCCGAGACCTCTGGCAGCCCGCCCGGACTGTGAGAGAGGAACGGGGCGGGGCGTCAGACGGTGAAGAGGCGGCCGACCTCCTCCAGCTCGCGTACGAGGTCGAAGCGGGGGTCGCGGTAGTGGCGGGCGCCGAAGCCGGTGCGGCTGACGGTCCATTTCAGTTCGCGCGCCCACCTGTCCTGATCGGCGCACAGCGCCAGGTCGGCCATCGTCATCCGGGTTTTGATCAGTGATAACCAGGCGGCACCGGGGGGATTCATGGAGACTCCTTTCGGATCGGCGCCAAGTGGAGATCTCGTCGTTCTGAATTGGTCGTAAGGAGGGCGCGCTCCATTTCGGAACGGCCCGTCAGGTGGTCGCTGCTCGCGGAACATGTGCGCCGACGTCGTCGGCGAATGGTGAAATCCCGCTGGCCCGGATGCCTCCCGTTGTCACACGCACCCGAGGCGGCCGGCGCCCGTCGGTCGTGTCCGCCGAATCAAGCCCTGCTGCGCGTGGCGGGCAGCATTTGTCAGACACTCCCTCGCCGGGCGCGTGCCCCGGATGGGGAAGCGGCTTTCCGAGTTTTTCACCGGTGATGCCGGCGCCCCCACACTCGAGAAGACTCTTCCCGTATCGATCGTTACTCACGACGCAATCCCCTGCAATACTTGTCGCAAAGATTTCCGCAAGAATCTTGTGCGGATGCGCTGAAAATTGCACTGCAAGTTGCGCGAGCGGGCGCGGTAATCTTCGGAACAGGGCGCCCCTCACCCGCGCGCCCGATCCGTCAGGGCGCGCCCACCATCCGTGCGTCCACCCGGAAAGACCGGAAACACCGGACGAAGGAGGTCGGCCGGGATGCCCGAACACGGCAGTCCCACCGTCCGACGGCGGCGGCTGGGGCAGGAACTGCGCCGGCTGCGCGAGCGTGCCGATCTAACGGGCGATCAGGTCGCCGCCCAGCTCGGCTGGTCGGCGGCGAAGATCAGCAGAATAGAGACGGCGCGCACCTCGCCAAGAGCCGCCGATGTCGAGGCGCTTCTCGTGATCTACATGGTAGATTCCCGCCAACGCCAAGAGCTGCTCGCCCTGCACCGGGACGCGACCCGGAAGGGCTGGTGGGAGGACTATCGCGACTCCTTGCCCAAGGAATACACGACGTTCCTTGGCCTGGAGGCCGAAGCCACGGCGGCACGGAACTGGGAACCCCAGGTGGTGCCGGGTCTGTTCCAGACGGAGGCGTACGTCCGAGCCATGATGGAGAGCGGACAGCGGAGCACTCTTGAGGCGCCGGGCGGTGTCCGCAGCCGGATCGAGGTCCGGATGGCGCGCCAGCGGGCGGTTCTCCGGGCGGAGAACCCGCTGGACATCTCGACCGTCCTGGAAGAGTCGGTGCTGCTGCGCAGGTTCGGCGACCACGAGGTGATGCGGGACCAGCTCAGGCGGTTGATCGAGGTGTCGGAGCTGCCCAACGTCCAGTTGCGGATCCTTCCGCTCGACGCGGAGCACCCGATCAACACCGGGGCGTTCTCCCATCTCAAGCTGCCCGAGTTCCACGACGTCGTCTATCTGGAGGCCCTCCTGGGCGGCCGTCTGGTCGAGGACGAGGCGATCGTCTACCGGTACGAGGTGGCGTTCGACTATCTGGAGACGAAAGCCCTCGACCCGGACGACTCCCGCCGGTTCTTGGAGAGAACTGTCCGTCACTGGCGTTAGCCAGCTCTAGACCGCCCCGGAAACCCGCGCGAGATGTTTCCGGGGGGAAAGAACGTTGTCCATGAACTCGATTGACCTGTCCGGCGCCGTCTGGTGGAAGAGCAGCCGGAGCGCCAATAACTGCGCCTGTGTGGAAGTGGCCGTCCTGCCGGACGGTCATGTGGGCGTCCGCGACAGCAAGAACCAGGACGGCCCCGCTCTCATCTTCACCTCGGCGGAATGGGACGCGTTCATCGGCGGCGTGAAGGACGGCGAGTTCGACATTTAGCGAGTCCGGCCCGCCGCGAGTTCGGCTCCGGCGGGCCCGGCCTTTTGTGAGTCCGGCCCGGGATGCGTCTCGGGGCGGGCACCGCCCGGGGCGCTCGCGACGACGTCCCAGCACGCGCGTACGGCCCGCGCCCCGAAAGGCGCGAGCCGTACGCGAGGGGAGGGGGTCAGGCGACGCCGAGCCCCTGGGCGACCCGCTGGCCGAGGTCCTTGTGGACGTTGGTCCAGTATTCGACCACCCGCCTCTTCATGTCGGCGGTGACCTCGGGAGCCGAGGCGTGACCGACGATGTTGGCGACCATGTGGTCGCGGTCGTCGTCCGAGAGCACGTTCTCCCACAGGGCGCGCGGCTGGACGAAGTCGTCGTCCTCGCGGTGCCTGACGTAGGCGCTCCGGATGATCTCACCGGCGATCCGGTAGCTCTCGCCCTCGTAGAGCGAGGGGTCGGCGACGGGGCCGCCGAAGGAGTTCGGCGCGTAGACCGGGTCGCTGGGGTTGGCGAACGTCATCGCGCCGTCCTTGTTGTAGCTGTGGACGGGCGACTTGGGCCGGTTCACCGGAAGCTGCAGATAGTTGGGGCCGATGCGGTAGCGGTGGGTGTCCGGGTAGGAGAACAGCCGGCCCTGGAGCATCTTGTCTGGGGACACGCCGACGCCCGGCACCAGGTTGGCGGGTTCGAACGCCGCCTGCTCGATCTCGGCGAAGTAGTTCTCCGGATTGCGGTTGAGGACGAAGCGGCCGATGGTGATCTCCGGATAGTCGGAGTGCGGCCAGACCTTGGTGACGTCGAACGGGTTGAACCGGTAGTCCGCCGCGTCCTCGAACGGCATGATCTGCACGTTCACCTTCCACGCGGGGTGGTCGCCGTTCGCGATCGCCGTGTAGAGGTCGCGGAGGTGGAAGTCGGGGTCCTCCGCGGTCATCGCCTTGGCCTCGGCGTCGGTGAAGTTCTCGATGCCCTGCTCGGTCTTGAAGTGGTATTTGACCCAGAACTTCTCGCCCGCCGCGTTGTACCAGAGGAAGGTGTGCGACCCGAAGCCGTGCATGTGCCGCCAGGTGCGCGGCGTGCCGCGGTCGGTCATCAGGAACGACACCTGGTGGGCCGACTCGGGCGACAGCGTCCAGAAGTCCCACTGCATGTTGTGGTCGCGCAGGTGGTTGTCGGCGCGGCGCTTTTGCGTGTGGATGAAGTCCGAGAACTTCTGCGGGTCGCGGATGAAGAAGATCGGCGTGTTGTTGCCGACGATGTCGTAGTTGCCGTCCTCGGTGTAGAACTTGATCGCGAAGCCGCGGGGGTCGCGCGCGGTGTCGGCGCTGCCCAGCTCGCCCGCCACCGTGGAGAACCGCAGGAGAAGCTCGGTCTCCTTGCCCTTCTGGAACAGCTTGGCCTTGGTGAACTGGCTGACGTCCTCGGTGATCCGCAGCACGCCGTACGCGCCGCCGCCCTTGGCGTGCACCACGCGCTCGGGGACCCGCTCCCGGTTGAAGTGGGCCATCTTCTGGATCAGGTAGTGGTCCTGCAGCAGCAGCGGTCCGTTGGGGCCGACGGACAGCGAGAACTCGTCGCTGGGAGCGGGGATCCCGGCGTCGGTGGTGGTGATGGGCCTGTCGGTCATGGGCTGCCCTCCGGAGTCACTACACGGTTGATCTGGTTCGGTTGAGGGACCCGGGCTCAGGCGCGGACAGCGTCGGGCTCGGTGCTGCCGGTCTCGGCTCGGCACGGGGGGCACAGGCCCCAGTAGATGACGTCCGCCTCGTCCACCAGGTAGCCGGCGTCCGACGCCGGCTCCAGGCAGGGCGCGTGCCCCACCGCGCAGTCGACGTCCGTGACCCGTCCGCAGCGCCGGCAGACGAGGTGGTGATGGTTGTCGCCCACTCGCGTCTCGTACCGCGTCGGACTGCCCGCGGGCTCGATGCGGCGAAGCAGCCCGCTGCGCTGCAACGCGTTCACCGAGTCGTAGACGGCTTGCAG
The DNA here is from genome assembly GCF_014647835.1 of Microbispora rosea subsp. aerata. GTDB lineage: Bacteria > Actinomycetota > Actinomycetes > Streptosporangiales > Streptosporangiaceae > Microbispora > Microbispora aerata. Next base: position 96,951 of record NZ_BMPY01000012.1, read on the forward strand.
GGACACCTGGCCGACGCGTTCGCACACGCCGCGGTGGATGGCGTCCACGTCGAGATGGTCGCCACCGCTCACGGTCCGCAGGATCGCCAGCCGGGCGGCCGTCACACGCAGTCCCGCCTGGCGAAGGCGCTCGGCGTCGTCCACAGCTCCAACGCTAGCAGCAAACTTGAATGACTCAAGTAAAGGAATTACCCCAGTTTCTTGTCTCACGATCTCCCACAAGCTCCCCGGATATCGGTGAGAGATGGCATGCTCAGGTGCCGTGAGACGTCAGCCCCTCGCCCTGTCCCTGTCCGCGCTCCTCGCGTCCCCCCTCCTCGTCGCGGGGTGCAGCCCGGCGGAGAGCGAGCCCGTCCCCAGTGCGACGCAGCTCGAGGTCAAGACCGCGAAGCCGGCTCCCAAGCCGCAGCGGCGGCCCTTCACGATCTCCTTCGCGGGCGACGTGCACTTCGAAGGCGTCTTACGCAACCGGCTCGACGCCAACCCGCGTACGGCGCTCGGCCCGATCGCCGCCGTGCTGCGCAAGGCCGACCTCACCGCGCTCAACCTCGAGACGGCCATCACCACCGGGGGCACGCCCGCGCCCGGCAAGCAGTACACCTTCCGCGCCCCGGCCACCGCGTTCACCGCGCTCAAGGCCGCCGGAGTCGATGTCGTCACGATGGCCAACAACCACGGCATGGACTACATGGAGAGCGGCCTGGCCGACACGCTCAAGGCGATCAAGACCTCGAAGTTCCCCGTCGTCGGCATCGGCGCGAACGAGACCGAGGCATATCGCCCCTTCCGCCGGACGGTGAACGGCAACCGGGTGTCGATCATCGGCGCGACCCAGGTGCTCGACTCGCAGTTCATCCAGTCGTGGACCGCCTCGGGGAGCAAGGGCGGGCTCGCCTCCGCCAAGAACGAGCCCCGTCTGCTGCGTGCCGTACGGCAGGCCCGCAAGGTCTCCGACACCGTCATCGTGTTCCTGCACTGGGGCACCGAGCTGGTCAAGTGCCCGACGCCCGTGCAGCGGAGCCTGGCGGACAAGCTCGTGGCTGCGGGGGCCGACGTGATCGTGGGCGGTCACGCACACGTCCTGCTGGGCGGCGGTTACTCCGGCCGGGCGTACGTGCACTACGGCCTGGGCAACTTCGCCTTCTACAACTGGGGCCCGGAGACCGGGGCGACCGGGGTGCTCACTTTGACGATCAACGGCAGGAGGGTGCTCAAGGACCAGTGGACGCCCGCCCGGATCAACGGCGGTGTGCCGATCCCCCTCACGGGCAGCGCCAGGCAGCAGGCGCTCGGCGCGTACCGCGCGCTGCGCGGCTGCACCGGTCTGTCGGCCAGGCCCGGCGACGTCTGACCGCGCCGATAGTTCAATCTTGCCGCAAATTGGATGACTGCCCGATAACGGCTGACCACGGCGTGTGAAACAGGCAAGATGGGTGGGTGTCCAGCCGGTACTTGAGTGAAGCAGGCGCTTCCGCCGTCGCCGTCGACAAGAGGGCTCGTGGGGGTAGTGAGGGAATGTCGCCGCTGTCGCCTCCCGGTGAGCCGCTGCGGCGGCGTCCTTCGCAGCGCCGCAGCGCCCGCAGAGTGCAGCGGATGCTCGACGCCTGCGCCGAGTTGCTTGACGAGGGCGGGTACGACGCCCTGACCACGACGAGAGTGGCCGAGCGGGCCGGGGTCGCGATCGGCTCCGTCTACCAGTTCTTCCCGGACAAGCGGGCGCTCAGCCAGGCCCTGACGCGGCGCAACGTCGAGATGTTCGTCGCGCGGGTCGGGCGCCGTTTCATGGTCGAGGACTACGCCGGCTGGTGGGACGCGGTCGACGCGATCATCGACGAGTACGTCGAGATGCACCGCAGCGTGCCCGGGTTCCGCTCGCTGCATTTCGGCGAGGTCTTCGATCTCGAACTGCTCGACTCGGTCGCCGACAACAACACCGTGATAGCCGGACGGCTTCGCGCGCTGCTCCTGGCCGAGTTCGGCCTGGCGGACAGTGAAGAGTTGGACCGTGCCATCCTCGTCGCCGTCGAGGCCGGAGACGCGGTGCTGAAGCTCGCCTTCCGGCACGACCCGAACGGTGATCCGGAAATCGTGGCCGAGGCCAAACAACTCGTCCGCGGATACCTGTCCCGCCAGCTCGCCTCCGCCGTCTCCCGGCGCGAGTAACGGCACAGCCCGCGCGAGGCGGTTCCCGGCATGAGGGAGGCCACCCCTGGAAGCACGGCCGGCACCCGGCGCGGCCGGTCGTTGCGCGACGCTATGTCGGCAGGGGCCGATACGGCGCGCGGTGGCGGCACACGAGTCCGCGGCGGGCTGGGAGCGCGCCGATCACGCTCGACCCGTGGCGATCGACCCGGCCGCAGACGGGGCCGGGCGGCCGCCCGGGGGTGACACGCGGCTCTTGGTTGCCGAGGGATCACTCGTGAGGGCGGTCGGGGCGGCTCGGCTCGACCGGCGCCTGGGGGCCGGGCACGGCGCGAGGGACGCCGAGCGTGGGCCACAGCCCCGGCGTGGCGCCCCGGACGTAAGCGGTGTTCTGCCACGACCTGGTGTGAGTGCGCGGCGGTATCGTGAGCTGCCGCATGCCGTCCTCGTTCGCCGGGTCCGATTGCCGTTTGGCGGTCTTGGTGCCGCCTTGGCACTCCAGCGCCGCCGCGGGTTCGAGCCTCAGTTCCATCATCTGCAACTTGGCCTGAAGCCGGGCCAGTTCGGCGCGGGCCTGGTCGAGCGCCTCGTACTGAGCCGTGACGAACCCCGCGAAACCCGGGACCACGGCAGCGAGCACTGTCGTGGAGGCGAGAGTCAGTATCACCCGCTTGGACATGCTGTAACGCTCCTCGCCGAGCTTCGATTGGCACAGGCGTGGTGCGATATGCCCGACTATCTGCAGAGAAAAGCGCATAGTAGCCAAAGGTGTACGGAATGTTGCCTTAGCAATGCCTAGTGATGCCCTGCGAAAACAGGCCGAGATCGGTAGCCTCGGCACTGTGGCACATGTGACGAATGAGCAGGTGGACCGACTGCTCGAACAGGCTCTGCTGCTCGATGACCACGGTGCCCTCGCCCGCCGCCTCGACGCGCTGGCAAAGGGGTACGAGTCGGGAGAGATGTCGAGGGCGGCGATCCTCATGCTCGCCGCGGAGGAGTGGCGCCAGGCGGGTCAGCTCGCCACCGCTCTCGACCGTTACCAGAGCGCCCTGGACGACGGCGGGGAGGTGCCCGTCGACCCGCGCGCCGGCATCGCCGACACGCTGTTCGAGCTCGACCGGCCCGACGAGGCCAGGGCCCTGATCGCCGCGATCAAAGGTGGTGACTGGAGCCCGGCCACCGCGCTGAGCATCGCCGAGACGCTTGTGGCGTACGGCGATCTCGACGCGGCGCACGAGTGGGCCACCGAGGGCATCCGGGCGTGCGGCGCGACGGGGTCGGGCATCCGCGACTCCCTGCTCCGCACCCGCTACCGCATCAGGGTCGATCTCGGCCTGCCCGAGGACGACCTCGACGCCCTCCTCGACGTCTCTCGCTGACGCGTCGCCCGCCGCCGTCCGCCGTGGCGGAGGCAGCGGGAGTGGGTCATGTGGCCGGGCACGGCAAGGCGGGACGCGGCGGGTCACCGTGACCGCGCTCGGCGAGGACGGCGATGGGCATCGTGACACCGGCGAGGAGCACACGCTCACATCCGTCGGCGGCTGGGCGAGGAGCTTGACGGCGAACTGTCAGCGAGCGTGTCGGCGCATGAGAAAGGGGCCGTGAGCCACGGCCCCCCGGTTTCCTTGTGCGGCCCGGCCGTCCGTTCCGGGCCGCCGGCCGCGAGGCGCCGTCTTCGCACCCGCCCGGGTGCGTACGGCGGATCGCGGGTTGCTTACGGCAGGAGCTTCTTGCCGGTCGAGGCGGCGAGATCGGTCACGGCCCGCGTGTCCGTAGCCCTGCTGAGGACGGCAGGGGCGGTGATGTCGCCGTTCGGCCGGCGCGTGGCCGCCGCGGGATACTCACGCGGCAGCAGACGCGGCACGTGCTTGCCGTCCGCGGCGTCGGGCTGCACGGCCGGGGCGATCCCCCGCCCGCGCTCGCCGTCGTGCCGGCGGCGCTTGTCCTTGGCGCCCTTCTTGCGCTCGCCCTCCGGCAGTGAGGAGTTCTGCATGCCGGCCTTGGGGCGGCCGGCCTGACCCGCCTGGTTGGCGGATTGGTTCGCGGCCTGCCCCGGCGCCGTGGCCCCGTGCTGCTTGTGCGGGTGCTTGCGGTGGCGGCGGTCGCGCACCGGGAAGGTCTCGGTGCTCTGCTCCTGCCCCGAGGCGCCGCTCTGGTAGCTGCTGCTGTTGGAGGTGCTGGAGGGCGCGGTGGCGTCCTGCGGCGCCTGGTTCTGCGCTCCCGGCTTGCGGCTGTCCGGCTTGTGCGCCGCCCGCCCGTGTGCCGAGTCGCCGCGGGACGCGGGGCCCTCCGCCGCGCCCTCCGGCCTCGGCCGGTGGTTCTTCTTCGGGTGCCCCTCGGCGGCGGAGCGCTCCCGCTTCTCGGCGTCCGGCCCGGTCCGCAGCGCCTGCGGTTTGCAGGCGTTGGGGTTCGCGGGCTTGGCCGGGGCGGCGGCCAGGAGGGGCACGGTGCTCCTGGACGGGAACAGGGTCTTGGCGTCCGCCGCCGGAAGGGCCGGCACGCGGCGTGGCTCGGCGATGGTCTTGGTGCCGGACACGACGGTGTGCACCGGCGCGGTGACCGTCTGCGCGGGCGCGGAGATGGTCTTGACGTCGGTGGGCAGCGTCTTCGCGCCCACCGGAGCGGGCAGTGTCTTCGCGTCCACCGGGGCGGGGAGCGTCTTCGCGTCCACCGGGGCGGGGAGCGTCTTCACGTTCGCCGGTGTGGGCAGCGCCGTGCCGCCGACGGCGGGGGCGGTCTTGGCCACGCCGCTCACGGCGCTGTTGACCGGGCTCGGCAGCGTACGGGGGCCGGGGACGGCGGGCAGCGCGGCGGGCCCCGGGATGGTCCGCGTCGCGGAGGGGAGGGACTTGTGCCCCTGACCGGCGGCCATGCCGGCCGCGTCGGCGATGCTCAGCACGCCGGACGCCGGAGCGAGGGTGGTCAGCCCTCCCGTCCGATCGTGTCCGCGGACGTCGCGGCTGTGGGCTCGGCAGGCGTCGGCCAGCGCGCCGTCCTTCGCCATCGCCGGGCCCCCGGTCAGCCAGCTCACTCCGGCGGTGACCGCCGCGAGCGCGACGCACCGCCCTCGAATACTCCGTGATGTCTTGGACATCCACGTCCCCCTGATTGCGTACGGTAGTCCGACGAACGCCGAACGTAGCAGCGAGGGGAAAGGGCGGGGCGCGCTTGCCTCAATGGTGGGAAAGACCTTACCGAGCGGGCTTGATCGTCAGGGTGTCCCCTGATTCGTCAAAGTCCACGATTACCTCGTCGCCGTCCCGGATGGCCCCCGAAAGCAGCTCCTTGGCGAGCTTGTCGCCGATGGCCGTCTGGATCAGGCGGCGCAGCGGACGCGCGCCGTACAGCGGGTCGTAGCCGGTCAGCGCGAGCCAGTCGCGGGCGGCGGGCGTGACGGTCAGCGTCAGCCGCCGGTCGGACAGGCGCCGGGCGAGCCGGGCGACCTGCAGGTCCACGATCCGCGACAGCTCCTCGGTGCCCAGCGCGTCGAACACGATGATGTCGTCGAGCCGGTTGAGGAACTCGGGCTTGAACGACGCCCGCACCGCGTTCATCACCGCCTCGCGCTTGGCCTGGCCGTCCATCGTGGGGTCCACGAGGAACTGCGAGCCGATGTTCGAGGTGAGGATCAGGATCGTGTTGCGGAAGTCGACCGTGCGGCCCTGCCCGTCGGTGAGCCGGCCGTCGTCGAGCACCTGCAGCAGGATGTCGAAGACCTCGGGATGGGCCTTCTCGATCTCGTCGAGCAGCACCACGGTGTAGGGCCTGCGCCGCACGGCCTCGGTGAGCTGGCCGCCCTCCTCGTAGCCGACGTATCCGGGCGGCGCACCGACCAGGCGGGCCACGCTGTGCTTCTCGCCGTACTCGCTCATGTCGATGCGGGTCATGGCCCGCTCGTCGTCGAACAGGAACTCGGCGAGAGCCTTGGCCAGCTCGGTCTTGCCGACGCCGGTGGGGCCGAGGAAGAGGAACGAGCCGGTCGGCCGGTCAGGGTCGGAGATGCCGGCCCTGGCGCGCCGTACGGCGTCGGAGACGGCCTGGACGGCCTGGTGCTGGCCGATCAGGCGCTTGCCCAGCTCGTCTTCCATCCGGAGCAGCTTGGCGGTCTCGCCCTCCAGCAGCCGCCCGGCGGGGATGCCGGTCCACGAGGAGATGACCTCGGCGATGTCGTCGGGGCCGACCTCCTCCTTCACCATCGGCTGCTCGGCCTCCGCCGTCTCGGCGGCCTTGGCGGCCTCGGCCAGCTCCTTCTCCAGGCGGGGGACCTCGCCGTACATGAGCCGGGACGCGGTCTCGAAGTCGCCGTCGCGCTGGGCCCGCTCGGCCGCGCTGCGCGCCTCGTCGAGCTGCTTTTTCAGCTCGCCGACCTTGTTCAGGCCGGCCTTCTCCCGCTCCCACCGGCTGATCAGGGCGTTGAGGTCCTCCTGGCGGTTGGCCAGCTCCTCGCGGAGCTTCTCCAGGCGCCGGCGGCTGGCCTCGTCGGTCTCCTTGGCCAGCGCGAGCTCCTCCATCTTCATGCGGTCGACGCTCCGCTGGAGCTGGTCGATCTCGACCGGCCGCGAGTCGATCTCCATGCGCAGCCGCGACATGGACTCGTCCACCAGGTCGATCGCCTTGTCCGGGAGGAACCGCGACGTGATGTAGCGGTCCGAGAGCGTCGCGGCGGCGACCAGGGCGCTGTCGGAGATCTGCACCTGGTGGTGCGCCTCGTAGCGGCTCTTGAGCCCGCGCAGGATCGCGATCGTGTCCTCCACCGTCGGCTCGCCGACGTAGACCTGCTGGAACCGCCGCTCCAGGGCCGGGTCTTTCTCGATGCGCTCGCGATACTCGTCCAGCGTGGTCGCGCCGATCATGCGCAGCTCGCCGCGGGCCAGCATGGGCTTGAGCATGTTGCCGGCGTCCATCGCGCCTTCGGCGGCCCCCGCGCCGACCACCGTGTGCAGCTCGTCGATGAACGTCACGATCTGGCCGTTGCTCTCCTTGATCTCGTTGAGCACGGCCTTGAGGCGCTCTTCGAACTCGCCGCGATACTTGGCGCCGGCGACCATCGCGCCGAGGTCGAGCGCCACGAGGCGCTTGTTGCGCAGGCTTTCGGGCACGTCGCCGGCGACGATCCGCTGAGCGAGGCCCTCGACCACGGCGGTCTTGCCGACGCCGGGCTCGCCGATCAGCACCGGGTTGTTCTTGGTGCGCCGCGACAGCACCTGGATGACCCGGCGGATCTCGCTGTCGCGGCCGATGACCGGGTCGAGCTTGCCGCTGCGCGCCCGCTCGGTGAGGTCGACGCCGTACTTCTCCAGCGCCTGGTAGGTGTCCTCCGGCGTCTCACTGGTCACCCGGGCGTGCCCGCGCACCTTCTCGAACGCCTCGAGGAGCGCGTCCGGCGCGGCGCCCTCGGCCTTCAGCAGGTCGGCGACCTGACCGCCGTCGGTGGCGAGCCCGACCAGCAGGTGCTCGGTCGAGACGTACTCGTCCTCGAGCTGCTTGGCCCGCTGCGCGGCGGTGTTGAGCACGGTCAGCAGCTGGCGCGAGCTGGACGGCGCGCTCACGGTGGAGCCCTGCGCCTTGGGCAGCCGGTCCAGCAGTTCCTCGGCCTTGGCGCGCACCCGCCGAGGGTCGGCGCCGACGGCCTGAAGCAGCGACGCGGCGATGCCGCCGTTCTGCGCCAGCAGAGTCGTCAGCAGATGAGCGGGCGCGACCTCGGGGTTGCCGTCGGCCGCGGCCCGCCGGACGGCCGCGGACAGGGCCTCCTGACTCTTCTGGGTGAGCTTGTAGTCCATATGGTCGATGCCTCGATTCGCCGGTCAGGCAGGTGGCAGTTCGTAGCGGACCAGTGCCCGCAACATGGTGACCTCACCCCTGAGCCGCTCCGCCTCCTCGCGCAGGCGCATGTTCTCGGTTTCGAGCTCGAGGATGCGCTTGATGCCGGCGAGGTTGATGCCGTGCTCCTGGGAGAGCCGCTGGACCTCGCGCAGCAGCACGATGTCCCTTATGGAGTAGAGCCGCCCCCGCCCCGCCGTACGGCCGGGGCTGACGAGGCCGAGCCGGTCGTACTGGCGGAGCGTCTGCGGGTGCAGCCCGGACAGCTGGGCGGCGACAGAGATCACGTAGACGGGGGTGTCGTCGGAAAGGTCGAAAAACCTGGCATCCATCGGCTCACTCGCTTCTGGCCTGCTTGATCAGTTCTTCGCGAAGGTCCGGGCCTTCTGTGGCGTTCCTGAACTCCTCGAGGGCCGCGCGGGCCTTGTCGTTGAGCTTCTGGGGCACCGTGACCTGGACGGTGACCAGCAGGTCGCCCTTCGTGCCGTCCTTGCGTGGAGCCCCCCGGCCCCGCACCCGGAACGTCCGCCCGTTGGGCGTGCCCTCGGGGATGCGCAGGGTCACCGGCATCCCCCCGAGCGTCGGCACCTTGATCTCGGCGCCGAGCGCGGCCTCGGGGAAGGTGACCGGGACCGTGATGGTCAGGTTCTCCCCGCTGCGCCCGAACACGGGATGCGGCTTGACGTGGACCAGCACGTAGAGGTCACCGGCCGGCCCGCCGTTCTCGCCGGGCGCGCCCTTCCCCTTGATCCTGATCCGCTGGCCGTCGCCGACCCCGGCGGGGATGCGGGCCTGGATGGTGCGGGTGCTCTTGCCGCGCCCGCTGCCGTCGCAGACCGGGCAGGGGTCGTCGACCACCAGGCCCCGGCCGCGGCAGTCGCGGCACGGCTCGGAGAAGGCGAAGTTGCCGAGGTTGCGGCTGGCCGCCCCGGTTCCCTCGCAGGTCGGGCAGACCCGTGGCGTGGTGCCCGCCTTCGCCCCCGTGCCGCCGCAGGCGGTGCAGGCGGCCGAGCTGGTGAGCCGGAGAGAGACGGTGGTGCCTTCGACCGCCTCGGTGAAGCTGAGCGTCACCTCCGACTCGACGTCCTGACCGCGCCGGGGCCGGGCGGTGGTCGTGCGCGTGCCCGCGCCGCCCCGGTTGAACAGCCCCCCGAACAGGTCCCCGAACCGGTCGCCCGACCCCGAGCCGCCGAACAGGTCGCCGAGGTCGAAGCTGAAGCCGCCGCCGGTCCCGCGCGGGCCGCCCGCGCCCGCGAAACCGCCGACGCCGGACCCGAAGAGCGTGCGCGCCTCGTCGTACTCCTTGCGCCGTTTGGGGTCGGAGAGCACGTCGTAGGCCTCGGAGACCTCCTTGAACTTCTCCTCGGTCTCCTTGTTCCCCGGATTCGCGTCGGGGTGGTACTTGCGGGCGAGCTTGCGGTACGCCTTCTTGATCTCTTCGGCGCTCGCGGTCTTGGGCACACCAAGGACGGCGTAGTAGTCCTTTTCCAGGTAGTCCTTGGTGCTCATCTATCGCTTCCTTCGCACGAAAGGGGAGTGAATCGGCGTCTCTCCCGATCTTTACCGATCGGGAGAGACTTCCGCGGTTTCAGTTGTCGTCCGGCCCGTCGGCCGCGGCGTCCGAGCCGGACTCGCCGGCGCCGGCCGCCGCCTGCTCCGAAGGCGCCGCCTCCTCACTCGGCTCGGCGACGGCCACCCGGGCGGCGCGCAGGATCCGGTCGTTCAGCCGGTAGCCCGGCTGGAGGATCTCGACGCACGTGGGCTCGGTCACCTCCGCCGAATAGCTGTGCATCAGGGCCTCGTGCACGGTCGGGTCGAAGGGCTCGCCCTTCGTGCCGTACGAGGTCAGGCCCAGCTTGCCGAGGGTCGCCTCCAGCGACTCGCTCACCTTCGCGAACCCGCCGGTGAGCTCGCCGTGCTCGCGGGCACGGCCGATGTCGTCGAGCACCGGCAGCAGTTCGGTGAGCACGCTGGCGACGGCCTGCTCTCTGACGGCGATCCGGTCGCGCTCGACCCGCTTGCGGTAGTTGCTGAACTCCGCCTGCAGCCGCTGGAGGTCGGCGGTGCGCTCGGCGAGCAGGTCCGTCGCGGACTCCTCGGCGGGCGCCGTCGCCGTCTCCGCCCCCTGGTCCGCGGGGGCGGCCTTGGGCGCGCTCCCCGCGGTCTGGCGGGCTTTGCCGGTCTCCGGGTCGATTTTGCGCTTGTCGCGGATCACCGGCTCCTCTTCGGAGCCGTTCTCGCGCGGGGTCACTTGCGGCCGCCCTCCCGCTCATCGTCGACGATCTCGGCCTCGACGACGTCCTCGTCGGCCTTCGCCTGGGCGCCCTCCGTGCCCGCGCCGGCCGTGGCGCCCTCGGCGCCGGCCTGCGACTGGGCGTAGATGGCCGAACCCATCTTCTGGCTGACGGTCGCGAGCTTCTCGGCGGCGGTGCGGATGGCGGGGACGTCGGTGCCCTCCAGCGCCTTCTTCAGCTCGGCGAGCGCGTCGTTGACCTCAGTCTTCACGTCGGCCGGGACCTTGTCGTCGTTCTCGCGGAGGAACTTCTCCGTCTGGTAGGCCAGCGCGTCCGCGTTGTTGCGGACCTCGGCCTCCTCGCGGCGCCGCTTGTCCTCCTCGGCGTACGACTCGGCCTCGCGCATCATGCGCTCGATGTCCTCCTTGGCCAGGGCCGAGCCGCCGGTGATGGTCATCGACTGCTCCTTGCCCGTGCCGAGGTCCTTGGCCGAGACGTTCACGATGCCGTTGGCGTCGATGTCGAAGGTGACCTCGATCTGCGGGATGCCGCGCGGAGCCGGGGCGATGCCGGTCAGCTCGAAGGTGGCCAGCTTCTTGTTGTACGCCGCGATCTCACGCTCGCCCTGGTAGACCTGGATCTGCACCGACGGCTGGTTGTCCTCGGCCGTGGTGAAGACCTCCGAGCGCTTGGTCGGGATCGTCGTGTTGCGCTCGATGATCTTGGTGAAGATCCCGCCCTTGGTCTCGATGCCCAGGCTGAGCGGGGTGACGTCGAGCAGCAGGACGTCCTTGACCTCGCCCTTGAGGACACCGGCCTGGAGCGCGGCGCCGATGGCGACGACCTCGTCCGGGTTCACGCCCTTGTTGGGCTCCTTGCCGCCGGTCAGCTCCTTGACCAGGTCGGTCACGGCCGGCATACGGGTGGAGCCGCCGACCAGGACCACGTGGGCGATGTCGGAGACCTTGATGCCCGCGTCCTTGATGACCTGGTGGAAGGGGCCCTTGCAGCGCTCGAGCAGGTCGGCGGTGATCCGCTGGAACTCCGCCCGGGTCAGCTTCTCCTCCAGGTGCAGCGGGCCCTCGGAGGAGGCGGTGATGTAGGGCAGGTTGATCGTGGTCTCGGTCTGGGCCGACAGCTCGATCTTGGCCTTCTCGGCCGCCTCGCGCAGGCGCTGGAGGGCCATCTTGTCCTTGGACAGGTCCACGCCGTGCGCGTTCTTGAACCGGGTCACCAGCTCGTCGACGATCCGCTGGTCCCAGTCGTCGCCGCCCAGGTGGTTGTCACCGCTGGTGGCCTTGACCTCGACGAACCCGTGGCCGTCCTCCTGGCCGACGTCGAGCAGGGACACGTCGAAGGTGCCGCCGCCGAGGTCGAAGACCAGGATGGTCTGGTCCTTCTCCTTGTCCAGGCCGTAGGCCAGGGCGGCGGAGGTGGGCTCGTTGATGATGCGCAGCACGTTGAGGCCCGCGATCTGACCGGCCTCCTTGGTGGCCTGCCGCTGCGCGTCGTTGAAGTAGGCCGGGACGGTGATCACGGCGTCGGTGATCTTCTCGCCCAGGTACGCCTCGGCGTCCTGCTTGAGCTTCTGCAGGACGAACGCGCTGATCTGCTGGGGCGTGAACTTCTTGCCGTCGATCTCGATCGACCAGTCCGTGCCCATGTGGCGCTTGACCGAGCGGATGGTCCTGTCGACGTTCGTCACCGCCTGCCGCTTGGCGACCTCGCCGACGAGAACCTCTCCGTTCTTTGCGAACGCGACCACGGACGGCGTGGTCCGCGAGCCCTGAGCGTTCGCGATGACCGTGGGCTCGCCGCCCTCGAGGATCGAGACGACGGAGTTGGTCGTCCCCAGGTCGATACCTACCGCACGTGCCATGAGTACGTCCTTGTAGTCAAAGTTGAGTCGGTCGGACTCAAATACTGGAACCCAGGTGAGGGTCTGTCAAACAGCTTGAGTCTATGAGGCTCAACTTTGGGCCGCGCGGATTTGTTCCCGGCATCGCGAACGGTGATGCGGGCCGCCCCGTCCGGCTCTCGGGGCGGGCGGCGCGGGGCCTCCCGCCAGCCGGCCTACTTGGCGCCGTCCACGACCTTCCGCTCGCCGAGCGGGGCCTTGAGCCGCACCTTCGTGGTTTTCTGTATCGCGATCGCGATGCAGACGGCGTCGGGCGAACGCCGGTCCTGTCCCTCGTACAGCGTGACGGTGACCTCGCGGGCCGTCTCGGTCACGTCGACGCGGTCGAGGACGTTGCAGGGCTCCACCCCGGACCACCACACGATGTCCAAGGTCCGGCCGTCGCCGGCCGGGGTGGCGCTCTCCCACGGCACCGGGCGCGGGTTCAGGGTGTCTCCCACGGGAGTCGCGGGAGACGGGGCGCCGCTCGGCGCGCCGGACGGCGAGGCCGACACGGGCGTGCCGGGCCCGGCGTCGGCGCCGGAAGGGGTGCCCTCCGGCTGCTCGGGCGAGGCCGAGGTGGAGGAGGCTCCTCCGCAGGCGACCGCCAGGAACAGGAGGGCCACGAGCCAGAGCTTTCTCATGCCCCTTACACGGCTGTCAACGGCCCCCGGTTCACCCGCCGCCACCGGCCGATCCGGCCGCCCGCCGCGCCGTGCCCCGGCGGCACGTCAGCACGCGGGTGACGCTTCCGTCGTCTTCGGCTATGTCCCGGACGTGCTCGAAGCCGATCCGGTCCAGCACGGCCAGCGAGGCGCTGTTCGGCGCCGCCACGGTGGCGTACACCTCCGTGAGCCCCATGACGTCGAAGCCGTAGGCGACGATCGCCCCGGCCAGTTCTCTTCCCAGGCCGGATCCCCACAGTGCGGGGGTCAGCGCGTAGACGATCTCATAGCCTTCCGCCACGTCCGTCGGCTTGATCTCGGCGTGTCCCGCGAAGCGGCCGTTGTGGCGGACGGCCCACACGTCGAACGCGTCCAAGGCGTAGACCTTCGTGAAGATCCGCCCGAACAGGGCACGGCACTCCGCCTCGCCGGTGGGGCCGTCGCCCATCCACCGCGACACTCTCCGGTCCTGGAACAGGGCCACGAAGTCTTCCTGGTCGTCGGGGACGTAGGGCTCCAGCAGCAGGCGCTCGGTGCGCAGAGTCGGGGTCACGCGCCGCGAAGTTACACATACAGCACTCATTCGGACAATTCACTTTTCTTCGGTCTCGTCCGTCGCGTCCGCGCGCGGCGGCGACGGACGCCCTGCCGCCGCACGGGGGCTCGCGTCGCACGGAGTTCCAGGCCGTGCGGTTCATGCCGGTCGTCATGATTCCCCAGATCCTGCTCGGGGGGATCCTCGTGCCGCGCGGGCAGATGGCGAGCGTGCTCGAATAGATCTCGAACGTCCTGCCGATGTCGTACGCGATCGAGGCGATGGCGCACGCCGACCCCGATCCGGGCGGCGAGTTCTGGCGCGACATCCTGGTGGTGGCGGGGTCGGCCGTGCTCGCCCTCCTGCTCGGCGCCGCCACGCTCCGCCGCCGCACCCCCTGAGCCCCGCCGCACGCGCCCGAGAACGGGAAGCCGCGTGCCGCAAATCGCGTGCGCACCGGGCCGGTAAGCTGCGTGGAGATCCCGCCGAGCCCAGAAACCGAGCCCAGAAGGGGTGCAGGAATGATCGCGATTCTCGGAACCGGAAAGATGGGCGAGGCCCTGCTCTCCGGCCTGGTACGCGCCGGTCTGCGGCCGGACGAGATCGTGGCGACGGCCCGCAGGCCCGAGCGGGCCGAGACGCTGCGCCAGCGGTACGGCGTGCGGGTCGCCGGCAACGCCGAGGCCGCCAAGCTGGCCGACACGCTGATCCTCGCGGTCAAGCCGCAGGACATGGACGCGCTGCTGACCGAGATCTCCCCGCACGTGGCCGCCGACCGGCTGGTGATCTCGGTGGCCGCGGGCATCACGACCTCCTTCGTGGAGGCCAGGCTGGGGGACGGCGTGGCGGTCGTGCGGGTCATGTCCAACACGCCCGTCCTGGTGGACGAGGCCATGAGCGTGATCTCGGCGGGGGCGCACGCCTCCGAGGAGCACCTCAAGCGCACCGAGGAGCTGCTCAGCCCGGTGGGCAAGGTGCTGCGCATCCCCGAGTCGCAGCAGGACGCCGCCACCGCGCTGTCCGGCAGCGGCCCGGCGTACTTCTTCTACCTGGTCGAGGCCATGGTGGACGCCGGGATCCTGCTGGGCATGCCGCGTGCCGCGGCCCTCGACATGGTCACCCAGTCGATCGTCGGCGCGGCGATCATGCTGCGCGACTCCGGGGAGCACCCGGTGACCCTGCGCGAGGCCGTGACCTCGCCCGGAGGCACCACCATCGCCGCCATCGCCGAGCTGGAGCGCCACAAGGTGCGGGCCGCGTTCCTCGACGCGATCGAGGCGGCCTGCGAGCGCAGCCGCCGTCTCGCCGCCGGCTGACCTCCGCATCGCCCGGCCGCCCCGGGCGCTCGCGCCGGCTTCCTCCAAGATCGGCTTACGGGTTGTTGACCATCGCTTTACCATAGGCCGGGTGACGACTCGTCGCGGGATCATCCCGCTTCTCGCCGTCCTGCTCGCCGCCGGGTGCTCGTCGTCGGAACCTCAACAAGCCCAGGTCGCGACGGTCACCAGGACCACCGTCAGCGAGGTCGTCGAGGCCCCGGCGACGGTGGGCGCGCGTGCGACGGCCACCCTGACCGCCCCCGCCTCCGGCACGATCGCCCGTCTGTACGTCCAGGACGGCGACACGGTGGAGAAGGGCCAGATCCTCGCCAAGATCAGCTCTCCCCAGGCCAAGCAGCAGCTCTCGGCCGCCAGGAAGGCCGACAGGCAGGCCGCCAAGCCCGTCTCCTTCGGCGCCGCCCCGGTGAGCGTACGGCTGCCGCGCCTGCGGCTGCCGAGCTCGCTCGACGCGCACGTCGCCAAGTCGTTCGCCCGGGCCAGGAAGGCGGCCAAGTCGATCGGCGACCGCGAGACCAGGGCCCGGCTGCTGGCCGCCATCGACGCCGCCGAGAAGAGCCAGGGCGCCCAGCGGCGGGCCCTCGGCGAGGTGCTCGACGGGCTGACCCGCTCCATCGACCAGACGCTGTCGCAGGTGAGCGGCCAGGTGAGCGCGGGGATGAGCGGGCTGAGCGCGTCCATGGCGTCGCTGCGGGAGGCCTCGCGGGCCCAGACCAAGGCGGCCCTGCGCGCGGCGGAGCAGACCGTGGACGCCCTGGTCGTCCGGGCGCCCTTCGACGGGGTCGTCACGCTCGGCGGCGCTTCCTCCGCCGGGGGCGCGGCAGGTCTCGGCGCGCTGGTCGCGCAGTTGCCCGCCGGGCTGGCCGCCCAGGCGGGCGCGGGCCAGGCCGCCGCCGGCGCCGGCGCCGTGCCCACCGGCCGTTCCGGCGGGACGATCGCCACCGGCGTCCCGGTGGCCGCGGGCGATCCGATCGTCACGGTGACCGACGTGTCGGTGCTCACGCTGTCCGCCGACGTGGACGAGACCGACGTGCTGCTGGTCCGCAAGGGCACGCCGGGCGAGGTCGAGTTCGACGCGGTGAGCGGCGCGACGTACACCGCCACCGTGACCGGCGTCGGGGTCACCCCCAAGGAGGGCGCGACCGGCGGGGTCAGCTATCCCGTACGGCTGCGCCTGGGCAAGGGCTCCTACGACGACGGCAGCCCGGCCCCCGCCCCCAAGCCGGGGATGAGCGCCGTGGTGCGCCTGGCCGTACGCCAGTCGGAGAACGCCACGGCCGTGCCCGCCTCGGCGATCGTGACGAGCGGCCGGGAGTCGATCGTCTGGGCGGTGCGCGACGGCAAGGCCGAGCGGCGGGTCGTGCGGCTGGGCGCGCAGGGCGACGCGGTCGTGGAGATCCTCAGCGGGGTGTCTCCCGGCGAGCGGGTGGTGGTCAAGGGGGCCGACACCGTGCGCCCGGGCCAGGCCCTGTCGTGAGCCTCGGCGACGGCCGGGGAACGCCGGCGTTCGAGGCGATCGGCCTCGCCCGCTCCTACCGGCTCGACGGCGGGGTGATGGTCGACGCGCTGCGCGGGGTCGATCTGCGCATCGAGCAGGGGGAGTTCGTGGCCATCGTGGGCCCGTCGGGCTCGGGCAAGTCCACGCTGATGCACCTGCTCGGCTGCCTCGACCGGCCGACCTCCGGCACGCTGCGGGTGAACGGCGTGGACGTCGCGACGCTCGACGACTCCGGGCTGGCCGACCTGCGCAACCGCACGATCGGCTTCGTGTTCCAGTCGTTCCATCTGCTGGCCCGCACGTCCGCGCTCGACAACGTGGCGCTGCCGCTGGTCTACCGGGGCGTGCCCCGGGCCGAGCGCAGGGAGCGGGCCAGGAGGGCGCTGGAGGCGGTCGGGCTCGGCCACCGGCTCACGCACCGGCCGTCGCAGATGTCCGGCGGCGAGCAGCAGCGGGTGGCGGTCGCCCGGGCGCTGGTGGGCGATCCCCGGGTGCTGCTGGCCGACGAGCCCACGGGCAACCTCGACACCCGCAACGGCGAGGAGGTGATGGGCCTGCTCGAACGGCTCAACAAGGGCGGCGTCGCGGTCGTCCTGGTCACCCACGACGCCGAGGTCGCCGCCCGGGCCCGCCGCAGGATCCACGTACGCGACGGCAGAATCGAGCGTGACGCATGAAGACCGCCGAGGCGCTGCGGATGGCGGTGGAGGCGCTGCGGGTCAACCGGCTGCGCAGCATGCTGACCATGCTCGGCGTGATCATCGGCGTGCTCTCGGTGGTGATCCTCGTGGCCATCGGCACCGGGGCCAAGAACGCCGTCGAGAAGGAGATCGCGGGGCTCGGCAGCAACATCATCCTCGTCGTCCCCGGCCAGGTGGGGCTGGGCGCGGCCCCCACGCAGAGCCGTCTCGACCTGTCGGACGTCGCGTACGTGCGGCGCGTGGTCGGCGACCCGACGAAGGTGACGGTCGCGGTGAACTCCGGCGAGCCGGTCCGGGTGGGGCGCGTGGAGGTGTTCGCCACGCTCACCGGCACCGACGAGAACATGCCCCACGTCTTCGACCGGCCGCTGCGCCGGGGCCGCTATCTCGCCGAGACCGACGTGGACACGCGGCGGCGGGTGGTGATCCTCGGCTCGGAGGTCGCGGCCAAGCTGTTCGGCGACGTCGATCCGATCGGCCGCCAGGTCACGATCGCGGGCGTGCGCTTCCGCGTGATCGGCGTCTACGAGACGGTCGGGGCCACGTTCGGCGTGGCGCGGGACCAGGAGGTGCACCTGCCGGTCACCACCGCGCAGCGGCTGATCGGGCTGCCGAGGATCAACGGCATCGCCGTCGGCGCCTCCGGCCCCGACGAGATCGAGCCGCTGCGGCGGAAGGTCGTGGACGCCCTGGCCGAGCGCTATCCGGGCGAGGCGTTCTCGGCCGTCACCCAGACCCAGCTCCTCGGCACGATCGGCACGGTCCTCGGCATGCTGACCGGTGTGCTGGCCGCCATCGCGGGGATCTCGCTGCTGGTCGGCGGCGTCGGGGTGTCCAACATCATGCTGGTCAGCGTCAGGGAGCGGACCAGGGAGATCGGCCTGCGCAAGGCGCTCGGCGCCCGCGGCCGGGACATCCTCGGCCAGTTCCTGATCGAGGCCGTGCTGCTGACCACGGTCGGCGGTGTGATCGGCATCCTGGCCGGGATCGGCGGGGCGTTGCTGATCCAGGCGGTCTCGCCGGTGCCCGCGTCGATCACCTGGTGGTCGATCGTGCTCGCCTTCGGGGTCTCCGCGGCCGTGGGCGTCTTCTTCGGCGTGGCGCCCGCCCGGCGCGCGGCCAGGCTCGACCCCGTCGTCGCCCTCCGCACCGACTGAGCGGACCGTACGAACCGTACGGACGCACGCGGGCGCGTGACGCCCGGGTGGACGCCGGTGACGGCATGTGCGATAGCGTCGCGGCATGAGTCAGGCGGTGCGGGTCGTCTGGGACGACGCTCTTGTTTCATACGATTTCGGGCCCGGCCATCCACTCGCGCCCGTACGCGTCGAGCTCACCATGGCGCTCGCCCGCGACCTCGGCGTGCTCCGCGACGCCGAGACGACCGGCTGCGCCCCGGCGACCGAGGACGAGATCGCGCTGGTGCACAACCGCGACTACATCGAGGCGGTCAAGAACGTCTCCAAGGACGGCCGGCCGGACCTGCGCTACGGCCTCGGCACCGAGGACAACCCCGCCTTCACGGGCGTGCACGAGGCCGCCGCGCTGGTCACCGGCGCGTCGCTGGCCGCCGCCAGGGCGGTGTGGACGGGCGAGGCCGAGCACGCGGTCAACGTCGCGGGCGGGCTGCACCACGCCATGCCCGGCATGGCCAGCGGCTTTTGCGTCTACAACGACCCGGCCGTGGCCATCGCGTGGCTGCTGTCGCAGGGCGCGACGAGGGTCGCGTACGTGGACGTGGACGTGCACCACGGCGACGGTGTGCAGGCGGCGTTCTACGACGACCCGCGGGTGCTCACGATCAGCCTGCACGAGAGCCCGCGCACGCTGTTTCCCGGCACCGGCTTCCCCGAGGAGACCGGCGCGGAGGGCACCGCCGTCAACGTGGCGCTGCCGGCCGGGTGCGGGGACGCCGGGTGGCTGCGCGCCTTCCACGCGGTGGTCCCGCCGCTGCTGCGCGCCTTCGCGCCGCAGGTCCTGGTCACCCAGCAGGGCTGCGACAGCCACGCCCTCGACCCGCTGGCCCATCTCATGCTCAGCCTCGACGGGCAGCGCGCGGCGTACACGGCGCTGCACCGGCTGGCCCACGAGACCGCGGGCGGCCGGTGGATCGCGCTGGGCGGCGGCGGTTACGAGCTGGTGCAGGTCGTGCCGCGGGCCTGGACGCACCTGATCGCGGAGGCGGCGGGGCGCCCCGTCGACCCGTCCACCGCCACGCCGGACGGCTGGCGAAGGCACGTGCTGGAGCGGACCGGGGAGTTCGCCCCGCTGACCATGACGGACGGGCGAAACCCGCAATGGCGGGATATGTCGGAAGGATACGATCCAGCGGACGCCGTCGACCGGGCCGTCATCGCGACCAGGAAGGCGGTGTTCCCCTTCCACGGGCTGGACCCCATGCCCTGAGGAGCACGGAATCACGCCGAGCCGAGGAGCGCTGTACCTGTCGTGACCGCACCACCCTCCCGAGCCGAACTGCGCGAGCACCTTGTCAAGACCGCCATCGCGGGCGACGTGGCGACCAGCCGCGAGAACAACCTCGACCACTACCGGTCGCTCGCCCTGCGCGACCCGCACTACCTGTTCGGCCTCACCTTCGAGGGCGAGTGGTCCTACCACGACGTGCTGGCGCTCATGGCCGAGAAGGTGGGCGTCTCGGCCGACCCCGAGCACCGCGAGGGCCGCGACACCATCGACCCCGAGCGGACCATCGACGCCGTCGAGGAGATGGGCGAGCGCATCGCCAAGGCGCTGCGGCGCGCCTCGCCCCGGATCGTGCTCGCCACCGGGCATCCGACCGGCCTGCTCACCGTCCACCTCGCGCTGGCGCGGTTCCTCGCCGGCAACGGCGCGGCCCTGCTCACGCCGGCCGAGGGGTGGGCGTACGTCACCGGGTTCGGCCGCCGCAGGCAGATCCGCTACCTGGACGGCGTGGCGATGCTGGAGGACCGCGGCACGTTCGTGCACACGCACGACGCGGCGCCGATGGAGGCGATCTTGGCCGAGGAGCGGCCCGACTTCGTGATCGCCGACCACGGCTGGGCGGGGGCCGCGGGCGAGGCCGGGGTCGAGACGGTGGGCTTCGCCGACAGCAACGACCCGGCGCTGTTCGTGGGCGAGGCCGAAGGGAAGATCGCGGTCACCGTCCCCCTCGATGACAACGTGCTCCCCCGCTTCTACGCTCCGCTCACGGCGTACTTGATCGCTCGGGTCGCGCGGAGCCTCTGATTCCCCTTCCGGACCTCCCAAATCAGCCATTTCGCGCCCGCTTTAGCCGGTTTGTCGGGACCGTTTGCCAACTTTTTCGGGTGCCTGGGCGACTCTGATGTGAGAGAAGTTGGTGCGTTCCAAGATTGCGGCGAGGGGCACGGCTCGGCTGCTGCCAGCGACTTTTCCGGTTTCGGCGGCACGCGATTTCGTGGACTGATGGAATGAGGGGTTTGCCTACTCGGAGTCCGGACTTACGCTGACGGCAGTACACGTGCGTGAGCGATGGCACCAGTGGGGATAACCCGGAAACACGTGCGGAAGAGGCGTCCGATGGGTGCAGGCGAAAGACCTCTCAGCGAGGTGAAGTTCCTGACGGTGGCCGAGGTGGCGACCGTCATGCGGGTGTCCAAGATGACTGTGTACCGGCTCGTGCACTCCGGGGAGTTACCGGCCATCCGTGTCGGCCGGTCCTTCAGGGTGCCCGAACAGGCGGTGCACGACTACTTGCGGGACGCGTTCATCGAAGCGGGATGACGCGCCCGGTGGGCCGCGCTTGACGGGGGCGTGGCCGACTCCCGGCCGACGCGGAGTCCCCCGGGGGAGCGATCTACCACGGATCGCCGGTAGTCTGTTGAGCCGGTGTGCGCTCGCGCGCCGGTTTGACAGTCACACCTTCACCTGGGGGTCCCGTGGGCTCTGTGATCAAGAAGCGCCGTAAGCGCATGGCCAAGAAGAAGCACCGCAAGCTGCTGAAGAAGACCCGCATCCAGCGGCGTAACAAGAAGTAGCCGAGACGGAGCGCGCACCGGTCCCCAGGGACCGGGCGACCGCGAACACGCACACCCCGGCGAGGCGTCGATGACCCGTACTGCGCTTGTCACCGGTGTCTCCGGTCACATCGGCGCTCGTGTGGCGATCGCGCTCGCGGCCGGCCCGGAGTTCGATCGGGTCATCGGCGTGGACACGGCGCCTCCGCCACCCCCGTCGGGGGAGGACGGCGCGGTGCTCGGCCGCACCGAGTTCGTCCGGGTCGCGTTACGCGGTCCCGACCTGGTCGAGGTCATCAGGGACGCCGACGTCGACACCGTCGTGCACCTCAGCCTGGTCAGCGGCCCCGGCGGCGGCTCGGGCGGCCGGCCGGCGATGAAGGAGCACAACGTCATCGGGACGATGCAGCTGCTCGCGGCGTGTCAGCGCTCCGCCACGGTGCGCCGGGTGGTCGTGCGATCCACCACGGCCGTGTACGGCTCCTCGCCACACGCTCCGGCGGTGTTCACCGAGGACACCGAGCCGGTGGAGGTGTCCCACCACGGCTACGCCAGGGACGCCACCGAGGTGGAGACGTACGTACGGGGCTTCGCGCGGCGCCGGCCCGACGTGACGACGACGACCCTGCGGTTCGCCACTCTCATGGGGCCGCGCGTCGATTCCCCGTTGACGCGGTACTTCTCCCAGCCCGTGCTGCCGACGGTGCTCGGCTTCGACCCCCGGCTGCAGTTCGTCCACGAGGACGACGCGGTCGAGGTGCTGTGCCGGATGGCGCGGGCCGACCACCCGGGCGTGTTCAACGTCGCGGGTGACGGCGTTCTGCTGCTGTCCCAGGCCGTACGGCGCACGGGCCGGCCCATGGTCCCGATGCCGTCCCCCGCCTTCCGCCTCGTCAGCGGCCTCGCCCGGGGCGCGCGGCTGGTGGACTTCTCCCCCGAGCAGCTCGCGCTCATGAGTCACGGCCGTGCCGTGGACACCGCCAAACTCGCCGCCGAGCTCGGCTGGCGGCCCAAGTACAGCACGGCGGCGGCGTTCGACGACTTCCTCAGGTCGCGCGGCGGCCCCGGCGACCTGCCCCGCGCCCTCGTCGACTGGCTGGCCGACTTCGTGACGGGACGTTGATGGACGACTTCCAGGGCCGGCGTACGGACGAGAACGGGGGCGGGCGGACGGCCGACGAGCGGCTCGCCGAGTTGTTCGCGTTCCTGCGGCGCAGGGTCACCGGCGACTACGAGGTCGACGAGTTCGGCTTCGACCCCGAGCTCAACGAGAAGGTGCTGCTGGAGGCGCTGCGCCCGCTCTACCGGCACTGGTTCAGGGTCGAGGCCCTCGGGCTGGACAACGTGCCGGCCGACTCGGGCGCGCTGATCGTGGCCAACCACTCCGGCACGCTGCCGATGGACGCGCTGATGCTGCAGGTCGCGGTGCACGACGAGCTGGGCAGGGCGCTGCGCCTGCTCGGGGCGCACCTGGTCTATCAGCTCCCCGTGCTCGGGCACCTGGCCCGCAAGTCCGGCCACACGCTCGCCTGCCCCGAGGACGCCGACCGGCTGCTGCGCAAGGGCGAGGTCGTCGGCGTCTTCCCCGAGGGCTTCAAGGGCATCGGCAAGCCGTTCTCCGAGCGCTACCGGCTCCAGCGGTTCGGCCGGGGCGGGTTCGTCGCGTCGGCGATCAAGGCGGGCGTGCCGATCGTCCCGTGCGCCATCGTCGGCGCGGAGGAGATCTACCCCAAGATCGGCGACATTCCGCCGCTCGCCCGGCTGCTCGGCCTGCCGTACGTGCCGATCACGCCGCTGTTCCCCTGGCTCGGGCCGCTCGGCCTGCTTCCGCTGCCGTCCAAGTGGCTCATCGAGTTCGGCGAGCCGATCAGGACCGACACCTACGACCCGGCGGAGGCCGACGACCCCATGCTGGTCTTCGACCTGACCGACCACATCCGGGAGACCATGCAGGGGCAGCTCGACGCCCTGCGGCTGCGCCGGGGCCCGGCGTTCCCGCCGGTCTCGTTGTGACGCCGCCCGGCCACACCGGGGTCTGACGGGGCGGCCTACTCGCCGGTATGGTGTGCTCACCCTCATCCCCCGGAGGAGCACCATGAGCAAGGGGCGCAACGCCGCCCTCGCCGGGCTCGCCCTCGGCCTGGCGATCGGCGCCGCGCGGCGCGTCCGGACCGGCCGGGCGACGGCCGCGGCGGCTCGCGGCGGCGCGTCCGGCCGCCGCACGACGGTCACGACCGACGACGGGGTACGCCTCGCCGTGGAGATCGACGACCACCCCGATCCCCGCTGCGCCGTCGTCTTCGCGCACGGCTGGCTGATGAACCGGCACTGCTGGCGGCTCCAGCGCGAGGCCCTGGCGGGCCTGGGCACGCTCGTCTTCTACGACCAGCGCGGGCACGGCGACTCCTCGGCCGGGCCGCTGGAGACGTGCACGATCGACCGGCTGGGCGACGACCTCGCGGCCGTGATCGAGGCCGCCGTGCCGGAAGGGCTGCCCGTCGTCCTCGCGGGCCACTCGATGGGCGGCATGACGATCATGGCGCTCGCGGACCGGCATCCCGGCCTGGTCGAGTCGCGGGTGGCGGGCGCGGCGCTGCTGAGCACCTCGTCGGGCGGGCTCGCCGCGACCACCTTCAACCTTCCCGGGCCGCTCGGGCGGCTGGCTCCCCGCGTCACCACCTCGGTCTTCGAGAGCATGCTGGCCCGCGCCGCCGTCATCGACGCGCGCCCCCGGCTCAAGGGCTGGACGAACCTGCCGGTGACCCGGTACGTCGCGTTCGGCAAGGGAGCGAGCGCGCGGCACGTCCGGGTGGTGAACGCGATGGCCGCGGCGACGCCCACGGAGGTCATGGTCGGGTTCTTCCGGGACTTCCGGGTGCACGACAAGCACGCCGCCCTGGAGGCGCTCAAGCGGGTCCAGACGCTCGTCATGGTGGGGGAGCGGGACCGGCTCACCCCGCTCGCCCACGGCCGCCGCATCGCCGAGGCGCTGCCCGACGCCCGGTTCGTACGGATCCCCGACGCCGGGCACATGATCGGCTATGAACGCACCGAGCTGGTGAACCGGGAGCTGGCCGGCCTGATCATGCGGGCCGTGGCGGATCGCACCCCGGGCAGGTCCGCCGCCTGACCACGATCCGCACCGGGCGGGCCGCGGACCGGGTGCTCAGAGGGCGGAGCGGTAGTGGCGGCGCAGGGCGATGCCCGCGGCGACGCCGCCCGCGATGGCCCCCGCCGTCGCGGCGATCGGCAGGCCGATCATCGTCGCCTTCCTGCCCGTGCGGAAGTCGCGGATGTCCCAGCCGTGCTCCTTGGCGTGCTCGCGCAGCTCGCTGTCGGGGTTGATCGCGTGCGGGTGCCCGACCAGGGAGAGCATCGGCAGGTCGTTGGCCGAGTCGCTGTAGGCCGAGCAGCGGGACAGGTCGAGGCCCTCGCGGCGCGCCAGCGCGCGGATGGCCTCGGCCTTGGCGGGGCCGTGCAGCAGGTCGCCCACGAGCCTGCCGGTGTAGGCGCCGTCTGCGGTCTCCGCGACCGTCCCGAGCGCGCCGGTGAGCCCGAGCCGCTGCGCGATGACCCGGGCCAGCTCGACCGGCGTGGCGGTGACCAGCCACACGCGCTGCCCGGCGTCCAGGTGCGCCTGGGCCAGCGCGCGGGTGCCCTGCCACACGCGGTCGGCCATCACGTCGTCGTAGATCTCCTCGCCGAGCCGGACGACCTCCTCCACCTTCAGCCCGGCGACGAAGGCGAGGGCCATGTCCTTGGCCTTGGCGATGTGGTCGGGGTTCTCGTTGCCCCGCACCCGAAACCACGCCTGCCCGAGCGCGAACTTCGCCAGGTCACGGGTGGTGAACAGGCCGCGCGCCGCCAGCCCCCGCGCGAAGTGGTAGATCGAGGCGCCGCGCATCATCGTGTTGTCGACGTCGAAGAACGCCGCCGCGGTGAGGTCGGGCACGACCTCGGGGGCGGACACCGCCGCGGCGGCCGCCACCTCGCCGGCGATTTCCGCCTCTTCCCGCCGTCGCAATAGCCGCCTCATGGCTCATCAGCTTAACTGTCGCCAAGCGTCCGGAACGTGAGCGGGACATGACGTGTCAAGGTCCGGAACCCGTGAACGACTCGATATAGATCAGATACTGGTTGGCCTTGTCGCGATTTTCCCCGTCGAGCTTGGGCAGCAGCGGCTCCACGAGGTTGCGCTGCTCGCGGGCGAACTTACGGGCCTCCTTGTGGGCCTCGCCGTCGTCCTCCTCCTGCCGGGCCACCCGGCTGAGCGCGGCCCGGGTCTTCGACTCCATGTCGTCGAGCGTCTGCCCGATCAGCCGGCGGCGGTCCGGGGCCGACGCGCTCACCAGTGAGGCGGTCTCGGCCGCCCGCTGCCGCGCCGCGACCATCTCCCGCTTCGCCAGCTCCTCCTCGCCGTACGCGAGATCGAGCACCGTCGACTCCGCCATCCGCTTCATGGGGTACAGCATGTCGCCGGGCACGGCGTGGTAGATCCGCACCCCGGTGCCGAACATCGCCGCCAGCAGCACGCAGAACACCATCAGCGGGCGCAGCCGTACGAACAGGGACCGGCGGGGCCGGGGACGCGGGGGCGCGGCGGGGGGCGCCGCGTGCCTGCCCGCGGCGTGCCTGCCCGCGGCGCGTTCGGCGGCGTAGGCGCGCATGAGGTCGGCCCGCAGCCTCTCGCGGAACTCCGGTCGCGGGCCGCCGCTCGCCAGGGAGCGGAGACCGGCCACGCGCGCGGCGACCCGGCAGGTGTGGGACGCCGACCGGCCGCACGCGCGGTGCGAGGGTCGCCTCCAGCCCATCACCGCTCCCGCCATCCCCCACTTGACGCCCAGCGGAGACCTGCTCGCGGGGCTGCCGGGACGTGTTCATCTCCCGGCCGTCTGCGAGATCCGCCTGAAGATCCGATCTGCCACATGCCCAACGATGGGGTATGGGTAATGGTTACGGCGTATCAGCCGAGATCGTCGGGAAGCGCCCGGGCGAGGGCTCTGATCGCGCGGAACTGAAGCGCCTTGATCGCCCCGGACTTCTTGCCCATGATCTTGGCCGTCTCGGCGAGCGACATTCCTTGCAGGAAGCGGAGGATCACGCATTCCTGCTGCTCCGCCCCGAGCTGCTTGATCGCCTGCATGACCCGCTCGTTGACCATGTTCGTGACGACGGCGTTCTCGGGGATGTGCGGGCCGTCCAGGGGAGTGTCGAAAATCTCGGCGGTGGTCACCTCGAGCCGGTTGCGGCCCGACTTGAAGTGGTCGGTGACGAGGTTGCGGGCGATCGTGACCAGCCAGGCGCCGAAGTCCCGGCCCTGCCAGGTGAACTCGGTGATGCCCCGCAGCGCCCGCAGGAACGTCTCGCTCGTCAGGTCCTCGGCCAGCGCGTGGCTGCCGACCCGGAAGTAGATGTACCGGTAGACCAGCTCCAGGTAGTGGTCGTAGAGCATGCCGAACGCCTCGCTGTCGCCGGTCTTGGCGCGCAGCACGAGGCTTCGCATCTCGTCGTACTCGTGCTCGCGGTCGGAGAGACCGGTGGAGCGCGCGGATGGCGCTGCTCCTGCGGCGGCCGGAGGAGAAAGCCCGGCCAACGGCCACGTGTTCGGCATCCGTTATCCCATGGGGGAAGGGGAGTCGGCGTGCTCGAACACTCTAGAAATCAACGGGAGATAACACAATCCGTTCGGGTGGAGGAATCGCGTTCCGCAGGCGAGACACGGGCGGCGGCGACGCTTGACTGGGGGAGCGGCTACCGGTGGGAAGCCGATGTCCGGCAGCATGGGTCCCACCATGGAAGTCCTCGTCGCTCTCCTCGCGTTCGCCGGCGCCGTGCTCGCCGGCATAACCACCGGCGTCCTCGTCGGGCGTCTCCGTGACGAGCCGGCCGGTTGGCTGATCGCGTGGAGCATCGCCACGGGCGCGCTGGCCCTGTCACTCGGCGCCATCGCCGTCGGTCATCTCACCGGATTCGGGCCCGTGACGTTCCGGGCGTACCAAATCACCGGCTCGCTGCTGGCGCCGTTATGGCTGACGATCGGCGTCATCCAGCTCCTCGCGGAGAAGGCCGGCGCCCGCTTCGCCGGCTGGCTCCTCGGCGCCGCGCTCACGGTGGTGGGCACGGTGATCATGGTGCTCGACCCCGTCGTCACCGCGGGGTTCGGCAAGACGCTGCCCGACGGGGCGACGCACTGGGACATCTGGCCGGAGTGGCTGCTGCGCGGCGTCCACGGCCTGGTGGTCTTCCTGCTCGTGCTCTGCCTCGCCATGGCGGTGATGGCCTGGCGCGACGGCGACGACTACGACGTCGACAACATGAACGCGACCGTCGTGCTCGCCCCGGCGGGGATGGCGATCTCGGGCGTGCTCGAGTTCGGGCTCCCGGGGCTGGTCGCCGTCGTGGTGCTGGCCGCCTCCGCCGGCGGGGTCTGGTACGCCGTGGCCCGCCCGCTCGCGCCGTACGACGACGAGGAGGACGAGGACGACGACCTCGCGGAGGACGAGTGGCAGGAACGGCGCGGCGGACGCCGGGCCACCGGCACCGCGTCGCGTGCCGAGACCCGCGTGCCGTCCGCGCCCTCGGGGCCGCCGGCGCCGCCGCGCGGGGCTCCGGCGGGCCCCGCGGGGCCGGGTGCGGTGCCCCCCGGGGTCGCCGCCGCGCCGCGCCGCTCCGGGCTCGGCGACCTGGTGGCCGAATATCGGGCCGGTGAGCAGGGCGAGGTCGACTACGCCGCCCGCATGCGGCCCCCAGAGGGCCCCGCGCCCGCCGACGACTTCGGCGGGCCCGCGACCGGCACGCTTCTGGCCGCCGACCAGTACGGCCAGCCGCGCAGGCCCGAGTACGGCATGCCCGCGGCGGCCCCGGCCGAGCCCGACCGGGCGATGCCCGCGACGGGGGCCATGTATCCCGGGGCGGAGATCCCCGACCCGGCCGACCTGGCGGCGAGCTTCGGCGTGGGGTTCGGCGGCAGGGGACGGCCCGCGATGACCCGTCAGGGCGGCGGGCAGCCGCCGCAGCAGGGGGCCAGGCCCGCGGCTCAGGCGGGGTCGGTGAAGCCGGCCCCCGGCATCTACGGCCTGCTGACCGTGTTCACGCTGCTCGACGGGTCGGGCGAGGCGTTCGACAAGCTGGCCGAGGAGACGGTGGAGGCGGTCCAGCGCAACGAGCCCGACACGCTGCTGTTCGTCTGCCACGGCGTGAAGTCGGCCCCGCTGCAGCGGATCGTCTACGAGCTCTACCGGGACGAGGTCGGCTACACCGAGCATCAGCGGCAGCCGCACATGGAGCGCTTCGCGACCGAGCGGGTGAAGTATGTGCTGGCGGCCAACGTCATCGAGCTCACCGTCAACGCGGCCAAGGTGGTGCCCCTGCCCACCCGCCGGATCCTGTGACCCCGCCGGGGCTCAGCGCAGCAGGGCCTCGCGGAGCCGGGTCTCGTTCACCCGCCAGTAGTCGTGCTGCACGCCGTCGATCAGGACGACGGGGATCATCTCCCAGTATTCGGCCTGGTCCTCGGGCGAGGCGGTGATGTCGCGTTCCTCCCAGGGGACGTCCAGCTCTCCGGCCACGCGCTCGATCACGGCGCGGGCGTCGTCGCACAGGTGGCAGCCGGGCTTGCCGAGCAGCGTGATCCGGTGATCTCGAGGAGCCATGCCCTCGATTATCGCGTTCCCATGGCCCGGGGCGCGGACCGGCCACCCCGCCTGCCACCCTTGGATAGGAGGCATGCACGCACGATCGACTTTGTGCATATCTTCACAAAGGCACTAACCTGGAACTCATCCGTCTCATCCGCTGTGCGGCCGGGGGCGCAACCGGCCGTCCGTCCCCCTGGAGCCCCGGCAAGTGACTCGCCGAATCCCGCAGGCCCGCGACCGCGGCATCCCCGACGCCACCGTCGCGAGGCTGCCGCTCTATCTGCGCGCACTCAACGGGATGGCCGAACGAGGCACGGCGACGGTGAGCTCGGAGGACCTCGCGCTCGCCGCCGGGGTCAACTCCGCCAAGCTCCGCAAGGACCTGTCCCACCTCGGGTCGTACGGCACCCGGGGCGTGGGCTACGACGTGCAGTACCTCATCTACCAAATCTCGCGTGAGCTTGGTCTCACTCAGGACTGGGCCGTGGCGATCGTGGGCGTGGGTAACCTCGGCCGGGCGCTGGCCAACTACGGCGGGTTCGCCTCCCGCGGCTTCCGGATCGCCGGCCTGCTCGACGCGGACCCGCACGTCGTGGGCGATCGCATCGCCGGTCTCGTCGTGGAGCACACCGACGAGCTGGAGTCGGTGATCAAGAAGCGCGGGGTCTCGATCGTGGTGATCGCCACTCCCGCCACGGCGGCGCAGCAGGTCTGCGATCGTGTCATCGCGGCCGGCGTCACCAGTATTTTGAACTTCGCCCCCGTCGTCTTGGCTGTGCCCGACGGGGTGGATGTCCGTAAAGTCGATTTATCTATCGAACTGCAGATACTTGCGTTCCACGAGCAGCGCAAGGCTAATGGAGGGCCCATCATGGCCGAGGAGTGGCCGGACGGGGTGGTCATGTGAGTGAGCCATCGATCGGAGCGAGCTCATGAGCGTCCTCGTCGTCGGCCTGAGCCACCGGACCACGCCGGTCGCGCTGCTCGAACGCGTCACGGTCAGCGGAGACGCGCTCGTCAAGCTCCTGCACGACGTCCGGGCGGACGAGAACGTGTCCGAGGCGCTGGTCGTCTCGACGTGCAACCGGGTCGAGGTCTACGCCGTGGTCGACCGGTTCCACGGCGGCGTCACCGCGGTGACCAACACGCTCGCCGTGCACTCGGGCCTGCCGCAGGAGACGCTCGCACGGCACCTGTACGTGCACTACGAGGACCGCGCGGTCCAGCACCTGTTCACCGTCGCCTGCGGGCTCGACTCCATGGTGGTCGGCGAGGGGCAGATCCTCGGCCAGATCCGCACCGCCCTGCGCCTGGCGCAGGAGGAGGGCACGGCCGGGACCACGCTCAACGAGCTGGCCCAGCACGCCCTGCGCGTCGGCAAGCGCGCGCACGCCGACACCGGCATCGACCGGGCGGGCGCGTCCCTGGTCGGGGTGGGGCTCACGCTCGCCGAGCGGGCGCTCGGCCCGATCACCGGCCGCCGCGCGCTGGTCGTCGGCGCGGGCTCGATGAGCTCGCTGTCGGCCGCGACGCTGTCGCGCGCGGGCGTGACCGACATCGTCATCGCCAACCGCACCCGCGAGCGCGCCGAGCGGCTCGCCGAGACGGTCGGCGGGCGGGCCGTGAGCCTGGCCGACGTGGCCGCCGAGCTGGCGGAGGCCGACCTGGTCATCTCCTGCGTCGGCGCCGGAACCCGCACCATCACCCCGGAGACGATCGGCGACCGCGCCAAGCCGTTGTTCGTCCTCGACCTCGCGCTGCCCCACGACGTGGACCCCGGCGTACGGGCCCTGCCCGGAGTGACGCTGGTCGACCTGGAGTCGATGCAGCAGGACGGCGTGGGCTCCGACGTCTCCGACGGCGGCCGCGCCGAGGCGATCTGCCAGGTCAAGCGCATCGTGGCCGAGGAGGTCGCCGCCTACCTCGAAGCCGCGCGCGCCGCGCTCGTCACCCCCACCGTCGTGGCCCTGCGCAGCAAGGCCGACGGGGTGGTCGAGGCGGAGATGGGCCGGCTGCTGTCCCGCCTGCCGGAGATCGACGGGCGGCTGCGCGACGAGATCACCCAGACCGTCCGGCGGGTCGTGGACAAGCTGCTCCACGAGCCGACCGTACGGGTCAAGCGGCTGGCCGCATCGCCGGGCGGCGACCAGTACGCGGAGGCGCTGCGCGAGCTGTTCGGCCTCGACCCCAAGACGCCCGAAGCCGTTTCGAGCCTGGAGGTGGAACAGTGACCGCCCCCCTGCGGCTCGGCACCCGCAAGAGCCTGATGGCGACGTCGCAGTCGCAAATCGTCGCCGACCGGCTGACCGCCCTGACCGGCCGGCAGGTGGAGCTCGTCGGCGTCACCACGTTCGGCGACGTGTCCCGGGCCCACCTGACCCAGCTCGGCGGCACCGGCGTGTTCGTGAGCGACCTGCGCGGCCGGCTGCTCGCGGGCGAGGTCGACTTCGCGGTTCACTCGCTGAAGGACCTGCCGACCAAACCGGACGAGCGGATCGCGATGGCCGCGATCCCCAAGCGGGACGACCCGCGTGACGCGCTCGTCGGCCGGGTCGCGCTGCACGACCTGCCCGCCGGGGCCCGCGTCGGCACCGGCTCGCCGCGCCGGGTGGCCCAGCTGCGGCTGCTGCGGCCGGACCTCGAGTACGTCCCCATCAGGGGAAACGCCGACACCCGCATCGGCAAGGTGACGTCGGGCGAGCTCGACGCCGTCGTGCTGGCCGCCGCCGGGCTGGCCAGGATCCGCCGTGACGGGGAGATCGCGCAGGTGTTCGAGGTCGACGAGATGCTGCCCGCCCCCGGGCAGGGCGCCCTCGCCGTCGAGTGCCTGGCCGACCGTGATGATCTTATCGAGCTGCTGAGCGCCGTCGACGACCCGTCGACGCGGGCCGCGGTGAACGCGGAGCGCTCGGTGCTCGCCGCCCTCGAGGCCGGTTGCGCTGCCCCGGTAGGTGCTTTCGCCTCCGGCGACGGGCACATTCTCAATCTGACCGCCACCGTCGTCGCCGTCGACGGCGCACGGTCGGTGCGCAAGTCCACCTCCGGACCCTCTACGGCGGCCGTGGAGCTGGGCCGCGAGCTCGCGGCAGCCATGATCGCCGAGGGGGCCGACACGTTGATGGGGGAGCAGGCCCATTGAGCCCCGCGAATGACAGCACTCAGGCCCGGTCCGGGTTCGTCGCCTTCGTCGGCGCCGGCCCCGGTGACGAGAACCTGCTCACGTTGCGCGGCGCCGACCTGCTCGGCCGGGCGGACGTCGTCGTGCTCGACCGGCAGGCGTACGGCTCGCTGCTGCGCCACTGCCGCGAGGACGTCGAGGTCGTGGACATCTCCGCGGACGCGGCGGAGAACTCGGTGTCGCTGAAGACCATCCAGGCCGCCAAGGCGGGCCGTACGGTCGTGCGGCTGTGCTCGGGCGACCCGTCGTTCTTCTCCTCCGTCACCGACGAGGTGACCGCCTGCGCCAAGGCGGATGTGAACTTCGAGATCGTCCCCGGCGTGCCGCCCGCCACGGCCGTGCTGACCTACGCCGGCATCCCGCCGGCGGCCTCGGTGCCGGAGTTCCGGATCGTGGACGCCACCCAGGTGGACGACTGGGCCAGGCACGCCGCGTGCGACGGCACGCTGGTGATCTACAACGGCGTCGCCGACGCGGTGCCGATCAGCAAGGCGCTGATCGCGGGCGGCAAGCCCGACTCGACGCCGGTGGCGGTGACCAGCGACGGCACGACCACCGAGCAGTACACGGTGGTCTCCACGCTCGGGCGGCTCGGCCCCGACCTCAAGCACGCCGGGATGACCGAGCCCGCGCTGATCGTGGTGGGCGACGCGGTCGGCATGCGCGAGCGCCTGTCCTGGTTCGAGACCAAGCCGCTGTTCGGCTGGCGGGTGCTCGTGCCGCGCACCAAGGAGCAGTCCAAGGGCCTGTCGGAGCAGCTTCGCTCGTACGGCGCGGTGCCCGAGGAGGTGCCCACGATCTCCGTCGAGCCGCCGCGCACGCCGCAGCAGATGGACCGCGCCATCAAGGGCCTGGTGACCGGCCGCTACGAGTGGGTCGCCTTCACCAGCGCCAACGCGGTCAAGGCGGTGCGCGAGAAGTTCGAGGAGTATGGCCTGGACGCCCGCGCGTTCGCCGGGCTCAAGGTCGCCGCCGTGGGCGAGGCCACCGCGCGGGCGCTGGTCGAGTTCGGCGTCAAGCCCGACCTCATGCCGACCGGCGAGCAGTCGTCCGAGGGCCTGCTGGCCGAGTGGCCGCCGTACGACTCGATGCTGGACCCGATCAACCGGGTGCTGCTGCCGCGGGCCGACATCGCGACCGAGACGCTGGTGGCGGGGCTGACCCAGCTCGGCTGGGAGTGCGACGACGTGACGGCCTACCGCACCGTGCGCGCCGCGCCGCCGCCCGCCCCGATCCGCGAGGCGATCAAGGGCGGCGGGTTCGACGCCGTGCTGTTCACCTCGTCCTCGACCGTGCGGAACCTCGTCGGCATCGCGGGCAAGCCGCACAACGTCACGGTGATCGCGGTCATCGGGCCGCAGACGGCCAAGACGGCCGAGGAGTTCGGCCTGCGGGTCGACGTGATGGCCGAGAAGCCGTCCGCGTCGGCTCTCGCCTCCGCGCTGGCCGACTATGGTGCCAAGATGCGGCACGCCGCGATATCGGCGGGCGAGGTGCCCCGCCGCCCGTCCCAGATGCGCAGGGGTGCGCGGCGGCGCGTGAAGTGAACCGACTCGTGCACGGCCCGCCGGGACACGCCGCCCGGCGGGCCGACGCGATCAAGAGCGGAGAGATCATTGTGAACGCCCAATACCCGGTGGCGCGGCCCCGGCGGCTGCGCCGCACCGCCGCGATGCGCCGGCTGGTCGCGGGGACGCGGCTGCACCCGGCCGAGCTCATCCTGCCGATGTTCGTCAAGGAGGGCATCGCCGAGCCGCAGCCCGTGGGCTCCATGCCCGGGGTCGTCCAGCACACCCGCGACTCGCTGCGCAAGGCGGCCCACGAGGCGGCCGAGGCCGGCGTGGGCGGGATCATGCTGTTCGGGATCCCCGCGCACAAGGACGCCCGCGGCTCGGGCGCCGACGACCCCGACGGCATCGTCCAGGTGGCGCTGCGCGACCTCCGCTCCGAGCTGGGCGACGCGCTGGTCTTGATGACCGACACCTGCCTGGACGAGTACACCGACCACGGCCACTGCGGCCTGCTGACCGCCGACGGCGAGGTGGACAACGACGCGACGCTCGAACGGTACGCGTCGGCGGCGGTCGCCCAGGCGGCGGCCGGCTCCCAGATGATCGCGCCGAGCGGCATGATGGACGGCCAGGTCGGCGCCATCCGCGCGGCCCTCGACGCAAACGGCTTCGCGGAGATCCCGATCCTGGCGTACGCCGCCAAGTACGCCTCCGGGTTCTACGGCCCGTTCCGCGACGCCGCGGAGTGCGCGCCGCGGTTCGGCGACCGCAGCGCCTACCAGCAGGACCCGGCCGGTCCCGTCGGCGAGGCCCTGCGCGAGGTGCGCCTCGACCTGGCCGAGGGCGCGGACGCCGTAATGGTCAAGCCCGCCCTGGCGTACCTTGACATCCTGCGGCAGGTGCGCGACACCGTCGAGGTGCCGGTCGCGGCCTACCAGGTCAGCGGCGAGTACGCGATGGTCGAGGCGGCGGCGGCCAACGGCTGGATCGACCGGGAGCGGGTGATCATGGAGTCGCTGATCGCGATCCGCCGCGCCGGGGCCGACATGATCCTCACTTACTGGGCCACCGAGGTCGCGCGCAGACTATCCTGACACCTCATCAGGGGGGTCCTGCCGTATCGCGATCGGCCGGAAGGCATTATCAAGTACATACCGTGCGCATCTTGCGTATCCGCAGGAGGGCGGCGGGCGGGGTGTCCGGCGACGGATGCGTCGTAAGGCGAGGCGACAGCGCGGCGAGAGGCCGTCTCCGCCGCGCGGCAGGGCGTGGTTCACCGGACACGACTGAAGACGCTTGTGGGGAGGAGCGCCATGGTGGGGGTTCCGCTGGCCCGACGTGCGAAACGACGGGCGCATCACG
Source organism: Microbispora rosea subsp. aerata (assembly GCF_014647835.1). GTDB lineage: Bacteria > Actinomycetota > Actinomycetes > Streptosporangiales > Streptosporangiaceae > Microbispora > Microbispora aerata. The sequence goes on from NZ_BMPY01000012.1 coordinate 131,448, forward strand.
CGCCGCGCAAGTTGACGTCGGTGCTCGAGTACGCGCAGTTGGGCTGGGCGAGCTGTCCGGGCGCTCATCCGCTGAGCGAGGGTGGCAGGGCGTGTTCGTGTGACCGGATCGGCTGTCCCGACCCCGGCATGCACCCGTTGTCGCCCGCGTGGCACATGCAGGCCACGACCGACACCGCGCTGCTCACGCGGTGGTGGGAGCAGGAGCCGGACCTGAACGTGATCCTGCCCACCGGCAGGGTGTTCGACGTGTTCGACGTACCGGCCTCGGCGGGTCGTCCCGCCCTGGCCGCCATGGACGCAGCGGACTTCGACACGGGCCCGGTCGCCGAGAACGGCGACCGGGTGCTTTTTTTCGTGGCCACGCGCGGCGCGCCCGAGGACGAGGACGAGTGGTGGTCCTGCCACCTCGACGCGGGCCCTGAGACGATCGACAGCACGCCGGGGCTGCGCTGGCACTGCCGGGAGAGCTACGTGCTCGCGCCGCCGTCCACCACGCCCCGGGGCGGCGTCGTGAGCTGGATCAGGCCGCCCGACGGCCGTCCCCTGCCCGACCCGCTGCGCGTGCTCGACCTGCTCGCCGACTTCTGCGAGTAGCGCCCGGGGGCCGCGGGCCCTGCGATCGGGAGGGCCGGGCCCGGCCCGTAATCTGGAGGGCGTGACTCGCACGCAGACCTCCGAGGACCTGTTCGACCGCGCCCGCCGGATCGTTCCCGGCGGCGTCAACTCGCCGGTGCGCGCCTTCGGCGCCGTGGGCGGCACCCCCCGCTTCATGGCCTCCGGCGAGGGCCCGTACATCACCGACGTGGACGGCAACCGCTACGTCGACCTGGTGTGCTCCTGGGGCCCGATGATCCTCGGCCACCGTCACCCCGCCGTCGTGGCGGCGCTGGAGGAGGCCGTGGCGCGCGGCTTCTCGTTCGGCACCGCGACCGAGGGGGAGGTCCTGCTCGCCGAGGAGATCGTCTCCCGGGTGGCCCCGGTCGAGAAGGTCCGCCTGGTCAGCTCGGGCACCGAGGCGACCATGTCCGCCGTACGGCTGGCCCGCGGCTTCACCGGGCGGGCGAAGGTCGTGAAGTTCGCCGGGTGCTACCACGGGCACGTGGACGCGCTGCTGGCCTCGGCGGGGTCCGGGGTCGCCACCTTCGGCCTGCCCGACACCCCCGGCGTCACCGGCGCCTCCGCGGCCGACACGATCGTCTTGCCGTACAACTCGGTCGAGGCCGTCGAGGAGGCGTTCCGGAAGTTCGAGATCGCCTGCGTGATCACCGAGGCGTGCCCGGCGAACATGGGCGTCGTGCCGCCCGCCGAGGGCTTCAACCGGCGGCTGCGCGAGCTGTGCACCGAGCACGGCGCGCTGCTGATCATCGACGAGGTGCTGACGGGCTTTCGCGTGTCCGCCTCCGGCTGGTACGGCATCGACCCCGTCGAGGCCGACCTCATGACGTTCGGCAAGGTCATGGGGGGCGGGCTGCCGGCCGCGGCGTTCGGCGGGCGGGCGGAGATCATGGCCGCCCTCGCCCCCGAGGGGCCCGTCTACCAGGCCGGCACGCTGTCGGGCAACCCGCTCGCCTGCGCGGCCGGGCTCGCCACGCTGCGCGCCTGCGACGACGAGGTGTACGACAGGATCGACGCGTCCGCGCTGGTCATCGGCCGGGCCGCGTCCGACGCGCTGGCCGCCGCCGGGGTCCCGCACCGCCTCCAGCGCGCGGGGAACCTGTTTTCGATCTTCTTCACCGAGACCCCGGTCACCGACTTCGACTCGGCCAAGACCCAGAACACCGACGCGTACCGGGCGTTCTTCCACAGCATGCTCGACCAGGGCGTCTACCTGCCGCCGTCGGCGTACGAGGCGTGGTTCCTGTCGGCCGCCCACGACGACGAGGCGCTCACCCGCATCGCCGAGGCCCTGCCCCTGGCCGCCAAGGCCGCCGCGCAAGCCGCCGGCGTCTGAGGCCGCTCACCGCCCGGCGGCGGTGCGCGCCTCCGGCGCTTGAGTCACTTCACCAGCCGATCGAGATCCAGCTTCGGCGTCGTGCACGTCACTCACGGTAGTCGTTCCGCTCAATCGCGTGGCCGTTACCCGTTGTCTCCCGCTTGCCGCGTCGGGGCGAGGGTCAGCGGGAGATGGGGGCGGGGGTCGTCGTGAGGGCCGTACGGGGGCGCGTGTTGGCGAACAGCAGGCCGGTGAGGATGAGGGCGCCCGCGGCGACCGTGAGGAGGGAGACGGGCTCGCCGGTGAACAGCGCGGCGGAGGCGATGCCGAAGACCGGCACGAGCAGGCTGTACGGCGCGACGATCGAGGCGTCGTAGCGGGCCAGCAGCCGGCCCCAGACGGCGAACCCGGCGAGGGTGGACAGGAGCGCGGTGTAGAGCACGGCGCTCACGCCCTCGGCGGTGAACGACCCCAGCGAGGACGGCCCTTCGGTCACCAGGGCCAGCGCCAGCAGGGGCGGCCCCGACACCGCGCTCACCCAGACCATGAACCGCAGGGAGTCGGGCGGCGCGGCCTTGCGGGTGGCGATGTTGCCGAGCCCCCACCCGGCCGCCGCGCCGACGCACAGCAGGAACGCGCCGAAGGGGATCGCCCCCGATTTCGCGGCCACGTCGGCGGCGATCAGGCCCAGGCCGCAGAAGGCCACCGTCGTCCCGATGATCCGGCGCCGGCCCAGCCGCTCGCCCAGCAGCGCGGTCGCGAACAGCGCGGTGAACACCGCCTGCACCTGGATGACCAGGGAGGTCAGCCCGGCGGGCATGCCGGCGCGCATGCCGAGCAGCAGCAGGCCGTACTGGGCGACGCCGAGGGTCGCGCCGGTGGCCAGCACCCACCGCCAGGGCACGCGCGGCCCTCCGGCGATCAGCACGGCGGGGAAGGCGGCCAGCAGAAACCGGAGGGCGGCGTAGGTCAGGGGCGGGTAGTGCTTCAAGCCCGCCTGCATGACGACGAAGTTGAAACCCCAGACGGCGGCGAGTGCGACGGCGAGGGCCAGGTGGCGGGGGCGCATGGATCAGGGGATCAGCGCGAGGAGCGGCGGCGGTCGCGGGCCTGCCGGGCCTGACGCGCCAGGGTCTCCAGGTAGGACGTGTGTTCGGATCGGACGGACTTCGTGAAGAACTTGTTCAGGATTCGCATGTCCATATCATCGCATCGCTAAACAGTTGAGCGCAAACGAGTTCTGCTAAGGAGAACGGTTTAGAATGGCTACATGTTGGACCTGAACCGGTTGAAGGCCCTGCACGCCGTGTCGGTGTACGGCTCCGTAGGCGCGGCGGCCGAGGCGCTGATGGTGACCCCTTCGGCGATCTCCCAGCAGCTCGCGAAGCTCGAACGCGAGACCGGCGCCGTCCTGATCGAGCGCAACGGGCGCGGGGTGAAGCTGACCGACGCCGCCGGGCTGCTCGCCGAGCACGCCGGGCGCATCCTCGCGCTCGTGGAGACGGCGGAGGCCGACTTCGAGGCGCTGCGCGGGGCGGTGGTCGGCAAGCTGGTCATGGCCGCCTTCCCCACCGCGGCCCGGGGCATCGTGCCGCGCGCCCTGACCACGCTCAAGCGGCAGCATCCCGATCTCGACGTGCTCGTCTACGAAAGGGAACCGGATCGGCAGATCCGCGAGCTGGCCCGCGGCGACCTCGACCTCGCCGTCCTGCAGGACTGGCTCAACCGGCCGATGGCGCTGCCCGAAGGGCTGTCGCGCACGACTTTGATGGACGACGTGGCCGACGTCGTCGTGCCGGCCGACCACCCCCTGGTGAACGCCGACCGGGTGCGCCTGCGCGATCTCGCCGGCGAGAACTGGATCAGCTCGGCCCCCGGCACGGTGTGCAACGACTTCCTGGTGTTCCTGCTGCGCTCGGAGGAGCGGGAGCCGCGGATCGTCTGCATGGCCGACGAATATCCCACCCAGCTCGCGATGGTCGCCGAGGGCCACGGCTGCGCGCTCATCCCCCGGCTGGGCCGCGGGCCGCTGCCGGACGGCGTGGCCGTCCTGGCCGTGGACCCGCCGCCCGTGCGGCGGATCTACGCGGTCTGGCGGGCCGACGCCGCCCGCCGCCCCGCGATCCGCGCCGCCGTCGACGCGCTGCGCTCGGCGACCGACGCGCTGCGTCCCACGTGCTCGGAGCCGCCCGCCGGGTAGGCTGTCCTGGTCATGACAGAGATGACCATCGTTCACCTGCTCCGGCACGGTGAGGTTCACAATCCCCGTGGAGTCCTGTACGGCAGGCTGCCGGGCTACCACCTGTCCGAGACCGGCCGCCGCATGGCCGAGGTGGTCGCCAAGGCCGTCGAGAGCAGGGACATCGTCGCGGTGTGGAGCTCGCCCATGGAGCGGGCCCAGGAGACCGCGGCGCCGTCCGCGAAGGCGCTCGGCCTGGAGGTGGTCACCGATGAGCGGCTGACCGAGGCGGGCAACGTCTTCGAGGGCCTGCGGATGGCCGGCAGCGCCAACGTCTTCCGCGATCTCCGCTCCTACCGCCACTTCAGGAACCCGTTCCGGCCGTCCTGGGGCGAGCCGTACCGGGACGTCGTGGCGCGCATGAAGGCGGTCGTGGACGACGCGCGGGCGGCGGCCCGCGGCCACGAGGCGCTGCTGGTGAGCCACCAGCTGCCCATCTGGGTCATCCGGCTGGCGGCCGAGGGCAGGCGGCTGTGGCACGACCCGCGCCGCCGTCAGTGCGCGCTCGCCAGCCTCACCAGCCTGACCTTCGAGGGCAACCGGCTCATCAGCATCGGCTACAGCGAGCCCGCCGGGGCGCTGCTCAGGGCCGGTGCGGAGCCGCAGGGCGAGGCGGCGCTGTTCGACAAGGTCGACGAGGCGCTGCCGGAGGCGCTTCGGGCCGACCCGGAGGACGAGGAGACGCCCGGCCCGCGATCGGTCCCGGGCGTGTGACCCGGCGGACGGGGCACCCATGCCGGTCGGTAGGCTTACAGCTCTACCGGTCGTAGTACAAGGAGATCCTCCTCCCGTGTCCGTCAAGCGTGTGACCGTCAAGAGTCTGACCGCGCTCGCCGCCGCGGTCGCGGCCGTGGCGGCCCTCTCCGGCTGCGCGGGTGTTCAGGCGGCTCAGCCGCGCTCCGGCGACACACGTTTCGTCGCGGGGGACGGCCGCGTCGAGTTCTTCGCCGCCGCGCAGCGCCACAAGGCGCCGCACATCGAGGGGAAGACCCTCGACGGGGGCACGGCCTCGCTGACCCCGGGCAAGGTTCACGTGCTGAACTTCTGGGCCTCCTGGTGCGCGCCCTGCCGCGCCGAGGCGCCCGTGCTCAAGGACATCGCGGCGATCACCAAGTCGAAGGGCGTCGAGTTCCTCGGCGTCAACTTCAAGGACCTCCAGGCGTCCGCGCAGGCGTACGACCGCTCGGTCGAGCCCGGCTATCCCAGCATCTACGACCAGAGCGGGAAGGTGCTGCTGCAGTTCCAGGGCACCGTGCCGCCCGCCGCCATCCCCTCCACGCTGATCATCGACGCCCAGGGCCGGATCGCCGCCCGCGCGCTCGGCGCGGTCAAGTACGACGATCTGCTCTCGGCCGTCACCAAGGTGACCGATGAGTGACCTCGGCAGCACGGTCGCGACCGGGTCGCTTCTGCTCGCCGCGCCGATCGCGGCGGCCGCCGGGCTCGTGTCGTTCGCCTCGCCGTGCGTGCTGCCGCTGGTCCCCGGCTACCTGTCGTACGTCACGGGCATGAGCGGCGACCCGAAGCGGGGCCGCATGGTGCTCGGCAGCGCGCTCTTCGTGCTCGGGTTCGCGGTCGTGTTCGTGCTGGGAGGCGCGTTGTTCGGCGGCCTCGGCGCGGCGCTGCACGGCAACGCCGACGTGATCACCCGGGTCCTCGGGGTGGTGACGATCGTCCTCGGGCTGGCCTTCCTGGGCGTGATCCCCGGCCTGCAGCGTGACGTGCGCATCCATCGGCTGCCGGCGGCCGGAATCGCGACGGCCCCGCTGCTCGGGGTCGTCTTCGGCCTCGGCTGGACGCCGTGCATCGGCCCGACGCTCGCGGTGGTGATGACTTTGTCGGTGAACCAGGGCAGTGCGCTGCGCGGCGCCGCGCTCGCCTTCGCGTACGCGCTGGGTCTCGGCCTGCCGTTCGTGCTGGCGGGGCTGGCCTACCGCAAGGCGCTCAACACGTTCAAGGCGGTGCGCCGCCACACTCCGCTGATCACCAGGGTCGGCGGCGGAATGCTCGTGGCCGTCGGCCTGCTGCTCGTGACCGGGCAGTGGGCGGAAATCATCGTCCACCTGCAGGTGTGGGTCGGCGGCTTCAGGCCGGTGATCTGATGAGCGCCCCCGACGACCTCGCGTCCGCCGTACGCGACGAGACTGTGGCGACGGATCAGGTCACGCAGGAGCGGACGCGGCCGGCCGGCCTCGGCCCGGTCGGCTGGCTGCGCTGGGCCTGGCGCACCCTCACCTCGATGCGCACGGCCCTGATCCTGCTGTTCCTGTTCGCCCTCGGGTCGGTCCCCGGCTCGATCTACCCGCAGCGCGGCGTCGATCCCGCCCAAGTCGCGCAGTATTTCAAGAACAATCCCACCCAGGCGGAGTGGCTCGACCGGTTCTGGCTGTTCGACGTCTTCAGCTCGCCCTGGTTCGCCGCGATCTACCTGCTGCTGTTCCTCTCACTGGCCGGGTGCGTGTTCCCGCGGGTCCTGGTCCACGCCAAGGAGATCCGCCGCAAGCCGCCCGCCGCCCCGCGCAACCTCCTGCGCCTGCCGCACGGCGAGGCGTTCGAGAGCGGGCTCACCCTGGAGCAGGCCGCCGCCGCGCTCAAGCGCAGGCGCTTTCGCGTCGTCACCGGCGACGGCTGGGTGGCGGCGGAGAAGGGCTACCTCCGGGAGACCGGCAACCTCCTGTTCCACTTCGCCCTGCTCGGGCTGCTGTTCGCCGTCGGCGCCGGCGGCCTGTACGGCTACCGCGGCAACGTGCTGGTGGTGGAGGGCGACGGCTTCTCCAACGCCGTGGCGGCCTACGACCGCTTCATGCCCGGCAGCCGCGTCACCGCCGAGTCGCTCGAGCCGTTCTCCTTCACGCTGAAGGACTTCCAGGCCAGCTACGTCGCGGCCGGGGACAGGCAGGGCCAGCCGCTCGACTATCTCGCCAAGCTGACCGTCCAGGACTCCCCGACGGCCCCGCCGCGCGAGGTGGATCTCAAGGTTAACGAGCCGCTGGACGTGGACGGCACGCTGACCTACCTGATCGGCCACGGCTACGCCCCCACGTTCCGGGTGACCGACGGCAAGGGCCAGGTGGCGTACGAGGGCCCGGTGCCGTGCCTGGCCGACGACCAGGCCACGTACACCTCCGAGTGCGTGATCAAGGTGCCGGACGCGCAGCCGACCCAGCTCGGGTTCCTGGTGCGCTTCCTGCCCACGACCGTGCCGAGCGGCGACGCCTGGGTCTCGGTCTTCCCCGGCGCCGCGAACCCGACCGTGCAGATCTTCCCGTTCGCCGGCGACCTCGGCCTGAAGTCGGGGCAGCCGCAGTCGGTGTATCAGCTCGACACCACGAACCTCAAGCCGCTCGGCGCGATGTCGGCCCAGCCGACCCCGCTCAACGTGGGCGAGACCAAGGAGCTCGCCGACGGCGCCGGGAAGATCCAGTTCACCGGCGTGAAGGAGTGGATCAGCCTCCAGATCACCTACGACCCGGGCCGCGAGCCCGCCCTGCTGGCGGCGGCCGCCGCGGTGATCGGGCTCGTGCTGTCGCTCACGGTCCGCCGCCGCCGCCTTTGGGTGCGGGTGAAGGACGGGACGGTCACGGTGGGAGGATTGACCCGCACCGAAGGCGGCGGCGCGGCCTTCGCCGAGGAGTTCGCCCAGATCGTCACCGCCCTGCGCGGCGGCCCGCCCGCCGGCGGCCCGGACGACGGCGCGGCGGAGCGGCCCCCGGCCGGAAAGCCGCAGATCGGGAAGCCACAGGCCGGAGAGCCCGGAACGCCCGAGCCGTCTGAGCCGGAGGGTTCTGGCAGTGCCGGGCACGTCCTGTCGGACGCGCCCACCGGAAACGCTGCGCCGGGCGGCCGCCCGGACGAGGAGTGAGTGATGCCCGCCCCGGTAACCCAAAACGTCAACGAGAGTCTCGCCACGCTGAGCGACCAGCTCATCCTGGTCACCGTCCTGCTGTATCTCGCCGCGATGATCTGCTACGCGCTGGATCTCGCCTTCGGCCGGGCCCGCACGGTCGTGGCCGCGCGACGGCGGGAGCTGGTCGGCGCGGGCGGCCCCGCCCTCCCCGAAGACGCGACCGGGGACACGGCGGAGGCTTCGGGCCCGCAGCCGGCCGCGTGGGCGGTCCGGGCGGGCACCGTCGGCGTGGTCCTCACCTGGATCGGGTGGGCCGCCAACCTCGGCGGCATCCTCACCCGGGGCTTCGCGGTCGACCGGTGGCCGTGGGCCAACATGTACGAGTTCGTGGTGGCGATCTGCTTCGCCGCCGTCACCGCGTTCCTCGTGCTGCTGATCCGGCAGCCGATCCGCTTCCTCGGCGCGTTCGTCACCGTGACCGCGGCGCTCGGGCTGGGCTTCGCCGTGCTGTTCCTGCACGTCCAGGCGGGCCCGGTGACGCCCGCGCTGCACTCGTACTGGATCGCGATCCACGTCACGGCGGCGATCGTGGCCAGCGGGCTGTTCATCGTGGCGGGCGTCAGCGCGATCCTCTACCTGATCCGCAAGGACGGGCGCGCGTCGGTGCTGCCGGGCAAGGAGAGCCTGGAGCGCGTCGCGCACCGCGCGATCGTCACCGCCTTCCCGATCTGGACGTTCGCCGTCATCGCGGGCGCCCTGTGGGCCGACCGGGCGTGGGGCCGCTACTGGGGCTGGGACCCGAAGGAGGTGTGGTCGTTCATCACGTGGATCGTCTACGCCGCCTACCTCCACGCCCGGGCGACGGCCGGGTGGCGCGGCAAGGCCGCGATGATCATCTCGCTGGTCGCCTTCGCCTGCCTGATGTTCAACCTGGTCGGCGTCAACATCTTCTTCTCGGGGCTGCACTCCTACGCCGACGTGCCCAAGTAAGGGCCGTCCACGGCGCGGGCCCCACGCGGGGGCTCCGGCCCCGGGGGTCAGTCCTCGTCGCGCAGGCGCCGCTCCAGGCTGCGCAGGAACTCGGGGTCGTCGTCGGGGCCGCGCGGCACGTTGCCGCCGCTCTCGGACCACCGGCCGCTCCCCATCGCGTCGCCGACCGGGCCGTACACGGCGTGGTGGCGGCGCGGGCGGCCCACGAGGAGCCAGGTCAGCGCGCCCACGTCCGCCAGGACGATCACGATGAGGACCCACAGGAACTTGGGGAGATTACGCACGTCCTGCTCTGGGGTCGTGATCACGTCGAAGAGGCAGTAGAGCCAGAGGGCGAGCAGCGCCAGGCCGATTATCACGCTAGCCATGCCCACACGGTAAGCCATACCGGCGACTAATCGTGTCGGGCTTTGGGGTGACGGGGACAGCCCGGCATCGTACGGTGGACCGGTACACGGCGTGCCGAGGACACGGAGCCTGACAGAGGGGTGCGATGGCGGAGCCGGGCGACAGAGGCCGCCACCGGCGGGGGGCGCGGTGGTGGCAGCGAGGGCTCTACTTGTCATCTCAGCGCCGTACGGAGGCCCCGGAACGTCCCCCCGACCGGGTGGTCCCCGGCCGGGCCCCGGACTGGGCCGCCGATCGCCCCGCCGAACGGGACAAGAACCGCCGGGCGCAGCGGGACGCGTCATGGAAGGCGTGGGAGTCGCCGTGGGGCGGCGACTGGGCCGGGCGGCGGCCGGAGCGGCCCGTGGAGGAGGTGCGCGCGGTCACCGCGCCCGTGGTGGACGACCGGCCGCAGTACACCTGGCAGGACTTCGAGCTCGACGACCTCCCCACGCGGGCCGCGCCCCACCCGCCCGACGCGCCCGACCTGCGGGACGGCAGGCGACACTGCGGGCCGCTCGAGCGCATCCTGTACCGCGAGTGGGATGCCGCGGAGGGGCCTCCCTCCGCCGACGCCGTACGGGCCGTGGACAGCCTGGCGATGCTGCCGGAGCAGCTCAAGACCAAGCTCGCCATCGGCCTCGAAGGCATCTACATCGGCCGCGGCGGCGTGCCCGACCTGGACGACATGGGCTACCTGCGCGGCGCGCCGCTGCCGTCCGGACGGGCCACCTGGGACATCTGCGCGGGCGCGTACGGCGACCGCAAGATCGTGGTGGGGGACCGGCCGTCGCCCACGCCCGACGTGATGATGCACGAAGTCGGACATGCGCTGGACGACGTGGACGCCGCTCCGGGAGAGTGGGTGTCGGACTCTCCGGAGTTCGCGGCGCTCTACGAGGAGTGCCTGCCGCTGCTGGCGTCGTCGTTCCACCGGCAGCCCGGCGGCCTGGGGCGCAAGGAGTTCTTCGCCGACGCGTTCGCGGCGATCGCGTCCCGGCAGCGTCCGGCCCTGGTCGACATGCTGGGCGGCGACACACGAGCGGCCCTCAACGTCATGCTCTTCTTCAACCGGCGTTACGGAATCTAGGTGATTCGGATGTACGTGATCCGGCTCGGGGATGGGACGCTGCGCGTACCCCGGTCACTGACCACCCATGACGGCCGCCTCATCGGCAACGCGTACGTGGAGGTCGCGCCGGGCGAGCCCGACTACGAACGCTGGCTGGCCGAGTCGATCACCGAGGAGGAGGACGCCGAGCGTCGGCGCCGGTGGCGTGAGGGCGACGACGCGCTCGAACAGGCGTTCCTGGCCTTCAAGGCGGAGCAGGACTGACGTACCGGCAAGGGAGCAGGACAAGCCGGAACGCAGACTCGGCGCGGGGACCGACTCCGGTGACCCTGCGACGTCCGGGTAGCGCGCAGGATCACCCGGTGCTGGTATTGCGTCAGACTCGCGGCGAGTCGCCGTTTGGCCGTTCGGCCGTGAGGACGTCCTCACCACGAAGGAGGGCGTGCACTTCCGATTCACGGAAGCGCCGGTGCCCTCCGGGGGTACGGATGCTGCTGATACGCCCGGCCGCGGCCCAACGGGTCACGGTCTTCGGGTCGACCCTGAAGAGAGCGGCAACCTCTCCAGGAGTCAGCAGTCGCTCGCTGCTACTCTCCACAATCTCTCCCCCTCGCGTCCCGCGTCCTGCAGCGGGCGGACAGGTAACCAGTGTGCCGAGCGAAGCCTGATTTATCCGTGGTTTTCGCCGAAGATCACGGGTTGTTACCGGCTCAGTGCCCGATTGTTATATGATAGAGCCTCTTTGGGGCGCTCATGGGTGTTTCTTTACAAAAGCGCCTTGTTGTGAACACTAGCAGCGCTCGCAGCAGATGCGAAGGGAGACCGGCGGGCCGGGAGGGTGACGTAACCTCGACGCTGTGCATCCGGTTGTCGTATACACCCTTTCGCGCCTCGGGCTGTTCGTCGTCGCTCTCGGCGTCCTGTATCTCGTCGGCCTGCGGTCGTTCCCGCTTCTCCTGCTCGCCGTCCTGGTCAGCGGTCTGGCCAGCTATGTGCTGCTGTCCAAACAGCGCGACGCGGTGAGCGAGCGCATCGCCGGTAAACGGCGGGAGTCGGGGCAGAACTAGGTCGCCGGGAACATGCCGACGCGGGCATGGTACTCATGCCCGAGCTCCGTCGTGTCGCTTCCCACCAAAAGACCTGTCTTTACGGTAAGGAAGGCCTTTACCCCGATTCCCCTTTCCCGAGTCGGGTTCCAGCGCAGCGCCCTGCCCGTGACGGGGTTGATCGCCCCGATGCCGGGCCGGCTGACCGCCCCCGGCCCCGCCGTGTCGGCGCCCTTCGGGTTGTCCAGCCAGCGCTGGTGTCCGCCCACGTAGACGGCGGACCCCGTGACCGCGACCGCGTACAGGGAGTCGCCTCCGGTCAGGTTCACCCAGGTCGGGCGGATCGCGTCGCCCTTCGCGTACGTCTCGAACCGGGCGGCGGAGTCGCACAGCTTCGAGGTGCCGCGCGCCGCGCCGCCGGTCGTGACGACCACGAAGTAGCGCCCGTCCGGAGACAGATCGAGCCCCCGCACATACGAGGGGAAGGCCGGTTTGCACGCCGGGGCGTACGCCTCGGTATGCCAGTCGGCCACCCGCCCGGTGGTCAGGTCGATCACGCCGAGCTGCGGGCGGCGCAGGCCGTCGAGCGTGGTGAACGCGCCGTCCACCACTAAGCGGTCGCGGACGGCGGCCATCGCGTAGATCCGGGGGCTGCCGCGGGGCCCGTTCCCGGGCGTGACGGTGAACCGGGGATCGACCTCGCCCGTCTCGGCGTCCACCCGGGCCAGCGCGGTGCGCGGGCTCCGGCCGATCCTGCTGAAGTCGCCGCCCACGTAGAGCGCGCCGCCCAGCCGTACCAGGCTGGTCACCCGCCCGCCGTAGACGGGAGCGGAGAATCCGCCGACGACGGCGCCGTCGGACACGCGCAGGCGGACCAGGCCCCGGGAGGGCACGCCGAACGCGCCGCCCACGTAGACCGTGCCGCCGGGACCGGGAGCCAGCGCGGCCACCGGCCCGTCGATCTCGGGCGCGAAGCCGGGCAGGACGCGCCCGGTGTAGAGGTCGAAGGCGAAGAGGTTGGCGCGCGGCAGGTCGTCCCCGCCCCGGGCCTCGCGGACCGCGCCGAACTCGCCACCCACCACGACGGTGCGGCCGACCAGCGCGAACGCGGTCACGATGCCGTCGAGCACGTGCGGCGTGTAGTTCACCGGGTTCTCCGACACCACGCGGGGCTGGTGGACGCCGGCGGACGCCGGGACGCCCGGGATGACGGCGGCGCAGGTGACGAGAGATGCGACTGGGAGCAGTGCGGTGGTGACGCGCATTCCCCAATTTCTAGCAGACTCAGCGTAATTGGAAAACTACGTTCCGCTCATCCGGCGGCGACGGTGAGGGTGTGCGGCCGTCGCGCCCTAGGCTTGCCTGCATGACGCGCGCATCGCTGGACAAGCAGCCGCACGAGGTCGCCGCGATGTTCGATCGCACGGCCCTGCGGTACGACCTGGTCAACGACGTCCTCTCGCTCGGCCAGGACCGCCTGTGGCGGAAGGCCACCGCGGCGGCGATCGACGCCGGGCCCGGCGAGCTGGTTCTCGACCTCGCCGCGGGCACCGGCACCTCGACCGACGCGTTCACCGCGCTCGGCGCGCGGGCGATCGCGTGCGACTTCTCGCTCGGCATGCTCCGCACCGGCGTCGCCCGGCGCGGCGGTTCCGGCCTGTACGGCGGGGGCGTGCGCGGGGTGACGTTCGTCGCCGGAGACGCGCTGCGCCTGCCGTTCCGCGACGAGACGTTCGACGCCGTGACGATCTCCTTCGGCCTGCGCAACGTGGCCGACACCGAGCAGGCGCTGGGCGAGATGCTGCGGGTGACCCGCCCGGGCGGCCGGCTGGTGGTCTGCGAGTTCTCCCGGCCGACGCCGAAGTCGTTCGACCTCGTCTACTCCCAATACCTGATGAAGCTGCTGCCGCGGGTGGCCCGGCTGGTCAGCTCGAACCCCGACTCCTACGAGTATCTCGCCGAGTCGATCAGGGCCTGGCCCGACCAGGAGGCGCTGGCGCGGATCATCCAGCGGACGGGATGGCGGAAGGTGGCCTGGCGCAATCTCACCCTCGGCATCGTGGCGCTGCACCGGGCGGTCAAGGCGTGACCGGCGCGCCGGCGCCTCCCGTGTCACAGCAATGTCACCGCGTCACGGACTGAGACCCCCCTCTGACATCGAGGCCCGGGAAGGGGTTAGACTGCGGCGCGAGAGTTTGTGAAGTTGTTCACAAGGGCACGAAGGTCTAAACCAATTCGAGGTCTTCCTTCCCTGGAACGGATAGGTCCCCCGTGAGTGAGCGAACCCGCGTGACGCGGAGAGAGGTCGACGCCGACGTCATCGTCGTCGGCGCGGGCCCCTCGGGCGCCACGACGGCCTTCTATCTCGCCCGCGCCGGTCTCGACGTGCTGCTGCTGGAGAAGACGCGCTTCCCCAGGGAGAAGGTCTGCGGTGACGGGCTGACCCCGCGGGCCGTCAAGGAACTCGTCGCCATGGGCGTCGACATCGACGCGCCCGGCTGGATCAGGAACAAGGGCCTGCGCGTCTACGGCGGCGGCGTGCGCCTCGAGCTCGACTGGCCGGAGCTGTCGAGCTACCCCGACTTCGGCCTCGTGCGCACCCGCGCGGACTTCGACCAGATCCTCGCCCGGCACGCCGAGCGCGCGGGCGTGCGGCTGCGCGAGGGCGTGAACGTTACAGGCCCGGTGCTCGACGAGCGCAGCGGCCACATCGTGGGCGTGACGGCCAAGGCGGACGGCGAGGAGGTGTCCTACCGTTCGCGGCTCGTCGTGGCGGCCGACGGCAACTCGACCCGGCTGTCGATCGCGATGGGCCTGCACAAGCGCGAGGACCGCCCGATGGGCGTGGCGGTGCGCACCTACTACAGGTCCCCCCGTCACGACGACGACTACCTGGAGACGTGGCTCGAACTGTGGGACGGCGACCGGCTGCTCCCCGGGTACGGCTGGATCTTCCCCGTCGGCGACGGCACCTCCAACGTCGGCCTCGGCCTGCTGAACACCAGCGAGGCGTTCAAGCGCATCGACTACCGCGACCTGCTGCGGCGGTGGATGAAGAACACGCCGGAGGAGTGGGGCTTCACCGAGGACAACATGACCGGCCCGATCAAGGGCGCGGCGCTGCCGATGGGCTTCAACCGGCAGCCGCACTACACCCGCGGGCTGGTGCTCGTGGGCGACGCCGGAGGGTCGATCAACCCGTTCAACGGCGAGGGCATCGCGTACGCCATGGAGACCGGCAGGATCGCCGCCGAGGTCGTCGTCCAGGCGCTGTCGCGGCCGACGCCCGCCCAGCGTGAGCGCGTGTTACTCGCGTATCCTCGTATGCTCAAAGACGCCCATGGCGGATACTTCACCCTCGGCCGCCTGTTCGTGGAGGCGATCGGGAGACCGGGTGTGATGAGCTTCGCCACCAGGCACGGGATGCCCCATCCCACCCTGATGAGATTCGCCTTCAAGTTGCTCGCTAATCTCACAGACCGGCGGGGCGACGTCTCCGACCGAATAATCAACGCCCTGTCCAAGGTGGCGCCGCCATCATGATCGCCAAAACCAGCATGACTGAAGCCCGGATGACCGAGACGATGCGCACGTCGCCGTCGGCCCCGCAGGTGGCCGCCCGGCCGGTCGTGCCCTCCGGCATCCTCGTGATCGCCCATATTCATCGAGTAAGCGAGGACATGTAGCCATGGAGCTGTATGTGCCGATCGTGGTGCTCGCGGTCCTCGCGGCGGGATTCGCCGTGTTCTCCGTGAGCATCGCGCCCTTCACCGGGCCGAAGCGCTGGAACCGCGCGAAGCTGGACGCCTACGAGTGCGGCATCGAGCCGACTCCGCAGCCGGTCGGCGGTGGTCGATTCCCGCTCAAGTACATGATCACCGCGATGTTGTTCATCGTGTTCGACATCGAGATCATCTTCCTTTATCCGTGGGCGGTGGCCTTCGACAAACTCGGCGTGTTCGGGCTGGTCGAGATGGTGCTGTTCATCGTCACCGTTCTCGTGGCGTACGCCTACGTGTGGCGACGTCGTGGCCTCGATTGGGATTAGCCATGGGTCTTGAAGAGAAACTCCCGAGCGGGTTCATCCTCACCACCGTCGAGCAGGTGGCGGGCTGGGCCCGGAAGAACTCCGTCTGGCCCGCGACCTTCGGTCTCGCGTGCTGCGCCATCGAGCTGATGGCCACCGGCGGCCCGAAGCACGACCTGGCGCGCTTCGGCATGGAGCGCGCCTCCGCCTCGCCGCGGCAGGCCGACCTCATGATCGTGGCCGGTCGGCTGTCGCAGAAGATGGCGCCCGTCCTCCGCCAGATCTACGACCAGATGGCCGAGCCCAAGTGGGTCATCGCGATGGGCGTCTGCGCCTCCAGCGGCGGCATGTTCAACAACTACGCCATCGTCCAGGGCGTGGACCACGTGGTGCCGGTCGACATCTACCTGCCCGGCTGCCCGCCGCGCCCGGAGATGCTGATCGACGCCATCGTGAAGCTGCACGACAAGATCCAGAACATGAAGTTCGGCGTGCACCGGGAGCGGCAGATCGAGGAGCTGGAGCTCCGGGCGCTGCGCACGTTGCCGCTGGTCGACCAGGGGGCCGGGAAGTGACCACCGAGAACCTGCCCGGGCTGCCCGAGGAGCCCGTCGCCCGCAGGGGCATGTTCGGCGTCAAGGACAGCGGCGACACCTCCGGTTACAACCGCCTCGTCGTCCGCCGTCCGCCCAAGCCGGTCAGCAGCCGGCCGTACGGGTCGTACTTCGACGAGGTGGCCGACGCGCTTGAGCCGGCGTTCGCCGACGCGATCGAGCGCGTGGTCGTCGACCGCGGCGAGGTCACCTTCCACGTGCGGCGCGAGCGGCTGGTCGAGGTGATGAAGCACCTGCGCGACGACCCCGCCCTGCGGTTCGAGCTGTCGCTCGGCGTGTCGGGCGTCCACTACCCCCACGAGACCGGGGCGGAGCTGCACGCCGTCTACCACCTGTGCTCCATCACGCACAACCGGCGCATCCGGGTGGAGGTCTCCTGCCCCGACGCCGACCCGCACATTCCCTCCACGGTTCAGGTCTACCCCACGCACGACTGGCATGAGCGCGAGACGTACGACTTCTTCGGAATCGTCTTCGACGGCCACCCGGCGCTGACCCGGATCGAGATGCCGGACGACTGGGAGGGGCACCCGCAGCGCAAGGACTACCCGCTCGGCGGCATTCCGGTGGAATACCGCGGGGCCGAGGTTCCCGCGCCGGACCGGAGGAGGTCGTACTCGTGACCGTCGACCCGCACGAGTGGACGAGGAGAGCGTCGTGAGCACCACCGAAACCGAGGGCAGGATCTACGACGTCGCCGGTCAGGACTGGGACGAGCTGGTCAAGGCCGTCAGCGAGTCGTCCGAGGAGCGCCTGGTCGTCAACATGGGCCCGCAGCACCCGTCGACGCACGGGGTGCTCCGGCTCGTGCTGACCCTCGACGGTGAGACCGTGACCGAGGCCCGCACGGTGATCGGCTACCTGCACACCGGCATCGAGAAGAACATGGAGTACCGGACGTGGACCCAGGGGGTCACGTTCGTCACCCGCATGGACTACCTCTCGCCGATCTTCAACGAGACCGCCTACTGCATGGGGGTCGAGAAGCTGCTCGGGATCAGCGACAGGATCCCGGAGCGGGCGCAGGCGCTGCGGGTGCTGACGATGGAGCTCACCCGGATCTCCTCGCACCTGGTCGCCATCGCGACGTTCGGCATGGAGCTGGGCGCGACCACGCCGATGATCTACGGCTTCCGCGAGCGCGAGATGGTGCTCGACCTGATGGAGTACATCACCGGCCTGCGGATGAACATGGCGTACGTCCGGCCGGGCGGCGTCAGCGTCGACCTGCCGGCCGGCGCGGTCGACAAGATCGGCGAGTTCCTCAAGATCATGCCGGGGCGGATCAAGGAGATGCGCAAGCTCCTCGACGCGAACCCGGTCTACACCCGGCGCACGAAGGACGTGGCCTACCTCGACCTGACCGGCTGCATGGCGCTGGGGGTCACCGGGCCCATGCTGCGCGCCGCCGGCCTGCCGTGGGACCTGCGCAAGTCGCAGCCCTACTGCGGCTACGAGACGTACGAGTTCGACGTACCGACACAGAACACTTGTGACGTGTACGGCCGCTACCTCGTGCGGATGGCCGAGATGGAGGAGTCGCTCAAGATCATCGAGCAGGCGCTCGACCGCCTGTCCGGCCCGCTCAAGGGCGGCCGGGTCATGATCGACGACAAGAAGATCGGCTGGCCCTCGCAGCTCGCGCTCGGCCCCGACGGCCTCGGCAACTCGCCCGACCACATCGCCCACATCATGGGCAGCTCGATGGAGGCCCTGATCCACCACTTCAAGCTGGTGACCGAGGGCTTCCGGGTGCCGGCGGGTCAGGCGTACGCCTCGGTCGAGTCGCCGCGCGGCGAGCTCGGCGCGCACGTGGTCAGCGACGGCGGCACCCGGCCCTACCGGGTCCACTTCCGCGACCCGTCGTTCACGAACCTGCAGGCGGTGCCCGCGACGTGTGAGGGCGGCATGGTCGCCGACGTCATCGCAGCGGTCGCCTCGATCGACCCGGTCATGGGAGGTGTGGACCGATGACGTACTCGCCTGAGGTCCGTGAGCGTCTGGAGACGGACGCCAAGGAGATCATCGGCCGCTACCCCAAGCCGCGTTCTGCGCTGCTGCCGCTGCTGCACCTGGTGCAGTCGGTGGACGGCTACGTCTCCGACGACGGGCAGGAGTTCTGCGCCGAGATGCTGGGCCTGTCCAAGGCCGAGGTCGTCGGCGTGGCGACCTTCTACACCATGTACAAGCGCAAGCCGGCCGGCGAGTACAACGTCGGCGTCTGCATCAACACGCTGTGCGCGGTCATGGGCGGCGACCAGATCTGGGAAGAGCTCAGCGAGCACGTGGGCGTCGGCCACGACGAGACCACCGAGGACGGCAAGATCACGCTGGAGCGGCTGGAGTGCAACGCCGCCTGCGACTTCGCGCCGGTCATGATGGTCAACTGGGAGTTCTTCGACAACCAGACCCCCGAGTCGGCCAAGCAGCTCGTCGACGACCTGCGCGCGGGCAAGGAGGTCGCGCCCACCCGCGGCCCGCGCCGGCTGTGCACGTTCAAGGAGGCCTCGCGGGTCCTCGCCGGCTTCCCCGACGGCCAGGCCGGCGAGGGTCCTTCGGCCGCGGGCCCGTCGCTGGAGGGCCTGAAGATCGCCAAGGCCAACGGCTGGGAGGCCCCCAAGGCCGAGGGGAGCGAGAAGTGACCACGCGGAGCAAGCCCGTGCGCGGAGCGGTCCGCGTAGCGGACGAGGAGCGGTGAACGACCGATGACAACGCTCACGCCGGTTCTCACCAGGAACTGGGACCGGGCCGACTCGTTCACCATCGACGGGTACGGCGAGTACGCGGCCGCCAAGAAGGCCCTGGGCATGGACCCCGACGCCGTCATCCAGACGGTGAAGGACTCCGGCCTGCGCGGCCGCGGCGGCGCGGGCTTCCCCACCGGCATGAAGTGGGGCTTCATCCCGCAGGGCGACGGCAAGCCCCACTACCTCGTGGTCAACGCCGACGAGTCCGAGCCGGGCACCTGCAAGGACATCCCGCTCATGATGGCCAACCCGCACGCGCTGGTCGAAGGTGTGATCATCGCGTCGTACGCCATCCGGGCCAACCACGCGTTCATCTACATCCGCGGTGAGGTGCTCCACGTCATCCGCCGGGTGCAGGCCGCGGTCCGCGAGGCGTACGAGCGGGGCTACCTCGGGTCGAACATCTTCGGCTCGGGCTACGACCTCGAGCTCGTCGTGCACAGCGGCGCCGGGGCGTACATCTGCGGCGAGGAGACCGCACTGCTCGACTCGCTGGAGGGCCACCGCGGCCAGCCCCGGCTCAAGCCGCCGTTCCCGGCGGTCGCCGGCCTGTACGCGTGCCCGACCGTGATCAACAACGTCGAGTCGATCGCGAGCGTGCCGAGCATCGTGGCCAACGGCGCCGACTGGTTCGCCGGGATGGGCACCGAGAAGTCCAAGGGCTTCGGCATCTTCTCGCTGTCCGGCCACGTGACCCGGCCGGGCCAGTACGAGGCCCCGCTGGGCATCACGCTGCGCGAGCTGCTCGACATGGCGGGCGGCATCCGCGAGGGCCACCAGCTGAAGTTCTGGACGCCGGGCGGCTCCTCGACGCCGATCTTCACGGCCGAGCACCTCGACGTGCCGCTCGACTTCGAGTCGGTCGGGGCCAAGGGCTCGATGCTGGGCACCCGCGCCCTGCAGATCTTCGACGAGACGACCTGCGTGGTGCGGGCCGTCCTGCGGTGGACCGAGTTCTACGCGCACGAATCCTGCGGCAAGTGCACGCCCTGCCGCGAGGGCACCTTCTGGCTCAAGCAGGTGCTCAAGCGGCTGGAGAAGGGCCAGGGCTCGGAGGAGGACCTGGCGACCATCACCGACATCGCCGACAACATCCTCGGGCGCTCGTTCTGCGCCCTGGGCGACGGCGCGACGAGCCCGATCCACTCGTCGGTGAAGCTCTTCCGCGACGAATACCTCAAGCACTTCGAGATCGGCGGCTGCCCGTTCGATCCCGCCGCTTCCACGGTGTGGGGGTCCAAGTGACAGTTCAGACGACGCAGCCGGAGCAGCCGGTCGTGGACATGGTCACCCTGACCATCGACGGCTTCCAGATCAGCGTCCCCAAGGGCACGCTGATCATCCGGGCCGCCGAGCTGCTGGGGATCCAGATCCCCCGGTTCTGCGACCACCCGCTGCTCGCGCCGGCGGCCAACTGCCGCCAGTGCCTGGTCGACATCCCCGACGCGGGCAACGGCCGCGGCTTCCCCAAGCCGCAGCCGTCCTGCGCGATCGAGGTCGCCGAAGGCATGGTGGTGAAGACGCAGTTCACCTCGCCGGTGGCCGAGAAGGCCCAGCGCGGCGTGATGGAGATGCTGCTGCTGAACCACCCGCTCGACTGCCCGGTCTGCGACAAGGGCGGCGAGTGCCCCCTGCAGAACCAGGCGATGTCGAACGGCCAGGGCGAGAGCCGGTTCGTCGAGGAGAAGCGGACGTTCGACAAGCCCGTGCCGCTGTCGACCGAGGTGCTGCTCGACCGCGAGCGCTGCATCCAGTGCGCCCGCTGCATCCGGTTCTCCGACCAGATCGCGGGCGACCCGCTCATCGACTTCTTCGAGCGCGGGGCCAAGGAGCAGGTGGGCACCGCCGACGGCGAGCCGTTCCAGTCCTACTTCTCCGGCAACACCATCCAGATCTGCCCGGTGGGCGCGCTGACCGGCGCGGCCTACCGGTTCCGCTCCCGCCCGTTCGACCTGGTCTCCACGCCGAGCGCGTGCGAGCACTGCGCGTCGGGCTGCTCGCTGCGCACCGACCACCGCCGGGGCAAGGTCACCCGCCGCCTGGCCGGGGACGACCCGCAGGTCAACGAGGAGTGGAACTGCGACAAGGGCCGCTGGGCCTTCGCCTACGCCACCCAGCCCGACCGCCTGCGCTCGCCGCTGGTGCGCGACGAGAACGGCAAGCTCGTCCCGACCTCCTGGCCGGACGCGCTGGCCGTCGCCGCCGAGGGCCTGCTGCGGGCCCGCGGCAAGGCGGGTGTGCTGGTCGGCGGGCGGCTCACGGTCGAGGACGCCTACGCCTACAGCAAGTTCGCCAGGATCGCCCTCGGCACCAACGACATCGACTTCCGGGCCCGCCCGCACTCGGAGGAGGAGGCGCGCTTCCTCGCCCACGCCGTGGCCGGCAAGGGCATCGAGGTCTCCTACGCCGACCTGGAGACGGCCCCGGCCGTGCTCCTGGCCGGGTTCGAGCCCGAGGAGGAGTCGCCGATCGTCTTCCTGCGCCTGCGCAAGGCGGCGCGCAAGCGGGGCCTGAAGGTCTACTCGCTCGCGCCGTTCGCCACGCCGGGCCTGGCCAAGATGAACGGCACGCTGATCCGCACCCTGCCCGGCGCCGAGGCCGAGGCGATCGGCGAGCTCGTCACCGGCGACGTCCTGCCCGCGGGCGCGATCATCCTGGCCGGCGAGCGGCTCGCCACCGCCCCCGGCGCCCTGTCCGCGCTCGTACGGCTCACGCAGGCCACCGGCGCGCGGCTCGCCTGGGTGCCGCGCCGGGCGGGTGAGCGCGGCGCGCTGGAGGCCGGCGCCCTGCCTGGCCTGCTGCCGATCGGCCGCCCGGCCGACGACGAGACCGCCCGCGCGGAGGTCGCCAGGGTGTGGGGCGTCGCCTCGCTGCCCGAGGCGCCCGGCCGCGACACGGCGGGCATCATCGAGGCCGCGCTGAACGAGGAGATCGACGCGCTGGTCGTGGCGGGCGTGGACCCCTACGACCTGCCCGACCCGGACAAGGCCCTGGCGGCGCTGGAGAACACGCCGTTCATCGTCAGCCTGGAGATCCGCGCCAGCGCGGTCACCGACCGGGCCGACGTGGTCCTGCCGGTCGCCGCGGTCGCCGAGAAGTCCGGCACGTTCGTCGACTGGGAGGGCAGGGGCCGCTCGTTCGGGGTGGCCACGGCCGTCCCCGGCGTGATGAGCGACCTGCGTGCGGTCGCCGCGATCGCCGACCAGATGGACGTCCACCTCGGCCTGCCCGACCCCGCCGCCGCCCGCCGCGAGATGGCCACGCTGGGCGCCTGGAAGGGCACGCGCCCGGTCGCCCCCATGGTGACCGGCCGCCCGGTCAAGGAGCCGAAGGCGGGCGAGGCCGTGCTGGCCACCTGGCACCTGCTGCTCGACGACGGCCGGATGCAGGACGGCGAGCCGTACCTGGCGGGCACCGCCCGCCCGGGCGCGGCGCTGCTGTCGGAGGCCACGGCCGCCGAGATCGGCGCGGTCGACGGCGGCAAGATCACCATCGGTGACGACGTGATCGTCCCGGTGCGCGTCGCGGACCTGCCCGACCGGGTCGTGTGGGTGCCGTCCAACTCCGCCGGCATGTCGGTCACGCGCGACCTGCGCGCGGTCGCCGGAGACGTCGTCAAGATCGGGAGCGTCTCGTGAACAACCCCGGACCCACGCTGAGCGACTTCGGCCACGATCCCCTGTGGATCACCATCATCAAGGCCGTCGCGATCTTCGTGTTCCTGATGCTGGGCGTGCTGTTCGGCGTGTGGACCGAGCGCAAGCTCATCTCGCGCATGCAGCACCGCTACGGCCCCAACCGGGCCGGTAAGTTCGGCCTGCTGCAGTCGGTGGCCGACGGCCTGAAGATGGGCCTGAAGGAAGACATCATGCCACGCACCGTGGACAAGGTGATCTACTTCCTGGCCCCGGTCATCATCGCCGTCCCGGCCTTCCTGGCCTTCTCCGTCGTGCCGTTCGGGCCGATGGTGTGGATGTTCGGCCACAAGACCCCGCTGCAGCTCACCGACCTGCCGGTCGCGGTGCTGCTGGTCCTGGCCACCGCCTCGATCGGCGTCTACGGCATCGTGCTCGCCGGATGGGGCTCCCGCTCGCCGTACGCGATCCTCGGCGGTCTGCGCTCCAGCGCGCAGGTCGTGTCGTACGAGATCGCGATGGGCCTGTCGTTCGTCGGGGTGTTCCTGCAGGCCGGCACGCTGTCCACCTCGGAGATCGTGGCCAAGCAGGCCGGCGGCGGCACCTGGGACATCTTCGGGCTGTCCATCCCGGCGCCGTCGTGGTACGTGGTGTCGCTGCTGCCGTCCTTCCTGGTCTACGCGATCACGATGCTCGGCGAGACCAACCGCGTGCCGTTCGACCTCCCCGAGGGCGAGGGCGAGCTGGTCGGCGGCTTCCACACCGAGTACTCCTCCTCGCTGAAGTTCGCGATGTTCATGCTCGCGGAGTACGTGAACGTCTTCACGGTCTCGGCGATGGCGATCACGCTGTTCTTCGGCGGCTGGCGGGCCCCGTGGCCGATCTCCCTGTGGGACGGCGCGAACACCGGCTGGTGGCCGATGCTGTGGTTCTTCCTCAAGCTGGTCATCGCGTTCGGCTTCTTCGTCTGGGTCCGCGCCTCGCTGCCGCGAGTCCGGTACGACCAGCTCATGGCGTTCGGGTGGAAGGTCCTGATCCCGATCAACCTGGCCTGGATCCTGATCGCCGCCACGTTCAGGGCGCTGCGCGTGCCGGAGACCAACCGGACGATCGTCATGGTCATCGGCGCGGTCGTCATCATCGGCGCCCTCGTGATCTGGCTGCGGTTCGACACGGTCAACCAGCGCCGCAGGGAGGCCAAGGCCGCCGAGATCGAGGCGGAGTTCGAGCAGCTGCGCGAGGAGCCGACCGCGGGCGGGTTCCCGGTGCCGCCGCTGGACGCCCCGCACTACCACGGAGTCGTGCCCGCCGCGCGTCTCAATCCCGACGCCGCCGCCAAGGAGGTGACCAGTGGGAGCAACTGATTGGCTGAACCCGATCAAGGGATTCGGCGTCACCTTCCACCACATGTTCAAAAAGCCGGTGACCGTCAACTATCCCGAGGAGAAGCGGCCCACCGCGCCGCGCTTCCACGGGCGGCACCAGCTGAACCGGTGGCCCGACGGGCTGGAGAAGTGCGTCGGCTGCGAGCTGTGCGCCTGGGCCTGCCCGGCGGACGCCATCTACGTCGAAGGCGGCGACAACACCGACGAGGAGCGTTACTCGCCGGGTGAGCGGTACGGCCGCGTGTACCAGATCAACTACCTGCGCTGCATCCTCTGCGGGCTGTGCATCGAGGCGTGCCCCACCCGGGCGCTCACGATGACCAACGAGTACGAGCTCGCGGACTCCAGCCGCGAGTCGCTGATCTACACCAAGGAGATGCTCCTCGCGCCGCTGGGTCCGGGCATGGAGCAGCCGCCCCACCCGATGCGCCTCGGCGAAACCGAAGAGGACTACTACCGGTTGGGTCGAAGCAATGGGTGAGTCCATCACGTTCTGGGTGCTCGCGGTCGTCTCGGTGGTCGCCGCGCTCGGACTCGTATTCAGCCGCAAGGCCGTCTACTCGGCCCTCATGCTCGGCGTCGTCATGCTCTCGCTGGCGGTGCTGTACGCGGTCCAGGACGCTCCGTTCCTGGCGGCCGTGCAGATCATCGTCTACACCGGCGCGGTCATGATGCTGTTCCTGTTCGTGCTCATGCTCGTGGGCGTGGACTCGTCCGACTCCCTCGTGGAGACGATCAGGGGCCAGCGGTTCTGGGCCATCGTGGGCGGGATCGGCTTCGCCGTCCTGCTCGCCCTCGGCATCGGCAACGCGATCGTCGGCCCGACCAGGGGCCTGGCCACCGCCGTACGGGACGGCAACGTGCCCTCCCTGGCCGAGCTGATCTTCACGCGCCACGTGTTCGCCTTCGAGGTGACCTCGGCGCTGCTGATCACCGCCGCGCTCGGCGCGATGGTGCTCGCGCACCGCGAGCGCACCGAGGCCAAGCCGACACAGAAGGAGCTGTCCCGGCAGCGCTTCGTCGCCTTCGGCAAGACGGGCAAGAACCCGGCGCCGCTGCCCGGCCCCGGCACCTACGCCCGGCACAACGCCATCGACATGCCGGCGCTGCTGCCCGACGGGTCCGTCTCGCCGCTGTCGGTCAACCGCTACATCGCGCGGTACGAGGAGTCCCGGGGCATCCTGCCCCCGGAGGTCGCCCGCGTGCTGGAGGAGGAGGCCGAGCAGCAGCGCGCGAACGGCCACGGCACGCCCACCACGGCCGAGCGGGCCGCGGACGGCGGCCCCGACACCGAGCCGATGCCCGAGGACGGCGTCGTGGTCGGCCGGGTGGTCGGCCCGCGCGGTGAGTCCGGGGGCGAGTCCCGCGGCGGCTCCGTGAGCGAGGAGGACGGCAAGTGACCACGCACTACCTGGTGCTCTCCGCGCTGCTGTTCGCCATCGGCGGCGTCGGCGTGCTCGTACGGCGCAACGCCATCGTGGTGTTCATGTGCGTCGAGCTGATGCTCAACGCCTGCAACCTGGCGTTCGTCACCTTCGCCCGGCAGAACGGCAACCTCGACGGCCAGCTCATCGCGTTCTTCGTGATGATCGTGGCCGCCGCCGAGGTGGTCATCGGCCTGGCCATCATCGTGACGATCTTCCGAACCCGCAGGTCCGCGTCGGTGGACGACGCCAGCCTGCTGAAGTACTAAGAGGTGGCCGTGGAACCCGCTGAGATCATCCAGCACTCCGGCGGAGCGATCGGAGCAGCCTGGCTCATGATCGCGCTGCCCTTGGTGGGAGCGGCGGTCCTCCTGCTGGGCGGCCGGAGAACGGACAAGTTCGGCCACCTGCTGGGCGTGCTCATGGCCGTCGCGTCCTTCGTGGTGGCGGCGCTGTCGTTCGCGCAGCTCCTCGGCTTCGCCCCGGGCGAGCGCCGCCGCGGGATCGAGCTGTACGAGTTCATCCCCGGCCTGGCGAAGGTGGGCCTGCTGGTCGACCCGCTGTCGATCTCGTTCTGCCTGCTGATCACCTTCGTGGGCTCGCTGATCCACATCTACTCGATCGGCTACATGGCGCACGACCCGAACAGGCGGCGGTTCTTCGCCTACCTCAACCTGTTCGTCGCGGCGATGCTGCTGCTGGTGCTCGCCGACAACTACGTCGCCCTGTTCGTCGGCTGGGAGGGCGTGGGTCTCGCGTCGTACCTGCTGATCGGGTTCTGGCAGCACAAGCCGTCGGCGGCGACCGCGGCCAAGAAGGCGTTCATCGTCAACCGCGTCGGCGACTTCGGCCTGCTGCTCGGCATCTTCACGATCTTCGCGACGTTCCACACGCTGGCCTTCAGCGACGTCCTCGGGAACGCCTCGAAGGCGTCCTCCGGCACACTCACCGCGATCGGCCTGCTGCTGCTGGTCGGCGCCTGCGGTAAGTCGGCCCAGCTCCCGCTGCAGTCCTGGCTCCTCGACGCGATGGAGGGCCCGACCCCGGTCTCGGCCCTCATCCACGCGGCGACCATGGTCACCGCCGGCGTCTACCTGATCGTCCGGTCCGGCCCGATCTTCCAGGGCGCCGAGACCGCGCAGCTCGTGGTGACGATCGTCGGCGTCGCGACGCTGCTCGCCGGTGCGATCATCGGTACCGCCAAGGACGACATCAAGAAGGCGCTGGCCGGTTCGACGATGTCGCAGATCGGCTACATGGTGCTCGCCGCGGGCGTCGGC
Source organism: Microbispora rosea subsp. aerata (assembly GCF_014647835.1). Taxonomy (GTDB): domain Bacteria; phylum Actinomycetota; class Actinomycetes; order Streptosporangiales; family Streptosporangiaceae; genus Microbispora; species Microbispora aerata. The sequence continues at coordinate 158,076 of NZ_BMPY01000012.1, forward strand.
CCGGTGGGCTACGCCTTCGCGATCGCGCACCTGATCACGCACGGCTTCTTCAAGGCCGACATGTTCCTCGGCGCGGGCTCGGTCATGCACGCCATGAACGACGAGGTCGACATGCGCAAGTACGGCGCGCTGCGCAAGGTCATGCCGCTGACGTTCTGGACGTTCCTCATCGGCTACCTCGCGATCATCGGCTTCCCGCTGCTGTCCGGTTACTTCACCAAGGACGGCATCATCGAGGTCGCGATGGAGCACAACGCGATCCTCGGCTGGCTGGCCGTGATCGGCGCGGGCATCACCGGCTTCTACATGTCGCGCCTGGTGTTCATGACGTTCTTCGGCGCCAAGCGCTGGGAGCCCACGGCCCACCCGCACGAGTCGCCCGCCGTCATGACGGTGCCGCTGATCGTCCTGTCGATCGGCGCGATCGTCCTGGGCTGGTTCCTCATCATGGGCAACCGGTTCATGACCTTCCTCGCGCCGGCCGTCGGCGCGCCGGAGGAGATGCCGGCGTTCCACCCGTTCAGCGTCCCCGGCCTGGCCACGCTCGCGCTCGTCGCGATCGGCGCGGCCTACGCCTGGATGAAGTACGGCAGGGCCGAGGTGCCCGCGGTCGCCCCGCGCGGCTCGTTCCTCACCACCTTCGCCCGTCGTGACCTGTACGGCGACGCCCTGAACGAGGCGCTGTTCATGCGCCCCGGTCAGTGGCTGACCCGCCTGGCCGTGTTCTTCGACAACCGCGGCGTGGACGGCCTGGTGAACGGCCTGGCCGCGGGCATCGGCGGGACGTCCGGGCGCCTGCGCCGGGTCCAGACCGGGTTCGTCCGCTCGTACGCGCTGTCGATATTCCTGGGCGCCGCTGTCCTGGCCGGTGCCTGGCTCGTCGTAGGGAACCTGTGATGCCCTGGCTTTCAACCCTGATGGGCGTGTCCGTGCTCGGCGCGCTGGGCGTGACCCTTGTCCGCAACGACAAGCTCGCCAAGCAGTTCACCCTCGTGGTGTCGCTGATCGTGCTGGCGCTGACCGTCGCCATGGCGGTCCAGTTCAGCCCGAACGGCGACAAGTTCCAGTTCGCCGAGACGTACGACTGGATCCCGGCGTTCGGCGTCCACTACGGGGTCGCCGTGGACGGCATCGCCCTGGTGCTGATCCTGCTGTCGGCGATCCTCGTGCCGATCGTGGTGCTCGCCTCCTGGCACGACGCCGAGGCGGGCAAGCGCTCGGTCCGGACGTACTTCTCGCTGCTGCTCGTGCTCGAGGCGATGATGATCGGCGTCTTCGCGGCGACCGACGTCTTCCTCTTCTACGTCTTCTTCGAAGCCATGCTGATCCCGATGTACTTCATGATCGGGTCGTACGGCGGGGCGCAGCGGTCCTACGCGGCCGTGAAGTTCCTGCTGTACTCGCTGTTCGGCGGGCTTTTGATGCTGGTCGCGGTGATCGCGCTCTACTCGATCGCCGGCAAGGGCACGTTCATGTTCCCCGACCTGGTCGGGACCATCCAGGACGTGACGACGCAGAAGTGGCTGTTCCTCGGCTTCTTCATCGCCTTCGCGATCAAGGCGCCGCTGTGGCCGTTCCACACCTGGCTGCCGGACGCCGCCGCGCAGGCCCCGGCCGGCGCGGCCGTCCTGCTGGTCGGCGTGCTCGACAAGGTCGGCACGTACGGCATGCTGCGCTTCTGCCTGGAGCTCTTCCCGGACGCCGCGAAGTTCTTCACGCCGCTGGTGATCACGCTGTCGGTGATCGGCATCGTGTACGGCGCGATCGTGGCCATCGGGCAGACCGACATGAAGCGGCTCATCGCGTACACCTCGGTGTCGCACTTCGGCTTCATCGCGATGGGTGTCTTCGCGATGACCACCAGCGCGGGCGCGGGCGCGACGCTGTACATGGTCAACCACGGCTTCTCGACCGGCGCGCTGTTCCTGATCGCGGGCTTCCTCATCTACCGCAGGGGCTCGCAGTTCATCGCCGACTACGGCGGCGTGCAGAAGGTGGCCCCGGTCCTCGCCGGGACGTTCCTGGTGGCCGGTCTGTCCAGCCTCTCGCTGCCCGGCCTCAGCACGTTCGTCAGTGAGTTCATGGTGCTGACCGGCACCTACCAGCGGTACGTCGTCCCGGCCGTGATCGCGACGGTCGGCGTCATCCTCGCCGCGATCTACATCCTGTGGATGTACCAGCGGATGATGAACGGCCCGACGGCCGAGTCGGTGAAGTCGCTGCCGGACCTGAACGCCCGCGAGAAGTGGGTGGTGGCGCCGCTCGTCGCGCTGCTGCTCGTGTTCGGCTTCTATCCGAAGCCGCTGCTCGACGTGATCAACCCCGCGGTGAAGGACACGCTGTCCAGCGTCTCGGTCACGGACCCGCAGCCGGCCGTACCCGTTGCTCAGGAGGGCCAGTAGTGAACGGCACCATTGAGGCGCCCACAATCGAGTACGCCCTGCTGGCGCCACTGCTCGTCGTCTTCGGCGCGGCGATCGTCGGCGTGCTTGTGGAGGCGTTCGCCCCGCGCTACCTGCGCTCGGCGATCCACCTGCCGCTCACGCTGCTGTCGCTGGCCGGCGCGTTCGCGCTGGCCGTCTGGCAGGCGCTCAAGGGCGTGCCCACCAAGCCCGCCGCGATGGGCGCCGTCGCCGTGGACGGCCCGGCGCTGTTCATCTGGGGCACGATCCTCATCCTCGCCTTCGTGAGCGTGCTGCTCATCAAGGACGAGGAGCACTTCGTCGGCTCCGCGGCGGCCGTGCCCGGCTCGGCGGAGGAGGAGCAGGCGCTCATCGAGCGCGCCGCGCACACCGAGGTCTACCCTCTGCTGATGTTCGCGGTCGGCGGCATGCTGCTGTTCCCGGCGGCCAACGACCTGCTGGTGGCGTTCGTCGCCCTCGAGGTCATGTCGCTGCCGCTGTACCTGCTGTGCGGCCTGGCCCGGCGCCGCCGCCTGCTGTCGCAGGAGGCCGCGGTCAAGTACTTCCTGCTCGGCGCGTTCTCCTCGGCGTTCTTCCTGTACGGCACCGCCCTGCTGTACGGCTTCGCCGGGTCGGTCGAGCTGGCGAGGATCAACCTGGCGCTCGGAACGGTCGGCGGCCAGGACACGCTGCTCTACATCGGCGCGGCCCTGCTCGGCGTCGGCCTGCTGTTCAAGATCGGTGCGGCGCCGTTCCAGGCGTGGAAGCCGGACGTCTACCAGGGCTCGCCCACGCCCGTCACCGCGCTGATGGCCTCCGGCACCCTGGTGGCCGCCTTCGGCGCGCTGCTGCGGGTGTTCTGGGTCGGTCTGGGCGGCCTCGACTGGGACTGGCGTCCCGTCCTGTACGGTGTGGCGATTCTCACGATGGTGGTCGGCGCGATCCTCGCGATCACGCAGACCGACATCAAGCGGATGCTCGCCTACTCCTCGGTCGCGCACGGCGGCTTCCTGCTCATCGGCGTGATCGCCACCGGCCACACCCAGGCGGAGAACACCTCGGCCCTGTCCGGCCTGCTGTTCTACCTGGTGGCCTATGGTTTCACCACGGTGGGCGCGTTCGCGGTCGTCACGATGGTGCGCGACGCGGGCGGCGAGGCGTGGCACCTGTCCCGCTGGGCCGGGCTCGGCAAGCGCTCGCCGCTGCTGGCCGGGGTGTTCGCGTTCTTCCTGCTGGCCTTCGCCGGCATCCCGCTCACCAGCGGATTCTTCGGGAAGTACGCGATCTTCCAGGCCGCCGTCGACAACGGCGCCACGCCGCTGGTCATCATCGGTGTGGTCGCCTCGGCCGTCGCCGCGTTCTTCTACGTCCGCGTGATCGTGCTGATGTTCTTCAGCGACCCGGCCGCCGACGGCCCGTCCGTCGTGCTGCCTTCGCGGGGGACCGCGGCGGTCGTGGGCGTCGCGGCATTGGCTACCGTAGTCCTCGGGGTCTACCCCCAGCCTGTGCTGGACCTCGCGCACACGGCAGCACAGTCCCTGTTCGTCCGTTAGGAGATCTCCGTATGGCCGCGCCGCCCGTTGTGGACATTCCTCTCGTCGACGAGCGGCTGGCCGGTGACCTCGCGGACGGGCTCGCGGCGGTGGAGAAGCTGCTGCGCTCGTCGGTCGAGAGCGAGGACGCCTTCGTCACCCAGACGTCCAGGCACCTCATCGAGGCGGGCGGCAAGCGGTTCCGGGCGATGCTCGTGCTGCTGGCCGCCCAGTTCGGCAACCCGGACGCCCCGGGCGTCGTGCCCGGGGCCGTCGTCATCGAGCTGACCCACCTGGCCACGCTCTACCACGACGACGTGATGGACGAGGCCCCGGTGCGCCGGGGCTCCCCGTCCGCCAACGCCCGGTGGGACAACACCGTGGCCATCCTCACCGGCGACTACCTGTTCGCCCAGGCGTCGGAGATCCTGGCCGACCTCGGCCCCGAGCTGATTCGCATCCAGGCGCGTACGTTCTCCCGCCTGGTGCGCGGCCAGATCCGCGAGACGATCGGGCCCGCCGAGGGCCGCGACCCGATCTCCCACTACATCAGCGTGCTGGCCGACAAGACCGGCTCCCTCATCGCCACCTCGGGCCGCTTCGGCGCGATGCTCGCCGGCGCCCCCGCCGACGTCGTCGAGCGCCTGACCGACGCCTGCGAGGCCATCGGCGTGGCCTGGCAGCTCGGCGACGACCTCATCGACGTGGCCGCGACCACGTCCGACTCGGGCAAGACCCCCGGCACCGACCTGCGCGAGGGCGTCCGCACGCTCCCCGTGCTGTACGCCCTGGCCTCCGACGACCCGGCGGACGCCCGGCTGCGCACGCTGCTGTCCGGTCCCGTGGCCGAGGAGGACGTCGAGGAGGCGCTGACGCTGCTGCGGGCCCACCGGGCCATGGACCAGGCCCGCGAGGAGCTCACCCGCTGGACCGACCGGGCCAAGGCCGCCCTCGCCGGGCTGCCCGACATCCCGGCCCGCGCGGCGCTCATCGCCCTGTGCGACTACGTCGTCGAGCGCACCGGCTGACCCCGGCCGGGTGACTTGTCTGCGGCGGCCTCCTGACCGTGTACGGTAAAGATCCTGATCTGTGACCTATAGGTAAGGAAAATTTTTCGTACATGACGGCTTTTCGTCTGCGCTTCGCCGCAGCCGTGGCCGCGGCCGCACTGGGCGGGGCGGCGCTGACCGCCGTGACGGCTCACCCCGCCGCCGCCGACGCCGCCCTGATCTGCCGGGCCACCGTTCCCGTCTATGCGATCGACGGCACCGGCAGCCTGAAGTGGTACGGCCACCGTGATGGCGACGGCGGCACGTGGTCGTGGGCATCGGGCGGCGGACGCCAGGTCGGCCGCGGCTGGGACGCGTTCACCCGGGTGTTCTCCGGGGGCGACGGTGTGATCTACGCGGTGGACAAATCGGGCTACCTGAAGTGGTACCGGCACACCGGGGCCGACACCGGCGCCGACACCTGGGCCTCCGGCTCCGGCCGGGTCATCGGCCACGGCTGGGGCGGCTTCGTCGACGTCGTGTCCGCCGGTTCCGGCGTCATCTACGCGCTGGACGCGAAGGGCGACCTGCACTGGTACCGGCACCTTTCGCCCGCCACGGGCGGCACCGGCTGGGCGACGGGGAGCGGCGCGGTCATCCGCTCCGGGTGGACGGCGATCACCAAGCTGATGACGGGCGGCGACGGCGTGCTGTTCGGCGTCAACACCAAGGGCTACGTGCGTTGGTACCGCCACACCGACCCCGAGGGCGGCGACGACGCCTTCGGCACCGGGTCGGGGCTGGTGACCGGCGAGGGCTGGGGCGGCTACCGCAACCCGTCGAGCGCGGGCGCCGGCGTCTTCTACACGGTGGACGCCGGCGGCAGGCTGTGGTGGGAGCGCCACGCCGACCCCCTCGCGGGCGCGCCCGCCTGGCACGACCGCAAGCAGATCGGTTCCGGTTGGGGCGGCTTCACGACGGTGTTCGCCGGCGCCGCCTCCTGCGCGGCCGGCTCCTACACGGGGTACGCCACCGGCGCGGGCGGCCGGACCCTCTACTACGCCAAGGGACGGCTCGGCGCCGTGCTCACCCCCGGAGCCCGCACCGCCGTGCTGTACGGCAGCCAGCGCAAGTTCTCCGAAAGCACCACGGACGCCACGGTGTCGACGCGGGCCTGGGTGCGCCTGCTGCCCGCGCCGTGGACGTCCGTATCGGCCTCCTGGGCCTCGTCGTGGCTCTCCGCCAACCTCGGCAGCGAGACCGACGACCTGCTGGAGATCGCCACGCAGTACATCACCGGAGCGCCCGACCGGGTCAAGGACGGCCTTCGCTACGCCGGCGACGCCCACTACGGACCGGTGGGCGAGGACGGCCTGATCGAGGGATCGGATTTCAACGACTACCTCGGGGTGGACTGGACGTACGGCGACCGGGTCGACAAGCCCGAGGCCGCCCAGAAGGGCGCGCTCGACTGCTCGGGGTTCGTCCGCATGGTGTACGGCTACCGCGGCGGATATCCGCTCGAGATCGGCACTCCGACGGGCAAGGCTCTGCCGCGCCGTGCCGTACAGATGCACGCCTCGGCCCCCGGGGTGACGGTGGTCGACGGAGGCGCGGCCAAGCCCGCGTCGTACGCCGGTCTGCAGCCCGGCGATCTCCTGTTCTGGGACGCCAGCACCGACGACGGGACGGACATCGACCACGTCGGCATCTACCTGGGCGTCGACTCCGGCGGAAAGCATCGGTTCATCTCCAGCCGCAAGACCGTGGACGGGCCCACGCTCGGTGACGTGGGCGGCCCGTCGCTGCTCGACGGCGGCACCCTGTACGACCGCTCCTGGCGCGCGGCCAAGCGCATCTGATCCGCGGTGTGGGCGGGGGACCGGGTTCGGCGCCCGCGGGTTCGGCGCCCCCGCCCACACAGAGCGGGAAGGTCCAGACCGTCTCCAGGGCGGGAGCCGTCGTTCGCCTATCCTGCGGCGGGTGACGCACAACGACGGTGACAGAAAGACCACGCGCGAGGCGGCCGGCGACACCGGCCTGCTCGGCCCGTCGGGCGGCCACCCGCGCGTGATCGTGCGCCGGATGACGGCGCGGGACGAGGACGAGTTCCTCGAACTGGTGCGGGTGAGCGCCGACCTCCACCATCCATGGATATCCCTGCCCGCCACGCGTGAGGAGTTCAGGGCCTACCTCGGCCGATACGACGATCCCCAGTCCGCCGAAGGCCTGCTGGTCTGCGTACGGCAGACCGGCGCGATCGCGGGGAACATCAACATCAACAGCATCATCCGGGGGCGCTTCCAGTGCGGCTCCCTCGGATACGCGGCCTTCGCCCCCACCGCCGGCCAGGGGTACATGTCCGACGGTCTCGGCCTGGTGCTGCGGTACGCGTTCGAGGAGCTGCGGCTCCACCGGCTCGAAGCCAACATCCAGCCCGGCAACCACGCCTCCCGGAGACTGGTCGAACGGCACGGGTTCCGCTACGAGGGATATTCGCCGGAGATGCTGTTCATCGACGGCGCCTGGCGGGATCACGAGCGGTGGGCCATCACCTCCACGATGATGGGCATCGTCCCGCCGAGCCCGCACCCGACGCTGCCCGCTCGCTGATCCCCGGCCGTTCGGCGCCGTCGCGGCACTAGCGCTGGGCCGCGAGCCACTCGTCGAAGGTGGTCGGCGCGATGCGGGCGCCCTCCCCGGGCAGCAGCACGTCGCCGGCCATCTCCGTGCCGAAGAGCCCCGACCAGGTCGGCACGAGCTTGATCGTCCGGCCGCGGGCCGCGTAGGTGCGCCGGGCCATGTCGACGAGGTCCTGCGTCTCGGGCCCGGCCACGTCGGCGTAGTGTCCCCGCGGCTCGCCCACCGCGATCTCGGCGAGCACTTCGGCCACGTCCGCGGGCGCGATCGGCTGCACCAGCAGCGGCGCGATCGTGGCGACGCCGTCCTTCTCGGTCCAGCCCGCCACCATCTCGGCGAAGTCGTGAAACTGCGCGACCGGGACGATCGTCCACGGCACCGGGCCGGTGGACACCAGCCGCTCCTGCTCCCGCTTGCCGGCGTAGTGGGCGTTGCCCTCCACCCGGTGGATGCCGATGATCGACAGCAGCACGTGGTGGCGGACTCCGGCCCGCTCCTCGGCGGCCAGCAATTTTCCGGTGGTCGTGCCGAAGTACGCCACCACCTCGTCCCGGCCGGCCGCCGCCACGTTGGTCGCGTCGATCACCGCCTCGACGCCGTCCAGGGCCTTGTCGAGCCCCTCGCCCGTCAGCAGGTCGACCCCGAGCGAGCGGCTGATCCGTACGACGTCGTGCCCGTCTCGTTCGAGGGCGGCGACGGTGAGTTTTCCGATGTTCCCGGTGGCACCGGCGACTGCGACACGCATGATGTCTCCTTCCCCTGATGTCGCGGATGCTATCCCGGACAAAATAGATCCGCAATGTCCACATTAAACTAGGGGCATGAAGCTGCCTGCGAGCACCGAGTGGGTGTTGCACTGCGCCACCACGCTGGCGCAGCTCGAACCGGGAGCCACCGCGTCGGCGGCACAGCTCGCGGAGTATTACGACGTCCCGGCGCCCTACCTGGCCAAGCAGCTTCAGGCGCTGGTCAGGGCTGGTGTGCTGGCCGCGATGACCGGCCCCCGGGGCGGGTTCCGGCTCGCGCGGGCCGCTTCCGACATCACGTTGCTGCAGATCGTCGAGGCGGTCGACGGCGCCTCCTCGCCGTACGAGTGCCGTGAGATCCGCCAGCGGGGGCGGGGCGCGCTGCCCGCCGAGGAGTGCCGGAGCATCTGCGTCATCGCCGAGAAGATGGCCGAGGCGCACCGCGCGTGGCGCGGCAGCCTCGCGGCGGTCACGCTCGCCGACATCGTCGCCGAGCTTCCCGCGTCGGCGCCCGCCCGCACCCGGTCGCGCCTTTCCGCCCTGCGATGAGCACGCGGGGGTCACGCATGTGGGGTTCAGCGGCCGGCGAGGAGCCCGGCGACGGTCGTCCCCCGGCCGGAGGCGGGCGGCGTACTCCGGGAGGCGTACTAAACCGCTTCGAGTGCGGCCGCGTGCTCGGGCCGGGGCGTACGGGCGGAGCGGACGCTGTCCCAGGTGAAGACGCACAGCGCGACCCAGACGACCACGAACCCGGCCCACCGGCTGGCGGGCATCGTCTCGTGGGCGACCAGCACCCCGCACATGAACTGCAGCACCGGGGCGATGTACTGGAGCAGGCCGACGATCGTGAGCGGAACCCGCAGCGCGGAGGCCGTGAAGAGCATCAGCGGCACCGCGGTGACGAGGCCGGACACCACCAGCAGCACCGCGTGGCCAAGGCCGTGGTTGCCGAACGTCCCGGCGCCGTCGGCCTGCAGGACGAGCAGATAACCGAGGGCGGGCACCAGCAGCACGAGCGTCTCGACGGTCATGCTCTCCGCGCTGCCCACTCCCGCCGCCTTCTTGATCAGGCCGTACGTGCCGAAGCTGGCGGCGAGCGCGAGGGCGATCCAGGGGAGACGGCCGTAGTCGAGCGTGAGGATGAGGACCGCGACCGTGCCCAGCCCGACGGCGATCCACTGCCACAGGCGCAAGCGCTCACGGAAGATCAGCACCCCGAACAGCACGTTGACGAGGGGATTGATGAAGTAGCCGAGCGCGCTCTCCACCACGTGACCGGTGTTGACCGCGTAGATGTAGGTGCCCCAGTTCACCGAGACCGTGACGGCCGCGAGGGCGAGGAGGAGCAACTGGCGGCGCGTCATCGCGCGGATCCACGACCAGTGGCGGCGTACGGCGAGGAGCGTGACCACCACGACCAGCGACCAGACCACCCGGTGGGCGAGGATCTCCACTGCGCCGGACGGCTTGAGCAGAGGCCAATAGAGAGGGAACAGGCCCCACATCGCGTAGGCGGCTACGCCATACAGGACACCACGGCGCGTATCAGGCATGACGCCCATCTTCGCTGCTTACATGGATTAGCACAAATAAGGGTCTCTATGTATCGGGTTTAGCGGTGCTTATGTCAGGAACAAGGCGGCCCGGTGCCGGGTTGCTTGATGGCAGAGCGGAAGGAAGGTGCGTGATGGGCTGGCTGTTCGGCACACACAAGACGACGATGGTGGACCCCAAGGACGCCCTGCCGGGCCGGGCCGAGGTCATGCCGGTGGCGCCTCGCCACCAGGTCCTCGACGGGCCGCTGGCTCCGCCGTACCCCGAGGGCACCGAGATCGCGGAGTTCGCGCTGGGCTGTTTCTGGGGGGCCGAGCGCAAGTTCTGGCAGACCCCCGGGGTCGTCTCGACCGCCGTGGGCTACGCCGGAGGCTACACGCCGAATCCTACGTACGAGGAGGTCTGCACCGGCCTGACCGGGCACGCCGAGGTCGTCCGGGTGGTCTTCGACCCGGCCCGGGTGTCGTACGAGGAGCTCCTGAAGGTGTTCTGGGAGGCCCACGACCCCACGCAGGGCATGCGCCAGGGCAACGACGTCGGCACCCAGTATCGGTCCGCCGTCTACACCCACGGCCCCGAGCAGGCCAAGGCGGCCGAGGCCTCCCGGGACGCGTACCAGGAGGTGCTCGCCAAGGCCGGGTACGGCAAGATCACCACTGAGATCGCCCCCGCCGGCGAGTTCTTCTTCGCCGAGGATTATCACCAGCAGTACTTGTACAAAGTGCCCAACGGCTACTGCGGCCTCGGCGGCACCGGTGTCGCCTGCCCGGTCGGCCTGACCACCGGCGAAGCCTGACCCGCGGTAACTGGACTTATTCTGGCCCTCGGTCGCCCGGTCAACCCGGTGCCGATCGAGGGCCAGAGCCGCCTCTGGCCAGTCGCATGTATATCAGAACACGTTCTGACTATGATGAGGATATGAGCGCGAGCTATGCGGAGTCGGTGACATTCTCAGACCTGTCGAGGAATCCGCGAGCGGTCGCGGAGCGTGCGACACTTCTGGGGCGGGTCCGTGTCACTCATCGGGATGCACCGGACTTCTATCTGACGGTTGCGGACCGCGAGGAGCGGCGAGACCGGACACTCGCCACGGCGTCGCGCTTGTTCCTCGCGCTCCTCAAACATGATCCAACAGCCAGGACATTGGCTATCGCGATGCCTGAGGTGTTCCCCTGGGTTCGCCATCTCACCACGGACGAACTGCGGAATTTCACGTTCGAACTGGTCGAGGCTCTGTCCGACGCTGCAGAGTTGGACTTGGACAGTACGGCCGAAGAAGTGATCGTGGGCTGGCGGGCGACGGCTCGGATCAAGGCGGACCCGGCGGAGTACGCGGACGCGCGTAAGCCTACGAGCGGAGACTTCGGGCCAGTTGAGGTCTCTGCGTGAGTCCCAAACGTGGGGATCGTGTCACCGTTCCTCCTCCCGACGATGAGTGGGACGTTCGCTTCGCTACCAGTGATGCGGCAAGGGGGTGGGAGGAACTGTGCAGGCACGCCCTGGCGAACGCACGGCGCTGTCTTGAAGCTCTGCGTACGAATCCACGCTCGCGAGCAGATCACGAGCGTCAGCACCGTCTCCGCGGCGACCTCGCAGTCCACCGCCACAACGGCAAGGATCTCGAACAGTGGGAGTTTGAGGTCACAAGTGGAGGCCGCGTCCGGTACGTCATCGACGACGGAACGCGTACCGTGTGGTTGATCTACGCTTCGCCTCGCCATCCGAAAGACACGGAAATGTGATCCGTGGCTTGTGGATCTATTGCCCAAGGTGAATCGCTACGGCCAGCAGTACTTGTACAAAGTGCCCAACGGCTACTGCGGCCTCGGCGGCACCGGTGTCGCCTGCCCGGTCGGCCTGACCACCGGCGAAGCCTGACCCGCGGTAACCGACTGATTCTGGCCCTTGGTCGCCCGGCTAACCCGGTGCCGATCGAGGGCCAGAGGCACTTCTCGGCGAAAACCTTCACGACAAGGTCAAGGCGAGCCGCCTGCGGTGGCTCGCGGCGCGCCGGGCGGCCAGCGGAGCTGCGTGAGCGGTGGACCGTCTATCGCATCTCGCCGTGCAGCGGGGCGTGCCATACCTTGCGTGCCTTCTCGATGGGCCAGCGGTGGGTCTCTTTGATCTCCGGTGTCGGTTCCGGCCCGGATGGTCTTGCGGATGAACGCCTGTCCGCCGGACTGGAGGAGTTCGTAGGCGACGGCGCGGCAGTCGCGGGTCCAGGCGAGAGCCCGCACGCGCCCGGTCCCCTCGAACAGCTCATGCCAGACGAGTTTCACGTGATTCTCTTGCGCAACTCCCAGTGCGGGCTCAGGCACTCGTCCGGGCCCACGACGGAGACCGCCCTCACAGCCGCCGTCTCACCGAGCCCCGCCGTTGGCCCAGCCGGCGATCCACCGGGCGGCGGACTGCGGTTGATCGACCGAGGGCAGCGGCACGACGGTCCCGGACTTCGGCAGTGTGATCAAGAAGTGGCGCGGCTTGTCGTCTGTGCCACCGCACGATCGTTGATCGTCAGCACAACACTCGAGATCGCGGTGGCCGTACGCGTCTCTACTCCTGCCTACCAGCAAGATCCCGATCTACGGCTGGAGTGCTAGCCGGGGGCCAAGGGCCGGCGCCCTGGCCAACCTCGCCCGTGTCATCAAGCGCGCCCTAAGAAGATCCGGTGCCGGCCTCACCTCATCGACGGCTGCCTTCCACCGACCGGCCCGACCATGACGAGGGGAGCCGACATCACGAAATCAAAATGAGTGGTTGCGCATGAGGTGGTACGGAATCGCAATCCGCAGTAGTCATTCCATCTTTTCGCTCAAAAAGGCGGCTTTTCAGAAAATGCATCTTTGTTAACTCGAACTTTTTGGCTTGGTGTTCAGTCGGACAAAAGAGCCGTCCGACAGGCGGAGTGCCAAGTCCGAGTTGGCGGGTGCGTTCATGGCATTGGAGATGTAGTGGCGGTCTCCGGCGGATAGGGCGCCGGGACCTTTCCGAAACAGTAAGGTAACCATGGCTACGTTCTGAGTTTTCGCTGGTTCGGCTATATGGTAGTCGATCACATATCCTTCCTTGAGCAGCTTTGTGATCTCATCGCCGAGTTGGCTCATGTTGAGTTCTGTGCGGTTTTCCGGAGAAGGCAGGTGAGCTTCCGCCGACTCCAGATCCGATGACTTGACTACGACAAGCGGCGCATATCGTGGAAGTAGCGTCTTCTCGCCCTCTTCGAAGGCGACTTTGATTCTTTTCTTCTCGCCGGCCCCGCTCGTCTGGATGACCTTACCGGGCCCGAGGGTGGCATGTATGACGTGGTCACCTTCGTTGAGCTGCTCTACTTCCTTAAGAGACATGCGCGGGGCGAGGGATTTCCTTCTGAACCATTCGGTTATCTCTTTTTGAGCGGCCTCGATTTGGTCCTCATCCGCAAACTGCTCCAATGAATCGACGAGGTCGGTTAGGGCAATGCGATCCTCATCGCTCAGAGAGCCGTCGTCTCTTGCGTGTGTGATCACCTCCTTGAATTTAGTGAGGATCTTTTGTGCGTTGACGTTGGTCCATTCATTGTCGATGGCATCCGTGAGAGTGCCGAGCACGAATGAAAGAGCGCCGCGAGGCAAGACTTCTATCGGGTCGTTGCCTTGCTGGAAAGCTCGTATACTCCCGGATACCCATCCGAGAATTGGCTCAAGACGCTCCCATGTTGAATCATTGGGCTCGACGGTGCCAGTCTCGATATTCCTGACCGTCCCGCGCGAAATCCCTGCGAGGCTGGCCAAGCCGGCCTGGGTCAGCGCTAGAGACTTGCGCCGTTCAGCCACTAAGTCGCCGATGATCCGTTTATCCAACATTTGATTCCCTATTGATCAATAGGACCGCTCGGACTACAGGCGTCTCAGAGCTATCCGAGTGCAGTCTTGCTCATCTGACCAGGAGCAGGCAAGGCAGCCAACGAAACGATCTTGACCATGGCTAGCTAGCGGAGCTTGGCCAACGCTTTGGTCAAGATGAAGAAGAGGTTGCGCATGGAGGGGTGGGAGTGGGACACTCATGGTCAATCGGGGGAAGTCGTGACGCGGTCGGCGGCTCCTGTCGAGGACCCGTAGATGGTGAATGGACAGGGCCGGCGGCTGACAGCAAAGGGCGCCCAGGTGCTGGAACACCCGGACGCCGAAGGACTATCCCGATCAACGTTGCGCTTCGGAGATAGGAGAGTAGCCCTTGAGTGAGGAGAATAGCGGGCCGTTCGATGAACCGTCCACGAACCCCCAGGTTGGGGGCTGGTGGCACTTGATTCCTCGTCCAGCGCCGACGTCTCGGAACCGAGATGCTATCGCGTCTGAGATCGAGGTCATGCGGCGCTACCTCGCGGCCCTGGAACGGGAGCAGGCTCTCAGCAACAGGTCGGAGTCCGTCAAGCGGAAGGCTGACACGCGGGAGGCCCGCGCGAATGCCGATGGCCTGACCGGCATGACAGAACTGGCCGACATCCTGCATGTGGACGTCCGGCGACTCACCTCCTGGCTTGTGGAGGAGAAGCTGTTCAGAAAGCGCCCCTCTCGGAACGGGAGCCGTCGGCACCTCCCGCGCAAGAGTGTGCAGGACGCCGGGTACTTCGTGGTCAAGGTCGAGAGCGAGAATGGCTGGACCTTCCCAGTGGCGTACGCCACACCTCGTGGCGTCCAGCTCGTGATCAATCGGTGGCGCCGGTCGGCGGCCTAACTCTGATCGACAGGCGGCCCTGTCTTCGCTGGACGGGGCCGCTTACGTCTGTGACGGCCATAGCGCGGCTCTCTGGGTGTTCACTCGCCCCACTGCTCGATTTTTCGCGGCTCTTGGCCGGCGCCAACGCCGTCTGAGCCTGGCGCACCCATAACCGCAGCTCTCCATGATCTGGCACTCAAGGTGTCCACACCTCGAGGGAGGGTCCGGTCTTGACGATTGCTCTCCCCCGAGACCCCGAAGGGGCGCTGTGCTCAGATGGGCTTCACCGCCCAGATGCCCACGGGGCCGGCCAGGAGCTCTCGGATCAGCGCCGAGAGCGGGTGCGTGTCCTGCAACTCCGCATAACGCTTGGCGACGCGCCGGGCGGCCGTCGCCGGATCGTCGGCGGGGCTGTGCACGTACAGCTTCCGCCCGGTCCGCCCCGAGAACCTGCCCGACCACCAGGAGTAAGAGGTGCCGTCGGTCCTGACGACGAGGTCGACCCAGACTGA
This sequence comes from Microbispora rosea subsp. aerata, assembly GCF_014647835.1. GTDB lineage: Bacteria > Actinomycetota > Actinomycetes > Streptosporangiales > Streptosporangiaceae > Microbispora > Microbispora aerata. The sequence goes on from NZ_BMPY01000012.1 coordinate 173,146, forward strand.
CACCAGCGCGATCCTGTAGCCGTCGTTGACGTCGGCCGCGACGCCCAGGTCTTCCAGCGCGAGCACCAGCCGTTCGGCTGTCCGAAGTGGCAAGGGGGACATGTCCGTGATCATGGCGAAGGGCCGGGCGGACGATGAACGCGGAAGCACTGGCGGTAATGGCCTTATTCGTGTCACGAATACGGTCCTGCTTTGTAATTCCGCCTAACCTAGCGTCATGAATCGGACGAGCGGCACCTTACCGCCTCAGTTCTGGTCATCGCCCCTTGTGGCGGCCGCACTCGCCGAGTGCGACATTCCCACCATCCTTGCCGAAGCCATGCGAGCGCACGGATGGACACAGGGCCAGCTCGCCGAAGCGGTGGGGTACTCCCAAAGCTGGGTGTCCAAGGTGCTCCGGCGCCGCCAGCCGCTCACCATCGACCAAGTACGGGAGATATCGGGCCGACTCGGAGTCCCCCTTCACCTGCTCCGCTTCGGCCATAGGGGAGATGATGATCCGACGAAACGGCGAGACTTCGGCAAGGCGGTAGCGCTCGCGGCACTCACCGTCGCGCCGATTCCCACGCGCGCCGAGGCCGACGAGACCACGGCGCCCACCCTGACCGCGATCACCGGCGCACAGCGCCGCCTCGAAGCGACCACCCCCGCCCGTGAGCTGGCGCGCGGCGCGGTCGCCCACGTCGAGATGGCCAACCGCGCTCTCGGCCGTGCCGCCCGATCCGGCCACGCCACCGCCATCTGCGCCGCCGTCAGCGAGGCCGCCGGGTTCGCGGCCTGGCTGCACGCGGACATGCACGACGCCGGTACGGCACGCACCTACTACCGGCTCGCCATCGACACCGCCCGGCGGGCCGAGCACAACCTTCTGGCCAGTTACATGATCGGCAGCCTCGCGTCGTTCGAGATCGAGGCGGACGACGCCACCCTCGGCTTGGCGCTGCTGTCCGAGGCGGCCCGGCAACTCGGCAACCATCCCCCGGCGACGGCCCGAGCGTGGTTGTCAAGTATCGAAGCTCTCGGACACGCCACCGTACGCAACGCCCCGGCAGCCTTAGCGGCTCTGGGCGAGGCGGAGAAGGCGGTGACCGCAGGCGAGCGCGCCGCCGCTCCGCCCTGGCCCTGGGTGTTCCCCTTCGACCATGCGAAGCTCGCGGGCTATCGCGCACTGGTCATGGTGCGGCTGGAACGCCCCGATGAAGCCGTCAGCGCGTTCGCCGAGTCGCTGGCGTCGACGCAGCCGGCGGTGAAGCAGCGCGGTGTGCTGATGACGGAGATCGCGACGGCCAAGAGCATGGCGGGCGAGATCGACGAGGCGTTCCGCCTGGCGAGCGACGCCCTCGCGGTAGGAGTGAACTACGCGTCCGACCGCGTCATCCATCGGGTGCGCCGTTTCCGCAGGAGTTACGCCGGGCCGGTCACCCCTGTGGTCCGCGCCTTCGATGACCGGCTCCGCGCCACCCTCCTATGAATAGAGGTGCTCATGCCGCGTGTCGCCGTCTCCGGGCACCGCGGGCTGCCCCCGGAAACGACCGCACTGGTCGAAGCGGCCGTCGGGGAGGCTCTCGCCGTACACGCGCCTGACGTTGTCGGATTGTCCTGCCTGGCCGACGGAGCGGATCAGATCTTCGCCCGAGCCGTGTTGCGGGCCGGGGGGAGACTGGAGGTGGTCATCCCGGCCGAGCAGTACCGGGCCAACCTCCCCGCCGAGGCATGGGACGCGTACGACGCCCTGATGAGCAGGGCCGACCGCGTCCACCGGCTCGGCTTCATCGAGTCGACGTCGCAGGCGCACATGGCCGCCAGCCTGTTCATGCTGGACCACGCCGACGAACTGCTGGCCGTGTGGGACGGCAAGCCCGCCCGGGGGTACGGCGGAACGGCCGATGTGGTCGCCGAGGCCAGAGCCCGAGGCATGCCCGTACGCGTCGTCTGGCCCGAGGGCTCGGAGCGGAGTTGAGCCAGACCTTCCGCCGTGTCTCAGGCTCAAGCGCCGGAACCACTCCGTGCTCAGTCGTGCTCCCGTCGTCTGGTCGATGACCGCCAGCCCTCTCCTCGTATGGTGCCCGTCTTCACAGATCGGGCGATGGTGAAGCCGGTGCGCACCACTTCAGTGCTTTTAAGCCTCGAGGCCGAGGAGCGGCCCACGTTCGCGCGCGGCATGCGGGAGACCCGTGTATGCACGGCCCATGGGATCAGGCCGCTTCGGTGGGCTTGAGCGTGAAGGCGAAGATGCCCTGGTAGGTCCCGTCCATGGACACCTCGAAGTTGCCCTGGATCCGGTAGAAGCCGTTGGTGTACTGCAGGCCGACCCGCGCCGGCTGCTCGCCCAGGATCGTGACTTGCACGCCGGTGCATTTCGCGGAAGTCGGCTGCTCGCCCGGGTCGACCTTTTCGCGGCACTCCGGCCAGAAGGTGAACAGCGCCTTGTCGTTCCTGCCGAACGCGTCGAAGGGCCCGCCGTCGCCGGCGTACGGGGTGATGTCCGCGTCGAGCGGGGCGAAGACGAGGACCTTCCTGCCCACGTTGGCCGCCAGGAAATCCATCAGCTTCTGTCCCTCTTGCCCGTTGCCGATGGTCGCCCGATAGGACGGCCGGGGCGGCGCGGCCACGGGTGAAGGTGACGGTGAGGCGGGCGGAGGGTCGTTCTCCGCGCCGAACCGCCCGACGAGCAGCGACCCGCTGACGAGCAACGCCACGGCCGCCGCGCCCGCGCCGACGGCCAGCGCCCGTTTCCTTCCGGGAGGTACGGGCTCGGTGCCGGGTGCGGCGGCGCCGTACTCGGGTGCCTGGACGGGGTGCAGGGCGGCCGGGTCCGGCGTGAAGCCGGCTGGGTGGTCCGCCAGGACGCGCACCAGGGTGTGCGCGTCGGGGCGGGCGTCCGCTCGGGGTGCGAGCGCCGCGGTCAGGAGGCCGCGGAACTCGTCCGGGACGCCGTCCAGATCCGCGGCGCCGCGATAGGCGCGAAGCGCGACAGCCTGCGGTGAGCCGGCGCCGAAGGCCGGCCGCCCCGTCGCGGCGTACGCGACCGTCGCCCCCCAGGCGAAGACGTCGGCGGGCGGGCCCGCCACCGCCCCGTCCAGCACCTCGGGCGGGATGTAGCCGACCGTGCCGATCGCTCCGCCCTCGCGGGTGAGCCGGGTCGCGTCCTGCTCCCGGGCGATGCCGAAGTCGATGATCACCGGCTCGCCACCGGCCACCATGACGTTGGACGGCTTGAGGTCGCGATGGACGTGACCGGCGTCGTGGATCGCCACCAGGGCCTCGGCGATGCCGTACGCCATCCGGAGCAGGGCGTCCCCACGCAGCGGGCCCTCCGTGTCGACGAGACTGTGGAGCGTACGGCCCTGCACGTAGCGCGTGACGATGTACGGCGGGTCGGCCTCCAGGTCGGCGTCGACCAGCTCGGCGACCCGGGGACTGCGGATCTTCCGCATCACCTCGACCTCGCGCCTGAGCCGTTCCCGCATGCCGCTTTCGTGGGCGATGCCGGGGTGGAGTTGCTTGACCGCGACGGTCCGCCCCTCGGGATCGAGGGCGAGGAAGACCCGGCCCATGCCGCCGGCCGCGAGATGCGACTGGAGCCTGTACCTGCCGATCGTCTTCGGCGGTTCCTCGTGACGCACTATCGCGCTCCCCGTCCTGGTGCCCGGCTCCGCCATGGTGCCCCGAAGATCAGAGCCGACGCAAAGGTCGCCGCATCGCACCGGCTCCTGTGGCGGGCCACCGCCCGGATCGAAGCCGACCCCGCGCACTATGCCCAGGCACGTGAGGCCACGAGCGGAGACTTCGGACCGGTTGAGGTTTCGGCATGAGTCCCAAGCGCGGAGACCGCGTACGGTCAGTCGACCAGGCCGGCGCGGTAGGCGGCGATGGCCACCTGTACGCGGTTGGTGACGGCGAGCTTGTCGAACAGGTGGGAGATGTGGCTCTTGACCGTGGCCTCGCTCATGTGCAGGCGGGCCGCGATCTCGGAGTTGGAGCGGCCGAGCCCGACCTCGATGAGCACCTCGCGCTCGCGGCCGGTCAGCGCCTCCAGCCGGGCGAGTGCGTCGCGGCGGCGCCGGATGGACTGGTCGGCGGTGAGCCGGTGGATCAGCCGCCGGGTGACCCGCGGGGACAGCATCGAGTCGCCGCTGTGCGCGAGACGGATCGCCCGGATCAGGTCGTGCGGCGAGGTGTCTTTGAGCAGGAACCCGCAGGCTCCCGCCTCCAGGGCGGTGAAGACGTGCTCGTCGCTGTCGAACGTGGTGAGGATGATCACCGCGGGTGCCGGGGTGAGGCGGCGGATGGTCCCGGTGGCGGTCAGGCCGTCGTATCGCGGCATCCTGATGTCCATCAGGACGACGTCGGGCCGCAGGCGGCGGACCGCGTCGACGGCCTGGTTGCCGTCCTCGGCCTCGCCCACGACCTCCACGTCGGGCGCGGACTCGATGATGAACCGCAGCCCCGCGCGGATCAGCGACTCGTCGTCAACCAGCAGTGTCCTGATCATGTGATTCCCTCGGGGATGCGTCCGCGGCGTCCCACGGCAGCCGGCCCTCCAACCGCCAGCCTCCCGCATCGTCCGGCCCGCCGCGCACCGTTCCGCGGATCAACCGGAATCGCTCCGCCAGGCCCACCAGGCCGACCCCGGCACCGGTCCCCGGGCTCGGCTGAGCCGACGGTCCGTTGGCGACCACGACGGTGACGCCGTCTTCCCTGCTCCCGGTCACCGTGACCGTGACCGGGGCCCCGCGGGCGTGCTTGTGCGCGTTGGTCAGGCCCTCCTGGACGAGACGGTACGCGGCCCTGGCCGTCTCCGGCGGCCACGTGCCGATGTCGCCGTGCAGGGTGACGGTCCCGCCGGCCGACGCCCAGGAGTCCACCAGCCGCCGCAGGTCGGGGAAGCCGTCGTCGTCATCGCCGGGCCCGGCGCGCAGCACGCCGAGGATCTTGCGCAGCTCTTCGAGCGCCTCCTGCGCGCTGACTCTGATCAGCGCCGCCTCCCGTTCGACGCGCTCCGGCCCCGCGTTCGCGTTCACCTCCAGGCCGCCGGCGTGCAGAGAGATGAGCGTGATCTTGTGCGCGAGCACGTCGTGCATCTCCCGGGCGATCCGGCCGCGCTCGGCGGACCTCGCCTGCTCGTTGCGCAGACGTTGCTCGGCCTCGGCGCGTTCGGCGCGCTCGCGCAGCGATCGGGTCAGCTCGCGGCGGGTGTGGGCGTACGCCCCCGCCGCCAGCGCGACCCCGGTGGCGGTCGCCGTCGAGATCAGCGCGTCCGTGCCGAGCCGGCCGCCGTCCACCCACTGCTGGGCCAGGAACCCCGCCATGCCGATCGCCGCCAGCGCCGGGAAACGCGTGCCCGCTCCGGAGAACAGGCCGATCAGCAACGGCCCCGGGTTGCCCGACAGCACGTACGCGCCCGCCCCGACGGTGGTCACCGCGACCGGCCACCGGCCCCGGAACCACACCGCGCCCGCGCCCGCCAGCCCGGCGGCGGCGATGACGGGCCGCGGCAGCGGCGCCCACGGCGTCTTGACCGCCAGGATGGTGAGGAACAGGCAGATCGCCACGGATGCCGCGCTGATCGCGTGTGGCCCGAGCGCGGCCACCCGCCGCAGCGCCGCGCGGTACGTCAGCATCGGTCCAGCGTAACCAGGGCGGCGGCGCGCCACCTCATGCCGCGGTCGATGCCGTACGCCGGGATTTCTCCGACTTTCGTCGCAGATGCCGGTGGACGCGATGGCGATGTGGCGGCACCCTCGCCGGACGCATCGTGGATGACCCCGGCAAGGTGAGGAGTCGTCCCGTGTATCTCTTCCGTCTGATGCTCGCCGCGGTGTGCGCGGCGCTGGTGGTCCTCGTGCCGCGCCCCGCCGCGGCGGCCACCGACATTCCGGACCGACGCGCTCTGGCGGACTTCTTCGACGCAGCGATGGCGGACGGGCTGGCGGCCAACCACGTGCCGGGCGCGGTCGTCTCGGTGGTGGGCGGCGGGAAGATCCTCTTCAGCAAGGGGTACGGCCTGGCCGATGTCGAGAACCGCAGGCCCTTCGACCCGGACACGTCACTGGTCCGGATCGCCTCGATCACCAAGCTGTTCACCTGGACCGCGGTGATGCAGCAGGTGCAGCGGGGCAGGCTGGACCTGAAGGCGGACGTGAACCGCTACCTCACCGCGTTCCGCGTCCCCGAGACCTACCCCCGGCCGATCACGCTGCAGGACCTGATGGACCACACGGCCGGGTTCGAGGACCGCACGATCGGCGTGGGGTCGCGGAGCAGGAACGACGTGCCGCCCTTGGGGGACTATCTCGCCGGCAACATGCCCGCGCGGGTGCGCCCGCCCGGCGAGGTGTCGGCGTACTCGAACTATGGGGCGGCGCTGGCCGGATACATCGTGTCGCAGGTGAGCGGGCAGCCGTACGACGAGTATGTGCGCGACCACATCCTCGAACCGCTCGCGATGCGGCACAGCACGGCCACCGAGCCCGTTCCCGCACCCTTGGCCGCGGATCTGGCGCGCAGCTACGACTACGAGGACGGGGCGTATCGGCGCAAGCCGTTCGTCTTCGACAACCTCGCCCCGGACGGGTCGATCAGCGCCACCGCGAACGACATGGCCCACTTCATGATCGCCCACCTGCGCGACGGACGCTTCGGCGACCGGCGCATCCTCGACGAGCCGACGGCCCGGCTCATGCACCGGCGGTCGTTCGCAGCCGATCCGCGCGTCGACGGGTACGCCCACGGGTTCAAGGAGCAGACGTTCAACGGGCATCGCGTGCTCATGCACGACGGCGGCTGGGAGGGCTTCCAGAGCGCGTTGCTGCTGGTGCCCGACGCCGACCTCGGCCTGTTCGTCTCCATGAACGGCATGGGCGGGGCCGACGCCGCCGTCGACGTCATTCCTCCCTTCTTCGACCGCTTCCTGCCGGGAGAGCGTGCCGCGCCCGACGGCGGTGCTCCCGTCACGCCGGTCGAAGGCTTCTACAAGCTCACCCGTTCGGCCGAGTCCAGCATCGAAAAGGTGGTCGCCCTGACCGATTCCACCCCGCTGCGGGTGGAGGGCGGGAAGCTCGTCTTCAGAGGCTCGACGTGGAGCCCGCTGGGGCCGGGGCTTTATCAGCAGGACGGCGGCACGCAGCGGCTGGCGCCGGTGACCGGCGGGAGCGGCGCCGCGTACGTGGCCACGGACGGCCCGGCCTACCAGCGCGTCCCCTGGTGGGACACCCCGCCGGTCAACGCCGTCGTCGTCCTGCTGTTCGCCGTCACCGCCCTTACCGCCGTGCTCGGGCTGCCGGTGGCCGCCGTGATCCGCCGGGTGAGGAGACGTCCCGTTCCGCGCGTCTGGCGGGCCGGGCGGGTCCTGACCTGGCTCGCCGCCGTGGCCGGACTGGCGTTCGTGGTGCTGTTCGCGCTGGTCCTGACTGGTGACACGAGCATCCTGTACGGCGTGCCGGCCGACGTTCAGGTCCTCCTGGCGCTGCCGGTGCTGGCCCTCGCGCTCACCGCCACCGCGATCGTCACCACGGTGCGGGGCTGGCGGCACGCGGGCGTCCTGGCCCGCGGCCACCAGGTGGTCGTGCTGGCGGGACTGCTCGCCTTCCTGTGGTTCTGCCGGCACTGGAACCTGCTCGGCTGGCACCTGTGATCATGCGGCCGACGTCGGGCTCGGGTCAGTCCAGGCCGCGCCGCCCGGGGGTCCAGAACGGTTTCACGACGACGGCTTTGCGGGGCCAGCCGCGTTCCCGGACGAGGTGGGCGCGCACCGCTTGGCATTCGCGGGCCTCGCCGGCGAGGTAGGCCACGCCCGGCGTGTGGGGGAGGTCCAGGGAGCGGACCATCTCGACGAGATCGGCCGGGCGGCACCTCCAAAGCAGCGGAAGCGGATACTCCCCCGTGAGGGGGAGTAGTCGCAGCAGGCGAGAGGCGGGGCGTGCCGGTCAGGCGGCCGGCGGGGCGATCGACTCGCGAAGCCGGATGGGCATCGGCACGCGGTGCACCTCGCCCTCCCCGCCGTCGTCCTCGCGGTCCCGGCCGATCTGCGTGAACAGCACGTCGACGGCCTTGCGGCCGAGCTCGTAGTGGGGAAGGGCCACCGTCGTGAGCCGGGGCCGCATCCACGACGCGATGGGGTGGTCGTCGAAGGCCACGACGGAGACGTCGGCGGGCACCTTGAGCCCGAAGTCGTCGAGCGCCTGATAGGCGCCGAGGGCGAGCCGGTCGTTGAAGCAGATCAACGCCCGCGGGCGTTCCTTCTTGAGCAGCTCCCGGGTCGCGGCGAGGCCGTGCTCCGGCTGCCAGTCGCGGCAGACGCGGCCGCCGGCCGGTTTGACCCCCGCGTCGGCGAGCACCTCGCGGATGCCGACGAGCCGTTCGACGGCCGCGACACTCCCACCGGCGGGAACGTTGCGCCGTCCGGGGCCGGCGCCGATCAGGTAGATGCCCTCGCGATGGCCGGCGTCGAGCAGAGCCCGTGCGGCGGCGCGTCCGGCCTCGACCTCGTCGGGGATGACCGAGGGCAGCGGCGACGGCTGTTTGGGGAGCGCGTTGAGCAGGACGGCGGGGGTGACCGTCACGCCCTTCGGCACCCTGATGGTTCTGGTGAACATCGCGGCCAGGATGATCCCGTCCACCTGGCGGTCGTGCATGGCCTGCAGCAGGAGGCGTTCGAGCTCGGCGTCGCCCTCCGTCTCACCGATGAACAGCATGAAGCCGCGCTCCCGCGCGGCCTCGAGCGCCCCTTTGATCATGTCGCCGGCGAGCCGCGACGTGGCAACCGTGTCCGAAATAAAGCCTATAGTCCTAGTTGTCCCAGTTCGTAGGCCCACGGATACGATGTTCGGCCGATACTGCAGCTCGGCCGCGGCCTTGAGCACACGCTGCTCGACGTCCTGAGAGATGCGCAGCTCCCGGCCGCGCCCGGACAACACGAGCGACGCGGTGGTCGGCGAGACGCCGGCGGTCCTGGCGACGTCCGCCAGCGTGACCCGTCGTGGGCTCACCAGGCGACCTCCTGCGATGTGGGGGGTTGACACCCCGCGACACGTGTGATGAGACTATCGCACTGCTAATCCGATTTAGCAAACCTGAGTCCTGGGGCGTCCGGTGTGTGCCGGCGGGTCCCCGAGCAATCAAGGAGACGCACATGTCGCGTCGAACTCGCTGGAACCGGGCCGCGTTCGCGGTCGTGATGGGAGGGGCGCTGGCGACGGGCTGTGGGGCGCCCGGCGGCGACGCACCTCAGCCGGAGGCCACCGGCGCGTCCCTGTCGGCCGCGCCCACCTGCGGCACGGAGCCGGTCACGCTCAACGCCTACATCGAGACCGGCTTCCCCCTGCCGAAGGAGCTCAGCACCGAGTTCTCCAAGCAGTATCCGAACGTGAAGTGGAACATCCGCGAGGACCAGTTCGCGGTGATCACGCAGAACGCGCCGCGCGTCCTCGCCGACGACCCGCCGGACCTGATGCGGCTCCCGCAGGTGTCGGAGCTGGTGAAGAACAACCTGCTGAAGAACCTCGACGGCTATGCGAAGGCGTTCGGCTGGGACTCCTGGCCCGCCTCCCAGCTTGAGCAGATGCGGATGGCCCCCGGCGGGAAGACGCGCGGCGAGGGGTCGCTGTACGCCATGGGGCTGAACTTCAGCATGACCGGCGTGTTCTACAACAAGAAGCTCGCCGAGAAGATCGGCATGTCGTCCCCGCCGGCCACGCTGGCCGAGCTGGACGACGCGATGGCGAAGGCCAAGAGCGCGGGCATCACCCCGATCGCCCAGTTCAACGGCGGCGCCACCGGCGGCCTGGCGTTCCCGCTCCAGGACCTCATGGCGGCGTACGGTCCCCCCGGCCCGATCAACGACTGGATCTACCAGAAGCCGGGCGCCACGATCGACACCCCCGCCAACCTGCAGGCGACGCGGCACCTGGAGAAGTGGATCAAGGCCGGGTACTTCTGGAAGGACGTCAACGCCGTCGACTACGCGACGATGATGAGCCGTTTCATCAAGGGCGACGGCCTGTTCATGTTCAACGGCGACTGGGAGTCGGGGAACCTCGACAAGCAGATGCCGGGCGAGGTGGGCTTCTTCCTGATGCCGCCGGCGCAGCAGGGCGGCAAGCAGGCCGCGATGTCGGCGCCCCTCACCTTCGGCATCAGCTCCAGGGCGAAGAACGCCGACTGCGCGGCGTTCTTCCTCAACTGGGTGGCGACCGACCCGAAGGCGCGTGAGATCGGCGTGAAGGTCGGCGGGTCGCACCCGATGGGCCCGGCGGACGCCCCCATGCCGGAGGTGGCGGAGGACACCGTCACCGCGAGCACCCTGGCGGCGGGCGCGAAGATCGCCGAGGACAACGGCGCGATGGACTTCATCGCCAACGCCACCGGCGCGATCTACGCCAAGAGCTGGACTCCGCAGTTGCAGAAGCTGGTCGCCGGGCAGCAGACCCCCGAGGAGCTGCTGAAGTCGGTGCAGAGCGACTACGTGAGCCAGGTCAAGGGGAGCTGAGCGCCGATGACACGGCCGACTCCCGACAGCGCGGTCGCCTCGTCCGCGACCGGCCCGGGGCCGGCAGCCGTGACCGGGAAGCGCAGCCCCGCCCGCGCGGCGGGGCTGCGCACGCCGAGGTGGGTCGGCTGGCTCTTCGTCGCTCCGGCGCTGGCCGTCTACGCGGTCTTCGTGCTGCGCCCGATCGCGCTCACCGTCCAATACTCGATGTATCGCTGGGACGGCATCGGCCCGTCCACCTGGGCCGGACTGGACAACTACGTCGAGGTGTTCACCGACCCCGACCTGTTCGCCTCCATCCTCAACGCGGTCAAGCTGATCGTGTTCTTCAGCGCGATCCCGGTCGTGCTGGGCCTGGCGATCGCCTCGACCATCCGCCGGATCGCCACGAGCCGGCTCGCCCTGGTGGCGCGGACGGTCCTGTTCCTGCCGCAGGTCATCCCGCTCGTCGCCGCCGGCATCGCCTGGAGCTGGCTGCTGTCCTCGACCGGCCTGGTCAACCAGTTGCTCACGTACGTCGGCCTGGGCGGCGTGGCCCGCGCGTGGCTGGGCGACTTCTCCACGGCCCTGCCGGCGGTCGGCGTGATCGGGGCGTGGGTGCTGCTCGGCCTGTGCACGATCCTCCTGCTGTCCGGCATGAGCAAGATCGACCCGGCGTTGTACGAGGCGGCCCGGATGGACGGAGCGGGGCCGCTGCGCGAGTTCGTCTCGATCACCGTGCCCAGCCTGCGGCAGGAGATCGGCGTCTGCGTCACGGTCACCGTGATCGCGGCGCTGGCCAGCTTCGACATCGTGTACGTCTCCACCCAGGGCGGGCCGGGGAACGCGACCATGGTCCCCGGGCTGGAGATCTACTACCTGGCCTTCTCCGAGCGGCAGGTGGGCATGGCGTCCGCGCTGGCCGTCGTGCTCATGGCGCTCGTCATCCTCGTCGCCCTGCCCATCCAGTGGCTCACCAAGGACAGGACCTCATGATCGTCGGACGCCGGGAGGCGTGGACCGGAAGGCTGCTGCTCGTCCTGCTGATGGCGGTCACGATCATGCCGTTCGTCAGCCTGTTCGTCACCGCCCTGCACCCGTCCGGCAGCTATCCCTCCGGGCTGGAGTGGCCGCGCGACCCGCAGTGGGGCAACTTCGTCAAGGCGTTCCAGGCCGCGCAGATGGTCGAGCTGGTGAAGTCGAGCACGCTCATCGTGCTCGGCGTGGTTCCCATCTCGCTGCTCCTCGGCACGCTGGCGGGTTTCGCCATCGGCCACCTGCGGATGGCGGGACGGAACGTGGTGTTCCTCGTGTTCGTGCTCGGGCTGACGCTGCCGTTCGAGGGCGTCATCACCCCGCTGTACTACCAAGTGCGCGACATGGGGCTGCTGAACACCCGGTGGGCCATCATCCTGCCGCTCATCGGGCTGTACATGCCGTTCGCGGTCTTCTGGATGCGGGCGCACTTCGTCAACATGCCCGACGAGCTGTCGGAGAGCGCGCGGATGGACGGCGCGAACGTGTGGCAGCTCTTCTGGCGCATCCACGTGCCGCTGGCCATGCCGGCGCTGTCGTCCCTGGCCATCTTGCTGTTCCTGTGGACGTGGAACCAGTTCCTCCTGGCGATCGTCCTCGTGGACGACCCCCTGAAACGCACGATGTCCGGAGCCCTGGGCGCCTTCCAGGGCCAGTGGGGGACCGACATGCCGCTGCTGTGCGCGGGGTCGCTGCTGATCCTGGCCCCCACGCTCGTGATTTTCCTGATCTTCCAGCGCCGTTTCGTCACGGCTCTGCTCCAGGGCTCCCTGAAGGGGTGACGCGCATGGCCGGAACCCCCCGGTTCTACGGGGGCATCGAAGCGGGCGGGACGAAATGGGTGTGCGCGGTCGCCGACGACGGGGGAGACCTGCTCGCGACCGAGGTGACCCCCACGACCACGCCGGAGGCGACGATCCGCGCCGCGCTGCGGTTCTTCGGGAACCATCGGCCGCTCGCCGCGCTGGGCGTCGGCACCTTCGGCCCGGTGGACGTGCGGCCGGGCTCGCCGACGTACGGCCGCATCCTGGCCACGCCCAAACCGGGCTGGGCGGACACCGACGTCGTGTCTCCCTTCCGCGACGCGCTGGGCGTGCCCGTCCGCCTGGACACCGACGTCAACGCCGCGGCGCTGGGCGAATGGCGGCGGGGCGCGGGCGCGGGGCTCGGCACGCTCGCGTACATGACCGTGGGCACCGGCGTCGGCGTGGGCGCGGTGGTGAACGGCGGGCCCGTGCACGGGCTCCTGCACCCCGAGTTCGGCCACATCCGCGTCCCCCACGACCCGGTCAGGGACCCGTTCGCGGGGAGTTGCCCCTTCCATGGCGACTGCTTGGAAGGGCTCGCGTCGGGTGAGGCGATGCGCCGGCGATGGGGACGCCCCGCCGAGCACCTGGACGACCCGTCGGCATGGGAACTCGAAGCCGAGTACGTCGCCCTCGCCGTCGTCAACCTGACCTACGCGCTGTCGCCCGAACGGATCGTCGTGGGCGGGGGCGTCGCCAAGCACCCCGGGCTGCTCGCGGCCGTGCGGGCGCGGCTGCTCGCCCTCACCGCCGGATATCCGGGGGCGCCGGTGCCCGCCGGGCCCGCGGCGATGGACGAGTACGTCGTCGGCCCCGCCCTCGGCGACCTCGCGGGAGTGACCGGGGCCGTGGAGCTCGCCCGCGTTTCCTGACGCCGCTTCCCGTGACGCTCGACGCAGCGACGCTGCGACGTTGTGACGCTGCGACGTTTCAACGCGCTGGGAAACGCCCCGCGCGACTGAGTTGGAGGTTTTTCGAATGGCTCCATGGGGGCGGCGGACGGCGACCGGGCGGGGGGACCGCGTGAACGGCGAGCCCGCGCGCTGGACGCGGCGGCACCTCGCCGTGCCGTACGACGGCGCGGCGGCGACGGCGCCGGTGGTCGATCGTACGGCGGCGCCGCGCGTGCTGCCCCACGACGACGTCTGGGATCTATGGCCGATTCAGGAGGAGGACGGCTCGACGTCCGTGGTGCGGGGCCGCGAGCTGTGGATGGCGCTTTCCGCGCCCGCCGTCGGCCACCCCGAGGAGCGTCACGACCATGCCCGCCTGCGGCTGCTCGCCAGGGGCGGCGACGGCTGGACGGACCTCGGGCACGCCTTCGCCGACGGAGCCTCCCCGGGCAGCCGCGAATGGTCGGGATCGGCGGTCCGCAGGCCGGACGGCACGGTGTCGGTGTTCTACACGGCCGCGGGCAGGCGAGGGGAGGCCCGCCCGACGTTCGTCCAGACCGTGGTCGAGGCGCGCGCCCGGCTGCTGACCGACGGCGGCCGGATCCGGCTGGACCGGGCCGCCGAACACCGGGAGGTGCTGCGCTCGGACGGCGTGACGTACCTGCCCGCCGACGAGATCGAGGGAGGGCCCGGGCGGATCAGGGCTTTCCGCGACCCCGGCTGGTTCCGCGACCCCGCCGACGGGCGCGAGTATCTGCTCGTCGCCGCGTCCGTAGGCGCGGGCGACGGCTACATGGGCGCGGTGGCGCTCGCCGCCGCGGAGCCGGGCGGCTGGTCGCTCGGGCCGCCCCTCCTCGTGGCCGACGGCGTCAACCACGAGATCGAACGGCCGCACATCGTGGTCCACGACGGGTCGTACTACCTGTTCTTCTGCACCCAGCGCCAGGCGTTCCACCCGCCGGGGAGCGCGCCCACGGGGCTCTACGGCTTCGTCGCCCCCAGCCTCACCGGGCCGTACACGGCGCTGAACGGCTCGGGGCTGGTGCTGCGCAACCCCGTGGAAGAGCCCGACCAGGCGTACGCCTGGCTGGTCCTGCCCGACCTGCGGGTGGTCAGCTTCCTCAACTACCGCTCCATCGGCGGGCCGTACCCGTGGCAGGCCGGGCCCGCCGAGGCGCGGGCCGCCTTCGGCGGGACGATCGCGCCGGTCCTCGGGCTCACCCTGCGCGGAGCCGCCACCTCCGTCGTCGTTCCCACGTCCGCGTGGGCCGGGCGCTGACCACACCTGGGCGGCCGATCGCCGCCGAGCGGTCCGTACGCCGAGAGGGGGCGGCCCGGGGGTGGCGTCCGGTCGGGCGCCACCCCCGGGTCACCGGTCAGACGACGGTGCAGGGGCTGCCGTTGAGGGCGAACGCCGTGGGCTTGCCGGCGTTGCCGGTGTGGGTGGCCTGGAAGCCGATCTCAGTGGTGGCTCCGGGCGGCAGCGTGCCGTTGTAGCTGACGTTCCGCGCCGTGACCTGCCCGCTGGTGGGCGAGTAGGTGGCGTTCCACCCGTTGGTGATGGTCTGCCCGCTGGGGAGGGTGAAGGTCAGCGACCAGCCGTTGATGGTGGACGAGCCGGTGTTGGTGATGGCGATCTGCTCGGTCAGGCCCTCGTTCCAGGCGTTGACGGTGGCGCTGACGCGGCAGGCGCCCGACCCGCCGCTGGGGGACGGCGAGGGCGACGGCGTCACCGAGGGAGAGACCGACGGCGACGGGGAGGGCGAGGGAGAAGGCGACGTGGTGGACTGGAACTGGGTGAAGAACTTCCACACCTCGGCGGACGTCCAGGTCCTCGCGCCGCTGGTGGATCCGGACCCGTCGTTCGGCGAGGGAGTGTGGTCACCGTCGAACGCCGCCCACACCACCGGGTAGCCGGGGCGGCATCCCGAGTAGGTGGTGATGTAGTGCGTCAGGCTGCCCCGCGGGGGCTCCGGTGGGTTCGTGGGGGTGCAGCCGTTGTTCTGGACGAACCTGTCCCGAAGCTGCCGGCCCAGCGAGATGTTGAGCACCGAGTCGTAGGTGCCGTGGATGCCCATGTACGCGACCGGCTGGGTGCCGCCGTTGCACCCGCTGAGCTGCGCGCCGGAGTAGACCGCGACCGCCCGGAAGACCGTCGGCCGGGCGCAGGCGAGCGCGAAGCTCATCGAGCCGCCGTAGCTCCACCCCATGGCGAAGCGCTGCGTCGTGTCGACGCACAGGTCGTTCTCGATCAGCCTCAGCACGTCGTCGGTGAACGTCAGGTCCTCACCGTTGGTGTTGGCCCAGCCGTTGTTGATGCCCTGCAGCGCGACGAAGATCGTGCTGTTGTTCGACAGCTGCTTGAGCCCGTAGTAGGCCCAGACGGATCCGTCCGAACCACCCGAGTCGACGATCTGCGCCGTACCGTTCAGCCAGTGGTACGCGAAGATCAACCGGTAGGGGTGGTTGTTGTTGTAGTTGTCGGGAATCCGCAGGATCCAGCTACGGCTCTTTCCGCTGGTCGTGATGGTCTGCGAGCCGCTTCTCAGGGTCGGGGTCTTGCCGCATCCGCTGGTCGCCGCCGCGACGGCGTTCGCCGAGGACGACCTGCTCGCGCCGAGGCTGTCGCTCAGCGCCGTCTGCGCCGTCGCCAGGACGAGAAGCGCGGCGGCCGCGACGGCGGCGAAGATGGATTTCTGTCTCAACTTCACGCAACTCCCTTTGCCGTTCGAAAATCGACGTGCGTCGATAGGGAAGCCCTGTGTTTCGCTTTTTCTGGCGGAGCGTCCGTGGCCGGAATGCGCACGCAGTGCCGGCCGGGCGGTCTCCCAGGACGGATTCGAACAACCAAGTGAGCGCCCACCGTCAGTCGACCCGGAGCGGCGCGGCGACCGGCGGAAAGCCGGTGTGCGCGTGTTCGCCCCTTTCCTGCCGCGAATGAGCAGGTGAATTCAGATTCCCGTTGGCGTCAGCACGGCCTGCCGGTTTTCTTAGAACAAGCAGGTGTTAACGCTAACAGCGACGGGGGCGGTAAAGTTCTCCTCTCTGCCGGGTGACTGGAAGCAGTGGTGGTGCTCTGGAGAAAACATGAAGTCATGAGCTCTGTCAACGGATCACCCCCGGTTCCGCGGGCCCGTCGCTGTTTACCGGGCTGACCTGGGCGAATCCGCGGCTGCCGCCGACGTCGCGATGAAGCTTTCATCGTGCGTGGCGTCGCGCCCGCGCGCGTTCTCGCGCCGGGTGGGCGGGAGGCCCGCGCCGCCGTCCGGAGGCGCGCCCGCCGGCCCTGTCGGCGCGTGTTTCATGAAAGTTTCATCGCGAGCCGTCCGGCGGGCCGCGCGGGCGGGGCGGGTAATGCCAGATGGACGCGCTCCAGGGGTCCGAGGTGCCGCGGAAGCTCTCGTTCCGCTCTTGACGGACCGCGGCGAGCCCTAGTTTGCTCCGCCATTGACACCGGCATCGCACTTGTGGACGGCATCCCACGTGCGATTTGTGAGCGCTAACATTCGCTGGCCTCGGAAGGAGGGTCTCCATGGTCGGAGGCGGTCCGTAGTCCCGGGCCATCCCGGCGGCAGCCGGGTGTGGCCGGCCCGAGGCAGATCGCGTCCATGGCGTCGCGGCTCGCCCGGTCGTAATCGCGTCGCCGCACCATCACCGTCGAGTAGCCGAAGAATGGGATTGCGTGAAATGTTAGCGCTAACTGAAACGTTGCAGCCCGACGCCCTCGGCCGCTCCGCCATGCCGGGGGCGGGGCCTCGAAGGCCGGGTCTCAAGTCCAGCGTGCGAACGAACTGGACCGGCCGGCGACGACTCGCGGGCCCGCCGGGCATCCGGCGGCAGGCCCTCAAGGCCGTGCGGGTCGATCGGCCGTACCCGCCCGGCCGCGTGAGACCACGGTGATTTCCCAGCGATTTTCCTGGCGATTTCCTGGCGATTTCCTGGCGTGACCCGCTTGGTCGCGCTTTCACCCCCCGAAGGAGGAGAACGGAACTATGGATTCACCCCCCATTCCCGTGACGAGAGGCCGGCGTCGTTCGCCGGTCGGCGTCGGCACACGCATCATCGCGGTGCTGGCCGCGGTGGTCGCGGCCACCGTGACGTGGGCGGTGCCGGCGTCGGCGGCGGCGGGGCCGGTGATCGGCGTGCAGTCGGGCCGGTGCCTGGATGTGGCGGGCAACACCGACGCGCTGGGCACCTCTCTGCAGATCTGGGACTGCGTCAACCAGGCCAACCAGATGTTCGAGTTCACCTCGGCGGGTGAGCTGCGCACGTTCAACGGCACGCGGTGCGTGGACGCCTACAACCAGGGCACCACGAACGGCACCAAGGTCGTGATCTGGTCCTGCAACGGCCAGACCAACCAGAAGTGGCGCCTGAACGCCGACGGGACCATCACCGGCGTGCAGTCGGGTCTGTGCCTGGACGTGAGCAACTGGGGCACGGCCAACGGGTCCGCCGTCCAGCTGTATGCCTGCCACGGCGGTGACAACCAGAAGTGGCGCACCTCCGGAGGCGGCCCGACCTCGTCGCCGTCCCCGACCGCGACGCCGACCGGCGGCACGTGCAACCTTCCGTCGTCGTACCGGTGGACCTCGACGGGCCCGCTGGCGAACCCGGCGTCGGGGTGGGTCTCGCTGAAGGACTTCACCAACGTCGTGCACAACGGCAAGCACCTGGTCTACGCCACCACGCACGACTACGGGACGAGCTGGGGCTCGATGGCCTTCAGCCCCTTCACCAACTGGTCCGACATGGCCTCGGCCAGCCAGATCCGGATGAACTTCTCCGCGGTCGCGCCGACGCTGATCTACTTCGCGCCGAAGAACATCTGGGTGCTGGCCTACCAGTGGGGCGGGACGGCCTTCTCCTACCGGACCTCGACCGACCCCACCAACCCCAACGGCTGGTCGGCGCAGCAG
>NZ_BMPY01000013.1 GCF_014647835.1 Microbispora rosea subsp. aerata
CAGCGTGACCCACCTGCTGTGGTGGTCTCGCTGGCGGCGACGCCACCAAGCCCGCGCCCAGGCCAGCCATTACCGGCGGCAAGCTCTTCACGAGTCGTGATCAGGAACTACGGCTGGAGTACTAGGCGTGCCTCCGGCGTCATTCTTCTGTGCGCGCCCTCCGGCACGACCCGGGCGGATCTGAGCAATCTGAGGAGCCTGTCGGGCGCATCGGCGGCGTCACGCGGCGGCCGGACTCACGCCGCGTCGAGGTGGGCGCTGGGCGGTGCGGACTCCAGCCAGGCGAGGAAACCGGTGAGAGCGTCCTCGCTCATCGCGAGGGCCAGCGGGCCTTTCTCGGCCGAGCAGACGACGGCCCAGTATCCGGCGGGCCCCTCGCCGGAGTCGAGCATCCTGCGGCTGGAAACGGTGAGGCCGCGCCTCGCGATAGCGTGGCGCGGCCTCAGCCCAAGTCCCAGGAACGGAATCCAGTGAAGCTCTCCCCCCACGTAGCGGGCGACCCCGCTCTTCCAGCTCCCCTGGCCGTGCCGTACCCGGCAGACGATCGTGCCCCGGGCCCGTGCCAGCACAAAGCCCCGGATGACGAGGAGCGCGGCCACGGCGAAGACGCCCGCGAGTATCCCAAGCGCCGCCACTGCCGCCCTCCTCCTGTCGTGTCAGACCTCTTCGCCGGCGGCCCGCAGCCGGGCAGCCGCACGCTTGGCCTTCAGCCGTGCCTCCGTGTCCTCCTGGTCGGCCTCGATCGAGGCCTGAGCACGCTGCAGCGCGTCCTTGGCCCGCGCGACGTCGACCTCGGAGCCGAGCTCGGCCGCCTCCGCCAGGATCGACACGTCGTTGTTGGCGACGGAGATGAATCCGCCATGCACCGCGGCCACGAGGTCACCCTCGTCGCCGCGCTTGACGCGCAGCACCCCGCCCTCGACGAGGACACCGAGAACGGGGGCGTGGTTCGGCATAATACCGATCTCGCCGTCCACGGTCTTGGCAATGACCATGTCGGCCTCGCCCGTCCAGATCTCACGTTCCGGCGACACGACGCCCACGCGAAGCTTTGCCACTTCTCAGCTCCCTTTCGACGGACGCCTGTACGGCCCGGCCGATGCCGTGCCGTACAGGCGTCGAAGGCGTCCTAGCGCTCGAGTTCCTTCGCCTTGGCGATGGCCTGGTCGATGCCGCCGACCATGAAGAAGGCCTGCTCGGGCAGGTGGTCGTACTCGCCGGCGCACAGGCCCTTGAACGAGGCGATGGTCTCGTCCAGCGGCACGAACTCGCCCGGCTGGCCGGTGAACGCCTCGGCGGCGTACATCGGGTGGGACAGGAACCGCTCGATGCGGCGCGCCCGCTGAACGATGACCTTGTCCTCTTCGGAGAGCTCGTCGATGCCCAGGATGGCGATGATGTCCTGCAGCTCCTTGTACTTCTGCAGGATTCGCTTGGTCTCCTGGGCGACCTGGTAGTGCTCCTCACCGATGATCTGCGGGTCGAGGATCCGCGAGGAGGAGTCGAGCGGGTCCACCGCGGGGTAGATGCCCTTCTCCGAGATCGGCCGGGACAGAACGGTCTGCGCGTCGAGGTGCGCGAACGCGTTGTGCGGCGCCGGGTCGGTGATGTCGTCCGCGGGCACGTAGATCGCCTGCATGGAGGTGATCGAGTGACCGCGGGTGGAGGTGATGCGCTCCTGGAGCACACCCATCTCGTCGGCGAGGGTCGGCTGGTAACCCACGGCGGACGGCATACGGCCGAGCAGCGTGGACACCTCCGAACCCGCCTGGGTGAAGCGGAAGATGTTGTCGATGAACAGCAGCACGTCCTGCTTCTGCACGTCGCGGAAGTACTCCGCCATGGTCAGAGCGGACAGCGCCACCCGCAGACGGGTGCCCGGGGGCTCGTCCATCTGGCCGAAGACGAGCGCGGTGTCCTTGAGGACGTCCGCCTCCGCCATCTCCAGCCACAGGTCGTTGCCCTCACGGGTGCGCTCGCCGACGCCCGCGAACACCGAGGTGCCCGAAAACTTCAGCGCGACGCGGCGGATCATCTCCTGGATCAGAACGGTCTTGCCGACGCCCGCGCCGCCGAACAGACCGATCTTGCCACCCTTCACGTACGGCGTGAGCAGGTCGATGACCTTGATGCCGGTGGGCAGCATCTCCGTACGGGCCTCGAGCTGGTCGAAGGCCGGGGCCGGACGGTGGATCGGCCACCGCTCGGTGACCTGGAGCGACGCCTTGTCGGTGTCGAGCGGCTCGCCCAGCGCGTTCCACACGTGGCCCTTGACGGCGTCGCCGACCGGGACCGAGATCGGGGCGCCGGTGTCGGTGACGGCCGCACCGCGGACCAGGCCGTCGGTGGGCTGCATGGAGATGGCCCGGACGATGTTGTCGCCGAGGTGCTGGGCGACCTCGAGCGTCAGGGTCTTGGTCTCACCGTTCAGCTCGATGTCGACGGTGAGCGCGTTGTAGATGTCCGGCATGGCCTCGACGGGGAACTCCACGTCGACGACCGGACCGGTGACGCGGGCGACGCGGCCCACGGTGGTCTCAACAGTCTGTGCGGTCATTTCACTCTTTCCCCGCTGCGGCGTCAGCCAGCGCGTTCGCGCCACCGACGATCTCGCTGATTTCCTGGGTGATCTCGGCCTGACGCGCCTGGTTCATCTGCTGCGTGAACACGCGGATGAGCTCGTTGGCGTTGTCGGTTGCCGACTTCATCGCACGGCGCCGTGCGGCGTGCTCGGACGCGGCCGACTGGAGCAGCGCGTTGTAGATGCGCGACTCGATGTAGCGCGGCAGCAGCGAGTCGAGCACCTCACCCGCCGTCGGCTCGAACTCGTAGTACGGCGGGATGCCCTCGGGGGCCGTCTCCGCCTCCTCGACCTCGAGCGGCAGGATCCGCTTGACGACCACGTTCTGCGTCAGCATCGAGACGAACCCGGTGTAGACGACGTGGATCTCGTCGATCCCGTCCTCCGCCTTGAACGCCTCGATGAGCGCGTCGGCGATCTCCTTGGCGTTGGCGTACGACGGGTTGTCGGAGAAGCCGTCCCACTCGCCGAACATCTCCCGGCTGCGGAAGCGGTGCCAGGTCAGGCCCTTGCGGCCCACGACGTACGGCTTCACGGTCAGGCCGCGCCCGACCAGGTGGCCCTTCAGCGCCTCGGCCTCACGGAGGATGTTGGCGTTGTAGCCGCCGGCGAAGCCCCGGTCGCTGGTGACGATCAGGACGCCGGCCGACGTCGGCTGCTCCTTGGCCACCGTGAGCGGGTGGTCGACGTTCGTCGTGTTCGACAGCACCGCCGACACCGCGTGGGTGATCTCCCGCTCGTACGGCACGGCCGCCTGCATCCGCTGCTGCGCCTTGACGATGCGCGACGAGGCGATCAGCTCCTGCGCGCGGGTGATCTTCGCGGTGGACTTGACCGACCTGATCCGCCGCCGCAGCTGTCGAAGCTGGGCACCCATGGGTTACTTCGCCTCGACCTTGCGGACGTGCTTGACGACCTTCTCCTGGCCGACCTCGCTGGCGTCGAGCGCCTCCACCGGCTCGTCGCGGACGAGCAGCTCGCCGCTGGAGGTGGTGAAGCCCTTCTTGAACTCCGTGATGGCGTCCTTGAGGACCGTCACGGCGTCGTCCGACAGGTCCTTGGTCTCGCGGATGCCGTCGAAGACGCCCTTGTGGCTGCTCTGGAGGTAGTCGAGGAACTCGGCCTCGAAGCGGCGGATGTCCTCGATCGGCACGTCGTCGAGCTGGCCGGTGGTGCCGGCCCACACCGAGACGACCTGCTTCTCGACCGGGAACGGGCTGTACTGCGGCTGCTTGAGCAGCTCGACCAGGCGGGCGCCGCGCTCCAGCTGGGCGCGGGAGGCCGCGTCCAGGTCGGAGGCGAAGGCCGCGAAGGCCTCCAGGTCGCGGTACTGCGACAGCGACAGACGCAGCGTGCCGGCCACCTTCTTCATGGCCTTGATCTGGGCCGAGCCACCGACTCGCGAGACCGAGATACCGACGTTGATCGCCGGGCGGACACCGGCGTTGAACAGGTCGGTCTCCAGGAAGCACTGGCCGTCGGTGATGGAGATGACGTTGGTCGGGATGAACGCCGACACGTCGTTGCCCTTGGTCTCGATGATCGGCAGACCGGTCATCGAACCACCGCCCATGTCGTCGGAGAGCTTGGCGCAGCGCTCCAGCAGACGCGAGTGGAGGTAGAAGACGTCGCCGGGGAACGCCTCACGGCCCGGCGGACGACGCAGCAGCAGCGACACGGCGCGGTAGGCGTCGGCCTGCTTGGTCAGGTCGTCGAAGACGATCAGCACGTGCTTGCCCTGGTACATCCAGTGCTGGCCGATGGCCGAACCGGTGTAGGGGGCGATGTACTTGAAGCCCGCGGGGTCGGAGGCCGGAGCGGCGACGATGGTGGTGTACTCCATCGCGCCCGCCTCCTCGAGGCGGCCCCGCACCTGGGCGATCGTGGAGCCCTTCTGGCCGACGGCGACGTAGATGCAGCGAACCTGGCGGTTCGGGTCGCCGGAGAGCCAGTTCTCCTTCTGGTTGAGGATGGTGTCGACCGCGATCGCGGTCTTGCCGGTGCCGCGGTCACCGATGATCAGCTGGCGCTGGCCGCGGCCGATCGGCGTCATGGCGTCGATCGCCTTGAGGCCGGTCTGCAGCGGCTCCTTCACCGGCTGGCGCTGGACCACCGAGGGGGCCTGCAGCTCGAGGGCGCGGCGGCCCTCCGCCTGGATCGGGCCCTTGCCGTCGAGCGGGTTGCCCAGAGGGTCGACCACGCGGCCGAGGAAGTTGTCGCCGACCGGAACCGAGAGGACCTCGCCGGTGCGGCGCACCTGCTGGCCCTCCTCGATGCCGCTGAAGTCACCCAGGACGACCGCACCGACTTCGCGGACGTCGAGGTTCAGCGCCAGGCCGCGGGTGCCGTTCTCGAACTCGAGCAGCTCGTTCGCCATCGCCGAGGGCAGACCGGAGACATGGGCGATGCCGTCCCCGGCGTCGACGACGGTCCCGATCTCCTCGCGCGCGGCACCTTCCGGCTCGTACGCCTGGACGAAGCGCTCAAGGGCGTCCCGGATCTCGTCCGGCCGGATCGTAAGCTCCGCCATCTCTTTCTTGTCTCCCTATTCGCCTCAGCCGGCCAACCGGCGGCGGACTTCTTCGATACGTCCGGCGATCGTGGTGTCGATGTAGTCGTCTCCGACCCTCACGGAGAATCCACCGAGCACCTTCGGGTCCACCTCGACGTTCAGGTGGACGTCTCGCCCGTAGGTGGCTCGCAGCCAGGCCGCGAGCCGCTGCTTCTGCTGCTGCGTGAGCGGCACCGCGCTGCGGACCACGCCCACCAGGCGCTCACGCGCCCGCGCGACGATCCAGCCGAACTCCTCCAGTGCCGTCTCAAGGCTACGTCCCCGCGAATGCACAACGGCCTGCGTGACGAGCCGGAGGGTGGAGGGAGCGGCCTTGCCGGCGAGCAGCGTGGCGAGCAGGTCGCGCTTGCGCTCGGCCGGTACGGCCGGGTCGCTGAGCGCGCGGCGCAGCTCCGGGTTGGCGGCGAGGATGCGGCCGAAGCGGAACAGCTCGTCCTCGACGTCGTCGAGGCGGCCGTCCGACTCGGCCTCGGCGGCCGCGGACATCACGCCGATGCGCTCAAGCGCGTCCGGCAGGTCGCCGGCGCCGGACCACTTGGCCCTGACCGCGGCGACCGCGATCTCCAGCGCGGCGTCGCCGACCTTGCCCTGCAGCAGGGAGCGCAGGATGCTCTCCTTCTGCTCGGCCGGGCGTGAGGGGTCGGAAAGGCCCCGGCGCAGCCCGTGCTCGCGGTCGAGAAGGTCGGTGACGGCGAACAGCTCCTCGGCGAGGGCGCCGAGGTCGGCGGCCGCGGCGGCGGTGTTGAACCGCTCCTCGACCTCCGTGAGGGCGGTCCTGCTGAGGCCGCGCATCAGCGAACCGCCTCCGGCCGACCCTCAAGCTCCTCGAGGAACCGGTCGACGATGCGGCGCTGACGCACCTCGTCCTCGAGCGACTCACCGACGATCCGGCTCGCCAGCTCGGTGGACAGACGCCCGATCTCGGCGCGCAGCTGGGTGATCGCCTGCTGGCGGTCGGCCTCGATCTGGGCGTGGGCCGCCTCGATGATGCGCCGCGCCTCGGCCTGGGCCTCCTCGCGGAGCTCGGCCTTGATCTGGGCGCCCTGCTCCCGGGCCTCCTCGCGGAGACGGGCCGCCTCCTGGCGGGCCTCCGCGAGCTGCGCCCGGTACTGCTCCAGAGTGCGCTGGGCTTCGGCCTGGGCGTCCTCGGCCTTCTTGATGCCGCCCTCGATAGCCTCGGTCCGCTCGGCCAGCGTCTTCTGGATACGCGGGGTGAGGATCTTTCCGACGACGAGGAAGACGACGAGGAAGGCGAAGCTGCCGACGACCAGCTCGTATGCGTGCGGGAGGAGGGGGTTGTTGCCCTCCTCGGCCGCCAGGAGCGTAGCTGCCAATGTCATAGGTGCAGCCTTCCTTCAGAGTGGGTACGTCAGCCGTAGATGAAGGGGGCGACGAGGCCGATCAGGGCCAGCGCCTCGGTGAGAACGAAGCCGAGCAGCATGTTCTGCCGGATGAGGCCGTACGCCTCGGGCTGGCGGGCGATGGCCTGCACGCCCTGACCGAAGATGATGCCCACGCCGATGCCGGGGCCGATGGCGGCGAGGCCGTAACCGATCGCGCCAAGGTTGCCGGCGACTTCAGCGAGAACGCTCATTACTGTTCTTCCTTTACTGGTCGGCCGGTGAGTTCCTCACTCACCGGTCTGGTCTACGTCCGAGGGGGCGGATCTGTGGGGACCGTCAGTGGTCGGGGTGCAGCGAGCCGCCGATGTACATGGCGGCCAGCATGGTGAACAGGAAAGCCTGCAGGAACTGGATGAACATCTCGAAGCCGGTCATCGCGATCGTCATGATGACGCCCAGCACGCCGAGGCCGGAGCCGAGCGGCGTGAGCTTCTCGAAGAGGAACCAGAACCCGACGGCGCTGAAGAAGGCCAGGATCAGGTGTCCGGCGAACATGTTCGCGAAGAGTCGGACGGCGTGCGTGAAGGGCGCGATGATCAGGTTCGACAGGAACTCGATCGGCGCGAGCAGCACGTAGATCGGCTTGGGCAGTCCCGGCGGGAACATCATGTTCTTGAAGTAGCCGACCAGGCCCTGGTGCTTGACGCCCAGGTAGATCTTGATGATGTAGATCAGGGCCGCGAACACCGCGGGGAAGGCGATGTGCGACGCGACCGGGATCTGGATCAGCGGGATGACGCCGAAGAGGTTCCACAGCAGGATCAGGAAGAACAGGCTGAGGAGCAGCGGCATCCACCGCTCGGCGTCCTTGCCCAGGAACGGGCGGGCCACCTGGTCGCGGACGAACTGGTAACCCATCTCGCCGATGTTCTGCATGCCCCGGGGCACAAGCTTGGGGTTGGCGAACGCGCTCCACGCCAGGGCGCACACCACGATGGCGCCGAAGACCGCCATCACCACCGGCTTGGTCAGCCAGTACGGCGCGCCCTCGTACAGCGGCGGGAAGTCGAAGATGGACGGTCCCGGCGCCGTGAAGTCTTCGGCGACGAGCATGGTGGGGGTCACTTGGCCACCTCGCCTACCTGCTCGGGACCGAATGCCCGAAGCATGTGCTTGTTCGTCCGTTCGCTACGCTCGCGCACGGGCGTTCCCTTCAACGATTGGATCAACAGAAGAGCGTGGGAAGCGGGCCTGCTGTCAGCGGCCGTACTTCAGATAGACGAGGTAGGCAGCCAGCCCGACCCCGAGAATGACGCCTATGGGGATGAACGCGTGCACGCCGGTCCACCAGCTCAGCAACCAGCCGAGGCCGCCCCATACCAGGATCCCGGATAGCAGATAGCTCGGGACCGACCAGGCGGCGTCGGCGAAGTCGCGGCCGTCGGTCTCGGGCCTGCGCTCCTGTTCGCTCATCGCGGGCACGACGATAGCAGGAGCCATGCGGGCTAGTCATATCGGGCTGCCCCATGAGCACGGTCATCCGCGGCCCTGCCCCGGAACCTTCGTTTCAGGCTCCACGTAAAGCATCTTGAGTTTCATGAATCCGCGCATCTCGCCGATGGTCCAGGCGAGCGTGCAGGCGATGACGCTCAGCGCGAACACCCGGGAGTCGAACGCGGTCGTGCCGTCGAAGGCGTTGAGCATCGCCATGATCGCAAGGACCTTGACGACATAGCCCAGGACGGCCGCCGCCATCATCGCCATCGGCGAGATCCGGCCGGCCCAGGAGACGACGGCCAGGCCGACGGTGAAGAAGGCGGCGACAAGAACGAGACCGATGCCGGCGCCCAGGGCACCCTTGACACCGGTCGCGAACACCGCGGCGACGGCGGCGACGAGACCGACGATCAAGGTCGGCACGGCGGCGCCCTTGAGAACGCGCACGTCGTTGGCCTGCATCGGGACTCCAGAATCGGTTGTCAAACGAGCGATTGCTACCTGCTGGGGTGCAGGACCCTCACCCCTTGCTAGTGAAAGCTATCACAAGCTCCGGAGTGCCACCTTTACCTGGCGTTTCGGGCGCGCGTCCACCTGCGGGGACGGCTCAGCGGAAGGTCCCGGTGTCGGCCCGCGAGGTGGTGGGAGGCACGCCCGGCGAGTCCGGGTCCGCCTGCTGACCCGGGTAGGGGTGCCGGCCGCCGCCGGGAAGCCGTCCGGGGGCCGCCTGCCCGGGGGCGGCGGGAGCGGCCTGGCCGGGGGTGACGGGAGGGGCCTGGCCGGGGGTGACGGGAGGGGCGGGCTGGGGGACGACGGGGAAGACCAGTGTGTCGTGCTCCGTCGTCGTCACCCGCCTGACGGTGGTGCGACCGCGACTCCCCGCCGCCGCATGCGCTGCGATCTTCTGCTCGCTCTTCGGCTCCCGTACGGCGGCGTGGCTCCTCCCCCGCGCGGCGGCGCGGCTCTGTTCCTGCGCGGCGATGCGACGTGACCGCCACCGCGGCAGGCCCATGACCACCAGCACCCCCACCGCCAGCAGGATCGTCAGCGGGAACAGGATGAGCGGCACGCCGCCGATCGACAGGCCGACGATCGCGAAGGCGAACAGGAACGTCCACGCGTACATGATCAGGACGCTGCGCCGGTGGGAGTGGCCGATGTCGAGCATCCGGTGGTGCAGGTGGCCGCGGTCGGGCGCGAACGGGGACATCCCGGCCGACGTCCGCCGGACGACCGCCATGATCAGGTCGGCCAGGGGCAGCACCACCACCGCGATCGGCAGCACCAGCGGGAGGATCACCGGGAACCGGTTGATCTTGCCGACGACCGCGTCCGGCTCGACCGACGACAGGCTCGTGATCAACGAGGTGGCGAGCAGCAGGCCCAGCAGCATGGCGCCGGTGTCGCCCATGAAGATCTTCGCGGGGTTGAAGTTGTGCGGCAGGAAACCCGCGCACATCCCGATCAGGATCGCCGCGATGGCGGCCGTCCCGTTGATCCGCGAACCGCTCGCGGTCTGCTGCAGCACGATCGAGTAGGCGAAGGTCGCCATCGCCGCGATCCCGACGATCCCCGCGGCCAGCCCGTCCAGGCCGTCCACGAAGTTCACCGCGTTGATCACGACGACGACGATCATGATGGTGAGGATCGTGTGGAGGGTGTCGTCGAGGGCCTGGGAGCCGCCCATCGACTGCGGCAGCGGGAGAAACTGCAGGTAGACGTCGAAGTAGACGAGCAGCCCGCCCGCCGCGATCTGGCCGCCCAGCTTGACGAGCGCGTCCATGCCGAGCCAGTCGTCCAGAAACCCGGTGATGACGATCAGGCCGCCGGCCGCGAGGAGGGCGACCACCGTCTTCCCCGTCTGGCCGCTGTCGAACGCGCCTCCCACATACGGCAGGTTGCTCGCCACCAGCAGCGCCGCTGCCATCCCACCGAACATCGCCAGCCCACCCAGCCGGGGGGTGGGCACCGTGTGCACGTCCCGCTCCCGCACCTCGGGCGCCGCGCCGATGCGCAGGGCGAACGCTCTGACCGGCGGCACCAGCAGGTACGTCACCGCGGCCGCCACGAGCGCCAAGAGGAGATATTCGCGCACGGACCTAGTTTCCTGGATAGGTGGATCGATTGTGACGGGCAAAAGACACAGATCGCCCTATCCCTAACGGGGATATGCCGGATGCGTCGCGGTCAGCCCCTTTACCCGTTCGAGGACCGACGTTATCGCAACCGAGTGGCGGATGGCCCGGACGACGAGAGACGCGATCGCCCCGATTTTCCGCCACACCCCCGCTCCCGGCTGATCACCGGCCCTGATCCCCGAGGTGACGGCGGCGGCTGCGCCCCGACCGCGACGACGTACGCGAGCGTCAGAACCGTGCGCGACCGACTGTAGAAGGGCCGCGTACGCCGCCAGAATCGCCGTGGCACCGCTCTCGGCCCGCGCGCTGGCCTTGATCTCGCCCCGAACAACCGCTTGGCCGCCCGACGGCGACCTCCCCGGCCTCGCCCGGCACCACGACGCCCCACTCACCCTGCCCGGCTCTACAGCGACCCGCTCAGCGCGGTCGGCTCGGACACCCACCTCTGCGGCGATCCGCTCAGCGCGTTCCACTCTGCGGGATGCTCCGCTCGGCCTCCCAGCGCTACAGCAATCCGCTCAGCGCGATCGGCTCTGCGAGGCGCTCCACTCAGCTTCCCGGCGCTACGACAATCCGCTCAACGCGGTCCGTTCTGCGGGAAGCTCCCCTCGGCCCCGGCGCAACGGCAATCCGCTCAACGCGATCGACTCCGCAGGACGCTCCGCTCAGCCTCCCCAGCGCAACGGCAATCCGCTCAACGCGATCGGCTCTACGGCAATCCGCTCGGCCTCCCCTGACGCAACGGCAATCCGCTCAACGCGATCGACTCCGCAGGACGCTCCGCTCAGCCTCCCCAGCGCAACGGCAATCCGCTCAACGCGGTCGGCTCGGACACCCCAGCTCTGCGGCGATCCGCTCAGCCCCCGGCGCAACGGCAATCCGATCGGCGTGGTGGCCACCTCGCAATCGCCCCGGCATCGGCGGCCCGGACAGTTCTCGGCGCACTTGCCGTTCGACACCGGGGCGAGCACGACGAGGACGACCGGCGGGAAGAGATCCGGCTCGGGTGACGTCGTCTCCCGAGCCCGGCTCGGTCATCTGATCGGGATCCCGGCCCGGGTCATCTGTATCGGGAGTCGAGCCGCCTCTGCGGCGGCGCGGCCACATGACCTGCGTCGCCGATCCCGGATGTCGCTAAGCGCGGAAGACCGGGACCCGCGCACGCCTGATCAGGAGGTGAAGGCGTGCGGCGCACCCGCCTTGGCCGGGATCCAGCGTGGCGTGTCCGCTGCCTGATCGCTGATCGCCGTGAGCACCGCCTGGCGGTATCTCGCGAGCATGTCGCGCCAGTGGGCCATGTCCTGGACGTACCGTTCGGCGACCGGCGCGTCCCACACGTCCCTGCTCCGCGCCATCTCGTACGGCTTGTCCAGGGACTTGGTGAGCTGGTCCATCAGCGGCACTACCTTCAGCCACAGGTCCACGAGCTTCTGGTATTCCGGGTTGAACACCCATGCCGTCGGCTGTCCACCGGGTGAGAGCAGGTCAGTGCTCGACGGCGCCGGCGGGGTCTCCCCCGGCCGCATTGGAGTCGGCGCCGGCGGGTCGGCATAGCTCACGATCGCGCCTCCTGTGCGAAGCCGGCGCGAACGCCGGCGCTGGTCATCGCATGGGTCGTCTCATCAGTCGTCGTATGCCCTGCCAGGGGCACCCGGACGAGATCCGGTCGCCTCTGGGCTGGGCCGGATGCCGTTGTCGGAACGGTCCCGCCCACACGGGAGGTCGGCACGTGCTCGCACGCTGCGGCGCCCGGAACGACCGGGACGTCAACGCCGCCAAGCACGCTCTGGCCGCTGATCGAGCGGTGTCCACCTGCGGAGCTGATGTAAGTGCCCAAAATCCTCCCTTCGGGATGAAGCAGGAAGCCAGCCCTGCGAGGGCGGAATTCCCCTAGTCCTGCAGACGGGAGAACAAGTCATTTCCCCGGCTTTTGAATGTCGACTTGGACGGCCTCGACGCGGCCGACGGGTACATCGGGCTCGATCTTCCTGGCTACCCAGTCGCCCTTGCCCCACTCCCCTTCCGGCACGCGGACGGTCGGCATGTCCACCGGCCTGACGGCCTCGTCGCCCGAGTGGTTGACGACGTAGGCAAGCACGTCGTTGGGTTGCATGGCGGCAAGCCATCGAGGGTCGAAAGCCTGGCCGGTGTCCTTGGTCCCCGCTGCACCACCGGTATGCGCATGCGCACCAGCATCGTGCGGCCCATGTGTCCCCGCGCCATGCGCGCCGGGAGCATGCGTCCCCGCACTGTGCGACCCAGGGCCATGATGCGACCCGTGACCATGCGCACCCGCACCGTGCGAGCCGTGACCGTGTGTCCCCGCCTGGTGCGAGCCAGAACCATGCGCACCTGCATCATGCGGGCCATGCGTGCCAGGACCGTGCGTCCCCGCACCATGCGGCCCATGTGCCCCCGCCCCATGCGCGCCGGGACCATGCGTCCCCGCGCCGTCCCTGGCTGCCGCGTTCGCTCGCGGGGCGTCGTCGCACACTCGTCCGTTCGCACCCGCCGCGCCGTCGGCTCTGTCGCTCGCACCGATCGTCCCGGTGTGGCTCGTCGCGCCATCGCCACCGGAACCCACCGTGCCCGCAGGCACCGCCGTCCCGGCTAGCTGGCTGTCACCGGCCGCCCCCACCTGAGGCAGGTAACCAGAGACCACACCGGCCGAACCAGTCACGCCAGCAGTACCCGCCGGCTGCGCAGGCACCGTCCCACCGGAACCCGCCGTGCCCGCAGGCACCACCGACCCGGCCACATGACTGTCACCAGCCGCCGCCCCCACCTGAGGCAGATAACCAGAGACCGTACCCGTCGAACCTGTCGCACCGGCAGTACCCGCCGGCTGCGCAGGCACCGTCCCATCAGAACCCGCCGTACCCGCAGGCACCACCGACCCAGCCACATGACTGTCACCAGCCGCCGCCCCGACCTGAGGCAGATAACCGGAGACCACACCGGTCGAACCAGTCACGCCAGCAGTACCCGCCGGCTGTGCGGGCGCGGTCCCTGTGGACACCGCAGGAGCCACACCAGCGGCCGTACCGGTGTTGGCCACAGGTTGAGCGGTCCCGGTCGCCGTACCGCTTGCGGCCGTGTCGCCCGTGTAGACGTGACCGCCGGCGCTGGCCGTCACCGTGCCGTGGCCGGTGGGAGTTCCAGTCCGCTGCGCGGTGTCCGGGTTGGCCTTCGCGTACGGATCACCGGAAAGGTTGTCTGCGGGAGTGCCGACGTAAGCGCCCATCGGATCGCCGGGCGCGAGACCCGGCTGCGGAGGCCGGTTCGCCGCCTGGTTGGTCGGCTCGGCGGGCGGCACCAGCCCGGGCGGGCCGTCCGGATGCGCGCCGGTCACGCTCACCACCCGCGCATCCGTAGTGGGCATCTCCACCGGCTGGACGGTCTGCGGATGCATCGGGGTGCTGACGACCTTGACACCGTCGACGACAGTCACCTGCGGCCCGGCCGGGTCTCTGTCGTCCGGGTGGTCCTTGCCCGGAGTGTCGTAGATCTGAGAATCGTTCCTGCTCGTGGCAGGCTGCTCTCCCGCCGCCTTCGAATCGGCCCGCGGCACCTGCCCAGCGTTCTGGTCCTGCCCCTGAGCGACGGGCTGCTGCTGTACGTCGGGCTGGCTCCGGCCGTCGACCACCCGATCCAGACCCGTGGGCTGACCGGCACCTTGCACATCACCCGCCTGACCGATACCGACGGGCTGTCCCAGGCCAACGGGCTGGCCCACACCCTGCGCGTCGCCAACCGAACGATCCAAGCCAACAGGCTGACCGACACCCCGTGCATCGCCGACCACCCGATCCAGACCCGTGGGCTGACCGGCACCTTGCACATCACCCGCCTGACCGATACCGACGGGCTGTCCCAGGCCAACAGGCTGGTGAACCTGGCCGGAGCCGGCACCGGTCGCGCCCGCGTGGCCCGGGCCGCCCACGGCGCCGCCCCCTCCCGCCTGCTGCCCGGGGGGACACGCTCCCGCGCCGGTGTCACCGCCCGTACCGGCTGCCGGAGGCGTGCCCGCGTCCGCTCCTGGGCCCATACCGGCGATGTCGATCGGCTGAGCCGAAGTGTGCGTCACGGGGGGCATCTGCGGGAGAGAACCCTCGACGGTGCCGTAGGAGGGCTTGTCCGCGAGCTTCACCTCTGACGAACCGCGGCCCGCACCGCCGCCGTCCGATCGGACCACGCCGTCGCTGGCGCCCTGCACCCGGTGGGAGGTCTCGCCCTTCGGGGCCGAAGCGGAGCCACTCGACTCGTGGGTCGTCTTCCCCTCGGACTTGCCGTCCGCCTTCCCGTCACCCTTGTGATCTGGCTTGCCGTCGCCCTTATCGAGCTTGTCGCCCTGTGTAGCGGGCTTCGGCGCCGGGTCGTCGGCCGGGACGGTGATGTCTCTCTCCTGAGTGAACGAGGCACCGCTGACCGCGGGAGCCGTGCTCCGCTGTTTCTCCTGCTTTTCCAGCAGGGCGACGCGGCTGGTGACTTTCTTGACCATGGCCGTGCACTCGTCGGCGACCTTCGCCGGCCGGGTGGTCACCTGCACGGAGACGCCGGCCGTACGTGTCAACTGGGTGATCCGGGCCTCGATGCTGTCCATTTGCGTCGCGGCGTGCTGTATTTCCGACAGCATCTCGCGGACGAGCTTCGGATCCATCCCGTCGAGCTTGGCCATGGGCGCGCCTCCACAGAGATATCAGCGCACTTCACGGTAGCCGGGGTGGCATCAGTAAAGAAGCCTGATAGCCAGACGGCATTGATCTCCCTGATCAGAGCCCTGCCGTTGTCTCACCATCCGAGACGTACGCTCGGATGGCGGTCACTCCTCGGTCGCGAGGTATCCGACGATGGCACGGATCTTGTCCACGGGGATCGCCCCCTTGCGGAGCACCCGCGGCACCGCGGTGGTCAGGTCGAGGATTGTGGACGGCACGGTGTCGGCGCAGGGACCGGCGTCCAGGTAGACGTCCACCGAGTCGCCGAGCTGCTCCTGGGCCTCGTCCACGGTGGTGGCCGGGGGGTTGCCCGCCCGGTTGGCGCTGCTGACCGCCATCGGGCCGGTCTCCTTGAGGAGGTCCAGCGCGACGGGGTGCATCGGCATGCGGACGGCCACCGTTCCCTTGGTGTCGCCGAGGTCCCACGACAGCGACCGGTTGGCCCTGAGGACGAGCGTGAGCGGCCCGGGCCAGAAGGCGTCCACCAGGTCCTGCCCGTACGTCCCGAGGCTCTCCACGAGCGCGTTGGCGGCCCGCACGGTGCCCACGAGGACGGGCGCGGGCACGTCCCTGCCCCGGCCCTTCGCCTCCATCAGGGCGTTGACCGCGGAAGGGGTGAAGGCGTCGGCGCCGATCCCGTAGACGGTGTCGGTGGGCAGCACCACGAGCTCGCCCCGGCGCACCGCCGAGGTGGCCTCGGCCAGCCCGGTCATCCGCTCAATCTGGTCGGCACAGTCAAACCGTCGGCTCACGACGCCATCCTTCCACGCGCCCCGCCCGGCTCGGGCGCCGCGTGGCGACCCGCCGGGGCCGTTCGGGTCAGTCCTGGGTCAGCCGGGCCGTGACGAAGCGGTCCCGGCCGGTCAGGTCCTGGCGCAGCCGCACGTCGCGCCAGCCCTTCTCCTCGGCGAACAGCCAGTAGACGGCGTTGCCCTGCTCGTCGGCATGCTCGACCACGGCGAACCCGCCCGGCCGCAGCAGCCGCCGCGCGGTGCGCTCGACGGCCCTCACCTCGTCCAGCCCGTCCTCCCCCGAGCCGTACAGGGCGCGCGAGGGGTCGTAGTCGCGCACCTCGGGGTCGCGCGGTATCGCCCCGGGCGGAATGTACGGCGGGTTCGAGATGACCAGATCCACCTGGCCGTTCAGCTCGGGCAGGCAGTCGGCCATGTCCTCCGGGTGCAGGGTGGTGCGGCCCTGACCGTGTTCGAGGATGTTGCGCTTGGCCCAGCCGTACGCCACGGGATCGATCTCGACGGCGTGCACCTGCGCCAGAGCGACCTCCTGCGCGATCGACAGCGCGATGGCCCCCGAGCCGGTGCCGAGGTCGACCACGATGGGCGAGGCGACGTCCATCTCGCGCAGGCGGTCGATCGCCCAGCCGGCGACCACCTCGGTCTCCGGCCTGGGCACGAACACGCCCGGGCCCACTTCCAGGGACAGGTAGCGGAAGTAGGCCCGGCCGGTGATGTGCTGCAGGGGCTCACGCGCCTCGCGGCGGGCGATGCCCTCCCAGAACCGCGCGTCGAAGTCGGCGTCCTTGACCGTGTGCAGCATGCCGCGCGGGACGCCGTGCACAAAGGCCGCGATCTCCTCGGCGTCCGTTCGCGGTGACGGCACTCCCGCCTCGGCGAGCCGGGCGGTGGCGAGGGCGATTTCGTCGAGCAGGAAGGTCATGGTCTCTTACAGCACGGTCGTCGCGGTGCGGCCCGGAGGTCGCCGGTCGTGGACGCACGGGCAACCGGAGCGGCCCGACGTCGTTCGAGGACCCACGTCCATCACCGCTTTCTCCATCGTCCCTTCTTCGGCTCGCCGCGGGCTCACGAATGAGCGGCCAGCTTCTCCGCGAGTTCCGCGTCGAGCAAAGCCTGTATCACCGCGTCGAGATCGCCGTCCAGGACTTGGTCGAGGTTGTAGGCCTTGTATCCCACGCGGTGATCGGAGATGCGGTTCTCCGGGAAGTTGTAGGTGCGGATCCGCTCCGAGCGGTCGACCGTGCGGACCTGCGACTTGCGCTCGGCCATCGCCGCCGCGTCGGCCTCCTCCTGCGCCATCGCGAGCAGCCGGGCGCGCAGGATGCGCAGCGCCGACTCCTTGTTCTGGAGCTGGCTCTTCTCGTTCTGGCAGGAGACGACGACCCCGGTCGGCAGGTGTGTGATCCGTACGGCCGAGTCTGTCGTGTTGACGCTCTGGCCGCCGGGGCCGCTGGAGCGGAACACGTCGATGCGCAGGTCGTTGGGGTCGATCTGGACGTCGACCTCCTCGGCCTCGGGATAGACGAGCACGCCGGCGGCCGAGGTGTGGATGCGGCCCTGCGACTCGGTCACCGGCACCCGCTGGACGCGGTGCACGCCGCCCTCGAACTTCAGCCGCGACCAGGCGCCCTCTTTGCCCTTGATGGCGATGGTGACGTCCTTGTAGCCGCCGAGGTCGGAGTGCTGCGCGTCGATGATCTCGGTCTTGTAACCGGCTCGTTCCGCGTACCTGAGGTACATCCGCAGGAGGTCTCCGGCGAACAGGGCCGACTCCTGGCCGCCCTCGCCCGCCTTGATCTCCATGATGACGTCCTTATCGTCGTTCGGGTCGCGCGGGACGAGAAGCCGGGTGAGCTTCTCCTCCAGGACCGGGATGCGGCTCTCCAGATCGGCCGCCTCCTCGGCGAACGCCGGGTCCTCCGCCGCCAGCTCACGCGCGGTGGCGAGGTCCTGCCGTACGCCTTCGAGCTCCCGGTGCGTCGCGACGATCGGGGTGAGCTCCGCGTAACGCTTGCCGTACGCCCTGGCCTTGCCCTGGTCTGCGTGCACGGCGGGGTCGGCGAGCCGCAGTTCCAGATCCGCGTACTCGCTCAGAATCTCGTCGAGGTTCACCGCACACTCCTTTGCTCAAGCTCCTCGGTAAAGGCCGTAATCACCAAGAACGCCGACCCGGGGACACCCCGCGAGAGGGGCACCCCGAGCCGGCGTCCTGGAGGAGCTACTTGCTCTGGGCCTTCTTGCCGAAGCGCGCCTCGAAGCGCGCCACCCGGCCACCGGTGTCGAGGATCTTCTGCTTGCCCGTGTAGAAGGGGTGGCAGGCGGAGCAGACGTCGGCGTGGATGACGCCGTTCTTGGCGGTGCTACGCGTGGTGAAGGAGTTGCCGCAGGTGCAGGTCACCTGGGTGACCACGTACTCCGGGTGGATGTCGGGCTTCATGTCTCAGTCCTAACGCTAGGGGCGGTCGCCGGGTCGCTCCGTCTGTCACGGCCTGCGCGCATCGGCACACTGTGATGCGCGACGCGGGAACCGGTACCGCTGCGGTTCGGCTACCAGTGTGCCAGATCCTCCAACCATCCCAGGCCACGGACTATTCCTCCGATGCCGCCCGGGCGGTCGGCGGTGTCCGGGCGCTGCCCCTCGGCCATCCTCGGGCGCGGCATGGCGGCGCGGCCCGTCAGGCGTCGCCGAGACGCCGGGAGAACGCCGACGCCGGCGGGTCACGCCCAGGGCGTCGCGGCCGGCCGGCGTGCCGTGCACACCACCCTGCCGCTCGCGCAGACGCAGACACTCCGGACCCACCCGCCAGATCCCTGCCCCACGCCGGTGAAAGGCCGACGCCCGAGAACGCCGACGCACCGCACCCGCCCACCGGCGCCCACGCCGGGAGAACGCCGACGCCCCGGGCGGCGGGGCCGTCCGGGGCGTCGCTCGAGGTTGTGAACGCGTCGGTCGGAAGCGCGTCAGTCGCGGTCGCTGCTGACCGTGGTCTTCTGCACCTGGAGCAGGAACTCGGCGTTGGACTTGGTCTCCTTCATCTTCTCGAGAAGGAGCTCCAGCGCCTGCTGCATGTCGAGGGCGTGGAGGACGCGGCGGAGCTTCCAGACGATGGACAGCTCCTCCTTGGCCATGAGGATCTCTTCCTTGCGGGTGCCGGACGCGTCCACGTCCACCGCGGGGAAGATGCGCTTGTCCGCGAGCGACCGGTTGAGCTTGAGCTCCATGTTGCCGGTGCCCTTGAACTCCTCGAAGATAACCTCGTCCATCTTGGAGCCGGTCTCGACGAGGGCCGTGGCGAGGATCGTCAGCGAGCCGCCGTTCT
The DNA here is from genome assembly GCF_014647835.1 of Microbispora rosea subsp. aerata. GTDB lineage: Bacteria > Actinomycetota > Actinomycetes > Streptosporangiales > Streptosporangiaceae > Microbispora > Microbispora aerata. Next base: position 18,922 of record NZ_BMPY01000013.1, read on the forward strand.
CGATGTTGCGGGCGGCGCCGAAGAACCGCTTCGGCGGGTAGAGCGCGGTCGAGTCGACACCACCGGACAGGATGCGGCCGCTCGCGGGCGCCGCGAGGTTGTACGCGCGCCCGAGCCGGGTGATCGAGTCGAGCAGGACGACGACGTCGTGGCCCAGCTCCACCAGCCGCTTGGCCCGCTCGATGGCGAGCTCGGCGACGGTGGTGTGGTCCTCGGCCGGGCGGTCGAAGGTCGAGTGGATGACCTCGCCCTTGACCGACCGCTGCATGTCGGTGACCTCTTCCGGACGCTCGTCCACGAGGACGACCATCAGGTGGCACTCGGGGTTGTTGCGGGTGATCGCGTTGGCGATCGCCTGGAGCACCATGGTCTTGCCGGCCTTGGGCGGTGACACGATCAGGCCGCGCTGGCCCTTGCCGATCGGCGAGACGAGGTCGATGATCCGCGTGGTGAGGACGTTCGGCTCGGTCTCCAGGCGCAGGCGCTCCTGCGGGTAGAGCGGCGTGAGCTTGTTGAAGTCGGGCCGCTGGCGGGCCTGCTCCGGGTCCATGCCGTTGACGGTGTCGAGGCGGACGAGCGCGTTGAACTTCTCGCGCCGCTCGCCGTCCCTCGGCTGCCGGACGGCGCCGGTGATGACGTCGCCCTTGCGCAGGCCGTGGCGGCGGATCTGGGCGAGCGAGACGTAGACGTCGTTCGCGCCCGGCAGGTAGCCGCTGGTCCGCACGAAGGCGTAGTTGTCGAGGATGTCCAGGATGCCGGCGATCGGGATCAGGACGTCGTCCTCGCTGATGACCGGCTCGTTGCCCTCGAAGCGGTCACGCCCGCGACGGCCGCGCTCGCGGAAGCGGCCACGGCGCCCGCGGCCCTCCTCGCTCGGCTGCTCGCCGCCCTTCCCGTCGGCGCGGTTGTCCGTACGGCTTTCGCCGCGTCCTTCAGAGCGGTTGTCGCCGCGGCTCTGCTGGTCACGACGGCCCTGGCCGCCGTCCCCGCCGTCGGCGGCGGTGGCGCGCTGGTCGCCGCGGCCGTCACGCTCGCGCCGCTCACCACGGGTGCGGCGCTCGCGGCGCTCGCCGCGCTCCGACCGCTCGGCGCGGGTCTCGGACTGGGCGGCCTCGGCCTGCGGCTCGGCGGCGACGGCACTGGTCTGGGCGGCCTCGGCGGCCACGGCGGGCGCGGCCTCGGCCACGGGGCGCTGCTCCTCACGGGCCGCGGCGGCGGGCTCCGCCGCGGGCGCGGCGGCGGGCGCGGCCTCGGCGGCGGGCGCCGCGGCGGAGGCGGCGGCGCGGGAACGTTCCCGGCGGCCACGGGCGGGGCGCTCGGCGACCGCGGGAGCTTCGGCGGCGGCCTTCTGCTCGGCCGGGGCCTCTCCCGATCCGCCCTGCTTCTCCTGGATGGCCGCGATGAGCTGGCTCTTGCGCATCCGTCCGGTCCCCGTGATGCCGAGGCTGGTCGCCAGGGCCTGAAGCTCGGGGAGCACCATGCCAGCCAGGCCGGTGCCGGAGCGACGTCGCGGACGGGCCGGGGCGGAAGTGGGGGTGTCGCCGGCGGCCTGGCCGTCGGAGAGGAGTTCGGTGGTGTCGCTCAACTAAGGGTCCTTCCCAGGGGTCGGGCGCCAGAATCGTGCGTCCAGGCGTCCCGGTGATGCGACCCGGCGGGACAGACCGGGTCGGGCTTCGCGAATCTCATGTGTCGACGACCCTCGGGATTCGCGAGCGGTAGGTGCCCGGGGGCGATCCCCCGGATTGCCGCCACCGACCAGATGTCTTGGTGGTCCGAACGCGCATGTCTCCGAGAACGCCACCTCCGGCCATACCACCCGAGGGTGTGACGACTGGAGGAAACGGTTTCGGGGAAATCGCCCTGCCCGCGTCGAAGGACGCGAGGCGAAGTGCAGCGATGTGCGAATGACAAGCACGCACCCAACACGGGGGCACCTGGTGCGGCTATCAGCCTAACATCACCAGCGCGCACAGCTATTCCCTGAAGGTCGAAGAAGCATCAGCGTGTCTCGGGAAACCGAACGTACGCACCAAGCGGGTCGACGTTCATTGGCTGGATGTGCCAGTCATTACCCACTTCTGGCGCGATCAAATCCTTGGTATCCCGTGTCATCAACGCGAGAACCGTCGGACCGGCCCCCGAGACGACGGCGGGCACCCCGGCCTCGCGGAGCCGTCGCACCAGCTCGGCGGTGCGCGGCATCGCGGGCGCGCGGTAGCCCTGGTGCAGGCGATCCTCGGTGGCGGCGAGCAGGAGATCCGGTTCGGGTCTCTGCGTGAGCGCCGCGACGAGCAGAGCCGCCCGCCCCGCGTTGGCCGCCGCGTCGGAATGCGGAACGTCCTTCGGCAGCAGCCCTCGAGCCTCCTCCGTGGACAACCGGAAATCCGGGATCAGCACCACCGGCCGGACGTCCTCGTGCGGAGTCAGTTTCACCATACTCGCCACCCCGGACTGGTCCGTCCAGGCGATGGTGAGACCGCCGGCCAGGCACGGCGCCACGTTGTCGGGATGCCCTTCCAGCTCGGTGGCCAGCGCGAACACCTCGTCGTCCGGCAGATCCCCCGCGCCGCGCGCGCGTGCGAGGGCGCGGGCGGCGAGGATGCCGGCGCAGATCGCCGCGGACGACGAGCCGAGCCCCCGCGCGTGCGGGATCCGGTTGCGGCAGCGCAGCGCGATGCCGTCCGGCTGGGCGAACCCCATGCGCTCGAACGTCGCCCGCATGGTCTTGACGATGAGGTGGCCCTCGCCCTCGTCCAGCTCACCGGCGCCCTGGCCCTCCACGGAGATCCGCACACCGGGCGATTCGGCTATCGCGGCCTCGACCTCGTCGTACAGGTCGAGCGCGAGGCCGAGGCTGTCGAAACCGGGACCGAGGTTGGCGCTCGTCGCCGGTACGCGGACGACGACGCCCTGACTGTCCGTCAATTCGTCACCTGAACCCTTGAATGGGCGGAAAGGAAAGCGCCGGTCAGGCCAGTCCCAGCGCGGCCGCGGCGGCGTAGGCGTCGATCGGGATCGTCACCGGCGCGGGCGCGCCGGAGATGGCCCAGTCGGGATCCTTCAGGCCGTTGCCGGTCACGGTGCACACGACCCGCTGCCCCGGCGTGACCAGGCCCTGCTCGTGCGCCTGGAGCAGGCCGGCGACGCTCGCGGCGGAGGCCAGCTCGACGAACACGCCCTCCTCCTGCGCGAGCAGCTTGTACGCCGCGGCGATCTGGCGGTCGGTCACGGCCTGGATGTCGCCGCCCGACTCGTCGCGGGCGGCGACGGCGAGCCGCCACGAGGCGGGGTTGCCGATCCTGATCGCCGTGGCGATCGTGTGCGGGTGGGTCACGGGGCTGCCCCCGACCAGCGGCGCCGCGCCGCTCGCCTGGAATCCCAGCATGCGCGGGCGCTTGGTGGCCACGCCGTCGTCGGCGTACTCCTTGTAGCCCATCCAGTACGCCGAGATGTTGCCGGCGTTGCCGACCGGGATGCAGTGGACGTCGGGCGCGTCGCCGAGCGCGTCCACGATCTCGAAGGCCGCCGTCTTCTGGCCCTGCAGACGGTGCGGGTTGACGGAGTTGACCAGCGCGATCGGGTAGGTCTCCGCGAGCTTCCTGGTCATCTCCAGGCAGTCGTCGAACGAGCCCTCGACCTGGAGCAGCTTGGCGCCGTGGACCAGCGCCTGGGCCAGCTTGCCCATCGCGATCTTCCCGCGCGGCACGAGGACGGCGCAGGTCAGCCCGGCGCGTACGGCGTAGGCGGCGGCCGAGGCGCTGGTGTTGCCCGTGGACGCGCAGATGACGGCCTGGGCGCCCTCCTCGACGGCCTTGCTGATCGCCACGGTCATGCCGCGGTCCTTGAAGCTGCCGGTCGGGTTGAGGCCCTCGACCTTGAGATAGACGTCACAGCCCGTGATCTGGGATACCCGTTTGGCGGGAACGAGCGGCGTGCCGCCCTCGAGCAGGGTCACCACGGGCGTCGAGGCGGAGACCGGCAGACGGTCGCGGTACTCCTCGATCAGGCCACGCCAAGCCCTGAACATGTGGTCGCTCCTCCCACGCGCGCACACGCGTGTCACCAAGGGGTATCGGTCACCGAGTCTACGGCCAACCGTTTGACCTGCGGACGCCGTTGTCCATCAAGTGGACATATTGGGCGTCACCTTAGGGAACCGTCAGCCGCTTTCGCTAGTGTGGACCACGCCTTTGACCATAGCTGTGAAGGACGAGGATTGGCCCACCTGACGGGCGTGGAGCCCCGGCCGAGGATTCGCCACAACGACTACTCTCCGCTCACGCCGCCGCCCATCGGCGGCTGGACCCCGACGCTCAGCGCGAGCGTGGTCATCCCCGCGCACGGCGGGCAGCACCGTCTCGACCTGACGCTGGCCGCGCTGGCCGCGCAGACCTATCCCGCGCATCTCATCGAAGTGATCGTGGTGGACGACCGCAGCGACCCTCCGCTGCGCCTGCCGGACCTGCGGCCGGACAACACCCGCGTCGTGCTCGTCCCGCCCGGCGGCTGGGGCGCCGGGCACGCGATGAACGCCGGGATCGCGGCGGCCGAGGGTGAGATCGTGCAGCGCCTCGACGCCGACATGGTGATCTGCCGGGAGCACCTGGAGGCGCTGTTCCGCTGGCACCACCTCACCGACTACCTCGTCACCATCGGCGGCAAGAAGTTCGCCGAGGAGCCGCCCCTCACCCCCGCGCGGGTCCACGACGCCGTACGGCACGGCTCGCCGGAGGACCTGTTCGACCCGGCGGCGCTGGTGCCCAGCTCGACCGAGGAGACCATCCGCCGCCTCGACGGCCTGCGGGCCAGCAAGAACCCCTACCAGGTGTGCACCGGGCCGACGGTCTCCCTGCGGCGGGCCCTGCTCGAGGAGGTCCGGGGCTTCGATCCCGAGGTGGTGCGCGGCCAGGACACCGAGTTCGCCTACCGGCTCGCCCAGGCGGGGGCGGTGTTCGTTCCCGACGTGGAGGCGCGCGCCGTGCATCTCGGCCTGCCCGCGCAGCGGGGCGAGCACGGCAAGTCGATCGTCCGGCTCGTCGAGGCCCATCTGGCGCACCGGGTCCCGCTCCGCCGCGACCTGCGCAAAGAGCCCGGCCGGCGCTGGCTCGTGCCGTACGTGGAGGTCGTCTTCGACGTGACGGGGGCGGACGAGCGGCGGATCACGGCGGCGGTCGACGCGGTGCTGCGCGGCACGCTCGCGGACGTCGCGGTGACGCTGGTCGGCCCCTGGGGCGCGCTCGACGGCGGGCGCCGCTGGGCGCCGGGGACCGAGGCGTTCGACCTTGCCCTGGTCAGGGCGGCGTTCGGGCACGACGCGCGGGTGCGGTTCGCGGAGCGGGCGGCGCCGACCGCCGCGCCCGTCCCGTTCCGCTACACGGCGCCCGTCGACGCCCCGCCCGCCCCCGCGCTGCTCGAACGGGCGGTCAAGGCGATGCTGGAGGAGCGGATCGGCCTGCTGATCCTGGATCTTCCCGGCGGGCAGACGGCCACCCTGGAGCGCACCGAGGCCGTCGCACGCGCCCGCCGCCTCGCCACGCCGGGCGAGGACCGGGCCGAGGTGATCGCCCAGACTCACGGCGTACGGCGTGCCGCGGCGAGCGAGTTCGACAAGGCCCCGCAGGCTCCGGCGAAACCGGCGACGGCCGCCGCACCGCGGGCCACGCCCACGACGGCGGCCACGCGGACCGCCGGGAAACCGGCGCCCGTCGCGCAGCCGGAGCCCGCCCCGCGGCGCCGCCGCGGCCTGTTCCGCCGCTCCTGACCGCCCGCAGGTGCGGGCGTCCCCGGGCAGAACGACGCGGGGGCGGGGTGGTCAGGACTTCTTGAACGTGAAGGGACGGGTGAGGCCGCGGGCGATGCCGCGCAGGCCCTGGGCGTGGCGCAGCGCCGAGACCTGGCCGCGCAGCGTCGAGACCTGCCGCCGCAGGGTGCCGATCTCCCGGCGGAACTCGACGGCGGACTTGCGCCACTTCGACGCTTCGCCGCGCCATTTCGCCACCTGGCCGCGCAGCCGCTCGACCTCCTTGGTCAGCCGTTCGACCTCGGCCTGCGCCTGCACCCTGGCCTGGTAGGCGGCGCGGGGGTTCAGGTACGCGGGGGCCCGCCCGGCGGCCTTGAAGCCGCAGGTCTCGCCGTCCACCCAGTAGGTGCCGAACATCTCGTCCACGAGGTCGTCGGGGTCCTCGCCCTCCTCGGCGACGAGGGCGGCCCGGGAGAACGCCTCGGTGCGCTCCAGGCGGGCGGCGGTGACGCCCTCGGCGTCCTCGGCCAGCAGCACGCTCACCAGCCCGAGCTTTCGCTCGTCCGCCATCGCGAGCAGCTCGCCGATGGTGTCCTCCCCCGGCACCCAGCCGGGCGGCAGACGCAGGCGGTAGGGCGAGAAGGTGTCGGACTCCGCGGTGGCGAGCCGTACGCGGCCCTCGTGGGCGAAGTGGGCGCGCAGCAGCACGAGGTCGAGGCACGGGTCGTCGAGCGGCGCGCGCTGCTCGGGGGCGAGATCGTCCCACGGGCCCGTCAGCACGACGGCGAGGTCGGTCGCCGTGCCGGCCAGCGCGCCGTCCACGGTGGCCCTGACGTCGTCGTACGGCGCCGCGGTGGCGTCCACGAGGACCTCGACCTGCGGGACCTTCCACTGACGGGAGGGATGGGTGCGCAGCCACCGGTAGCCGGGGACGCGGTTGCTCACCAGCGCGTGGCTGACCCGGTTGATCCGCGCGCTGTCGCGCATGCGCATGGAGGGGCCGAGGTGGTAGGCCCTGGCCTGCGGGTCGGGGATGAACACCGCTCCCGCCTGCGCGAGCCGGTAGCCCATCTCGGTGTCCTGGCCGAGGATCATCTCGGGGTCCATCGGCCCGGCCCGCTCGAACAGCCGGGCGGAGACCGACGACGCGCCGCCGATGTGGATGCTGAACGGCCGCGGCGAGCGGGTCAGCCCCTGCGACCGCTCCACCAGGTCCTCGATCCAGGCGTGCGGCTCGGCGGGCTCGAAGAGCTTCGCCAGGTCGTCGGCGCCGGCGACCTCCGCGGGGGCGGGCAGCGAGGCGGTGGTGAAGCGGAGGTAGGAGGTGACCGACAGGTAGGGCGCGAGGTGGTGCCAGCGCATGTGCGCCTCCACCTCCTCCGGCTCCGGCACGACGTCGGAGTCCATCCAGTGGATGACGTCGCCGGTCGCGGCGGCCAGCCCGGTGTTGCGCGCCCTGGCCCGTCCGGGTGTCGCGCAGACCAGCAGCCGCGTGTCGCGGGGCCGGATCTCCGGCAGGCGCAGCGGCGGCTCGCTGCCGTTGTCGACCACGATCACTTCGAGCAGGTCGGCCGGGTACGTCTGCCTGGACAGCCCGGCGAGGGTGAGGTCGAGCTTGGCCTGATCGCCGTACGCGGGGATGACCACGCTGACCCGCAGGTGCGGCGTCCACGGCGACCCGAGGGCGGGCGGCCGGAGGACGGTGTAGTCGTTTCCCCTGATGCGTGGCGTCATGCTGCTTCCAAAATCACACTCGGGCGGAAACCGCGCCACTGGTTCGACGCGACTCGCAGGAAGTGGGCGAGGGGAAGGTTCCAGGTGTGATCGGCGCTGACCGACCGCCGCAGGACGTAGCCCAGGCCGTGCGTGCGGTAGACGCGGCCGCCGGCCGCCTCGACCGCGCGCAGAAGGTGCGCGTCCTCCCCGCGGTTCACCGGCCCGAAGCCGCCGACCTGCTCGAACAGGTCGCGGCCGACGAGGATCGTGCCGCCGGCGACATGGTCGGCCCACACCTCGCTGCTGTAGTCGACGCGGCGGATCGTCGCGTGGAGGGGTTGCAGGTAGAAGAACTCCGGCGCGGTCCCGACCAGCTCGGCCCCGGAGTAGGCCATGGCCAGCAGTAGATCGGCCAGGTGCTCGGGGCCGTACCAGTCGTCGTCGTCCCATTTGGCGACGATGCCGGTGGACGCCCGCGCCGCCGCCAGGTTGAGCACGGTTCCGAGCGGGGCGTGCGGCTCGGCCTCGATCACGATGATCGGGCGGGGGAACTCCTCGACCGCCTCCCGGACCAGCGCCGCCGGAAACCCGTGCAGCGCGACGATCACCTCGAAGTCCACCCCGCGCTGCCGGGCGAGCTGCCGAAGCGCGTCGCCGACGTAGTGGGGCCGCCGCGTGGCCATGACGACGGTCACCGGGGCGAAGCGGGTGCCGACGCCCCTGGCCCGCAGCGCGTGCCTGCGCAGGCGCACGCTGTGCTCTTCCCTGCGCAGGTCGGCGACCGAATCGGGCCGGCCGTCGTCGGCCTGCGGTGTCCAGGCCGCGGCCAGGCCGGCGAGGACGGGATCGGCCTCGCGCACCCACCCCGGCGGATCTTCGCAGGTGAGCGGAACCCCCGCGGCGGCCAGGCCGACGACCGCGTCCAGGGCCTCGGGGGCGGGCTCCGCCGGCCACTCCACCCGCAGCCCGCGCAGCGGGCGCAGCGGCGCGACGTCGGCGGGCTCCGGTTGGACGGCCAGCGGCCGGTCTCCCGTCGTCCACCTGCCGTCGCTCCACGACAGGGTGGCGGTCTCCTCCGTGGGGCGGCGCGTGAAACCGTACGGCGAGCACATGCCGGTCGTCACCGTCACGGTGTTCCTCCCGCGCGTCTCTTACAGGCCAGATGAACTTGTATCAGCCGAACCTTGTGAATCCCTGTGACCTCCGCGCATGGTGATCACATGTGCTCCGGGACGGGCCACACGCGCCCGCCGACGACGTCGCCCAGCGTCCGCACGTCGATGCGCTTGGCCTTCTTCTGCGCCGCCACCCAGTTCAGGAAGGCGGCGAACTCCTTGGGCGCCGTCGCGTACCTGTCCCGCGGGTCGTTCTTGATCTCGTGGAAGACGAAGATCACCATGCCGGGACGGCCCTCCTGCTGGGCCCGGGTGACGAACTCCCGCAGAACGCGGGCCGTACGCGGCAGCCCGGTCTGGCTCGTGGCGCGCACCCCGGCGAGATCCGCGGGCGGGATCTTCTCCACGACCGGGCAGGAGCGGCAGCTGTCGGGCCGGTGCAGTCCGTTGATGCCGCGCGCGGTCGTGTAGCCGCACTGCATCGCGAGCTCCCGGCTCGTCTCGTCGAAGTCGCCGAACGGATAGGCGAACGAGCGCACCGCGAAGCCCATCTTCAGCAGCGCCCGCCTGTCGTCGCAGATCTCCGCCTGCTGCGCGGAGTCGGGCAGCTCCGTCAGATGCTCATGGTGAAGGGTGTGGCCGCCGATCTCGTGGCCCGCCTTGGCGATGGCCCGCAGCGCGGAGACGCTCAGGAAGCCGCGGGTGCCGAGCCGGGCGCTGCTGACGTAGAAGGTGCCCTTCAGGCCGCGCCTGCTCAGCATCTTGGCGACGGCGAGATGGTCGGAGGTGCCGTCGTCGAAGGTGAGCACCACGGTCGGCACCCGGGCGGCCCGCGCTTCGCGCCGGGCCGTGTGCGCGGGGACCGCCGCCTGCGCGGCGGCGCTCGCGCCCGCTCGCGCGGGTGCGGCCGGGCCGGCCGTCGCCGCGGCCGGGAGCTGGAGTCCCGCGATCGACGTCGCGGCGACGAGACAGGCCGGCAGGAGTCTCTTCACCGTAAGTCGCATGGACGGAAACTTTACTCACACCCGGCAACTCTTCTGTCACCTGATGTCCAACCGTGATGAAACGATCCAAAGGCCGGCGCTCAGCCCTTGGCGCGCACGCGTTGGAACAGGGCGACCGTCAGCCCCGGCAGCTCCGCGGAGTGCCACGCCGTCGCCAGGCGGTATCCGGCCGCGCGTACGGCGGCCACTCTGCGGATTTTGTCGCCCTTCAGGCCGTCTTGTTTCGTCCCCCGCCAGACCACCCAGACCCGGCGGCGCCCGGCCAGGGCCTCGGCGAGGTCGGAGCGCTCCACATACTCGAAGGCCGGGCCCCGCTCCTTGAAAAGCACGTCCTCGGGGAGCGCGTCGCGCCCGTAGTAGACGAATCCCGTGCGCAGCCGGCTCTGGCCGTACACGATGGCGTCCCCGGGGCGCTGCCGCGCCTGGATCACGGCGACGGCGCCGGGGAAGTCCTCGTAGTGGCCGTTCTGCTTGCGGTAGTCGGCCTGCGCGGGCAGCCCCAGGACCGCGGCGGCGAGCACGGCGGCCGCGGTGACCAGCGCGGCGGGGAGGGCGGATAGGCGGACTGAGGCCAGGGCCACGCCTCCCGCCAGCGCCAGGGCGGGCGCCGTGACGAACACGTAGCGGTCCACGTACGCCGGGGTCACCAGCGCGTCGACCGCGAGCAGCAGCACCGGAGGAAAGACGAGCCACCCGCCGGCGAGCACGCCCCAGGGGACCGACCTGCGCAGCAGGATCACCACCCCGACGACGGCGAGGGCGAACAGCGGCGGCCCGGCGAGGTCGGAGCCCGCCGCGTGCTTGGGAAACTTCAGCAGCACGTCGGGGCCGTGCGGCTCGATCCAGCTGATCGCGTGGCGCTCGCCCCAGCCCACCAGGGCGAGCACCACCAGGGGGACGCACCCCGCCGCCGTCGCCGGGACGATCCTGGTCAGGAACGTACGGCGGGGCAGGGCGAGCAGGGCGGCCAGGAACTGCGCCGGGAGCACCAGCACCGAGAACAGGTGGGTGCAGCCGAGGAGCGCCACCGACGCGCCGTACCAGCGGGTCCGGGAGCCGGTGGGCGCCTCGGCCACCCGGTGCAGCGTCCACGCCGAGACGACGGCCGCGGCGGCCGCGAACGCGTACGGCCGGGCGTTCGCGCCGTGGTAGGACACCGACGGCAGGACGGCGAACAGCGCCGCGGCCGACACGCCGGCGCGCGGACCGGCCAGCCTGCGGCCGAGGTCGGTCAGGAAGCCCGCCGCCACACCGGCCGCCAGGGCCGAGGGCAGGCGCAGCCACCACTCCGCCTCCCCCAGCGAGGACCAGACGTGGACGAGCAGGTAGTAGGGCAGGAAGTGGCCGTCGATGTGCCGCACGAGCTCCCACAGCCCGCCGAGCGGCCTGGCCACCGCCGCGCTGTAGGTCGCCACCTCGTCGCCCGACAGCGACGCGGTCGTGCCGGAGACGGCCACAAGGGTGGTCACGACGCCCGCGATGAGCGGTGTCCAGCGCGTCCACCCGGCCCGCTCCGCCCTCCTCGGGGGCCGTCCTCCCTCGTCCGCGCCGACGCTCCGGTGGGACGTCAGGAGCGCCTCGCCCGCAGCCACACTTCCCCCCACAGAAATGCTCGTTCAGGTCGAACCAGGACATCGGCGGGCTTGTCGTGCGATCACGTCGTCGCCGCGCCGGTCTCGTGAAGGCATCCCTTCCGGACATGCCGGGTTCCACCGTACGAGATCTTGGCGGAGGCTCCGCACTCGCCTCCGTCCTCCGCCCGGCTCCCCGGCCTGACCTGGCGGCGCTCGGCACGGCGATCAGCGGCTTCGCGACGAGGGAGCCGGCCGGGTCGCGTCGGGAGCGTGCCGCGGCGTGGCGAGAGCGTGCCGCGGCGGGAGCGTGCCGCGGCGGGAGCGTGCCGCGGCGTGGCGAGGCGCCGGGCCGCCCTCGCCCGCCGCGCCGGAGCCGCCACGGGCACCACCCCGCCGCGCCGAGGCCGTTCCGGAGGCGGGGAGGCATGGCCGGCGGGGCGGGATGGCCGGTGAGGCGGGATGGCCGGCGGGACAGGATGGCCGGCGGGGCGGGATGGCCGGTGGGCGGGATCGGCCTCGATCGAGGTCAAGCGGGCCTCGGACGCCGGTCGCGCCTTGCCGGGAAGCGACCGGCGTCCGGAGGCAGGCAGTGGGAGCCCTCCTCGCCCCGTCAGGGACGGCGAGTCAGCCGAAAGGCCCCGCCGCCCGTACGACATCGAGTCCGTCGGGGAGCGTCGGGGCCCGTCGGGGAGTGCTCAGGGAGCGTCGTCGCCCTCGACCCGCATGACACTGGCGACGGCGCGGACGATGTTCAGCTCGCGCAGGTCCTTGATCGTGCCCGACAGGGCGGCGTCGCTGGCCCGGTGGGTCACCAGCACGAGCTGGGCGTCGTCGCCCCGCCCCTCCTGCCGCACCGTCTGGATCGACACGTCGTGCCTGGCGAAGATCTCGGCCACCCGGGCGAGCACACCGGGCTTGTCCGCGACGTCCAGCGACACGTGGTAGCGGGTGATGCTGTCGCCCATCGGGTGGACCTTGAGGTCGGCGTACGTCGACTCCTCCGGCCCGCGGGTGCCGGCGAGGCGGTTGCGCGCCACGGCGACGATGTCGCCGAGCACCGCGCTGGCGGTCGGCGCGCCGCCCGCGCCCGCGCCGTAGAACATCAGCCGCCCGGCCGACTCGGCCTCCACGAAGACGGCGTTGTACGCCTCGCGCACCCCGGCCAGGGGGTGCGTCCTGGGGATCATGGCGGGATGCACGCGGACGCCGATCGACCGGCCGTCGTCGGAGCGGGCGCAGATCGCCAGCAGCTTGATGACGTACCCCATGCCCTTGGCCGAGGCCACGTCGGCGGCGGTGATCTCCGTGATGCCCTCGCGGTGCACGTCGGCGGCGGTCACCCGGCTGTGGAAGGCGATGCCGGCCAGGATCGCCGCCTTGGCCGCGGCGTCGAAGCCCTCGACGTCGGCCGTCGGGTCGGCCTCGGCGTACCCGAGCGCCTGGGCCTCCTCCAGGGCGTCGTTGAACGACGCGCCGGTGGAGTCCATCTTGTCCAGGATGTAGTTGGTGGTGCCGTTGACGATGCCGAGCACGCGGCGCACCCGGTCGCCGGCGAGCGACTCGCGCAGCGGGCGCAGCAGCGGGATGGCCCCGGCGACGCTCGCCTCGAAGTAGAGGTCGGCGCCGTTCTCACGGGCGGCCCGGTGGATCGTCGCGCCGTCCTCGGCCAGCAGCGCCTTGTTGGCGCTCACCACGGACTTGCCGTGCGCCATCGCGGCGAGGATCAGCGACCTTGCGGGCTCGATGCCGCCGATCACCTCGACGACGATGTCCACGTCGTCCCGGGTGACCAGGGACTCCGCGTCGGTGGTGAGCAGCGCGGGGTCCACGTCGGTGTCCCGCTTGCGCCCCAGCCTGCGTACGGCGACGCCGGCCAGCTCCAGCGGCGCGCCGACCCGCGCGGCCAGGTCGTCGGCCTGCTCGCGGAGCAGGCGCACGACCTGGGACCCCACGACACCGCAGCCCAGCAGCGCGATCCTGAGCGCCGGTTTGGCTTTACTCACAACCCCTCCTCGCTTCGCCGCCGGACTGCCCGGGACGGGCGCTCACAGCTGCCCCCTGAGCAGGTCGTCCTCGGTCTCTCTGCGGATGATGACCCGCGCCTGGCCGTTGGACACCGCGACGACGGCGGGCTTGGGCAGATAGTTGTAGTTGTTGGCCAGCGACCGGCAGTAGGCGCCGGTGCCGGCGACGGCGATCAGGTCGCCGGGGGCCAGGTCGCCCGGCAGATACAGGTCGCGCACGACCATGTCACCGCTCTCGCAGTGCTTGCCGACCAGGCGCGACAGCATCGGCGCCGCCTGGCTCACGCGGGAGGCGAGCACGGCCGTGTACTCGGCGCCGTACAGCGCGGTGCGGATGTTGTCGCTCATGCCGCCGTCCACGCTCACGTACGTGCGCAGGCCCTCCACGTCCTTGACCGTGCCGGCCTCGTACAGGGTCACGCCCGCCACGCCGGCGATCGAGCGGCCCGGCTCGACCGTGAGGCGCGGCACGGGCAGACCCGCCGTCTCGCACACCTTCGTGACGATCTCCCGCAGGCTGTCCGCGATGACCTTGACGTCCACGGACTCGTCGCCCACGACGTACGGGATGCCGTATCCGCCGCCGAGGTCCAGCTCGGGGAGCACGACGCCGTGCTCCTCCTTGATCTCGACCAGCAGCCGGGCCAGGCGGTTGGCCGCGACCTCGAAGCCTCCTGTGTCGGTGATCTGCGATCCGATGTGGGAGTGCAGGCCGACCAGTTCGAGCTGCGGCAGCGCGAGGATGCGCCGCACCGCCTCGGCGGCGGCGCCGCTGCCCAGCGACAGGCCGAACTTCTGGTCGTCGTGAGCGGTGGCGATGAACTCGTGGGTGTGCGCCTCGACGCCCACGGTCACCCGGATCATCACCTTCGGCCGCACGCCGTGCTTGTCGGCGAGGAAGCCGAGGCGGGCGATCTCCTCGTACGAGTCGATCACGATGTGGCCCACGCCGACCTGGACGGCCTTCTCCAGCTCGGCGAGCGACTTGTTGTTGCCGTGCATCGTGATCCGCTCGGGCGGGAAGCCCACGCTGAGCGCCACGGCGAGCTCACCGGCGCTGCACACGTCGAGGCCGAGGCCCTCCTGGTCGATCCAGCGGGCGACCTCACGGCACAGGAACGCCTTGGCGGCGTAGTGCACCTCGCCGTCGTGGAAGGCCTGCCGGTATTCACGACAGCGTGACCGGAAGTCCTCCTCGTCGATGACGTAAAGTGGCGTGCCGAACTCCTTGGCCAGGTCGCGCACGTCGATTCCGCCGATCGTGACGGCGCCGTCGGCCCGCCCGGACGTTCGCGGCCAGATGGCCGGTTCGAGCGCGTTGAGGTCGGCGGGGACGTGCGGCGGACGCTCCTCGGGCAGTCCGGCGGTCACGGCGACGATGCTTGAGGCGGCATGCAGGTCGCCTGCTGGGTGGGCGAATCGACTCACCCGAACGAGGCTAGCCGACCCGGCGATTCACTCGCGCCCGCTGTTCACCCTGCGAGACGGGCCGGGTGGAAGATATTCGGATCGGCAGGTCGTCGGCGACAGCACTTCCATCCGACTGGGGGTTTTGTTCAGATTTTGCCGGGCGGCTCGACGCCGAGGTCCGCGAGCCCTTCGGCGAGCACCCGGCGCACCGCCTCCCCCATCCGCACCCGGGCCGCGTGGACTTCCGACGGGGGCTCGTCTCCCTTGGGGATCGGCGACGCGTGCTCGACCGCGGTGTGATAAGCCTCGGCCAGCCGTTCGAGGTACGCCGCCCATCCCGGGTCGCGGCTCTCCCTCCTGCTCGGCAGTTCGGCCAGCACCCGCAGCACGTCCCGGTCGAACGGGCCGTCGAGAAGCTCGGACCGTGCCGCCGCACCGCCCGGCACGCCGAGGTCGCGCGCCCAGCGTCGCACGGCTCCCGCCCGCACGTACGCGTAGCGCACGGCGAACCCGGGGTTGTCCCAGGTGCGCGGGAAATCCGGCCACGGCCCCACCTTGCCGTCCCCGGGCTCGCCCGGCGTTATATCCCCGGGCTCCCCCGGCGGCCCGCCGTCGCCCACCCCGGCACGCACCCCGCGCGGCACCCGAGTCGCGCTCGCACCAGCCGTCGGCCCGCCGCCCGCCTCGTCACGCTCCCGGCCCGCTCCCCGCGGCGGTCGCCCGGCCTGTGTGGACGGCCCGGCGTCCCCGGCTCCTCGGGTTCCCGGGGCGCACATGCTCAGGATGTCGTCGACGACGTCCCCCGGCGTGGCGATCTCGATGACGAGGAAGCCGTTCGGCTGGACGGTCACGCGCCGCACCCCGGGCAGCGCGCGCAGCCGTACGGCCAGCCGCTCCGCCGCCTCGGCCGCGGGCCGCGCCGTCCCGCGCAGCGCCGCCGTGGAGACGAACCGCGCCTCCCGCCGCCACGGTCCCCGCGGCAGGGGCGGCGCGCCGAGCACGTCGCGCAGCGCCTCCATGATCATGCCGCGGCCGGACCGTCCCCGGACGCGACGGCCGGCGTGCGGCACCCGGGGATCGCGGCGGACGCCTCCCGCGAACGCGCGGGCGTGCGCTCGCCCGGCGCCGACGCCCGGGCCCGCGGCGTGCCGTACCGGGCCGCGACGGCACGCGCCCGGCGAGTGCGAGGCTTTCCGCGCTCCCGCAGCGGGTGGCGGCCGGCCGGGAGAGCTGTGGTGGTCATCACGGCCAATCTAGCCCGGCATGGATGCGCCTTGCCGACGGCGGTGGCGCTTCTCCTCGGCCGCCGTCTCCGGAGCAGAGCCGTGCCCGGCCGCGCCACGAGGGGTCAGAGCAGCGCCAGGGGTTCGGCAGGGACGTACCCCTCCAGGCGCGCCGAGCCGAGCAGCGAGCCCTCGGCCGATTCGCGGACGCAGACGTAGGAGTAGCGGTCGGCCGAGTAGACCCGCACCCCGTCCGTACGGCACTGCCGCATGAGGATCTCGCCCCACTCCTCGGAGACGTCGGCGAAGCCGAGGCCGGTGAGGGTCTGGCGGCGGGCCAGGACGGTGCCGCCCGCCACCTCGGGCAGGAAGCGATGCTCGGCCCCCGGCTGGCGCAGCAGCGTCGCGCCGGTCCCCGGCAGGTGGGCGTAGAACGACGCCTTCCCCAGCACCTCGGCGTCGGTGGAGGCGAAGTGGCGGACGAGGTCGGCCAGGTAGTGCTCGCCGTACAGGTCTCTGGGGTCGAGCACGGCCACGTAGTCGCCGTCGGCGAGCCTGACCGCGCGGTCGAGGGCGGCGCCCCGCGTGATCGGCTCCTGCGTGGCGCGGACCACGACGTCGAGGTCCGGGCACGCCTGGCGGACCGTCTTGTCCACCAGGCCCGCGTCCAGGCCGTCCGCGACGACCACGATCTGGCCGGGCCGCTCGACCTGCCGGGTCACCTGGGCGAGCAGGCGGTCGAGCTCGGCCGCGTCGGCGACGGCGCTGATCGCCGTGATCACGCCGCTGCCGCGTACGCTCGGCACGCCGAGGGTGTCGAGGATCGGGTCGAGCAGCGGGGTGACGCTGGTGCGGGCCCGCCAGGCGAGGTGGGCCTCCCGGTCCAGCCGCCCGGCGTCGCCCATGAGGATCTCGGCGGCGGCGAGGATCTCCTCGCCCTTGGCCCCGGCCCGCACCTGGAGCACCGGGGTGCCGCAGGCCGCGACCTCTCCTATCACCCTCGGCTCGGCGTCGGCGCCCGCGATCACCAGGGCCGGCCGCCGGTAGGCCGTCAGCACGTCGTCGTAGCTCGTCGCGTCGTCGCCCTGCCCGGCCAGCGGCTTCCAGTCCGCGCCCGCGGCCGGAGGGGTGACCGTGCCGAGGGTGACGATCTCCCCGGTCCTGCCGCCCTCCGCCGGGATGGGGTTGTGCACGCGGGGCTGGATCGCGTGCGGGAGCACGCCGACCCGGTCGTGGCGCAGCGCCGAGCGCCACTCGCGGGCCCGGGCCTCGGTGGTGGTCAGCACATACTCGAAGTGCTCCGCCGCCGGAACCGCCCGCGACACCGCGCCGCCGGAGTGCCAGAAGACCGTCTTGACACCTCGCTTGCGGCAGGCCGCCACCAGGTCGCGCAGCGCGCGCGTCTCCCCGGCCAGCGCCTCGAGCCAGCGCCCGCCGTTGCCCTGCCGGGGGCCGGGCCGTACGGACTCGACGAACAGCACGTGCGGCTGCTGCTGGTCGAGCATGGCCTCCCAGTTGTCCGGGCCGAAGTTGGTCACCAGCCGCCATTCGTACCGCAGCAGCGCCTCGGTCTGCCGGTCCACGATCGCCGCGACCGTCATGTACGGCCGGGCCGTCGGGCCCTTGGGGACCACGAAGAACTCGGCGAGCGGCGCGGAGACCTGCGGGTGTTTCGGCTCGGGCGCGGCGGGGGCCGCCTTCACCTCGGGGACCGCGGGGATCTCCGGCTTGAAGTCCGAGCGCTTGGGCGCGGGGGGCTTCTTGACCGGCGCCTTGAGCGTCCTGGCCACCGTGCCGGGGTTCTTGCTGTGGATCGCGGTGCCGAGCTTGCTCCAGCGGCTCTCCTGCAGCGAGGCGAGCTTCCAGTTGGCGACGGCGGTCTGGTACTTCTGCTCCGCGAGCTGCTTGGCGAGCTGCGCTTTCTGCCGTTCGACCGTCTTCAGCCGCGCCTCGGCCTCGCGCATCTTGGTCAGGGCCTCGGCCTCCGAGCGCGCCACCTCCTCCAGCCGCCGCTGGTAGTCGTCGATCAGCCGGGCCAGCTCCGCCGCGCCGGACGCCTGCTCCACCGCCTCCGCCAGCGCCTGCCGCAGCGCCGCCGGGTCGCTCCACCCGGGCTGTACGGCTTCCGGCTCGCTTACCTCGCTCATAGGGGGTGACTCCGCGGTAGACCTTCAGGACCAGAGTCACAATATTCGCAGAACACAACGCTCACTCTCAGCCGGAGCGACGACCTCGCCCGCCTCAGCGTTCCCCTCGCCCGGCGACCACCGCCCCAGCCGCCGTACGGCCGAATCCCCACGCGCCCTGCGACCGAACAGGTGACCCGCCTCATGCACGGAGGCTGCGGCCGATCCACCACGAGACCCGCGACCGAATCGCCACACACCCTGCGACCAGTTCACCACGAGACTTGCGACCAAATCGTCAGCGATCATGCGACCAACGCGTCACGAGAATGCCTCGTATGCCATCCTGATCTGGTGAAAAGCCCCTCGCAGACGCCGCTCGGCCGGGTGGTACCACGGCGTGCGGAAAGGCCGGCCGCGGACGCCCTGAGCGACACCCGCGTTGTGCTGATCAACGGAGCCCGCCAGTGCGGCAAGAGCACTCTTGTGCGCCTGCTCGCCAAGGAACGGACGGCAGAGTGGCGCAACCTGGACACCCCGGCCGTCCGCCAGGCGGCGCAGGAGGATCCCTCGGGCTTCGTGGCGTTCCCCGACCTGATGGTGATCGACGAGATTCAGCGCGTGCCCGAACTCATGCTGTCCATCAAGGAACAGGTGGACAGCGACCCCCGGCCGGGACGGTTCCTGCTCACCGGATCCGCGCGGGTGCTCGGGCTGCGGGCCCTGCCCGACGCGCTGCCGGGACGGATGGAGACGATCGAGCTGTGGCCGTTCTCGCAAGGAGAGATCGACGACACCCCGGACAGGTTCGTCGACGCGATCTTCGCCGAGGGTGCGGACCTCCATCACACGTCCTCGTTGTCGCGGGCCGACTACGCGGAACGAGTAGTCCGCGGAGGGTTTCCCGAGGCTGTGGCGCGGACGAACCCGCGCAGACGCGAGCGCTTCTTCGACTCGTACGTCGCCGATCTGATCGCACGGGACGTGAGCCAGTTGTCCGAGATCGAGCGAATGGCCGAGATGCGCGCCCTGGTGCGGTCGGTGGCCGCCCGGTCGGGACAGTTGCTCGTCGCCGCCGCGCTCGGATCGGACATCGGGTTGTCCGGCAGCACCGTCAACCGCTACCTGGGCCTGCTTGAAGAGGTCTTCCTGATCAAACGCATTCCCGCCTGGTCGCGCAACCTCAGCAACCGCGCGGTCGGCACGCCCAAGGTGGCCTTCGTCGACTCGGGCGTGGCCGCCAACCTGCTGGGCGCCGACGCCAGGAGCCTGGTGCGGCCCGAGGGGTGGTTCGGACCGTTGCTGGAGGGCTTCGTCCTCATGGAGCTCGCCCGCCAGCTCACCTGGTCGGACGAGCGCGTGGATCTCTTCCACTACCGGACGAAGGACAAGGTCGAGGTCGACGCGGTGCTGGAGAACCGACAGGGCCGCGTCGTCGGCATCGAGGTCAAGGCGTCCTCCACGGTCCGCGCCGACGACTTCCGCGGCCTGCGTCACCTCGCCGACCGCCTCGGCGACGACTTCGTGGCCGGTGTCGTGTTCTACACCGGCGCGCAGACTCTTCCGTTCGGCCCGCGAATGCGCGCCATGCCGGTCGGCGCGCTGTGGCAGGTGTGAGGGCCGGTCCTGAAGCCCGGGGGCGGCGAGTGACGGCCTCGGCGGGCCCGATGTCACGTTGCTCACGCCGGCCGCCGCGGCGCCGACCCGGTCTCCCGGCCGGTCCGGGGTCCGTAGACTCGGCTGGGGTTCAAGGGAGGGCAAACCGTGCGCAAGGGTGAGTGGCCGCGTTTCATGGCCAGGCCGTACGTCTGCGGGGCCGTGGGGCCCTTCGATCAGGCCACGCTCGACCTGCTGGCGCGGTCGGGGCCGGACGTGCAGGCCGTGCACACCGCCCCGGAGGCCGCGCTGCTCGCGTCGGCTCCTCTGACGCCGTACGCCACGGGAGCGCGGACGAGCGCGTACGCGTGGGGCGGCCGGCGGCCGGACACCGGGGGCGAGCCCCGGGCCAACGCGTGGCTGCGGGTCGCGGAGACGTACGAGACCCCGGGCCTGGTGGACGAGCCCGGCACGGTGAGCCTGCACACGGGTGGTCTCGGCCTGGTCGACGTCTACTACCTCCAGGACGGCGACGCGGTCTACTTCTCCTCGCTCATCGAGCCGCTCCTCGCGCTGGCCCGGCGGCCGTACGAGGTGAACTGGGAGGCGTGGGCGGCGATCCTCACGCTCACCTACCCGCTGCTGGAGGACACGCCGTACCGCCAGATCCGGCGCCTGCCCGGCGCGACCGCGCTGACCTGGTCGCGGCGCGAGCGCAGGCTGCGCGTCGACCGGCGGGCCCCGCGCTGGGTGCGGGAGGAGCCGGTGGACCGGGGCGTGACCGGCGGCGACCTGGTCGCGCTGCTGCACGACGCGCTCAAGCCGTACGAGCGGGTGCTCGTGCCGGTGAGCGGCGGCTACGACTCGCGGCTGCTGGCCAGCGTGGCGGTGGCCAGGAAGATGGACGTCGAGTCGTGGACCACCAGCCCCGACGACGGCCTGGACAACGACATCGACTTCGCCCGCTACATCACCCGTGAGCTGGGCGTCCCGCATCGGATCATGCCGCAGGACCCGGCCGCCTACCCCCGGGAGGCGCTGTGGGCGGCCCGGCGCCTGGAGTTCCTGACCAGCCACCACGCGTGGTACTCCCCCTTCGCCCGGGAGGTCCACCGCGCGGGCCGGGCGCTGGTGGACGGCCTGGCCGGCGGCCCGCTGATGAAGAACTTCCTGATCACGGCGGACGCCGTCGGCGCGGGGACCGGCGCGTCCCGCCGCGAGGCGCTGCTGAAGGCGCTGGCGACCGGCGAGGCGCACATCCCCGTGCTCGGCGAGGCCGCCGCCGCGTGGATGGACGACCGGGTCCGTGCGGTGTTCACCCGGGCGACCTCCATGCTGCACGGGCACCGGGCGGAGCTGCCGTTGAGCGTGCTGCACACCCGGACCGTGCGGGGCATCGCCCGGTCGCCCGTCAACCTCGTCGGTCCCGAGGCGACCCCGGTGTTCCCGTTCCTGCACCCGGAGTTCTTCGACGCCGCGCTGTCGGTGCCGGTCGCCCGCAAGGAGGGCGGGAAGTTCTACCGGGAGGTCCTGCGGGCCGCCAACCCCCGGGTGGCCGCACTGCCCTCGACCAACACCCCGCTGCTGCCGAACCGCCGGGTGCCGCTGCGTTCCAACGGGCCGATCGCCCGCGAGTGGAACCACCGCATGCTGGTCAAGGCCGCGCGGATCCCCGGGCTGATGTCGCCCCAGATGCTGGAGGTGATCGAGGGCGGCCCGGACGCGCTGACCGCCTTCGGGTCGTGGAACTCGCGGTTCTGGCTGCGCGCCCTGGTGGCGTTCGGGGCCTGGCTGACCGACTACGAGGACGTGCTGGGCGACCTCACTCCGCCCTGGCCCGCGCCGTCCGGCAGCTAGATCCGCACTGGGGCCAGGCCGGGCGGGTGGCCGGCCCGGCGCGTACGGGCGGATCACCTCGCCGGGTGACGACCACCGCGTGGGCGGCCGGCCCCGGCGCGTGCGGCGCCGACCTTCCTGCCGGGCGGCGACCACCGCGTGGGCGGCCCCGGTGCGTACGCGTGGATCTTCCCGCCGGGCGACGACCACCGGGCGGCCGGCCGTCGTCGCCCGGCTCCGGCACGGCCCGCGGCAGAGCGTCCGATCCGGCGCCTGTGCGACAGTCGCGGACGGGTGGCCTCGTCAGTAGTCCCTCCTGAGGACGCCGCAGGCGATCCGGCCGCCCGAGTCGCCGGCCTTGAGCGTCTCGGCGTCGGGCCCGGCCGCCCCGGAACGGCTGTAGCGGTCGGGGACGTTGGCCTGGTTGTCCGGTTTGGCATGGACGACGACCGAGCTGCCGTCGCCGCTCAGGAGGTCTTCCACCCTGAACCGGTCGGTCACGAAGGAGAGCCGGCCCACGCCGTCGCCGCGGACCAGGAGATCGGGCAGATCCCCGATGTGCCCGGGGTGCGAGCCCGAGCCCAGATGCGGGCCCGCGCTGTGGAAGGGGCTGCGGGTCGCCGGGTCGATCGAGTTCGGGTCGCACACGCCTTTCTCGTGGATGTGCACGCCGTGGAACCCGGGCGGCAGGCCGGTGGTCCTGATCTTCACCTCGGTGCCGCCGTTCTCGTCGCTCTCCACGCTGACCGTCCCGACGTTCTGGCCCTGGGCGTTCGTGAGGGTCGCGGTGGCGTCGACGTCGCGTGGCGCCGTGGGAGCCTGCGCCGAGGCGATCCCGGAGACGCCCGCGACCAACGCGGCGGCCAGGGCCGGGTATGCGTGCCGGAACATGAGGTTCCCCCTCTCGCCGGTGCGAGCAGTGCGCCCGTCTACCGCTCACGGTAGGCAGGCCGGGCGGAAGGGGTGGCCCAAGACGGCGTCAAGTCTGCCGCCGGCACGCCGGCGCCCGCCCCCCGGGGCCGGTGACGACCCGGGGGCGGGGCGGGCGGATCAGGACGATCGCCGCAGCGACAGCCAGTAGAAGCCGTATCCCGGCAGCGTGAGCAGGTAGGGAAGCTCGCCGATCGTGGGGAACGGCACGCCGCCGCGGCACTCGACCGGCGTGATCCCGGCGAAGCGCCGCAGGTCGAGCTCGACCGGCTGGGCGAAACGCGACAAGTTGTTGACGCACAGGACGACGTCGTCGCCCTCTTCCCGCAGGAAGGTCAGCACGCTCGGGTTCGGCGACCACAGCTCGGTGTAGCTGCCGGTGCCGAAGATCGGGTGCTCCCGCCTGATCTGCAGCATCCGCCGGGTGAAGTGCAGCAGCGACGACTCGTTCTTGGTCTGGGCCTCGACGTTGACCGACTGGTAGCCGTACACCGGGTCCATGACCACCGGCAGGTACAGCCGGCCGGGGTCGGCGTCGGAGAACCCGGCGTTGCGGTCCGGGGTCCACTGCATCGGCGTGCGGACCGCGTCGCGGTCCTCAAGCCAGATGTTGTCGCCCATGCCGATCTCGTCGCCGTAGTACATGACCGGCGAGCCGGGCATGCTGAGCAGCAGCGCGGTGAACAGCTCGATCTGGTCCCTGTCGTTTTCCAGCAGGGGGGCCAGGCGCCGCCGGATGCCGAGGTAGGCGCGCATGCGCGGGTCCTTGGCGTACTCCTTGTGCATGTAGTCGCGCTCTTCCTCCGTCACGGTCTCGAGCGTCAGCTCGTCGTGGTTGCGGAGGAAGATGCCCCACTGCGCGGTCTCCGGCAGCTTGGGGGTGCGCGACATGATCTCGGAGATCGGCTCGCGGCTCTGCCGGCGCACGGCCATGAAGATGCGCGGCATCAGCGGGAAGTGGAAGGCCATGTGGCACTCGTCGCCGCCCGTGGCGGGGTCGCCGAAGTACTCGACCACGTCCTCGGGCCAGCCGTTGGCCTCGGCGAGCAGCACCCGGTCGGGGTAGAGGCGGTCCACCTCGGCCCGGATCTTCTTGAGGTACGCGTGCGTCTCCGGCAGGCCGGCGCAGGAGGTGCCCTCGCGCTCGAACAGGTAGGGCACCGCGTCCAGCCGGAACCCGTCCACGCCCAGGTCGAGCCAGAAGCGGATGACCTCCATCATCGCTTCCTGGACGGCCGGGTTGTCGTAGTTCAGGTCGGGCTGGTGGTGGAAGAACCGGTGCCAGTAGTACTGCTTGCGCACCGGGTCGTACGTCCAGTTCGACTCCTCGGCGCCCACGAACACGATGGGGACCCCGGAGTACTTGTTCGGGTCGTCGGACCAGACGTAGAAGTCTCCGTACGGGCCGTCGGGGTCGGTGCGGGACGCCTGGAACCACGGGTGCTGGTCACTGGTGTGGTTCATCACCAGGTCGGTGATGACCCGCAGGCCGCGCTCGTGGGCCGCCTCGATCAGCTTCACGAAGTCGCCGAGGTCGCCGAACTCCGGAAGGATCTTGAGGTAGTCGGAGATGTCGTAACCGCCGTCCTTGAGCGGGGACTCGTAGATCGGCAGCAACCAAAGACAGTCGACCCCCAGCCAGGTGAGGTAGTCGAGCTTGTCGATCAGCCCGCGCAGGTCGCCGGTGCCGTCGCCGTTGGAGTCCTTGAAGCCGCGGACCAACACCTCGTAGAAGACCGCGCGCTTGTACCAGCGGGGGTCCTGGGAGGTGAAGTCGGTGATCTCCGAAAGATCGCCGGTCGGGGCGCCGAACGACCCGGAAACCGGGTCAGGGCAGGGCGCAGCAGCGTTCATCTGGTTCTCGCTTGAAGGAAAGAAGGGGCACGTGGTCGGGCCACACCCGAGCTTTGAAGCTCACGCCGTGATGTTTGGCTCTAGTTGACCAAAACTACCACCACAACTGACCTGACCGAAAAGGCTGACACCCGGCTGACATGCGGTTTTTACCTGTTTACAAATGATTACGAGGAGTGACCGCACAAGTGCGCGACAGAACTGTGCGGGGCGCCCGGCGGGTGGTCCCGGTGTCGCCGCGGCCGGATCAGCGGGCGGTGACGGGCATCTGCGCCCGCGCCGCCCGCCGTGCGGGGATCAGCGCCACGAGCAACGCGGCGCCGATCGCGATCACGAGGGTGGCGGCGAGCATGCCCGGCGTCGGGGCGCGGCCGATGCCGGCGCCGACGCCGCTCCCCCGGCCTTCCAGGTCGATCAGGCCCCGCGCCAGGAACGCCCCCGCCGCGGCCCCCGCCACGACGCCCACCGCGGCGGGCAGCCCGGTCGCGGTGACCAGCGTGGCCATCACCTGGCGGGGAGTCAGGCCCATCGCCTTGAGCACGGCCAGGTCGAAGACGTGGTCGCGCAGCCCGAGCGCGCTGGCCGTCAGCAGGCTGGCCAGCCCGATCAGGGCCAGCACGGCGACCAGCGCGACGATGATCACGCGGATGACCGCCAGCCGGTCGGCCGGGTTCACGGCCTGGGTCACCTCCAGCCCCTGTCCCTGCAGGCGGGCGCGCACCTGCGCCGGGTCCGCGCCGGACCGCAGCACCAGGGCGTAGAACTGGGGCGGCACCGCGTCCTTGGCCGCCAGGCTGTCCACCCCGAGCGACAGCACCTCGCCGTCCTGCTGCCGCACACCGTGAGCGCGGCGGGCGTCCTGCGGGTGAAGGCGTCCCTCGCGCTGAGGACAAGCGCGGGCAGGAGGCGGAGAGCACCCAATCTTCGGCACCGGCGACTACACCGAGCTGCGGTCGGAGAACCCGAGCGTGCTCGCCTACCTGCGGGAGGAGGGTGACGAGCGGGTGTTGTGCGTCAACAACCTGTCGCGCTTCGGCCAGCCGGTCGAACTCGATTTGCGTCGCTTCAAGGGGATGACCCCGGTCGAGCGCCGCGGCAGGTTGCCGTTCCCGGTGATCGGTGACCTTCCCTACCTGCTCACGCTCCCGGGGTACGGGTTCTACTGGCTGTCGCTGAAGCCATAAGCCACCGGGACGGCGACCAGGCCGAGTCGTAGCGCCCGCGTCACGAGTATCTCGCGCTTCCACCCACGACCTGCCTTGAGGTCGGTCGCGGGACGCACATCCAGCTTGTCCAGGAGGTAGTCGATGTGGGCGTCGACCGCGCGGGAGGTCAGCCGGTATCCCGACGAGCGCAGCGCGGAGGCGATCTGGCTCGAGGTAGGCAGCGGGCTTTCCGGCCCATACCGCAGCCTCGACTCACACAAGGCCTGCAGAACCGCGTAGTACGCGGTGCCGTGATCAAGATTGACGACGGGGGTGTCACCTGATGCCGACTCCGGGGAACCCCCGTCGCCCCCATGGTCCGGACCCAGCACCACGAGCTGGGCCTCCAGGTCGTGGGCGGCCATCACCCGTGCCAGCTCGAACGGCACGGGAACCTCGACTTGCCCGGGGACCACGCCGAAATACTCGTCGGGACGTTTGACGTTCTCGACGATGAGGCGTACGGACCCCTGGTTGCCTATCCGCCAGTGATCCTGATGAGTGGCCAGACTGCCTCTCACCTCCTTCTCGCGTGATCGCAGGGGAAGGAGCAGATCGACTCTACAGTGGCAGCAAGAGCAGGCACCGAATGTCCTACTTTCTCCCGGCTTTACCTGTACCGTCCCTGCCTGGCATGCGCTCCCGCCCTTCACCTGGACGGTGATCCCCCGCATGGTCGAGCCCTTCTCGTAGCGTGTACTCACTGAATCGGCGACGATGGCAACTCCTGGGGAGTGCTGCGACCCTGATTCCGACTCCCTTACTAACACACAACAAAAGCACATAGTAGCATTGTGTAAATCTACCGGAAGAGCCATCGGCCACTCTCGATGTCCAAAGGAATGGATTCGATGAAGTACGTCAAGCTGGGCAACACCGGCCTTCAGGTTTCCCGAATCTGCCTCGGTTGCATGAGTTTCGGCGATCCGGCGCGGGGCGCGGACATCTGGACGCTTCCCGAAGAGGAGAGTCGTGTCGTCATCCGGCAGGCGCTCGAGGCCGGGATCAATTTCTTCGACACGGCCAACGTCTACTCCCTCGGCAGCAGCGAGGAGATCCTCGGCAGAGCATTGCGCGACTTCGCCCGGCGGGAGGACGTCGTCATCGCGACCAAGGTCTTCGGCGCCATGCGCGAAGGTCCCAACGCAGGAGGCCTGTCCCGCAAAACAATCCTGACCGAGATCGACGCGAGCCTGCGCCGGCTCGGCACCGACTACATCGACCTCTACCAGATACACCGGTGGGATCCCAACACTCCGATTTTGGAAACGCTCGAGACGCTGAACGATCTGGTAAGGGCGGGCAAAGTCCGCTATATTGGCGCTTCGTCCATGTACGCCTGGCAGTTTGCCAAGGCCCTGTTCACTGCCGACAAGCATGGACTGACACGCTTTGTCGTAATGCAGAACCACTACAACCTGCTGAACCGCGAGGAGGAGCGAGAGATGCTCCCCCTCTGCGCCGACCAGGGCGTCGGCGTCCTCCCCTGGAGCCCGCTCGCCAGAGGCCGGCTCGCCCGCGACTGGGACGTCACGACCCCCCGCACGACCGACGACGCATACGGCGACAGCCTCTACGCGCGCACCGTCGAGGCCGACCGGATCGTCGCCGAGCAGGTCGCCAAAGTCGCGGCGGCACGCGGGGTCCCACGAGCCCAGGTCGCCCTCGCCTGGTTGCTGCGCAATCCGGTGGTGACCGCACCGGTCGTCGGGGTGACCAAGCCCAGTCACCTCGCCGACGCGATCGGCGCGCTCGACCTCTCCCTCACGCAAGAAGAGGTCGAGGCGCTCGAAAACGCTTACATCCCCCATCCGATCGCCGGGTTCGAATGAGCCTCACCGAGGGCATGCGGCCGGCGCGGTGCTCCCGGTGCCAGGTCGCGGACGACCAGACGATCGAAATCGGGGACGTGCCAGTCAGCCTCCAGTCGTTCGCTGCTGAACGTCGTGAGCACGCCGATGACCCGCATGCCGGCCGCCCGTGCCGCCGCAACGCCTGCCGGCGCGTCCTCGACCGCCACGCACGCGGCAGGATCCACTCCCAGGCGTGCCGCCGCGGTCAAGTAGCCTTCGGGATCCGGCTTGCCTTGCCGTACGTCGTCGGCCGTCACCAGGACCGACGGCAGGGGGAGCCCGGCAAGGTTCAGCCGGATCTCCGCGAGGCGGCGCCACGCGGAGGTGACCACCCCCCATCGGATGGGGGCGAGCCCGCCCAGCAACCGGGCCGCCCCCCGGATCGCCGTAATGCCTTCCCTGCAGTCCTCCTCCGCACGTACAAGGAGGGAGATCTCCTCCTCTATGTCAAGGTACGGCGCCACGAGACGAATGGTCTCGCGGTTGCGGCGCCCGTGCGATATCCGCCACAGGCTGTCGAAGTCCAGCCGATGCCTGGCACACCAGGCTCGCCAGGTCCGTTCGACACACTCTCGGGAGTCGACCAATGTGCCGTCCATATCGAACAGCAAGGCCTGACATCTGACCGGTCCGAAGGGGACGTTCGGCATGGTCAACTCAAGCATCGCTCTCCGACTTTCCCGATCGTGGCGGTAGCGGGACCTCTCAGCGGCCAGTGTCCGACTTCGGCGGCTTACGCGTGCCTAGATAGGACTGTCCCTTGCCCCGGTTCTTGATCACTTCAGGGTAGGACTTGGTGGGGTCGGCGTACACGTTGCCGGCGCGGTCGACGCCCCTGGCCAGGTAAATCTGGTGCTTGTGCCCCAGCTCCTCGTGGTTGAAGCGGACGCTCGTGGGGATGTAGCGCATGGTGAAACCGCATCGCCGCAGCGGACTCAGGTTCGCCTCGCTGCCGTGGATCAACCCGCCGACGTGGACGCTGGCCTGGTTCGGCCGCAACTCCACCGGGACCGCCTTGCTCGTGTCCACCTGCCCGGGATCGAGCTCCTCGTCGAAGACACTTCTCGGGTCGGTCACGTCCCGATACCGTGACGCGTTCACCTGATGGCTTCCGGGGATCACGTGCATGCAGCCGTTCTCCCGGACGGACGGATCGATGGCGAGCCACACCGTAATCGCCTCGGTGGCGGGCTGAATGGTCTCTCGCCAGTAGTACGCGTCCTGATGCCAGGGCACGCTCTTTCCCTCCCGCGCGGGCTTACAGAAGAAGTGCGACGAGAAGACGGCGATATCGGGCCCGAGAATGGACTCGACGAGGTCGAGTACGTCCTCGTCCAGAAGCCACCGGAACAGCTCAGGGTCGGTGAAATGGGGAACGTCCATGTCCTCGGGACGCTCATCCGGGGGAAGGGCGCTTAACTTTCGCTCGAAATGCTCTTTGAGCGCCTCGAACCGTTCCGGGCGAAGTAACTGGTCGTACACCAGATAGCCGGTATCCCGGAAGGATTCCAGTTCTTTTTCGGACAGCACTACTCGCTTGGTTTTCGTCATTTCTGCCCCTTTTTCCCGTTCGTTTTCTCGCTTGCGGGGTACCGGGCGGACTCCGGCGTCCGCCCGGTTATCCCTCTACGGTGGCGTTAAGTAGGCGTGCCGTGGTGATCACTTCTCGGTCCGGAAGAAAATCCCGCAGCACCTTTTGACGTGCCCGCGCTCCCATGCCGTCGGTGTCCACGTCGCCTCGTCCCAGTGCGGCGAGCAGTGCGCCGAAAGCGTGGAGGTCCTGGGGGTCGTTCACCAGCAGGCCGTCATGGCCGTGTGTTATCTGCTCGCGGATCCCTCCGACGGCGGAGGCCACCACGACTCGCGACTTCCACATGGCCTCTGTCACCGTGAGCCCGAACCCCTCGGCGAGGCTCTTCTGTACGACCACGTCCGATGCGCGCTGGATCGCGTTCACCAACACGGCGTTCTCCTCCAGGTCAGCCATCGACAGGCAGAGAAGGCCGACGCGGCGGCGCCGTGCGGGAGGCAGGGCCCGCCAGGCGGCATGGCACCTGTCGAACCACAATCCCTGTTCGATGTCGTCGGGAATACCGGTCGGGTCAGGCCCGACCAGCGCCAGGTAGCCGTGCTCCACCTGTGTCGCGAACGCGCCGAGGACCCCCTCCATGTCCTTCAGCCGGTCCCACCGAGATACCTGGGTGATCAGCGGTTCCCCGGGCGGCGGTGGTGCGTCGGCGATCAGCCGTGCCGGGTTACGCAAGGCGGGCGCGGTGACAGCGGTGCCGGGTGCCTCTTCGCGGAGCCCGCAATGCGCCAGGCAGGCGTGCACCGCGACCGGATCGAGGGGGACGTTCTTGGTGGAAAACGGTGAGATGAACGGCGGCAGTATCTCGATGTGCGCCTCCCGCAGGCGTCGCGGGACGAACCGGTCCACCGAGAACATCAGCCCCCTGGCCTCCGGCATGAAGGGAACCAGGAAATCCCATGCTTCCTCTGAGCACGGGTTCGGTTCGTCGACGCCTACATGGCAGCGCCAGTAAATCCTCGCCACCTCTTTGTGTAGAAGATCTACCAGGCCCGCCGTTTGATGATCGTGCAGAAGAAGGACATCCCGCGGCTGGAGGATCTCCCGCATTTCCGCGGCGACGGCCGACAAAGCGTTTCGGTAGGCGTCCAGTTCCGCGGGGCCGAGCGGGCCGCCGTCGCCCGGATCGCCGTACAGGCGAGCCCCGAGCCGTTTGGTGATGGTGAAGAAGCGCGTATCGCCGCCGACGACCATCCACCGAGCCCGCACGCCGAGACTTCCGTACAGGGGAAGGAGGGTATGCAGCATCTCCGCCACGCCACCGCCGGCGGCCGTGGAGTTGATATGCCACAAGGTGCCGCCGTCGAGGATCTCGTTGATGGCATCTGCCGCCTCGCGTAGTTTCTGGGTACGCTCTGGGCCTATCACCTCCTGGAACTGTGTCAGATGCCCAAAGATCGGGCTTGTTTGGGGGATCGCGAGCATCGATCGCACCCTCCTTGAAAGAACCCTTGACGCTCAGTGCTGGAAAACCACGAATTGGCCGATCCACCAGGGGAAGAACATGGCCCCTACACTGGCCGCGCACAGGCACCAGGCGCTCACCTTGCCCGTCACCTCACCCCGCTGCGCGAGCCAGGTGAAGGCGGACGGGAAGATGGAGGACATCGCGAAACCGAAGGCGACGGTCTCCACCGCCAAGAGCAGGGATGAGACGGGACTCACCCACAACGCTCCCAGGATGAGCACACAGGCCGTCACGTTGACCAGGATGAGCCGCTGCGGCGGCCAACGCCGGGTGACCGGCAGCCAGAGCAGGCGCCCCACGGTGATCGCTATCCAGAACAGCGAGGTGTAGTAGGCCGCCGTCGCCGCGGAATCGGTGATGCCCCGGGCCAGGGTGTAGGACGGGATCCAGCCGGAGAAGCTGATTTCGGCACCGACGTAGAGGAACAGCAGCGCGGCCACCGGGATGACCAGCGGATGTCGCCCAGGGGCAGCCTGAGCGTCGCCACCCCGGTCCGCCGCCGCCCTCGGGCTCGGCAGGCTCCATATGCGGCCCATGAGGAGGACCGCCGCCAGGCCCGCCGCCCAATAGGCCCAGCGCAGGTCATCCGTCCACGTGATGGACTGTGCGATCGCCATGGGCATGAGCAGGGAGCCGACACCGAGGAAGAAGTCGGCGACGTTCATGTACGGCCCTACCTGCTCGCTCCGCACCCGGATCAGCAGCGTGTTGACCGTGACGATCAGGAATGTCTTGGACATTCCCAATCCCCACCAGGCAGGGAGCAGCAGCTCCGGCCGCGTCAGCAGTGGAATCGCGACGACCAGCGCCGTGATGCCGGTCAGGCCTAGGACCGCCTGTACGTGCGGCGCGATCCTGTCCAGCAGGTGGCCGGCGAGGAGCGACCCGCACACGGACCCGAAAGCGTCGGTGACGAACAAGGTGCTGAGTTCGGACGGCGGGACACCGGCAGCGGCCGAGAAACTCGCGATGGAAGGCCCGAGTGTCGCCGAGAGGATACCGACGAGACTGAAGCACAGAAGGTATACGGAGGTCTGCCCCCATACGAGCCGGTTTCCACGCGTTATCGGCCTCGTTCTGAGCACGTGCTCTCTCCTACCATCGCTTCCGGTCCGGGTCACCGCACCGCAAATCTCGCCGCCCGGTCTCTCCTGCGCACAGGCGGCAGCCGAGCAGCCCTGTTCGCCGCCCGTCAACCGCTTTCCGGCACGATTGTCAGACGCCGAATCGCTCCTTGTACACGCGTTCTTTCAGAAGGCCGACAAGAATGTGGTTCAGCGACAACATCGCATCTTCGAAATGAAAGTTGTTATCATTTTTTCCGGTTTGCCCCGGGAAGCGCGATGTGCCGGGCACGATAAGGCAGATTTCCGCCAGTTCTCTGCACCGTCCCCCGTCCCCCTTCGTCATCGCGAACGTCCGGGCGCCTGCCTTCACCGCGACCTCCAGCGCGTTCACCACGTTGGCCGAGTTGCCGCTGCCGGAAAACGCCATAACCAGGTCGTCCTGGGTTACGAAAGGGCGAAGGGCGGCGGCGTACATGGCGTCAGCGCCGAGATCGTTAACCAGCCCCGTCAGCTCCGCTGCCGAGGAAGACAGGTTGACGAACCTGAGACGCTTCACGTCGGCGGGCAGTTGTTCGTCCTTGCCCTCGGTGACGAATGGATGGTGGGTGAAGTCGCAGTAGAAGTGGTCGAGCGTCCCCGCGTTGCCGCCGTTGGCCATCGCATAGACCGTACCGCCCTTGTCGTAGGTCTCGAACAGGAGCGTGGCGAGACGTTCCACCACGGCCACGGGAAAGGCATCCAGAATGCGCCGCTGCTCGTCGAGATAGAGACGGATCCTCTCGGCCACGCTCACCGCCGGGCCTCCGAGTGCTCGGCGTCGATCCTTCCGTGTGAGCGGCCGGTGTCATCTTGCCACCGGATGACGTCGTCGAGTTCCGGCGTGGACACCTCGATCGAGGTGTAGTCGGTCCGAGCGATGACGCGGTGGAGGACGTTAGGAGCCGAGGACCACCCGCTGCGTGGGCGGTAATCGGTGGTGGTCAGCCGGTCGACTTCGACGACCGCGTCCAGATCGTCCGGGGCGAGG
This sequence comes from Microbispora rosea subsp. aerata, assembly GCF_014647835.1. Classification (GTDB taxonomy): domain Bacteria; phylum Actinomycetota; class Actinomycetes; order Streptosporangiales; family Streptosporangiaceae; genus Microbispora; species Microbispora aerata. The sequence goes on from NZ_BMPY01000013.1 coordinate 51,278, forward strand.
AGTCCGTCCAGCACCGTCGCCTCCCCCTCCACCACGTAGTTCGTCTCCCGCTTGTACCGGTGTGACTGAAGGGAGGATTTATGGCCCGTGGTCATATGAATCTGCTTGACCGCGTACGGGAGGCCGGAGATGTTCTGCGTGTACCAGATTTCGTACCCCCATGGCTTGTTCACCGTGTAGGTGGAGACCTCCTCGCATCGGGCGTCGGAGCGAGGACCGTGCGTGAGGAGCTTGAACTCGGCCGCCTCCCTGATCTCCCCGTATGCGGTTCCGGCCTCGAGGAAGACAGCCGGCTGTTCGCCGGCGTTGGTGATGCGGTACACGGATCCGGGCACGGCGTGCCAGCCGCTGAGACGACCGAACCCCTTGCTGGTCAGGTTGTCGCTCTCGTCGAGACACTCCACCTCGACCTTGCCCTCGATCACGATGAACGTACGGTGATCGGCGGGGTGCAGCCTGAACGGCGAAGCATGCCGCGGCTGGAGCGCGTGCTCCAGGAAGAGGTATGGACGGGCGTCTGTCTCGCCGACCAGATCCGTCGTGTAGCTGTAGCCCACCAGCGGGCTCGCGATCGGCATCTCGCCTCCAATCAGTTGCGGGTCACCAGGAATTCCCTAACACGGCTGGCCACGCCGTGAGCGTTTAACTGGTAGCGCTCGTAAAGGTCGGCGGGCGATCCCGCCTGGCCATAGTCCGCCACACCCCAGACGCCCAGGCGGACTTTTTCCTCCATGTCGAGGATGATTCGCGCAATCTCGTCGGCGAGACCGCCCTTGATGAAGTGGTCTTCCACCACAAAAGCGTAGGAGTGCTGCCGGGCGAGCCGGGCGATGGCGGCGCGGTCAACGGGCAAGGAGGAAACGTTGACGATTGTGGGGTCGATGCCGTGCTCGCTCAGCTCGTCCAGGGCGTCGAGGAGCACCTCGACCATGCCTCCCATAGTGAAGAGAACGATTCGCTCGCCCTCCCGCACCACATCGGGCCACCCGAACCGGAACCGATATCCGGGATCATGGATTTCCCGCTGCGGCTGCCGGCACAGCCGGAGATAGATGGGGCACCTGTTTTCCACTATGTAGTACAGCATGGCCCGCGTCTCGATGCCGTCGGCCGGATGGAGGATCCGCATATTGTGTATCGTTCTCATCAGGGCCAGGTCGCGCAGCCCCATTTGCGTCGGGCCGTCCTTGCCGATGGCCAATCCCGCGTGAGTCCCCACGAGGACGACACCCGAGTCGTTCAGGCCCACAGACTGGAAAATCTCCAGATACTTGCCGGAGAGGAAGTGCCCGAAGCTCGCCACGAAGGGCCGATATCCCTCCTGTGCAAGGCCGGCTGCGACCCCTATGGAATTCGCCTCGGCGATTCCGCATTCGTAGAAGCGTTCGGGGAAGCTTTTCTTGAAGCCGTGCGTCTTGGTCGCCGAACCGAGGTCGCAGTTGACGACGACCACGTCGTCGTATCTCTCCGCTACCTCGACCAGCGCCTCGCCGAACCAGTCCCGGGTCGCCTTCATACCAGACCGCCCAGGTAACGCACGGCCTCTTCGAAGTCCTGGGCTGACAGCGTGCCGCTATGGGCGCCGTCAAGCAGGATGCGGTCGTCGCCGAGGTATCCCTTGCGCGTGTGCGCGATGATCACCGACGGCTGGTGCCGGTTTTCCTTGGCCCTGATTACCGCGTTCCGAATCTCAGCGTGACTGTGACCGTCGATTTCCTGCACGTGCCACAAGAAGGAACCGAGTTTCTCAGTAAGGCCGTCGAGCGGCAGAACATCCTTGAGCGGGCCGTCACTCTGGCTCTTATTGTAATCGATGAAGACGATAAGGTTGGCGACGGCGCGGATACCCGCGTACATCACCGCTTCCCATATCTGGCCTTCCTGCATCTCACCGTCGCCCACGATGCAGTAGACCCACGTGTCCTGGCGCTTGAGCCGTTTGGCCTCGGCTCTCCCCAGGGCGACCGATAGCCCTTGGCCGAGCGCCCCGGTGCTGACGTCCACCAGGTCGAAACGACAGCGGTCGGGATGCCCTTGGAAAGGACTGTCGATGCGCCTGAGCGCGCTGACGTAGGTGGGGTCGACCTCGCCGTCGACGATCAGAGCGGCGTACCAGGCGGGAACGGCGTGCCCCTTTGACAGGACGAAGACGTCGCTTTCCGTGCGCGGTCTGCTCGCCTGCCAGTCCATCTGGTCAAACTTCAGCACGCTTATGATGTCGGCGCACGACAGGGACGAGCCGACATGCCCCGAACCAGCCCGGTAGATCATTTCCAGAAGAAGTAGGCGGGTTTGGGCCGATAGCCGGCGGAGCCGGTCAATCCGATAAATAGCGTCCAGATCATCCGCCAGGGCTTGGCTTCCCTCCAGCACAGTGGGTGCCGGTCTTCCTGTGCCTTTCTCCATGACTTCTCCGTTTCATGGTGACAGGCAGCCACCTCGACTGGTAGTGGCGCACCTTGGTCAGGCGTTACATAGAGCGTGGTCACGCCGCCGTCGACAACAACGCGCGATCCTGGACGTTCAGCCGACCGAGTCCACGTCAGATGTTTGCATATTTCTCCGACTATGAACACCTGAGATATCACAGATATGCGACGCAATAGCGCGAAGATTTATGATCAAGGACAGATGATTCTTGACATAAAGATTTACGGACAGACATAAATGAGAGTAATACGCCGCATAATCGCGAAAGTGCGACGTGTGCGCTCAATGGGCGACCATGGTTACTCGCGCGCGCGAGACCCGGCGGGCGGGGATCAGCGCGACCAGCAGGGCCGCTCCGATCGCGATCAAGATCGCGGCGGCGAGCATTCCCGGAGTCGGTGCACGGCCGATGCCGACGCCAACCCCGCTGTACCGCCCCTCCATGTCGATCAGCCCCCGCGACCACAGCGCCCCCGCGCAGGTGCCGAGGAGCACCCCGGCCACCGCCAGCAGACCGGTGCCGGTCACCAGCGTGGCCATCACCTGCCGAGGGGTGAGGCCCATCGCCTTCAGCACGGCCAGATCGAGCACATGGTCGCGCCGGCCGAGCGCGCTGGCGGTCAGCAGGTTGGCTAGACCGATCAAGGCCAGCACGACCACGAGCGCGACGATGATCACCCTGATGATCGCGAGACGGTCTGCTGGGTTCACCGCCTGAGCGACCTCCAGGCCCCGCGCCTGCAGCCGGGCCCTCACCTCCGCCGGGTCGGCTCCCGGCCGCAACACCAGGCTGTAGAAGCGCGGCGGCACCGCGTCCTTGGCCGCCAGGCTGTCGATGCCGAGTGACAGTACCTCGCCGTCCTGCTCGGGCTCGATCACCCGGCCGACGATCTGGACGATCAGCGGCGTCCCACCGATCGTGATGCGGACCCGGTCGCCGATCCGCGCGCCCAGCAGGTCGAGTAGCCCCTGCCCGGCCACCGCCTCACCACGCTCGCGGAACATCCGCCCCTCCACCACGGGAAAGGGATAGGGATCGGCGGACGTGCCGAGTGCCCGGGTGCGAACCGTCCTGGTCTGCCCGGGCACGAGCGCGTCGAGCTCGGCCCCCGGATAGGCCACCACCACATCAGGGTCGGCCATCGCCCAGTCACGCGTCTCCTCCGCCGTCAGATTGCCGGGCCGTACGGCGAGGGCCGCCGCCTGGCCGACGCGCTCCGGGTGGCGGATGAAGTCGTCGAGGGTCGCCCAGCAGCCGAGCCCGATGGTGATCATCATCATCGGGATCGCCACCCCGCAGATCGTGAGCAGCGCGAGCATCCGCCGGGTGAAGGCGTCTCGCGCGCCGAGGACCAGCGCGGGCGGCAGCCGTACAAGCAGGGCGAGCCGGGCCAGCCGCGACAGGCGGCCGTGGGGCGGCGCCGCGGGAGTCGCGGGCAGAGGCGGGGTGCGACCGCCCCGCCAGGCCGGCAGCCAGATCGCGACCAGCACCACCACGGCCGTGCCCACCGTAATCGCGATGTGCGGCTCAGGCGACAGCGGCGCCGCCACGGCCTCGCCCAGGGCGTACGCGGTGATCAGCCGGGCGGCGACCACGCCGAGCACGATTCCGGCCAGGCCGAGCGCGCCGTGCTCGACCAGCAGCATGCGGCTGATCTGGCCACGGGTGAACCCGAGCGACTTGAGCGTGGCGATGTCACGAAGCTGGGTCAGTATCCGGCCGCCGGTGACGTTGGCGAGTGCGAGAGCGGCGGCGATCAGACCCACGACACCGAACAGCCCGAGCAACGTACCGAGCAGCCTGTTGTCCAGCTCCATGGCCGCGCGGATCTCACGCCAGGTGGTGACCCGCTGCACCTGCCCGCGCAGGGTGGACACCGCCCGCTGCACGATGAGATCGGTGAGGCCGGGGTCGGCCAGCCGCAACCCGGTGACCGTCTCGGTACGGCCGAGGGCCGGCTCGACGGTGCGGAGCGTCTGCCCGAGCGTCCAGGCCAGGCCGGGCGTCCATTCCGGGTAGAAGCCCTGGTCACCGCTTTCGGCGAGCCCGGCCACGGTGAGCGTATGGGTGGCGCCGTTCAGGCCGGTCACGGTGAACGGGCTGCCCGGCCGCAGACCCAGCGCCCGGGCGAACGACCGCTCGACCACGACCCCTTCGGGACGGCGTACGTCCAGCCAGCGGCCCTCGCGCAGCAGAGGGCGGGCGACGGCCGGGAGCGCCGCTGGCGCCTCCCGGAGCGAGATCGGGACGCGACGGCCCTGGTCTATCGCGGCGCCGATCGGGGGGTCGACCAAGGTCGCCGGCGCGCTGCGGTACGGTCCGGCTACGTCGGTGACGCCATCGAGGTCCTTGAGGGCGGAGACATCGGGAACGGTCTTGGTGTGGAGCCAGATGTGGGCCCCGCGGCTGCGCTCGAACAGGCCGCGCCAGGGATTAGTGCCGTCCTCCAGCAGCGTGGCCGCGGTGATGAGCGCGGTGACGATCCCGGCCACGGTCAGGACGGTCAGCAGCGCCTGGCCTCGGCGGGCCCGCAGGTCCGCCCGGATCCACCTCCCCTCCGGCCCGTTCCCCGCGATCATGCCCGGCTCCCCTTGCTCGTGATCACGTCAGCCCTCCGCGGCGCACCGCGCTAGCGCCCATGCAGTTCCACCACGTCGCCGGCGGTACCGCCCGGGCGTCGCCGCCGTTTCACAATGGCCCCGTCGTCGACGATCTGACCGTCCAGCAGACACACCACGCGATCGGCGAGGCCGGCGACGCGGGCGTCGTGGGTCACCAGCACGATGGTCTGCCCCTGTCGGTGGACCTCGCCGAGCAACCTGAGCACATCCCGGGTGTTACGGCTGTCGAGGTTTCCGGTCGGCTCATCGGCAAGGAGCAGCCGGGGCTGGTTGGCCAGCGCCCGGGCCAGCGCGACCCGCTGCTGCTCTCCGCCCGACAGCTGGGCGGGCGCCGCGGCGGCGCGATCGGTGAGGCCGAGCGCGCCGAGAAGGTATTCGCGCCGTTCGCGGGCGTGCCGCGGCGAGGCGCCAGCGAGCAGTGCGGGCAGCTCGACGTTGTCGGCCACGGTCATGTTGGCCACCAGGTTGAAGAACTGGAAGACGAAGCCGACCTTCTCCCGGCGGAGCACGGCCCAGCCGCTCTCCGAGAGGGTGTCCGCGCGTTGGCCGTCCAGCCAGATCTCGCCACTGGTGCGGGTGTCTAGGCCGCCGAGCAGGTGGATGAGAGTCGATTTTCCGGATCCGGACGGCCCCATGATCGCGACGAACTCGCCCGGCTCGACGGTCAGGTCCACCCCGCGCACCGCGGGTACGGGAAGCCCGCGGCCACTCTGGTAAATCTTCACCAGGTTGACCGCTCGGACCACAGGTGTCGCGGTCATGGTGTGGGTCCCAGGAGGGTCACTCGGGAGGTGGATGGCATCACGGGGCTCCTTGGGGCGATGTGTGAGAGATCAAGGGAGTTCCTCCTGGCAGCGTTCGAGCCAGTCGAGGTCGGCCTGCAGGTGGAGCATGGCCCCCTCGATCAGCAGGAGCGCCACGCGGTTGTCGGGGTCGGCCGCCTCGGCCAGCTCGTTGAGGTCTCGCATCAACGACAGGTAGTGCCGTCGCTGCCGGTTGATCAGCGCCATCCGGTCGGATAGACCGGTCATCGGGGCGAGCACGAGCTTCATGAAGAACTCGTCGCGCACCCGGGGGCCCTCGGTGGGCTCCTCGACCCAGTTCTCCAGCGACTCCCGGCCCGCGGCGGTGATGTAATAGACCTTCTTGTTCGGCCGGTTGGCCTGCTCGACGTCGACCGATCGGACGTACCCGTCCTTCTCTAATCGGCCCAGGGTGACGTAGATCTGGCCGATGTTGGGTGACGGGTAGGCACTGCCGAAGATCGATTCGAGCGCCTGTTTCAGCTCGTATCCGTGGGCAGGTTCTTTCGCCAGGAGCGCCAGCAGCAGCTGCCGCACGCGCCCACCCCCAAGCTGTGTCGAGCAGTTATCGGAGCGTTACGAGCCGATCCGTTGACGCTCACATTATCGCTATGCATAACATGCATGCACCCTACCTAACACGTATGTAACCCGCTCTTCACGGGGAGGCCACATGGTTCGCCGAGCCGTCGCCGTTCTGGCCACCTTCCTGGTGGCCGGATGCGCGGGGCTCTCGGACACCGGCTCCCAATCGGCGGTGGGCAGCGATGGCACCGGGCCGATCACCTTGGCGATCGGCAGGGACACCACCGCGTACCTGCGCCCGCTGCTGGACCGGTGGAACCAGGCGCACCCGGATGAGCCCGTGTCGCTGCTCGAACTGCCCGAGGCGGCCGACGAGCAGCGCGCCCAGATGGTGGCCAACCTGCAGGCGCGCAACGACGTCTACGACGTGCTCGCACTCGACGTGATGTGGACGGCGGAGTTCGCCGACGCGGGCTGGATCGTGCCGCTCGACCGCAGTCTGTTTCCCCTGGACAAGCTGCTCAAGGGCGTCGCGGACACCGCCATCTACCGCGACAGGCTGTGGGCCGCGCCGTACACCAGCAACGCCGGCCTGCTCTACTACCGGTCCGACATCCTGGAAAAGGAGCACCTCAAGCCGCCCAAGACCTGGGCGGAGCTGCGCGATCAGGCCTCCCGCCTGAGCGCGAAGTATCACATTGGTGGATATGCCGGGCAGTTCCTGCCGTACGAGGGACTGACCGTCAACTTCGCCGAGGCCGTGCAGTCGGCGGGCGGGTCGATCCTCAGTCCGGACGCCCGCACGGTGACGATGGACCTCGGCAGCGCACGAGCCGCGCTCGACTTCCTCGTCGGCGGAATCAAGGAGGGGTGGATCCCCCGCGAGGCGCTGACGTACAAGGAAGAGGAGTCGCGGCTCGCCTTCCAGGAGGGGCGGCTGCTGTTCGCCCGCAACTGGCCCCACGCGTACGGGCCCGCCGCCCATTCCAAGCTGGCCGGGAAGTTCTCGGTGACCCGGCTGCCCGGCCTGAACGGGCCCGGGTCCAGCTCGCTGGGCGGCTACAACCTCGCCATCAGCGCCTTCTCCAAGCGGCAGAAGTCGGCACTCGACTTCATCCGCTACTTCACCGGCAAGGACAACGAGCGGCTCGTGCTCACCGAGGGCTCGTTCCCCCCGGTGTGGGCCGAGCTGTACGACGACCCAGAGCTGATCAAGCGGTTCCCGTACCTGCCCGTGCTCAAGGAGGCGATCACGTCGGCGCGGCCCCGGCCGGTCACCGCCGACTACAACCAGATCAGCTTGCTGATCTCCAGCGCCGTTTCCGGCGCGCTCACCCTTGCCAAACCCGTTGACGAGACCGTCGCCGACCTCAAACAAGGGCTCGGCGAGGTCATCCAGCCCGGAGGATAGATATGCGCAAACTCCCCCCCATCCTCGTCGCGAGCCTCGCTCTCGCCGCCGCGGCGGCGTGCGGCAGCGACTCCGGCAGCAGCTCCGGCACCGAGCCGGCCGCCCAGGGCAGCGCACCGGCCGACGGCGGCGCGAAAAAGCCGCTCGAGGGCGTGACGATTGAGGCGGCCGCCGTGTGGAGCGGCGAGGAACAGGCCAACTTCGAAAAGGTCCTCCGCGCCTTCGAGGAAAAGACCGGCGCCAAGGTGACGTACGTCTCCACCACCGACGACATCGGTGCCGTCCTCGGCCCTCGGATCCAGGGCGGCAACCCGCCGGACGTCGCGATCCTCCCCCAACCGGGCCTGGTGCAGCAGTACGCCGATCAGAACGCGCTCAAGCCGCTGGCCCCGGAGGTGCAGACGCAGATCGACCAGAACTACACCCCGTACTGGAAGGAGCTCGGCTCCGCCAACGGCCAGGTGTACGGCGTGCTGGTCAAGGCGGCGCACAAGTCGCTCATCTGGTACCGCCAGTCGGCCTTCGACGACGCCGGCGCCCAGCCGGCCGCCACCTGGGACGACCTGATCAAGAACGCCCAGACGCTGGCCGACTCCGGTGTTCCGCCGTTCGCGCTGTGCGCCGCCTCCGGCTGGACGCTGACCGACCTGTTCGAGAACATCTACCTCTCCACCGCCGGCCCGGAGAACTACGACAAGCTCTCCAAGCACGAGATCCCGTGGACCGACGACACGGTCAAGACGGCCCTGGAGAAGATGGCGCAGATCTTCGGGAAGAAGGACTTCATGCTGGGCGGAGCGTCCAGTGCCCTGCAGACCGACTTCCCGACCTGCGTAACCCAGGTCTACGCCCAGAAGAAGGCCGCCATGGTCATCGAGGCCGACTTCGTCGCGGCGTCGGCCACCCAGTCTGGCGCGAAGATCGGCGAGGAAGCCAAGATCATGCCGTTCCCCAAGGTCGGCGAGACCGCTCCGGTCATCCTCGGCGGTGACGTCGCGGTCGTGATGAAGGACACCAAGGGCGCGCAGGCGCTGGTGGAGTTCCTGGCTTCCAAGGAGGGCGGCGAGGTCTGGGCCAAGCAGCCCGGCTATCTGTCCCCCAACCGCAACGTCTCGCCCGACAACTACCCGGACGAGCTGACCAAGCAGCTCGCACAGACGATCATTTCGGCCGGTGAGTCGGTGCGGTACGACATGTCCGACCTCGCCCCCAGCGCCTTCGGCGGCACCGACGGCAAGGGCGAGTGGAAGCAGCTGCAGGACTTCCTCCGCAACCCCTCCGACGTGAAGGGCGCGCAGGAGAAGCTCGAGGCGGACGCCGCCAAGGCCTTCAAGAAGTAAAGGAAGGACGGCCGTGACCGAACGGTTGGACGGCCCGCAGGCCGCCGGCGGCGGTGAGTCCGCCGCCGGGGCCTCCTCCGGCCCCCGCGAAACTCCCGCAGATCCTTCCCCGAACTCCCCGAGTTCCCCCACTTCCCCCAGCTCCCCCGGCTCCTCGGGCGGTTCCCCGGCCGCCGCCTCCCCCTCCCCCTCCACCTCCACCTCCGGCTCCACCGGCTCCCCGGCCGCGGCGGGGCCGCCCGTACGGCTCGGCCCGTCGCCGAAGCTGGCGGTGCTGTTCCTGCTCCCCGCGCTGCTGCTGCTCGCCGCGTGGATGATCTACCCGGTCGTCTACTCGATCTGGCGCAGCCTCTACGACGCGACCGGCGACCGTTTCGTCGGCCTGAGCAACTACATCTCGATCTTCACCGACTCCTCGACGCTCACCACGATCAGGAACAACGTCATCTGGGTCGTGGTGGCCCCGATCATCGTCACCGCGCTCGGCCTGATCTTCGCGGTGCTGACCGAGCGCATCCGCTGGGCCACGGCGTTCAAGCTCGTGCTGTTCATGCCGATGGCCGTCTCCCTGCTCGCCGCCGGGGTCATCTTCCGCCTGGTGTACGAGCAGGACCCGGACAAGGGCGTGGCCAACGCCATCATCACCACCATCCACGACACCTTCTCCTCCGGCGCGAGCTATCCCGGCGCCCGGCCGAGGGAGAACGACCAGGCGCCCGCGGTCGTGCAGGACGGCGCGGTGGTGACCCGGCAGCCGGCGCAGCCGGGCACCCCGGTGCTGATCCCGCTCGTCGGCATCGGTCAAGACCTGATGCAGGACGCCCCGCCCGCCAAGGCGGCTCCGGCTCCCGGCGGCGACGGCCTGAGCGGCACGGTCTGGCTCGACGTGGTCCGCGGCGGCGGAGGCACGCTCAACCAGATCGACCCGCAGGAGAAGGGCCTCGGCGGCATCACGGTCGAGGCGGTCTCCGGCGGCGTGGTCAAGGCGACGACCGAGACGGCCGCCGACGGCACGTTCCGCTTCACCGGCCTGCCGTCCGGCTCCTACGTCGTGCGGCTGCCGCAGTCGAACTTCACGGCGCCCTTCAACGGCCTGACCTGGCTGGGCCCGACGCTGATCACGCCGGCGATCATCGGCGCGTACATCTGGGTGTGGGCCGGGTTCGCGATGGTGCTGATCGCGGCCGGGCTGTCGGCGATCCCCCGGGACGCCCTGGAGGCCGCCAGGATCGACGGCGCGACCGAGTGGCAGGTGTTCCGCAAGATCACCGTGCCGCTGCTGTCGCCGGTGCTGCTCGTCGTGTTCGTCACGATGATCATCAACGTGCTGAAGGTCTTCGACCTGGTGTTCATCATCGCCCCCGGCTCGGTGCAGCCGCAGGCGAACGTGATCGCGCTGGAGATGTGGCGCGTGTCGTTCGGCGGCGGTGGCAACCAGGGCATGGGTAGCGCACTGTCGATCTTCCTGCTCGTCCTGGTGGTGCCGTTCATGATCTTCAACATCCGCCGGTTCAGGAGGGACGAGGGATGACGACCCTGGCCGAACCCCGGCAGGCGCAGGCGATCGAGCGCGGCCTGGTCACCCGGGTGGTCGACCGCCTCGGCGGCGGCGTGGTCCAGGTCTTCATGATCCTGGTCGCGCTGTTCTGGCTGATCCCCACCCTGGGCCTGCTGGTCGTCTCGCTGCGCGGCGAGACCGACAACAACTCCTCCGGCTGGTGGACGCTGTTCACCAAGCCGGCGCAGCTCACCTTCGACAACTACTCGAGCCTCCTCGCGTCGGGCTTCAGCTCGTCGTTCTGGAACACGGTGCTGATCACGGTGCCCTCGACCGTGCTGGTGATCGGCATCGCGGCCATGGCGGCGTACGCGTTCGCCTGGATCGAGTTCCCCGGCAGGGACACGGTGTTCCTCGTGGTCATCGCCCTGCTGGTCGTCCCGGTGCAGATCGCGCTGATCCCCATCGCCAAGCTGTACGGCACCCTGGGGATCTTCGGCTCGATTCTCGGGGTCGTGCTGTTCCACGTGGCGTTCGGCCTGCCGTTCGCCATCTTCCTGCTGCGCAACTTCTTCGTGGGCGTTCCGCGCGAGCTGCTCGAGGCGGCGCGGATGGACGGAGCGCCGGAGTGGCGGATCTTCGCCACCGTGGTGTTCCCGCTGGCCAAGCCCGCGATCGCGTCGCTCGGCATCTTCCAGTTCCTGTGGGTGTGGAACGACCTGCTCGTCGCGCTGGTGTTCGCCGACACCGAGAACCAGCCGATGACGAAGGCGTTGCAATCCCAGATGCGGCAGTTCGGCACGAACGTGGACATCCTCGCTCCGGGCGCGTTCCTGTCGCTCATCATCCCGTTGGTACTCTTCTTCGCCTTCCAGCGGTACTTCGTGCAAGGCATGCTGGCAGGCTCGGTCAAGTGACCGGCCGGAGGCCCCGAATTCGGGGCCTCCGGCATCACCGCGTTCGGCACGGGAAGTGTCCCTTGTGTGGTGAACTGTGCCGAAGCAGCGTCGGGTGCCCGCTTCACGGGGGTAAGCGGGCATCCGATCTTTCCGCCGCCGGGCCGTACGGGGGCGGAAAAGCCGATAGAGTGCGCGGACATGTCAGGACGTCCGTTGCACGAACTCGTGGAAGCCGGTTGGGCCGAGGCCCTCGAACCCGTGGCCGGGCGCATCGCCGCCATGGGCGACTTCCTCAGGCAGGAGATCGCGGAAGGCCGCCATTACCTCCCGGCGGGGAAAGATGTGCTCCGCGCGTTCACGCAGCCGCTGAGCGAGGTCCGGGTGCTGATCGTCGGCCAGGACCCCTATCCCACCCCCGGTCACCCGGTCGGCCTGAGCTTCTCCGTGGCCCCGGACGTACGGCCGCTGCCGGGCAGCCTGGTCAACATCTTCAAGGAGTACATGGCCGACCTCGGCTATCCTGCGCCGTCCAACGGCGACCTCACGCCGTGGACCGAGCAGGGCGTGCTCCTGCTCAACAGGGTGCTCACGGTCATGCCGGGCAAGCCCGCCTCTCACCGGGGCAAGGGGTGGGAAGAGGTCACCGAGCAGGCCATCAAGGCGCTGGTCGCGCGGGGCGGGCCGCTCGTGGCGATCCTGTGGGGCCGCGACGCGCGGAACCTGCGGCCCATGCTCGGGGACGTGCCGTGCATCGAGTCGGCCCACCCCAGCCCGCTGTCGGCGCGCAGCGGGTTCTTCGGCTCCCGTCCGTTCAGCCGGGCCAACGCCCTGCTGGTGCAGCAGGGCGGGAAACCGGTCGAGTGGAAACTGCCGTAACGGCTTGCCGATAGGATCATCACCATGAGCGATGAAACGGACACCGGTCGCTATCTGCGGCTCACCGTCGAGCTGCTGGTCGAGGTCCTCGACGTCGACGCGCTGCAGGCGGCGGCGCTCGCCGAGATCCGCGACCCCCAGGCCGAGCTGAGCGACGAGGAGCGGCAGGAGCAGATCGAGCTGGTCAAGACCGACGAGACGGGCGCGGCGGCCCTGCAGTGGCTGATCGAGCCCGACCACGTGCTCGGCCTGGTCGAGCACGTGACCGAGGTCGAGCCGCGCGAGGCGGTGCTCGGCGTCGAGCCGTCGGAGGGCGTCCTCGAGGACGACGACCACGACCACGATCACGACGAGCCGGGTCACATCCACTGAGGCACGCCGACGGGCAACGGGCGGTGGGGTTTCGGTCCTGCCGCCGTGTCTTCGGGCGACGGTCACACCGGCTGGAGAGGCGTGTGGGGGCCGGCCGGCGGCTCGACGCGGATCGGATCGCCGGGCCGAACCTCGCCGCCCACGAGGACGACGCCCATGACCCCGGCCTTGCGCACCACGTTGCCCTCCTCGTCCCGGTCCAGCACGGCCTTCAGCAACCCGTCCTGAAAATCGTCGATCTGCGCGCAGGGGTTCCGCAGGCCCGTCACCTCGACGACGGCCGTCTCACCGAGGTGCAGCCGGGTCCCGGTCGGCAACGCGAGCAGGTCCACGCCCCTGGTGGTGATGTTCTCCCCCATCTCGCCCGGCTGTACGGTGAAACCCGCCTCGCGCAGCTCGTCGTGCAGCTCCGCGTGGATCAGGTGCACCTGGCGCAGGTTCGGCTGGCTGGGATCCCGGGCGACCCGCGACCGGTGCTTCACCGTCACCCCGGAGTGAGCGTCCCCCTCGACGCCCAGGCCGGCCAGCAGCCGGATCGACTCCAGCGGAGTCTTGCTGAAGGTGTGGGTCGCGCTGCGGCTCACGGCCGTCACCCTGCTTGACATAGCCCCCTCCGTCTCAAACAACGGATCAATTCCGTCCATAAAGCAGAGCAGGCGGTCAAGAAGATCTGCGTCACACAGCCCGGGATGTGCGTACGGCCGGGGTGCTTTCCGGGCAGGCGGGACCATCGCGAACTCGGCGAACCGGTGGCGCGGCCTCCGTTCGTCCTCGGGTGACGAGGCCGCCGCGTGAGCGTGGTTTGGGAGGCCGGCGATGAGGGGCGGCTGCCGATCGGCGGCCAAGGCGGACCGGTCAGGAGCTCAGCAGCTCCTCGCGCCGCCGGACGAGGGACTCCCGCTGACGGGTCAGCTCACCACAGCGGGCGGCGATCTGGTTGACCATCGCCTCCACCCACGCCGCGACCTCGCGCACCGCCTCCGCCGTACGGGCGATCCGCCGGTGCTTGACGGCATCGGTGATGATGTTGTCGAAGAAGACGTCGGCGAACCACCGAGTGTCCACCTTCGGGAGCTGGGGCGCGGCGCTGACGCCGATGTCGGCCAGCTCGCGGGAGAACCGGTCGAGCGCGCCCTGCGCGTGCCAGGCCGCCTCGTCGGCCTGCCGCAGGTGCCCGTGCTCGACCATGTCGGCGAAGCCGCCGCCGCTGCTGAACATGTCCCAGGTGGAGGCGCCGCGGGCGTCGCCCAGATGCCGCAGGACATAACCGACCGCCTGGCCCGCGGCGGCCCCGGCCTGCCGCGCCTCCTGATGCTCGCGCAGGTCCGCGCTCACGTTCGCCAGCTCGGCGGCGATGTCGGCCAGCTCCCGCCCGCGCGGGTCCCCCGACTCGACCAGCATCCGTTCCTTGCGGGCGAGCAGCACCTCCAGCTCCTGACGCGGGTCGCCGATCTCCGCGAGGGCCTGGTCGGTGGTGCGCAGATCGCCGGTGAGCCACTCCAGGCGGGTGCGCTGGCCGGTGACCCTCTGGCGGGCCGCGGCCGCCTCGGCCCGCTCACGCGCCAGGCGCTCCTCCTTGTTTCCGGTCAGGCCCGCGAGGAAGGCGGCGAAGCCGCCCTGTTCCAGCTTGGCGACGTCGTGATCCTCCTTGGCGAGCTGCCGCTCGAGGTCCGCGAGCATGCCGCGTACCTCCTCGATCTGCGTCAGGAGAGTGGCACGCTGCCGGGCGAGCCGGTCCCGGCGTCTGGCGCGGTCCCGCGCGTCGCGAATCTCGTCATCGACAGCAGCAAAAAGGGTCATACCTCACAGACGTCCATCACCAGCCGAAACGTTCCCCGCATGACCCCCGGCCGGACCACGCACCACCACAGGCCGGGGGTCATGCGACCTCGGGGCGGTGTGCGTCCGCCGCGTCGCCGGTTTCCCGCATGCTCTGCCGGCCATGCGGCCGGCAGCGTGGACAGGCTCGCGAAGAGGGCGAACACCGCGACCATGACGACGGCCGCGCCGGTGACGACCCCGGCGGAGGTGACGATGCCGCTCCGGACTCCCGCACGCGGGAGAAGGTGCCGCCGAAAGCGGTGGGCCCGCCGCCCGCCCTCAGGAGGCACCGCCCGGCGGTCGCCGGGCGGTGCCATGGCCAGTCCTACCGGGCCGTGGCCCGAAGGTCCGGGGTCAGCGGCAGTTGCCCCACGAGGTGCGGCCCCCGCTCGCGACCTCCCCGTTGACGCGCGTGTCGGCGATCGTGCCGGAGTATTTGACGCACAGGCCCTTGGCGTAGAGCTTCACCGGACCGGCGTAGTACTTGTACTTCCCGCTGTCGCTCTTGCGTGCCGTGGTCGCCGGTTCGTCGCGGTGGCGCCTGACCTGCGTCACCAGGGTCGCGGACGTCCGGGTGGCCGTGCCGGCGTACGCCGACTTTATGGTGACGACGCAGTTCTGCCCGGTCCGGCGGTTGTAGAGCAGGTAGACGCGCCCGAAGACCCGCCCGGAGGGCGTCTTCACCGCACGGCTGCCGTCGGTGGTGACCCGGCCGAAGCCGGGGCCGCACACCCCTTCGGGGGTGTAGCCGGCGGAGATCGCGTATGCCGGGTTGGCGACGAGCCCTCCGACGGCCAGCGCCGCTGCGACGACGACCGTACTCGCGGACCTACGCATACGTTGTCCTTTCCCAATCGCCGCCCTCGGTCCGGGCGGCGCCCGGCTGATCATCCTTGCGGATCATCAACCCTGAGATGACCAAAACAGTCAATTTGGGCAGGACGAATCGCGCACAGCCGCCACTCGGCCTCGGCGATCCGCCGACCCGGGCGGGAGCGGCGCGGCGATCCCCTCAAGGCGTCAACGGGGGCGCCTTTCTCGCGGAACCGCGGTAGGTCTCGGGATCGTACCGGCGTTCGTTGTCGTCCAGCTTTGCGTTCGCGGCCTCGGCGAGGTCCACGCCCAGCACATCGGCCAGCCTGACCAGATACAACGTCACGTCCCCCAGCTCGGCCCGCACCCTGCGCAGGGCGTCCTCGTCGAGGTCGCGCGACTCCTCGGGGGTCAGCCACTGGAACTCGGCGACCAGCTCCCCCGCCTCTCCGGCGAGGGCCATCGCCAGGTTCTTGGGCGTGTGGAACCTCTCCCAGTCCCGGTCGCGTACGAACTCGCGCATCCGGGCGGCCAGGTGCTCCAGTTCGGCGCTCACGGCACCCGACCCTACTCGCAGGGACGCACCACGCCGTGGGTGAGGCCGTCGGCGACCAGCACGGCCAGCTCTTCACCGAGGGCCATCGCCTCGCACAGGGCCGCCCGGAACTCGGCCAGGCGCCGGAACGCCTCGCCGTACCTGCGCTGCTCCTCCATCGGCAGCAGCGGCACCTCCGCACGCCGTACGTCCACGCGGTAACGCGAGGACATGGCGGAGTAGTGGCGGACGTTGACGGACGCGCAGAGGAAACCGGCGAGGAAGTCGGGGTCGAGCACCGCCGGATCGGGCCGCAGCAGGGACAGGTTCGGACCGAGCAGGGCGTCGCCTTTGGCGAGGACCCGCGCGACCGGGGCGGCCGCGATCTGCGGCATCACGACGTCGCCGGGCCGCGTGACGATCGGCTTCGCCCCGGCGTGCTCCGCGGCGCCGGTCGCGGGCCGTCCTTCGATCACGTCCTCGACGGTGAGCACCGGCATCCCTCGCGGGGGTTCGTCGCCCGGGCGAGCCGGCGTCTGCTGCTCCACGACGAGCATGCCGCGCCGCACCAGCTCGGGCAGCGGGACCAAGGCGAGCTCGTCCGGCGGCGGCCCGCCCACCCCGGGGATCATCCCGGTGACGGTCGCGAACAGGTCGGCGAAGCGGGACCGGGCGTGGGCGATCCGCTCCGGTGACAGATCGTCGGCGGCGGTGGACAGGTAGCGGGCGGGGGTGAGGTCCACGTCCTCGTCGAGCAGGTCGACGAGCGGGACCGACCTGCTGACGCCCGGGTCGTCCAGCTCGCGCCCCGCGCCGAACTCCCGCCACGCCTCGACGGCCACCCTGGCGTAGTCGTCCGGCCTGCCGGAGGTGTCGACCATCAGCACGTGGCTCGGCGCACCGCCCTCGCCGGGCTGGCACAGGACCCACAGCGTCAGGCCGACCGCCACGTTGGGCACGGCGCCCTGCGGCAGCGCGATGACCGCGCGCAACGCGCCGCGCCGCAGGAGCTGGGACCTGATCCGCCGCCCCGATCTGCGACTGGCGACGGCGGGAGGCATGAGGAGCACGGCCACGCCTCCGGGGGCCAGGTGCGCGAGCGCGTGCTGCACCCAGGCCAGCTCGGGCTCCACGCGCGGCGGCAGGCCGTACTCCCACCGGGGGTCGGCCGTCAGCTCCTCGTATCCCCAGTTGCGGTCGTTGAACGGCGGGTTGCATACCACCGCGTCCACCAGCTCGCCGGGGAAGGCGTCCGCCCGCAGCGAGTCTCCCGCCCTGATCCGCGCGTTGTCGCAGCGCAGCGCGAGCCGTACGGCGGTGAGCCGGGCGGCCACGGGGTCGACGTCCTGGCCGAGCAGCCGGGCCCCGGGCGAGCGCTCCAGCGCGCGGCCGAGGATGCGGCCCGAGCCGCAGGCCGGATCGAGCACCGAGCCGAACCCGTCGCCCACGAGGTCGAGCGTGAGCGTGACGATCTCGGCGGGCGTGGAGTAGACGCGCCGGGTGTGCACCTCGAAGTAGCGCTCGCGGAGGAATTCGAAGGTGTCGCGGGCGCCGCGTTCGGCGGCCAGACGGGCGATGGAGCGGACCAGCGGCACCCGGGTCACCGGGACGGTCTCGGGGAACGCCTCCGCGCCGACGGTCCGGGCGCACGTCGCGCGCACCCGGGCCGGAAGCTCCCGCGCCACCTCCTCGTCGGTCCCGGCCGCGAGGTGGTCCCAGTCGTCCGCCTCGTGCTGCACGTACACCAGGAAGGCCCCGAGGTCGGCGATCAGGTCGGCGAGATCGTCGTCGTCGACGGTCGTGCGCAGGTCCTGCCAGAGCCACTCGTCCGGAGGGAGGTCCCTGCCCTCGGCGTGGCCGCGCAGCCACTCCCGCACCTCCGCGAGCGAGAACGCCGGGCTGGTGGACGTGCCCCCCACGGGCTCGGGAAAGTCGTCGTGCCTGCGCCGCCAGTTGCTGACCGCCGCGCGTCCCACGCCGGCCAGGCGTGCGATGTCCGCCGCCGTGACGTGTACGTCTCGCCGCACGCCACTCCGCCTTCCGCCAGTTCTGCCGATTCAGACCGGACCATATCCGATGCCTAGGACACGTTCAATGTCCGGTGAAGGTCTGGTTGATTGCGTCAACACATGTTCTAATGGACATAAGGATTTGTCACGGAAGGGAGACCGGATCGTGAGCACCCCCATCACACGCCTCAGGTCACTGCGTCGTGGGCGCGCGATCCATCTCCTGGACATCGAGAACCTGACCGGGTCTCCCCTCCCGACCACCCACGACGTACGGCAGGTGATGAGCGCCTATCAGCGCGTGGTGCCGATCGGCCCGCTGGACCAGTTCATCGTGGCGGTCAACCACAACGCGCTCGTCTCCGTCGGGATCGCACTGGGCGGGGTGCAGCTGCTGGCCCGCTCGGGCCCGGACGGCGCCGACCACGCCCTGGACGAGGCGGCCCGTACGGCCCGCGTGGACCTGCGGTTCGAGCGGGCGGTGATCGGGTCGGGCGACGGCTACTTCGCCGACCTGGCCCGCTGGCTGGCGGACTGCGGCCTCCACGTCACCGTCGCCTGTCGGCGCGCCTGCCTGAGCTGGCGGCTCTACACCGCGGTCCCCGACACCGTCACCTTCGAGCCGCCCGCCGCCCAGGCCGCTTGAGGTCTATCCCCGCCCGAGCTATGTGGGCAAGATGGGGTGAATGATCGACTATTTGGTGATCGGGGCTGGTTCGGCCGGATGTGTCCTGGCAAACCGGCTGTCGGAGGATCCTTCCGTCCGCGTGCTGCTCGTCGAGGCGGGCGGCGACGACCGCCACCCGCTCTACCAGGTGCCGAAGGGGTTCGGGAAGCTCTTCGACGATCCGCGGAAGGTCTGGCACTACCGGACACAGCCGTTCGGTCCCTACGGGCAGGCCGAGATCTGGCCGCGCGGCCGGGTGCTCGGCGGGTCGAGCTCCATCAACGGCATGGTCTACAACCGCGGCCACCGCGCCGACTACGACGAACTCGTACGGCTCGGCAACCCCGGCTGGGGCTGGGACACGATTTTACCGATCTTCCGGGCGATGGAGGACAACGCCCTGGGCGCCACGGCGACGCGCGGGGCGGGCGGGCCGCTGCACGTGTCTCCTCCACGTGACCCCGATCCGCTCTGCGACGAGATGATCGCGTCCGGTGCCGCGCTCGGGCTGACCCCGATGGAGGACGTCAACGAGTCCGACGCCGAACGGGTCGGTCACGCGATGGCGACCATCAAGGACGGGCGGCGGTTCAGCGCGGCCCGGGCCTTCCTCCACCCCGTACGCCACCGGAGCAACCTCACCGTCGTGACCAGGACGACGGTGACCGGGCTGCTGTTCGAGGGCGACAAGGTCGTCGGGGTCACCGCCCGGGACGCCGGCGGCGCCACCGTCGAATATCGGGCGGCCCGCGAGGTCATCCTGTCCCTGGGCAGCCTGGGCACGCCGAAGCTGCTGCAGCTGTCCGGCATCGGCCCGGCGGAGGTGCTGCGGTCGGCAGGTGTGGAGGTCCGGCTGGACCGGCCGATGGTCGGCGCCCGCATGCGCGAGCACCGGTGCCTGGCGCTGAAGTTCCGGCTGAAGGACGACCTGGGCTACAACCGCCAGCTGTCCACGCCGCTGCGGCAGGGCCTCACCGCGCTGCGCTACCTGGTGAACCGCGGGGGCCCGCTCGCCGCGCCGGCCTACGACGTGATCGCCTTCCTCAAGACCCGGCCCGAGCTGGAGCGGCCGGACGCCCAGCTGCTGATGGGCCCGTGGTCGGTGGCGACCTACCGGGCGGGCGAGACGGTCACGGTCGAGCGGCAGCCGGGGGTGTCGGTCGTCGCCGAGATCCTCCGCCCGACCGCGGAGGGCAGCGTGGCCATCACCTCCGCCGACCCCGGCGCGCCGCTCCGCATCGAGCCCAACTATTTCGGCTCCGAGCACGACCGGCGGGTCGGCGTCGACCTGTTCCGCCGCATGCGCGAATACTTCGCCCAGGAGCCGATCGCCGGACGGCTGGCGGCCGAGACGTTCCCCGGTCCGGGAGTCGACTCGGACGAGGAGATCATCGACGCGGCGCTGGGCGGCGGCTACTGCGGCTACCACGCGATGGGCACCTGCGCCATGGGGCCGCACGACGACGACGTGGTCGACTCGCGGCTGCGCGTGAGAGGTCTCGACAACCTGCGGGTCGTCGACTGCTCGGTGCTGCCCACCATGATCTCGGGCAACCTGAACGGCCCCATCATGGCGATGGCCTGGCACGCCGCCGACCTCATCCTCGGCAGGGCCTGATCAGTAGACGCACATGTCTCAGACAATTCCCAGCGCGACCAGCAGCCGCCACACGTCGGTGGACGGATCGCGCCGCAGAATCGGACAGTCCGGGGCGTGTCCCGAGCGAGCGGCCCACTGATCGGACGGAAGCGGCTCGCCACCGCGATCGGCGCGTTCCGGCTCTGTACGGGCAGGAGCACACATCCCATGAGGACAGGAGGCGATCAGGTGGCGAGCACGGGCTACCGCCTTGTGCTCCAGTCCCTTCAGAGCGTCCCGCCGAGAGCCCCTGATGCTTTTGTCGCCTCTCTTGTCGTAATCACGGAAGGCGTCCGCCGCCTGCCGTAACTTGTCGACCACGTTCTTGCTGCTGCCGCTCTGTGCCCCGGAGAACGCCTGAAAATGCAACAGCAGCCACGCCCTCGCATGCCACGTACAGCACGCGCACTTCCCGTCTACGCGACCCGGGCCCGCGCGTGAGCGGACGCTCGTCGTCCAGCCGGCCGCGTCTCCTGCGCGCTCTCTGCTCCTTGTCATCTCCGATGCGCCTGCTCACGCCGTCGCCTTCGCCTCCTGCCGGGCAACCTCACGGGCGACCTCACCCGCCGTCACACGCGGTATCCCACCGTAACGGCCTCGGAGATAACCCCGTTCAAGGTTCTCCTCCTTGCGCGGCTTCGCCTCGCTCAACGGGTACAGCTCGGTCTCCCCCGAGCGTTTCTTCGCGGTGATCCACACCTGGTCCCGGCCGAGTGGGCGGTCGAGGACCGCACTGCCGAGCAGGGTCGCATCGTGCGTCGTGAAAAGCAGTTGCGCACCACGAGGGTTGGCATCGGGATCCTGGAAGACACGCACGACCTCCGCCGCGAGTGTCGGGTGCAGACTCGAATCCAGTTCGTCGACCACGAGAACCGAACCATGATCCAACGCGGTGAGCATGGGGCCCAGGAAGACGAACCAGGCATGCGTTCCCAGGGATTCTTCCGAGTAGAAGTCGAGAGGGGCCTCGCCCCCATTGGGCGCAGATTGCCGGGCTGTCAGACCTCCACGACGGCCAGGGAGCGCCCCGGCAGGTCGAGGACGCCACCGGTCAGGCGGGCGGACTCGTCGGAGGCCAGCAGGAGCCGCGACGCGGCCAGCCGTACGGAGACCGTGTCGCCGGCGAAGTTGGCGGCGACCCGCAGCGAGCCGCGCTCGATCACCACGACGCGCCGATCCTCGTCCACCTCGACCCGCACCCGGTCGAGGCGGGGATCGGTGAGGTCGGGGTGCGACTTGCGCAGCGCGATCAGGTCGCGATACCAGGCGAGCAGCGAGGCGTGCTCGTCCTTGGACGGCTCCTCCCAGTCGAGCTTGGAGCGCAGGAACGTCTCCTCGTCGCCCGGTTCGGGGGCCTTCCAGTCGTAGCCGAAGCCCTCGAACTCCTTCCTGCGCCGTTCGCCCTCCCCCGCCGCCAGGTGCGGCTCGAAGTGGTCGGTGAAGAAGTAGAACGGGGTGCTCGCCCCCCACTCCTCGCCCATGAACAGCATGGGGGTGAACGGCGAGGTCAGCAGCAGCCCGGAGGCGAGGCGGAGCTGGTCGGACCGCATGCGGTCGCCCTCGGGCCGGTTGCCGACCTGGTCGTGGTTCTGCACGCAGCACACGAACCGGTGGCCGGGCACCCCCGTCGCCGGCCTGCCGTGCGAACGGCCGCGGAACGACGAATAGGTGCCGTCGTGGAAATATCCGGATGTGAACACCTTGGCCAGGGACGACAGGCCGGCGAAGTCCCCGTAGTAGGCGTTGGTCTCCCCGGTGACGTTCGCGTGGATGGCGTGGTGGACGTCGTCGTTCCAGCTCGCGTGCAGGCCGAGGCCGCCCGCCTCGCGCGGGGTGACCAGGCGGGGGTCGTTGAGGTCCGACTCGGCGATGAGCGTGAGCGGGCGGCCCAGGGCGGCCGACAGCGCGTCGACCTCGGCCGACAGCTCCTCCAGGAAGTGGACGGCGCGCTTGTCGTGCAGGGCGTGCACGGCGTCGAGGCGCAGCCCGTCGACGTGGTAGTCACGCAGCCACTGCAGC
Source organism: Microbispora rosea subsp. aerata (assembly GCF_014647835.1). GTDB lineage: Bacteria > Actinomycetota > Actinomycetes > Streptosporangiales > Streptosporangiaceae > Microbispora > Microbispora aerata. The sequence continues at coordinate 73,557 of NZ_BMPY01000013.1, forward strand.
GCGTTCTCGATGAAGTAGCGCCGCACCTCGTCCGAGCCCGGCCCGTCGAGGTTGACCGCGTCACCCCAGTAGGACCCCTTCGCGTCGTGGAAGTACGGCCCGAACTTGGCCAGGTAGTTGCCCGAAGGGCCGAGGTGGTTGTAGACGACGTCGAGGATCACGCCGAGACCGGCGCGATGGCAGGCGTCCACCAGGCTCTTCAGCCCGTCCGGGCCGCCGTACTCCTCGAAGACCGCGTAGAGGTCCACGCCGTCGTAGCCCCAGTTGCGCTTCCCCGGCACCGGCGGCACCGGCATGATCTCGACGAAGTCGACGCCGAGCCGCACCAGGTGATCGAGCCGGTCGGCCACTCCCCGGAAGGTGCCCTCGGGCGAGAACGTGCCGACGTGCAGCTCGTAGATCACCGCGCCGCGCAGGTCGCGGCCCCGCCAGCCGCCGTCGGTCCAGGCGAACCTGTCGTGGTGGTAGACGCGGCTCGGGCCGCTCACGCCGTACGGCTGCCGCCGCGTCCTGGGGTCGGGGAACGGTCCCTCGCCGTCCACGTAGAAGGCGTAGTCGAGGTCGTGCTCGTCGCCGGGGGCGGTCCACCAGCCGCCCTCGCCCCGCGTCAGCCCGTGCCGGGCGCCGCCGTACTCGACCTCGATCCGCTCCGCCGCCGGCGCCCAGACCTCGAACATGCCTCATCTCCCCTGTCGAACGCGGCCGTCAGCCCTCGAGAATCGCCACCGGATAGGCCGGCAGCAGGTCGGCCATCCGCACCTCGCCGGTGTGCCCGGCGCCGGTGAGCACGTCGCGCCAGCGCCCCGGCGGCAAGGCGATCGTCTCGCTCCCCCAGCCGCCCCGGCGTTCCAGCCCGACCGGCAGCCGGGTCGCGACCACGACCGCGGCCGTCCCCCGCCCGGGGACGCCCCGCGCGAACGCGACCGCGTGCTTCCCCGCCTCGATCGGCGCGTACGGCGCCTCGGGGCCGAGCCGGGCGCGCAGGCGCAGCGCGGCGGCGGTGACGCGGAGCTTCTGGCCGTCCCAGGTGTCGTCGGGCTCGGCCAGCAGCCGGCGGCGGCGCTCGAAGTCCACCGGCCGCCGGTTGTCCGGATCGACCAGCGAGAAGTCGGTGATCTCGTTGCCCTGGTATACATCCGGAATGCCCGGCATGAGGAGCTGGACGGCCTTCTGCCCCAGCGAGTTGACCCGGGCATATCGGTCCACGACCTCGGTGAACGCCGCGACCGAGTCGCCGCAGACCTCCATCGCGCGCCGGGCGAAGTCCCTGACGCCCTCCTCGTACGCCGGGTCGGGGCTGAGCCAGGAGATCGAGGTCTTGGCCTCGCGCGCGGCCTTGAGCAGGTAATCGGCGAAGCGGTCGAGGGAGATCGGCCAGGCCGCCATCAGCGACTGCCAGGCGAGGTAGTCGAGCCTGGGGTCGAACGACACGGCCGCCGCCCAGGAGTCGACGGCCGCCGTCCACTCCCCGGGCATCTCCGACAGCACGGCAAGGCGGGCGCGCACGTCCTCCGACCGCTTGGTGTCGTGGGTGGACAGCGTGGTCATGGTGCGCGGCGGCAGGCCGGCGCAGAACTCGTGGAACTCGGCCGGCGACACCCCGAACCTGTCGGGCTCCCCGCCGACCTCGTTGAGGCAGGCCAGCGGATACCACCGATACAGCGCGGTGTCTTCGACGCCCTTGGCCATCACCGGCCCGCAGGTCTGCTGGAACCGGACGACCGCCTCCGGCGGGCCGTACAGGACGAGGTCGGCCACCTTGGCCACCGCGGCGGGGTCGGTCCTGGTCGCCGCCAGGTTGGCCGCCTCCTGGATGATCGCCTCGGATTCGGCGGACGGCTGCTCGCCCGGGTTCACGTACGCCCGGTAGACGGGCATCGCGGCCAGCAGCTCCACCACCGCCTCGCGCAGCCCGGGGTCGCCGAGGTCGCCGGTGAGCCGGTCGATCTCCCCGCGGAAGAACAGGTCGATGACGTGCTTCTTGGACTCGTGGCGCACGGTCTCGTAGTCGTCGCGCACGCCGGTGTGCCGGGCGAACGTCTCGATCAGCGCGTCCCGCCCGGCCGGGTCGACGAACAGCCGGGTGACCATGTTGAGCGCGTCGTAGCCGGTGGTGCCGTCGCACGGCCAGTCGGCGGGCAGCCGCTCGCCGTCGATGAGGATCTTCTCCACCCACAGCGGGCCGGGCACGTGCGGGCGCAGCCGCCGCAGGTAGCCGCGGGGGTCGGCCAGGCCGTCGGGGTGATCGACGCGCACTCCGTGGATCACCCCCTCCTCGATGAGGCGGAAGGTGACGGCGTGGGTGGCCTCGAACACCTCGGGGTCCTCCACCCGCAGGCCGATCAGCGACGACACGTCGAAGAACCGCCGGTAGCCGGGGCTCTCCCGCCAGTGGGCCAGCCGGTAGTGCTGGGCCTGGAGCAGCTCCGGCAGCGGCAGGTGCTCGGTGCCGGGCCTGATCGGGAACGCGTGGTCGTGGTAGCGCAGCACATCGCCGTCCACGCGGAGCGCCTCACCGGCGTCGTCGCCGAGCAGCGGCAGGGTGACCGGCCACCGCATGTCGAACCACCGGGCGGCCGGCGACCCCGGACCGTCCCGCAGCGCCGCCCAGAGCCGGGCGTTGTCCGACTCCGGCACCGGCACGGTCATGTGGTTGGGCACGATGTCGGACACCAGCGGCATGCCCTCGGCCGCCAGCGCCCGCAGGCCCTCCTCCCCGCCGAACTCCTCGCGTACGCGGCCGTGGTCGGTCACGTCGTACCCGTGCTGGGACTCCCGGCAGGCCTGGAGGATCGGCGACAGGTAGAGGTGGCCGACCCCCAGCTCGCGGAGATATCCGACGAGGCTCGCGGCCTGGGCGAATCCGAAGTCGGGCGTGAGCTGCACCCGATAGGTAGAGGTCACCGAACCGCCTTTCGCAGCGGGTTTGCGGAGTTCGTGTTCATAGTGCACGTCATGGGCGCGCCCCTGCCAGCACCGCGACGGCCGGGGGGAGCGCGTGCCCTTCGTGCCGGGTGCGGCGCGGGCCGGCCCCGATGGGCACTCTATTGGGCCGTCGCCGCTGGTCAGGACCGCTGCGGCGCCGCGTACCCGGGGCGCGCCCGCCCGGGATCGGCACGCACGTTGGACACGGCGCGGGGCTCAGACACCGTGCCGGGATCGGGCACAGCGCTGGTCAGACATGGCGCGGCGGTCAGACGCGGCGCGGGGTCAGATGTCAGGCGCGGGGTCAGATGTCAGACGCGGCGCAGCACCCGGACCGAGCGGCCGGTCACGGGCACGGCCTCGCCGGCCCGGCACAGCCGCGACTCGCTCAGCGCCGGCATCGCCGTGTCCAGCTCGGTCGCCCACAGCTCGCCGTAGTCGCCGGGGATCGTGAACTTGATGACCTCGTGGTGGGCGTTGAACAGCAGCAGGAACGAGTCGTCGCGGATGCGCCGGCCCCGCCGGTCGGGCTCGGTGATGGCGTCGCCGTTCAGGAACACCGCCAGCGCCTTGGCGTAGCCGTTCGTCCAGTCGGCGTCGGTCATCTCGGTGCCCGACGGCGTGAGCCAGGCGATGTCGCTCAGCTCGTCGTGCGACCCGCGTACGGGCCTGCCGTAGAAGAAGCGGCGGCGGCGGAAGACCGGGTGGTCGCGGCGCAGCCGGGCCAGACGCCGGGTGAAGTCGAGCAACTGGCGCTTCTCCCGCGTCCCCGCGTCGGCCTTCACGCCCGAGCCCCTCGCGGCGGGCCCGAGGATCGCGCCCCAGTCCACCCAGCTGATCTCGTTGTCCTGGCAGTAGGCGTTGTTGTTGCCCCGCTGGGTGCGGCCGATCTCGTCGCCGTGCGACAGCATCGGCACGCCCTGCGACAGGAACAGCGTGGCCAGGAAGTTGCGCTTCTGCCGCTCGCGGAGCTGGGCGACCGGCCCGGTGGCCGGGCCCTCCACCCCGCAGTTCCAGGAGCGGTTGTCGTCCGCGCCGTCGCGGTTGTCCTCGCCGTTGGCCTCGTTGTGCTTGTCGTTGTACGACACGAGGTCCTGCAGCGTGAAGCCGTCGTGGCAGGTGACGAAGTTGATCGACGCGGCGGGGCGGCGGCTGTCGTCCTGGTAGAGGTCGCTCGACCCGGTCAGGCGGCTGGCGAACTCCGGCAGCGCGGCCGGCTCGCCCCGCCACAGGTCGCGGATCGTGTCGCGGTAGCGGCCGTTCCACTCGGTCCAGCGGGCCGGGAAGTTGCCGACCTGATAGCCGCCGGGGCCGACGTCCCACGGCTCGGCGATGAGCTTGACCTGCGACAGCACCGGGTCTTGCTGCACGAGGTCGAAGAACGCGCTCAGCCGGTCGACCTCGTGCAGCTCGCGGGCGAGGGAGGCGGCGAGGTCGAAGCGGAAGCCGTCCACGTGCATGTCGCGCACCCAGTAACGCAGCGAGTCCATGATGAGCTGGAGCGCGTGCGGGCTGCGCATCAGCAGGCTGTTGCCGGTGCCCGTGGTGTCCATGTAGTAGCGCCGGTCGTCCTCGACCAGCCGGTAGTAGTTGGCGTTGTCGATGCCGCGCATGGACAGGGTGGGGCCGAGGTGGTTGCCCTCCGCCGTGTGGTTGTAGACGACGTCGAGGATCACCTCGATGCCCGCCTCGTGCAGGGCCTTCACCATCGCCTTGAACTCCAGCACCTGCTCGCCGCGCTGCCCGGAGCTGGAGTAGGCGTTGTGCGGCGCGAAGAAGCCGATCGTGTTGTAGCCCCAGTAGTTGGACAGCCCCCGCTTCTCCAGCATGTGGTCGGTCACGAACTGGTGGACCGGCATCAGCTCGATCGCGGTGACGCCGAGCGAGAGCAGGTGGTCGATGATCTCGGGGTGGCCCAGGGCGGCGTACGTGCCCCGGATGGGCTCGGGGATCTTCGGGTGGGTGATCGTGAGGCCGCGCACGTGGGCCTCGTAGATCACGGTGTCGTGGTACGGCGTGGCCGGCGGCCGGTCGTGCCCCCAGCCGAAGAACGGGTTGACCACGATCGACCTCGGCACATACGGCGCGGAGTCGCTGTCGTCCCGGCTGTCGGGCTCGCCGAAGCGGTAGCCGTACACCGCCTGGTCCCAGCTGACCGAGCCCTCCACCGCCTTGGCGTACGGGTCGAGCAGCAGCTTGCTGGGGTTGCAGCGCAGTCCCTCGGCGGGCGAGTAGGGCCCGTGGACGCGGTAGCCGTACCGCTGGCCCGGCCCCACCCCGGGCAGGTAGCAGTGCCAGACGAAGCCGTCCACCTCGCTCAGCGTGACGCGCTCCTCGTTGCCGTCGTCGTCGAACAGGCACAGCTCGACACGCTCGGCCACCTCGGAGAACAGCGCGAAGTTGGTGCCCGCGCCGTCGTACGTCGCTCCGAGGGGGTAGGGATCCCCCGGCCAGATCTCCCTCACTGGACCTCCTCGCCCTCCGGCTCGGCGGTCACGCCGGGAAGGTCCCGGAGCCCACCGGCTCTATGGTCGCGCTCGCTCACGGTGCGTACCCGCTCGGGGACTCCGCGCACGAGATCGTGGTCTGAATGTCGTCCACGAGACATCGTGCCTGCCCGGAAATGGCTTCGGCAGTCGCGCCACGTTAACTGCGTGTATGGCAACGGGGTGAACCGGCCATCGGCGCGCAAATCTCCAGATGACCTGGGCCGGCTCGCCCCCGTACGGCCCGCGTCCGGTGCGGCATCGGGCGACCCATGCCAACCCACGCCAGCCCTTGGCCGGGCCAGTGTCAGCGGTCCAGGGCGTTGTCGGCGGCCCCGCATCAGACCGGGCTCCTGCCGGCGACCCGTATGCAGCACGTCAACCCGCGACAGCCCACGCCACCCGCGTCAAACCGGTGGGTGTTGTCAGCGGCCCGCGTAGCGCTCCCGGGCGGCGATCACCTCGGGCATGTGCTCCTCCGTCCAGGCGATCAGCGGGAGCAGGCGTTCGGCGGCCTCGCGGCCGAGCGGCGTGAGGCTGTACTCGACCCGGGGCGGGATCGTGTGCTCGGCCTCCCGCAGCACCATGCCGTCGCGTTCGAGGGCCTGGAGGGTCTGGGACAGCATCTTCTCGCTCACCCCATCCACCCGGCGGCGCAGGGCGTTGAAGCGGTAGGGCCCTTCGTACAGGGCCGCCAGCGCCAGGATCGCCCACCTGCCGGTGATCGTCTCCAGCACCGAGCGCGACGTGCACTTCCGCGAGAAGACGTCGGCGACGAGGTCCTCGAACTCCTCCATGGCCGTCAGCTTACGCTCCCGAAGTACTCTCTGATAGAAAGCACTCACCAATGGAAAGTACTGCCGAGGAGAAACCATGATTGTCGTGACCGGAGCCACCGGGCAGCTCGGCCGGCTGGTGATCGAGGAGCTCGCCGGGCGCGTCCCCGCCTCGCAGATCGTCGCGGCGGTGCGCAGCCCGGAGAAGGCGGCCGACCTGGCCGAGCGGGGCATCCAGGTGCGCGAGGCCGACTACGACCGTCCCGCCACGCTGGGGCCGGCGTTCGAGGGTGCCGCCAAGATCCTGCTCATCTCCGGCAGCGAGGTCGGCAAGCGCGTCGACCAGCACAAGGCCGTGGTGGACGCCGCCAAGGCCGCCGGTGTGGAGCTGCTCGCCTACACGAGCATCCCGCACGCCGACACCACCCCGCTGGGCCTCGCGACCGAGCACAAGGCGACCGAGGAGCACATCCGCGCGAGCGGGCTGCCCTTCACCTTCCTGCGCAACGGCTGGTATCACGAGAACTACCTCCCGGCGGCGCGGCTGGCCGTGCGGAGCGGCGTCATCGCGGGCAGCGCGCGCGACGGCCGCATCGCGTCGGCGGCGCGCGCCGACTTCGCCGCCGCCGCGGCCACCGTCCTCACCACCGAGGGGCACAAGGACGCGGTGTACGAGCTGACGGGTGACGTCGCCTGGAGCATGCCCGAGCTGGCCGCCCTGGTCGCCGAGCTGTCCGGCGCGCAGGTCGAGTATCGGGACCTGCCCGTCGCCGAGTACGCCAAGGTGCTGGAGGCGAACGGCCTGCCCGCGCCGGTCGCGGCGATGTTCGCCCAGACCGACGCCGACATCGCCGACGGCTGGCTCGGCGACACCCCCGGCGAGTTGTCCCGCCTCATCGGCCGTCCGACCACGCCGCTGCGCGACACCCTCGCCGAGAGCCTGAAGAACGGTTAGGCGCACCGGACGCCGCCGGGAGGGGCCGGGCTGCCGCGCGGCGTCCCCCCGGCGGCGAGCCCGACGACCACACCGTGCGTCCACAACACAACGGTGCCCCGGCCCCCTCGCCAAAGACACCGACGAGCCGGTGGTCACCGGCCTCGACCGACATCATGAGGGCCTACGACCTCCACCAGTCGCGACCCCGCGAACCTCAACGGCGAGCCCGACGACCACACCGAGCATCCTCAACACGACAGGGCCCCGGCCGCCCTCGCCAAGGACACCGACAAGCCCGCGATCACCGGCCTCGACCGACATCACCAGGGCCTGCGCGCGGCCCCGCGAATGTCTCCCGCTCCCGGCGGTGTTCTCGGACGACGACGGACGAGCAACGCGAGAGGGTCAGTGGCGTGACTTGCGGGCGCGGTTACGCCCCAGCAGGCCGCGGCGCGGGCTGGCGGCCCGCCCGTCGGTCCGCAGCCACAGGTTGACGCCGGTGCCCCCGAGCGCCGACGGCTCGATGCGCACCCCGCCGCCCGTCGACTCGGCCAGGCGCCGGGCGATGTCGAGGCCGAGCCCGGTGGAGCCGGCCCCGCTGTTGCCCCGCCGCAGCGCCTTCTCGGGGTCGGGGATGCCGGGGCCCGCGTCCGCGACGAGGATCCCCACCATGCCGTTTCCCCGGTGCAGGGTGACGCGGAAGGCCGTGCCCTGCGGCGTGTGGCGGAAGACGTTGCCGAGCAACGCGTCGACCACCGCGCCGAGATCGGCCGCGGCGACCGGCACCGGGCTGGGCTCGTCCGCGCCGACGAGCTGCCAGGGCCGCCCCTGGTCCTCGGCCAGCGCCGACCAGAAGGCGAGCCGTTCCCGCAGCACGAGCGCGGCGTCGCAGCGGGCCGGTGCCGCACGGGACGGCCGCCGGGCGGCCTCGATGATCTCGTCCACGGCCCGTTCGAGCCGGTCGATGGCGAGCCTGCGCTGCTCGGCCTCGGGGCCGGTGCCGCCGAGGTTGAGCCGCAGCGCGGTCAGCGGGGTGCGCAGCCGGTGCGACAGGTCTGCGGCGAGTTCACGCTCGGCCGCGAGCAGGCCCGCCACCTGGTCGGCCATCGTGTTGAACGCGCGTCCGGCGGCGACCAGTTCGGGTGGGCCGTCCGGAACGATGCGCACCGACAAGTCCCCGGCCCCGAGGGCCTCCGCCGCCTGCCCGAGCCGGCGGGCCGCCCGCACCACCCGGGCGCCGAGCCGGTCGGCCACCACCACCGACCCTATGACGAGGGTGACCGCGACGCCGGTCAGCACGGCCCAGGAGGTGGACACGCCCTTCCTCGCGTCCGCCTCGGGCGCGTACACCTCGATGACGGCACGCCGCCCGCCACCCAGGGCAACCGGCCTGAGCAGCACGTATCCCTTGGTGACCGGCACGGTCCTGGCGCTTTCCGCCGCGCTCGCGACGTCGGCGGGCGACACCCGGGAACGGCCCACCGTACGCCCGCCGGGGAGATGGACGGCCAGACGGGAGGCCCCCACCGGGGTGCTGGCCAGCGCCCGCTCCAGCGCGACCGCGTCGTCGGTGACCACGAGGGCGGGCACGATCGTAGCGGCCTGCCGCTCGGCGTCCGCGAGCGCGCGGCTCTCGGCGATCTCCTTGACCGCCACGGCCAGCGGGATGAGGAAGGCCAGCGCGACCATCGCCGTCACGGCCACCGCCACCAGGGCCAGGCTCCGTCTCACCTCGGCTCCCGCTCACGACCTCGAGTTCAGCCCTCTGGTTCAGCCCTCGGCGGGAGGACTCAGGCGCACCCCGACACCCCGCACCGTGTGGAGATATCGGGGGCGGGACGCGCTCTCGCCGAGCTTGCGCCGCAGCCACGACAGGTGCACGTCGATCGTCTGGTCGTCCCCGTACGACTGCCGCCACACCTCGGCCAGCAGCTCCCTGCGGGAGATCACGCGGTCGGGGCGGGCGGCGAGGTAGGCCAGCAGGTCGAACTCCCTGCGGGTGAGGTCAAGCGGCACCCCGTCCAGGCGGGCCTCCCTGCGGTCGGCGTCGACGACCAGGCCGCCGACCCGCGCGACCGACGACGGCGTCCCCGGCCTGGCCCGGCGCAGCACGGCCTCCAGCCGGGCGTTGAGATGGTCGCCGGAGAACGGCTTGACCAAATAGTCGTCCGCGCCGTCGCGCAGCAAGCGGACGATCTCTGCCTCGTCGTCCCGCGCGGTGGCCACGATGACCGGTACGTCGGAGATCGCCCGGAGCATCTTCAGGGCCTCCGCGCCGTCGAGGTCGGGCAGCCCCAGGTCGAGGACAACCACGTCGGGGGCGGCGTGAGCGATGTCCCGCAGGGCGTCCAGCGCGCGGCCCGCGCTGCGGACCGCATGGCTGCGCCCGGTCAGGTCACGGATGATCGCGGACCGGACGAACTCGTCGTCCTCAACCACCAGAACGGTCGCCATGGGGCAGAAACGTACACTCCCACCCGGTACGGCGTCCCGGGAAGAGGGCTCCAAAACACGGCAGACTCACTGCTATTTATGGCATGTACAAATCCATTAAGGATGACCGAAAACGTTTCATGCGGTCACGTGGATAGCGGGATAGAGTGAGCGGCCACATGAGAAGGGCCACCGGTTACTTGATCGCATGGTGCGGGGCCACCGCCCTCGCCGTCGGCGTGTCCTGGCTCGGCGTGCGCGACGTGCTGCGCAGCGCGATCCTGGACGAAGCGCCCCTCGCCCCCGTGGTGGCCGTCGACGCGCCCCAGTCCGCTTCGCCGGCCGCCCCCACCCCGGGGGTCGTCCCGGGCGGCGAACCCTCCCGCATGCCGTCCGAGGACCCCGCCGGCGAACCATCCGAGGAACCAGACGAGGAGCCGTCCGAGAAACCCTCCTCCGGCGCGACGCCCGGCCGCCCGTCGCCCTCCCGGACCGCCGCCGCACCGGCGCGGACCTCACCCGCCCCGCGTACGATCCGCACCACACGGTCGGCGGCGCCCCCGCAACCCTCCCCCGCCAGTAAGCCGCGCAAGACCTCGAGCGGGGAGAGCCTGCACACGTTCACGCTGACGGGCGGCCGGGCGACGATCGCGGTGACCGCCAAGGACTGCCACGTGGTGACGGCGACCCCGAACGACGGCTACGAGGTCAAGGTCTGGGAGACCGACCAGTGGCTACGGGTCGCGTTCCTCCAGGACGCCCACGAGTCGTCGGCGTTCTGCGTCTGGAACGTCCTGCCGCCCAGGCTCGACACGTACGAGAACTGAGGGCCCGGACCGGAAGGACCCGGGCCGCAAGGGCACGACGCGAAAGGCACGGCTTGGCAGACCCCGTGCCGGGGGGCGGACAGCAGGACTGGGCCCTTGAAGGGCGCGGCACACCAGGGTCCGGTCGCGGGGCGCGGGCCTGAAGGCGCGACACGGAAGGACTCAGCCCGCAAGAGCGCCACTCGGCAGGCCCCGGCCCCGAAGGGCACGGCAGACCGGCCCGGAAGGTAGAACCTGCCTATGGGCGCGCGGCACGGCAGGACCCCTGCCCCTCAGGGCGCGACGCGGGACTCAACCCCTGCGGGCGCGGCCGGAAGGGCCGACGCGAAAAGGCACGGCTCGACAGGACCCGGCTCGTAGAGCGCGGGCCAGGAAGGCTCGACGCGACAGGATCCAGCCCAGAGGAGCGCGACGCGGAAGGGCGCGGCACGGCAGAGTCCCGACCGGGAGGGCGCGACGGGGAGGGGCTCAGTCCAGGCGAGCGAGGTACTTCTTCAGCTCCTTGACCTCGGCGCTCAGGGCGGTGGCGGTGGCGGTGGCCAGTGCCTTCGCCCCGGGGAAGGCGCCCTCGTCCTGCTCGGTGCGGGCCAGCTTGATCGCGCCGTTGTTGTGCTCGATCATCAACGTCAGGAACTTGCGGTCGAAGGACGGGCCGTTCAGCTTCGCGAGCTCCTCGAGCTCGGCCCTCTTCTGCATGCCCGGCATCTCGTGGTCGCGCGGCAGCGGTTGCGCGCCCCACATGTCGAGCCAGCCCTGCAACGTGCGTATGTCGGCGCCGCGGGCCGCGGTGATCTTGGCCGCGTACTCGCCGATGGACAGGTCACGCGCCCGCGTCGTCACGAGCCCGGCCAGCTCCAGGGCCTGCAGGTGGTGGGGGACCATCTGCCGGGCGAACGCCAGGTCGGCGTCGTTCGGGCTGTCGGACGACCCGGCCGCGCCGGTCTCGCCGGCCGAAGGGGCGGGCGTGGCCTCCTGAGTCGGCGCGGGCTGGGTGGTCGACGTGGCCATGGAGGTGGCCTCGGGGGTCGACGTCCCCTCGGACGCGGCGGCGGTGACCACGGGGGCGGGAGAGGCGGCCTCGCCCGACAGGTCCGGCGCGCCGCATCCGGCGAGCAGGGCCGTCGCGAGCACACCGGTTAACGCGCCCGTCACTCGAACCGTCATAGCGGGGCGCCGGCGGATGCTGGTCGTCATCGGGTGGCCTCTCCGGTTCTGCCTCGAGGACGGACGCCACGGCCCGGGGGCCGTGCGCGATCGGGTCCGTCCGTGATCCCTTCGCGGCAGGACCCTACCGCCAGAGGCGGGTTCCGGTCGCCCTCGCATGGCATTTCGGCATATTTACGGTGATTATCGGACAAGCTGGGCATTTCATGTCAAATTCCCCAATTCTCTTCCAATGATCACTCTTGTGGCCTAGCCTCCAACTGTGCCGAAGGAGAGCGAAACTCTACGAAAGGTTTCACACCGAGGAAACCTCTGTTGACACGAGCGAAACAGTGATACTTTCGCTTGGGAGCGCTCCCAAGCCGTGTGAACCTTCGGGCCGAGGAGACCGGATGGCCGATCTTCCCACCCTCGCAGAGGTAGCCGCCGCAGCAGGCGTCTCCCCGGCAACAGCTTCCCGGGTCCTGACCGGCTCGGTACGCGTGACCACGTCGACCCGTCGACAGGTCCACGACGCGATGTCGCGTTTGGGCTACGTGCGGCGCCGCGCGCCCCGGGGATCCGCGGGCCGGCGGTCCGAGCAGATCATCGCCGCGGTCGTCTGCGAGCACAGTCCACGCCTTTTCACCGAGCCGTTCTACGCCAGGCTCCTGTCTGCCTGCGAGGAGGTGCTGACGACGCACGGGGTCCCGATGGTCGTGATGACCGCGACCCCTGCGACCGCCTCCATCGCCGCGCCGCCGCTGGTAGCGGGCTCCGTCGACGGAGTCCTCCTGATCAGCGCACGTGCGCGGCACCCCCTCGCGGTCACGCTGGCGGCCTCGGGCGTCCCGGTGCGCTGTGCCGGACGGCCGCCAGACGGCATCGACCTCCCGTTCGTCGACATGGACAACCGTGACGGCGGACGGCAGGCGGCCGAGCATCTGCTGCTCAGCAACCGCAAGCACATCGCGACGATCGCCGGGCCACCAACCCTGCCTGCCGCCCGCGACAGGCTGGAGGGCTTCCGGCAGACGCTTCGCGACGCAGGCGTGCACGACATGCCGGTGGCGTACGGTGACTTCACCCACGCGTCGGGCGCGCACGCCATGCAGTGGCTGCTGCAACGGGCGCCACGCCTCGACGCCGTGTTCGCGGCGTCGGACGTGATGGCGGCCGGGGCGATGCAGACGCTGCGCCGCGCCGGGCGGAAAGTGCCGGACGACGTGGCCGTCATCGGGTTCGACGACGCGCCCGTGGCCAGGCACACCTCGCCGACCCTCACCACGGTTCGGCAGCCCGTCGAGGAAATGGCAACGCTCGCCGCACGACTACTTCTCACGACTCTCGGGGGCGGGGAAAATCCCAAGGGCAATCCGGTGCTGCCCACGGAACTGGTGGTTCGTGAATCGGCCTGAGCTTCGAGAAGGCGACGTCCTGACCCGTCGTTATCTGCTCCAGGAGCGCATAGCGACGGGCGGGATGTCGGTCATCTGGCGTGCCTTCGACCAGTCACTTCAGCGCATGGTAGCGATCAAGGTGCTGGACGGCTCGCTCGATGACGACAACCCCGGACGGGAACTGATGCGCCGGGAGGCCAGAGCCACCGCCCGGCTCATCCACCCGGACGCGATCGAGGTCTACGACTACGGCGAGACGGTCACGAACGGCGGCAGGCTGGCGTCGTTCGTGGTCATGCGCCTATTGGAGGGCCGGTCGCTGGCCGACCGGATCATCGAGGGCCCGCTACCGTGGGCCGAGGCGGTGGACATCGCCGCCGGGCTGGCGAAGGTGCTGGCCGCGGCGCACGACCGGGGCATCGTCCACCGGGACGTCACCCCGGAGAACGTGCTGCTCGCCGAGGACGGGCCCAAGCTGCTCGACTTCGGCATCGCCGCCTTCATCGGCGAGAGCGACGACCAGCTCGTCGCCGACTTCGGCACCCCGCCGTACGTCGCGCCGGAGCGACTGAGGGGGACCACGGCCGACCCCGCCGTCGACGTCTACGCGCTCGGCGTGCTGCTGTTCGAGATGCTCACAGGCTCCCTTCCGTACCCGGAGAAGACCTGGGAGGCGATCGAGGCGGCACGGCGGGAGGGACCTCCGCCGACCCCCACAGGGGTGCCCGGCCTGCCGCAGGAGGTCGCCGACCTGTGCCGGCGCTGCCTGTCCACCGACCCCGTGGACAGGCCGAGCGCGCGGGCGGTCGCCGCCGCGCTCACCGCGGTGAAGAAGCCGCCCGGGCCGCGCGGAGCCGGCTGGGGCGCCGCCGCCGTCGGAGCCGCCGCCATGGGCGGCATCCTCTGGCTCACCCAGATGGGCGGCCCGGAGGTCGGAGCCGTCGCCGTCCTGCCCAGCCCGTCGGCGACATATGCGCAGGTCACCCCCTCGCCGTCGGCGCAGGCCGAGGCCGTCGCCCAACCCCGGCACACGGTCGCGCCCGTCGCGGACCCGGTGCGTACGGCCGGTCCGGTGCGCATGGCCAGTCCGGTGCGGCGCCGCCCCTCTCCCCCGCACAACGTCAAAATCGTCAAGAAGGACGTCGGGGACACCATCAGGGGGCCGAAGACCTCGGCCACCCGCAAGCCTCAGGTCGCGCCTCTGCCACTGGCCACCACGGCCGCGCCGTCGCGGGTCGACACCGCCGTCCGCCAGTTCGCGCTGCTCGTGGATGGCGCCGAGGCCACCGACGACATCGACGACGACGTCGCCCTCGACCTCAAGCAGGTGCTGCGCAACGCCGTCGCCAACGGTCAGGGAGTGGCCGACGTACGCACCAAGGTCGAGGTCCGGTATCAGGAAGGACGGCTGCCGCTCACGCTGAAGGGGCAACTGCTGGCCGCGCTCGACCGGGTCGAAGCCGCCCTCACCGCGGCTAGCGACACCTGAAGTGGGAGCGCTCCCAGAACAAGGCTCTGTCGAGTTTGGTCAGGACAAAAAGTCCAACCGCGTCCGATAACCGGTCAGCTTGCGACCGAAATTATCTTCTACTGCCGAGGGGCCGGCCGACGAAGCCCAGCCCCCGGCCGGCGATCAGCTCCTGCCGGCCATCCCAAACCGCGTCCGGCGCCGCGACATCTCAGTCCGAACCGCGGTATCTCAGTCGACCGAGTCCGGTTCGACAGCCCTCACCAGTCGTGTCTGACAGCCCCGCCGCGCGGTCTTGACGTACGTCAACCACCCGACCTGGTCTCACCGGCGCAGCAAGCGTCGATCTCCGTGAGGCCGATGCCGATCTCGAACGGCACCGGCAGCGTGAGCCGGTCGCGATAGTGCGCCGTCGGCCGTCGAGGTCATCTCGCCGGGCCCGGAGGAGGTTGACCACAAGCGCAAGCCGCCGCTCCGCGCCGAGGCGGGCACCGCGCGCTTCTGCGAGATCGAGCGCCAGGACGGACGGCCCATGTCCTGGGTCTACGACCTCGACCCGACGTTCTTCGACAGGAAGAAGGACGCCCCTGGGGAGACGTGTCCCGCGCGCCTGTCAGACATCCCTGTCGGCGCCCGGCGCCACGCCTTCCACACCGTCAAGCTGTTCATCGTTTCCGCCACCGAGAAGCCCTCTGCCCGGAGAATCGCCGGCGCCGTACAGCTGTTGCAGGCGAGCCGAGCAACGCATGGAAACGCTCGCGCCGCCTCCTTTCAGGCATCTGTCGGAGATGCTTCAGTCCCACGAGACTCGGCTCACCCGATCACCGCCTGTCCCGACTCGGCCCTCCGCAACAGCTGTCTTCCAGCCTTGGGCACCAGGAAGGCAACAGTGGCCGCTACGACCAGCACGGCGACCATCCACCATTTCCTCCTCGGCTTCTCCGAGCACGCCGATAGGGGCGGCCCAGGTTTTTCTCGCCACGAGAGACCCGATGGCTCCCGCATCAGGGCTTTGCGGTATTCACTGTCAACGATCTCGTAGAACTTCCTCTCGGCGCGCGAAGTTCGCGTTCCCTCATGCCAGTCGTCCCGCACTTGCGCCCACCAGTCCCGGCCGGATTGGCTGCCGAACATGCCTGCGAGCACTTCTTTTCGTAAGGACGACTCGGAGACCACCCTTTCCTCGAAGGCAAGGCGCATGTAGTTCATCCAGAGCACCGCGAAGAAATGCTGGCGGACGTCGTCGTCGGTCGCGTCCCCGGTAGCACCGATGACAGGCCTGTACAGCGACGGGCTTTCCATCGCCATGCGGAGCAGGTCGCGATGCATGTTCCTCACCACCTGCACGCGAGCGGATCTGAGCTGCGATGCCTGCAGTATGAGCGAAATAGCGATGGCGACGAATGCCAGTGCGGCCAGCACGGCCGAAGCCCCTCCGTAGGTTTCGCCTACCTGCCGACAACGTCCCAATTTATCGTGATTGCTTTCGAGATCAGATCTAAGAACACGGGAGATACCAGGACCGCGATCGCCACCAGCAGGGCCACTGCCGACCAAGAAAAATAGCGCCTTATCATCTTCACCTCCGGATCGCGAACACTCCCCATCGCGACCTGAAGCAGTCGCTTCGAGTCAAAATACATCCAGCCGGGAGGCGCGTATAGCAAAAAGGACTCCCAGCCTCTATTGAGGCCGGGAGCCCAATTCATATTGGTTCAGACCGTCTCGCTCATCCGCGGGGTGTCACCAGGGGGACGGGGCGGGTGGGGGGACGACGGGGGGACGGTCGTCGCAGGTGATGGTGTTGGGCAGCAGCCAGGGGGCGAGCCAGCCGCCGTCGTTGCCGCCGAGGTCGGTCAGGGAGAACTCCGACCCGGTGGGCGGGAAGTTGAAGGACCCGCAGTTGTTGACGCCGACCGCGCCGACGTTGCGGGCGTCCACGTTCTGGAAGGACGCCGAGCCCTTCACCCGGGCGCTGACCACGGAGGTGCCCGTGCCGTCCACCCGGATGTCCTTGAAGCGGACCTTCGGAATGGCGTACAGGTCCTTCACCGACCACTCGCTGACCAGCATGATCGCGTTGTACGTGCTGTCCAGGTAGTGGTCGCCGCTGACCTCGATGTCGGCGTCGATGTCCTTTTCCAGCGCGTAGAACCAGATGGCCCCCAGGCCGATGTTCCAGTTCAGCTCGTACGTGCCGGCGCGCACCGTGGTGTTGCCGGTGATGCGGAGCTTGCCGGCGAACGGCTCGGCGCCGAAGCGGGAGCCGACCTGGATGGCGCTGCCCTCCCTGATCGGGTCGGCGATCAGGTTGTTCGAGACCGTGTTGTCCGCTCCGCCGTAGAGCGCGATGCCGTTGGCCAGCACGGGCGTCTGCACGGTGTTGTGATCGATCCTGTTGCGCGCGTCGGCGGTCTTGTCGGACCACAGGGCTAGGGCGTCGTCGCCGGTGTTGCGGAAGAAGTTGTTCGACACGACCGAGTCCGTCACGCCGGTGTGGAAGTTGAGCCCGTCGGCGATCTGGTCGACGATCACATTATTGGTGATCTTGATGTTGCGCATCGGGCCGTCGAACCACATGCCGACCTTGGTGTGGTGGATGTAGAGCCCGTCGATGGTCGAGTCGCTCATCGCGCCGCCGATGCCGTTGACCTGGTCGGTGTCGATGCGCTCCCGTACGTCGCCCTCGATGGCGAAGCCGGACAGGTGCACGTTGCGGCTGCCGCCGGCCGCGGCGTCCTTGCCGTAGAACCCGACACCGGTGTGCACCGAGCCGTCGGGGGCCGGGGTGTCCAGGTCGACCTGGCGGCCCTTGATGATCGTGTACCAGCTTCCCGCGCCGATGATCGTCACGTCGTCCACGATGATGTGACGGTTCACCTGGTAGGTGCCCGGCGGAATGTAGACCTTCAGGCGTGCGCGCTTGGCGAACGCGATCGCCTTGTCGATCGCCCCGGCGGAGTCGCGCTTACCGGTGGGGTCGGCGCCGAACAGCAGCACGTTCGCCGCGAGGGCCTCCACCCGGGGCGGGCCGACGAGGTGCGAGTCGAGCAGGTCGACGACCGTCCACTCGGCTTTGCTCCGGGCAGGGACCGTCAGCCGTACGGTGTCGCCGGGCCGGTACGTACGGCCGAGCAGGAGGCGCTGCTCGTCGTAGAAGTGGTTCGGGCGGAACGGCTTGGTGATCTGCGGGGCCGGGGTGGTCGCGTTGGGCACGCAGGAGCACTCGGTGATCCACCAGTCGGGGTGCAGCAGATCGGCGTTCGGGTCGTTGGTGAACGGATATTGGTTGTAGAGCCACGCGTACTGCGACGTGAGGGTCATGGTGGCCCGCTTGTGGCCGTTCACCGCGACGTCGAGCGGCGCGGTGATGCCGCCTCCGCCGGGCGCGTCCGGAATGCTGTAGCGCACGGTGATGGCGTTGGCCGCCTTCGGCAGCGTGAACTCGACGTACTGCCCCGGGGTCAGCTTGACCGCCTTGCGGCCGGACGCCTCCGCGGGCAGCGTGTACGCGTCGCGGCCCGGGCCGATGACCGTGCCGTTGGTCGTGGCGTTCTCCGCCTCCTGCTCGACGAAGTCGACCTGGGCCCCGCGGCCGGCCACGAGAGCCGGGTCGAGGGCGGCCCGCGTCACCACGGGGGGTTTCGGCGCGGCGGACGCGGGCGCCGGTAGCACCACGAGCCCGGTGGCGGCCAGGGCCGCCGCCAGCACGATCCTCATCGGGCCTCCATGATCCAAACGGCGGTGTCGGTCGGGAGCAGGCCGCCGTCGACGGGCCCGCTGGCCAGCAGCACCGAACCCGTCTCCGGGAGCGCGACCGGCTCGGCGCCGAAGTTGACCAGGCAGACCAGGCCGGAGTCGCGGCGGAACGCGATCACCTCGTCCCCGTACGGCAGCCAGGTCAGCGTGCCGTCGCCGAGCAGCTCCCGGCGCAGCCGCAGGGCCGTGCGGTAGAGGCGGAGCATGGAGCCGGGGTCGGCCTCCTGGGCCTCCACGGTGAGGTCGCGCCACTGCGGCGGCTGCGGCAGCCAGGGCTCACCCGTGCTGTAGCCGAACGGCGGCTCGGTGCCCGACCACGGCAGCGGCACCCGGCAGCCGTCGCGGCCCCGGACGGTGTGGCCGGAGCGCTCCCACATCGGGTCGTCGATCAGCTCCTCGGGGATGTCCTCGACCTCCCACAGGCCGAGCTCCTCCCCCTGGTAGACGTACACGCTGCCCGGCAGGGCCATCGCGAGCAGCGCCGCCGCCCTCGCCCGGCGGCGGCCCAGCTCCAGATCGGACGGCATGCCGTCCCGGCGGTCGGCGTTGTCCCAGGACGTGATGGCCCGGCCGTACCGGGTGACCGGCCGGGCGACGTCGTGGTTGGACAGCACCCAGGTCGCGGGCGCGCCGATCGGCACGTGGGTGGCGAGGGTCAGGTCGATGCTGCCGCGCAGCGCGGCCGGCTCCCACGCGCTCGACAGGAAGTCGAAGTTGAACGCGGTGTGGAGCTCGTCGGGGCGCAGGTAGTTGGCGAACCGCTCCTGGTCGGGCAGCCACACCTCGCCGATGAGGATCCGCCCGCCGTAGGAGTCGGACACCCGCCGCCACTCGCGGTAGATGTCGTGGACCCCGTCGTGGTCGGTGTACGACTCCTCCACGCTGTCGAGGTCCTTGACGAGGACGGCCGCCGAGTCGATGCGGACGCCGTCCACGCCCCGGTCGAACCAGAACCGCAGCACGTCGAGGAACTCCTGGCGTACGGCCGGGTTGTTCCAGTTGAAGTCGGGCTGCTCGGGGGCGAACAGGTGCAGATACCACTCGCCGTCCGGCACCTGCGTCCACGCCGGGCCGCCGAAGATCGACTGCCAGCCGTTCGGCGGGCCGTCGCCGACGCCGGGGCGGAACCAGAACCGCTCCCGGGCCTCCGAACCGGGACCGGCCGCCAGGGCCTCCTGGAACCACGCGTGCTGGTCGGACGCGTGGTTGGGGACGACGTCGATGATCGTACGGATGCCCAGCTCGTGGGCTTCCTCGATCAGCTTCTCCGCCTCGGCGAGGGTGCCGAAGACCGGCTCGATGCCGCGGTAGTCGGCGACGTCGTAGCCGCCGTCGGCCATCGGCGACGGATACCACGGGTTAAGCCAGATCGCGTCGACGCCGAGTTTCGCCAGGTACGGCAGGCGTGACCGCAGCCCCGCCAGGTCGCCCGTCCCGTCGCCGTTCCCGTCGGCGAAGCTGCGCAGGTAGACCTGGTAGATCGCGGCCCCGCGCCACCATTCCGGATTCGAGGTGTTGCCGGGCATGCTGAATACAACTCCTTACGAGTGAGAGCGGCGGGGGTCGTTCAGCCCTTGAGGCTGCCGGCGGTGAGACCGGCCATGATGTGCCGCTGGAACAGGAAGAACACGACGATGGTCGGGATGCTCGCGATCACCAGGGAGGCGACCAGCACGTTCTGCGGCATCTGCGAGGAGAGCGAGGCGATGCCGATGCTCACCGACATCTTGTCGCTGTCCGGCAGGACCAGCAGCGGCCAGACGAAGTCACGCCAGACGTTGACGACGGTGAGGATCGAGACCACTCCGAGGATCGGCCGGGAGATCGGGATCACCACCGACCACAGGATGCGGCCCGGCGACGCGCCGTCGATCTCGGCCGCCTCGAGCAGCTCCCTGGGGATCGAGTCGAAGAACCGCTTGAGCAGGAAGACGTTGAAGCCGTTGGCCGCCGCCGGCAGCCAGATCGCCCACGGCGTGTTGAGCAGGTTCCAGCCGAAGATCGGCACGTCCCTCACCGTCAGGTACGCCGGGAGCATGATGACCATCGGCGGGATCATCAACGTCGACAGCATCAGGCCCAGCACGACCTTGCCGAAGATCGGGCGGAGCTTGGACAGGGCGTACGCCGCCGAGACGTCCACGGCGAGCGTCAGCAGCCAGGCGCCCCCGGCGTACAGGGCCGTGTTGCCGAGCAGCCTGCCCAGGTCCAGCAGTTCCCACGCCTGAAGGTAGCCCTCCAGCGAGAAGTGCGACGGCAGGAAGGTCGGCGGGATCGCGTTGAGCTCCTCGGTGGACTTCATCGCGCCGGTGACCATCCAGTAGAGCGGGAAGACGAACGCGGCGGTGAAGCTCACCACCACGGTCACCAGCACGATCCAGTAGACGATCCGGCCGCGGGTCGTGTTGAGCTGGTGCGGCGAGACCGCGGTGCGGAACTGCGTGTGGAACGTCTTGCGGGGCCGGCGCTGCCCGCGGCGCTCCCGCCCGACGGGGGCGGACGGCACCTCGGCGGAGCGGTCGGGCATCACGGTGACGTTGGACATGGTCGCTCCCCCCTCACACCGTGTTGTCGCGCGAGACGCGCAGGTAGATCGCGGAGAACACCATGAGCACGATCATGAGCATCAGGCCGAGCGCGTTGCCCGCGTTGAGATTGCCGAAGTTGAAGGCGTACTGATACATGAGGTAGACGACGCTGACCGTGGCGTTCTCCGGGCCGCCGCCGGTGAGCAGGTAGGGCTCGATGAACACCTGCATCGTCGCCACGATCTGGAGCAGCAGCATCACCAGCAAGATCAGCTTGGTCTGCGGGATCGTGACGTGCCAGATCCGCCTGAACAGGCCGGCGCCGTCCAGCTCGGCGGCCTCGTACAGCTCGCTCGGGATGGTCTGCAACGCGGCGAGGTAGATCAGCGTGCCGCTGCCCATGTTCATCCACGTGGACACGATGACCAGCGAGATCAGCGCGGTGCTCGTCGAGTTGAGCCACTGCAGGCCGGGCAGGTGGAACAGGTTCAGGATCTGGTTGAACAGCCCGTAGTCGGGGTTGTAGAACCACTGGAACAGCAGCACGCTCACCGCGGGCGGCAGCATGACCGGCAGGTAGACGACGAAGCGCAGATAAGCGCGCGCGTGCCGCAGCTCGTTGAGGACGATCGCGGTGACGAAGGGGATCCCGTAACCGCACAGCAGGGCGAGCACCGTGAACAGCGCGGTGTTGACCCAGGCCGGCCCGAACGCCGGGTCGTTGACGACGGTGCGGAAGTTCTCCAGCCCCACCCACTTGGGCGGGTCCACGAAGTTGGTCCGCTGGAAGCTGAGGATCACCTCCCGGACCATGGGATACCAGGAGAAGAACGCGAAACAGATGAGAGCGCCGCACAGGAAGCCGTAGGCGGTGACGTTGCGCCGCACGGCGCGCCCCAGTTTCGTCGGCTGCCGCCGCCCGCCGTGCGCTGCCGGGATGCTCGCTGTGGTCATCGTGATGAATCCGATCTCGACGTGATCGCCCGGACATGCTCGCCGGACGCGATTGGCCGGACGTGATCGCCCGGATGCGATTGCCCGGACGCTGATTCGCCGGGGCGCCGGCCGCGCGGGTGACGGCACGGGCGGCGCCCCGGATTATCCGGGCGGTCAGCCCTTGGAGGCCAGCAGAGCGTTGACCTTCGCCTCGGCGTCGGCGAGGAGCTGGTCGATGTTCGCGTCCTTGCGGGTCAGCACGGCCGACATCGGCGTGTCGAGGATCTTGTAGATCTCCTGGGCGTACGGCCCGGGCTCGGCCTTGGGCGGAATGCCCTTGGAGCCCTCCACCCATCCGGCGAACTGCGAGGCGTCGATGTTGGCGTTCGCCTTGCGCAGCTCGTTCACGGCCTGCCCCGACGGCGTGTCCGGGCGGTAAAGGTCCGGGTACGGCTGGCCGACGGTGAGATTCGCGTTCTTGGCCCGCACGTAGTCGAGCTGGCCCTTGCCCGGCGTGAGGAACTCGTACTCGATCCACTTGATGCCGGCCCTGATCTGCTCCGGCGTGGCCTTCGGGTTGATCATGTAGCCGGCGCCGCCGTTGAACAGGGCCTTCGCCTCGGGCTGCGCGGTGATGGCGTAGTTCTCGAACTTGCCGCCGAAGTCGTTGCGCAGCGAGATCAGCACGTCGGGCGCGCCCAGCATCATGCCCATCTTGCCGCCGGCCATGGCCTTCATCAGCGACGGCCAGTCGATGTAGAGCTGGGAACCCATGCTGTTGTCGACCCACCGCATCTGGTGGAGGTTCTCCAGCACGGCCTTGCCCTCGGGGGTGTTGAAGGCGGCCTTCTTGCCGTCGTCGGTGATCACCGATCCGCCGCGGCCGTAGATGGAGGCGGTGAAGTGCCAGCCGCCGACGTTGTTGCCGCTGTACTCGCCGTACCCGACGTAACCGGGGCCGAGTTCGGCGATCTTCTTCGCGGCGGCGCGGACCTCGTCCCACGTCTTGGGCGGGTTGTTCGGGTCGAGACCCGCCTTGGTGAAGACCTCCCTGTTGTAGACCAGGCCCATGCCGTAGCCGTCGGTCGGCAGGCCGTACACCTTGCCGTCCTTCTTGAACAGCTCGATCGAGCTGTTGAAGTCCTTGAACGTCTCGATCTCGTCGACGTACGGCGTGATGTCTGCGGCCTGCCCGCTCTCGATCAGACGGGCCACGTTGGGGAAGTTGACGTAGAAGACCGTCTCCAGCTCACCGCTGGCCAGCTTGGGCTCGAACGTCCGCGGGTCGTAGCACGGGAAGGCGTCGGTGACCTTGTCGATCTTGATGTCGGGGTTAAGCTGCTGGAAGGCCGCCAGGTCCTCCTCGAAGGTCGCCCGCTGCGCCTTGTTGGTCTTCGGCGGCTCACAGTTAACAGAGATCGACACCGGTCCGGCGCTGCCGGGTGCCGCGCCGGCCTTCCCGCCGGCGTCGCCGCTGTCATCGGAGCCGCAGGCCGCGGCCGCCGCAATGGCAAGTCCCGAGACCAGCAGTATCGAGAGCTTGTGGGATTTCATCCTCGTTCCCTTCTGGAACCGCGCACCACGACCCGTCGAAGCACGCGGCTCGGGGCCGACTGGAGCGCCCCGATCCGCTCGGTTGCGAGAAACATACAGAGGCATGCAGGATTGAGCAATAGGCCGTCATTAACTGTGCAAAAAAGTGACAGTGACTGATCGGTCATACGCATGACACGCCGAGCAGGTCGTCAACGACGGGTCGGGCACGCGCCCGGGGGCGTGGAAGCCCGACGAGCGGGCTTGTACGCGGAGGCTGTAACCAGACGCGCGCAAGGGGCGGAACGTCTCAGGAGGGTTGTGCGTGGGGGGTTGCGGTCGCATGCGTGCAAAGGGTGGAACGTCTCGGGAGGGTTGCGCGTAGGGGTTGTGGTTGGGCGCGTGCAAAGGGCGGAACGTCTCAGGAGGGTTGTGCGTGGGGGTTGGTGGTCGGACGCGCTCAAGGGCGGGCGGGTGCTCCGGCCGGCCGTGATAGTTGCGGTCTGGTGAACCGCCGGAGGCGGCATCGCGGGCGCGGTGGTACAGGGCACGGTCTTACGCCGGCCTACGCACCCGCCCGCCCCCGGCGCTCACGCACACTGATCGGCGGGCAGGAGACCTCGTACGCCGTCGCCAGCGTCTACCGGGGTGACTACACACTCGCCCCCGGCGCTCACGCCATGACAGCGGCGGGTAGGAGACCTAGCGTTGTCCACCGGTGTTCACCCAGGTGGCTACACACCCGCCTCCGACGCCACGCACACTGATCAGCGCGCAAGAGACCTAGCGTTGTCCACCGGCGTCTTGCCGAGGTGGCTACAACCCGCCCGGCTCCGGCGCTCACGTTAATCAGCGGGCAGGAAACCTCGTGCACTGTCCGCCGGCGTTTGCCGAGGTAGAGGCAGTGGAGCCGGCACCAGAGATTCTTCCGGCGTGGTGAGGGGTCGCGATTGCCAGCCCAACTAAGCCGGCTCGGACGGCGCGACGAAGGGTCGCGGTACCAGTCCGGCTGAGCCGACTCGGGCGACATGGCGCGCGATCAGCGGCCCGGCAGAGCCGGCTCGGACGACGCGTGTGGGCGCCTCACATGGGAGCGGCGTGTCAACGCTTCACTGGGAGCGGGGAGCGGGCGCGGTCGAAGCGCGCACGACCAGCTCGGGTTCGAAGAGCAGCTCGTCCCCCGGCACCACGGCCGCGTCTATCTGGGCCACCAGCAGCTCGACGGCCGCCCTGCCCATCGCGTCGATGGGCTGGCGGACCGTGGTCAGCGGTGGATCGACGCAGTTCATCAGCGCCGAGTCGTCGTAACCGATGACGGAGACGTTTTCGGGCACCGACAGCCCGGCCCGGCGGGCCGCCCGGATGGCGCCGAGGGCGAGCACGTCGCTGGCGCAGATGATGCCGGTCACGCCTCTGGCGATCATGCGCGAGGCGGCGGCGTGCCCGCCTTCCAGCGAGAACATCGTGTGCTCGACGTGATCGGGACCGAGCTCCAGGCCGTTCGCGGAGGCGTACGCGCGGAAGGCGGCGAGCTTGCGCTGGGACGGCACGTGGTCGGGCGGGCCGAGCAGCATCGCGACGTCGCGGTGGCCGAGCGCCATGAGATGGGCGAGCGCGATCTCCGCCGCGGCCACGTCGTCACACGACACCTGGGGAAACCCGAGATGCTCGACGGCCGCGTTGACGAGCACGGCCGGCAGCTTGCGTTCGAGGACCCTGCGGTAGTGGCTGTGGGAGGCGTCTCCCTGGGCGTACAGGCCGCCGGCGAAGACGATGCCGGACACGTGCTGCTGAAGGAGCAGGTCCACGTAGTCGGACTCGGAGACACCGCCCACGGTGCGGGTGCACAGCACGGACGTGAACCCCTGCTGGGCCAGTGCGCCCCCCACGACCTCGGCGAACGCCGGGAAGATGGGGTTTTGCAGCTCCGGCAGGACCAGGCCGACGAGCCGGCCGCGTTCGCCGCGCAACTGGGTGGGCCGCTCATATCCCAGCACGTCGAGCGCGGTGAGCACGGCCTCCCGGGTGGCGTCGGAGACCCCCGGCTTGCCGTTGAGCACGCGACTCACCGTCGCCTCGCTCACGCCCACCTTCTTGGCCACTTCCGCAAGCCGTCGTGTCATGGACGCAACTATACGACAACCAACGCAAACGCTTTCATCAGTTTGCGCATTTGGGCTACGGACGGCCCATGACGCCATCGATGCCACAGCCCCCTTCCCACCCCCGCGACATCCCGGCCCGGGAGCGTTCCAGACGGCACGAGGGCCGCGTACGACTGCTGTCGTAACATACCTGTCATCTTGCGACTTCTCGTCGTAATATTGCAGATGGTTGTTCGCCAACTTATCGTGTGGGCCACTCACCTTGTTCGGAGGTGTGGCGGTTCAGCGTCCACGCCGCATCTCCCGGGTCTCGCATGCAGAAAGGATCCTCATGAGAAGATCCGGAGCCGCCGTCGTGGTGGCGGGGGCGCTGATCGCCCTGGGGAGCGTGGTCGCCTTCCCGGGCACGTCGGCGTCGGCGGCGACGTCGCCGTCGCCCTTCTCCGTGCCGGGAAGAGGCGCCACCGTGCCGTTCACGGAGATCGAGGCCGAGGCCGCCGCGACCAACGGCGAGAAGATCGGCCCGGACCGCGTCTACACCCGCCTGCCCTCGGAGGCGTCGGGCCGCAGGGCCGTACGCCTCGACGCGCCGGGAGAGTACGTCGAGTTCACCCTGCCCAAGCCCGCCAACGCGATGACCGTGCGCTACAGCGTGCCGGACAACGCGGCGGGAACGGGCATCACGGCGCCGGTCGAGCTACGGGTCAACGGCGCCAAGCTCAAGGACTTGCAGTTCACCTCGCGGTACGGCTGGTTCTACGGCGGCTATCCGTTCAGCAACACGCCGGGTGACAAGCCGCACCACTTCTACGACGAGACCCGGACGATGTTCGGCTCCACCTTGGCGGCGGGGACCAAGATCAGGATTCAGGTGGCCTCCACCGCCGTCTCGCCGTGGTTCGTCGTGGACCTCGCCGACTTCGAGCTCGTGCCGGACCCGATCCCCCGGCCCGCCGGGTCGCTGTCGGTGGTCGACTTCGGCGCCGACCGCAACGGGACGAGCGACTCCACCGCCGCCTTCCAGGCCGCCGTCGACGCCGGCAAGGCCCAGGGCAAGGAGGTGTACATCCCGGAGGGGACGTACACATTGTGGGATCACGTGGTGGTGGACGGGGTCACGCTGCGCGGCGCGGGACCCTGGTACAGCGTGCTCACCGGCCGCCACCCCACCCAGCGCAACCGCGCCGCCGGGATCTACGGCAAGTACGTCAGCGGCGGCGGCTACACCGGCCCGATCCGGCCGCACGAGGCGGGCGGGCCGAGCCGCGACGTCGTCCTGCGAGACTTCGCGATCATCGGCGACATCACCGAGCGTGTGGACGAGGACCAGGTCAACGCCCTCGGCGGCGCGATGACCGACTCGGTCGTGGACAACCTGTGGATCCAGCACACCAAGGTCGGGGCCTGGATGGACGGCCCGATGGACAACTTCACCATCAAGAACAGCCGGATCCTCGACCAGACCGCCGACGGGGTGAACTTCCACACCGGGGTCACCAACTCGACGGTGACCAACACCTTCGTCCGCAACACGGGTGACGACGGCCTGGCGATGTGGCCCGACCGGATCGCCAACGTGAACAACTCGTTCACCCACAACACCGTGGTGGCGCCGATCCTGGCCAACAACATCGTGACGTACGGCGGCCGGGACATAAAGATCACCGACAACGTGGTCAGCGACACGGTCACCAACGGCGGCGGCATCCACGTCGCCAACCGCTATCCCGGCGTGAACTCCGGCCAGGGCACGGCCGTCGCCGGCACGATCACCGTCGCCCGCAACACCCTGATCCGGGCCGGCAACAGCGACTACAACTGGAACTTCGGCGTCGGCGCCATCTGGTTCGACGGGCTCAACGAGCCGATCAACGCCACGATCAACGTGACCGACACCGACATCATCGACAGCTCTTACGAGGCCATCCAGTTCATCGAGGGCAGCACCCAGACCGTCAACTTCTCGAACGTGAACGTGGACGGCACCGGGACGTACATGATCCAGGCGCAGTCGGCGGCGAGGGCGACCTTCACCAACGTCAGGGCGGCCCACATCGGCGCGGGAGTGGCCATCCACAACTGCGTCGGCACCGGATTCGCCCCCACGTACGGCACGGGCAACTCCGGCTGGAGCCTCAGCTCCACCGTGTGCACCGGTCAGTGGCCCGCGCCGAACTACATCTATGAGGGCAGCGACCCCAGCCCGAGCCCGTCGCCGCCCACCTCGCCCTCCGCTTCCCCCACGCCGTCGCCCTCGCCCAGCCCCACATCATGCGCTCCCGGCAGCGGCGACCTCGCGAGGGGGAAGACGGTCACGGCGACCAGCAGCACCCAGTCGTACGTCCCGGCCAACGCCGTCGACGGCGACGCCGCCACCTACTGGGAGTCGGCCAACAACGCCTTCCCGCAGTCGATCACGGTGGACCTGTGCGCGGTGAGCTCGGTGCAGCGGGTGGTGCTCAAGCTGCCGCCGAACGCCGCCTGGGCCACCCGCACCCAGACGCTGTCGGTCCTCGGCAGCACGGACGGCGCGAACTACACCACGTTGTCCCCTTCGGCGGGCCGCACCTTCGACCCCGCCACCGGCAACACGGTGACCATCTCGTTCACCACCGCCAACGTCCGGTACGTCCGGGTGACGGTCACCGGCAACACCGGCTGGCCCGCCGCGCAGCTTTCGGCCTTCGAGGTGTACGGCAGCGGCGCCACCCCCAGTCCCTCGCCCAGCCCGCTGCCCACGGGGAACCTCGCCGCGGGCAAGGCGATCAGTGCGAGCGGTCACACCGACGTGTACGTCCCCGCCAACGCCGTCGACGGGAACGCCACCACCTATTGGGAGTCGGCCAACAACGCCTTCCCCCAGACCCTGACCATCGACCTCGGCGGGTCCGTCACGGTCGGCAGGGTGGTGCTGAAGCTGCCGCCGAGCGCCGCCTGGGGCACCCGCACCCAGACGCTGTCGATCCTCGGCAGCACGGACGGCACGAACTACACGACTATCGCCGGACCGGCGGGCTACACGTTCAACCCGGCGACCGGCAACAGCGTCACCATCACCGTGCCCACCGCCGCCCGTCGCTACCTGCGGCTGAACGTCACCGGCAACACCGGCTGGCCGGCCGCGCAGATCTCCGAGTTCGAGGCGTACGCCTCGTAACCCGGAACGGGACACCCGGAGGAGGAGTGGACGCCTCCTCCTCCGGGCTCCCCCACGAGCATGACCCCCACCGACGTGCTTGGGTCCTGCCCGGCCTGCCGTGGAGGACAAGGCGGCACGACGACCCGGCGCGGCTCGCTGGCCGGAGGCCAGGTCGCACGGCTCGGCCGTCAGGTGACGGAGACGCCGACGCGGCCGGTGGAAGAGCGGACGACCAGCTCGGGCTCGAAAAGCAGCTCGCCCGTGGCGACGGCGGTGCCCTCGATCTGGCTGACCAGCAGCTCCACCGCGGCCCGGCCCATCGCCTCGATCGGCTGGCGCACCGTCGTCAACGGCGGGTCCACACACGTCATCAGCGCGGAGTCGTCGTACCCGACGACGGACACGTCCTGGGGCACGCGCTTACCGGACCGCCGCGCCGCCCGGATCGCCCCGAGGGCCAGCGGGTCGCTGCCGCAGATGATCCCGGTGACGTCCTGCCGTACGAGCTTCAAGGCCGCCGCGTGACCGCCCTCCAGCGAGTGCATCGTGTGCTCGACCAGTTCACCGCCCGCGGCCCGGAACGCCTCCAGCTTGCGGATGGACGGCATGTGGTCGGCGGGACCGACCACCAGGCCGATCCGCTGGTGGCCGAGCGCACGCAGGTGGCCGACCGCCTGCTCGACGGCGATCGTGTCGTCGCAGGAGACTCGGGGGAAATCCCAGTGATCGGCGGCGGCGTTCACCAGCACCGTGGGCAGCCGCCGCTCGACCAGCCGCAGGTAGTGCTCGTGGACGACCCCGCTCTGCGTGTAGAGCCCTCCGGCGAAGACCACACCGGACACCTGCTGCTGTAACAGCAGATCGACGTAGTCGGCCTCGGAGATCCCGCCGACCGTACGCGTGCAGAGCACGGGGGTGAACCCCTGCTGGG
The DNA here is from genome assembly GCF_014647835.1 of Microbispora rosea subsp. aerata. GTDB lineage: Bacteria > Actinomycetota > Actinomycetes > Streptosporangiales > Streptosporangiaceae > Microbispora > Microbispora aerata. The sequence goes on from NZ_BMPY01000013.1 coordinate 102,883, forward strand.
CCAGCGCCCCGCCGACGACCTCGGCGAACGCCGGGAAAATCGGATTCTGCAGTTCGGGCAGCACCAGTCCCACCAGGCGTGCGCGCTCTCCGCGCAACTGGGTGGGCCGCTCGTACCCGAGCACGTCGAGCGCCGTCAGCACGGCCTCGCGGGTGGCCTCGGAGACCCCGGCCTTGCCGTTGAGGACGCGACTCACCGTGGCCTCGCTGACCCCGACCTTTTTCGCAACCTCCGCAAGCCGTCGCGTCATGGCGGCAAGCATACGACGCGTAGCGGCCGTGCCAAGGACCTCTTACGACACGGTTGTAAGCGGGCTGAAAGCGGTCTGAAAGAGGTGATTCCTAGGGTCTGGCGCGTTGAAGATCAATCAGGAAGGCATCATGAACATCCTCAGGAACAGCCTCGCCGTCGTCGCGGCGTCCGCCCTTTTCGGCCTGGCCACCGCCTGCAGCGGGAGCCAGTCGGCCGTCTGCGAGGAGGCGACCAAGGCGTTCACCGACTACAGCGCCAAGGCCGCCGGAGCGGCCGGCGACCTCAAGGGCCTCAACGCCGCGACCAGCGACCTGGCCGCGCAGCTCAAGGAACTGTCGGGGAAGGCCGAGGGCGACCTGAAGGTGACGCTGGCCGGCCTTGCCGACTCGTGGGGGTCCTTCAAGGTCGACCTGTCGGACCCGGCCGCCGCGACCAAGCTCAGCGAGTCGGGCCAGAAGGCCATCCAGGCGACCCAGCAGCTCGCCGCCGCCTGCTCCTGATCTCTCGGCGTCGCGAGGGCGCTTGCCGCCGTACGCAACAGTCCCCCGGCCGGTCCGGCTCCGAGCGGTGCGGGCGCACCACCGCTCCGGGGCCGTGATCCGGCCGGGTCCGCCGATGTTCCCCCGTCCCGGGTCCAATGACCCACCGCTGTCACGGCGCAAGCACCGGGGCGGGCGGGTGCGTAGTCACCTCGGCAAACGCCGGCGGACAACGCCAGGTCTCCTGCCCGTCGATCAGCATGCGTGAGCGCCGGGGGCGAGTGTGCAGCCACCTCGGCAAACGCCGGCGGACAACGCCAGGTCTCCCGCCCGTCGATCAGCATGCGTGAGCGCCGGGGGCGAGTGTGTAGTCACCGCGGTAGACGCTGGCGACGGCGTACGAGGTCTCCTGCCCGCCGATCAGTGTGCGTGAGCGCCGGGGGCGGGCGGGTGCGTAGGCCGGCGTAAGACCGTGCCCTGTACCACCGCGCCCGCGATGCCGCCTCCGGCGGTTCACCAGACCGCAACTATCACGGCCGGCCGGAGCACCCGCCCGCCCTTGAGCGCGTCCGACCACCAACCCGCACGCACAACCCTCCTGAGACGTTCCGCCCTTTGCACGCGCCCAACCACAAACCCCCACGCGCAACCCTCCCGAGACGTTCCACCCTTTGCACGCATGCGACCGCAACCCCCCACGCACAAACCTCCTGAGACGTTCCGCCCTTTGCACGCGCCCAACCACAAACCCCCACGCGCAACCCTCCCGAGACGTTCCACCCTTTGCACGCGTCCGACCACAACCCCCTGCGCACAAGCTCTTGCGAAGCCCCTTGACGCAGCCGCGCCTTGAGCCCGTCCGGTCACAGCCCCCACACAAACGCGCAGCCCCCTGCGCGCGCCCGATCGCAACAGTCACGCGCAAGCGTAGCCGCGCACGTCACGCCCCCTCAGGTACGAGCCCACTCCCTGAGCAGGTCACACCACGTCAACAGCCCCCGCGTGCAACCCCGCGCGCTAAGCAAGGCGCCGCCTGTCAGTATTCGAGCCCCCAGTCGTGGGCGCCGAGGAGGTAGGTGTCGCCCTTGGGCACGAGCCTGCCGCCGTGGACCAGATGGTCGAGGCAACGCCGTACGACGTCGGCGCCGAGGCCGGTCATGGCGATGACCTCGGCGGCGGTCGCCGGGTGGTCTTTCGTGTTCGAAGCGGCGACGGCCTCATAGACGGTCATCTCCGCCGCCGACATCTCTTGGACGTCTTCGAGGCTTTTCTCGTCAGGCACTGCGCTGTCTCGCCCCCTCTCGCAGGCGCTCCGGATCGACCTGACGGTCGGGGTAGCGTGCGAGGTATTCGCGTTCCAGCTCCTGCGTGCGCGAGGTGTGGTGTGCCAGCGCGTCGTCCGACCCGTGGAAGAACGTCTCCGACCGGGTCTCGTGCAGGTGGCGCAGCTCGCGGATCAGGTCCTCGTCGCCCAGGACCCGCGGGTCGACTCCCATGGTCATGACGCCCTCCCTCACACCTCTGTCGGCTTGTCCCAGCGTTCGTCGGGTTTCTTGTCGTCGGGTTCCGCGTTCGGCGGGTCCGTGGCGGACGGAGTCCACTCTTCGGCGAAGTCCGGCTCGTCTTCGGTGTCGATGTATCGGTCGTCTTCCCGTCGCATGCCAGGCTCCTGCCCGGTGGAGCGCCCCCCATTCCGGACCACGCCGACCATTCCGGGCCGTGCCCGAAACATCCGCGCCGTGGCCCGCCGTTCGATCTCCGCCGGGTCCTTGACCAGGGCGGCGCCGATCACGGCGCGGGCGTAGTCCTCGCGGTCCGCGGCAGCCCGGGCACGAGCAGCGGCTCGTACTCGCGCGCCGAGGACGCCTCGGCCTCCGGCCCGGCGTACGGCCCGGGCAGGAGGTCGTCGTAGGCGCGCCATCAGCCCCGCCGGGAGGCGTCCCTAACCAGTGCGATCAGCATCTCCCATTCGGAAGCCCTCGACGCCGTAGAGGTCGAGCAGGTCGCGGATGGTCCGGCTTTGAGGGCGGCTCTGTCCGGCCTCGATCCGGTACGCGGTGGAGGCCGCCAGCCCGAGCCGCCGCGCGACCTCCTCGCGGACGAACCCGGATTCACGCCGCAGACGTGTCAGCTCACCGGAAAGCCGACGGAGCCGAACGGTAGGTCCGCCTGCTCCCCTCATGAGCCGAACTCTCCCTTTCGCCGCTTAAGGAAACCGTGCAATCGTGCATTCGCTATATTGCGTAGCCGTTTTGCAAAGTGCAGGATGAACGAAGTCTTGCACGGACCTCGAATCGTCATCGGCAGACGGGTGCACAGGGAGTTATCAGGGGATGACAATTCTCAACCTCTCGGGGAGAATCGCGATCTCACGCCCCTTCTCGGGAGACCCGTCCCAGGTGCGGGCCGCCCGGCGGTTCGTGGCGAACCGCCTCGGCGAGGGCCATCCCTGCCGTGACGACGCGGTTCAGCTGATCGGCGAGCTGGTCGCCGAGTCCCTGCGGCACGCCGCCTCGTGCGGGCACCCTCCGGGCTACGGCGTGTCGGTCCTGGCCACGCCCGCGGCGGCCCGCGTGACGTTGTCCACGCAGGGGTGCGGGTGCTGGACGTCTCCCGAGCTGACGCCGGGCCGCGGCGTGCACCTCGTCGACCTGTTCACCCGGCGGTGGGGCGTGTCGGCCAGCCGCACCGGGGTCTGCGTGTGGTTCGAGCTGGGGCACGACGCCGCCGTGCCGCCGCCCAGGGGCGTGGAGAGCGAGAGCACCAGGACGGCCTGAGCGCCCGGCCGGGCGAGCGGCGGGACGAATTTCTGGCCGGATACGGGGTAGACGGGCGCCATATCGTGCGGAGAAGGGGACGATATGGCGCGAATAAGCACCGACATTCCCGCGCGGATGGATCGGCTCCCCTGGGCCCGCTGGCACTGGCTCGTGCTCATCGGACTCGGCACCGTCTGGATCCTCGACGGGCTCGAAGTGACCATCGTCGGGGTGCTCGGCCCCCGGCTCACGGACCCGGGCAGCGGGCTGGGGCTCACCGAGAGCGAGGTCGGGATCGCCGCCGGCGTGTACGTCGCGGGAGCCTGCCTCGGCGCTCTCGTCTTCGGCCACCTGACGGACCGGTTCGGGCGCAAGAAGCTCTTCCTGGCGACGCTCGCGCTCTACCTGGCCGCCACGGTGGCCACGGCCTTCTCGCACGACGCCTGGTACTTCTTTCTCTGCCGGTTCTTCACCGGCGCCGGCATCGGGGGCGAGTACGCCGCGATCAACTCGGCGATCGACGAGCTGATCCCGGCCCGCGTGCGGGGCACGGTCGACCTGGTGGTGAACGGCTCCTTCTGGCTGGGCACCGCGCTGGGCGCGCTCATCGCGATCCCGGCGCTGGACACGAGCCTGGTGCCGGTGGGTCTCGGCTGGCGTCTGCTGTTCGGTCTGGGCGCCGTTCTCGGGGTGGGGATCCTGCTGGTCCGCCGTACGGTGCCGGAGAGCCCGCGCTGGCTGTTCATTCACGGCCGTGAACGCGAGGCCGAAGAGATCGTCGCCGGGATCGAGAGGAAGGTCCGCGAGGAGAGCGGCAAGACGCTCGAACCGCCTCGCGGCGAGATCAGGATCAACCAGCGCAGGCACACCCCGTTGACCGAGGTGGCGGCCACGCTGCTGCGCCGCTATCCCAAGCGCACCGTCGTGGGCCTGTCGCTCTTCGTCGGGCAGGCGTTCCTCTACAACTCGATCTTCTTCACGTACGCCCTGGTGCTGTCGAGGTTCTTCCGGGTGCCCGACGGCGGCACGCCGTGGTATCTCGTCCCGATCGCGATCGGGAACTTCCTCGGCCCGGTCCTGCTCGGCCGGTTCTTCGACACGGTCGGTCGCCGGACGATGATCGCGGGCACCTACGTGCTGACGGGCCTGCTCCTGCTGGGCACCGCCGCGTTGTTCGACGCGGGCGTGCTGACCCCGGTGACCCTCACCGCCTGCTGGATGGTGGTGTTCTTCTTCGCCTCGGCGGGGGCGAGCAGCGCCTACCTGACGGTCTCGGAGATCTTCCCGATGGAGACCAGAGCGCTGGCGATCGCGTTGTTCTACGCGGTCGGCACCGGGCTCGGCGGCATCATCGGACCCGTGCTGTTCGGCCGCCTGGTGGAGAGCGGGGTCGTGGGCAACGTCGTCACCGGCTATGTCATCGGCGCCGTCCTGATGATGGCGGCCGGGCTGGTGCAGTGGTTCATGGGCGTGGAGGCGGCGCGGCGCTCGCTGGAGGACATCGCCGCCCCGCTCAGCGCCGAGCAGCGCCAGATGGTCTGACCCGCCCTTCCCGTACGGCCCGCATCTGGCGGGGTGAGCCGGGCGGGGTGTCACATGCCACTCTTGGGTATCAACCCCATCAGATGCGCACATAAGGCGCATCCTCGTACATTCGGGGGAATCATGGCTGACGACGCTCAGAAGAAGAAGCCCGCGAAGTCCACCGGCAAGGCGAAGCGGATGGCCATCAAGGAAGCCCGCTCGGCGAAGCAGGCGAAGAAGGCCAGCCGCGCCGCCGAGGGCGAGAGCGAGTGACGCCCGCACCGACGGTGCCACCATGATCCGGGCCGGGCCCGCACCGGGCCCGGCCATCCCCCACACAGCCGTTCCCCGCCGCCCCGTCCCATCGGCCGTACGGCACCGGGGATATGACATTTGTCCTGGGCAGAACGGGATCGTCCCCACTACGCCGCACCGCGCGCGATCAGGCAGAGTTGAGGCGTGGACACCCCGACCCTCCGCCCTCCGCGGCATCGCGTCAGCCGTACCGCCATCTGGTATTGGGCGGCGCGGGCCGCGCTCGGCTGGCTCGTCGTCCTGGCGGCCCAGGCTCTGTGGCTCGTGGCCGACCGCGACGGGACCGCCCTGTCCGTCGACGCCCATGTGATCGGCCTCGTCGTCACCGCCGTCGTCGCCGTGGCGCACGTCGCGATCATGCCGCAGTGGCGTTACCGGGTGCACCGCTGGGAGGCCACCTCCGCGGCCGTCTTCACGCAGTCGGGCTGGTTCAAGCAGGAGTGGCGCATCGCCCCGGTCTCCCGCATCCAGACCGTGGACAGCGAGCGCGGCCCGCTGGAGCGGATCTTCCACCTGGCCAACGTCACCGTGACCACCGCCTCCGCCGCCGGCCCGATCAAGGTCAGCGGCCTCGACCGGGACACGGCCCGGCGCCTGGTCGCCGAGCTCACGGCCTCCGCGCAGGCGACGGCGGGAGACGCCACATGATCGTCCCCCTCGTCGAGACGACCTGGCGGCGGCTGAGCGCGCGCATGCTCGTGATCCATCCGGTCCAGGAGGTCGTGCGCGCCGCACCGGCGCTGCTCGGCCTGCTGGTCGCGGGGACGAGCAGCGGCGGGAAGGGTCACCTGTGGAGCCTCGCGGGCGTCGGCCTCATGGTCGTGGTCGGCATGCTCCGCTGGTTCACCACGACCTACCGCGTCACCCCCGAGCACGTGCAGGTTCGCCGCGGCCTGCTGACCCGGAAGGTGGTCACCGTGCCCCGCGACCGGGTCCGTACGGTGGACGTCACCTCCCACGTGCTGCACCGCGTGCTCGGCCTGGCCCGGGTGGAGGTGGGGACGGGCACGTCGGATCGCAGGCTGGAGGGCAGGCTCAAGCTCGACGCGCTGACCGCCGCCGAGGCCGCCCGCCTGCGCGTGGAGCTGCTGCACCGCTCCGCCTCCGCTCCCTCCTCCCCCGCCGCCCCCGACGTGGCGTCTCCCGTCGGCGGCGCGCCGGCCGCGGAGACCGAGCTCGCCCGGATGCGGCCGGAGTGGGTGCGGTTCGGGCCGTTCACGATGTCCGGGCTCGTCGCCGTGGGCGTCATCGCCGGTTTCGTGTCGCGCCTGGTATCGGAGGGCAACGTCGACATCGGCAGCGTCGGGCCCGTCCAGGACGCCTGGCGGTGGTTCAGGGCGATGTCGCTGCCGCTGGAGATCGCGACGGTGGTGCTCGTGCTGGTGGTGTTCGTGAGCATCGCCTCCACGCTCGGCTACGTGCTGGCCTTCGGCAACTTCCGGCTGACCCGGCACGCCGAGGGCACCCTGCACGTGACCCGGGGGCTGCTGACCACCCGGGCCACCACCATCGAGGAGCGGCGGGTGCGCGGGGTCGAGGTCAGCGAGCCGCTGCTGCTGCGCGCCGTACGCGGGGCCCGCCTGGCCGCGGTCACGACCGGCCTGCGCGCGGTGCAGGGCGCCCAGCGCGGCGGGTCGATGCTGCTGCCGCCCGCACCGCGTGCGGAGGTCGTGTCGGTGGCCCGGCTCGTGCTTCCCCGTGTCTCCCACGCCGCGGGCGTCTCGCCGGTCACCACGGATCTGACCGCGCACGGCCCGGCCGCGCTGCGCCGCAGGTTCACCCGGGCGTACGGCGTGCACGCGCTGGTGCTGGCCGCGCTGCTCGCGCTGTGGGCGTGGGCGGGGCTGCCCTCGTGGGCGTGGCTCACGGTCGCCGCCCTGCTGCCGCTGACGGCCCTGCTGGCCGCCGACCGCTACCGCTCGCTGGGTCACGCGCTGACGTCCGGCCACCTGGTCACCCGCTGGGGCTCTCTCGTACGCCGCCGGGTGGCGCTGGAGTGCGACGGCGTCATCGGCTGGAACATCGAGCGGTCGTTCTTCCAGCGCCGGGCGGGGCTGGTGACGCTGACGGCCACCACGGCGGCGGGCAATCAGGGATACAAGGTCCGCGACGTCCCCCTGGCCGAGGCGCTGCGCCTGGCCGCGGGGAGCACCCCCGGCCTGCTCGACCCGTTCCTCGTCGAGGCCCGCGAACCCGACAGCATGTCGGCCTTATCGCCTAATAGCATGTGACGCCCGATTAGACCGGTTGCCGCCAGGAGTTGGATTGTCCCGCTACGGCCAGATGTTCGGCCCCGACATCACGTTCCTCGGCGTCGAGCGCTGCGACCTCGACGACCCGGCCGGCTACGCGGACGCCGACGTCGTCATCCTGGGCGCGCCGTTCGACGGCGGCACCTCCCACCGCCCGGGCGCGCGCTTCGGCCCGAACGCCATCCGCCAGACCTGCTATCTCCCCCACGACGGCTCCCGCCCGAGCCTGGCCCTGCGCGTGGACGCCCTCAAGGACCTGCGGGTGCTGGACGCCGGGGACGTGGAGACCTACGCCGGGGACATCGAGGGCAGCCTGCGGGCGATCGAGGACGCGGTCGCGCGGATCGCCGCCTCCGGGGCGATCCCCGTCGTCCTCGGCGGCGACCACACGATCGCCCTGCCCGACGCGACCGGCGTGGCCCGCCACCACGGCTTCGGCCGCATCTCGATGATCCACTTCGACGCGCACGCCGACACCGGCGACATCGAGTTCGGCCATCTGCACGGCCACGGGCAGCCGATGCGGCGGCTCATCGAGTCGGGGGCGATCCGGGGCGACCGCTTCCTGCAGATCGGCCTGCGCGGCTACTGGCCCGGGCCGGAGATCCTCGACTGGATGGCCGCGCAGCGCATGCGGTCGTACGAGATGACCGAGATCGTCGCCAGGGGCCTCGACGAGTGCCTCACCGAGGCGTACGCGATCGCGCTCGACGACTGCGACGGGGTCTACCTGTCGGTGGACGTGGACGTCTGCGACCCCGGCCACGCCCCGGGCACCGGCACGCCCGAGCCGGGCGGCCTGTCGGCCCGCCAGCTCCTCGACGCCGTACGCCGCACCTGTTACGAGCTGCCCGTCGTCGGCCTGGAGATCGTGGAGGTGGCCCCGCCGTACGACCACGCGGACATCACGGCGTATCTCGGCAACCGGGTCGTCCTGGAGGCGCTGTCGGCGATCGCCCGCCGCCGCAAGGACGCCGCCGAGGGCACCCGCTGGGACCCCAGGCAGCCGCTCCTCGACGGCCGCTGATCCACCCCGCCGTCACCTGCGTACGGCGGCGACGACCGGCAGCACCGAGACGGCCAGCAGGCCGCCGATCCACAGCATGCTCACCGGCCCGGCGGCGTCGACCAGCAGGCCGCCGCCGAGGGCGCCGAGGGCGATGGACAGGTTGAACATCGACACATACAGGGACGACGCCGCCTCGGTCGCGGCGGGCGCCGCGTTGAGGACCCAGGTCTGGAGGGTGACCGGGACGGCCCCGTAGCCCAGGCCCCAGACGACGAGGACCGCGGCGGCCGACCAGGTGGTGTGGTCGACGACCGCGAGGGCGGCCATGGCCGCGGCGAGGAGCACCCCGATGCCGCACACGGTCTGCCGCAGGCGCCTGGTGATCAGCGCTCCGGCGATGAAGTTGCCGCAGATGCCGGCGGCGCCGAAGACCAGCAGCAGCACGCCGATCGTGCCGCCCGCCACACCGTCGCTTCGCAAGATGGGCCGGACGAAGGTGTAGGCGGTGAAGTGCCCGGTGATCACCAGAAAGGTCATGGCGAGGCCGACGCGGAGCAGAGGGTAAGCACGCAGCGTCCGCGGCAGGTCCGCCAAGGTCATCGTGCGTTCGGGCGCCACCTTCGGCATCACCACGAGCATGCAGGTCAGCGAGGTCAGGCCGAGAACGCCCACGGCCGCGAACGCGGTCCGCCAGCCGCTGAGGTCGCCGGCCAGGGTGCCCGCGGGGACACCGAGGACCGAGGCGGTCTCGACTCCGCCGAAGACGACGGCGGTGGCCCGGGCAACGTGCCGCTCGGGCACCAGGCGCAGGGCGATGCCGCCGGCCAAGGACCAGAAGCCGCCGACGCTGACGCCGATCAGGAAGCGGGCGAGCAGCACGACGGCGAAGCTGGAGGCGAAGGCGGAGGCGAGGTTGGCCACGCCCACCATCCCGATCAGCAGGGCCAGCACCAGCCGGCGGTCGATCCTGGCGGTGGCCACGGTCACCAGCGGCGCCGCGACGACGGCGACCAGTCCGGGCACGGTGACCATGAGCCCGGCGGTGCCCTCGGAGACCTCCAGCGCGGCGGCGACCGGGGTGAGCAGTCCGACGGGCAGCAGTTCCGAGGTCATCAGGGCGAAGATGCCCAAGGTCACGGCGAAGATCGCGAGCCAGCCCCGGACCGGCGAGGGGCCGGCGTCCCGGGCCGCGTTCGAGTGCGAGACGTCGACGGATGTCACGGCGTCGCCTTTCGAGGCAGTCATGAGCACGGGCGGTGACCGGGCGCAGTCGGTCACCGCCCGTGCGTGTGTGGGCGGGATGGGAATGGACTGTGGGTTACTCGGTGCCGGGGGTCTTGCGCGTGGTCACGTTCATCCGGTTCCAGGCGTTGGCGGTGAAGATGACCGCGATGAGCTGGGCGAGCTCCTTGTCGTCGAAATGCCGCGCGGCCTCGTCGTAGACCTCGTCCTCGACACCGTGGGGCAGCAAGGTCACCGCCTCGGTGAGCGCAAGGGCGGCGCGCTCCCTGGCGGTGTAAAGGCTGGACTCCCGCCAGGCGCTGAGCTGGTAGATGCGCGCCTCGCTCTCCCCCGCCCGGCGGGCGTCACCGGTGTGGTAGTCGATGCAGTACGCACACCGGTTGATCTGGGAGGCACGGATCTGCACCAGCTCGACCAGCACCGGGTCCAGCCCCTCGCGGGCCGCGGCGTCCAGGGCCAGCAACGCCTTGAAGACCTTGGGCGCGACAGCCGACATGTTCATGCGTTCGGGAATGGCAACGTTCGTCATGCTCCGAACCCTAGGAGCGTGATCGGCCCAAGATATGGTGCATTCCCGTGAGCATTTCATGGGTCAATTTCCGGCATCGGAGGCGCGGATGAGCGGCCCGTCGGCGGAGGGCGGCAGCGACCTGCACCTGGAGCTGACCGGCGACGGCGGCGCGCGCGTACGGCTCATGCGGGCCCTGCGCGAGGCGATCCGTTCGGGGCGGCTGGCGCCGGGCACCCGGCTGCCGCCCTACCGCGCCCTCGCCCTCGATCTCGGCATCGCCCGCAACACCGTCGCCGCCGCGTACGCCGAGCTCGTCGAGGAAGGCTGGCTCACCTCCCGGCAGGGCTCCGGCACGCACGTCGCGCAGCGGGCCACCCCCCTCGAACCCGGCCGCCGGCGCTCACCCGAGCGACCGTCGCGCCCGCGCGTCGTCCACGACTTGATGCCCAGCTCGCCCGACGCCTCCGCCTTCCCGCGCTCGGCCTGGCTCGCCTCCGCCCGCCGGGCGATGACCGCCGCGCCCAGCGACGCGTTCGGCGTCGGCGACCCCCGTGGACGCCCCGAGCTGCGCCGGGCGCTGGTGGACTACCTCGCGCGCACCAGAGGCGTGCGCACCACGGCCGAGCACATCGTGATCTGCTCGGGTTACGCGCACGGGCTGCGGTTGATGTGCCAGGTGCTGCGCGGCTCGATCGCCGTCGAGGCGTACGGGCTCGACTTCCATCGCTCCATCCTGGCGGAGGCGGGCCTGACGACCGTGCCTCTCACCGTGGACGCCCACGGCGCACGCGTCGAGGACCTGCCGGCCACGGGCGCGAAAGCCGTCCTGCTGACGCCCGCGCATCAGTTCCCCATCGGAGGGGCCCTGCACCCGCGCCGCCGGGCCGCGGTCGTCGACTGGGCACGTGCCACCGGGGGGCTGCTGCTCGAGGACGACTACGACGGCGAGTTCCGCTACGACCGCGAACCGGTCGGCGCGGTGCAGAGCCTGGATCCCGACCGCGTCGTCTACTTCGGCTCCACGAGCAAGAGCCTCTCCCCGGCGCTGCGGCTCGGCTGGATGGTGCTGCCCGGCCACCTCGTGGACGACGTCGTCGCCGCCAAGGGCCCGCGCGAGCTGTCGGTGAGCGTCACCGACCAGCTCACCCTCGCCGACTTCATCACGACCGGCGCGTACGACCGCCAGTTGCGCCGCATGCGCGCGGTCTACCGCCGCCGTCGCGACCTGCTCACCGCCACGCTCGCCCAGCGCGCCCCGCACATCACGGTCAGCGGCATCGCCGCGGGTTTGCACGCCGTCATCGACCTTCCTCCCGGCACCGAGCAGGCCACCCTGCGCGCCGCCCGCCGCCTCGGCGTCGCCCTGGACGGCCTGGCCCCCTACCGGCACCCCGACAGCACGATGCCGCCACGCGACGGCCTGGTCATCGGGTACGGCACGCCGCCCGAACACGCGATCACCGCCGCGCTTCACGCCCTCTGCCTCGCCCTCCCCGACCCGCCATAGGGCACGGCGGCCGGACCTCGGGCGATTGCGGAGCGGCCGACACCTGAGGCGGTGGCGGAGCGGCGGACACCGGAAATTTCAGCACATCGGCGGTGGCGGCCTGGTAGGCATGGTCGGGTGACCCGATCGAGAACCGCCGCGCTCCTGACTCTGGCCGCCGTGCTTCCCGCGCTCCTCACGGGCTGTGCGGAGCCGGACTCCGGACCGGCCCGGCCGCAGGCGCGGACCGAGGGCACGTCCGCGGACGCGACGCGCGAGACGACGTCAGAGACGGCGCGGGAGGCGACGCGGGATGTCGCCCAGGAGACGTCCGGGGAAACGGGGCGAAGAAAGGTCACGGCGCGGCGGGCGGCCACCGTGCCGGTGCGAGTGCCCGCCGGGGTGACGGCCGGGTACGTCGTGGTCGACGCCGCCACCGGCAAGACGATCGCCTCCCACCGAGTCCACCATCGGTTCCGCTCCGCGTCGGTGGTGAAGATCCTCATCGCGATCGACTACCTGGAGCGGAACAAGGGGAGGATTCCGGCCGCGGACCTGGCGCTGCTGACCCCCATGCTGCGCGGCAGCGACGACGACGCGGCGACGGCCCTGTGGCGGCGCGGCGGCCAGGGTGCGATCGTCCGCCGGATGGCTCACAGAATCGGCCTGACCGAAACCTCTCCACCGCCCGCGACGAAACCCGGGTTCTGGGGCTACACCGCCATCAGCGCGGCCGACATCTCGCTCGTCTACCGATACCTGTTGCGGCGGGCCGAGCCCCGTGTCCGCGACTTCGTCCTCGGCAACCTGCGCAAGGCGTCGCAGTGCGCCCGAGACGGCTTCGACCAGTACTTCGGCATTCCCCGCGCCGTCTCCCGCCCCTGGGCGGTCAAGCAGGGATGGTCCGGGTACGGCGCGGTTCCTCCCGTCAAGTGCACGCGCGCGAAGACGGCGTCGTACCGTATCGGCGCAGTCACAATGGGCGGCAACCCGGTTGATTTCGGCCGACCTGTGCTTCACACTACTGGCGTGATCGGCGACCGGCTGATCATGGTGGTGCTCACCCTGCAGCCCTCGGGGGCGTCCTTCACCAAGTCGGCCGAGCGGGTGACGAAGCTGGCGCGAGACCTCTATCTCAGCGTCGCCCAGCAGTCCGGTTAGTACGGGAGGGGCCGTTCTGTTTAGAGGCGGGGCCGCCGGGCAGCGATCACGCGTGCTCTCCCTCCTCTCTGAAAGCTGGTCGGCGATGGGTTTCCCGTGGGGATTGCTCGGCCGGGACATGGCGGTCGATCTCGGTACGGCCAACACGCTCGTGTACGTGCGGAAGAAGGGCGTCGTCCTCGACGAGCCCTCGGTGGTGGCGATCAACCTGCACACGGACAGGATCGTGGCGGTCGGGACCGCGGCGAAGGAGATGATCGGGCGCACCCCGCCCCACATCGCCACGCTGCGCCCGCTCAAGGACGGCGTGATCGCCGACCTCGACGCGGCCGAGCGCATGCTGCGGCACTTCATCCAGGCCGCGCACAAGAACCGCTACCTGGCCAAGCCCCGGGTCGTCGTCGCCGTGCCGAGCGGCACCACGAGCGTCGAGCAGCGCGCGGTCAGGGAGGCGGCGTACGAGGCGGGCGCCCGCCGCGTCCACATCATCGAGGAGCCGATGGCCGCGGCGATCGGCGCCGGACTCAACGTGGGGGCCACGACCGGCAACATGGTCGTGGACATCGGCGGCGGCACGACGGAGGTCGCGATCGTCTCGCTCGGCGGGGTGGTCGTGTCGAAGTCCGTGCGGGTCGGCGGCGACGAGCTCGACGAGGCCATCGTCAACTACGTCAAGAAGGAACACTCGCTGATGCTCGGCGAGCGCACCGCCGAGCACATCAAGATCAAGTTGGGTGGCACGCGGCCCCGCGACGACGACGCCACACCGATGCCGATCCGGGGCCGCGACCTGGTGACCGGCCTGCCGAAGACCGCGACCATCACCCGGGCGCAGGTCAGGGAAGCGATCGAGGACCAGGTCCAGACGATCGTCGACGCCGTGCAGAGCACGCTGGACCAGTGCCCGGCCGAGCTGGCGGGCGACCTCATCGACAACGGCATCGTGCTGACCGGCGGCGGCGCGCTGCTCGACGGGCTGCCCGAACGGCTCGAACACGCCGTCGGCATGCCGATCCACCTCGTGGACCAGCCGCTCCAGTCGGTGGTGCTGGGCGCGGGCCGGTGCGTCGAGCGCTTCGACGAGATGCAGGACGTGTTCCTCCCCGAAACCCGTCGATGAGGGCCGCCGGTCGCCGGGTGCCCGCGCTGCTGGTGCTCGTCTCCGCCGCCCTGATCGTCGCCGACACCGTCACCCCGCTCGAACCGCTGCGGGCGTTCGGGTCGGCCGTGTACGGCGGGCTGCAGGACGCGGCCTCCGCCGGCGTCCGCTGGGCGTCGGGCGAGCGCCGCCTGGAGGAGCTCGAACGCGAGAACGCACGGCTGCGCGCCGAACTGCTGGCCGCCCGGGGGACGACGCCGTCCCCGGCGCGGGCGGACGGCTACCAGGTCGTGTCGGCCCACGTCATCGGCTTCGGCCGGGACGGCACGGTCACCATCGACACCGGTTCCGACCGCGGCGTGACCCGCGACATGACCGTGTTCGACGGGAACGGGCTGGTCGGCCGGATCCTGCGGGCGGGTCCCGGCACGGCGACAGTGCAGCTCGCCACCGCCTCCGGGGCCTCGATCGGGGCCCGGCTCGGGGAGTCGCGGGAGGTCGGCCTGGTGACCGGAGTCCCCGAACGCGGGCTGCTGCGGCTGAGCCTGCTCAACCCCTCCGCCGAGGTGAAGCCCGGCGACCGGGTGGTGACGCTGGGCTCGCGCAACATGCGGCCGTACGTGCCGGACGTGCCGATCGGCACCGTGATCGCGGTCGAGCCCGCGCCGGACGCGCTGACCAGGACGGCGCTCGTGCGGCCCTTCGCGCGGTTCACCGCGCTCGACCTCGTCACCGTGGTCCTGGGGCCGCTGCCGGCCACGGTCGGCCCGGCGGACGAGACGGCCGCGGGCGCCTCGAAGAGTGCTTCGAGAAAGACCTCAAAGGACGCCTCGACGGACGAGAAGGGCGTTGCGGATAAGTCCGCGCGTACTGCCGCCAAGGGGTCGCCGGAGAAAGCGGGGAGCGCGGGGACAGCGGGAAACGCGGAGAGCGGGGAGAAGGCAGGGAGCACGAAGAAGGCCGAGAAAGCGGAGAAAGCAGCGAGCGCGGAGAAGGAGAAGAAAACAGCGAGCGCAGGGAACGCGGAGAAGGCGGAGAAAGCGGGGAGTGCGCAGAGCACGCAGAAGGCGGAGAACGCGGAGAAATCGGGGGAAACGCGATGAAGGTGATCGTGCTGTCCGTGCTCGTCGTCCTCTTCGCACCGGTGCTCCAGGTCGCCGTGGTGAACGCGCTGCCCCTGCCCGGCGACGGCCCCGACATCGTGCTGGCCTGCGTCGTCGCGCTCGCGCCGCTGCTGCGCCCCGGGGCGGCGGCGCTGCTGGGGTTCGCCGCGGGCCTGGCCGCCGACATAGCGCCACCCGCCGACCACACCATCGGGCGGCTCGCCCTGGTTGTGTGCCTGGCCGGGTGGGTGTGCGCACGGGCCGCCGCGGACGGCACGGCCGGGCGACGCGTCGGCGTGGCCGCCGCCGCGGCCCTGGGCGCGACGCTCGCCGGGGGCGCGCTCGCCGTCCTGCTCGACGGCACGCCGTGGGGCACCGCCCTCGCGCCCGGCGCGCTCGCCTGGACCACCGGCCTGGCCGCGCTCCTGGCGGCGGCGCCCACCGTGCTGCGCCGCCGCCGCAGGTTCGGCCGGGTGCCGCGCTCGCGAGACTCGTACCCCAGAGGGAGGCGCATTGCATAGCAGCCCCCACCCCGGCCGCCGCACGATCGCACTCGTCGCGAAGCCGCGCACGCGAGACGCCTACCCCAGAAGGAGGCGCATTGCGTAACAGCCCCCACCCCGGCCGCCGCACGATCGCACTCGTCGCGAAGCCGCGCACGCGAGACGCCTACCCCAGAAGGAGGCGCATTGCGTAGCAGCCTCCACCGCGGCCGTCTCATGCTCGTGTTCGTCGTGGTGACCGCGCTCATGCTGACCCTGCTCGGCCGCCTGTGGTATCTGCAGATCGTCACCGGGCCCTCGTACGCCAGGGCGGCCACGGAGTCGCGGGTGCGTTCCGTCGTCCTGCCGCCGGTGCGGGGGCAGATCCTCGACGTACGCGGCCGGCCACTGGTGGCCAACGAGACCAAGCCGCAGGTCTCGGTGGACTACATGGCCCTCATCCATCAGCCCGACGGCGGGAAGGACGTGCTGACCCGGCTCGCCCGCGCGCTGGGCAGGCCGTACCGGGAGATCGCCGACCGGGCGCGGCTGTGCGCCAAGGACGTGCCCCGGCCGTGCTGGCCGGGCTCGCCTTACCAGCCGATCATCGTCGCCGACGACGTGAGCGTGCGGACGGCACTGTGGATCGCCGAGCGGCAGGACGAGTTCCCCGGCGTCAGCACCGCGTTGCGGCCGGTCAGGACTTATCCGCTCGGCTCGGCGGCGGCGCACGTGCTCGGCTACCTGCAGCCGCCCTCCCCCGACGACCCCGCGGGCGGCCGCGAGCTGGTCGGCCGCGACGGCCTCGAAGCGGAGTACGACCGCGACCTGGCCGGGCGTACGGGGATCAGGGAGGTGGCGGTGGACAGCACGGGCAAGGTCACCGGCCTGATCCGCGAGGAGGCCGCCGTGGCCGGGGACAACCTGGTGACCAGCATCGACGCGCGCATCCAGGAGGTGGCGGAGCGGGCGCTGGCCCGCGCCGTGACCGCCGCGCGCAAGCGGGGCGAGCCCGCCGACAGCGGCGCGGCGGTGGTGCTCGAGGCGCAAACCGGGCGGGTGACGGCGATCGCGGACTACCCCACCTACGACCCGAGCGTGTGGACCGGGGGCATCTCGCAGCGCGAGTACGAGGAGCTGCCGCTGGTCAGCGCCGCCGTGCAGGGGCAGTGGCCGCCGGGCTCGACGTGGAAGGTGACCTCGACCGCGGCGGCGGCGAAGGCGGGCTACTCGCTGCGGGCCTCCTACGACTGCCCGGGCGGCTACATGATCGGCGGCCGGGTGTTCCACAACTTCGAAAGCGCCGATCTGGGCCGCATGGACATGCACCGGGCCCTCGTGGTGTCGTGCGACACGATCTTCTACCGCTTCGCCGACGAGATGTGGCGGCGCGACGGCGGCCTCAAGCCGGTCAAGCGGCCCAAGGACCCGATGCAGACGATGGCCAGGGAGTTCGGGTTCGGCACGCCCACCGGCGTCGACCTGCCGTACGAGGCGCCGGGCAGGGTGCCCGACCGCGCCTGGAAGAAGGCCAACTGGGAACGGACCAGGGCCGACTCCTGCCGCCGGGCCAAGACCGGATATCCCGAGATGTCCGACCGCAAGCGGGCGGCCTACCTCAAGGCGCTCGCCGCCGACAACTGCCGCTCCGGCGGGGTCTGGTGGGCCGGTGACGCGGCCAACTTCTCCATCGGCCAGGGGGACGTGCTGGTGACGCCGCTCCAGCTCGCCCGTGGGTACGCCGCGCTCGCCAACGGCGGCACGGTCTTCAGCCCCAGGATCGGCAAGCGGATCGTGCGGGCAGACGGCACCGTCGTCCGCACGATCACCCCGCCCGTCGTGGGGAAGATCGACGTCTCGCGCAAGACGTTGCGGTTCATCCGCGACGCGCTGGCCGACGTGCCGCGTACGGGCACGGCCGCCGGGGCGTTCGAGGGGTACGCGTTCAAGCGCCTGCCGGTCGCCGGGAAGACCGGCACCGCCGAGGCGTACGGCAGGCGGGACACCTCGTGGTTCGCCTCCTTCGGCCCGGTGAAGAAGCCGAAGTACGTCGTGGTGGTCGTCGTGTCCCAGGGCGGCACGGGCGGGACCACGGCCGCCCCCGCCGCCCGCGAGATCTGGGAGGGCATCGCCGCCCTCTCCCACGACGACCAGAAGAAGCCCAAAAAGAAGGACGGCCGGCGATGACGGGCCGCACACCCCTCGCCGCGGCCGGACCCGACGCGGTCACGGGCCGCTCAGCCGCCGACGCCACCCCGACCACCCTCAGCGCGGGCCGCGCACCCGCCGACGGGGCCAAGACCCGCGCGGTCACCGACCACCGATCCGGCGGCGCGACCCCGACCAGCCTTGCCGCTGGCGCGGGGCATGCGCGGCGGAGCGTGGCTTTCCGGCACGACCCTGGAGGCGGGCGATGACGGCGTTCGGTCCCTTGTCCGTACGGCTGCCGTCGGGCCATGGGACCAGGCGCGGGGTGTGGGCGCGCCTGGCCCGCCTGCCCGCGTGGGGGCTGGTGCTGCCCTCGGCCGCGTTGTCGGCCGTCGGGCTGCTGCTGGTGTGGTCGGCCACCCGGAACGAGCCGGATTCGACGCTGCCGCAGCGGCAGGCGCTCAGCGTGGGCATCGGCTTCGTGCTGATGTGGGTCGTCTCGCGCGTCGACCTGCGGGTGCTGCGGGCCTACGTCCCGGTGCTCTACCTGCTCGCCCTGGCCGGGCTGGTCGCCGTGCTGACGCCGCTGGGCCGTACGGTCAACGGCTCGCACGCGTGGATCGTGCTCGGCGACGGGCTGCAGTTCCAGCCGTCGGAGTTCGCCAAGGCGGCCACGGTGCTCGCGCTGGCGACGGTGCTCGGCGAGCTGCGCGACGGCGAGCGGAGGCCGGGCGCGGGGGCCGTGCTGCTCGCCCTGGGCCTGGCCGCGCTGCCGGTCGGCCTGATCGCGTTGCAGCCCGACTACGGCACCGCGCTCGTCTTCCTGGCGCTGACCATCGGGATGATCGCGGTGTCCGGGGCGCGGAAGAGGTGGTTCGCGGCGCTCGCCGCCGCCGGGGCCGCCGGGCTGCTGCTGGTGTGGCGGCTCGACCTCATCCAGCCCTACCAGCTCGAGCGCCTGATGGTGCTGGCCGACCCGGACGCCGACCCGATGGGGGTCGGCTACAACGCCACCCAGGCCCGGATCGCGATCGGCTCCGGGGGACTGCTGGGCAAGGGGTTGTTCCACGGCGAGCAGACGGCGGGCCGTTTCGTGCCCGAGCAGCACACCGACTTCATCTTCACGGTCGCGGGCGAGGAGCTGGGCTTCGTCGGCGCCTCCTGCGTGATCCTGCTGATGCTCGCCCTGCTGTGGCGCGGCCTGTGGATCGCGGCCAAGAGCCCGTCGCCGTTCGGCACGGCGGTGGCCGGCGGGGTGGTGTGCTGGCTGGCGTTCCAGACGTTCGTCAACGTGGGGATGACCATGGGCCTGCTGCCGATCGCGGGGCTGCCGCTGCCGTTCGTGTCGTACGGAGGGTCGGCCACGATCTCCAGCTTGGCGGCCGTGGGACTGCTGGCCGCGGTGAACCGGCGTACCCGCACCCCGGCGTAGGGCAATCTTGATGGAATGCGCAGCAAGCTCGGCGGACGGGTCGCCCAGGCGGCGGAGATCGCCCTGGCCACCCGCAAGTATGTGACCCCGATCGACGTCCTCACCGGCCTGCGGTGGCTGCACGACCGCCACGTGGAGACCTGGCGGCAGGGCCGCGCCGACAGCCTGGAACGGCTGGCCGCCGTGGACGCCGCCCGGATGGCCGAGGCCGTGTCGCATCTGCGCGCGTGGGCCCTGTCCCGGAATCTGCTGGAGAGCGAGGCGGCGTACACCGCGGGCAGCCGCGACCGTCGGCCGCTGCGCTTCACCGTGGCGGGCGACGATGACCTGGAGCGCGCCTTCCGCGTCCACTGGCTGTCGCCGGAGCTGAGCGAGGCGCGGCGGCGGCAGATCACCGAGCGGCACAACAAGGCGCCCGACCTCGTGGTGGTCGCGCCGCTCGACCCGTGGACCTGCGCCGACTGCGGGGAAACCGGGCCATACCTGATCATGGAGGATGACCGGCCGCACTGCCTGACCTGCGCCGACATGGACCACCTGTGTCTCCTCCCGGCGGGGAACGCGGCGCTCAGCCGCCGCGCCAAGAAGGAGAGCGGGTTGTCGGCGGTGGTGGTCCGCTTCAACCGGCGGCGCAAGCGGTATGAGCGGCTCGGCGTCCTGGTCGAGGAGGAGGCGCTCGCGCGGGCCGAGGAGCAGTGCCTGGCCGACGAGGAGGTGAGGCTGCGCCGCCGCGAACGCGACCGCGAGCGCCGCGCCGGCGAGGACGCCGAGTTCCGGGCGAGGATGGCGGCGGAGATCCGCCGCCTGTTCCCCCGCTGCCCGGCCGAACGGGCCGAGGCCATCGCCGCGCACGCCGCCGTACGCGGCAGCGGGCGGGTCGGCCGCACCGCCGCCGCCCGCGCGCTGGACGAGAACGCCATCACGCTCGCCGTGATCGCGAGCGTACGTCACCTCGACACCGACTACGACGAACTGCTGATGTCCGGGGTGCCGCGCATGACGGCCCGGGACCGCATCCGGCCGCGGGTCGAGGAGGTGCTTACGGCCTGGCGCGGCTGAGCCGCCGGTTACAGCCTGCGCACGTGACGGAGGGACGCCGTGCCGGGTGAGCCTGTGCTGACGGGCCTGGCGCGGCTGAGCCACCGGTGACGGCCGACGCATTTGACGGAGGGACGCCGTGCCGGGTGGCCGCGAGAGCTGACCGTGAAGACGGGCCCGCCGCACGCCGGTGACCCGTGTGCGGCCGGGCCGCTAGACCGGGTCAGCGGACGCGGCCGACCATCTGGGCGTACATCCGTCCGGGGCTGGGAACCGACGACGGGTTGAGGAAGCCGGGCAGCGGGGGCAGGTCGACCGCGAACGGCTGCAGCCGCTCGAACAGCGTGTACGCGTCGGGCGGCCGGTTGTCCGGGTCTTTCTCCAGCAGTTCGGCGATCAGGCGGTCCAGCTCGGCGGGGACCCCCGGCACCCGGGGCGGCCGTTCCTTCACCTGCTTGTCGAACACCACGTATTCCGTCGGCCCGGTGAACAGCTGCTTGCCGGTCAGCATCTCGTGCAGCACGCAGCCGAGGGAATACAGGTCGCTCTTCGGGCCCGCGACACCGCGCTGGATCTGCTCGGGCGACATGTACGCCGGGGTGCCGAGGATCTGCCCGATCCGAGTGAACTGCGTCGTCTTCCCCGCCACGTCCGTCTCGCGCAGCATGGCGAGCCCGAAGTCGAGCAGCTTCACGCTGCCGTCGGGGCAGAGCATGAGGTTGGTCGGCTTGAGGTCCCGGTGGCAGATCGACAGCGCGTGCGCGGCGGTCAGCACGGCGCACGCCTGGGCGGCGATGGCCGCGGCCCATGGCACCGGCAGCGGGCCGTGCTCGCTCAGCAGGTCGGCGACGGTCACGCCCTCGATGAACTGCATGACCTGGAAAAGCCGCTGCTCGTAGGTGCCGAAGTCATACAGGACGGGCGCGCCCGGATGGTCGAGCTTGGCGAGGATGCGCGCCTCACGGATGAACCGGCGCTGCAGCTCCTCGTCGGGGCCGTCGGGCAGCCGCAGGAACTTCACCGCGACCTTGCGGTCGAGACGCCGGTCGTGCCCGCCGTACACCGCGCCCATGCCGCCCTGGCCAAGGGGAAGGTCGTCCAGCTCATACCGGTCGCCGATGACCATGCGCCCCTCCCGTCGGCCTATCGGGGAAAAAGCTACCGGATTCGACCGCTGCGCTCGGGCGCGGCGGCCGGGTGCACACAGCTCCCTCACCTGTGGAGCGTCGCGGGCGTGTCATCCGCGCGGGCGAAGGCGGCCGTCGATCAGCCCCTCGACGCCGAGACGGGCCAGCGCCTCCCCCGCGGCGACCGCCTCGCGCAGGCCGTCTTCCAGCGCGAGCAGCCGCCGGAAGGCCGCGCCGTACGTCCGCTGGACTTCCAGGGGCAGTTGCGGGACGCGGGCCCGGCGGGCCTCCACGCGGCTGCTGCCGAGATGCGGCCGGCCGCCGCCCGCCGCGTAGCGCAGGAACCCGGCCAGGAACTCGGCGTCCACCCTGGTCGGCTCGACCCGGAAAAGGCTCAGATGCGGGCCGAGGACCGCCCCCTCCACCGTGACCACCCGGGCGGTGACGGCAGACGCCACCACGTCACCCGGGTGCGCGGCGACCAGGCCGGGGGCGGGCGGGATGCGCCGCGACGGCGCCGTTCCCGCCGCGATGTCGTCGGCCGTCAGCACGGGCACGCCGCCCTCGGCGGCCCCTCCGGTGCCGACGTCGGCAGGGGTGTCGGCGGGCAGCGCCCGCAGGGTCGAGTGCCGGATGGTGAGCAGCCCCGATTTGGCCATCTCCGCCACGGTCGCCCACGACGCGTCCCAGCCCGCCTCGCCGCCGGTGAGCACCTCCAGGTCGGGCACGCCGTCGGCGAGCGCCGCGACCGCCTCCCGGAAGCGCTCCCTGGCCGCGGGGAAACCCCGGGTGTCGACCCGGGGCGACAGGTGCCGGGCCGGGCACACGTTCACCTCGTCGTCCAGGATGTCGATGATCCGGACCGTACGCCCGACGGGCGGCGGCTCGTCGGCGAGATGGGCCTGCCAGGCCCGTTCGACGGAGGCCAGGTCGTCACCCGCGTCGGCCACCAGGATCGTCCCGGGCCGCCGCTCCCCCGGCTCGGGGCGGCGCAGCAGCCACAGGTCGGGGCCGCCCGGCGCCAGCGTGAAGACCGCGCGCAGCGCGCCCGCCCGCAGCAGGTTCGCGCGGATGCGGCGCCCGGGGCGGCGGCCCGCGGCGGCGCACGGCATCAGGACGGCCACCAGTCCGCCGGGCCGCACATGGGCGAGGCAGTGCTGCACCCAGGCCAGCTCCGACTCACCCCGCGGGGGCATGCCGTACTGCCAGCGGGTGTCGCCGACGAGGTCCTCATGGCCCCAGGCGCGCTCGTTGAACGGCGGGTCGCACACGACGGCGTCCACGAGCGCGTCCCCGAGCCCGTCCGCCGGCCGGTCCGGCGGGAACGCGTCGTGCCGCAGGGCGTCGCCGGGGACGACCCGGGCGTCCCGTCCGCGCAGCAGCAGCCGCAGCGCCGCGAGCAGCGCGACCGTCTCGTTGGCGTCCTGCCCGAGCACCCGCACGTCGTCGCGCGCCCCGGCGGCGTGCAGCAGGAGCGTTCCCATGCCGCACGCGGGGTCGAGCACCGTGCGCGCCCCCGGGCAGGTCAGCCGGGTCATCAGCGCGGCCACGTCGGACCGGGTCACCGCCAGCCTCCGGCTGTGCGCCTCGGCGTACCGCTCGCAGAGGAACTCGAACGTGCTCGCCGCGCCCTGCCGTTCCGCCATGCCGGCGACCAGCCGGAGCAGCCCTGGCTCCAGCGGCGCGGCGTCCCGCGGGGGCAGGTCGGCGGTCGCCTCCGCCACCGCGCGCGGGAGCCGTACGGCGAGGTCGGGGGCTGCGGACAGGCGTTTCCAGCCGTCCGGGTCGCGGACCGTGTAGAGGAGGAACGCCCCGACCTCCCCCAGCACCTCGCCCAGGCGCAGGTCGTCGGCGGACGCGCGCAGCCGCTGCCAGACGCGGTCTCCCTGGGACACCTCGAACGCCTTGCCGTTCCTGCGCAGCCACGCCTCCACCTCGGGCAGCGAGAAAAGCGGGCTGGAGGCGGTGCCGCCGACCGGCTGGGGGAAGTCGTCATACCGGCGGCGCCAGTTGCTGACCGCCGCCCTGCCGACGTCGGCGAGCCGGGCGATGTCGCCCGCGTTCACGGTGGCTTCGACCGCCGCTTCGACGACGGCCTCGAGCGGGCTCGCGGCGGCGGGGCGCGCGGCGGCGTCCGCTGGGTTGTCCGCCTGGGCGTCGTGGCTCATGAACACGAGCCTAGCACCATGCTTGTGAAGTGACTCAACCAATGGTTTACTCAAAACCATGACGCACAACCGTATTCGGTACGCCGCTGGGTCGGACGTCGGGCGCTCGCGTGCCAAGAACGAGGATTCGGTGCACGCCGGCGAGCGGCTGCTCGCCATCGCCGACGGAATGGGCGGGCACGGACACGGGGAGGTGGCCAGCGCGGCCGTCATCGCCGAGCTGGCCAGGCTGGAGGACGGCCCGGCTCCCGCCGACCCCGTCGCCGCCCTCGCGGACGCCGTACGGGATGCGGGGCAGCGCCTGGGCGATCTCGCCGCGCAGGACCCGGCGCTCGAACGGATGGGCACCACGGTCACCGCGATGCTGTGGGACGGCCACGGGAAGTTCGCCCTGGCCCACGTGGGCGACTCCCGGGCGTACATGCTGCGGGACGGCGCGCTGTACCAGATAACGAGAGACCACACGCTGGTGCAGTCGCTGGTCGACGACGGGCGCATGAGCGCCGACCAGGCCGCCCGCCATCCGCGCCGGTCCCTGCTGCTGCGGGCGCTGGAGACGAGCGGACTGGCCGAGCCCGATCTGTCGTTGCGCGAGGCGTATCCGGGCGACCGCTACCTGTTGTGCTCCGACGGGCTGTCCTCCGTGCTCGAACCCGAGACGCTGCACCACGTGCTCACCACCGTGGCCGACCCGCAGGAGGCGGTACGCAGGCTCATCGAGCTTGCGAACGAGGGCGGCGGCCCCGACAACATCTCCTGCGTGGTCGCCGACGTCGAAGCCGCCGACGCCTGACATCTCGCCCGTCTCACGGTCGTCCCGAGGCCGGGGCCCGACCCGACACCGCCCAAGGCCGGAGCCTCGCGCGGACGATGCGCCCACGCGAAAGGCACGGCCGGCTGGGGTGGCATGCCCGGACGCGGGGATGGCACGCCCGGACGTGGGAAGGCGCGGCGGGGCGGTCAGGCACCGCAGGCCTGCCCTCGACCCCTCGGGGCAAGAGACGATACGGCGGGGCGGTCAGGAGCCGCGGGCCCGGAAGGCGGCCGTCTTGACCCGGTTCTGGCACGCCGTGGAGCAGAAGCGGCGGGTGCCGTTGCGCGAGGTGTCCACATACACGCGGTCGCAGTGCGGCGCGGTGCACACGCCGAGCCGGTCGTGCAGCTCACTGCCGAGCACCACGGCGAGGCCGGTCGCGCAGCCCGCCGCGTAGTTGCCGGACAGGGTGCCGCCCGCGCCGCGGAAGTGCAGGTGCCAGGGCTCCCCGTCGTGCCGGTCGAGGTGCGGGCGGGCGTCCGTCTCGGCGAGCAGCGCGTTCACGGCGTACGCCGCCGTGTCCACATCGCCGCGCGCCACCGCCTCGAACACGCCGCGCAGCCGCCCCGCGACCTCCGCGAGCGCGTCCGCCTCCGCCTCGGCGACCGCCGGCGCCGGCCTGTCGCCTATCGAAAGGATGTCGGCGACCGCGGCGGCCCGCGCCTCACCCACCGGCGGCTGGTACGGCCGGCCCCGCGCCTCACCTGCGGTCAGCGCGTTGACCAGGCCGACGGCGATCGCCACCACGGCATCGGTGTGACTGTTGAAATTCACTTGACCAGTTACGCCCTTGCGTTCTACGTTGTAACTGCCGAAAGCATACACGCCAGTTACAAGGAGACGGCATGCTCACGTTTGACGTCGCCACCCGCTGGATCGACCGCTGGGACCGGCAGCAGGAGGGCTACCTCCCCGACCGGGAGGAGCGGTTCACCGCTCTGATCGACGCGGTCGAGGCGGGCGCGGGCCGCCCGGACCCTCTGGTGATCGATCTCGGCTGCGGCCCCGGGTCGCTGTCGGCCCGCCTGCTGGACCGTCTCCCCCAGGCCAGGGTCGTCGCGGTCGACGCCGATCCTCTGCTGCTGTCGCTGGGCGAGGCGGCCTACGGCCATCGCGACGGCCTGCGCTTCGTCCATCGTGACCTGCGCGAGCCGGGATGGACCGAGGCGCTCGGCCTCGGCCGCCCGGCGGACGCGGCGGTCAGCACGACCGCCCTGCACTGGCTGCCCGAGCCCGACCTGCGCGCCGTGTACGCCGAGCTCGCGACCGTGCTGCGGCCGGGCGGGCTGTTCCTCAACGGCGACCACATGAGCTCCGAGGACACCACTCCGGCGCTGGCGCGGCTGGAGCGGGCCCTGCACGAGAGCGAGGAGCGGCGGCGCTTCGCCGCCGGCCGCCCCGAGGACTGGCGCCAGTGGTGGGACGCGATCGCCGCCGACCCCGACCTCGCCGGCATCGCGTCGCCCAATCCTGCCACCGCGGCACACCACGGCTCGGAGTCGCTCCACCTGTCCACGCACGTCGAGGCCCTCCGCGCGGCGGGCTTCGCCGAGATCGGCATGCTGTGGCAGCGCGGCGACAACCGCCTGCTCTGCGCCGTACGTCCCTGATCCGCCGCGTTCGCACCACCGTCGCCCCCGTCTGCCACGTGCACCGGGCCGCCGCCCGGGACGGCCCGGCCCGCAGCGCCTCCCCATGCGTTCCGGCCGGCTCGACGGCGCGCGCCGTCGAGCCGGCCCATCGGGTGCCGCCGTCCGCGGTCCCGGCGTCACCCGCCGGATCCGGTCGCCCGCCGCCGCGACCCGTGTCCCGGTTCATGTGGCCGAGCGCCGCGGGCGCGGCGGGTCCGTAGAATCAGCCGCCATGCGCGTCTTCACCGTCGATTCGTTCACCGACCGGCCGTTCCGCGGCAACCCCGCGGCGGTCTGCCTCCTCGACGAGGCCGTTCCGGACGAGTGGATGCAGGCGGTGGCCGCCGAGATGCGCCATTCGGAGACGGCGTTCGTCCTGCCGCAGGGCGACGGGCCCCGCTCGCTGCGCTGGTTCACCCCCGCCGTCGAGGTCGCGCTGTGCGGGCACGCCACCCTGGCCACCGCCCACGTCCTCTACACCCTGGGCGAGACCGGACGGCTGGAGTTCGCCACGAAGAGCGGCGTGCTCACGACCGAGCAGACGGGCGACGGGCTCATCGCGATGGACTTCCCGGCGAACCCGGCCACGGCCTGCCTGCCTCCGGACGGCCTCGCCGAGGCCCTCGGCGTCGCGCCCGTGTGGACCGGGCGCAGCCGGTTCGACATCCTGGTCGAGGTCGGCTCGGCCGACGAGGTGCGGGCCGCCGACCCCGACATGGCGCGGCTGGCCGAGGTCGAGGCCCGCGGCGTCATCGTGACGGCGCCCGGCGTCGGCACCTCCGCCGACTACGTCTCCCGGTTCTTCGGCCCCCGGGTGGGCGTGCCGGAGGACCCGGTCACCGGCTCGGCCCACTGCGTGCTCGCACCGTACTGGTCGGCCAAGCTCGGGCGGGACACGCTCCTCGGGGAGCAGCTGTCGCAGCGCGGCGGGACCGTGCGCACCACCCTGCGCGGCGACCGGGTCGAGCTCGCCGGGCGGGCGGTGACCATCTGGTCCGGCGAGCTGGAAGTCTGACCGCCTTTCGGACCTGCGCCCGCCGGGCGTGAGCCGTACGGCGTGCTCCCGCCGCGCGGCGCAACCGTGAGAGGTTTCGCCCGGCGTCAGGAGGCCGCCACGCCGAGGGCGGCCTCGATCCGCCGCACGGCGGTGATCGCGCCGAACGCCAGCAGCCGCACGAGGTCGGCGTCGGACCTGCCGCCCCCGGCCTCCCTCCAGGCGGCGACGTGGGCGTCGGTCACCCGGTACGGCGCGAGGGCGGCCAGCAACGCGAGCCGGGCCGCCGGCCGCTCCACCGGGGGGACCTGCTCCAGCGGGCCGGACGGCCACCCGGACAGCGGAGGGCGCGTGCCGTCCCACTCGGCGACGACCTCCATGACCGCCTCCCTGGCCGTGCCGCCCAGGAGGGCGGCCCCCTCCTCCGCCACGGCGTGCAGCGTGGCGAACGCCGCCCCGACCGGCGTGCCCACTCCCCACGCCGGGACCCTGCCCCTCGGCAGCCCGCGCAGCAGCGGCAGCGCCTCCCCCTGCGGCAGCGTGCGGCGCACCGTCCCGGCCAGGACTCTGCCGCCCAGGCCGCGGACGAGCCGGAACCGCTGCAGCCCGGCGGGCAGGAGGTTGTCGGTCAGCAGCGACGACACCATCCGGTTGATGAAGTGGAAGGCGAGGGCCGTGCCGATGTGCTCGGCCGCGTGACCGGGCGGGCCAGGTGGCGCGTGTCCGGCCGTCGCCGTGCCGACGGCCCACTGGAACAGCCGCGCGTGCTCCGGATCGGACGGCGTCTCCCCCCGCGCCACGGTCTCGGCCAGCCGGTGCTCACCGGTCGCGTGCAGGAGCACGGTGTGCGCGTCCACGCAGAACGGGCACTTGTTGGCGTACGAGACCCCGGCGGCCACGACCTCCTTGGCGACCCTCGGGGCCCGCCCGGCGAGCAGCGACTCGCGCAGCACGGCCCAGGTGGGGGCCAGCACGTCCGGCGCCGGGGACAGCGTCACGAACAGCGGCATGCGGGCCATGCCGAAATCCCGGGCGATCTGGGCGTAGACCTCGGCCACGAGGCCGGTCGCCGCCACCCTGGGCACCGGGGTCACATAGCGGTACGGCGTCGCCATCCTGGCCTCCCCACGGGTCGTGCTGTCATGCGGCCCGATCTTGCCGGGTGTCGCCGTCCCCGGTCGTCGTACGAGGGAAGGCGTTCCGGGCCGCTCCCCGGCACAGTGGGAGCCACAGGCCGTACTCCGGCGGGAGTAGTGCCGGACCGGTCCGCCGGGAGGAGGCCACAAGATTCGATCGCGGTTTACGCTGTGAACATGGACGGCGAACGCGGACGGCAGGCCTCCCCTACTCTCCTCGCTTCACCGGAGCAGAAGGCGTCCCCTGACACCGATGTGTTCGCCCCGCCCCCACCGGACAACCGGCCGGCCGCCGGGCACCTCGCCCGCACGTACGCCTCGGATGTGGCGATCGCGGGCGTCGTCGCGGCGCTGCTCGTGGGCGGGACCCTGCTCCCCGGCGCGCCGAACGGCCCGGCGCAGGTGGGGGTGCTGGGCTATCTGCTCCTGCTGAGCGGGTCCGCCGCGCTGGTGGTGCGGCGTACGGCGCCGGTGGCCGCGCTCGTCGTGTCGACCGCCTGCATGCTGGCCTACGCCCTGGGGGTGTCCCCCGAGACCACGACCACCTTCCCCGTCCTCGTCACGGTCTTCTCCGCCGCGAACGCCGGCCGGCGCGCGTGGGCGTCGTCGGCAAGCGCCGTCTACCTGGCCGGTGTCCTGCTCGTGGAGATGTCGGACCTCGGCACGCGGACCCCGCGCGAGGTGGTGGACCGGCTCGGCCTGCAGCTCGGCTGGTTCGTCGCCGCCAACGTGGCGGGGGTCGTCTCCCGGCAGCGCCAGGCCTACCTGCGCCAGGCCGAGCAGCGGGCCATCGAGGCGGAGCGCACCCGCGAGGAGGCCGCGCTGCGCCGGGCCGGCGAGGAGCGGCTGCGCATCGCCAGGGAGCTGCACGACTCGCTCACCCACAGCATCTCGATCATCAAGGTGCAGGCCGGCGTGGCCGTCCATCTGGCGCGCAAGCGCGGCGAGGAGGTGCCGCCCGCGCTGCTGGCCATCCAGGACGCGAGCGCGGACGCGATGCGGGAGCTGCGCGCCACGCTGGAGGTGCTGCGCGAGCCCGGCGCCGACGACGCCCCCGGCACGGCCAGGGCCGACCGGATCGGCGAGCTGGTCGAGCGGGCCCGGTCGGCGGGCGTGCCCGCGACGCTGGCGGTCACCGGCACGCCCCGCGCCCTGCCGCCCGAGGTCGACCTCGCCGCCTACCGCATCGTGCAGGAGGCGCTCACCAACGTGGCGCGGCACGCGGGCCCCGCGTCGGCGTCGGTGCACGTCGGTTACCGGCCCGACTCCCTCGTCGTACGCGTCGAGGACGACGGCCGGGGCCAGCCCGGCGGGCCGGCCTGTGCGGAACGGCCCGAAGCGGCTCGCACGGGCGTCGGGCTCACCGGCATGCGGGAGCGGGTGTCCGCGCTCGGCGGGCGGCTGCAGACCGGTCCGGGGCCGCACGGCGGTTTCGTCGTCCACGCCGAGCTGCCGCTCACCGGTGTCATCTGCGAGTCGCACGTCAAGGAGGGGGCGGCGTGATCAGAGTGCTGCTCGTGGACGACCAGGCGCTCATCCGCGCCGGGTTCCGGGCACTGCTCGACTCCGAAGAGGGCATCGAGGTCGTCGGCGAGGCGGGCGACGGCGCCGAGGGCCTGGCGCTGGCCGAGCGGTACGTCCCGGACGTCGCGCTCGTGGACATCCAGATGCCGGGGATGGACGGCATCGAGACGACCCGCCGCATCGCCGCCGACCCCCGCCTCGCCTCCACCCGCGTGGTGATGCTCACCAACTACGGGCTCGACCGGTATGTGTTCGACGCGCTGCGGGCGGGCGCGAGCGGCTTCCTGCTCAAGGACACCGAGCCGATGGAGCTGCTCCAGGCCATCAGGGTCGCGGCTCGCGGCGACGCCCTGCTGTCCCCGGCGGTCACCCGCACGCTGATCAGCGAGTATGTCTCCCGCCCGCCGGAGGCCGTGCCGACGGCCGCCCTGGAGGAGCTGACCAACCGGGAGCGGGAGGTCGTCGCCCTGGTCGCCCGCGGCCTCACCAACGAGGAGATCGCCGCGCACATGGTGATCAGCCCGTTCACCGCCAAGACCCACGTGAGCAGGGCGATGACCAAGCTGGGCGCGCGTGACCGCGCCCAGCTCGTCGTGTTCGCCTACGAGTCCGGCCTGGTGGTTCCCCGCAACTCCGCCAGGTCCGGCTGAGCCCGTTCGGCGGCGAACCGGTGCGCGGCGAGCGATCCGGTCACGTCCGCGTCCGCCTTTTCATCGGATAGGAGCCGATCAGCAGCACGAAAACGGCAGCCCGATTACGGGCACGTTTCGGCGCGGCGGGCGCGGTCTGCCTCGACACCATCAGCCGCCTGGGCACGACGGCCGGCTGAGCTGACGGTTCGACTGAGCACGACGGTCATTTGAAGACGGAGAACTTCTTGGTCAGCGGGTGGAGCGCCTCGGCCTCGCCGAAGACCAGCACGCCGATGTAGTCGAGCTCGTCGGGACCCGCGTTCTTGGTGGGTTGATCTGGTCCTCGGCCGAGGCGCCCAGCATGGTCGCGGTGAACACGTTCCGGGGCAGTCCCCGCTCCCCCGCGGCCGCGGCGAGCGTCCTGAGCTGGTTGCCGTTGTCCGCCCGCAGCACGATGAACGGATATCGGCTGATGGACGAGACGAAGTCACCGGCGGGACACGGATATTCGAGCAGCTCCGTCTCACCGGGTGGAGCGATTCCCGCCAGCCCGCCGGCCAGATGTCCCGGGCGTTCATCAGCACCGGAACAGGAAAGCGCTTGTTCAGCACGGCCACGAATTTCTTGCTGTTATCCGCGTACATCAGGTCCTCTCGAACCGCGGGCTCCAGCGTTTTCATTATGACTGTCACAGCCTGGCCGCTCCTCGCGATGTTTACGCACGTATTACACGAACACGTCTCGATTTTCGCGGCCGGCGACCGAACCGGCGGGTCACCGTGATGCTTTCGCTTGAACCTGAGTAGGCACTTACGTTGAGGCGCCGCGACACCCTGCTCAAGGCCCTCGCCGATCTGCTCCCGCAGTGGAAGTGGACGACCCCGTCCGGCGGGCTGTCCGTATGGGTCGCGCTCGACCGTCCGATCTCCACCACGCCGGCGGACGCCGCCGAGCGCTATGCCGTACGCCTGGTGCCGGGACCCCGCTCCGGACCGGACGGCACCTTCGAGCGCCACCTCCGGCTTCCCTTCTCGCTGCCGTCCCACCGGTTGACGGAGGCGGTCGAGCGGATCGCCAAGGCCGAAAGCGACCCGCGCCGCCCCTGACGTCCTTGCGGGGTGCCGCCCGCCGGGACGAGACAGGGCCGGCGCCGGGGCAGCCGGCCCCGCGCAGCCCGGGGTGTTGTGCTCCGGCGTGTCGCGAGAAACTTTCACGCGCTCGTGCGGGGCGGGAACGCCGGCGTCGCCGGAGAAACGGCAGGTGATCGGGTCACCGTCCCGGGTTTAACGACACGGTGTCGCCATGTCCTGACAGAGGATTACTTGAACACTTGACTACCGGGTGCCGATTGAGCATTCTTGGCTGCACCGCCACTCGCTTATTCGCCGTGGAATAAGCGAAGTGCGGCCACCGTGGTTCATCGGCGAACTGCCGAACCCGTAACCGGCGACGCCGCCGATTCCGGGGTTTGACCTACGGTTAGGTGTTTTTGCTCGCACGTCCGCGCGGCTTCGCGCCGCCGCATGCCGAAATCGCCGACAATGTGAGCATTGGAATGCGGGAAATGACGGCCGGTTTATCGAGCAAGGACCGCGAACAGGCGACGGCCGGAGTTTCCCTTTCACCGGTCCGGCGTTTCCGGAAAGTGGCCGGCCTTCCCTGGCCGTTCCCATCGGCCGGCCGCGTTCCCGATCGTGCGGCGCGGCCCGCCCGGCAGGCACGACAAGAAGGTGATCACATGAAAACGGACCAGTTCAGGGGACCAGTCCTGTCGCTCTTCCGCATCGTGACGGGGCTGTTGTTCGCCTGTCATGGCGTGGCGTCGATCTTCGGCGTGCTGGGCGGCAACCGTGGGACCGGCCAGGCCGTGGCCTTTGGAACGTGGCCGGGCTGGTGGGCGGCCGCCATCCAGCTGGTGTTCGGGTCTCTCGTCCTCATCGGGTTGCTCACCCGGGTGAGTGCGACGCTGTGCTCCGGCTCGATGGCGTACGCGTATTTCGTCGTCCACGCGCCGCAGGCGCTGTTCCCGCTGCAGAACGGCGGTGAGCTCGCGGCCTTGTTCTGCTGGTCGTTCTTCCTTATCGCGATCTTCGGGCCCGGCGCCTGGGCGCTGGACACGTGGATCCACCGGATGCGGCACCCCGATGAGGAGGCCGAGCCGTACGCACCCGCCACGGCGCGGGTGTAGCTCGCCATCCCGCCGCCCGCCGGCCCGCCCCCGCCGGCGGGCGGCAGGGGTGAAAGTTTCAGCTCCTCAACCTGCCCGCCGCCGCGCTGACCTGGCGGTACGGCTCCGTAACCGGAGCGTGCTTGGACCGCGCCATCTGGCGTACGCACGATCTGGGCGGGAGCCATCTCCAGATCGTCCCGCCCGTTTCCGGGGCAGCCCCGCCGCGCGGCCGGGGCCGGCCCGTCGTCCTTGTGAGGGGCATGATGCGTCTACCTCGACGGCTGACGAGCGCGAGCAGCGCGGTCTTACTGGCCGGCGCCCTGCTGACCGCCACCTCGACATCCAGTCCCGCCGCGGCCGCCACCTTCAACTACGGCGAGGCGCTGCAGAAGTCGTTCCTGTTCTACGAGGCCCAGCAGTCCGGCCGTCTGCCCGCGTCCAACCGGGTGAGCTGGCGCGCCGACTCGACTGTCAACGACGGCAAGTCCGCCGGGGTGGACCTGTCGGGCGGCTTCTACGACGCCGGCGACCACGTGAAGTTCGGCTTCCCGATGGCGGCCATGACGACCACGCTGGCCTGGGGCGGCGTGGACTACCGGGCCGCCTACGAGCGGTCGGGCCAGCTCAACTACCTGCTGAACACGCTCCGGCAGGCGAACGACTACTTCATCAACGCCCACCCCGAGCCGAACGTCCTGTACGTCCAGGTCGGCGACGGCGGTGAGGACCACTCCTACTGGGGCGCGCCGGAGACCGTCGAGGCCAAGGGCCACAAGCGGCCGGTCTACAAGATCACCGCGTCGTGCCCGGGCACCGACGTCGCCGCCGAGACCGCCGCCGCGATGGCCGCCTCGTCGATCGTCTTCCGGCCGACCATCCCGACGTACGCCGACACGCTGCTCACCCATGCCAAGCAGCTGTTCACCTTCGCCGACACCACCAAGGGCACCAACGGCCGCGACACGGCGTACGTGAACTGCGTCAGCGCCGCGCAGGGGTTCTACAACTCCACCGGTGAGGGCGGCCAGGTCGAGGGCGCCACGAAGATGTACTGGGACGAGCTGGCCTGGGCCTCGGTCTGGCTCTACCGGGCCACCGGCGACGAGAGCTACCTCGACCGGGCGCGCGAGTTCTACCCGAAGATGGGCACCCAGGAAGACCCGGGCAGCAACGGGCAGCAGGTGCCGGTCTTCAACTTCGGCTTCGGCTGGAACGACAAGCAGTACGCCGTCTACGAGCAGATGGCCGAGCTGACCGGCGAGCAGAAGTACAAGGACGACGTCCAGCGCTACCTCGACTACTGGACCGTCGGATACAAGGGCAAGAAGGGCACGATCACGCCCGGCGGCCTGGCGTACATCTTCTACTGGGCGTCGCTGCGCATGGCCGCCAACACGGCGTTCGTCGCCCTGCGGTACGCCGACTTCCTCGGCTCCGACGACCCGCTGTACGCCCGCTACCACGACTTCGGCAAGCGGCAGATCGACTACGCGCTCGGCGACAACCCGCGCCGCTCCAGCTACATGATCGGCTTCGGCGCCAACCCGCCGCGCAACCCGCACCACCGCGGCGCGCACGGCTCCTGGACCAACGCCGGTCCCGACGGCGAGCCCGCCGTCAACCGGCACATCCTGTACGGCGCGCTGGTCGGCGGCCCGGACGCCAACGACGCCTACACCGACAACCGCGGCGACTACGTGAAGAACGAGGTCGCGCTCGACTTCAACTCCGGGATCACCAGCTCGCTCGCCGTCCTCTACGACAAGTACGGCGGCAGGCCCCTGTCCACGCTGCCCGTCGAGACGCCCGACGGCCCGGAGTTCTACCTGGAGCCGACCATCACCCACACGAGCCGGGAGACGACGGCCAAGACCTACATCATCAACAAGTCGGCCTGGCCGGCGACCGTGCTGGACAAGGCGAAGTTCCGCTACTACTTCACGCTCGACGGCTCGACCACGGCGAGCCAAGTCACGGTGAGCACGTCCTACACGCAGTGCAAGCAGCCCACCGGGCCGCACCTGCACGCGGGCCGCACATACTACGCCGAGGTCGACTGCACCGGCACGCTCATCTTCCCCGGCGGCCAGTCGGAGTATCGCCGCGAGGTGCAGCTTCGCATCAGCGTGGCCGAGGGGGCGACCTGGGACCCGTCCAACGACTGGTCGGCCGAGGGCGCGAAGCACATGACGCTGTACGGCAACGACGGCCGCCCCATCTGGGGCACGGCGCCCGGCACCGAGTCCTCGCCCAGCCCGTCGGCGTCCTCAGGTGACACCACGCCGCCGACCCAGCCCACTTACCTGCGCCTTTGTGGGGCGGACTTCCACGGCGGGGTTCCCATGTGCTGGACCGCCTCGACCGACGACTCCGGATATGTCGAATACGACGTCTACATCCAGCAGGGCACCGAATTCGTCAAGATCGGGTCGACCAGGAACACGTCCTACTACGCGGGCGGCCTGAGGCCCGGGGAGTGGTACACGTTCTACGTGGTGGCGAGGGACGCCGCCGGCAACACCAGCCCTCGCTCGTCCACGTTCACGGCGCAGGCCCAGTACGGCTTGCAGAGTCCGTCGCCCTCGCCAAGCCCGTCACCGTCGCCCTCGCCGAGCGTGCCGCCGTCGCCTTCGCCCAGCCCGTCGCCGACGCCGTCTCCCTCGGCCGGCGCCGCCTGCAAGGTGACGTACGCGACCAACGACTGGGGCAGCGGGTTCACCGCGAACGTGACGATCACCAACACCGGCACCACCGTGCTCGACGGCTGGACCC
Organism: Microbispora rosea subsp. aerata; assembly: GCF_014647835.1. Classification (GTDB taxonomy): domain Bacteria; phylum Actinomycetota; class Actinomycetes; order Streptosporangiales; family Streptosporangiaceae; genus Microbispora; species Microbispora aerata. The sequence goes on from NZ_BMPY01000013.1 coordinate 138,143, forward strand.
TGAGGTTCGCCTTCCCCGGCAACCAGCGAATCACCCAGGGATGGTCGGCCACCTGGGGCCAGACCGGGAGCGACGTCACCGCCGCCAACTTCGACTGGAACAGGACCATCAACCCCGGCCAGTCGATCCAGATCGGCTTCCAGGGCACCTACACCGGGTCCAACGTCGCCCCGGCCGCCTTCACCGTCAACGGCGTCACCTGCTCCTGAGACGAGGCCATCCATGAGACTCCTGTCCCTGGGCGGGGTGGCCGCCTTACTGGCCGCCCTGCTCGTCCCGGGCTCCGCGCCGGCGCAGGCCGCGGCGTCGTACAACTACACCGAGGCCCTGCAGAAGTCGATCTACTTCTACGAGGCGCAGCAGTCCGGCAAGAAGCCCTCCTGGAGCCGGGTGGAGTGGCGCGGCGACCGCACGCTGAACGACGGGAAGTCCGCCGGGGTGGACCTGTCCGGCGGGTGGTACGACGCGGGCGACCACGTCAAGTTCGGCTTCCCGATGGCGTTCACCACCACCATGCTCGCGTGGGGGCTGGTCGAGAACCGCTCCGGCTACGGCACCCAGCTCACGCCGATGCTGAACAACCTCAAGTGGGCGACCGACTACCTGATCGCCGCCCACCCCGAGCCGGAGACGCTGTACGTCCAGGTGGGCGACGGCAGCGTGGACCACGCGTACTGGGGCCCGCCCGAGGTGATCGACATCAAGGGCATGGCCCGGCCGGTCTACAAGATCACCCCGACCTGCAAGGGCACCGACGTCGTCGCCGAGACGGCCGCCGCGATGGCGGCCTCCTCGATGGCCTTCCGGCCGACCGACCCGGCGTACGCCGACACGCTGCTCACCCACGCCAGGCAGCTGTTCACGTTCGCCGACACCACCAAGGGCACCAACGGCCAGGACACCGCGTACACGAGCTGTGTGCCGGGCATCTCCGGCTACTACAACTCGACCTGGGAGGGCGGCTCCGACCACCCGGGCGCGACCAAGATGTACTGGGACGAGCTGGCCTGGGCGGCCGTGTGGCTTTACCGGGCCACCGGCACCGAGAGCTACCTGGACAAGGCCCGCGAGTTCTACCCGAAGATGGGCAGCGAGCCGGACGTGGGCCAGGGCGCGGGCGGCGCCACCGTGCCCGCCTACAGCTTCGGCCTCGGCTGGAACGACAAGCAGTACGGCGTCTACGCGCTGATGGCCAAGCTGACCGGTGAGCAGCGCTTCAAGGACGACGTCGAGCGCTACCTCGACTACTGGACGGTCGGATACAAGGGCAAGAAGGGGCCGACCACCCCCGGCGGCATGGCCTACATCTTCTACTGGGCGTCGCTGCGCATGGCGCTGAACACCGCCTGGGTGGCCCTCGTCTACGCCGACTACCTCGGCCCGGACGACCCGTTGTACGCCCGCTACCACGACTTCGCCAAGCGGCAGGTCGACTACGCGCTCGGGGACAACCCCCGGCGGTCCAGCTACATGGTCGGTTTCGGGACCAACCCGCCCACGCATGTCCATCACCGGGCGGCCAGCGGCCAGTACCTCGGCTACATGAGCGACACGACCGGCCCGAACCTGCACGTCCTGTACGGCGCGCTCGCCGGCGGCCCGGACGCCGGCGACGCCTACACCGACAGCCGTACGGACTACGTCCGCAACGAGGTCGCGATCGACTTCAACGCCGGCATCACCAACGTGCTCGCGCGGTTCGCCAAGGAGTACGGCGGGACGCCGCTGGCGAACTTCCCCCCGCCGGAGGACAAGTACGAGGAGATCTACGCCGAGACCGGCAACGTCTACTCCGGTGTGGACGGGACCTCGCTGACCGTCACCATCACCAACAAGTCGAACTGGCCGCCGCGCGTGCTCCAGTCGGGTAAGGCGCGTTACTACTTCACGCTCGACGGCTCCACCTCGATCTCCCAGGTGAAGGTCACCGGCGGCGACGGCAACGGCTGCGCGGTGAGCGGGCCGACGCTCGCGCGGGACCGCACCTACTACGCCGAGGTGGACTGCACGGGCAGGCCCATCTACCCCGGCGACGCCCAGTTCTACAAGCGGAGCACGCAGCTGCGGATCTCGGTGCCGAACGGCGCGGCCTGGGATCCGGCCAACGACTGGTCGGCGTCGGCCGCCTCGCACGTGCCGGTGTTCGACGGTGACACGCTGGTGTGGGGCACGCCGCCCGAGGGCACGCCCAGCCCGTCCCCCTCGCCCTCCCCGTCGCCGTCTCCGTCTGCGTCGGTCTCGCCGTCCGCGGACACCACGCCGCCGAGCGCGCCCACCGGGCTGTGGGTGTGCGGCGCGGACTTCGAGAACGCGGTGCCGATGTGCTGGACCGCCTCGACCGACGACACGGGGGTCGCGGCCTACGACGTGTACATGAAGCAGGGCGCCGACTTCGTCAAGATCGGCACGACGACCAGGACCCTTTACATCGCGGAGGGGCTGGTCGCGGGCACCAGATACACGTTCTACGTCGTGGCCAGGGACGCCGCCGGCAACACCAGCGAACCCTCGAACACGCTCACCGCCACCGCCCAGAGCGGCCTGCCCAGGCCCAGCCCCTCACCGAGCCCGTCCCCGTCTCCCTCGCCGTCGCCTTCGCCGAGCCCGTCGCCGTCTCCGTCGGCCGGGGCCGGTTGCAAGGTGACGTACGCGACCAACGACTGGGGCGGCGGGTTCACCGCGGCCGTCACGATCGCCAACACCGGCACCACCGCGATCGACGGCTGGACCCTGAGGTTCGCCTTCGCCGGCGACCAGCGGGTCACCCAGGGCTGGTCGGCCACCTGGACCCAGAGCGGGAGCGACGTCACCGCCGCCAACCTCGACTGGAACAGGACCATCAACCCCGGTCAGTCGGTCGAGATCGGCTTCCAGGGCACCTACACCGGGTCTAACCCCAAACCCACCGCATTCACCCTAAACGGCACCACCTGTTCCTGACCCGACTCGCGGCCCGGCACGTCTCCCGACGCGCCGGGCCGCCTCTATCGGAAAGGCGAACCAACCAATGTCCGTCAAGGGTCTCCGCCCGGCCGCCGCGATCCTGAGCGCCGGCCTCGCGCTCGCCGCGCCCGCCGCACCTGCCGCGGGCGCCGCGGACACGACCCCGCCCAGCGCCCCGGGAACGCTGTTCCACTGCCCGCTGCCCGGTGCGCCCGGGTCGGACCTCGGCGTCGGCGTGTCGCTGTGCTGGGGCACCGCCACCGACGACGTCGGGGTGACCGGCTACGACGTCCAGATCAAGCAGGACGGCGCCTTCACGGCCGTTCACACGACGAGCGGCACCAGTTCCATCGTGAGCGACCTCACCCTCGGGGAGTCGTACACGTTCCGCGTCGTCGCCAAGGACGCGGCGGGGAACGCCGGCTCGCCGTCCAACGAGCTGACGGTGCGCGCGAGCCGTCTCAGCGGCCTGCCGCCGGCCAGTCCCTCGCCCAGCCCCACGGCAAGCCCGAGCCCGGCCGCCGACCACACCCCGCCGACCCGCCCCGAGGGGCTGGCGCCGTACAGCGTCTACCTGAACGGCGCCGCCGGCCTGTCCTGGACCCGCTCCACCGACGACGTGGAGGTCACCGGCTACGACGTGTACGCCTGGATCGACGGCGCCTTCAGCCGGGTGACGGCCCATATCTCCCCGTTGGGCGACGACAAGGTCCTGGCGACGGTGGGCCTCACCCCGGGGCGTGACTACCTGTTCTACGTGGTGGCGAAGGACGCCGCGGGCAACCTCAGCGCGCCCTCCGACCTGGTCCGCCAGCGGGCCATGGTCGAGCCTCCCAAGCCCAGCCCGAGCCCCGGGACCGACACCATGCCTCCCGGCACGCCCACCGGGCTGACCGCCGCGAGCGGGATGTCCGTCCCCGGCGGGGTCTTCCTGACCTGGGACGCCGTCACCGACGACAGCGGCGTCCCGCCCCGGTATGACCTGTTCCGGCGGACCGACCACGGCTACGCGTACGAAGGCGAGAACACCATCCCGCGTGACATCGTCACCGGCCTCGAAGGCGGAAAGTCGTACACCTTCCAGGTCGTCGCCCGCGACGCCGCCGGCAACCTGAGCCACGCGTCGGCGCCGTACACCGCCGTCGCCGCCCCCGAGGAAACCTCCTCGCCCAGCCCGTCGCCGTCCGCGGACACCACGCCGCCGAGCGCGCCGACCGGGCTGTGGGTCTGCGGGGCGGACTTCGACAACGCCGTGCCGATGTGCTGGACCGCCTCGACCGACGACACGGGGGTCGTGGGCTACGACGTGTACATGCAGCAGGGCGCCGACTTCGTCAAGATCGGCACGACGACCAGGACCCAATACATCGCCGGTGGGCTGGTCGCGGGCACCAGATACACGTTCTACGTCGTGGCCAGGGACGCCGCCGGCAACACCAGCGAACCCTCGGCCACGCTCACCGCCGTCGCCCAGCAAGGCCTGTCCACTCCGCCTCCCTCACCGAGCGCCTCGGCGTCTCCCTCGTCCGGCATCAGCTGCAAGGTGACGTACGCGACCAATGACTGGGGCGGCGGGTTCACCGCGAACATCACGATCACCAACACCGGCACCACCGTGCTCGACGGCTGGACCCTGAGGTTCACCTTCCCCGGCAACCAGAAGATCAGCCTGCCCGGCTGGTCGGCCGTCTGGAACCAGACCGGAAACAGCGTCACCGCCGCCAACTTCGACTGGAACAAGACCATCAAACCCGGTGAGTCCATCCAGATCGGCTTCCAGGGCACCTACACCGGGTCCAACATCAAACCCACCGCATTCACCCTGAACGGCACCACCTGCTCCTGACCCCGGCTCTCGGCCCGGCGCGACCCCGATGCGCCGGGCCGGCCTGCCGGAAACGGCGTACGGAGCCTGGGATGATGGCGGCATGACCGACGCCTTGCCCGGGCTTGAGACCGGTGTCGAGCCCCCGCCCGCCGTCCTCCCGCGGCGGGCGGCGGGATACGAGATCGAAGATGAGTTGCGCGCCGCGGGGGCGGTCCACGTCGCGGGCGTGGACGAGGTCGGCCGCGGCGCGTGGGCGGGCCCGGTGGTGGTCTGCGCGGCCGTCACCGCCTTCGGCCCGCCGCCCGAGCTGCCGGGCCGCGGGGAGCGGAAGATCCGGCTGACCGACTCCAAGCTGCTCGGCCCGGCGCAGCGGGAGGCGTTCGCCGAGGTCCTGCCCGGCTGGCTCACCTGTCACGCGTACGGCGAGGCCGGCCCGGAGGAGATCGACGAGGTCGGCATGACCGAGGCGCTGCGCCGGGCCGCGTGCCGGGCGCTGGAGGCCCTGCCGGTGCGGCCCGACGTGGTGCTGCTCGACGGCGCGCACGACTTCCTCGGGCGGCCGTGGCGGGTGCGGTGCGAGGTCAAGGCCGATCAACGCTCGGTGTCGGTGGCCGCCGCGTCGGTGCTGGCGAAGGTGCACCGCGACCGGCTGATGGCGGAGATCGGCGAGGAGCACCCGGCGTACGGCTTCGCGGCCAACGCGGGCTATCCCTCCCCGGTCCACCAGCGGGCGCTGGCGGAGCTGGGCCCGACGCCGCACCACCGGCTGTCGTGGTCCTACCTCGACGACCTGCCCCGATGGCGGCACCTGCGCAAGCCCCGCGACCCCCTCGCGGGCTCCGGCCAGATGACCCTCCTGTGACCGGCCCCCGCCGGACGTCACAGCAGGGGACCGGCGAAGGTCAGTCCGTCTGCGCGGCCTCGGGACCTACGACGAGGTCATCGCCGCGTGCAGCGTTCGCAGGCGTTCTTGGCACCGGGCAGGCCGAGCCGCTCGCGCAGGACGTACAGCAGGCTCTCACCCTCCCACATCACCTACAGCCAGAGAAGGGCTCGGGCAGGTCATCTCGACGGTGATCGGCGCGTCGTGACCGGCCGTGCCCTTCTCCGTCGTGCCCCCCTCGGGCGTCGTCTTCTCGGTCGCGCCGCTCCGGCCCGGCGCCTGTCCGGGGATCACCCGCCTGGGCGTCACGTCCTCGGTCGCGCCGCTCTGGCCCGCCACCTGGCCGGGGAGCACCCGCCTGGGCGTCACCTCCTCCGTCGTGCCGCTCTCGGCGGTGCCCTGCGGGCCGACGCGAGACTCGCCCGCGTCCGCGCCGGGCGCGGCGGGAAGGGCCGGGACGGCGCGCACCCGGTCGCCCGGCTGCGTGCCGCTCTCGCTGGTGCCCGCCTCGGGCGCGCTCCCGGCGGTGCCCTCCGGGGCGATGCGGGTCGCGTCGGCGTCCGTGCCGGGCAGGACCGGTACGGCGCGCGCCCGGTCGCCCGGCTTCAGCTCCCGCAGGCCCGTGCCGTCGTCGGCCAGGAGTGTGGCGTCCCGCTTCACCATCTTCAGGGCGTGCGGGCAGAAGGTCGCCGGAACCCCGGTCCCGCGGCCGGGCACCGGTGACGCCGTCCCGTCGGAGCCCTCCCCCGCGTTGGCCGCGGTGGTCAGCGCGACGGCGAGGGCGGTCCCCAGCCCGGCCACCACCAGCCCTGCGCGCATGCGCTTGCTGATCCTCACGTTTTCTCCTCTCTTCCGGCCCCTCCCGCGGGACCGTACGGAGACGACGGTGCCGGTGCGCACCTGAAGCCACGCTGAAGCCACCTGAATGATCTTTAGCTTGATTTCAGGTGCCGCCTGCGATCGTGTGAGGCATGCGTGTGCTGCTGGTTGAGGACGAGCGGCGGCTCGCCGCGCTGGTGAAAAGCGGCCTGGCGGACGAGGGGTTCGCCGTGGACATCGCCTGCGACGGGCCCGAGGGCCTGTGGATGGCCACGGAGAACCCGTACGACGCGATCGTGCTCGACGTCATGCTGCCGCGGCTGAACGGGTACGCGGTGTGCCGCCGCCTGCGCGAGGCCGGGAACTGGACACCGATCATGATGCTGACCGCCAAGGACGGCGAGTATGACGAGGCCGAGGCGCTGGACACCGGAGCCGACGACTTCCTGTCCAAGCCCTTCTCGTACGTGGTGCTGCTGGCCCGGCTGCGTGCCCTCGTGCGGCGGGGCGGCCGGGAGCGCCCGGTCTCGCTGACGGTCGGCGATCTCACGGTCGATCCCGCCGGGATGCGCTGCCGCCGTGCGGGTGTGGACATCCGCCTCACCCCGAAGGAGTTCGCCGTGCTGCACGCCCTCGCCCGGCGGGCGGGGGAGGTCGTGTCCAAGGCCGACCTGCTCGCCCAGGCGTGGGACTTCGCCTACGACGGCGATCCCAGCATCGTGGAGGTCTACATCAGCGCGCTGCGCCGCAAGATCGACGTCCCCTTCGGCAGGTCGTCGCTGGTCACCGTGCGCGGAGCCGGCTACCGGCTCGACGGGCACCGATGAGGCCGCGCCCGCGCCCGGCCGCGCGGTGGTCGGTGCGGCTACGCGCCACCGTCGCCGCCACCGCCATCGTCGCCGTCGCCCTGGGCGGTGCCGCCGCCGCGCTGACGACGGTCTTGCGCGACAGCCTGGAGCAGAGCACGGCCGAGGAGGCCCACCGGCGGGCGGCGCAGGCCGCCGGGATGCTGGCCGTCCCCGTCGTGCCGGTCGCCGCCGGGAGTCCCGGCCCAAACCAGGACACGCCCCTCGACCAGGGACGGAATCGGGGAACACAGGAACGTGCGACCACCGGGACGCCCGGAGGCCCCGGCCCGCACGCGACCACAGGCCCGGGACAGAGCCGGCGAACACGAGACCATGTGACCACCGGGACGCCCGGAGGCCCCGGCCCGCACGCGACCACAGGCCCGGGACAGAGCCGGCGAACACGAGACCATGTGACCACCGGGACGACCAGAAGTCCCGGCCCGCACCAGACCACACCCCCGGACCCGGGACAGAGCCGGCGAACACGAGACCATGTGACCGCCGGGACGACCAGAAGTCCCGGCCCGCACCGGACCACGGCCCCCGATCCGGGAACACGGGAACGTGTGACCGCCGGGAGCCCCGGCCCGAGCAGGGTGCCGGAAAAGGGGTCCTCCGTGGGCGAGGTGCCCGACCCCGACGTGCGGATCGGCACCCCGGCCAAATCCGTGGGCGCCGACTGGGCGGGCGACGGCTACCTGACGGCGAGCACCACGGTCGCGACCGGACAGGGCACGCTGACCGTCGTCGCGCGGACCTCTCTCGAACCGGCGAGAAAGGCGCTCGCGGACCTCGGCAGGCTGCTGTTCTTCGGCATCCCGGCCCTGCTGCTGCTGGTGGCCGCGATGACCTGGTTGTCCGTCGGGCGCGCCCTGGCGCCGGTGTCCGCGATCCGGGCCGAGCTGGCCGACATCACGGCCCGCGACCTGCACCGCCGGGTGCCCGTGCCGAGCGGCCGGGACGAGATCGCGGCCCTCGCCCGCACGGTCAACGCGACCCTCGACCGGCTGGAGAACGCCGTGCGGCAGCACAAACGGTTCGTCGCCGACGCGGCCCACGAGTTGCGCAGCCCGATCGCGACCGTGCGTACGCGCCTGGAGCTCGCCGCCGCGCACCCACCGGCCCGCGAGGCGCTGGCGGACGTCGGCCGGCTGCAGACGCTCGCCGCCGACCTGCTGCTGCTGGCCGCGCTCGACGCCGGGGAGCCGCCCCGGTCCGACGAGGTGGACCTCGGCCAGGTGGCGGCGGAGGAAGCCCTGCGCCCACGCCCGAAGGCAGACGTGAAAGTACGCGTGGCGGCCGACCCCGACGTGGTCGTGCACGGCTCCCGCCACCACCTCGCCCGCCTGGTCACCAACCTCGTCGACAACGCCGTACGGCACGCCGCGTCGGCCGTCGAGGTGCGGGTGCGGGCGGAGGAGGCGGCCGCGCTGCTGGAGGTCCGCGACGACGGACCGGGCATCCCTCCCGAGGATCGGGAGGCCGTCTTCGACCGGTTCACCCGGCTGGACGACGCCCGGACGAGAGACGCCGGCGGCTCGGGCCTCGGCCTGGCCATCGTCAAGGAGATCGCCACCCGGCACGGCGGGACCGTCACGATCACCGACGCCCCGGCCGGCGGCGCGTGCTTCACTGTACGGATCCCGGACCGAAGACAAGACGGACGAGCGAGCGGGCGATCGTCTCCGGATCGCCGTGAGCGCTTTCAGACAGGGAGCCGTTGAGCCACAGGTGGGCGAACCCGTGGGTGAGCGACCATGCGGCGATCGTGGTGAGCCGTTCCTGCTCCGGGCTCGGCGAGAGTTTGGCGCCGCAGGTGACGAGCACCTGGGCGGCGCGCTCGCGCGCGGATCGCAGGTCCGGGTCGTCCGTGCGGTACAGCTCCGGACGGAACATCACCTCGAAGTAGGGCCTGTGGCCGACCGCGAAGCGCACGTAGGCCACCCCCACCTCGAAGACGTCGTCACCCGCGCTCACCAGGCTGTCGGCGAAGAGCTGGAAGCCCTCGGCGGCCACGGCCGTCAGCAGTCCCGTCTTGTCACCGAAGTGGTACGCGGGCGCGGCGTGCGAGACGCCCGCACGACGGGCGAGCTCACGCAGGCTCCATCCCGCCGGACCCGACTCGCCGATGGCCCGGAGGGCGGCGTCGATGATGACCCGTCGCAGATTGCCGTGGTGGTAGCCCGGCTGGTTGATCTCCCTCACCTCCGCACCGCGGTTGTCCTGTGCGGGCCCACCCTATCTTGACATTGACAAGATGGAGCGCCCTCCCGCAATCTAGCCAATGACAAGATTGGAGGAGGGATGGCCCCTTTCATCGCTCTGACCGGAGGCTTCGTCGTCCTGCGGCTGCTCGGCCTGGCCGGAGTCGACCTGCTGGACGGCTGGCAGCCCGCGCTGCGGGGCGCTCTGGCGTTGATGTTCGTCGTCACCGGAGTGCCGCACTTCCTGCCCTCGTGGCGGCGGGACTTCGTCGCCATGATCCCCGCCGTGTTCCCAAGGCCCGCCCTCCTGGTCACCGTCACCGGAGCGCTGGAGCTGGCCGGGGCCGTGGGACTGCTGCTGCCGCCGACCGCGCCGTACGCCGCCGTCGGGCTCGCGCTGCTCATGGCCGCCATGTTCCCGGCCAACGTCTCGGCGGCGCGCCGCGGGCTCACCCTGGCGGGAAAGCCGGTGACTCCGCTGCCCGCCCGCACCGCCCTGCAGGTGCTTTTCATCGCCGCCGCCGTCGCGGCGGCGGTGTGACCGCCGTACGGCTGGCCGTCGCCGTGATCCCCGACCGCACGCTCTTCGGCTCGGACGCCCCGTACGGCGACCCCGCGCTCGCCCGCGCGACCGTGGAGCGTGTCACCACCTCGGGGAAGTGCGTGACCCGGTGCTGGGAGGAACGGCCGCCCGGTTGCTCGGTCTCACCTGACGCTCGCCGCCGACCCGCTCCTGCCGGCCGCTCGACGCCGGGGAGCCGCCCCAGGCCGACGGGCCAGGTGGCGGCGGAAGAGGCCCTGCGCCCACGCCCGAAGGCAGACGTGAAGGTGCGCGTGGCGGCCGGCCTCGCGACAGGACCCCGCCGGTTGTCAGGCGGGGTCCTGTCGCGAAGGACGCCTCATCCGGTGCGGCGCCGTCATTCTCAGACGCCGTCACTCAAGCGGCGTCACTCAAGCGGCGTCACTCAGGCGGCGTCACCCGAGCGGCGCCGTCCTGGGCGGTGTCACCGCGCGGAAGTCGGTTCGGTGTGGGCGAGGCTGTCATCGGGCGCGGCCGGGCCGGACGCCCTCCCGGGCGGGACCCGTTGTAGGTCAGCGCCAGATGGCTCCAGGTGTTCACCGGCAGCAGGGAGCTCCCGCCGACCGCGGAGAAGTCGTCGGCGGCGGTCTGCACCCAGCCGATCGGACCCTCGCCGTCGGAGGCGTACAGGATGCAGGAGGCGCCGTCACTCGTGCGCGTCACGACTCGGGGGCGAAGGGCAGGTTCTTGAAGGGAGCGCGGGCGGGCCAGGTGTCCTCGTCGAGCCTGCCCAGGATGTATCCCTCCTCCAGCACCCGGGTCACGAAATACCGCGCGATGATTTCGTACACCGCCTCGGTCGGATGCGCCAGGTCGCTGGTCGTGATGCGCCGGCGCATGTCCTCCGGCACCGGGTCCCGCGTCGGCTGTCCGGGAAGACCCGGGGTGTAGAAGGGGCGCACCCCTCTCTCCTGGGCCTTCTTCGACAGTTTCCAGGCGTCCAGGTTCGCGCTGACGTGGTCCATCCACGCGCTCATCCGCACGAGGTGAACCCGGCCCTTGCCGGGCGCGTTCTCCCCATCCGGCCATTCCTCCACGAGGCTGTCGAGCATGTCGTTGTAGCGCCGGAGGACGGGCTCGATCGACTTCGCCTGGGCGATGTAGGTGGGCTCTCCGAGACCTTCCATGAAGCGGATGGCGTTGTAGACGCTCGGCAGGTCGATCAGGACGAAGTGGTTGTCGTCCTGCTTGTCGCCGGACCTCTCGTTGATCAGCTCGACCAGAGACTGGGTTTCCGCCACGGCCGGGAACACGCCGACGCCCTTCACGAGATCCTTCGGGTACGTCTTGCTCCACGACAGCCACGCCTCATACTCGTGCGTGTCCGGCAGGCTCTTCGTCTTGGCCGAGTCGTGCGGGCGATTTGTCAGCGAAACACAGATTTATGGCAATCGCCCGTTTTGATGCATGCAAAAGGTCCGACCGGTTCCATGGAACCAGCCGGACCCGACCTATTTTTCCCTTTTTAGCGGCACATGCCCAGATTTCACATATGCCAGAATTATGCGCATTTATTGCTTATTGCCGGGCGATGTCCCCCGGAATCAGGCTCATGCCGTCCGGGACGTCGGCGGGGTCGTCACCCACGTGGATCGGTCTGTTGTCCTTGTCGACGAAGACGACGCGCGGCTTCAGCGCCTTGATCTCCTCCTCGGCGACCAGCGCGTACGCGATGATGATCACGAGGTCGCCGACCGAGATGAGCCGGGCGGCGGCGCCGTTGATGCCGATCACCCCGGAGCCCGCCGGGCCCTCGATGACGTACGTGGACAGCCGGTTGCCGTTGTCGATGTCGACGATGTCGACCTTCTCGCCCTCGACCAGGTCGGCCTCGGCCATCAGGTCCGCGTCGATCGTCACCGAGCCGACGTAGTGCAGGTCGGCCTGCGTGACGGTGGCGCGGTGAATCTTCGACTTCATCAACGTGCGGAACATGATCTCCCACCGAGGTCCGGACTGCCCTCCTCACGAGCGTCCTCGATGGTACGTCACGCCCCGACGTGCCCGATCGCCGGGTTTGGTCAGCACTCGATGATGTTGACCGCGAGCCCTCCCCTGGCCGTCTCCTTGTATTTGTCCTTCATGTCCGCGCCGGTCTCCCGCATCGTCTTGATGACCTTGTCGAGGGACACCTTGTGGGCGCCGTCCTCCCGCAGGGCCATCCGCGCGGCGGTGATCGCCTTCATCGACGCCACGGCGTTGCGCTCGATGCAGGGGATCTGCACCAGCCCGCCGACGGGGTCGCAGGTGAGCCCGAGGTTGTGCTCCATCGCGATCTCGGCGGCGTTCTCCACCTGTTCGGGGGTGCCGCCGAGGGCCTCCGCGAGACCGCCGGCGGCCATCGAGCACGCCGACCCGACCTCGCCCTGGCAGCCGACCTCCGCCCCCGAGATGGAGGCGTTCTCCTTGAACAGCACGCCGATCGCGCCCGCGGTCAGCAGGAACCGGACGATCCCGTCGTCGTCGGCGCCGGGGACGAACCGCACGTAGTAGCTGAGCACGGCGGGCACGATCCCGGCCGCGCCGTTGGTCGGCGCGGTCACCACCCGGCCGCCCGCCGCGTTCTCCTCGTTGACCGCGAGCGCGAACAACGTCACCCAGTCGAGCGCGCGCAGCGGGTCGTCGGCGTCCGGCATGCTCTCCAGCTTCCGGCGCAGCGCGGCGGCCCTGCGCCGCACCTTCAGCCCGCCGGGCAGCGTGCCCTCCCGGGCCGAGCCGCGCTCGACGCACTCGCGCATCACCCGCCAGATGCCGAGCAGCCCCTCGCGAATCTCCCGCTCGCTGCGCCAGGCCGTCTCGTTGGCGAGCATCACGCCGCTGATCGGCAGGCCGGTCGCGCGGGTGTGCGCGAGCAGCTCGGCTCCGGTGCGGAACGGGTGTGGCACGGGCGTGGTGTCGGGCACCACCCGGTCGGCGCCGGTCACAGACTCGTCCACGACGAACCCGCCGCCCACCGAGTAGTAGGTGCGGGTGCGCAGCGTCTCGCCGCCCGGTCCGTAGGCGGTGAAGATCATGCCGTTCGGGTGGTACGGCAGGCGTTTGCGGCGGTGCATCACCAGGTGCTCGTCCTCGGTGAACGGCACTTCCCGCTTGCCGAGCAGGCGGACCAGGCCGCTCCGCCTGATCCGGTCGAGCACCGGCCCGACGGCGTCGGGGTCCACGGTCTCCGGCGCCTCGCCTTCGAGGCCCAGCAGCACGGCCTTAGGGCTGCCGTGCCCGTGCCCGGTGGCGCCGAGGGAGCCGTACAGCTCGGCGCGCACCCGCTCGACGCGGTCGAGCAGGCCGTCGGCGAACAGTCCCTCGGCGAACGTCCTCGCGGCGCGCATCGGCCCGACGGTGTGCGAGCTCGACGGGCCGATGCCCACCTTGAACAGGTCGAAGACGCTGAGTGTCATCCGGCCACGTACTCGACCGACGCGTCGAGCAGCCACTCGGCGACATACCCGGCGAACGACGAGCGGACCAGCACCCGGAAGCCGTCCTCGTCGGCGACGAGGACGACGCCCGCCCTGGCCAGCATGGTCTGGGCGCAGCGGCCCGGGCCGAACACCCGGGGGTGCAGGTCGAGCGCGCAGCCGTGGGCCAGCACGTCCCGCGCCCGCTCCCCCGCGACCACCAGCGTGGTGCGCTGGGCCGACACGTCGACGACCGAGACGTGCTCGCCGCCGGCCGCCTCGGTCAGGCGCGCCACCAGGCCGGGGGCGGCGCCGTCCGGGCCGACGAGCAGCCACTCGTCCGGCCCGAGCCAGAGCGCCTCGAGGCCGCCGCCGCCCGCGACGGTGCCGGGCTCCACCGGCAGCGGCACGCCGATCGCGGTCCCGATCCGCTCCGCCGCCGGGCTCTTGGGGTCCACCCGGAGGTTGACGCGGGTCAGGAAGGGGATCTCGGCCAGGCGCAGGCCGCCGCCCGCGCTCGCCGCCTCGAACCTGGCCGCGTACGCCGCGGCCGGACTCCTGCGCTCAGCCGCCGTCGAGTCAGCCATCGCGGCGCGCTCCTTCCGGGTCGTACAGGACGTGGGAGGTCACGGTGACGGGCACCAGGTCCGCCCCGACCGGCGCGTACAGGCGCTCGCCGATCCGCTCGCGCCCGCCGCTGACCAGCGCGAGCGCGAACGTACGGCCGAGCGCCGCGCTGCGGTAGCTGGAGGTGACGAAGCCGAGCGTCGGCACCGGGGGCTCGGGCAGCTCCGAGGTCGCCACGAGGTGGGCGCCCTCGGGCAGCAGAACGCCGGGGTCCTCGGGCAGCAGGCCGACCAGGTGCTTGCGGTCGGGCCTGGAGGTGTCCGGCCTGCTGAAGGACCGCTTGCCGACGAAGTCGGCCTTCTTCTTCGAGACGATCCACTCCATGCCGAGGTCCTGCGGGGTGACCGTGCCGTCGGTGTCCTGGCCGACGATCGGATATCCCTTCTCGGCGCGCAGCACGTGCATGGTCTCGGTGCCGTACGGCGTGACCTCGCCCGAGGCCATGACCGCCTCCCACAGGGCGAGGCCGTACCAGGACGACACGTTGATCTCGTAGGCCAGCTCGCCGGAGAAGCTGATGCGGCAGACCCTGGCCGGGATCCCGGCGACCTCGGCGTCCCGCCACGTCATGAACGGGAAGCTGTCGTTGTCGACGGCGAGGCCCGGCGCGAGCCCGGCGAGCACCTCACGCGAGCGCGGCCCGGCGAGCGCCACGGTCGCCCACTGCTCGGTGACCGAGGTGCAGTGCACCCGCAGGTCCGGCCACTCGGTCTGCAGCCACTCCTCCATCCAGTCGAGCACGGCGGCCGCGTTGCCGGTGGTCGTGGTGACGAGGTAGTGGTCGTCCGCCAGCCGGATGACCGTGCCGTCGTCGAAGACCATGCCGTCGGCGCGGCACATCACGCCGTAGCGGATGGAGCCGACCTTGAGCGTGCTCATCATGTTCGTGTAGAGCCGGTCGAGGAACACCGGCGCGTCGGGGCCGATCACGTCGATCTTCCCGAGCGTGGAGGCGTCCATCGCGCCCACGTTCCGCCGTACGGCGGCGCACTCGCGCAGGACGGCGGCCTCCATGTCCTCCCCGGGCCGGGGGTAGTACCAGGGCCGCTTCCACTGGCCGACGTTCTCGAACAGCGCCCCGCGCGCCACGTGCCACTCGTGCATGGACGTCACGCGCACCGGGTCGTGCAGCGGTCCCCGGTCGCGGCCCGCCAGCGCGGCGAACGAGACCGGCGTGTACGGCGCGCGGAACGTCGTCGTCCCGAGCTGGGCGACGTCCACGCCGAGGGCGTGCGCCACCACGCCGCTGGTGAGCAGGCCGGACGTCTTGCCCTGGTCGTGGGCCGTGCCCGCGGTCGTGTAGCGCTTGACGTGCTCGACCGAGCTGAGGCCCGCGCCGACCGCGCGCAGCACGTCGGCCACCGTGACGTCCCGCTGCAGGTCCACGAAGTGGGCGCTGTAATCGTCCGCCTCGACGAGCCACAGGTGCTCGGCGGGCGCGGCGGCGGGCTCCTCCTCGGCGGCCGGCAGGGACGTCCCGGACGCGCCGTCCCCGGCCGGCAGGGGGAACCCGGCGGCGGCCAGCGCGCAGCGGCCCGCCCGCGCGCCGTCCTCCAGGCACTCCCGCAGCGTGCGGACGCCCCGGGCGAACCCGGCCGCCTCCACCGCCTGGCGGGTCTCGCCGGGCGTGAACGCGCCCAGCGCCTCGTCGTACCGCAGCGTGCCCCCGGCCTGGCTGAACAGGTGCACCACCGGCGTCCAGCCGCCGGACACCAGCAGCAGGTCGGCGGGGATCTCCCGGGCCCGGCCGCCCTCGCGCGGGGCGACCCGGACCGAGGAGACCTCCCCCTCGCCCTCGGCGGCGGCGACCACGTGGCCGGTCAGCAGCTCGACGCCGCGCTCGGCGCAGCGGGCCGCCCACGTCTCGCCGGGGGCCCGCCGCACGTCGACGACCGCGGCGATCTCGACGCCGGCGTCGGCGAGGTCGAGCGCCGCGGCGTACGCGCTGTCGTTGGTGGTGAAGACGACCGCCCGCCGCCCGGGCAGCACGCGGTGGTGGTTGACGTACGTGCGGGCCGCGCCGGCCAGCATCACGCCGGGCAGGTCGTTGCCCGCGAAGGCGACGAACCGCTCGTGACCGCCGGTCGCCAGCACCACGCGCTTGGCGCGGATGCGCCAGACACGCTCGCGCGCCACGTGGGCGGGGGCCGCCGCGCCCAGGTGGTTGGTGCGGCGCTCCACCGCGATCACGTAGTTGTCGTCGTAGTGGCCGAGGACCGTGGTGCGGCGCAGCACGCGCACCTCCGGCAGGGCGGCGAGCGCGGCGACCTCCCCGGCCGCCCACTCGCGGCCCGGCCCGCCGTCCAGCGTCTCGGTCGTGCCGAGCAGGCTGCCGCCCGGCTCGGGCCGCTCGTCGGCGAGGATCACCCGCGCGCCGGCCCGCGCGGCCACGCCGGCGGCGGCGATGCCGGCCGGTCCGGCGCCGACCACGAGCACGTCGCAGTGGGCGTGCACGGCGTCGTAGCGCGCCGGGTCGGGCCGGTCGGCGAGCCTGCCCTGTCCCGGCAGGCCGACGGCGACCAGGCCGTCGTACAGCTCGACGGTCGTGGCGGTGAGCATGGGCTCGGGGAAGGGCTCCTCGATCTGGACGAGCGCGTTCGGCTCCTCGCAGCCCGCGGCGTACACGCCGCGCGGACGGCCGAGCTTGATGCTGCTCGCCACCGCGCGCACGCCGTTGGCCAGCAGCGCCGAGGCCAGCGTGTCGCCCTCCAGGCCCTCGTAGTCGCGGCCGTCGAACCGGAAGCGCAACGTCGTGCCCGTCGCCCCCTCGCGGCGGTACGGCTGCCCCGTCATGCGCTCACCGGCCGCGGCTCGCCCACGCGGTAGACGGCGTGGATCTCGTTGGTGGCGGTGTCGCGTACGGCGTTGAACCAGCGGCGGCACCCGGCGGTGTGGCTCCACCGCTCCGCGAACAGGCCCTTGGGGTTGTCGCGGAAGAACAGGTAGCGGGCCCACTCCTCGTCGGAGAGGGCGGCCGGGTTCTCCGGATAGGCGACGTGCGCCTGCCCCCCGTAGTGGAACTCGGCCTCGTCCCGCGGCCCGCACCACGGGCAGGGAATCAGCAGCATTTCGACTCCGAATCAGTGCGCGACGGCGGCGGCGCCGTGCTCGTCGACGAGCTTGCCGGTGGTGAACCGGTCGAGCGAGAAGGGGGCGTTCAGCGGGTGGGGCTCGCCGGTGGCCACCGTGTGGGCGTAGCACCAGCCGACGCCCGGGGTGGCCTTGAACCCTCCGGTGCCCCAGCCGCAGTTGACGTACAGGTTCTCGACGTGGGTGAGCCCGACGATCGGGGAGGCGTCGGGGGTGACGTCCACCACGCCGCCCCAGGTCCGAAGCACGTGCGCCCGGGCGAAGACCGGGAACAGCTCGAGCGCCGCCGACATCTGCCGCTCGATGATGTGGAACGCGCCGCGCTGCCGGTAGGAGTTGGCCGCGTCGATGCCCGCGCCCATGACCAGCTCGCCCTTGTGCGCCTGGCTCACGTACACGTGCACGGCGTTCGACATCACCACGGTCGGGTGCACCGGCTCGAGCAGCTCCGACACCAGCGCCTGGAGCGGGTGGCTCTGCAGCGGCAGCGACACTCCGGCGTATCCGGCGACGACCGAGGAGTGCCCGGCGGCGGCGAGCGCGACCTTGCCGGCGGCGATCGGGCCGCGGGTGGTCCGGACGCCGGTCACCCGGCCGTCGCGCACGTCGAGACCGGTCACCTCGCAGTGCTCGATCATGTCGACCCCGAGGTCGGACGCGGCCTTCGCGAAGCCCCACGCGACGTAGTCGTGCTTGGCGATGCCGGCCCGGGGCTGGTAGGTGGCGCCGAGCACCGGGTAGCGCACGTCCGGGGAGATGTCGACGATCGGGCAGACCTCCTTGACCTGCTCCGGCGTCAGCCACTCGGCGTCCACGCCGTTCAGCCGGTTGGCGTTGACCCGGCGCACGCTGTCGCGCACGTCCTGCAGGCTGTGGGCGAGGTTGAGCACGCCGCGCTGACTGAACAGCAGCGGGTAGCCGAGGTCCTCCTCCAGCCCCTCCCACAGCTTCAGCGCGTGCTCGTAGATGCCCGCGCTCTCGTCCCACAGGTAGTTCGACCGGATGATCGTGGTGTTGCGGGCCATGTTGCCGCCCGCGAGCCAGCCGCGCTCCAGCACCGCGATGTCGGTGATCCCGTGGTTCTTGGCCAGGTAGTAGGCCGTGGCCAGGCCGTGGCCGCCGCCGCCGACGATCACCACGTCGTACGCGCGCTTCGGCTCGGCGGAGCGCCACAGGCGGCCGGGGTGGTCGGGCAGGTCGGCGCCCGGCGTCCTGCGGCCTTGAGTCGTCGGGCTCACCGGGCCGCTCCGTTCAGGCCGGGGTAGAGCGGGTGCTTGGCGGCGAGGGCCTCGACCCGGGCGCGCAGCGCGGCCAGGTCGGCCTCGGGCCGCAGCGCCAGGGCGATCACGTCGGAGACCTCCTCGAACTCGGGACGGGCGAAGCCCCGGGTGGCCAGGGCCGGGGTGCCGATCCGCAGCCCGGAGGTGACCATCGGCGGCCGGGGGTCGAACGGCACCGCGTTGCGGTTGACGGTGATCCCGGCCTCGTGCAGCCGGTCTTCGGCCTGCTTGCCGTCCAGCTCCGACTCGCGCAGGTCGACGAGCACCAGGTGGACGTCCGTGCCGCCGGACAGCACCCGCACGCCGGCCTCGGCCGCGTCCGGGGCGAGCAGGCGCTCGGCCAGGATCCGCGCGCCCTCCAGCGTGCGGCGCTGCCGGTCGCGGAACCACTCCCCCGCCGCGATCTTGAACGCCACGGCCTTGGCCGCGATGACGTGCTCCAGCGGGCCGCCCTGCTGGCCGGGGAACACCGACGAGTTGATCTTCTTGGCGAGGTCCGCGGTGGACAGGATCACCCCGCCGCGCGGCCCGCCCAGCGTCTTGTGGGTGGTGGTGGTGACGACGTGCGCGTGCGGCACCGGCGACGGGTGCAGCCCCGCCGCGACCAGCCCGGCGAAGTGCGCCATGTCCACCATCAGGTACGCCCCGACCTCGTCGGCGATCCGCCGGAAGGCGGCGAAGTCGAGGTGGCGGGGGTAGGCCGACCAGCCCGCGATGATCAGCTTGGGCCGGTGCTCGCGGGCCAGCCGCTCGACCTCGTCCATGTCCACGAGGCTGTCGCTCTCGCGCACGTGGTAGGCCACCACGTTGTAGAGCCGGCCGGAGAAGTTGATCCGCATGCCGTGGGTGAGGTGGCCGCCGTGCGCGAGGTCGAGGCCGAGGATCGTGTCGCCCGGCTCCAGCAGCGCCGACATCGCCGCGGCGTTGGCCTGCGCGCCCGAGTGGGGCTGCACGTTCGCCGCCTCCGCGCCGAACAGCGCCTTGACCCGGTCGATCGCCATCTGCTCGATCACGTCGACGTTCTCGCAGCCGCCGTAGTAACGCCTGCCCGGGTAGCCCTCGGCGTACTTGTTGGTGAGCACCGAGCCCTGCGCCTGCATCACCGAGACGGGGGCGAAGTTCTCCGACGCGATCATCTCCAGCGTGGTGCGCTGGCGGCGCGTCTCCTCGCCGATCGCCGCCGCGACCTCCGGGTCGGTCTCGGCGAGCGGCGCGTCCATCACCGAATCGTTCACTTCAGTCCTCACTAGCTGCGCAGCCGTTCCATGGCGGGGTCGAACAGGGGCTCCTCGGCGACCACGGCCGCCACCCGCCGGTCGAAGTAGCCGATCTCCAGCGCGCGTCCGGGGGTGGCCAGCTCGGCGGGCAGCCAGGCGTACGCGATGCCCTTGCCGATCGTGTAGCCGAAGGCCGCGCTGGTGACGTAGCCGACGGCGGTCGCGCCGTCGTAGACGGGCTCCTTGCCCATCACGACCTGGGCGGGGTCGTCGATGGTGAGGCAGGTGAGGCGGCGGCGCACGTTCTCCTTGCGCCGCAGCAGGGCCTCGCGGCCGATGAAGTCGCCCTTGTCCAGCTTCACCGCGAACCCGAGCCCCGCCTCGTACGGGTCGTGCTCGTAGGTCATGTCGGCGCCGAAGGACCGGTAGCCCTTCTCCAGCCGGAGGCTGGAGAACGCGCCGCGTCCGCCGGCGATGACGCCGTACCGCTGCCCGGCCTCCCACAGCGTGTCCCACAGCTTCGCGCCGAGGTCGGCGGTGGTGTACAGCTCCCAGCCCAGCTCGCCGATGTACGACAGGCGCAGCGCGGTGACCGGCACGGTGCCGATGTACGCCTTCTTCGCCCGGAAGTAGCGGAAGCCCTCGTTGGAGAAGTCGGCGTCGGTGAGCGGCTGGACGAGGTCGCGGGCGCGGGGGCCCCAGACGCCGAGGCAGCAGGTGCCGGCGGTGATGTCGCGGACCACGACCGAGCCGTCGGCGGGCAGGTGGCGGCGGAACCAGTCGAGGTCGAGGTTGCCGTTGGCGCCCACCTGGAACAGGTCGCGGCCCAGCCGGGCGACGGTCACGTCGCTGCGGATGCCGCCGTCGGTGTCGAGCAGCAGGCAGTAGGTCACCGAGCCGACCGACTTGTCCAGCTGGCCGGTGGTCAGGTGCTGGAGGAAGGCGAGGGCGCCGGGGCCGGCCACCTCCAGCCGCTTCAGCGCGGTCATGTCGTACAGCGCGACGGACTCGCGGGACGCCTGCGCCTCCGCGCCGACGATCGGCGACCAGTAGCGGGCCGCCCAGTCGTTGGGGGTGGGGATGTCGCGGCCCTCCAGCAGGCGGGCGTTGGCGCCGTACCACTGCGGCCGCTCGTAGCCGACGGCCTCGAGGAAGAACGCGTCCAGCTCGCGCTGCCGGGCGTGGAAGGGGCTCAGCCGCACCGGCCGCGGCTCTTCCATCGGCTGGAGCGGGTGGATGATGTCGTAGACCTCGACGAAGTTCTGGCAGTCGCGGGCGAGCACGTAGTCGGGCGCGAGCTGGTGCGGCTCGAACCGGTTGACGTCGCACTCGTGCAGGTCGAACGACGAGCAGTGGCCGTCGACCAGCCACTCGGCCATCGCCTTGCCGACGCCGGCGGAGTGGGTGACCCAGACCGCCTCGGCCACCCAGAAGCCCTTGACCTCCGAGGACTCGCCCAGGAGAGGCATGTGATCTTGGGTGAATGAAAAGATGCCGTTGATGCCCTCGTCGATCTTCGCCGCCCGGGTGCCGGGCATCAGCCGCTGAGTCTCGGTCCAGGCGTCCTCGAAGTCCTCCGGCGTGAACGTGAGCACCGACGGCATGACCTCGGCCTCGTCCACCGGAACGAGGTCCTCGGGCCTGACCGGCATCGGCCGGTGGCCGTAGTAGCCGATGCCGACGCCGTCGTACCGCTGGCGGTAGTAGAGGTCGGCGTCCTGATGGCGCAGGATCGGCAGCGTCGCCTCCTCCTCGCGTCCCGCCAGGTCCGGCACCTGGCCGGTCCAGGCGAGCTGGTGCGCGAGCGGGGTCAGCGGCAGCGGCATCCCGACCATGGCGGCGACCTTCGGCCCCCAGATGCCGGCGCAGCAGACCACCACGTCGGCGGAGATCTCGCCCCGGTCGGTCACCACGGCGGTCACCCGGCCGTCCTCGGTGCGGATGTCGATCACCTCGTGCCGGTCCAGCACCCGTACGCCGCGCGACTGCGCCCGCCTGAGCTGCGCCTCGACCGCGCGTACGGCCTTGGCGAGACCGTCGGTGGGGATGTGAAGGCCGCCCAGCACGACGCCGGGGTCGATCAGGGGGAAGATCTCGGCGCACTCGGCGGGGGTGAGCAGGCGCGACTCGACGCCCCAGGAGGTGGCCCAGCCGTGCCTGCGGTGCAGCTCGGCGAGCCGTTCCGGGCTGGTCGCGACCTCCAGTCCGCCGACCTGGTAGAAGCAGGGCTCGCCGTCGAGGTCGAGCGAGGAGAACTTCTCGACGGTGTAGCGCGCCATCTGGGTCATGGTCTTCGAGGAGTTGATCTGGAAGACCAGTCCCGGCGCGTGCGAGGAGGAGCCCCCGGTCGCGGGCACCGGGCCCTGGTCGACCACGGTGACGTCCGTCCAGCCGCGGGCCGACAGTTCGTCGGCGAGCGCCGCACCGACGACGCCTGCTCCGATGATGACGACGCGCGGGCCCGTCATACCCACCTCCGTTGTTGCATAGCTTGTTGCGTTATTCGCAACGTTATGCGCTTAACGCAACAAGCGTGACGCCTCATGATGCGGCTGTCAAGCATCAAAAACAGGACAAAACGGTGCCCGGCACCGATAGGGGGAAGATCGGTGCCGGGCACGGAGTGAGGCCCCCGACCCGGGCGGGGGCCTCCGGTGGCGGCGCCTCCGGCGGGGGGAGGTTGCCGGGAGGATCAGCCGCACGCGTGTGGTCGTCCGGCGGAGCGAGACGACGCCCGTTCCGCTCACCCGGTCACGGGGACGTCCGGGCGGCGGGCTCGGGCCTCACGAGGACGGCAGCCAGGCCTTCACCTTGTCGGGGTTGTCGTTCACCCACTTGGCGGCGGCGTCCTCCGGGGACATCTTGTCCTCGGAGATGTACTTGGCCACGAGGTTCTGGTCGTCGTTCGTCCAGGTGAAGTTCTTGATGAGCTGGTAGGCCGGGCTGCCGGAGTCGGCGAACTTCTTGCTCACGATCTTGTCGAGGTCGTAGAGCGGGTAGTCGCACGCGATCTTCTCGGCGTCCGCGTCGCAGCCCTCGGTGTATTCGGGCAGGTTCACCTTGACCAGCTTCACCTCGGACATGAACCACTGCGGGTCGTAGAAGTAGCCGAGCAGCGGCGTCTTGGTCCTCTCCGCCTGCCGGAAGGCCGTGATGAGGGCCGCCTCACTGCCGGCGTAGACCACCTTGAAGTTCAGGTCGAGGTTCTTCACCAGCGCCTCGTCGTTGGTGACGAAGCTCGGGTCGCCGTCGAGCAGCTGCCCCTTGCCGCCCGACTCGGAGGTCTTGAACAGGTCGGCGTACTTGTTGAGGTTCTTCCAGTCGGTGATGTCGGGATACTTCTCCGCCATCCACGGCGGCACGAACCAGCCGATGACGCCCTTGTTGCCGGTGACGCCGGCCGACACGGCGGTCTTCTGCTCGTCGATGTACTTCTTCTTGAGGTCGTCGTGGCCCCAGTTCTCCACGATCGCGTCGACCTCGCCGGTGCCGAAGCCCTGCCAGGCGACCTCCTCCTTGAGGTCCTTCTTGACGACCGTGCACCCGAGGTTCTTCTCCGCGACGTACGCGATGACGGCGGCGTTGGCCTCGTAGCCCACCCACGGGTTGATCGCGAGGTTGACGGTGCCGCAGCCGCCCTTGCCGTCGGAGGCCGCCTGGGTCTCCCCGACCTTCGCGCCCCCGCACCCGGAGAGCAGGAGTCCCGCGCCTGCCACGAGCGCGAGCGCGCGCGGCCCATATTTCCTTGTCACTGCCACCTTGGTCCTCCTGAGGGGGGTGTTACATGTTCATCGGGTGGCCGAAGAGCCGCCGGCCCGCGCGGCCGCGGCCCGCATGATCCGGTCGAGCACGATTCCCAGCACGACGATCGCGAGCCCGGCGGCCAGGCCCTTGCCGCGGAGCTGGTATTGGGAGAAACCGGCCACGACGTCGTATCCCAGGGCGCCCGCGCCGACCAGGCCGCCGACGACGACCATCGACAGCACGTAGATGAGGCCCTGGCTGGCGGCGAGCGTGATCCCGGCGCGGGCCATGGGCAGCTGCACCTTGGAGATGAGCTGCCAGGTGCTCGCGCCGCCGGCCGTCGCCGCCTCGACCGCCGTGTGCGGGACACCGCGGATCCCCTCGGCGACCAGCTTCACCGACACCGGCGCGGCGAACACGACGGCCGCGATGATGGCGGTGAACCGGGTCGCGCCGAACAGGCCGAGGATCGGCACCAGGTAGACGAACGCCGGCATGGTCTGACCGGCGTCGAGCACCGGCCGCAGCACGCGGTCGACCCGGTCGCTGCGTCCCATCCACACCCCGAGGACCACTCCCAGGACCATCACGAGGAGGGTCGCGACCAGCGTGGTGGCCAGCGTGACCATGCTGTCGTGCCACAGGCCGAGCGCGACGAGCAGCACGCAGCCCACCGCGGCGGTGATCGACGCGCGCACGCCCGCGAGCAGCAGCGCGAGGGCCACCGCCACCACGGCGACCAGCCACCACGGCGACCCGGCGAGCAGCGCCTCGAACGGGTTGAGCAGGGCGTAGGTGATGGCGTTCTTCAGCCCGTTCGTGTAGGCGACCAGCGTCTCCTGGACCCAGCCGCTCGCGGCGTCGGCGCCGCGCCGCACGTACGAGCCGAGGTCGGCGCCGGCGGGGAACTCCGCGGCCCAGACGTAGGTGTAGGAGAGGTAGACGAGCACGACGGCCGCGACCGCGGTCGCCGCCGTCTCCATCCGACGCAGGCGCCGGCGGCCCGACCGGCCGGTGCGGTGGGCGATCTCCACACGGCGGCTGGCGGCCGAGGTCACCCGGTCGAGCACGATCGCCATGATCACGATGGCCAGCCCGGCGTTGAAGGCGGTGCCGACGTCGAGCGTCTGCAGCGCCTTCAGCACGGTCTTGCCGAGGCCGGGCGCGTCGATCAACGCGGCGATCGTCGCCATGGACAGGGCGGCCATGATGGTCTGGTTGATCCCGACCACGATCGTCTGCTTGGCCAGCGGCAGCCGCACCTTGCGCAGCGACTGGCCGCCCGTGACGCCGAGGGCCTCGGCGGCCTCCAGCGTGGCCGGCGGGGTCTGCCTGATGCCGTGCGCGGTGAGCCGGATCGCGGGCGGAATCGCGTAGATCATCGTCGCGACGGTGGCGCTGGCCGGCCCGATCAGGAAGAAGAGCGTGAGCGGGGCCAGGTAGACGAACGTCGGCATCGTCTGCATGAAGTCCAGCACCGGCGTGACGACCCGGTTGAACCGGTCGCTGAGCCCGGCCCAGACGCCGAGGGGGATTCCGACCGCGAGCGACAGCGCGACGGCCGTCAGGGTGAGGGCGAGCGTGTCCATGCTCTCCTCCCACAGCCCGAGCAGGCCGAACGACACGAACCCGGCCGCCGTCAGCACGGCCACCTTGCGGTTGCCGTACAGGTAGGCGATCGCGGTGGCGACGCCGGTCACGCCGAGCCAGCCGACGAGCGGCACGGGACGGCCGAAGGACGGCTGGCTGATCAGCGCCTGCACGAACGTCACCGTGGCGTCGATGAAGAGCCGGATGTAGTTGACGAAGTACAGGAACACCGGGTTGCTGTCGCGGTTGGCGTCGATCACGTCCGCGCCCTCGCCGAACCGGGTGTGCAGAGGGGTGAGCTGCGCGCCGCCCAAGGGGAGGGTGTCGCGGCCGTTCAGGAGCACCCACAGCGCGATCCAGGCGAGGAGGACCGCGCCCGTGAGGTACGACCGCGAGGGGAGCCGGCGCGTCACCGGCGCACTGACCGCCACCATCAGCTCTGCCCGCCCGCGCCCGCGATGACTTCGAGCACCTCCGCCGTGGTGACCACGCCGAGCAGGCGGCCGTCGCGCACCACCTTGACCGGGCGCCGCGCGGACAGGACCGTGCGCACCGCGTCGCGGATGACGGTGTCCGGGCCCAGCTCGGGGCCGTCGAGCGGGTCGTCGGGGGTGGCGTCCCGCATGATCCAGCGCAGCGTGAGGACGTCGGAGCGGGGGACGTCGCTGACGAAGTCGCGCACGTAGTCGTCGGCCGGGGCGCCGACCACCTCGTCCGGGGTGCCCATCTGGACGAGCGCGCCGTCGCGCATGATGAGGATGCGGTCGCCGAGCTTGAGCGCCTCGCTCAGGTCGTGGGTGATGAAGATCATCGTCTTGCCCACCTCGTGGTGCAGGCGGATGACCTCGTTTTGCATCTCTCGCCGGATGAGCGGGTCGAGCGCGGAGAACGGCTCGTCGAAGAACAGCACCTCGGGGTCCACGGCGAGGGCGCGGGCCAGGCCGACCCGCTGCTGCATGCCGCCGGAGAGCTGGTCGGGGTAGGAGCCCTCGAACCCGGCGAGGCCCACCAGTTCGAGCACCTCCTGGGCCCGGGCCAGGCGGTCGGCCTTCTTCACGCCCCTGATCTCCAGGCCGAAGGCCACGTTGTCGAGCACCCGCCGGTGCGGCAGCAGGCCGAAGTGCTGGAAGACCATGCCGAAGCGGTGGCGGCGCAGCTCGCGCAGGCGCTTGCCCGCGTATCCGAGCACGTCCTCGCCGTCGAGCAGGACCTGGCCCGCGGTCGGCTCGATCAGCCGGTTCAGGCAGCGTACGAGCGTCGACTTGCCCGAGCCGGACAGGCCCATGACGACGAAGACCTCGCCGCGGCGCACCGAGAAGGACACGTCCCGCACCGCGGCCACGCACCCCGTCGCCCGTTTCAGCTCGGCGCGGTCCAGCGTGGCCAGCGGCGTGCCGACGACCCGCTCGGCCCGCTGCCCGAACACCTTCCACAGGCCGCGTACGTCGAGGACCGCGGGCCTGTCGTCATCCGTCGCGGGCGCCGGCCTTTCCTCCCTCTCCACCGTGGGTACGGTCATGACACCTCACACTCCTCGGTCGTCGCCCTGCTCCCTCGCCGCTCGTCACGCCGCTCACCGGGCGGCTCGTCACGCGGCTCGTCACGCGGGGGGAACCAGCGCAGGGGACGGGGATCGGTGTTTCCCCAGACGTGCTCGACCTCGGGGCACTCGCTCGGGCAGGTCGCCGCCGCGACGGTCACGACGAGGGAGCCGCCGGCCGGGCGTCTGTGCGTACGGCGTCCGCCTGTGACAGCGTCGATCCAGGCGCCACCGATGTTGAGGTCTGCCACAGGCAGTTACCTTCCGGTCGCCACGACAAAGCAGGGCGCGCACGCCACTAGTTGCGCAATACGCACCTGTTTGCTTATCGAGGAACAGAATCGACCCGTGGCTCGCGGACAGTCAAGGCTTCTTCGGCTTTTTTACAGCGCCGACCCAAACCATCCCATTCGCGCAGATATCTCGGCGGCCGCCGCCATGACCTGCTCCGCCACGGCGGTGATCGCCGTTTCGGGCATCCGGAACGTGGGGCCGGAGGCGCTGACCGAGGCGATGACGGAGCCGTCCGCGCCCCGGACGGGCGCCGCGACCGCGCTCAGGCCGTCCTCCAGCTCGTCCACCGCCGTCGCGTACCCGCGGCGGCGCACCTCGGCCAGCTCCGCCCGCAGGCGGCGGGGATCGGTGACGGTCCGCGCAGTGAGACCGGGCAGGTCCGCCGCGAGCACCTCCTCGCACAGCTCGCCCGGGGCGTGCGCGAGCAGCACCTTGCCGTTGGACGTCGCGTGCAGGGGGATCCGCTGGCCCACCCAGTTGTGGAGCTGGAGCGCCGACGGCCCGGCGACCTGGTCGACGTACAGGGCCTCCCGGCCGGCGAGGACGGCCACGTTGACGGTCTCGCCCACCGCGCGGGCGAGCGCGGGGGTGACCGCGCGGCTCTCGCGCACCAGGTCGAGGCGCGCGCTGGTCGCCCCCGCGAGCCGCACCAGGCCCACGCCCAGCCGATATCTGCCGCGGTCGCTGTCCTGCTCGACGAGATCGTGGCTCTCCAGCGTCGCCACCAGGCGGAACGCGGTGGATCTGTGCACGCCGAGGCTGGCCGCCAGCTCGCTGACGCCGAGCTCGCCGTCCCGGGCGAGCAGCTTCAGGATGGTGAGCGCCCGATCGACGGACTGCACCGCCGCCCCGTCACCCGGCCCGTTGCTCATGGCACAACTCTACGCAGAATACGCACCGCCCTCTTGACCAGCCCCACCCGACGAGTCACTCTGTTGCGTATACGTCACCATGTTGCGTATTGCGCACTCAGGAGGCTGCCATGTCCGCTCGCCCGGGTCGCGAGTTCGTGCTGACGTTCTCCTGCGTGGACCGGCCGGGGATCGTCTACGCGGTGAGCGGCTTCCTCGTCCAGCACGCGGGCGACATCCTGCAGAGCCAGGAGTTCAACGACCGCACGAACGGCCACTTCTTCATGCGGGTCCACTTCGCCGTGCCCGACGGCCGCGGCGACATCGAGGAGCTGCGCCGCGGCTTCTCCTACGTCGGCGACTCCTTCCAGATGAACTGGCAGATCAAGGACGCCGCGACGCCGACCAGGACGCTCGTGCTCGTGTCGAAGTTCGGCCATTGCGTGAACGACCTGCTCTACCGTCAGCGGGTCGGCGCGCTCAACGTCGAGATCCCCGCGATCGTCTCCAACCACCGGGACCTCGAACCGCTCGCCGAGTTCTACGGCGTGCCGTTCCACCACGTGCCGGTGACCCCCGACACCAAGCCCGAGGCCGAGCGGCGCATCCTCGAACTGGCCGAGGAGCTCGACACCGACCTGGTCGTGCTCGCCCGCTACATGCAGATCCTCAGCGACGACATGTGCAAGCGCCTGGAGGGCCGGGCGATCAACATCCACCACTCGTTCCTGCCGGGGTTCAAGGGCGCCAAGCCGTACCACCAGGCCCACGAGCGCGGCGTCAAGCTGATCGGCGCCACCGCGCACTACGTCACGGCCGACCTCGACGAGGGCCCGATCATCGAGCAGGACGTGGAGCGGGTGGACCACTCGCTCGACCCGGACGCGCTCGTCACCGTGGGCCGCGACGTGGAGGCGCGGGTGCTGGCCAGGGCCGTGCGCTGGCACTGCGAGAGCCGCGTCCTCCTCAACGGCGACCGCACCGTCGTCTTCCGCTGAGCGTGCGCGAGCCGGTCGGGGGCCGGGGATGAGGATGCGCGTCGTCCCCGGGGATTTCCCGGCGTTCCGGCCCGCGGTCGCGTCTGCCGCTACAGTCCCGGTATGAGCAACGACGCTTCCGCCGCCAAGACCGAGGCCAACGGCGGCGGCGTGCAGTCCGTGGACCGGGCGATCAGCATCATGGAGATCCTCGCCGACCGCGGCGAGGCGGGGGTCACCGAGATCGCGGCCGAGATCGAGGTCCACAAGTCGACCGCGTTCCGCCTGCTGGGCGCGCTGGAGGCGCGCGGGCTCGTCGAGCAGACCGAGGACCGCGGCAAGTATCGCCTCGGCTTCGGGCTGGTCCGCCTCGCCGGCAGCGTCTCCGCGCGGATGGACGTCACCCAGCAGAGCAGGCCCGTCTGTCAGCGCCTGGCCGAGGAGATCGGCGAGACGGTGAACATCGCCGTCCTGCGCTCGCACTACGCGGTCAACCTCGACCAGGTGCGCGGCCCCTCCGCCGTCACCGCCCACAACTGGGTGGGCCAGCTCACGCCCCTGCACGCGACGTCGAGCGGCAAGATCCTGCTGGCGTACGTGGACCGGCGGCGCCGCGACGACCTGCTGCGCGCGGCCGGCCTGCGGCGCTACACGCCCAACACGGTGACCTCGGCGGAGAAGCTGGAGCGGGAGCTGGCGGAGATCCGCGAGAACGGCTACGCCCTGTCGCTCGAGGAGCTCGAGGTGGGCCTGAACGCGCTCGCCGCCCCCGTCCGCTCCTTCCGGGGCGAGGTCGTGGCGGCGGTCAGCGCGTCCGGCCCCGCCTACCGGTTCAGCGAGGAGCGCATGCGCGAGCTGGCCCCCGTCCTCGTCAAGGGCGCCGAGGAGATCAGCCACCGCCTCGGCGGGTAGCCCGCGTCCCTACGCCGTCTTCGCCGCCGCTTTCTCCGCCGTCTTCTCCGCGGCGCGGCGCAGCCGTACGACGACGCTCTTGGACGTGGGCGTGTTCGACGTCTCCGCCACCGAGTCGAGCGGCACCAGCACGTTGGTCTCCGGGAAGTACGCCGCGCAGCAGCCCCGGGCGGTCGGATAGGCCACGGCCCGGAAGCCCTCGGCCACACGCTCGCCGTCCGGCCACTCGCTGATCAGGTCCAGCATGTCGCCGTCGGCGAGCCCGCGCTCGGCCAGGTCGTCGGGGTGCACGAACACCACGCGCCGCCCGTTCGAGATGCCGCGGTAGCGGTCGTTCAGCCCGTAGATGGTGGTGTTGTACTGGTCGTGGCTGCGGATGGTCTGCAGCAGCAGGCGGCCCCGCGGCACGCGCAGCACCTCCAGCGGGTTGACCGTGAAGTTCGCCTTGCCCGTGGCGGTGGGGAACCGGCGCTCGTCGCGCGGCGCGTTCGGCAGCAGGAAGCCGCCCGGCCTGCGCACCCGCGCGTTGAAGTCGTGGAACCCCGGGACCACCCGCTCGATGCGCTCCCTGATCGCGTCGTAGCCGGCCTCGAACTCGGCCCACGGCACGTGCGGGTCGTCGCCGAGCAGTTCGCGGGCCAGCCGGCACACGATCGCGACCTCCGACAGCAGCGCGTCCGACGCCGGGCGCAGCCGCCCGCGCGAGGCGTGCACGGCGCCCATCGAGTCTTCGACCGTGACGAACTGCTCGCCGCTCGCCCGCACGTCCCGCTCCGTACGGCCGAGCGTGGGCAGGATGAGGGCCTGCTCGCCGCACACGGCGTGCGAGCGGTTCAGCTTGGTCGACACCTGCACGGTGAGGCGGCAGCGGCGCAGCGCCGCCTCGGTGGCGGCGGTGTCCGGCGTCGCGGAGACGAAGTTGCCGCCCATCGCGAAGAACACCTTCGCGTCGCCGTCGCGCATGGCGCGGATGGCCTCCACGGTGTCGTGGCCGTGCGCGCGGGGCGGCGGGAAGCCGAACTCCTTCTCCAGCGCGTCGAGGAACTCCGGCCGGGGTTTCTCATAGATGCCCATCGTCCGGTCGCCCTGCACGTTGGAGTGCCCGCGTACGGGACACACGCCGGCGCCGGGGCGTCCCACGTTGCCGCGCAGCAGCAGGAAGTTGACGATCTCCCTGATCGTCGGGACCGACTTGCGGTGCTGGGTGATGCCCATCGCCCAGCAGACCACGACCGAGCGGGCAGCCAGCACCTCGCGGGCCGTCTCCTCGATCTCGGCGCGGGTCAGCCCGGTGGCCTCCAGGACCTCCGCCCAGTCGAGCCCGCGGATGTGCTTCTCCCAGTCGTCGAACCCGTGCGTGTGCGCCTCGACGAACTCCCGGTCGACGACCGTGCCGGGCGCGGCGTCCTCGGCCTCGAGCAGCAGCAGCGACAGCGCCTGGAACAGCGCCAGGTCGCCGCCCAGCCGGATCTGCAGGAACCGGTCGGACAGCGCCGTCCCGGTGCCCACGACGCCGGAGGGCCGCTGCGGGTTGCGGAAGCGCAGCAGCCCCGCCTCCGGCAGCGGGTTGACCGCCACGATCCGGGCGCCGCCCCGCTTGGCCCGCTCGAGCGCCGACAGCATGCGCGGGTGGTTGGTGCCCGGGTTCTGGCCGACCACGAAGATCAGATCGGCCCGGTGGAGATCCTCCAGCAGCACCGTGCCCTTGCCGATGCCGAGCGTCTCGGTCAGCGCCGAGCCGCTCGACTCGTGGCACATGTTGGAGCAGTCGGGCAGGTTGTTGGTGCCGAAGCGGCGGACGAGCAGCTGATAGGCGAAGGCCGCCTCGTTGGACGTGCGGCCGGAGGTGTAGAAGACGGCCTGGTTCGGGTCGTCGAGCGCGCGCAGCTCGCGCGCGATCATGCGGAAGGCGTCCTCCCACGAGATCGGCTCGTAGTGGTCCGCCCCGGCCGGCTTGTACATCGGCTCGGTGAGACGGCCCTGCTGGCCCAGCCAGTAGTCGCTGCGCCGGGCCAGCTCGTCCACCGAATGCTCGGCGAAGAACTCGCGGGTGACGCGGCGGACGGTCGCCTCCTCGGCCACCGCCTTCGCGCCGTTCTCACAGAACTCGGCGGGGCTGCGGTGGTCGCCTTCGGGCCAGGCGCATCCCGGGCAGTCGAAGCCGGACTTCTGGTTGACCCGCAGCAGGGTCAGCATCGTCCGGCCCGCGCCCATCTGCTGATATGCCGTGCTGAGCGCGTGGCCGACCGCCGGGACCCCGCCCGCCCAGGTCTTGGGCGGGCCGATCTCCAGGCGCTCGTCTCCGACATCCTCCCGAGGCGCCTTACGCGTCACGCCGCATCCCCTCCGAACTCACTCGCCGAGCTTGCCGCGTACCCAATCATGGAACAGGCCGATGTGGTGCTCGCTAGGCACCAGGACGCCACCCTTGGCATACGTCCGGGAGCTCATCGCGGGCTGGGTGCGCTCGCAGGCCTCGAAGTCCTGCTGGTTCACCCGGTGGAACAGCTCCACCGACCGGCTGAGGTCCTTGCCCGCGGCCACGACCTCCGGCAGGTACAGCCAGTCGCACTCCACCACGGTACGGTCCACCGCGAGCGGGAACATCCGGTGGATGATCACGTGGTCGGGCACCATGTTGACGAAGACCTGCGGTTTGATCGTGATCGCGTAGTAGCGCCGGTCCTGGTCCTCGCTGATCGTCGGGATGCGGTCGAGCCCCTCCGAGCCGTCGACGGTGAAGCCCTGGATGTCCTCGCCGAACAGCGCGCCGTGACCCACGTAGTACTGCGCCGCGTAGCCGTCGGCGAACTCCGGCAGCACCTCGGTCAGCTCGGGGTGGATGGTCGCGCAGTGGTAGCACTCCATGAAGTTCTCGACGATGAGCTTCCAGTTGGCCTTCACGTCGTAGACGATGCGCCGGCCGACGGCGAGGTTGGCCACGTCGTAGTTCTCCAGCGACACCAGGTCGCCCAGACGCGTGCGCACGTCGCCGAGCACGGTGTCTTCGAAGGACGGCGGCTCGTCGGCCAGGCACACCCACACGTAGCCCAGCCACTCCCGCACCGCCACGTTCACCAGGCCGTACTCGACCCGGTCGATGTCGGGCATCTTGGTGAGGTTGGGGGCCGCGATGAGCTTGCCCTCCAGGTCGTAGGTCCAGGCGTGGTACGGGCACTGGAAGGCCCGCTTGACCTCGCCGGACTCCTCGGTGCAGATGCGGGCGCCGCGGTGGCGGCAGACGTTGTAGAACGCGCGGAACGAGTTGTCCCGCGCCCGCGTGATCAAAATGCTCTCGGTGCCGACCTGCACGGTCTTGAACGCCCCGGGCTTGGGCAGGTCCGAGGCCCGGACCGCGCAGAACCACATCGACTCGAAGATACGCTTCTGCTCCAGCGCGAAGATCTCGGGGTCGGTGTAGGACTCGCCCGGCAGCGTGGCCATCAGGCTGGGGGGCAGGCTCGTGGTGCTCACAGGTGGCTCCTCAAGGTCGCAGGTCGCACGTCGGTAATCGAGATGATCAAGAGGGGATCGGTCACAGGACCACGACGGAGCGCAGCACCTCGCCGTGGTGCATCTTCTCGAAGGCCGCCTCGACGTCCTCGAGCGCGATCGTCTCGGTGACGAACGCGTCCAGGTCGAGCCGTCCCTGCTGGTAGAGGGAGACGAGCATGGGGAAGTCGCGGCTGGGCAGGCAGTCGCCGTACCAGGAGGACTTCAGCGCGCCGCCGCGGCCGAAGACGTCGAGCAGCGGCAGCTCCAGCGTCATCTCCGGGGTCGGCACGCCGACCAGCACGACGGTCCCGGCGAGGTCGCGGGCGTAGAACGCCTGCCTGTACGTCTCGGGGCGGCCGACCGCCTCGATGACGACGTCGGCGCCGAAGCCGCCGGTCAGCTCGCGAATGGCCTCCACCGGGTCGGTCTCCCGCGAGTTCACGGTGTGGGTGGCGCCGAAGCGGCGGGCCCACTCGAGCTTGGTGTCGTCCACGTCGACCGCGATGATCGTGGTCGCGCCGGCCAGATGCGCGCCCGCGATGGCCGCGTCGCCGACGCCGCCGCAGCCGATGACCGCGACCGAGTCGCCGCGGGTCACCCCGCCGGTGTTGATCGCCGCGCCGAGCCCCGCCATCACGCCGCAGCCGAGCAGGCCGACCGCGACCGGCGACGCGCTCGGGTCGACCTTGGTGCACTGGCCGGCCGCCACAAGCGTCTTCTCGGCGAACGCGCCGATGCCGAGCGCCGGGGACAGCGGGGTGCCGTCGGCCAGCGTCATCTTCTGGGTCGCGTTGTGGGTGTTGAAGCAGTACCACGGCCGTCCGCGCAGACAGGCGCGGCAGGCGCCGCAGACGGCGCGCCAGTTGAGGATGACGAAGTCGCCGGGGGCGACGTCGGTCACGCCCTCGCCGACGGCCTCGACCACACCGGCCGCCTCGTGCCCGAGGAGGAACGGGAAGTCGTCGTTGATGCCGCCCTCCCGGTAGTGCAGGTCGGTGTGGCACACCCCGCAGGCCTGCACGGCCACGAGCGCCTCACCCGGGCCCGGGTCCGGCACGACGACGGTCTCCAGGCTGACCGGCTGGCCCTTGCCCCTCGCGATGACCCCGCGGACTTCGTGCGCCATGGTGCTCTTTCCCTCGAATCAGTCGTGTGCGGTAGTTGTGCAAGACGAAACACATAGCACTATGCGCAACAGACTGAGGCCGTCGAGACCCACTGTCAAGGGGTGACTTTTCCGCTGATGTCCGGGTTTTGCGATGTGTCGGCAGGCGACGGCGCGGCCTGCGGGGACGCCTTCGACGATCGTGCTCCGGACCGCCGTCCGGCGGCCCCTGCCTGCGGCTTCGCCCCGGCCGGCCGCGCCGGTCCCCTCGGCCGGGGGTGCGAGGATCAGCGGGGAGAGTTCTCGAGCTGAGTGATGATCGGGGTGAGCAGATCGTTCAGCTCGCGGACGAGGACCGTGAGGGCGCGGTGCGCCGTCTCGGCGAGGTCGTGCGCGGGCCCGTCCGGCGTCGCCGGGAGATCCTCCAGCGGCACCGGGGCGTCCACGAGCAGGGTGGGGCGCAGATGGGGGACCTTCGCGAGGTCCTGCTCGGCGGGGTCCACGAACTGGCCGAAAATCTCCGGCCACCCCCGCCAGCCGCGGTCGCGCCACCAGTCGCGCGAGACCGTGAGCGCGGCCGGCAACGGGGAGACGAGCGTGACACGTGCCGTCAGCGACCCGTCCCACCCGTTGCGCACGCAGGTGGCGGACAGCACCCGCCGATGCCAGCGGACCAGCCCCGGCGAGGTCAGGGGCGGGGTGGCGATCCGCCAGGACGCGCACGCGAACGCGACCGGGGCGATGTCTCCCCACACCCCCTCGAACTCGCCGAGGTTGTCCCACACCCGCTCGGCGTAGTGGCTGACGCCGTCGCGGGCGCGTTCGCGGTCGGCTCTGACGTCGATCCAGAAGGCCTGCTGTCCCGCCATGAGCCGAGGTCAGCCGTTCGACGCGGCGGGGGCCGGCACGCCCACGGCGGCCGGTTTGACCTCGGCCGCGAAGGTGAACGTGGCGCCCTCGCCCTCGCCCTCGACGTCGACCTTGACGATGTGCCCCGGCCGCAGCTCGCCGTACAGGATCTTCTCCGACAGCGTGTCCTCCAGCTCCCGCTGGATCGTCCGCCGCAGCGGGCGGGCGCCCATCACCGGGTCGTACCCGCGGTCGGCGAGAAGCTGCTTGGCGGCGGGGGTCAGCTCCAGGCCCATGTCGCGGTCCTTCAGCCGCTCGGCCACCTGGGCGAGCATCAGATCCACGATCTGGATGATCTCCTTCGGGGTGAGCTGGTGGAAGACCACGATGTCGTCGACACGGTTGAGGAACTCCGGCCGGAAGTGCTGCTTGAGCTCCTCCTGCACCTTCGCCTTCATCCGGTCGTAGTTCGACTCGGTGTCGTTGGCCCGGGCGAACCCGACCCCGATGCCCTTGGAGATGTCCCGGGTGCCGAGGTTGGTCGTCATGATGATGACCGTGTTCTTGAAGTCCACCACCCGGCCCTGGGCATCGGTCAGCCGGCCGTCCTCCAGGATCTGCAACAAGCTGTTGAAGATGTCCGGGTGGGCCTTTTCGATCTCGTCGAACAGCACCACCGAGAACGGCTTACGCCGCACCTTCTCAGTCAGCTGGCCACCCTCTTCGTACCCGACGTAGCCGGGCGGGGAGCCGAACAGCCGCGAGACGGTGTGCTTCTCCATGAACTCCGACATGTCGAGCATGATCAGCGCGTCTTCGTCCCCGAACAGGAACTCCGCCAGCGCCTTGGAC
>NZ_BMPY01000014.1:0-105834 GCF_014647835.1 Microbispora rosea subsp. aerata
CGCTGGCACCTGCGGCCACCGCACGATCGTTGATTGTCAGCACAACACTCAATGATCGCGGTGGCCGTCCCTATCTCTACACCCCCGCTCACCACGCAAGACCGCGATCTACGGCTGGAGTACTAGAAGGGTCGTGCACTCGCGACTCGTGATCAGCGGGTGCCGCCGGGCTTCCAGAGGATCTCGTCCCCGGCGGAGGCCACGCGGCAGAGGATGAACATCAGGTCGGACAGGCGGTTCAGATACTTCGCGGTCAGCGGGTTCACGTCGTCGTGCGCCTCCAGCGCCGCCCAGGCCGACCGCTCGGCCCGCCGTACGACCGTGCGGGCGAGGTGGAGAAAGGCGACGGGCGGGGCGCCGCCCGGAAGGATGAAGCTGCGCAGCGGCTTCAGCTCCGCGTTGAAGCGGTCACACTGCTCTTCGAGCCAGGCGATGTACGACTCCTCCACACGCAGCGGGGGAAATTCCGGGTTCTCCACGACGGGGCAGCACAGGTCGGCGCCGACGTCGAACAGCTCGTTCTGCACCCTGGTCAGAACGG
Organism: Microbispora rosea subsp. aerata; assembly: GCF_014647835.1. Taxonomy (GTDB): domain Bacteria; phylum Actinomycetota; class Actinomycetes; order Streptosporangiales; family Streptosporangiaceae; genus Microbispora; species Microbispora aerata. Next base: position 542 of record NZ_BMPY01000014.1, read on the forward strand.
CCGTGACCTCCTCGGAGAGGCCGCCGGTGGCGAGGGCGACCCCGATGGCGGCGTTGGCCTCCTCCACGTCGGCGTAGGCGGCCAGCCGGGGGTCGGTTTTGCGGGTGCGGCTCATGTCGCCAAGGGCGGTCGTGCCGTCGTCACCCGTCTTCGTGTAGATCTTGGACAGGACGACCGGCTTGTCGTTGTCGGCTCGGGTCATGCCGCTCAGCGTAGTCACCGCCGCCCGGGTCACTGAGCGGAGGCCGCCACGGAGCCCTCGTGGGCGAAGGTGCGGCGGAAGATGTACACGCAGGCCTCGATGATCTGCTCGATGGACGGGGACGGATCGCTCATCACCCATTCGATGAGCAGCTCGGTGAGGGCGCCGATGAGGCCGAGCGCCAGCAGGTGGAGGTCGAAGGGCGGCATGACCATGCCCTGCGCCGACGACTCGATGACCTTGGTGAACGAGGCGACCGCCTGCTGACGGGCGCCGCTGAGCACGTTGCCCGCTCGCCGTACTTCCAAATGCATGAGGCGAGCACGCCGCACATCTTTCGTGACAAATCGGACATACTCCGAGATGCCGGCGACGATTCGGTCGTCGAGCGTGGGCGGGGCCTTCTCGATGGCCTCCGTGACCGACGCGAGGGTTTCCTTGATGCACCGCTCGTAAACCGCGCGCATCAGGTCTTCACGACTGGAGAAGCATTCGTAGAAGGCGCGATTGGAGATGCGTGCGGTCGCGCACAGCCTCTCGATGGTGGTGGCGTGGAAGCCGGGCTGGGCGAACAAGGTGTATGCGGCCGATATGAGCCGTTCCCTCCTGTCTGCAAGCCTTTCGGCAGCCGACATCCCCCGATAGTCCCGTCCCGCCACTTTTCACCTCGCTCTGTCATGGTTCCCCCAGAAGTCCCCATTATGAACGCAAGATCCTTTTTGAGGAAGTACTGGGAAATAGGCACTTCCGCACTATGCCAAAGATGGCCATTAGCTTGACAAGACCGTCAAGAGATCAGGATGCTTACCAATTGGAGGGACATAGCTCCGTGCAATTGCATCGGCAATTACAAGAGTCCGCGAGGCGCGGCGGCCGTCACCGGCGCGCCGGTCACGAGGACGAACGCGGCGGTGACGGCCAGGGTCATACCGAACAGCAGCTCCCACCCTGTGAAGGTCATCCAGGCGTGCGCGTCCGTGGCGGTCGCGCCGGGCCTTCCGGGGGCGGTGTCCGGAGGGACGCGACGGCCGGCCGCGCGCACGCTTGAAGCCGGTGCTCCTCTCCCGCCCGCCAGCCGGCCGGGAGAGCCGGGCGTGGCGGCGGCCGGCGCGTCCGGAAGGCGTCCAAGGCCCGGCTGGCCGAAGAACCGGCGGATGCCGTGCTCCGCGGCCGGGCTCAGCCGTCGCGCCGCCCCTTCCAGCGGAACGTCGTCACGCACAGCACCAGACCGCCGATGAGCCAGGCGGCCAGGACCAGGGCGACCCGGCCCAGCTCGTACGACCCGGTCAGCTCTAGAGCGGCTCCCGCATCGCCCAGGAAGACGGACCGGAACCCCTGGCACATCCACTTGAGCGGGAAGATCGAGGCGGCGTTGACCAGCCAGTCGGGCAGCTCGGTGATCGGGATGAAGACCCCGGAGACGAACTGCAGCACCACGAACGGCAGGCTGATCACCGCGGCCGCGCTCTTGCCGGAGCGGGGCAGGCTGCTGACGGCGATGCCGAGGACGGCCGCGGCCGACACGCCGAGCACGAACACCCAGGCGAACGTGGCCCAGGCCGACACCTCGGACGGCAGCTCCAGGCCGTAGAACAGCACGGCGATGGCGAGCAGGATCGCCACCTGGAGCACGGTCATGACCAGCACGCTGATGATCTTGCCGATGAAGTACGCCGGGCGCGGCATCGGCAGCCCGGCCAGGCGCTTCAGCGTGCCGTCCTCCCGGTCGCCCGCGATGCCGATGCCGAGGTTCTGAAATCCCGTGCCCATGACGCCCGAGCCGATCAGGCCGGCGGTGTAGAGCTGGGCGACGGTGACCCCGGTGCCCTCGGCGACGCCGGAGAAGATCGAGGCGAACAGCACCAGGAACACGATCGGCAGGGCGAAGGTGAAGACGACGGCGTCCCTCTCCCGGAACAGCACCTTCGTCTCCACGGCCGCGCGGGCCAGCGCGATCTTGATCGGGGACGGCAGGGGCGCGGCCGTACGCGGAGCGGGGGCGGGGGTGGCGGTCATGACGCGCTCCCCACGGTCTGCGGCGCGCCGTCGGCGAGCGGCTCCCCGGCCTCGATGAGGCGGAGATACACGTCCTCCAGCGTGGGCCGGGTGACGGTGAGCCCGGGGATCTCCCCGTCGTACCGGCGCGACAGCTCCAGGACGGCCGCGGTCGGGGTGTCGGTCTCGATCTCACCCTCCGACCAGGCCACGCGGGCCTTCGCGGTGCCCCGGCCGCCCAGGGTGGCGGGGTCGCCCTCGGCGACCACGCGCCCCCGCGCCACGACGGCCACCCGGTCGGCCAGCGCCTCGGCCTCCTCCAGGTAGTGGGTGGTCAGCACGATGGTCGTGCCGTCGCGGGCGAGGCCGGCGATGAGATCCCAGAACTGACGCCGCGCCTCGGGGTCGAAGCCCGTCGTGGGCTCGTCGAGGAACAGAAGCTCGGGGCGGCCGATGACGCCGAGGGCGACGTCCACCCGGCGCCGCTGCCCGCCGGAGAGCTGGCGGATCCGCTTGCCCGCACTGTCCGCGAGCCCGACCTGCTCCATGAGCTCGTCGGGATCGCGGGGGTTGGCGTAGCAGGTAGCGAAGTGTCGCAGCGTCTCCCGTACGGTCAGCTCCGCGCGGTCGTCGGCGGTCTGCAGCACGATGCCGATGCGGGACCGCCACTCGCGGGTCGGCCTGGCCGGGTCCCTGCCCAGCACGGTGACCTCCCCCTCGTCGCGTTCGCGGTAGCCTTCGAGGATCTCGACCGTGGTCGACTTGCCCGCGCCGTTCGGGCCGAGCACGGCGAACACCTCGCCGTGTGCGACGTCGAGGTCCAGGCCCGCGACCGCCTGAACCTCGCCGTACCGTTTCTTGAGTCCTCGTACGCGTATGGCGTGTTTCATGCCCCCAAGAATCCACCCCGGAAGGATCACCGAAAACCCTCGAACGTATGAGGATCGTGTCCTCCGTCCGGTGGACACGCGGGGCGGCGCGGCGAGCGGCAAGCCGCCGCGCGTTCGGCGGAGCGCCGCCGTACGTTCGCTCAAAAGAGCGTGGGATTCTCCGGTTCGATGCCCCGCAGGGCGTCGTAGTCGAGCGTCACGCACTCGATGCCGCGGTCGGCCGCGAGCACGCGGGCCTGCGGCTTGATCTCCTGGGCGGCGAAGATGCCCCTGACCGGGGCCAGGCGCGGGTCGCGGTTGAGCAGTTCGAGATATCGGGTGAGCTGCTCCACGCCGTCGATGTCGCCCCGCCGCTTGATCTCCACGGCGACCGTGCCGCCGAGGTGGTCGCGGCAGAGGATGTCCACCGGGCCGATGGCGGTCATGTATTCCCTGCGCACCAGCGTCCAGCCCTCCCCGAGCGTGGTGATGTGCTCGGCGAGCAGCTCCTGCAGGTGCGCCTCGACGCCGTCCTTGCGCAGCCCCGGGTCCACGCCCAGCTCGTGGCTGGAGTCGTGCAGGATCTCCTCGATCGTCAGCACGAGCTTCTCACCGGTCTTGCCGTGCACGACCGACCAGGTGAGCACGCCATCGACGGTCTCCTCACGCACCTTGCAGGGCGGGTTCATCCAGTTCAAGGGCTTGTACGCCCGGTCGTCAGCGTGGATCGACACGCTGCCGTCCGCCTTCATGAGGATGAGCCGGGGAGCCATGGGGAGATGGGCGGTCAGCCGCCCTATGTAATCCACGCTGCACCGCGCGATGACCAGCCGCATGTGCCCCAACCCTACCGGGGATGCGAAGGCCGGGAGGCGTTCCGGGACACTGTCCGGCATGGCGCGGATGTCGGAGTCATCCGGCCGCGGGCCGCTGCGGACCCCGGCGCGCGGGGCATCCTGTGTGCGGCGGTTGGGCGGGTGCTGGAAGAATGAGCCGGCAACTCCCGTTCTGCCAGACGTGCACTCCCCGGAAGGACGCCCGCAGTGAGCCCCCGACGTGCCCGCCGCCGCGGTCCGTTCGAGCGCCCGGACGGCCGTTCCGTACGGCCGATCGGCTCTCACGTGCCGGGGGTGGACCGCGTGGAGAGCGCGCACGACGGCGACTGGGTGGTCCGCAACGTCTCCGGCGCCGCCCAGGGCAAGGCGTACCGGTGCCCGGGATGCCAGCAGGAGATCAAGCCCGGGCTGCCGCACGTGGTGAGTTGGCCGGCCTGGTCCGGGGGAGAGGACGAGCGGCGGCACTGGCACACCGCGTGCTGGCGCAACCGGGCCAACCGGGGCCCGGGCCGCAGCCGTTACTGACACGAGCATTCGGAGTGGGAATGGACATCAGGGCGTCCACGGTGCTGCCTGCCCGGCGCGAGGACATCGAGCTGCAGACGGCCGACGGGCTGACCCTCGTCGGCGAGCTGGCGTCGCCGGAGGGCAGGCCGCCGGTGGCGACGCTGGTCTGCCTGCATCCTCTGCCCACCCACGGCGGGATGATGGACAGCCACGTGCTGCGCAAGGCCTCCTACCGGCTGCCCGCGCTCGCCGACATCGCCGTGCTGCGCTTCAACACCCGGGGCACGACCTCCGACCGCGGCACCTCCCAAGGTGCCTTCGACGGCGGCGAGGGGGAGCGCTGGGACGTCGCCGCCGCCCTCGAGTACGCCGACTTCCACGACCTGCCGAACCCCTGGCTGCTCGGCTGGTCGTTCGGCACCGAGCTGGCGCTGAAGTGGGGCCGCGACCCGATCGTGCGGGGCGCGATCCTGCTGTCGCCGCCGCTCAAGCGGGCAAGTGAGAAGGACGTCGCGGCCTGGGGCGAGTTCGGCCGCCCGCTGGTGGCCCTGGTGCCGGAGCACGACGACTATCTGCGGCCCGAGGAGGCCGTACGCCGGTTCGCGGCGGCCCCGCAGGCCGAGGTCATCGGCGTGGACGGAGCCAAGCACCTGTGGGTCGGCGAGCCGTACGTGCGGATCGTGCTGAACGAGATCGTCAAACGCGTGAACCCGGCCGCCGCGCCGCTGCCGACCTCGGTCTGAGCGCGCCGCGTCGGCCGTACGGGGTCGCGAATCGATGACGAAGGGCGGGCGGCGGGCGCGCGGCGCGTTACCGTGACCTGATGCAGCTCTACTCGCGATCCGCCGGGAGCGGCCAGCCAGTCGTCCTGCTCCACGCTTTCCCCCTGTCCTCCGCGATGTGGCTCGCCCAGCGCGAAGGACTCGCGTCCGTCTGCCGGGTGATCACCCCGGACCTGCGCGGTTTCGGCGGCACGGTGCTCGGTGACGACGCGCCCTCGATCGACCTCATGGCCGACGACGTGGCGCACCTGCTCGACCAGGAGGGCATCGATCGCGCGGTGATCGGCGGCCTGTCCATGGGCGGCTATGTGGCGATGGCGCTGTGCCGCCGCCACCCCGACCGCGTACGCGGCCTGATCCTCGCCGACACCAAGGCGCAGGCCGACCCCGAGCCGGTCCGGGCGAACAGGGAGAGGATCGCCGCGGCGGTCCTGGAGAGCGGCACGGGCATCCTGGTGACCGAGTCGCTGCCCACGATGGTCGGCGCGACCACCAAGGAGCGCAGGGGGATGGTCCTCGGCCGTGTCCGCGGGCTCATCCAGGCGGCGCCGCCCGCCGCCGTCGCGTGGGCTCAGCGGGCGATGGCCGCGCGGCCCGACTCGTTCGCCGCGTTGCGGTCCCTGACGGTGCCCGCGCTCGTCGTCGTGGGCGACGAGGACGAGCTGTCGCCGCTCTCCGACGCCCGGGCGATGGTGGAGGCGATCCCGCGGGCACGGCTCGCCGTCGTCGAGAAGGCGGGCCACCTGTCGGCCGTCGAGCAGCCCGAGGAGTTCAACCGGGTCGTCGCGGAGTTCGTCAAGTCCCTCGACTGAGGGGCGGCGCGACGCGGCCTTCGCCGCCCGGCCAGTGGGGTGTCCACGACTCTTGGCCGGGCCGGTCACCGCGCCGGGAGGAAGCCTTCGGTCCTCGCGGGTCCCGCTTCGCTTCACTTATGCGACCCGCGGGGCCCGTCTCCGCCAGGCGAATTCCCTCGCACGCTCGGGATCTCCGTGGGGCCCGGTCCCTACCCGCACGGATTCCTCGCCCACTGGGAGCTTCCGCGCGGGGCCCGGGTCTGGGCGCGACGCTCGCGGGTCCCGCTCCGCTCCCTCCAGCCCGGCGGACGCCGCATGGGCGCCCGCGGATGACGGGTGATGGACATGTGAACGGGGCCCGGCACCGCCGGGCCCCGTTCGTTCAGCCGTCAGACTCCCCGAATGTGCCAGTGGCTATTCCTGCCACCACTCCGCGTCGTCGTCGGTCTTGGACGAGCTGATCGACTCGACGGCCGGCTTGGTGGACACGCTCGGCTTCTCCACGACCGACGGAGCCGACAGAGCCGGCTTCGACGGGGCGGCGGTGACGGGCGCGGGCTCCGGGTCCATGCCCGGCAGCGGGGCGCCGCCGAGCAGCTGCCGGAGCTGGGCGAGGTGGCTGGTGATGCTGTCGCGCTGCCGGGTGAGCTCGTCCACCTGGCGCTGCATCGCCGTACGGGTGCGCTCGGCCTCGTTCTTGGCCTCGGTCACGATCGACTCGGCGCTGGCCTTGGCCTCGGCCACGAGCTGGTCGGCGTTCTTGCGGGCGTTGGCCAGCAGCTGCTTGGCGTGGGCGTCGGCCTCGCGCCGGGTCTGCTCGGCCTGCTGGGTCGCCTTGGCGGCCCGCTGCTCGGCGGTGGCGGCGCGCTGCTCGGCCTCGGCGACCAGCTTCTGGGTGTTGGCCTGGGCGGTGGCGTGCCGCTCGGCCTCCTGGCGCTCGGCCTCCTCGCGGCGGGCGGCGAGCTGGATCTCGAACTCCGCCTCGTCCTGGGCGCGCTTGGCCTCCGACTCCTCCAGGATCCGCTGCGCCTGGGCCCGCATCTCGTCCGCCTGGCGCTTGGCCGTGGTGAGCACCTCGTCGCGCTCGCGCTTGGTCGAGGCCCGGAGCTGGGCGACCTCGCGCTCGGTCGTGGTGCGCAGCTTGGCGATCTCGCGCTCGGCGTCCGCCCGCTTCTCCGCGACCTCGTGGTCGGCGGTGGCGCGGATCTTGGCGACCTCCCGCTCGGTGGTGGCGGTCAGCTCGTCGGCCTCACGCCGGGCCGTCGACCTGATCTCCTCCGCGTCGCGCTCGGCGGTGCTGCGCATCTCCTCGGCCTCGCGCGCCGCCAGCGCCCGCTTCTCGGCCGCCTCGTTCTCCGCGGCCGCCCGCAGGTCGGCGGCGTCCACCTTGGCGGCGGCGCGAATCTCGTTCGCCTCCGACCGGGCCGCCTGAACGAGCTCGGTGGCCTGCTCCTCCGCCAGCCTGAGCAACTGCTCGATGCGGGCGCCGAGACCCGAGTACGTCGGCCGCTCCTGCTCCTGCAGTTGGCGCTGTGAGTCGGCCAGCTCACGCTGGAGGGCGCTGATCTGCTCCTTGGCCTGACGCAGTTCGGTGTCGAGAGTCTTCAGGTGGTCGTGGACCTGGTGCCGGTCGTAACCCCGGAGCACCACGTCGAATTCGCGAGATGGGGCGTCCTCAAAGAAGTTGTTGAGCTGGGCGTCGATGTCGGACTGCATGAGGCTCGATCCTGGTTGTCGAGACGGCTACAGGGGCCGGACGGGGGGTCGGTTCCGAGGCGAGGAGCCGTATGGCGTCCACGTCCGGTGATGGACGCCAGCGTACTCCGGTGCTGCCGCGTTGGCGGCCCCGTCCGACTTTCTGCGCGACTTGTTACGTATGAACGTTTCTTGCGTTTACCTAGCGCCTGGACGTCTCGACGAGCTCGGTGAGAACCCCTCCCACGTCCTTGGGATGCAGGAACGCGATCGAGGCCCCCATCGACCCGTGCCTGGGCCGCTCGTCGATCAGGCGCACGCCTTTCGCCCCGATTTCCTCCAGGGCCTTGGTGACGTCCGCCACGCCGTACCCGATATGATGCACGCCCTCGCCCCGCTTGGCGAGGAACTTGCCCACGGCTGTGTCGGGGTGCAGCGGCTCGAGAAGCTGGACGTACGACGCGCCCTGGGCGCCGTCGGCCACATGCAGCATGGCCTCGCGGACGCCCTGCTCCTCGTTCACCTCCCGGCTCACGACGGTCAGGCCGAAGACGGACTCGTAGAACTCGATCTTCTCCTCCAGGTTGTGGCAGGCCACGCCCACGTGGTCGATGCGCAGCAGCATCGCCGTCTCCCTTCGCCGTTTCTCGCCGCCTCCCGCCTCCGGGCGCGCGCACTACTCCTGGGTATGGTGACACCGTTGCCCCGATCACGTTCTGGAGGGTCCCAATGTCTGGTTCCGTCATCGTCGCCGGAGCTCGCACACCGATCGGACGGCTCCTCGGCTCGCTGTCCGAGCTGTCCGCCGTCGAGCTGGGCGGGATCGCGATCAAGGCCGCGCTGGAGCGTGCCGGTGTCGCCCCCGAGCAGGTCCAGTACGTGATCATGGGGCAGGTGCTCCAGGCCGGGGCCGGTCAGATCCCCTCGCGCCAGGCGGCGGTGAAGGCCGGCATTCCCATGACCGTGCCCTCCCTCACCATCAACAAGGTCTGCCTGTCGGGCCTGGACGCGATCGCGCTGGCCGACCAGCTCATCCGCGCGGGCGAGTTCGACATCGTCGTCGCGGGCGGCATGGAGTCGATGACCAACGCCCCGCACCTGCTGCCCGGCCTGCGCAAGGGCGTGAAGTACGGCGGCGCCGGGATCCTGGACGCGATGGCCTACGACGGGCTCACCGACGCCTTCGACCAGATCGCGATGGGGGAGTCGACCGAGCGCCACAACGCCAGGCTCGGCATCACCCGGGAGGAGCAGGACGAGTTCTCCGCGCGGTCGCACCAGCGCGCCGCCGAGGCGACGGAGAAGGGCCTGTTCGACGACGAGATCGTCCCGGTGCCGCTGCCCCAGCGCAAGGGCGACCCCGTGCTCTTCTCCGCCGACGAGGGCATCCGCAAGGACACCACGGTCGAGATCCTGGCCAGGCTGCGCCCGGCGTTCACCGAGGACGGCACCATCACGGCCGGATCGTCCTCGCAGATCTCCGACGGCGCCGTCGCCGTGGTGGTGATGTCGAAGGCCAAGGCCGAGGAGCTGGGCCTCGAATGGCTGGCCGAGATCGGCGCGCACGGCAATGTGGCAGGGCCGGACAACTCGCTCCAGTCTCAGCCGGCCAACGCCATCAAGCAGGCGCTGGCCAAGCAGGGGCTGACCGTCGACGACCTCGACCTGCTGGAGATCAACGAGGCGTTCGCCCAGGTCGTGCTGCAGTCGGCGAAGGAGCTCGGCGTCTCGCTCGACAAGGTCAACGTCAACGGCGGCGGCATCGCGCTCGGCCACCCGATCGGCGCGTCCGGCGCCCGGATCGTGCTGACCCTGGCCCACGAGCTGAAGAGGCGCGGCGGCGGCCTCGGCGCCGCCGGCCTGTGCGGCGGCGGCGGCCAGGGCGACGCGCTGATCATCCGCGTTCCCGCGCCCGGCGCCTGATCGGAGCCGCAGGTGGACGTCCGTGAGCTCGTCGGCCAGGCGCGGCTGGGCAAGCCGCGCGCGGTGGCCCGGCTGATCTCGCTCGTGGAGAACGCCGTGGACAACCCGGCCGAGGGCGGCGCCGGCCCCGCCGGGGGAGACCGGGCGAGCCGTGCGTTGCGCGAGGCGATGGCCGAGCTGGCCACCGGCGCCGCCCGGCCGCACACGGCCAGGGTCATCGGCCTGACCGGCTCGCCCGGCGTCGGCAAGTCGACCTCGACCGGCATGCTCATCAGGGCGTTCCGCAGGCGGGGCAGCAGGGTGGGCGTGCTGGCGGTCGACCCGTCCAGCCCGTTCACCGGCGGCGCCCTGCTCGGCGACCGCGTGCGCATGCAGGACCACGCCACCGACCCGGAGGTCTTCATCCGCAGCATGTCCAGCCGGGGGCACCTGGGCGGGCTCGCCTGGGCCACGCCGCAGGCGCTGCGCGTGCTGGAGGCCGCCGGGTGCGACGTGATCCTCGTCGAGACCGTCGGCGTCGGCCAGGCCGAGGTGGACATCGCCCGCCTGGCCGACACGACCGTCGTCATCCTCGCCCCCGGCATGGGCGACGGCGTGCAGGCCGCCAAGGCGGGCATCCTCGAGGTCGCCGACGTCCTGGTGGTGAACAAGGCCGACCGCGACGGCGTCCAGGCGACCGTGCGGGAGCTGCGGACCATGACGAGCCTCGTCGAGGCGCCGTGGCGGCCCCCGATCGTCACGACCGTGGCGTCCAAGGGCGAGGGCGCCGACGACCTGCTGGCCGCGCTGGACAAGCACCAGGCATACCTGGAGGAGTCCGGCGAGGCCCGCAGGCGGCGCCTGGCCCGGGCCCGCGACGAGATCGAGGCCATCGCGCTGGCCCAGCTGCGCTCGCGCTTCTCCGCGCTCCACCGGGACAGCCTCGACACGCTCGCCGAGCGGCTGCTCGGCGCCGAGATCGACCCCTACACCGCCGCCGACGACCTCATCGCCGCACTGGGCTGAAGCTCGTCCCGTACGGCTGTCGCGTCGCGGCGGCCGTACGGGTCAGGGCTCGCCGGCGTACTTCACCGTGATCGTCGTGAAGCCGAGGGACCTCAGCATGCCCTCCAGCATGGCCTTGGTGTTCTGGTCCGCCCGGGCACGCAGGTCGCTCGCGGCGGCGGCGTCGGCGATCTTGCGCTCCGCCAGCACGTAGAGCTCCTGCTGGTCCTGCGGCGACGACGAGAGGAAGTCGGAGATCCGGTCGAAGATGCCCCGCTCCTGGGCGAAGACGTACGACCGCTTGTTGTCGAGATTGGGCTTTTCCAGCTCGGCGTGCGGGATCCGCACGGTGACCGCCGTACGGTCGGGGGAGACCGTGAACGCGTCCTTGGGCAGCGTGGAGAAGTCCACGTAGGCGTCGACGGACCCGGCGCCCACGAAGAGCGTGCGGGTGCCCCTGATCGCGTCGGGCACGAACCTCACGTCCTTCTCCAGGTCGACGATGACCTGGAAGTCGCCGGTCGCGGCCTCGAAGCGGCTCAGGTTCTGCACCGACCGCAGCAGCGCGGGGCCGCTGCGGTCGACGGTCCGCTCGCCCAGCGGGTCGAGCCAGGACCAGGTCAGCCGGGCGCCGGCCATGAGCAGCAGGACCACGAGCAGCAGGCCGGCGAGCACCCGCCGGCCACGCCGCGGGCGGCGTTCGGGGGCGCCGGCGCCCGGCCCGGCGTCGGCGGCGGCAATGCCCCGCGTGGGGTCGACGGCAGTGCTCGATGTGGGGTTGACGGCGGCGGTGCCCGGCGCGGCGTCGCCGGCGGCAGTGCCCGACCTGGGGGCAGCGGCAATGCCCGGCCTGGAGCCGGTGGCCGCTGCGCTCGACGCGGTGTCGGTGGCAACGCCCGGAGAGGCGTGGCCGGCGTCGGCCGTGCCCCGCGTGGGGTCGACGGCAGTGCTCGATGTGGGGTTGACGGCGGCGGTGCCCGGCGCGGCGTCGCCCGAGGCGGGCGGCGCGAACGAGGGACGGGTCTGGCGGTCCACGGTGGGAATCTTCCCGGTATTCCCCCGATCTCACGCAGGCAAGATCACACGTGCCTTCCGATCGCAATTCGGCCATCCCAAACGCAGCATTTCGCCCAACCTATAGCGCCCACCGCACCGCCATAGCGCCCACCGCACCGCCACGCCGTCTCGTCCACTTCGCGCCCCGGATGCCGCGAAGTCCATCGGCCGTGCCTGCTTCGCTGCCACGGCCTCTCGCTCGCCTCGCGGTCCCGGACGCCGCCCCAAGAGCGGCTGGTGGCCGGCGGGGATCCTGCTCTCCCGCGCCCTCGTCGACCTTCATCAGGACGACGGCGAAACGGCGGGTGCGCCTCGTCCGGCCGGTGTGTCTGCCGCTCCGGCCCACCGGCTGTGTCTGCTTCGCCGGGTGCCTCGTTCGCCCATGAGCCGGCTGTCGCGAAGTCCATCGGCCGTGCCTGCTTCGCTGCCACGTCCTTTCGCCGGGCCTGCGCGCCGGACGTCGTATTTTGTGGGGTTCGGCGGGCCGCTGTCCGCTTTTCCCGCGCGGCTGCGCACGCCGGGATCTGCCTGCCGCAGTACGACGGGATGGGGCCGGGCGCTCCTGGTCGAGCCGGGTGTGGGCTCTATGAGGCGGGGATCAGGAGCGCGCCGGGGATGTCCGCCACGGTGGGGTCGTCCTGGGGGTTGGCGTCGTGGGCGCCGGTGGCGTCGTCCGAGGCCGGCCGGGTGTGGCCGGTGCTCTGGGCAGAGCCGCCCGGGCGGCTCTGCCCGCCGCGACCGTCACGGTCGGGGACACGGCCCGCGCCGTCACGACCGCGGACGCGGCCGGACGCGGCGCCGGATCCCGGGACCCGCCTCGGCTGGGCGCGATGCCCGTTCTGGTCGTCGTTCCCGCCCGATCCGCCGTTCCCGGCGGTTCCGCCCGGCCGGCCCGGGTTGCCCTGTCCGGACGGCCGATCGCGGCCCGGCGCGTTCTCCCCGCCCTGTCCCGCCCCCTGTGCGGAGGGACTCGGCGACGGGCTCGCGCCCGGCCGGTCCGGGTCCGCGGCGTCGCCGTGCCTGCCGATCCTGCCGGGCCGCCAGGGGTGCCGCGGCCGGTCCGCGTCGTGGGCCCAGCGGCCGTCTCTGCGTCCGCCTTCCGGCGTATGCCAGGAGCCCGTCGAGTCCTGGCCCGCGGGGCTCGCGGCGGGAGGCGACGGCCACGCGGGGACGGACGGATGCGGGACGGCCCACCCTCGGCCGCTTCCGCCGCCGAGCTGGCCGGGGCTCCGCTCCCAGCCGGGGGCCGGGCTCGGCGCGCCGGTGGCGCCGGCCACGCCCGGATATGTCGGCGCGAGCGGGTACCTCGGCGTGTACGCGGGGGTGGGGTTGGCCGGATAGCCCCCCGCGACGGGCTCGGCGAGCCGGCCGCCGCCGCCGAAGTGCTTGGCCTGCAGGCCGCAGGAGACGAAGTCGGAGTAGAACATGCGCAGCCAGTCGTGCCTTTGCTCCTCGGTCAGCGTGGAGAACCACCAGGACGCGTCTTGGTGCTCGCGCAACGGCCCGCTGGGCAGCGGGACGCCCCGCAGCCAGGAGACGACGATGGCCCGGTAGCCCGCGGCGACGGCGCCGGTGCAGGGGCGGGCCACCCGGTCGAGGAACTCGGCGGCGGCCCGCTGGGCGTACCCGGAGCCGAGGTTGTCGAGGTGGATGACGACCACCCCGCGCCGCGCCGGCTCCTCCTCGCCGTACGCCCGCTGCTCGACCCGCTCGAAGGCGGCCGGGGTCCCGGCCAGCCGTGTCGCGAGCGCGGTGAACACGTTGACCAGCTCGGCCAGGCCCCCGCGCATCTCCGGACGCACGCACACGTTGAGCGGCCATTCCTGGCAGATGAAGCGTTCGCTCACCTCCATCGTGTGCGGGCGGCTCACCAGCCGGGCAGCGCCGGTCCCCGCGGCCAGTACGGCGATCACCGCGGCGGCCAGGGCCAGCGTCCGCCGGGTCACCAGGGCCACCCACCCGAGGAGCAGCGCGGCGCTCAGGCCGAGCAGCCAGAGCGTCTGGTCCGCGTAGGCGGTCTCGCTGACGCCCATGAGCAGGTCGTAGGGCTCCTCGGTGGAGGGCGCGAGGCGGTCGGCCCAGTGCGGTCCGGTGGCCAGCCAGGTGAACAGCCCGAACGTGCCGGCTCCCGCGATCAGCGGGACGACGAAGACCGGCACGAGCCAGCCCAGGATCCAGCCGACCACGATGTACAGCCCCAGCCCGGCGACGGACATCGCGAGACCGCCGGGCAGCAGCGGACCGCCCTGATCGGTCAGCGCGGCGCGCAGCCCGAGCAGCAGCACGGTCGCCCCGAAGGAACCCGTGACGACCGCGATGATCGACAGTGGCGCCCTGGCGGCCCGCCAGGGCGTCAGGACGCGGCCCTGCTCGGCTCGGCGCCTGCGGAACGCCACCCAGGCCGCGAACGCGGCTCCGAGCGGCCCCGTCAGGCGCAGCGAGCCGATGACGGCCGCCACTATGTCATCCCAGTCCATGAAACCGGGAATGAGGACGCTCCACGCGGCGACGAGCGCCAGCACGAGCAGCACGGTCGCCGCGACCAGCGCGCCGTGCCTCAGCTCACCGCGTGAACCGCCCCTATGCTCACCCACAGCAGGGCGCGGCCCCCGGCCACGCCGTCGAAGTCCGGCGCGCACGCGGCGCCGGGACAGCGATGCTGTCCATTGCGAATCTCCCCCGTGTCTGTGTGAGCGGTGCGCGAACTCGCGCCGTTCCCCCTGGCGCTGGTTCGCCGGCCGGCCTCGCCTCGTCCGCCGTCGTGACGTCTCCGCCGCGGACCCCCGTCCGCGCGACGTCCTCTAGCAGACGGGGTTCCCCGTGCCGCCGGGTTTGCCGCCGCCTCACCTTTCGACGTGGCAACCATAACGGAGCGTGACCCGGACGGGGGGAGTTCTGGGGTCAAGGATTAGATCCGGTTACGCTGGGTGCACTGATCGATCATGGTCAGCGTCGCGCTACCGTATATCGCTGTGTCCGTTCCGCCCAGCTCAGAGCCGCCGCCCCCGGGTGGCCCCCGGCCGCTCAAGCTCCCGTTCGACCCGATCGAGCGGGCGGCCGAGACCTGGCGTTCGACGTTCGGGCCGTCGTCCGCCATGGCCGCCGTCACTTCGATCATGAGAGCCCACCAGATCCTCCTGGCGCAACTGGACACGCTGCTCAAGCCGTACGACCTGACGTTCGCGCGGTATGAGGCGCTCGTGCTGCTCACGTTCAGCCGGGCCGGGTCGCTGCCGTTGTCGAAGATCGGCGAGCGGCTGATGGTGCACCCGACGAGCGTGACCAACACCGTGGACCGTCTCGAACGGGCCGGCCTGGTCCGCCGCATGCGCAACCCGCGAGACGGCCGCGGCGTGCTCGCCGAGATCACCGACGAGGGCCGGGACATCGTACGGCGGGCCACGGCCGACCTGATGGACGCGGGCTTCTGCATGGGCATGTACGACGAGGCCGAGCTGAACGAGATGTTCGGCCTGCTCAGGACCCTGCGCGTCGCCGCGGGCGACTTCGGCCCCTGACCCGGCCCGGGGAGACGGCCGCGGCCCCAGAGGATCAGCCGCGGGCCAGCATCGCGAACGAGCCCCGGACGAGGGCCAGGAGTTCGGGCCTGGCCGAGACCTCGTCCAGCGCGGTGCGGGGGTTGCTCGTGAGCGCGGTCACCACGTACGTCCTGCCGGCGGCGTCACGGGCGAGGAAGCCGATAGAGAGGACGCCGGGCTCGGAGCCGCCC
Organism: Microbispora rosea subsp. aerata; assembly: GCF_014647835.1. Classification (GTDB taxonomy): domain Bacteria; phylum Actinomycetota; class Actinomycetes; order Streptosporangiales; family Streptosporangiaceae; genus Microbispora; species Microbispora aerata. The sequence continues at coordinate 15,915 of NZ_BMPY01000014.1, forward strand.
TTGTACCAGACCGTGGGCCAGGCATCGGCGTCGAGCCCCAGCTCGCCGTCGTTGGCCGACATGATGTCGTCGAGGGGCGGCGTGTTCAGCGCGGACAGCCCCGCGAACACGCGGCAGACGTCTCCGGGCGAGGCGAACCACTCCAGCGTGCCGACGTCGCGCGGCTGCTCCCAAGGCGTCACCGCGCTCAGTGGCGTACGCGCGACGGTCGTGGCCAGGTAGTGGTATCGGCGGGCGGGGTCGAGCGACAGGTATTTCTTCGCGAGGCGGGGATAGTCCGCGCCCTTGAGGACGAAGAGCTCCCTGGTGGTGAAGAACGGCCGGTTCAGCGCCGCGTGGCGGGACCACCGCTCCGCCTGGGCCTCCACGCGGGCACGGCCGACCTTGTCGATCAGCAGGTCGGTGCCGGTGTTGTCGCTGATCGAGATCATCAGCTGGGCCGCCTCCTTGACGGAGACCGTGCTGTAGTCCGGGCGATCCTGGAGCACGCCGCTCGGCAGGCTCTTCAGGTCGGGCCGGATGGTCAGGGGCGTGTCCCAGGAGAGCCGGCCCTTCTTGATCTGCTCGGCCGTCGTGCCCAGCACGTACAGCTTGAACATCGAACCGAGCGGCCGGGGGGTGTCCGGCGCGACGGTGTGCACCGGGCGGCAGGTGGCGTTCCCGCGGATCTCGGCCGCCAGGAACCCCACCCGGGGCGCGAGCGAACGCAGCCGCTCATCCAGTTCGGCCCAGCTCTGCGGCTCCGGACGCCGCTCCGGCTGGAACCGAAGGCCGTCGATCCTCCCGTCGCCGTCGACGGCCATGAAGATCTGCAGACGTCCGAGGCCGGTTGTGACCACCCCGATCAGGGCCGTGGGCGTGACGGCGGTCAGCGATTCGAGCCGCAGGCCGCCCAGGCTCCGCAGGACCTCGTTGAGCTGGGCCGGGGAGACCTGTCCGAGGAAGGCGGCGCTGAAGTGCGCTCTGATCTGGTCTTCGGGGATCGGAAGGGCCGCGGCCGCCTCGAGGAACCAGCGGAGCTGCTCGCCCACCGGCGAGTCCGGTATCTCCGGGGTGGGCGCGGGGGCGGGCGCCGCGAGCGGCGCACCGGTGCTGACGGTCGCGGGCGCCGTGTCAGCGGTGACAGCGGCCGGCGTCGTGCCGGCGGGGGCAGCGATGGTGGCAGCGGCGGGTGCTGTGTCAGCGACGGTGGCGATGGCCGGGGCGGCGGCGGGCGTTGTGGCTGCGAGAACGGCGGCGGGCGTCGTGGCTGCGGGGGCGGCGGTGGCGGTTACGGCGAGTGCCAGTGCCGCGCTCATGAGGGGAATCCTCACCCGGCCCTGTGACGTGGCGCGCATCGAGTTCGGCGTGATCGGCACGGGAGTGCTCCTTCGCGGTAGGAGGTGCGGAGCTCGAGTGCAGGCCGTCGGCGGTTTGCCGCGACGTGACGTTCACGTGATCTCACCTTTACGACCACTGTATGCCGGGAGAGGCGGCCCCGGTCTCCGCCGCCCGGTCGGCGCGGCCGGGGCCCCGGGCGCCCGCGCCGCACGGGAAGGGCCGGCGGCGTCCCGCCGTACGGGTGCGCCACCGGCCCAGGGGAAATCGGCGGATCAGCGGCCCACGGCGCGCAGGGCGTCGACGATGCCCTTGCCGTAGAAGCCGTTGCCGGCCGGGCCGCCCTCACACGTGTGGGTGTCGGTCACGGTGGAGCCGCTCGGCAGGATGCGGGTGTAGGTGAACGCGGGCGGGTTCGGGCAGGCCGTCTTGGTGGCCGTGCCCTTGAGGATCGCCTCCACGGTGTCGGGGTTCAGCGTCAGGCCGCCGTGGACGCGGTCGTGCTTGCCGTACTTGCTGACGATCAGCGCCGCGACGCCGGCCGCGCGCGGCGAGGCCATCGAGGTGCCCTGCAGGTACTGGTAGTAGGCGCAGACGGAGCCCTTGCAGTCCTTCACGACGTAGTCGACGGTCGGGTCGCCGTTCTCGTCGATCTCGCCGTAGGCGACGGCGAGGGCCTTCGGGTACGCCGAGAGCGTGGCCTTGCTGAGATCCCTGGTGTTGTCGGGGGTGTCGTAGACGTCGCCGCCGGGGGAGGCCACGTCGACGTGGCCGTTGCCGTAGCTCGAGTAGTACGCCTTCCGCTTGCTGACGCCGGTCGAGGAGACCGCGATCACGTGCTCGGCCTCGGTCGGCAGCGAGACGCAGGACGGGGGGATCGTCCGGGCCCTGGGCGCCTGGCCGGGGAAGCCGGCGAAGTTGGGGCTGCCGTTGTCGGTGTTCGTCTTGGTGTAGTCGATCGCCTGGTTGCCGGCCGCGGCGACGAGCGTCACCCCGTGCGCGTGGGCGTAGTTGATCGCCCGCTGGGTGGCGGCGATGGCCAGCCGCTGCTGGGCCTGCTCCTCCGGGCTGTCGGCCGGGTTGTCCACGCAGTTGAACAGCCACGGGTCGATGTAGTAGCTCATGTTGACCACGTCGACGCCGATGTTGGCGGCGTAGGTGAGGGCGTCCACGGTGGGCTGGAGGAAGAAGTAGCCCGAGTCCTGGCCGGCCCGCAGGTTCACGATCGTCACCTTCGGCGCGACGCCCGCGATGCCCAGCTTGTTGATGGGCGAGGCGATCGACGAGGCGACGTGGGTGCCGTGGCCGTTCTCGTCCACGTCGTTCGGGTCGAAGCAGGAGCCGTCGGGGTCGCTCTCACAGGGGCCGTCGACCTCGTCGCCGTTGGCGTCCACCGGGATGTCGACGGTGAAGTTCCGGCTCAGCCTGCGGTCGAAGTTCGGCGCGATGTCGGGGTGCGAGCCGTCGACGCCGGTGTCGAGGATGCCGACGAGGACGCGCTTGTCGCCCTGCTCGTACTTGTGGGCCTGGTCCGCGCGGATCTGCTTCATGTCCCACTGCAGATCGGCGAGCGGCTCGTCCTTGACGCTGCGCCCCCACTTGCGGACGGGGCCGCCCCGGCCCTCCCGCTCGATGGCCTGGTTCTTGGCCGCCTGCGCCACCGCCTTCCGCGCGGCGGCGGACGCCTTCGCGTTGTCGGGCGCCTTGCCGATCGCCTGGTTGCGGGCGACCCCTTCGATGGCCGCGGCGCCCCGCAGGGCGTCCGCGAAGCCGGGGTTGGTGGTGCTGACCGTGGCCAGGCCGACCTCGGTGTTCACCTTGACGACACTGCCGCCTGCCGCTTCTATCGCCTTCTGGGCGTCCGCCGCGTTCGCGCCTTCCTTGTACAGAACCACGTACTCCGCCGGGGTTTCCGACGCGGCGGCCGCGGGCACTGCCTGCGCGGGTGCGGCGAGGGTCGCCGCCACCATCGCCGCGCTCGCGGCGACGACTGTCAAGCGCTTCACATCCACCTCCGTGTGGACTTCAAGGGCGCTGACAATCGTTGAAGATTTTTTGGCTCTGTCCAAGATCCGTAAGAATTCGCGACCAACGTGTGACATGACGGCTATGGAGGCGGCTGGTCAACAGGGGGGCCGGCGGTGGCCGGATTTAATAGGACGTCCTAGTATCTTCTCGCGGAGTGAGACGCGGGGAGGGACGCATGGAGCCGGACGCGACGAGCGCAGAGGCCATCGAGGCGGGCAGGGCCAGGTGGCAGGCACGGTATGACGCCGCTTTCAAACGGGACCGTGAGTTCCGCACCCTGTCGGGGCTGGAGGTGGACCCGGTCTACGGGCCGCCCGGAGACGACCCCAGGTTCGCGCGCATCGGCTGGCCGGGGGAGTTCCCGTTCACCCGCGGCCTGTACGCGACCGGCTACCGCGGCCGGCCCTGGACGATCCGGCAGTTCGCCGGGTTCGGCAACGCGCGGCAGACCAACGAGCGCTACAAGATGATCCTCGGCGCCGGAGGCGGCGGCCTGTCGGTGGCCTTCGACATGCCGACGCTGATGGGCCGAGACTCCGACGACCCCCGCTCGCTCGGCGAGGTGGGCCACTGCGGCGTGGCGATCGACTCGGCCCTCGACATGGACCTGCTGTTCGACGGCATCCCGCTCGGCGAGGTCACCACGTCCATGACCATCAGCGGGCCCGCCGTACCGATCTTCTGCATGTACGTGGTCGCGGCCGAGCGGCAGGGCGTGCCGGTGGGGAAGCTGAACGGCACGCTCCAGACGGACATCTTCAAGGAGTACATCGCGCAGAAGGAGTGGCTGTTCGCCCCCGAGCCGCACCTGCGGCTCATCGGCGACCTCATGGAGTTCTGCGCCGCCGAGATCCCCGCGTACAAGCCGCTGTCGGTGTCGGGCTACCACATCCGCGAGGCCGGGGCCACGGCCGCGCAGGAGCTGGCCTTCACGCTCGCCGACGGGTTCGGCTACGTCGAGCTCGGCCTGTCGCGCGGGCTCGACGTGGACGTGTTCGCGCCGGGCCTGTCGTTCTTCTTCGACGCGCACATCGACTTCTTCGAGGAGATCGCGAAGTTCCGCGCCGCGCGGCGCATCTGGGCCCGCTGGATGCGCGACGTGTACGGCGCGCGCACCGAGAAGGCGCAGTGGCTGCGCTTCCACACCCAGACGGCGGGGGTGTCGCTGACCGCGCAGCAGCCGGACAACAACATCGTCCGCACCGCGATCGAGGCGCTGGCGGCCGTGCTCGGCGGCACCAACTCGCTGCACACCAACGCGCTGGACGAGGTGCTGGCGCTGCCGTCGGAGAAGGCCGCCGAGATCGCGCTGCGCACCCAGCAAGTGATCATGGAGGAGACGGAGGTCGTCAACGTCGTCGACCCGCTGGGCGGCTCCTGGTACGTCGAGGCGCTGACCGACCGGCTGGAGGCCGAGGCCGAGAAGATCTTCGCGAAGATCAAGGAGATGGGCGGCGACGGCACGATGACCTCCGGCATCCTGCGGGGCATCGAGGACGGCTGGTTCACCTCGGAGATCGCCGAGTCGGCCTTCGACTACCAGCGCAAGCTGGAGAAGGGCGAAAAGCGGATCGTCGGCGTGAACTGCCACACCGCGACCGTCGAGCAGCCGCTGGAGATCCTGCGCATCAGCCACGAGGTCGAGCTCGAGCAGCGCAGGGTGCTGGCCGAGCGGCGCGCGGCGCGGGACGGCAAGGCCGTCGAGGCCGCGCTGGCCGCCCTGCGGGCCGCGGCCAAGGGCGACGACAACATGATCCCGCCCATGCTGGAGGCCGTACGGGCCGAGGCCACGCTGGGCGAGATCTGCGACCTCCTGCGCGAGGAGTGGGGCACCTACTCCGAGCCCGCCGCCTTCTGACAGTGATGATGTAGTTGAGCACCTCCCGTCAGGGCTTGACCCGGCTTCTCATCGACCTCGGGTCTTGAACGCGATCTGCCGGTCCTGGTCGGGAGGTGCTCACGGCGCACTCACTGGACGTGGCGTTGTGACTTCGGGAGGTGCTCGGACGTTCCCGGAACGGCCTTCGCCCCGGCGTCCCGGGAGCGCTCCGGCCGTACGTCTCGGGAGCGGGCTCGGGCCTGACCGCCCCCGCAGGCCCGTGCGCGCCGCCGGGGTCCGGCCCGGCGGCCGGGAAGCGGTCAGGACATGAAGTGGTCGAGGGCCCGGCCCGGCCGCTCGTCAGAGGCCGCCGATGCGGTCGAGGAGGGCTTCGAGGGTCTTGTCGTCGGTGGCCGGGGCGATGACCGTCACCCGCAGGTGGCGTACGCCGCCGATCTCGGCCGAGGTCAGGTGGAAGGAGCCCTCCTCCAGCAGGGTCTCGCGGATCGCGGCCTGGTCGCCGTCGCCGTAGCGGAAGCAGACGATGTTGCTCTCCGGCTCGTACGGGCAGTGGAACCCGGGCCGCTCACGGGCCAGTTCCCAGAAGCGGTGCGCGGTGGCGTACCGCGCCGCCACGTGCTCGCCGAGGCCCCGCTCGCCCCGCCAGGCCAGGTTGAGGAACACCTTCATCCCGAGCGCGGCCTTGGAGCACTCCACGGTCCTGCCGATCAGGTCGAACCCCTGGTCGCCGTAGAACAGGTAGCTGGCCTGCTGCCGGAACGCGGCGTCCAGGTCGCCCTCGCGCCGGACGAGCACGGCGGCCGCGAGGCCGGAGGTGCGCAGCATCTTGTGCGCGTCCCAGATCACGGAATCGGCCAGTTCGACGCCGTCGAGCAGGTGGCGGTGCTCCTCGCTGAGCAGCGCCGACGCTCCGTGTGCGCCGTCCACATGGAACCACAGGCCGTGCTCGGCGCAGAACTCGCCGATCGGCCGCAGGTCGTCGTACAGGCCGGTGCCGGTGGCGCACGCGGCGGCGACCAGGGCCATCGGCCGGCGGCCGGCACGCCGCGCCCGATCGAGGCCCTCGGGCAGCCTGGCCACGTCGATCCTGCCCAGATCGTCCACGTCGAGCGGCACGACGGCGCGCTCGCCGAGGCCGAGGATCGCCGCGGACCGCATGATCGAATAGTGCGCGGACGGCGGTGCGAGGACGGCGAGATCGGCGGGCACGCCCTCGGTCCACGCGTCCGGGGCGGCGGCGGCCCGCGCGGCGAGCAGCGCGGTCAGGTTGGCCAGCGACCCGCCGTGGGTGAGCACCCCGCCGCCCTCGGGGAAGCCGACCTTGCCGAGCATCCAGCGCAGCACCTCGAACTCGACGGTCGCCGCCGCGGCCCCCATCTCGTAGATCGCCATGGGGTTGTTGATCGCGCCGTGGACGAAGTCGGCCAGCGCGGCGGGGAAGTCGGGCGCGGCCGTCTGATGGGCGAGATAGGCCGGGTGGTGCAGCCGGGTGCCCTCCTGGAGATAGGCGCCGAGCCACTCCCGGTAGCTCTCCGGGGTCATGCCGCCCTCCCGGATCCAGCGGGCGAGTTCGAGCCGCGCGGCCAGCTCCCCGGGCGGCCTGCGGCGGATCACCGGCGTCTCCGCGTCCTGGCTCTCCCGTACGTACGCGGCGAGCCCGCGCACGGTCACCTCGGCAGCGTGGACGAATTCGTCGATGTCCCAGGTGTGGTTCGAGGTCATGCCGAAATGATGGCTGTATCGGATGCTTGACTGCCATCTGGGCCGAATCGAGGAAGGAAACAGCGCGTGCCCGCCGAACTGGATTCGATCGACAGGAAGATCCTCGAGCTGTTGCAGAAGGACGCGCGGCTGCCCAACAAGGATCTCGCCGAGCGCGTCGGCGTCGCCCCCTCCACCGCGCTCGAACGCGTACGGTCGCTGCGCCGGCGCGGGCTGATCACGGCCTTCCGCGCGGAGGTCGACACCAAGGCGCTCGGACGGCCGCTGGAGGCGCTGCTGGCGCTGCGCGTGCGGCCACACACGAGCCAGCTCGTGGACCCGCTGCGGGCGTTCGTGCTCGGGCTTCCCGAGACGATCGCGCTGTTCCACGTGGCCGGCCCGCAGGACTTCCTGGTGCACGTCGCGGTGCCCGACGCCGACCACCTGCACCGCCTGATCCTGGAGCGCTTCCTGGTCCGGCCGGAGATCGTCCACCTGGAGACCACGCTGATCTTCCGCACCGAACACCAACGGGTCCAAGGCCCGGTGACCTAGCGGAACGCCCGCGGCGTCTCGCGCTCGCCGGCGATCACGGGTGGGCCGACGCGTCGCGCGGCCATTTTTCGCTCTTTCCGCGGTCCGATAGTGCGTGGTCAACCATACGGCGACCTCCGGATCGCTCCGATCACCGGACGAACCCGCCGGGGCGGCACGGATCACGCGGGCGCGTACGGCAGGATTGGGGTTATGGCAGCGGAGTTCTCTCGACCTGGATCGCTCTACGGCGCCGTGGACCTCGGCGCGCGCAAGCAGGCACTCGAGGCGCAGGCGCGGCGTGAGGCCGCCGGGCAGTCCGGCGCATCGGCGGACGTCATCGAGGTGACCTCGGCCACCTTCAACACCGACGTGGTGGAGCGCTCGCTGAGCGTTCCCGTGATCGTCGAGGCGACGGTGCGCAGGGCCGAGCAGGTCCAGCAGTTCAGCGGCGTGTTGGAGAAGCTGGCCGCGGAGGCGGCGGGCGCGTGGGTGCTGGCCAGGGTGGACGTGGAGGCTGACCCGCAGCTCGCCCAGGCGCTGCGGATGCGCGCCGTGCCCACCGTCTACCTCGCCTTCCAGGGGCAGCTCATGCCCCTGTTCGAGGGGCCGCTGCCGGAGGCGCAGCTCCGTCAGGCGCTGGCGCAGGTGTTCGAGCAGCTCGGTGTGGAGCTGGCCGCGCCGGGCGGGGGACAGCCCGCCGAGCCGCCGGTCGACCCGGAGCTCCTGGCCGCCGAGCAGGCTGTGGAGAAGGGCGACCTGGACGCCGCGGCCGCCGCGTACGAGCGCCTGCTCGCGAAGTCGCCGTCGGACGAGAACGCGAAGATCGGCCTGGCGGGGGTCGGGCTGCTGCGGCGCACCCAGGACCTCGACCCGGCCGACGTGCTGCGCCGGGCCGCCGACGACGCCGACGACCTGGACCTGCAGATTCAGGCCGCCGACGTGGAGATGGTGAGCGGCCAGGTGGACCAGGCGTTCGACCGGCTCGTCGCGCTCGTGCGGCGCACCAAGGGCGCCGACAGGGACAAGGCGCGGGTCCACCTGCTGGGGCTGTTCGACACGCTGCCCTCCGGCGACGCCTCGGTGTCGCGCGCGCGCCGGGCCCTCGCCAGCGCGCTCTTCTGACTCTTCCGGCCCGCGCCCGCCCCGGCCCCCGCAGGGTGCGGCGGCGCGGGCGGGCCCGCCCGCGCGCGAACGGTACGCGAGCGGGGCGCGCGGGGCTTTGCGGTGTGCGGGCAGGGCTGGGTGGGGCGCGGCGGCGCGCGGGTCGTACGCGACCCGTGGCCCGTGCATGGCGGTGGCCGGGCCCGACGCGTGGCTTGACCGTGTGGCCTGAGCATGGCTTGTGGCTTGGGCACGCGGTGAGCGCGGCTGTGGCGTGCGCGCGCCCGGCGGCTCGGGTGTGGCAGGCGGCCTTAGACGTGAGGCTGGAGTGAGCCTTGGGCGCTGGAGTGAGACGCGTGACTGTGGCGCGGAGTGTGGCGTAAAGCACGGACCCGGGCTGAAACACCCGGCCGGGGATGGCACGATGGATAGCACCCATGAGCCGTCCAGCCGGATGCGCTAGCGCGGCCGCCACGCGGAGGCCGCGCCACATTGGAGCAACCGCGCGAGCACGGCCAGGCAACACCCCGCAAAGGAGCGGATAGACGTGGCCACCGTGCCCAGCGTGTCTTACTCGATCACCGTACGTCTTGAGGTGCCCGCAGGGGGTAAGGCGGTCAGCCTGCTCACCCACGCGGTGGAGAACGCGGGCGGCGTGGTGACCGCCCTCGACGTGACCAATGCCGGTCACGAAAAGCTCCGCATCGATGTCACGTGCGCCGCCAAGGACGCCGACCACGTGCAGGCGATTGTGGACAGCCTCGGTGCGGTCGAGGGCGTCGCGATCCACAAGGTCTCCGACCGGACCTTCCTCATGCACCTCGGCGGCAAGATCGAGATGCAGTCGAAGGTGCCCCTGCGCAACCGCGACGAGCTGTCCATGGCGTACACCCCGGGCGTTGCGCGCGTCAGCCTGGCGATCGCGCGCAACCCCGAGGACGCCCGCCGCCTCACGATCAAGCGCAACTCGGTCGCCGTCGTCACCGACGGCTCGGCCGTCCTCGGCCTCGGCAACATCGGCCCCGCCGCCGCGCTGCCGGTGATGGAGGGCAAGGCCGCCCTGTTCAAGCGGTTCGCCGGCATCGACGCCTGGCCCATCTGCCTGGACACCCAGGACGTGGACGAGATCGTCGCGACCGTGCGGGCCATCGCGCCGGGCTTCGGCGGCATCAACCTGGAGGACATCTCGGCGCCGCGCTGCTTCGAGGTGGAGCGCCGGCTGCGCGAGCTGCTCGACATCCCGGTCTTCCACGACGACCAGCACGGCACCGCCATCTGCGTGCTCGCCGCGCTGACCAACGCGCTGAAGGTGGTCGGCAAGGAGCTGCCCGACGTGCGGATCACGCTGGCCGGCGCCGGTGCGGCCGGCACCGCCGTCCTGCGCCTGCTGCTGGCGGCCGGCGCGCGGAACGTCATCGTCTGCGACTACCGCGGGGCGGTGCACCTCGGCCGCGACGACCTGGACGACTCGTTGCGGTGGATCGCCGAGCACACCAACAGCGAAGGGTACGGCGGCGACCTGCGCGGCGCGGTCAAGGGCGCCGACGTGTTCATCGGCGTCTCCGCGCCGGGCATCCTCACCGGGGACGACGTCGCCACCATGGCGGAGGACGCGGTGGTGTTCGCGCTGGCGAACCCGGAGCCGGAGGTCTCGCCGGACGACGCCCGCGAGCACGCGGCGGTGGTGGCCACGGGCCGGTCTGACTACCCCAACCAGATCAACAACGTGCTGGCGTTCCCCGGCGTGTTCCGCGGCCTGCTCGACGCCCAGGCGAGCGGCGTCACCCAGGAGATGCTGCTCGCGGCGGCCCGGGCGCTGGCCGCGGTCGTGACGAGCGAGGAGCTCGGCCCCAACTACATCATCCCGAGCGTCTTCCACCCCGACGTGGCCAACGCGGTCGCTGCGGCCGTACGGGAGTCCGCCGGAGGCAGGGCGCGCGGCTTCACCGAGGCCTGAACCGCGGGGTTTCGCGGAAAGTGATGTCCCGGGCACGCCGAGTAATATGACGCGGCAAACCGGGGTCGGCGTACCCGAATCCGCAATCCTCCCTCATGATGGGATGTATGGCGGAAGCGATCTACGTCGGCGGGTTGCTTGTAGCGACGCCACTGCTCGACGACCCCAACTTCCGGCGTAGCGTGGTGCTCGTCTTGGAGCACGACGAGGACGGCGGCACTTTGGGCGTGGTGCTCAACCGGCCCAGCGATATCGCCGTGACCCAGGTCTTACCTAGCTGGGACGCCCTGGTCACGGGTCCACCGGTGTTGTTCGAGGGCGGGCCGGTGCAGACGGACAGCGCGCTCGCGCTGGCCGTCGTGCTCAGCGGCGAGGAGCCGCTCGGCTGGCGCCGGTTGCAGGGCAAGGCGGCGGTCTCGCGCCTCGGCACGGTGGACCTCGACGCGCCCCCGGAGATCCTGGCGGGGGAGATCTCCCAGATGCGGATCTTCGCCGGCTACGCGGGCTGGACCGCGGGGCAGCTCGAAAACGAGCTGCAGGAGGGCGCCTGGTACGTCGTGGACTCCGAGCCGGGGGACACCTTCCACCCCAACCCGGCCACGCTGTGGCGCACCGTGCTGCGCAGGCAGAAGGGGGATCTCGCGCTCGTCGCCACCTTCCCCGACGATCCCCTGCTCAACTGAATCCCCCGCACGCCCCGCCCGCGCCGCGTGGTGACACGCGGAGGCCGGGCGCGGCGAGCGCGCCCGGCCGTGGATCGCGGCCGGCGAATGATCAGCCGTGTCTCAGCTCGCGGTGCAGCTCACCGTCGGCACCGAGTTGGTGCCGTTCCAGGAGCCGAGGAACCCGAACGAGGTGGACGCGCCGGCGCCGAGGCTGCCGTTGTAGCCGACGTTCCTGGCGGTGACCGACGACCCGTTCGACGTCACCGTGGCGTTCCACACCTGGGTGATCGTCTGGCCGTCGGCGTAGGTCCAGGTCACGGTCCAGCTCGAGATGGGGCTGGAGCCGGCCGTGACGACCACCTCGCCCTGGAAGCCGCCGCCCCACTGGTTGGTGACCCGGTACGTCGCCGAGCAGCCCCGGGCGCCGCCGGTCGGGGACGCGCTGGGGCTCGGAGTGGGGGAGGGGCTCGGCGAGGTGCCGGGGGAGCCGGACGGGCTGGGGGACGGGCTGGCGGTCGCACCGCCGTAGATCGTCGCCTCCTTGGCGGTCGCCTTGATGCCGTTGACGCCGTCGAACAGACGCCGGCCCCACGAGGTGAGCTGGTTGACGTTGAAGTTCGTCACCTGGTCCAGGTATTCGACGCCCCCGCCGTTGCCGCTCCACGACCAGCCGAGGTAGCCGATCCCCCGCGACTGGGCCTGCGCCATGATCGTGTCCTCGTCGGGGTCGCCGTCCGAGTGCATGTCGCCGAACTCGCCGATCACCAGCGGCAGGCCGGCGGTCTGGAACGCCTGGAGGTAGTCGGTGATCTCGGCCGCCGTGTCGAAGACGCCGTACATGTGGATCGAGAAGACGATGTTCTTCTGCGGGTCGCTGTCGAAGACCGAGGCGGCGTTGTCGCGCATGACGAACTGCCAGTCCTGGCCCCAGTTCGGCGCGTCGATCATCAGCAGGTGCTGGAATCCGGCCGCCCGCATCCTGCTGATCGCGTTCTTGGTCGCGTCGGTCCAGGCGGACGGGTTGTTGTTGCCGTACGGCTCGTTGCCGATGTTGATGATGACGTAGTTCTCCTGGCCGGTCAGCACGCTCTTGAGCCCGATCCAGTAGTCGACCGCCTGGTCGAGCGTGTGGGCGCCGCCCTGCTCGCCGTAACCGGTGGTGTCGTGGTTCTCGAGCACGCAGATTAACCGGTTCTGCTTACACAGCGAGATGACGTTGGCGACGTCGCTCGCCGAGTTGGGCGTCCAGCGGCCGCCGCTCAGCACGACGCGGACGGTGTTCGCGCCCAGGGACTTGATGTCGGCGAACGAGCTCGTCTGTGTCGGGTACCAGGTGTGGGCGTGGCTGGTGCCCCGGATGATGAACGCGTTGCCGTTCGCTTCGACGATCCTCGTGCCGCTGACGTGGAGACCTGTCGCGGCTTGCGCGCTCTGGGTCATCGCGATCACCGACATCAGGAGGGCGAGGACGGCCGCGCCCGCGGCGATGAAACGTGTTTTCATGCTGTACCTCGGGTGGGGGGAACGGCGCCGATGGAGCGCCGAACGCACCATAGGCAGCGGGAGCGAGGGCCGTACAGGAGGCGGCCTGTGCGCGTCCGTCGGCGGCGCAGGTCTTCACTGAACCGGTTCGGCTGCGCGTGCCATCGGACCAGCGCGATCGCGTGCCGTGGCCCTCATCGGGGCCGTGTCATCTCGATGAAACGTTCAGAGGCCGCCCCGCCGGAGACGATCGGACGCCTGACCCGGCTGCGCGAGCTGCACCTGAAGAACAACCGCCTCGCCGCGCTGCCCGAGTCGATCGGCGGGCTGCGCGCGCTGCGCCGTCTCGACCTGCGGAACAACCCCCTGGAACGGCTGCCGGACTCCGTCGTCCGCCTGACGGACCTGACCCACTTGGACCTGCGGGCGACCCGCCTCACCACGCTGCCCGGCGGGCTGGCGAAGCTGCCGCGGCTGGAGAAGCTCGACCTGCGCTGGATCAAGTTCGACGAGGTGCCCGCCTGCGTCCGGCCGCTGCGCGAGCGCGGGTGCCTCGTCCTGCTGTGAGGGCGGGCCGGCTTTCGCGGGGAGGCGCCCGGAGGAGCCCGGCCGGGATGTCGAAGGAGCCGGGCCGGGGTGCCGGAGGAGCCGGGCGGGCGTCGGTGGAGCCGGGGCGGGGCGTCAGCCCGTGGCGGGGGCCGGGTCCGCCGCCCCGGAGCGCACGGGCATGTCCCAGCCGGGACGCAGGGAGCGCTCGGCCAGCGTGAGCAGGTCATCCAGCCGCCGGGCCAGCGCGGCGGGGTCCTGGGCGTGCTCGTCGACGCAGGCGAGGATCACGCTGACGAAGACCGACACGATGAACTGCGGCAGCAGGTCGCAGGGGCTCGCTTTCAGCCTGCGCGCCACCTCGGCGACCAGCCTGCGCTCGTTCTCCTTCAGAAGGCGCATCATGCCGGCGAGCAGCGTCGGCGTGGAGTGGACGACCTGCTGGCAACGCCGGTACCTGCTCGCCGTCGCCTCATCGGCCTCACGTAGTATCCCCAGCAACGAACGCATCGCCTGGCTCAGTGCCGTGAACGGCGGCTCCGACTCGGGACGTGCGGTCAGCTCGGCGAGGAGCATCTTCTGCTCGTCGGCGGTCAGCGAGAGCGCCACGTCCTCCTTGGAGGCGAAGTACCGGAAGAAGGTCCTGGGCGAGACCTCCACCCGGGCGGCGATCTGGTCGATCGTCGTCGCCTCGTAGCCCTTGGCGAGGAAGAGATCGAGGGCCGCGTCGATCAGTGCGTCCCGCGTCCGCTGCTTCTTGCGCTCGCGCAGGCCCACGGCGGTCATCTCCTCGAAACTGTCAGTTCACAAACTCTCAGATGTCACAGTATGTCGGATAAAAGGATTTGTCATCTGTCATGAACTGACATAAGTTACGCAGGTCGACTCAGTGTTGCTAAGGGGGGAATCTCCATGACTCAAGCCGCATCGGCGGTTGACGTCGACGCGCCGCCAAGACGGAGCCAGGGCCATCCGTGGCTCACACTGCTCGCCGTCTCGCTCGGCGTCATCATGGTCATGCTGGACGGCACGGTCGTGGCGATCGCGAACCCGGTCATCCAGGTCGAACTCAACGCGACACTGGCCGACCTTCAGTGGGTGACCAGCGGCTACCTGCTCGCGCTGGCGGTCTTCCTGATCACCGCGGGCAAGCTCGGCGACCTCTTCGGCCACAAGCGGGTCTTCCTGATCGGCGTCGCCGGATTCGCGCTGACCTCGCTCGCCATCGGCCTGTCGTCCTCGATCGCCATGCTGATCGCGCTGCGCGTGCTGCAGGGACTGTTCGGCGCGCTGCTCCAGCCCGCCGCGCTCGCCCTGCTCCGGTCGGCGTTCCCCGGTGAGAAGCTGAACGCGGCCATGGGCGCGTGGGGCGCGATCCTCGGCCTGTCGAGCGCGGCGGGCCCGATCGTCGGCGGTGTCCTGGTGGAGAACGTGAGCTGGCAGTCGGTGTTCTTCATCAACGTGCCGGTCGGCGCCGCGGCCGTGGCGTTCGGGCTGTGGGCGCTGCGGGAGAGCAAGGCGCAGACGCTGTCCAAGATCGACTGGTTCGGTGTCGTGCTGCTGTCCGGCGCGATGTTCGCGCTGGTGTGGGCCATCATCAAGGCTCCCGACTGGGGCTGGGGCGACGCCGGGACGCTCGGCTTCCTCGCCGCCGCCTTGGTGATCGGCGCGGTGTTCGTGTTCTGGCAGTCGAAGGCGCGCGAGCCGCTGCTGCCGCTGAGCCTGTTCGCCAACGCCTCGGTCTCGATCGGCACCATCCTCATGATCCTCATGCCGTTCGCGATGTTCGGCGTGATGTTCTTCCTCACGTTCTTCTTCCAGGGCGTGCACGGGCTCACGCCGCTCGACTCCGGCCTGCGCATGCTGCCCATGAGCGCCGGCATGATCGTCGCCTCGCCCATCGCGGGCATGCTCATCGGCAAGCTCGGCCCGAAGATCACCATCGCGGGGGGCATGGTGGTCGCCGCCGTCGCCATGTTCCTCATGTCGCGGCTCAGCGTCGACGCGGCCTTCGTCGACACCGCGATCCCGTTCGTGCTGCTCGCCTTCGGCCTGTCGCCGGTGTTCGTGGGCGCGACCGAGATCATCGTGGGCAACGCGCCGGTGGAGCTGAGCGGCGTCGCGGGCGGCGTGCAAAACAGCGCGATGCAGGTCGGCGGCGCGCTCGGCACCGCCATCCTGGGCGCGGTCGTGTCCGCCAAGGTGGGCGACGTGCTGCCGGGCTACCTCGGCCCGGCGGCGCAGGCCGTCAAGCCCGAGGAGCTGGAGGGGCTGAAGGCCCTGGCCTCGGTCGGCCAGGCCCCGCCCGGGCTCCCGGAGCAGGTGGCCAAGACCATCACGGACGCGGCGCACCTGTCCTTCATGGACGGCCTGCACCTCGGCTTCGTCGTCAGCACGGTGGTCGCCCTCGTCGCGGCGGCCCTGGCCCTGTTCGTCAAGGCCGGCCGCAAGACCGAAGGCGCCCCGGTCCACATGGGCTGACCTCCGCTTTCTTCCGTACGGCTCCCGCCACCTCCGGCGGGGGCCGTACGCGCGTCCGGGCCGAGGGGTCCGGCCGCTCAGTAGACTTGGTGTCCGTGAGCGGCACGAAGATTCTTCCCGAGAGCGACGTAACACCCCGGCTCTCTCACGGCGACGGTGACCACGAGCGCTTCTCGCACTATGCCGACAAGAACAAGATCACCGAGAGCTACGTGACCGGCGCACCGGTGCGGGCCCTGTGCGGCAAGGTCTGGGTGCCCAGCCGCGACCCGAAGAAGTATCCGGTCTGCCCGGAGTGCAAGGAGATCTACGACGGGTTGCCCAAGGGCGAACCGTCCGGCGAGTGAGTGTCGATACGGGATCATCGCTTCCCCGGCGGCTAGGGTCTGCGTTCTGACCAGCCGTATCGGGGGAACGAATGGCCCGGCGACCCATCGCCGTCTTCCTTGCATGCCTTTACGCGCTGGGCGGCGCGTGTGCCGCCCCGGCGTCCGCCGCATCCCGGGCGACCGGTGGTCACGCCGGTGCCGGAATGCGCGATTCGCCAGCCTCGCGGCAGGACGCCTGTCTTTCCCGTCACGCCGTACCGCAGCGCCGGCACGGCGTACGCGCGCTTGAGCCGCGTGCACCGAGTCCGGACGAGGTCGCCCGGATGTCGGCCGACCTGGCCCGCAGGCTGAGGACGGCACAGCCGGGACAGATTCCGCGATTGGACGGCGCGGCCCGCGTGGGGCACACGTCGCAGCCGGAAAGCGCGGCGCGTCCGGGACAAACACCGCGTCCGGGCGGCGTGGCCCGCGCGGGGCAGACCCCGCGTCCGGGCGGCGCGGCCCGCCCACCGCAGCCGGAAGGCACGGCCCGCCCGGCGGGTGCCGCGAACGGCGCGCGGAGTGCCCCCGCCCCCCTTGAACGGATCACGGTCCCGGTGTGGGCGCACATCATCAAGGACCGCGCGCTCGCCCTGCCGGACTCCGCCGTCTCCCGGCAGATCGCCGTGCTCAACACCGCCTATTCCGGCGGGTACGGCGGGGCCGACACTGGTGTGCGCTTCGAGCTCAAGGGCATCACCCACACCGACAACCGGAGCTGGTTCCGCGACCCCCTCGGCTTCGAGGAGCCGATGAAGAAGAAGCTCCGGGTCGGGGGCCCGGAGACGCTCAACCTCTACATCGCGCAGCTCAGCCGTCTCGTGCTGGGCTACTCCACCTATCCGTACTGGTACGACGACGAGCCCGTGCTGGACGGCGTGGTGATCGACTGGCGGAGCGTGCCGGGCGGCCCGCTGCGCGACTTCGCCAGGGGCTTCACCGCCGTGCACGAGATCGGCCACTGGCTCGGCCTGCTGCACACCTTCGAGAACGGCTGCAAGGCCCCGGGTGACTCGGTGGACGACACCCCCGCCGAGGCGCGCCCGACGACCGGCTGCCCCGCGAAGAAGGACACCTGCCCCGCCCCGGGCGGTGACCCGATCCACAACTTCATGGACTACGCCCAGGATCGCTGCATGCGTGAGTTCACCCTGGGGCAGGGCGTACGCATCCATCAGATGTGGGCCGCCTACCGCCGCCCGTCGCCGCTGGGAGCCGACGCGGGGCCGCAGCAGGCCGTCGCGGCGCCTCAGGAGGCTGGAGGGGCCGCGCCGACACCCCGGGCGACCGCTGCGGCCGGCCCGAGCGCGAACGTTCCCGTGCCGAGTCTCGCCGCGCATGAGACGGCGGCCGGCGATCCGCAGGGCCATGAGACACCGCCCGGCGCACCGCAGGGCGACGAGTCGCTGCCGGGAAGACAGGCGAGGGACGAACATGCTGAAAGACGCGAAGAGATGACGAAACGGTCGTGAGCCGTTGACGTGGCGGCGCGGGTGTGAGTAACTCCACAGCAGCGTTCATGGTCACGAAGCCTCGCGCCGGGCCCTGAGCGCCGAATCACCCGCCGGTACCGTCCCACGCGCGCCCGGCCAGGCCGCCGCCCGGGGAGGCTTAGTGGATGACCAGTGGATGCGCCGGGTCTGGCCCCCCGCCGAGGAGGAGACCCCGCCGTCCGAGGAGGCCCCTACCCGCCTGCACGGTGCGCCGGGCGGAACGCCGTCGCCTCCGCAGTGGCCCACCCGGCCGTACGGCAGCCAGGAGGCCGACGAGGAAAGCTTCACCCGTGCCTACCGCCTTTCCGATGACGCCACCGAAGACCGGTCGGCGCGGCCCGGCTCAGCGCAGGGCGGTTTAGCCACGCGTCCGTACCACCTGTCGGATGACGCGATCGAGGACGGGCCGGCGCGGTCGGGTACGGCACAAAGCGGCTTCGCCGCCCGCCCCTACCTCATGCCGAGCCTTATGCAGGACGGTGGCGGGGTGGGGCAGGAGCGGCCCGGGAGAGCCGAGGGCGCGGGGGAGGAGGCGTCCGGGCGGTCCGGCCTGGCACAGGAGGACTTCCCCACCCGTCCTTACCTCATGCCGGATTTCATGCGGGACGGTGGTGCGGCGGGGCCGGAAGGCGGGCAGCGGCCCGGGAGGTCCGAGGGCGTGGGAGAGGGATTCTCGCCCGTGTACCACCTGCCTGTCGGCGAGGTGACGCCGGAAGAGCCGGGGCATTCAGGAGCAAAGGACACAGGGGAAGGTTCCACCCGTGCGTATCGCCAGCCGGGCGAAGAGAGGCCAGACGGGGTGGTGTGGTCGAGATCAGAGGGCATCGAGAGCGGCCCGACTCGTCCGTACCGCCGCCCGGGTGACGTGACGCCGGAGGAAGAGCCGGCGCGGTCAGGATCGGCCGGCACCAGCCGTCCGTACCGGCAGCCGGGCGACAAGACCCAGGAGGGAGGGGCCTTCTCCCATCCGTACGGCGTGCCGGCCTCCGAGAGGCGGTCGACCGCCCGTCCGGCGTGGCCCTCGCTGGGGCTGGAGCAGGACAAGCCCGAGGAGGAGCTGCCGCCCTCGGCGCGTCGTTACCGCGCGCCCGACACCCCGCCGCGCCGGATGCCGCGCTGGCTGCAGCGCCTTCTCGTCGGGAGTCTCGCGCTGGTCTGCTCGGCCGCCGTCATCGGGGCGATCGTGGTCACGGTGCTGCGCCGCGCCGAGACGGTGCCTCCCACGGTCGTCCAAGACCAGATCGCGGGGGTCACCTACACGCTGCCGCCGCAGTGGCGAGAGGGCGTGGTCGCGCCCGTGACCGGCTTCACCTCGTCCGCCGCGCGCGGCGACAGCGCCACGGTCATGGCCCGGCCGGGCAACCGGGTGGACCCGCCCAACCTGCGCTCGGCGGTCATCGATCTGAGCGACCTCTACACACAGTTGCTGCTGCACGGCGACAAGGTCGAGGTGCTGGACGACCGCGCGGTGACCGTCGGCGGGCGGCCGGGCCACACGCGTGCCGTACGGGCCGAGTACACCGACGTGGTGAACGAGCCCGCCTTCATGAGAGTGACCCTGCTGACCCGGCCGGACGGCGGCAGCACAGTCCTGCTCGGCCTGGCCCAGCCCGACGGGCCCCGCTCTCGCGCCGAGATCGAGGGCCTCATGTGGGGCGCCCGCTGAGCGTGTCGTGAGACCGGTCGTGCGTTCCCCGCGCGTCTGCCCCGCGACGGCCGATGTCCGGAAATGGACCCCTGGTCGGTGTTCGGCCGGAAAAAGTCGCTGAACCATGTGGTCGGTTCGACATATCCGTGCAGCGCTATGCCCCGATTGCCCGACCAAAACTAGACATATCCGTGTTGATCGACGCTCCGGCATTTGCCTATGGAATAAGCGGAGATAGCGGGATCGCCGGAGCGGCTTTGAGCTAGGCGTAACATCTGTTTGCCGCTATCCAGTAAGTGGCGCGCTGCCCGCGTTTCCCCTGACAGGTATCTTCAATGTCGCATCGCACGAAAACGCGGTGACCCGGAAAGACCAATTCTCTCACCATGGGGGGAAATCAAATTGATTTCTCGTAGGAGCAGCTCGGCCTCTGGTTCGCGTGGCGCCGGTCGCCTGCTGGCGCGGGCCGCCGCGGTGGCCGTGACGTGCGCATCTGTGGCGCTGACGGGCTCGTTGGCGGCCGACGCCGCCGCCGGCTCGGCCAGCAAGCCTCTGGGAGGGGAGCCGCCCAGGCAGCAGACCGTCCTTCCGCGCCTCGACTCCACGAACGTCATCACAGGCTTCACTGCCCTCGCAGTGGGGACGGCGGCGGTCGGTGACCTGCTCCCGATCACCTCGACCACCTACACGGCATCGGCGCGTAGGGGGCACGTGTTCGTCAACGACGGCATCGCGTGGCGGGACCTGACCTCGGTGTTCCCGACTGGCTACTACTACGACATCACCGTGGCGCCGGCGCCGTCCGCGGGTATTCCGGCCGGCGGAATCGGCGCAATCACTCTCGGGAACACCGGCACTCCCGCGGGCCAGCTGAGGGTGACGGTGCGCAGGGCCGATGGCGCGATCTTCGCCACCACCTGCAATGTCTCGACCATCCCCGCCGGCTTCCCGGGGACGCCTGCGACGGTCATCCCGCTCAGTGCCACCAACTGCACCCAGCCGGCAACGCTCTGAATAGTGCGGCCATAGCCAACCAGGGCGGATGCTCGGCAGCTCAAGCTTCGCCGTGCCGTCCGCCCTGGTCGGTGTTTGCTGCCGGACGTGATGGTCGCCTACACCCCGAGTCCGCACACCTCACCACTGATCCCGCTCATGGTGATATGCGGAACTCGGAGTGCGGCGGCATGGATTATGGGACGTCTGCATTCGGCTCCTGGCTATCCGCGTCGGCGCCGCCATGACAAAGACATCCGGCGGGCAGTCGCGAGACGACGTGCATGAAATATGGCGGTCTGTCCACTAAGCCGTCTTTTATTTGCTTCAAAAACTCCGGCGAGGAGTTTGCGAGCTTGTTATCGGGGAGATCCGTTCATGAGGTTTTCGAAATTCCTGGCGTGCGCGGCGTCCGGTGTCGCCGTTGCCGGTGCCTTCACCGTCTGCACGACGGATTCGGCGAGCGCGAAGCGCGCCCAATTCTCAGACGAACCCTGGGGTGTCATTTACCGCAACACGTCGGGTAACCCCAACGCCGTCCTCCGGGTCGGTCCTTGGGGCCGCACGAGTCCCACCGATATCGCAGCGACGCAGCAGCCGCCCTTCGGCATCGGCAGCCTGGGGCTGATCGTCGGCGGGGACACGGACCACATTCAGTTCGGAAACGAGACCGACTTCGCGGGGACGCGGCTCGCGGATATCAACACCCTGAGGTACTGGATTTTCACGGGAGTCGACGTCGACGTCTTCCCGAGCATCAACCGTCCGAACCTCAGTCTGGAGATCGACCCCAACAGGCCGGAGACCGGAGACTACTCCAGTCTGGTCTACCTGCCCAACAGCTCGACGGCTCCGTCAGCCCCGTCGACCCCGTTTCCCAACATCTGGCAGCAGTACGACGCGAGCGCGGCGGGCAGCCAGTGGTACCTGACCCAGCCCGGCACGCTGACAACGTGCACGCAGGCCAACCCGTGCTCGTTCGCCGAGCTCAAGGCCCTTCTGCCGGATGCGGTCATCACCTACAGTGTGGCGATCAACAAGGGCAGCAACGACGGCCCCTTCCATGGTGCGGTCGACGGTCTGCAGATCAACAACTTCACCTACGACTTCGAGCCCCAGGGAGTTAGGACGATCTTCACGCCTGTTGCGAGCGCTCCCTCCCCCGCTCGGTCGACGTCGACACGCAAGTCGAAGTCGTCTGGCGCTTGGGAGTCCAAGCCCGCTGCCACGGCGACCTCGTCCGGGGCCGCGGTGCGTCTGTCCGCTCGGGTTCGGGCCCGCGTGAGCGCCGGACCGGCCGATTCCGAGTGACCGGCGTGAGCCGGTGAAGCGACCGCGCACGTGATCTGCGGACAGGCAGGTCACGTGCGCGGTCGCGTTCTGGGCCGTGCCGGATGGTGCGCGACCGGCTCCGCGTCGGCGGGCCCCAGCCGTCGAGCGCACATCGACGAGGTCTCACGCCGCGGCTTCCCGGCTGTCGAGCCTCGTCCCTGCCCGACGCGGACCAGGCGGCACATCCGCTTACCTCGGCGGCGCCGACGCGCCTCGGGTGGGCGAGGTCGTCGTGCCGACCGCACTCAAGAGTTCCTGTGGCCGGGACCACACCTGGTGATTTCGGACCGGCGTGCGTGTGCGGGGCACGTCCTGTCGGTCGGGCGGGCTAGTCTGAATCCACTGTGAGGGAGCGAACCGATAGAGACACCAGTGTGCTGACGAGTTCGGGGAGGCGTCGTTGAGCGTTTCGGCCGCGTCCCATCTCTCCCCGTCCTACCCCAACAGAGCCGCCTGGGGCACCGCTCCGAAGCTTCGCGCGTGGCAGCAGGAGGCCTTCGACCTCTACTTCAGCCGTGAGCCGCGCGACTTCCTCACCGTCGCCACCCCCGGCGCCGGCAAGACGACGTACGCGCTGCGGATCGCCAGCGAGCTGCTCAGCCGCGGGGTCGTGCGCGCCGTGACCATCGTCACCCCCACCGAGCACCTCAAGCGTCAGTGGGCCGACGCCGCCTCCCGGGTCGGCATCAGCATCGACCCCGAGTTCAAAAACAGCCAGGGCACCACCTCACGGGACTACATCGGCGTCGCCGTCACGTACGCGCAGGTCGCCATGCACCCGGCGCTGCACCGCGCCCGCACGGAGACGCGCAAGACCCTGGTGATCTTCGACGAGATCCACCACGCCGGCGACGCCAAGTCGTGGGGCGACGGCGTCCGCGAGGCGTTCGAGCCCGCGACCAGGCGGCTGGCGCTGACCGGCACCCCGTTCCGGTCCGACGACAGCCCGATCCCGTTCGTCACCTACGTCGAGGACGGCGAGGGGGCGTTGCGGAGCGTCTCCGACTACTCCTACGGGTACGGCCCGGCCTTGGCCGACGGCGTCGTCCGGCCGGTCATCTTCCTCGCGTACTCGGGAGAGATGAAGTGGCGCACGCGGGCGGGCGATGAGATCTCCGCCACGCTCGGCACGCCGCTGACGAAGGACCAGCTCTCCCAGGCGTGGCGGGCCGCGCTCGACCCGAAGGGCGACTGGATCCGCCAGGTCATCCACGCCGCCGACCGGCGCCTCACGGAGGTGCGGCGAGGCGTTCCCGACGCGGGCGGGCTGGTCATCGCCTCCGACCACGAGGCGGCCCGCGCCTACGCCCGGCACATCCGCATGATCACCGGGGAGGCTGCCGAGGTCGTGCTCTCCGACGACCCCGGCGCGTCCAAGAAGATCAAAGACTTCGCCGCCTCCGACCAGCGCTGGCTCGTCGCGGTCCGGATGGTCTCCGAGGGCGTGGACATCCCCCGGCTGTGCGTCGGGGTCTACGCCACCAGCACCTCGACCCCGCTGTTCTTCGCCCAGGCCGTCGGGCGGTTCGTCCGCGCCCGCAAGCGGGGGGAGACCGCGTCGGTGTTCCTGCCCTCCGTGCCCGTCCTCATGAACCTGGCGGGCGAGATGGAGGCCGAGCGCGACCACGTGCTGGGCCGCCGCCGCGACGAGGACGGCCTCGACGACGTGCTGCTCGAGCAGGCCCAGCAGGAGAAGAAACAGCCCGACGCGCTCGGCGACGAGCTGCCCTTCCAGACGCTGGAGGCCTCCGCCACCTTCGACCGCGTGCTGTTCGACGGCGGCGAGTTCGGCACCGCCGCCGCGCCCGGCTCGCCCGAGGAGGAGGACTTCATCGGCCTTCCCGGCCTGCTGGAGCCCGACCAGGTGGCCTCGCTGCTGCGCAAGCGCCAGGCCGAACAGCAGGCGGCCAAGCGCAAGAGCAAGAAGAACGAGGAGCGCGCCCCCGCCCTCGCGCCGCACGAGCAGCTCGCCGAGCTCCGCCGGGAGCTGAACGGCCTGGTCGGCGCGTGGAACCACCGCACCGGCCAGCCGCACGGCGTCATCCACGCCGAGCTGCGCCGGGCCTGCGGCGGCCCCGCCATCGCCCAGGCGACGGCGGAACAGGTCCGCGAGCGCATCGCGATGATTCGTAAGTGGGCCACCCAGCGCAGGTGACTCGTCAAGGCCCTCGGTTCGTCGCTCGGTTAGGACAGCGAACCGAGGGCCTACGTGCACGCCGGAGGTTCGTCAGACTAGACGCTTGCCCGGGCGCCGTCGCTGTCTGCCTCGGGGACTTCCCGGCTGCCAGTCGGTCGTGTTTGTGCGGACAGGAAGTCCAACCGGTCCAGGACCAGTTTGAACATCGCGGCGTTGGTCGCCGCCATCGTGTCCATCTGACGGCTGACTGTCTTGACCTGGTCGGTGAGGCCGTCGACGCGGGTGGTGAGGTCGCCCATCCGTTCGGTGAGGCTGTCGACTCGGGTGGTCAGGGTGGCGACCTGGTTGGTGAGGTCATCGACGCGGGTGGTGAGGCCGTCCACCCGGTCTGTCAGGGTGTCGACTCGGATAGTGAGGCCATCCACCCGTTCCGTGAGGGTGTCGACTCGGATAGTGAGGCCATCCACCCGTTCCGTGAGGGTGTCGACTCGGATAGTGAGGTCATCGACGCGGGTGGTGAGGCCGTCCACCCGGTCTGTCAGGGTGTCGACTCGATTGGTGAGATCGTCGACTCGGGTGGTGAGGGTGTCCACACGACCGCTGAGCCCGTCGATGCGCCGATCCAATCGGCTGATCTCCCTGTCGACGCGGTCGAACCGGCGGTTGGCGGCGGCCATCTGGCTCTTGAGGACGCCGATGTCCGTTTGTGTCTGCTCGCATATCTGCTCGACCCGCGTGAGCCGCTCGCCGATCGCGTCGACTTTGGCCCAGATCATTTGCTGCGCGTCGTAAGCGCGTGTTGTCGTGTTCAGACGGCCGCTCCTGCCGAGATCCATTACCTCTTGCTCCAGGCGTTCGACGCGTTCCTCGAGCGTCAACATTAGTGACCTCCGATGCTGCTCGCAGCGTAGCCGAGGCTCGCTGGGGGGAAAGTGGATGCGCTGCGCGTGCGCGGAGGTAATTGCTATCAGCTCGGAAGCCGGCTGGAGGCGAGGAATCCGCGGTGATTTTCTGGAGGCTCCGTCCTGTGGTCAAGAATTCCTGTTATCGGTGTCACAAAGATTCACCACGTTATGTGCGTTCTGTGCTTCGCGCCCTATTTTCCGTGGATTTGCGGTGGGCGTTCTATTCACCTCGTCGCCGATGCTCTAGGAGACGCGGGAGCGCAAGGGGATCCTGTCACCGGTGTGGCCGTTGATCGCCACGTAACGCCGGTGGTGCCGGGTGACGGCGCTGAGCCGGAGGGTGAGGGACGCCATGCCCCGCTCCACGCGTACGGGGACGTGGTGCGCTCCCTCGTGCTGCCGCGCCGCGACGCCCTCCTGCACGAAGATGCGCAGCCGACGCCCGGCCTGCTGAACGGCGACCGTGGCGGTGTCGCACTGCGCGGGCGACGCGGGCCAGTAGACCGTGAGGCCGTGTAGGGCCCTGCCCTGGAACGACAGTCGTACGGCCTCGGGGTTGGGAATGCGGGGATCGCAGGCGGGAGTGCTGCGCGGTGACGGCGCCGCGGTCGCCGCCGGGGCGGGCGTGGCCGGGAGGCCCGCCGCGTGGTCGGCGTCGGCGCGCGGGTCACGCTCAGCGATCGTCCGGGCGGGGATCCGGGCGGACTCCTGCGTGAATCCCGCGATCATCGTGACCGCCTGCAGGGCCGCGAGCGTCAGCGCCCCCGTGACGCGCAGCATGCCCTTGTGGCCGCGGCCGAAGAGCAGCCAGACGCAGATCGGGGTCAGGACGAGCCAAGTGAGGCCGAGCAGGAACGCGAACATCGGGGCCGCCCCTCCACGAAGAGTCGTCGCTGTGAGTAATACACCTATGACACTACGTGGTGAAGGCGTTGACTTCCTGCCGCGCGAGGGGTGTGTCCCCGCCGCCAGGTGAGCGGCAAGCGGGCGACGGTGATCGCGCATGCCCCCGAACGTCGTGCCCTCACGGCCCGCGAACGGCTGAGCGACTGTGCTCGTCCGTCCGCCCGGCCTCATGCGTCCAGCCAGATCGGTCCGCCCAACCTCATGCGTCCAGCTAGACCGGTCCGCCCAGGCTCACGCGCCCGGCCGCATCGGCTCGCCCGGCGCGAGTGCTCGGCCCGCGGCCGTACGGGGCCGAAACCGAACCGGCCGGATCGAACCGCCGACGGCGAAGGCGCGGATCGGGGCGCGACGGGCCCCGGACCGGGCCCCGGGCGCGCGTCGCCGTACGGCTGACAGGAACGGGGGATCAGACCCGGCCGGAGGCTCCCTCAGGCGCGCAGGACCGGCTCTCCGGTGAGCTCCACACCGGCCTCGGCGAGGCGGGCGAGTGCCGCCTCGGTCGTCTCCCTGGCCACGCCGGCCGTGAGGCCCAGCAGGACCCGTACGGTGAAGCCGTTCGCCGCGGCGTCGAGTGCGGTGGCCCGGACGCAGTGGTCGGTGGCGATGCCGACGACGTCCACCGACTCGACGCCGCGCTCGCGCAGCCAGTCGGCCAGGCCGACGCCGTCCGCGGTGGCGCCCTCGAAGCCGCTGTAGGCCGCCTGCCGCGCGCCCTTGCTGAAGACCTCCTCGACCTTCGCGGTGTCGAAAGCCGGGTGGAAGTCCGCGCCGGAGGTGCCGACCACGCAGTGCGGCGGCCAGGAGTCGACGTAGTCGGGCTCGGCCGCGAAGTGGGCGCCGGGATCGACGTGGTAGTCGCGGGTGGCGACCACGTGGTCGTACGCGTGCTCGTGCACGTGGCGGCTGATCGCGGCGGCCACCTCGGCGCCGCCGCCGACCGGCAGGCTGCCGCCCTCGCAGAAGTCGTTCTGCACGTCCACGACGATGAGCGCGGTCTTCATGGAGTCACCTCACAGTGGCGATCGCGGAAGACCGGCGTCGTCCTCATGCGCCGGTCTTCCGCGATCACTTGAAGATAGTAGGGACTGCGGGGTCTCCGGGGGAGAGGCTGTGGGCCTCCAGCGGCAACTCGGCCAAGGTCGCCCGGTGGCGTTCGCGCGCCGCGTCCAGGGGTTCGCGGCCCACGACCTCGCCGTCCCGGACGAGCTCGGCCAGCAGCGGGCGGCCGTCCGTCTCCACCGGCTCGCGGGTGATCACCTCGGCGGTCGCGACGCCGTCGCCGATCCTGCGGTAGGCCCACTTGCGCCCGCCGACGCTGGGCTTGCCGACGGACGCCTTGGCGACCGGCTGGAGCGCCCCCGAGTGATCCTCGCGGGCGACCAGCTTGTAGACGAGGCTGGCCGTCGGGTGCCCCGAGCCGGTGGACAGGGCGGTGCCGACGCCGTAGGCGTCCACCGGGGCGGCGGCCAGCGCGGCGATCGCGAACTCGTCCAGGTCGCTGGTGACGACGATCCGCGTGCGCTTGGCGCCCAGCTCGTCGAGCAGGCGGCGCACCTCGACGGCCACGACCGCCAGGTCGCCGGAGTCGATGCGCACCGCGCCGAGATCGGGACCGGCCAGTTCGACGGCGGTGCGCACGGCCTTCGCCACGTCGTAGGTGTCGATGAGCAGGGTGGTGCCGAGCCCGAGGGACTCGAGCTGGGCCCGGAAGGCGTCTTCCTCCGAGTCGTGCAGCAGGGTGAACGCGTGGGCGGCGGTGCCCGCGGTCGGCACGCCGTACGTGAGACCGGCCATGAGGTTGGACGTGGAGGCGAAGCCGCACAGGTAGGCGGCCCTGGCGGCGGCGACCGCGGCGTGCTCGTGGGTGCGACGCGAGCCCATCTCGATGAGCGGCCGGTCGCCGGCGGCCTGGGCCATCCGGGACGCGGCGGCGGCGATCGCGCAGTCGTGGTTGAGGATCGACAGGGCCACGGTCTCCAGCAGCACGGCCTCGGCGAACGTCCCCTCCACCACGAGGATCGGTGATCCGGGGAAGAACGCCTCGCCCTCGCGGTAGCCGTACACGTTGCCGGAGAAGCGGTAGCCGGCGAGGAACTCGGCGGTGGGCTCGTCCACGATCCCGCGCGAGCGCAGGAACTCGATGTCCCGCTCCTCGAAGCGGAAGCTCTCCAGCGCGTCGAGGAACCGCCCGGTGCCGGCGACCACGCCGTAGCGCCGTCCTCCGGGCAGCCGCCGGGCGAACACCTCGAAGACCGCCCGCCGGTGCGCGGCGCCGCTCGCCAGTGCGGCCTGAAGCATGGTCAGTTCGTACTGGTCCGTCAGCAGGGCCGTGCCCGTGGTCGTGCGCACGTGTCGAAGACTACGACGGACGTGGTGCAGGATGGTTACGTGGGTAGCACTGCTCCAGCCGAGGTCGAGCGTCCGTCGTCGGACGTGCGCCCCGATCTGCCGTGGCTCACGATCGTGTGGAACGACCCCGTCAACCTGATGTCGTACGTCACGTACGTCTTCCAGACCGTGTTCGGCTATCCCCGGCAGAAGGCCGAGAAGCTGATGATGGACGTCCACCACAAGGGGAAGGCCGTCGTCGCCAGCGGCACCCGGGAGGAGATGGAGCGGGACGTGCAGATCCTCCACTCCTACGGCCTGTGGGCGACCGTTCAGCAGGACAAGTGATGAGCACGGGATTTCGGGCGACGCGCGACGGGGTGACCGTCCATCTCGACGCGGGCGAGGTGTCGATCCTCCGGTCACTGGTGTCGCAGGTGCTCGGGCTGGTCGAGCCGGGCGCCACCGGCGACGACCCGCTGGAGCGCGCCCTCGGCATCGGCTCGGCGGCCCCGCCGGCCGACCCCGTGCTCGCGCGCCTGTTCCCCTCGGCGTACGCCGACGACGAGGAGGCGGCGCGGGAGTTCCGGCGTTACACGGAGGCCACGCTGCGGGACGGCAAGCGGGCCGACGCGACGACGCTGCTCGAGACGGCGGTGCCGGGGCGGCTCGTGCTGACGCCGGAGCAGGCGCAGGCGTGGCTGCGGGCGCTGAACGACGTGCGCCTCGCGCTCGGCGTGCGGCTGGAGGTGACCGAGGAGGTCCACGAGGAGATCGCCTCGATGTCCGAGGACGACCCCCGCTATCCGGCGTTCGTGACCTATGACTGGCTGACCTACCTGCAGGACACCCTCGTCAGGGCGCTTTGGTAGGTTCCGAGCATGCTGACGATCTCACGCGAACTGGTCGACAAGATCGTTGCCCACGCCCGGGCCGACCACCCGGACGAGGCGTGCGGCGTGGTGGCGGGGCCCGCCGGGTCCGACCGCCCCGAGCGGTTCATTCCGATGGAGAACGCCGAGCGCTCCCCGACGTTCTACCGCTTCGACTCGATGGAGCAGTTGCGCGTGTGGCGGGAGATGGACGACCGCGACGAGGTCCCGGTCGTGATCTACCACTCCCACACCGCCACCGAGGCGTACCCCTCCCGCACGGACATCAGCTACGCCTCCGAGCCCGACGCCCACTACGTGCTGGTGTCGACCGCCTCCGAGGAGGAGACGCCGTTTCGGTCCTTCCGGATCGTGGACGGTGTCGTAACCGAGGAGGAAGTCAAGATCGTAGAGTCCTACGGTTAAACTTAAGTTATGCCCAACGATGACGCTCGTCCCGTGTCGTCACCGGCTGTCCTTTTGTGCCGGGCACGCCCGGAGTCTCCTGTGCAGGCGTTCCTCTTCGCGCACACGCCTTCTGTCGTCGTCTACGACTGTCGCTGACCCGATTGCCCGGCGGAGGCGCCCCGTACGGCCCCGCCGGGGGGAAAGATCGCTGGAATCCACTCCAGCCTGCCCATGTTTCACTCAGGTGAACGCCCCACCATCATGACGACCACTGACCAAGGAGATTGAGCCGAGATGGCCATCGAGGTCCGCATTCCGACCATCCTCCGCAGCTACACCGGTGGCGCCAAGGCGGTCAACGCCCAGGGAGCGACTCTCGAAGAGCTCATCGGCGACCTGGAGACGCGCCACCCCGGTCTGAAGGACCGGCTGGTGGACGAGTCCGGGCTGCGCCGATTCGTCAACGTCTACCTCAACGACGAGGACGTGCGTTTCCTCGGCGGGCTCGGCACCCCCGTCTCCGACGGCGACACCGTGACCGTGCTCCCCGCCGTCGCGGGCGGAGCGCGCTAAATGCGCTTCGACTCGTTGATCGACTCGGTCGGGCGCACCCCGCTGGTGGGCCTGCCCCGGCTCTCGCCGTCCCCCGACGTGCGGATCTGGGCGAAGCTGGAGGACCGCAACCCGACCGGGTCGGTCAAGGACCGCCCGGCGCTGTGGATGATCGAGCAGGCGGAGAAGGACGGGCTGCTCACCCCGGGCTGCACGATCCTCGAACCGACCTCCGGCAACACCGGCATCTCGCTCGCGATGTCGGCGCGCCTCAAGGGATACCGGCTGATCTGCGTCATGCCGGAGAACACCTCGGAGGAGCGCCGCCAGCTTCTGCGCATGTGGGGCGCCGAGATCATCTCCTCGCCCGCCGCGGGCGGCTCCAACGAGGCGGTGCGGGTGGCCAAGGAACTGGCCGCCGAGCATCCCGACTGGGTGATGCTCTACCAGTACGGCAATCCCGCGAACTGGCGCTCCCACTACGAGTCGACCGGGCCGGAGATCCTCGAGGACCTGCCGACCGTGACCCACTTCGTCGCCGGGCTCGGCACGACCGGCACGCTCATGGGCGTCGGCCGCTACCTGCGCGAGCACGTGCCGGACGTCAAGATCGTGGCCGCCGAGCCGCGGTACGGCGAGCTGGTCTACGGCCTGCGCAACGTGGACGAGGGGTTCGTGCCCGAGCTGTACGACCCGTCGGTGCTGACCACCCGCTACTCGGTGACCTCGGCCGACGCGCTGCGCCGTACGCGTGAGCTGCTGGCGGAGGAGGGCATCTTCGCGGGCATCTCGACCGGCTGCGCCCTGCACGCGGCCCTCGGCATCGCCCGCAAGGCCGTCCAGGCGGGGGAGCGGGCCGACATCGTGTTCATCGTGGCCGACGGCGGCTGGAAATACCTGTCCACCGGGGCCTACGAGGGGACGCTCGACGAGGCGGAGGACCGCCTCGAAGGCCAGCTCTGGGCCTGATCCCGGGAAAGATCGACCGGCTCACCCGCCCGCTCCGGCGTGGGTGGGCCGGAGACCCGGTTCGGGCCGGGTGAGCCGGAGCATGGGGGATCAGTTGAACACGACCCGGAGGGTGAAGGTCGAGCCGTCCCCGCCGTGGGTGCCGCTCAGGCCGATCGCCCGCAGCTTCTCCACGTCGGCGCGGGCCTGGACGGGCAGGCCGTCGAGATACAGCTTCTCCAGCCGGTCGAGGTCGGCGTACACCGCGTAGGTGGCGTCGGCGGCGTCCGGGACGGCGAGCGTGAAGGTCTCGCTCTCGCCGAGCGTGCCGCCGCCCTTCAGCGCGTCGGCGTACTCCTGCGTGCCGGCGATCAGGAACCGCCCGTCGCCCTCGGCCGTGGCGATGTCGGCGGGCCTTTCCATGCCGTTCAGGTGGGCCGTCAGCCGGTCCACCACCTCGCGCGCCTTCGCGGTGTCCGTCGTGATCACCGCGCCCACCCGGGGCAGCGCGCCGTCCAGGTCACGCTCGTCCAGGGCGAGGGTGAGGGTGCGGCCCAGCAGCGTCACGAGGTCGTCCGGCAGGGACAGGCCGTACCGCGTCCGCGCCTGGTCGAGGGTCTCCCTGATCACCCCGCCACCCGACGAGATCGCAGTCCCGGTGGCCGCCTGTTCGATGGACGGCCACTGCTCGCGCAGCAGGTCGCCCAGTCCGGAGATCGAGACGGCCGCGACCGTGGAGGCGGGCAGCTCGCCGATCTTCACCGGCTCGGGCCGGACCCCCGGAACCGCCCCGCCCCGGGTGATGCCGGCCAGCTCGGCGTAGTCGCCGGAAAACCGGAGGGCCCCGGCGAACCGCATGCCCTTGACCTGCCGCAGCACGGGCGCAGAGGCGGCCTCGCCCCAGCGGGCACCGGCGATCTTCTCCAGGTCCATCCAGAACGACAGCACGCCCGGCTCGCCCAGCGCCCGCAGGTCGCCGGCGAAGCGCGGCTCGCCGGACAGCGGCGGCGCGGCGGCGTACTCGTCGGCCAGCTTCTGGCCGGCGGCGATGATGGCGTATCCGTCGCGGAACGCCAGGCCGCCCTTCTCGCCGCCGACGCCCAGCTTGGCGATGCCGGTGCGGGCCGCCGCCTCGTCCTTCACCTGTACGGCGAGCGCCCCGACGGGCTCGCCGCCGCCGTCGGCGGGCAGCACGGCGAGGCCGACGCGGTCGCCGAGCCAGGGCTCGACGTCCCTGGCGTAGTCGATCCCGGACAGGCCCGGGGCGTCCTTCCGCAGCGCGGCGACGAGGGCCTCGCGCGGGTCGTCCCCGGCGAAGGAGTCGCGGGTGGCGGAGAACTTGCGGGCGATGCCGAACAGCGCGAGCTTCTGCCCGGCCGACGGGTCGAGGTCGAGCCGCACGTACGCGAGCGCGTTCGCGGGCAGCACGTCCTGCGGCTGGGTGCCGCCGCCGCTGAGCTTCGAGGCGGCCCACACACCACCCCCGCCGACCACGCCGACGAGCACGGCGGCCACCAGCGCGATGATCCAGCCGCGCCCGCGCCGGCCCCGTTCCGGGGGCGGCGGGGCGACCACGGTGGCGGAGCCGATCTCCTCCTGCTCGCTCCAGGACGGCAGCCGCACGGTGCGGGCCTCGTCCACGGCGGCGCGGGGAACGCGGTAGGCGATGGTGCGGTCGAAGTCCTGCTCGTCCCGGGGATTCCAGGGGCCGTTGCGGGGGGCGTCGGGGGACATGGGCTCACTCACCTGCGTCGTCGTCGGGTACGCCGCGACGGTAGGCCGGGCCGCTAGCGCCGCGCTTGCAACCCGCTTACCGCCCGCCCTCGCGCGTCACCGCGGGCCCGCGCGTTACCGCCCGCGCGTCACCGCGGGCCCGCGTGTTACCGCGAGCCCCGGCGCGGGCGGTCCGAGCGCCACGCTACAGTAATGACCAGAACAAAATTCGGTAGAGCGGCGAGGAGCGCATGACCAAGTTCGACGAGGCCACGCAGGCGATCCGGGTCGACGACACCACCTACGACGTGTGTCTCGACGACGGATACTCCATCGGAGGGCCGCTCAACGGCGGCTACCTCATGGCCACGATGCTGCGCGCCGTGGTGGACGCCTCGCCGCACGCGCACCCGGTCTCCACCAGCGCCCAGTTTCTGCGGGTGGCCCGGCCCGGCCCGGCCAGGGTGCTCCTCGAACCGCTCAAGGCGGGCCGTACGGCGGCGATGACCCGGGCGCGGCTCGTGCAGGACGGCCAGTCGTTCATCGAGATGCTCGTCACGACCGCGACGCTGGACGGCGAGGCGGTCCCCGACTGGGCGGACGGCCCGTCGGCCGCCATGCCGGATCTGGCGGACTGCGTGCGCCTGCCCGAGCCCAAGCCCGAGTCGAACATGAACCTCAGCGCCCGGATGGAGCTGGCGTTCGACCCGCCCACCATCGGCTGGCTGACGGGCAAGCCGACCGGGCGGCCCGAGTCGCGGGCGTACTTCCGGCTGGCCGAGCCGCAGGACCCCGACCCGTACGTGCTGGCGCTGGCGGTCGACGCGCTGCCGCCGGTCGTGTTCTCGGCGGGCGCGCGGGGATGGGCCCCGACGGTGGAGCTGACCTGGCACCTGCGCGCCCTGCCCGCGCCGGGATGGCTCACCCTGCTCGGCAGCGGGCGGCTGATCAGCGACGGCTGGTTCGACGAGGAGGTCGAGGTGTGGGACTCGGCGGGCCGTCTGGTCGCCCAGTCACGCCAGCTCGCACGCCTCGGCCGGGGCTGACGCCCGCCGCGTTGTGAGCATTCTTACCCTGATCGGCGGGGAACGTTCCCCTAACCTTGGGAAGCGTGCCGGACAACTCAAGGGCGATCGGGATCTTTGACAGCGGCGTGGGCGGCCTGACGGTCGCCCGGGCGATCATCGACCAGCTGCCCCACGAATCGATCTTCTACGTGGCCGACACGGCCCACCAGCCGTACGGGCCCAAGAGCATCGCCGAGCTGCGCGCCTACGCGCTTGAGGTCATGGACCACCTGGCCGAGCACGACGTGAAGATGCTGGTCATCGCGTGCAACAGCGCCAGCTCGGCCGTGCTCAGGGACGCCAGGGAGCGCTACGACGTCCCGGTCGTCGAGGTGATCCAGCCCGCCGTGCGGCGGGCCGTGCGGGCCACCAGGAACGGCAAGGTCGGCGTGATCGCCACGCGGGCCACCATCGAGTCGATGGCCTACCACGACGCCTTCGCCGCCGCCCCCGACGTCGAGCTGGTCGCGGTGGCCGCCCCCCTGCTGGTGGAGTTCGTCGAGCGGGGCGAGACGATGAGCGAGGAGCTCATCGAGGTGCTCGGGGGCTACCTCAAACCGATCCGGGACGCGGGCTGCGACACGCTCATCCTCGGCTGCACGCACTACCCGCTGCTCACCGGCGCCCTGTCGTACGTCGCAGGCGACGAGGTCACGCTGGTGTCCAGCGCCGAGGAGACGGCCAAGGACGTCTACCGGATCCTGCACGACCGCGGGCTGTCCAACGGGGCGGGCCGGCCCACGCACCGCTTCCGGGCGACCGGCGACACCGAGCTGTTCGAGCGGCTCGGCCAGCGCTTCCTCGGTCCCGAGCTCCAGTCGGTGGAGCGGACCGCCCCCGGCATCGGCGACGTCACCGGCGTAGGGAGTTCTCGATGAAACTGACGATCATCGGATGCTCGGGCAGCTTTCCCGGCCCCGACAGTCCGGCCTCCTGCTACCTCTTCGAGGCCGAGGGCTTCCGATTGCTGATGGACTTCGGCAACGGCTCGCTGGGCGCGCTCCAGCGGCACACCGGGCTCTACGACGTCGACGCCATCCTCCTGTCCCACCTGCACGCCGACCACTGCCTCGACCTGTGCGCCTACCACGTCGTGCGCACCTACACCCCGGACGGCCCCCTGCCGAAGGTGCCCGTCCACGCCCCGGCGGGCGCCTCCAAACGGCTCAACGCGGCGTACGCGATGCCGGACGAGCCCGTGCTCGAGAAATCCTTCGACTTCGTACGGCTGTCGCCCGGCACCCGGCACGTCGGCCCGTTCGAGGTGACGGCCGCCCCGATGAACCACCCCGTTGAGACCTACGGCTTCCGCGTCTCCCACCGGGGCAGGTCCGTCGCGTACTCGGCGGACACCGGCGAGTCGGCCGAGCTGGTGAAGCTGGCCAACGAGGCCGACGTGCTGCTGTGCGAGGCGTCCTTCCTCGACGAGCCGGGCCTGACCCCGGGCCTGCACCTGAGCGGCAGGCAGGCGGCCGAGCACGCCGCCCGCGCCGAGGCCGGCGCGCTCGTCCTCACCCATCTCGTCCCGTGGTACGACAAGTCCCGCATCCTGGAGGACGCCTCGCGCGGCGGCTTCGCCGGTCCGATGGAGTTGGCGCGGAGCGGGGCCGTGTATGACCTAGGGTGACCCGTATGGCTCGTTCATATGGTCGCCGTTCCGACCAGCTTCGCCCCGTGACCATCACCCGGAACTGGCTCGCCCACGCGGAGGGTTCCGTACTGGTGGAGTTCGGGGGCACCAAGGTGCTGTGCGCCGCCACCGTCGAGAGCGGCGTGCCCCGCTGGCGCAAGGGCAGCGGTCTCGGCTGGGTGACGGCCGAGTACGCGATGCTGCCCCGGTCGACCAACACCCGCACCGACCGCGAGTCGGTCCGCGGCAAGATCGGCGGGCGCACCCATGAGATCTCCCGCTTGATCGGCCGGTCCCTGCGGGCCTGCGTCGACTACAAGGCCCTGGGGGAGAACTCCATCCTGCTCGACTGCGACGTGCTGCAGGCCGACGGCGGCACCCGCACCGCCGCCATCACCGGCGCGTACGTCGCCCTCGCCGACGCGATCACCTGGATGCGGCAGCGCCGGATGTGCCCCGGCGACCCGCTGGTGAACTCCGTCGCCGCCGTCTCGGTCGGCGTCGTCGGCACCGAGGCCATGCTCGACCTCGACTACAGCGAGGACGTCAAGGCCGAGACCGACATGAACGTGGTGATGACCGGCAGAGGTGACTTCGTCGAGGTTCAGGGCACCGCGGAGGGGACGCCGTTCGACCGGGCGACCCTCAACGGCCTGCTCGACCTGGCCGCGGCCGGCTGCGCGGAGCTCACCCGCCTGCAGGCCGAGGCCCTCGCCTGATTCACGGGAGAACGACAGCATGAACAAGGTGGTCCTGGCCACCCGGAACGCCGGGAAGGTCGTCGAACTGCGCCGGATCCTCGCCGACGCCGGGGTGCCGGTCGAGCTCGTCGGGCTGGAGGCGTTCCCGCACGTCGGCGACGTCGCCGAGACCGGGCTCACGTTCGCGGAGAACGCGCTGCTCAAGGCGCGCGCGGTCGCCGCGGCCAGCGGCCTGCCCGCCGTCGCCGACGACTCCGGCTTGTGCGTGGACGCGCTGAACGGCATGCCCGGCATCTTCTCCGCCCGCTGGTCGGGCCGCCACGGCGACGACGACGCCAATCTCGATCTGCTGCTCGCGCAGATCGCCGACGTGCCGGACGGCCGCCGCCAGGCCCACTTCGCCTGCTCGGCCGCCCTCGCGCTGCCGACCGGACGGGAGCACGTGGTGGAGGGGGCCGTGCACGGCCACCTCATCCGCGAACGGCGCGGCACCGGCGGCTTCGGCTACGACCCGATCTTCGTGCCGGACGGCGAGACCCGCACCACCGCCGAGATGACGGCCGAGGAGAAGAACGCGATCAGCCACCGGGGCAAGGCGTTCCGCGCGCTCGCCCCGGTGATCGCCGAGGTCGTCTCGTAATCTCGCCGTAAGACCCCGGCGGGCGGCCGGGCGTACGTTCGTAATGTGAACGCAGCAGGCACCCGCATGCCCGCCTGGGCGGCAGCGCTGACCGGCCTCGTCGGCGGGGCGGTGGCGCTCGGGGCGGCGCAGATCGTCGCCGGCATGATCGACCCCGGCGCGGCGCCGGTCGTCGCCGTGGGCGGCGTGATGGTCGACACCACCCCCGGCTGGCTCAAGGACTGGGCGATCCGCACCTTCGGCTCGTACGACAAGCCGGTCCTGCTCGGCGGCATCGTCGTCGCTTTGGCGTTCGTCGCGGCCGGTCTCGGCCTGCTCGCCCGCCGCCGGGTGGCGTACGGCACACTGGGCGTGGCCGCGTTCGGCCTCGTCGGCGCCGCCGCGGCGCTGTCCCGGCCCGACGCCGGAGTGGCGCACGTGCTGCCCTCGCTCGTGGGCGCCGCGGCCGGCGCGTGGACCCTGTCGCGCCTGCGGCGCCGCGCCCTGAGCAGCGGCGAGGAGGAGTACGTCGCCGCCAGCCGGGCCGCCAGCCGGGCCGCCGACCGGGCCGCTCGCGGGTCGGTCCCGGGTGGCTCGGCTCCGGGTGGCTCGGTTTTGAGCGGCACGGTCCTGACGACGTCCGCGCCGGACGAGGGCACGACAGGCGCGGGCGCGCGGGAAGAGGCCCGTGGGACCGGGTCCGGGGCTGGCATGCCGCCCGTCATGCTGCCGGGAACAAGCCCGGAAGCAGGGACGGGCGCGGCGCGGGGGACAGCGCCGGGCGTGGCCCTGGGAACGGGGACGGGCGCAGGGGCGGACGCGGCGTCGGGAACGGGGACGGAAGCAAGGTCAAGTGCGGCCCTGGGGATGGAGCCGGGAGCAAGGCCCGGCTCGGCGCGGGGGACAGTGCCGGGCGTGGCCCTGGGAACGGGGACGGGCGCGGCGTCGGGAACAGGGCCGGAGATGGGGCCGGGCTCCGGGCCGTTCGGTGGTGGGCCGGACTTCGAGCCGTACACCTTCGACCGGCGCAGGCTCCTGACCGGGGCCGCCGCGGGCGTCGTCGTGGCGGGAGTCGCCGGACTCGGCGGATGGCTGCTGTCGAGCAGCAAGGACGCCGAACTGGCCCGTCGCGGGGTGGCCAGGATGCTGCCGCGCCCGGCGCGCCCGGCCGCGCCGATCCCCGCCGGAGCGGACCTGCGCATTCCCGGCCTCACGCCGTTCGTCACGCCCAACGCGGAGTTCTACCGCGTGGACACCGCGCTCGTCGTTCCGTCGGTGGACCCGGCCCGCTGGACCCTGAAGATCCACGGGCTCGTGGACAGACCGGTCGAGCTGACCTTCGCCGACCTGCTCAAACGCCCCATGATTGAGGCGGACGTCACGCTGACCTGCGTGTCCAACGAGGTCGGCGGGCCGTACGCGGGCCACGCCCGCTGGCTCGGCGCCCGGCTCGCCGACGTGCTGCGCGAAGCAGGGATCCGCCGCGAGGCCGACATGCTGCTCAGCGTCTCGGATGACGGCTGGACCTGCGGCACCCCGATCGACGTCGTCATGGACGGCCGCGACGCGCTGCTCGCCGTCGCCATGAACGGCGAGGTGCTCCCGGAGGCCCACGGCTTCCCGGTCCGCCAGGTTGTGCCCGGACTGTACGGATACGTGTCGGCGACGAAGTGGGTCACCGAGATCAAAGTCACCCGGTTCGACCAGGACGAGGGTTACTGGACACCGCTCGGCTGGGCCCCGAAAGGCCCGATCAAGACGCAATCCAGGATCGACGTGCCACGCGACGGCAGCGAGGTCGCGGCGGGCCGTACGACCGTGGCGGGCGTCGCATGGGCCCAGCACCGCGGGATCGACGCGGTCGAGGTGCGGGTGGACGGCGGCGCGTGGCGGCAGGCGAGACTCGCCGACGTCCCCGGCCCGGACACCTGGCGGCAATGGTCGCTCGACCTGGATCTCACGCCGGGCCGGCACACGATCTCCGTGCGGGCCACCGACGCGACCGGCTACACGCAGACCGCGGAGGAGGCCCCGCCCGCCCCCGACGGCGCCACCGGCTTTCACACGATCACGGTCACGGCCCGCTGACGGCCCGGGCGGGGAAGCCGGGTCTGGAGTTGGGAAAACCCGCCGTGCCCCGGACGGCCCGCCTCTACCATCGGCACCCTGATGTGCGCGAGGAGGGGGGCCAAGCGCGTGAACCAGGAGAGGGCGCGCCGGCATGCGAGGTGGCGGTTGCCGTCCGGTGTGTACAACCCGGTCGTGACGGCCGACGGCCGGCGATGGCGGGATTACGAGCAGGCCGCGGAGGCGCCTGCTCCCTCACTGGACGACCGCCGCCTGGATATGCGGATCGCGGCGCTGCCGCTGGGTGTGGACACGATGACCATGCCGGTGGTGCCGGCCGCCAGGAACGGCGAGAGCGGCGTACGCGGGGGCCACGGCCCCGGCGCGCCGACCGGGCGTCTCGCGGGGGCGGCGGACGCCTGGGACATCGTCTCCGCCACGCCGCTCGCCGATGCCCGGCACGACATGGACGCCACGGGCGCGGAGAACGTTCCAAACGCCGGAGACCTCACGGATCTCACGGACGTCGCAGCCGTCGAGGACGCGCCGGGAGAGTCAGCGGATGCGGTGGAAGCGGCGGGAGCGGCGGCCGGGGGGACCGCCGTCGGCGCCGCCGTGGACGCCTCACCGTCGATGCCGGAAGAACCCGTCGCGGGCGGCCCCGCCCCGGCGGACTCCCGCCTGTGGGACCCGGGCAAGGGGAACTGCGCTGTAGGGGAGCAGGGGCAAGTAAGCCTGAGCGCGGGAGAGTCGGGCCAGGGAAGCTTCGCTGTGGGGGAGCCAGGCGCGGGGACTTTCGCCACAGGAGAGCCCGGCCAGGGGAGCTTTGCCGCAGGTCAGCCGGAGCAGGGGAGCCTTGGCGCGGGGGAGCCGGGTCCGCTGGAGTCCGGCCCGCGTGACTTAGGTGACCTCGCGGTCGTGGCGGAGCCGACGGCTGCGAAGCGGATGACCGCCGCGCCGAAGCCTGCGGGGCCGATGGCCGCCGGGCCGACGGGTGCCGAGTCGATGGCCGCCGGGCCGATGGGCGCAGGACTGATGGCCACTGGGCCGACGGCTCCCGGGAACGAGGTGGCGGGGACTGAGGCGGCCGTTCCAGAGGCTGGCCCCGAGGCGGACGCCGCCATCAAGCATGAGGACGACGCCGAGGACTTGGCCGAGCCTGAGAGCCACCAGGCCGCCGCCACCGGCGTGCGGGGCGTCGCCGAGGACCTGGCTGAGCTCGAAACCCGCCAGCCTGCTGCCGCTGGCGTGCGTGGCGATGTTGTGGGAGATCACGCGGCCGCCGCCAACGGCGTGCGGGGTGCTGCCGAGGACCCGGCTGAGCCGGGGGACCGCCAGGCCGCTGCCGCTGGCGTGCATGGCGATGACGTGGGAGGTCAACTGACCGCCAGCGGCGTGCGGGGCGACGCCACGGGAGAGGAGACGCCGACGGCCACGGCGGCCGGTGAGAACGGCCGGGACACAGGCGTCTCCGAGGTGCCCGGCTCGCCGGAGCCATGGCAGGAGACCGCACATCCGGTGGGCCGGAGCGACCGGCCGGGCGAGGCGCTGCCCGAAGCGGAAGACGGCGTCGTCTTCCGGGCCGGCCAGGAGGAGCGGCTCGCCGAGACCGCGCCCGACCCGGCGATCTTCGTGCAGCCGGGCACCACGGCGGCCGACGCATGGGGGTACGGACACCCGA
Organism: Microbispora rosea subsp. aerata; assembly: GCF_014647835.1. Classification (GTDB taxonomy): domain Bacteria; phylum Actinomycetota; class Actinomycetes; order Streptosporangiales; family Streptosporangiaceae; genus Microbispora; species Microbispora aerata. Next base: position 55,938 of record NZ_BMPY01000014.1, read on the forward strand.
ACGGCACCGTCAAAGGGGCCGGGCTGGGCGCACCGCACCGGGAACCGGCTCCCGAGGCGATTTCCGAGGCGGTGCCCGAGATGACGGGCCCGGGCCGGGACACATGGCACGAGGAGACGCCCGCGTGGACCGCCGACGACGGCCACGAGACGGGCGAGTTCGCGGACGCCGACGACTTCTGGTCGGCCGTGCTGCGCGACGACACCGAGCGCGACTGGATGGACGGCCCGCGCCGCCCGCGGCCCCTTGAGGAGACCCGCCCGTACGGCAGGCCCGGCGGCCTGGCCGAAGCCGATCCGGAGGGTCAGGCGAGCCTCGCGCAGGCGGTGAGCGGGCGCTTCCCGGACCCGCGCGGCACCTGGATCCGCCTGATCAACGCCGAAGGGCCGACGGAGGACGCGTTCAGGTCCAACAACGCCGTGGACTGCGCGCTGTCGGTGATGTCCACCTGGCACGGCGAGCCGGTCGTGGCGGCGCGCAGGCAGCCGGAGTACGACGGGGCGGGCCGCCCGCTGCTGACCGGGGAGACCGGGGGCGTCGCCCGCGCCGAGGAGTGGCTCGGGCACCGCTTCGAATACGTGGGCCACGGCCGCCGGGCGTATGTGGCCATCGCACAGCGGCTGATCTTCGGCGGTCACGGCGCGGCTGCCGTCCTGATCACCCGCTGGGCCGGGGGAGGCAGCCACGCGTGGAACGCCGTCAACTGCCGGGGCGAGGTCCTGTGGATCGACGCCCAGCGGGGTCACATGGCCGTGGAGCCGCCGTACGAGGACGTCACGGGGGTCTTCGCGGTGGTGATCGACCGCCAGGGCCGCCGCCTGTGACCACCCTGCCGCCGCCTGTGGCCCGCGCGGTGTGCACGGGCCCGGCGGCGACGACGGTCAGTGAGGGCCGTGGAGCGCGTCGTCCGCCTCGAGTCGTTCGATGAAGCCGAGGACCCGGGCGGCGACCCGCTCGGGGAACTCGCCGTTGAGGGCGTGGGAGGCGTCCGGCCACAGCTCGACGACGCCGTGGGCGAGCAGCCGGCGGGCGCGTTCCGCGGCCCTGCCCGGATTGTGGATGATGCTGCGCCCGGCGATCACGGCGAGGGTCGGTGCGCCGACCGCGGCGACCTTCTCGTCCGAGGGGTACGTGGGCGGGGGAAGGAAGGCGGCGAAGTCCCGCATCCCGGCGGAGATCAGGGCGGCGACCGGATCGTCGGCTGATACGTCGGCCCCGCCGGAGATCCAGCGCAGCAGTCGCCTGCGCCACGGCTCGGGGAGCGGCCCCACCGCTCCCAGCGAGACGGCGACCGCCTTCCAGGTGATCCGGCCGAACAGGCAGGCGGGATCGAGCAGGCTCAGGGAGGCGACCTTCTCCGGGGCGTGCATGGCGAGCTGGACGGCGGTCCACCCGCCGATCGACACTCCCAGGAGGTGCGCACGGCCGAGGCCGAGCCCGGTCAGGAGTTCCGCGAGCCACACGCTGTGGTCGGCCGCGCTCGCGAACGGCCTGCTCTGCACCGAGAGGCCGGGCTCGCCGAGCAGGTCGATCGCGTAGACGACGCGGCCGGAGGCGCGGAGGCCGGCGAGGTTCGGCGCCCACATCGGGCTGGACGCGGTGCGTCCCGGCAGCAGGAGGAGCGGCGTTCCGGCGTCGGCGCCGTCCGGGCCGAAGCGGTAGGCGCGGACCGTGCCGAAGCCGGTCGGCACGTCCCGGACTCCGTCACACGGCGGGAGGTCGGCCATGGCCCGGTCGTACGTCCGCCGGTAGCGCTCGTAGGCCGCCGCGTCCCGGAAGTGCCCGAGGCGGCGCCGGCGGAACCGCGCCCCGATGTTGGGCCGCACAACCTCGTTCACCTGCGGATCCTCCGTTCGTCTGCGCCCCGCTCCGTTCCTCTTTCACAATCCGGGCGGGCTGCCAGAGGTCTCGGGGTGGGCTCGCATCCACGGGTGCGACCTCCGAGACCACACCCTCCCGCCACCCTGGCCACGTACGACAAGACGGACGCGCCACCGGCCACCGATACGATCTATTGCATCAGTATCACAATACGTTCGTATCGCGAAAGAGGGAGCGGGTCGTGCCGAAGCAGGTCGACCACGCGGCTCGGCGGGAGGAGATCGCCCGGGCCGCCCTGCGGCTGTGCGCGCGAGACGGCCTGGCCGGAGTGACCATCGGGCGGGTGGCACAGGAGGCCGGCGTCTCCAAAGGGCTCGTGCAGCACTACTTCGCGGGGAAGGCCGATCTGCTGCGCGCCAGTGCCCAGGTCCTGAGGGGAGAGATCGAGCGCCGGGTTCGCGATGCCGTCCGGGACGCTCGCGGCCCCGCGGAAACGCTGCGGAGCGCGCTGCTCGCGATCGTCGAACTGGGCGTGACCGCTGTGGTCCCGCTGCTCGCCGGGCACGCGTTCGTGAGCATGGCCGTCGCCGACCCGGAGATCCGCGACCTCTACCGTGCCGGCGGTGACGGCCTCCATCGCGAGATCGCCGCGCTGCTGGCGGCCTCCGGCCCGGCCCGGGACGTCGATCCCGGCGCGGAGGCCCACGCACTGCTCGGCCTCGCGCGTGGTCTCGCCGACGGCGTGTTACTCGGGGAGCTCGGCGTCGACGACGCGGCCGCGATCGTCGACCATCACCTCCGCCGGATCCTGCCCGGGGCGCCGGCCCGCTCCGGCGATCCCTCCCCGCCGCGGGTCTCCGGGTGACGATCGCCGGGCGTCGTGCGGCCAGGCCACCCCGGTGCCGGTGAAGCTCGGGGCGTACGGGCCGCCGAGTGACTGCGACGACGCACTTGAGCTTGGGCGGGTCGCCGCATGGTTGAGGCGGCGTGGGTGCCCGGCCCGCCGCCCGGGTCACCCGCTCACGCGGGCGGCCCGGGCGACCGCCGTACAGGCCCGAAGCCCGGGGACGGCGGTCAGGAGGCGGCCAGCGCACCGACGACCGAGGCGCGGGCGGCGCGGCGGGCGGGCAGCACCGCGGCGAGCACCGCGGCCAGGCCCGACGCCGCGATGAAGACCAGGATCTGGACGATCGGAAGCTGGAAGGAGACGTCCTCCGTGAACGTCGCCGTCGCCGCCCAGCCGTACGCGATGCCGAGCACGACGCCGACGATCGCGCCCACCAGGCCGAGGACCAGCGCCTCGACCGAGAGCATGCCGCGCAGCTGCGGCCGGGTCAGGCCGAGGGCGCGCAGCAACGCGGACTCGCGGGTGCGCTCGTGGACCGACAGCGACAGCGTGTTCGCGATGCCGAGCAGTGAGATCACAATCGCCAGGGCCAGCAGCCCGGTGACGACCATGAGGATCGAGTCGAGCGCCTCGTCGAACTGGCCGCGGATCTCGGTGGTGCTGCTGACCTTGACCGCGGGGTAGGCCGCCGTCGCGTCGTCCACGATCTTGCGCGCCCGCCCGGGGTCCACCCCGTCCGCGGCGTTCACCAGGACCTGCGCGTCGCCCACCCGGCCGAAGTGCCGCTCGAAGCTCTGCTCGGCCATGGTGAACGACGGCAGCATCGACACGTCGGACTTCAGCACCGCCACGACCTCGAGCGGGGTGCTCTTCCCGCCCGACGCGACCGTCACGGTGTCGCCCACCGTGACGCCGAGGTCCCGGGCCACGTTGTCGGCCACCGCGACGTCGCCCGCGCCGAAGCCGTCCATGGTGCCGGACGACGCCTCCGGCTTGATGGCGGTGCCGATGGCCGACTGGGTGACCGTGCCCACCTTGTAGTCGCGGCCGTTCACCTTGGCCTTCTCCTCGCGAAACTCGGTCACCGTGGCCAGCTCGCGGCTCCCGCGCAGCGTGTCGGCGATCGGACGGGGGATCGTGCCCGTCTGCGAGGACAGGATGTAGTCGGCGGGGAACTGCTGGTCGAGCTGGTCCTGCACGGTGGTCCGCATCGTGGAGCTCAAAACCGCCATGAACGTCATCAGCGTCACGCCGACGGTCAGGGCCACCGTCGTGGTCGCCGCCCGCTTGGGGTTGCGCCGCGCGTTGTCCACGGCGAGCCGCCCCGGCACGCCGAACAGCCGCGCCGGCACCCAGCCGGCCAGCCCGCTCAGCGGCCGTACGATCGCCGGGCCGAGGATGAGCACCGCGAAGAACACCAGCACGCCGCCCGCCATGACCGTCAGCAGCGCCTCCTGGCTCGGCCCCTGCGACACGCCCGCCGCGGTGAGGCCGACCCCGGCGAGCACGAACAGGGCGGCGACGACCACCCGGACGACTCCGGTGCGGAAGGTGTGCTCCTCGACCTGCGTGCGCAGCGCCGCGAGGGGCGGCACGCGAGTGGCCTGCCGCGCCGGGAGCAGGGCGGCGGCCATCGTCACGATGGTGCCGGTGCACATGCCGACGACGATCGTCAGCGGGGACAGGCTCACGGTGCCCGTGGGGATGTCCGCGCCGACGGCCCGCAGCACGGCGACCGCGGCGGCCCCGAGGCCGAGGCCCGTCAGCAGGCCGAGCGCCGACGACAGCAGGCCGACCACGGCCGACTCCAGCACGATCGAGCCGAAGACCTGCCGTTTGGTCGCGCCGATGCAGCGCAGCAGCGCCATCTCGCGCATCCGCTGCGCGACCAGGATGTTGAAGGTGTTGTAGATGACGAGCGCGGCGACGAGCAGCGCGACCGCGCCGAACAGCAGCAGGCCCAGCCGGAAGGAGGACGTGTCCATGTGGTTGCGCCGGGCCAGCTCCTCGGCGCGCTCCCGCCCGGTGACGACCTTCGCGTCGCCCACGGCCGCCGCGACGGCCGTACGCAGGCTCTCCGGCGAGGGTCCCGAGGAGAGGACGTCGATCTCGGTGAAGCCCTCGGCGCCGGTGAGGCGCCGAGCCGTGCCGGGAGTGAACGCGACCGCGCCCCGGTAGGCGAGCTCCTGGTCGAGGCCCACGTCGAAGACGCCGACGAGGCGGAACTCCTGCCGCTTGCCGGCCTGGTCGAGCACCGCGATGGTGGCTCCGGGCGCGAACCCCTGCGTCTCGGCGGTGTCCTCGTCGAGCACCGCCTCGTCGGCGGCGGAGGGCGCCCTGCCGGAGGTGATCTTGATGCGGCTCGGGGGGATCGACACCCCGGCGGTGGGGTAGTCGCCCACGACCTTGCCGTCCCTGCCGATGAGCGGCACGTCCCCGGACACCATGGGCTGCGCGTCCTTGACGCCCGGCACCGCCCTGATCGCGGCGAGCACGCTCTCCGGCAGGTTCTCGTCTGGCCCGGCGCCGCCCTTGGGCGTCACCACCACGTCCACCTTGTCGGCGTCCGCGGCGAACGACTGGACGAACCCGGCGTTCATGGTGTCGGTGAGCACGAACGTGCCCGCGATGAACCCGACCCCCAGCACGATCGCCAGGCAGGTGAGCAGCAGACGCACGCGGTGCGCCAGGAGCCCGGTGAGAGTGGTGCGGAACACGGCTCAGGCCTCCAGCGCCATCAGCGTGTCGAGCACGGTCTGCGGGGTGGGCCGCTCGACCTCGCGCACCAGCAGCCCGTCCCTGAGGAAGACCACGCGGTCGGCGTACGACGCCGCCACCGGATCGTGGGTCACCATCACGATCGTCTGCCCGAGCTCCCGTACGGACCTGCGCAGGAACGCCAGCACCTCGGCGCCGCTGCGCGAGTCGAGGTTGCCGGTCGGCTCGTCGGCGAAGATCACCTCGGGCTTGCTGATGAGCGCCCGCGCCACGGCGACGCGCTGCTGCTGGCCGCCCGACAGCTCACTCGGCTTGTGCTTGAGACGGTCGCGCAGGCCGACCGTCTCGATCACCCGGTCGAACAACTCCTGGTCGGCCTGGCGGCCCGCGATCTCCAGGGGAAGCCGGATGTTCTGCTCGGCCGTCAGCGTCGGCAGCAGGTTGAACGCCTGAAAGATGAAACCGACGCGCTCGCGCCGCAAAAGCGTGAGCTGCTTGTCGTTCAGACCGGTGATCTCGACGCCGCCGATGCTCACCCGGCCGTCCGTCACGGTGTCCAAGCCGGCCAGGCAATGCATCAGCGTGGACTTGCCGGAGCCGGACGGGCCCATGATCGCGGTGAACGCCTCCGCCGCGAAATCGACGTCGATGCCGCGCAGCGCGTGCACCGCCGCGTCGCCCTCGCCGTATACCTTCGTCAGTCCCCGCGCGACGACCGCGGTGCGAACCTGGATTGTCGTGGTCATGCCGCCACGCTATGGCCCTGATCAGGGCGTTTCCTCGGCCTCGCGGACGTTCTCGGGGTGCGCCCCGAGGCGGGGCCGCCGGGACGTGTGCGACTGATGAGGTAGTCCGGTGTCAGCCCCGCGGATGATCGGGACAGACCACGCCCGTCTCGTACGCGTACACGACCACCTGGGCCCGGTCGCGCAGCCCCAGCTTGGCGAGGATGCGGCCGAGGTGCGTCTTCACGGTCGCCTCCGCCAGATGCAGCCGCGCCGCGATCTCCGCGTTCGACAGGCCGCGGGCCACGTGGACCATCACCTCGCGCTCCCGGGCCGTCAGCACGTCCGCAGCCTGCCGCTTGGCGTCCCCCTCCGGCAGGAGCACGGCGAAACGGTCGAGCAGGCGGCGGGTCGTGCTCGGCGCGACCACCGCGTCCCCGGAGTGCACCGACCGGATCGCGCTGACCAGCTCGGCCGGCGGCACGTCCTTCAGCAGGAACCCCGCCGCACCCGCCTTGATCGCGGCGAACGCGTACTCGTCGAGGTCGAACGTCGTCAGGATGAGCACCTTCGGACCGTCGGACTCCGCGCAGATGACGCGGGCCGCCTCCACGCCGTCCATGCGCGGCATGCGGACGTCCATGAGGACCACGTCCGCCTCGACCGTGCGCAGCGTCTCGACCGCCGCCAGCCCGTCCGCCGCCTCGCCCACGACCTCGATGTCCGGCTGCGCTCCGAGGACCATCCGGAACCCGGTCCGCACCAGCTCCTGGTCGTCCACCAGCATGACGCGTATCACTGCCGCTCCGCTCCGCTCGTCGTCGCCGAGATCCCCGCCACCGTACGCGGCCCCGTGACCGCCCGGGGCCGCGTACGGTGTCACGCGGCCGGGTGCCCGGGTGTGTCACGCGGCCATCCCGACGGGGATCCTGGCCACCACCCGGAAGCCGCCGCCCGGCCGGGGGGCCGCCTCGACGCTCCCGCCGTACATCGCCGCCCTCTCGCGCATGCCGATCAGCCCGTGCCCGCCGGCCAGGCGCGGCGCCGCGGCGCCCCTGCCGTCGTCGCTGATCCTCAGCTCGATCTCGCCCCTGCCGTACGTCATCTCGACCCAGGCCCGGGTGCCGGGGCCGCCGTGCTTGAGCGCGTTCGTCAGCGCCTCCTGCACGATCCGGTACACGGCGAGCTGCTCGCCCTCGGGCAGGGCCCGCACGGTGCCCGACACGGTGAACTCGGTCGGCAGCCCCGACTCCCTGACCTGCTTGATCAGGTCGTCGAGCTGGGCGACGCCGGGCTGCGGCGCGTAGTCCTCGGCCGGGCTGCCCGCGTCCTGCCGCAGCACGCCCACCAGCCTGCGCATCTCGGCGAGCGCCTGCCGCCCGGTCGCCGAGATCGCCTGCATCGCGCGCCGCGCCTGCTCGGGGTCGCTGTCGATGGCGTACGTCGCGCCGTCCGCCTGGACGACCATCACGCTGACGTTGTGCGCCACCACGTCGTGCAGCTCGCGGGCGATGCGGGCGCGCTCGGCGGCGGCCGCGATGCGCGCCTGCTGGTCGCGTTCCCGCTCGGCCCGCTCGGCGCGCTCGACCAGGCCCTCCACGTAGCGGCGGCGGGTGTTGGCGTAGATCCCGGCGAGCCAGACGGCGACGATGAACGCCGACGACGACACCCATGCCCGCCAGGCGTCGGGAGACCAGCGCAGCATCGCCAGCAGCAGCCCGAGCTCGGCGACCACCCCTGCGGCCAGCGCCCACGGGAGTGTGCAGCGCGAGACGACGACGTACAGCGCGACGAGCACCGCGAGGTTGGCGGGCATGACGACGATATCGAGCAGCCACTGAACGAAGCTGACGGCGGCGACGATCGCGAACACCTCACGGGGACGGTCGCGGCGCCATATCAGCGGCACGATGAGCGCCGCCGACAGCAGCAGCAGGCCGGGCACACCGGCGATTCGAGCCCCGGCCGAGCTGCTCCGGCTGAACGTCTCGACGGTGACCAGGCTCAACAGCGCCAGTGGGGAGGCCGTGAACGCGTCCACGAGCTTGCTGTGGCGCCGGGTCCACGCGCGCAGTCTGCCGAACACGTACCCAACCATACGTATCGGCTGTTCAGGAGCGTCTCACCCTTGCGGCGGATACGGCGGTACGACTCAGGTCGCAGTCGCCCGCCGGGCTTACGTCGTTCTTACGGATTCCGCCGCATCCTTGTTCTCGGGAACGCTTCTGTGAAGCGGGTAAGGGGAGCTCTGAATGGCGGAAAAGGACGCGGGGTCGTGCGGTGCGGAGGACGAGCCGCGCGACCCGCGCCCGGAGCCGGAAACCGGGCCTGCCGGGTCGAGTGTGCCGACCGCGACCAGCGGATCGGCCGAGCCTGCTGCGCCGGGCCAGCCGGCCGGGCCCACCGAGACCGAACCGGCTGCGTCAGCCGCACCGGCGGGGTCCGCTTCCTCGTCCGGATCGGTCGAGCAGAACGCGCCGACCACGCCACTGCCGGCCCGTCCGACTTTCGTGTCCCCCTGGGCCAGCCCGGCCGGCACGCCCGGCGGCGTAGGACCGGGGTCGCCTTCGGCCGGTCAGGGGAGCATGCCGGGGAACATAGGGCCGGGTTCGCCGTGGACGGGTCCTGGAGGCGCGGCCGGGAGCGTAAGGCCGGGTTCGCCCTGGGCTGGTCCTGGAGGCGCAGCCGGGGGTATGGGGTCGGGCTCGCCTTCGGCCGGTATGCCCGGAGGTGTGGGACCGGGTTCGCCGTGGACGGGTCCCGGGCAAAGCCCTGGAGCGACAGGACCGTATGCGGCCTGGTCAGGCCAGACTGGTCCGGGTCAGCCCGGATCGGGACCCGCGAACGCGAAACAGCCCGGTAGCTGGGGCGCGTTCGGCCCCGGCGGCGCGGGATGGAACGCGCCGGGCTGGCAGGACCCGCACGCGCGGTTCGCGCCACCCCCGCGGCCCAGCCTCTCCGCGCGCCTGGCGGCTCGGCTCCCTCGTGGGCAGACCGGGCGGCTCGTCGTCGTCGGCGTCGCCTGCGCGCTCGCCGGAGCGCTCCTCGGCGGCAGCGTCGTGGCCGTCACCGGCCTGGTCTGGAATCGGGTCGACTCGCGGTTGAGCTGGGACTCCGGAAGGGACCGGCCCCGACTCTTCCCACGTGGCTACGGGCAGGACGTGCCGCAGTCTCCGGAAGACTTTCTGCCTCCCTGGTGCAGGCGCACCGACAGCGGAGTGCGCTGCTAGACATCCGGCTGAGGCTTTCGCTTACCGACAGGCGCGTGCCGGCGGAGGGGCCGGCGCGCGCCTGTGGGTTCATCCGTCATGTCGATGCGGGCGACCGGATCGCCGGCCCGCAGCACCCGGCGCGGATCGGCCCGCGACCATCACTCCCGCTCGTATTGAGCACGGAGCAGAGCGATGGCCGTGCGGATCGCCGCGGTCCGCGAGCGCGCTCCTCCGGCGGACACGAACCGCTCCAGGAAGGCCAGATCGTCAGCCCCGAGCATCAGGTTCAGCTTCGCGAGCGCCGGCCGCGCGGGATTCGGCGGCTTCCGGTTTCCGGAACGATGCTGTGGCTCGCTGAATTGCGATCCGCCGTTATTCTCCGAATCGCAGTGGGGTCGACGAGATTCGAACTCGCACTGCACGGTACCTAAAACCGTTGCCTCTGCCGATTGGGCTACGACCCCTTTTCCTCTTCCTTTGCCTGCGAAATTTTCCGTCTGAGAATGACAGTTAGGGCAGAGGAATCGCAGATTCTCTCTTCTGTTGTCCAGCCAATTGCCGTTGATGTGGTCGATGTGCAACGTAAGCGGTCGACCCTGCCAGGCGCCGCCTATCCTACACTCCGCGCAGACGTATGGGACTCCTACTTCCCGGAGCGCACGCCTGAGCTTACGAGGCTTCTCGCGGCCCGATCCCGGAGGCAGCAGCACGAGGATCTCCGCGGGCAGGTATCGCCGTGGTGCCGGAGAGCCCCCGTTTGGTGAGGAGCTGCCGAAGTGGGATGTGTCGATGCGGAAGTGCTTGAGGCGGCGGCTGATGTGGGCGTGGGCGCCGCCCGACCACGGGATGCCGAGATAGCGCAACACGTCGGCGACACTGCTCGCGGCGGCCGCCGCGTCGGCGAGCAACTCGGGGGTGTACTTGTACTTCGCCATGCCCCGGAATTTATCGGCGGGCACCGACAATTCCGGGGCGAGCGAAAACCAACAGAAATCGGGAAAATCAGGAAATGCCGAGCTCTTTGGTGAGCCGGGCGACGTGACCGGTGGCCTTCACGTTGTAGAGGGCCTTCTCGATTTTCCCGTCGGGGTCGATGACGAACGTGGACCGGATGACGCCCATGATGGTCTTGCCGTAATTCTTCTTCTCGCCGTACGCGCCGTACGCCTTGTGCACGTCCAGACTCGTGTCGGACAGCAGCGGGAAAGTGAGCGCGTCGCGTTCGCGGAACTGCCGCAGCTTGGCGGGCTTGTCCTTGGACACGCCCAGCACGACGAAGCCCTGCTCGGTCAGCGCGCCGAGGTTGTCCCGGAAGTCGCAGGCCTGCTTGGTGCACCCGGGGGTCATGGCCGCCGGGTAGAAGTACAGGATGACTCGCCGACCGCGGAACGACTCCAGCGAGACCTCGTTGTCGTCGGCGTCGGTCAGGGTGAAGTCAGGCGCGGCGTCGCCGGGCTGGAGCTTGCTCATCACGTCCTCCGGAAAAGGTGACCCGCGGCGATCGGCGGGCAAGCGTCAACCAAACTACCGGCTCAGCCGCTGTGCGGGCCGACCGCCGGACCTGGCAGACTGATCACACACGAATACCACAGGAGGGGGATCGCATGGCGGACACCGATCCCGAAGCGCTGGAACGGAAGATAGAGCGCACGCGGGCGGAGCTCGCTCGCACGGTCGACGCCATCGCGGACCGGGTGAGCCCGAAGCGGGTCGCGGAGCGCGGCGTCGCGAAGGCGAAGGCCAACGCGCGCGACTTCGTCACGTCGGTGGAGGACATGGTGCTGGGGCCGCGCACGTACGCCCCGGCCGACGGCGAAGGCGAGCAGCCCGCGGAATATCCGGCGCCCAACATCGCTCCGGTGCTGATCGGGATCGGCGTGGTCGTCGTCGTTGGCGCGGCCATCGTGCTGCTGCGGCGGCGCCGCTCCCGCTGACCACGGAACGAACTCGTACGCCGCCGTGACGCGGTTCACGGCGGCGTCGACGTTTCCCGGCAAGCTGAGCGCGCGAGCGGGCGGCCGTGGCGCCGCCGGACGGCCGGTCCGGCCGCCTCACGGGCAGGATCCACGCCACAGCCTTTCTCCGCGGCTCCATCCCGTTACGGCGGGTCCAGCCGGCCCGACGGCACTGACACGGCTGGGCGGTGGTCCACAAGGCCCGGTCTGGTGGTGCCCGGCCGCGGTGGCGGTTTACGAGGTTCAAGCGACGCTGACATGGGCGGGTGGCGGTTCACGGGGCTGTGTCATGGGGTTGGCTGTACAGCGACCCCGAAAGGCGGTCACAAAACTCGCGGTGGGCGTCCGCAGGGCCGGTATTCCCGGGGCTGGTGCTCGCCGGGCCGGCGTTCGCAGAGCCGGCGCTTACAGGAAGGTCTTGCCTTCGCCGCGGTAGGTCGGGACCTCTTCGGTCACCCGGTTGCCCTCCACCAGGTGCAAAGACGCGAAGCGCTCGCACAGCTCCCCGGCCTTCGCGTGCCGGAACCAGACGCGGTCGCCCAGGCGGAGGTCCGCCGCGGCCTCGCCGAGCAGGGGCGTCTGCACCTCGCCCGCCCCCTCGTCCGGGTGATACCTGAGCCCCGCGGGCAGGTAAGGCTGCGGCAGCCGGGTCGGCCCGGGGGCCCCGGAGGCGGGGTAGCCCCCGCCGAGCACGGTCACGACGTCCGGAGCCGGCTTGCGCACGACCGGCAGGGCGAACAGGGCCGCCGGACGGCCGGTGAAGCCCCGGTAGAAGTCGAACAGCCGGGGATGGAAGAAGCCCGAGCCCGCCGCGACCTCGGTGATCGCCCGTTCTGCGGCGGTCTTCTCGATGCTGCCCGTGCCGCCGCCGTTGACGAACTCCAGGTCGGCGACCTGACGTACGGCCCGCACGATCCGGCCGCGCCGCACGATCAGCTCGCGGCGCGACCGCTCCTGCATCCACCGCACCGCGCGGCCGTACGGCCCGGGGAGGTCGTCGCCCACCCCGGCGATCTGGGCCTCGTACGCCATGAGCCCGGTCAGCCGCAGCCCCGGGCGCTTGACGATGTGCGCGGCGATCTCGGCGGCCTGCCGCGGCTCGCGGATCGGCGACCGCAGCGCGCCCGCCCGGAACTTGCCACCGAAGGCCACGAACCCCGCGTCGATGTCCAGGCACACCCGAATGGGGTGGGGGAGCCGCAAGCTCTCGATCAGGTCGAGATGCTCGGGTGAGTCCACCATCACGGTGATCTCGCGTGCCGCGACCTCGTCCGACCCCAGGGCGCGCAGCGCGGCCCTGTCGGCCGTCGGGTAGGCCACGAGCACGTTCCGCAGGCCGGTGGAGACCAGCCACAGCGCCTCGGGCAGGGTGAAGGCCATGATGCCCGAGACGCCGTCCATGGCCAGGACCCGTTCGAGCACGGCCCGGCAGCGGATGGACTTGCTGGCGACCCGGATCGGCTTGCCCCGGGCCCGGCGCACCATGGCGGCCGCGTTCGACCGGAGCGCGTCCATGTCGAGGACGGCGAAGGGCGGCTCCAGGTGGGCCGTCGCCCGGTCGAGGCGCTGTCGGTCGTCCATGGGCGCAGCCTAGTACGGCATCGCGGAGAAATACATGAGCGCTGTTCATGTTAACGGTGCCCGGGCAAAATCTGTGCCGTGCGGCCGTCATGATCGCGCAAGGCGGCGGGTGACCCGCCCGTCCCGTCATCGCTCCGTGTACCCATGGTGGGGTGACTACCGAGCGGACCTGGCGCGATGAGCGGGAGGGGTGAACGGCTGATGAGCGTCGTGCAGGAATTCCTGGCGGGTTCGTCGGCCAGAAGCGCCAAGGGCTCCGGAGACGGCGTGGATGCCGAGGGCGGCGTGGGCGCCGAAGCGGGCCGCACGACCGGCCGGCGGACCGCCGTGCGCGCGCTGCGGCCGAGCCGGGCCCCGGCCGCCGTGGTGGTCGCCTCCGTGCTCGCCGTGCTGGGCTGGGTGCTCACCGCGGTGCTCGTCGCCGTCATGCTCGGCATGTCCCTGCCCGTGCGGCTGCCGCCCCGGCTGCTGAACCTCACGCCGTCCGATCCCGCCGTCCGCGCCGCCGCGGTCGGCATGATCGCGTGCGGTGCGGGGCTGGTGGCCCTCGCGCTCGTCCCCGGCCGTCCCCGGCTCGTCCCCCTGCGGTGCCAGGACCCGCTGCTCGCGATGGGGCTCACGCGCCTGGGCCTGCGCCGTACGCTCGCCGCCGCGGCCCTCGAGGTCGAGGGCGTCCGCCGGGCCAACGTCCACATCCTCCGCAGGAGGATCGAGGTCACCGTGGTGGCCGACGCGGACACGACCGGCGCACTGCTGCGGGAGGTCGGCGCGGCGGTCGGCGACCGGCTGTCGGGCCTCGGCGTGCAGTCGCGACACGAGGTGGTCGTACGGCTGCGCAGGAGAGGGGCCTGAGATGCGTGCGCGGGTGGGAAACCGGGTCGGGCTCTGCCTGGTGGGCCTCGCACTGGTCGCGGGCGGCGTCGGCCTGCTGACCGCCGTACGCCGGCGGCCCGGCGCGGCCCTGATCGACGCGAGCTTGATCGACGGGAGCACGCTCGACACACACGTGCTCGACGACAAGCCGTGGGCGCTGCCCCTGCTGGCCGGGGCGTCCATGCTGATCGCCCTGGTCGCGACCCGCTGGCTCGTCCTGGCGCTCGGCTGGGGCCGGATCGGCAGCCGCACCGGTGCCGGCGTCGCCATGCTCGGCGTGGCCCTGAAGGGCGTCGACGGGATCGGCCGCATCTCGGTCAGGCTCGTACGGGACGGCAGGCTGCGGGTGTCGGTGTCGCTGCAGAAGCAGGCCGACCCGCGGCAGGTGGTCAGGCGGCTGGACGAGTCGGCGATCTCACGCGTTCGCCGCGCGGTCGGCCGAGCCGACGCGCTTGCGGTCGTCCGCCTGCACGTCCGCCGCCGCTGACCGCCCCGTGGAACGCCTGCCCGAGCGCCCCTGCGAGCGCCCGTCCCCGCCCCCGTCCCGGCGCCACGGCGCGGGGGTCGCGCCGGTGCCGACGGCGAGCCCGGCGGCCAGGCAGGCGAGCGGCACGACGGGCACCACGTAGCGGTGGTCGAAGGCGGCGATCAGCGGCGGCAGCAGGAGCAGGACCACCGCCGCGGCCCAGGGCAGCAGGGCCGTCCACCGCCGGACCACCAGCCCGGCGAGCCCGGCCAGCAGGATCGCCGCCAGCAGCGGCCCGCGCAGGAAGCCCTGCTCCTGGTAGAGGCGCAGCAAGCCCGCGAACGGCTCGACCACCTTCGTGTCCCCTGAGCTGCCCTGGTAGGCGATGGTCAGCTCGCTCGCCGTACGCCCGCTAGAGGCGATCTTCGAGGTGAAGGGCTTCACCGTCGCGGGGAAGATGTACGCGCTCTGCGGGCCGGGGGAGGGGTAGACCTTGCGGTCCCATTCGAACGCCCACATGGCGTCGTGCAGCCCGGTCGCCAGGAAGTCGAGGGGCTGGCTGCGGATCGCCAGCGAGGCGAACTCGCTCGCCAGCCGTTCCTTGTCCTTCTTCACCCGCTGGATGGGCGAGTCGGCGTCCCAGATGTAGGCGGGCGCGGCGAGCCGGGGCTCCGACGGGCACAGCACCGCCAGCTCCTTCGGCGGCTCCATGACCGAGCAGTCGGCGAAGGTCATCGTCCGCGACCACAGCCACGTGCTGCTGCCGCCCATCCCGTACGACCCGTGGGTGTCGTGGAACCAGACGGCGTACCCGCCGAGCACGGCGGACGCGGCGGCGAGCCCGGCGAGCGCGGCCTTCCACCGCCTCGCCAGCAGCACCGGCAGCAGCGCCACGGCGATCAGAGGCAGCCCGATGGTGCGGGTGACCGTCGCCAGCCCGAGCAGCAGCAGCGCGGCGACGACGGCCCACCCGCCGGGCCTGGGACGCCACAGCAGGATCGTCACGGCGGCCACGACCAGCGCGGTGAACAGCAGGTCCGCCATGACGAGGTGTTCGAGCTGGATCTGGTGGACGTCGAGCAGCACCGGCGCCGCCGCCAGCGCCGCCCCCCAGCCCGGCAGCCGCGTACGGCGGCGCAGCAGCGCGTACACGCAGACGGCCATGCCGATGCCGAGCAGGTGCTGGACGATCACGACGGCGGTGATGCTGCCCAGCGGGCTCAGCAACGCCAGGAACAGCGAGTAGCCGGACGGCCGCGAGGGCAGCGGCCGCAGGTCGAGGGCCGAGCTGAGGTAGGAGAAGGAGTCGGCCCAGAACCACAGCGCGGGCCGATAGCCGAGGACGGCGAGCGCGCGCAGCACGACACCCGCCGCGAGCACGACCAGGAACGCCCGATGCGGGCGCAGCGCCTCGCGCCACCTCACGTGACGGTCCTCCTCCTCGTAGCCGTGACCGGCCCGATGCCGCCTGCCGGTCCGGTGCGTTTCGCCGGGAGTTCCCCTGTCCGGCCGACCGGGGAGCCACCACGATATTGGTGAGCCGCAGGCGCGTCACATCGAGGGACGGCCCCGTGATCTCCCCGGGTGAACCGGGACGTCGCTCGCTCCGCCGGACCGGGGCGTCGCCGGGATCGTTTCAGACGAACCGGGGACGTCGCTGTGCTCGCCCGGGTCGGCTGCACGCCACCGCGCTCCGTCCGCAGGGCCGAGGCCGTCACCGCGATCCTTCCCGGCGGTCGGGGACGTCGCTCACTCCGCCGGACCGCGGCGTCGGTGTGATCGTTGCGGATGACCGGGGACCTTGCCGTGCTCACCCCGCGGAACTGGGGACGTTTCCGGACGGGCGCGGATGTCGCGGGGCGGTGGGTGTCGCCGCGCCGCTGGAGGTTCGAAATCTCCGCGAAGCCGCTTCTTCCGGGGGCGGCCGGGTGGTCAGCACTCGATGACGTTGACGGCGAGGCCGCCGCGCGAGGTCTCCTTGTACTTGTCGAGCATGTCCCTGCCGGTGTCGCGCATCGTCTTGATCGCCTTGTCCAGCGACACGAAATGGCGGCCGTCGCCGCGCAGCGCGATGCGGGCGGCGGCGATCGCCTTGATCGAGGCGACGGCGTTGCGCTCGATGCACGGGATCTGGACGAGCCCGCCGATCGGGTCGCAGGTCAGGCCGAGGTTGTGCTCGATGCCGATCTCGGCGGCGTTCTCGACCTGCTCGGGCGTCCCGCCGAGCGCCTCGGTGAGGCCGGCCGCCGCCATCGAGCAGGCCGAGCCGACCTCGCCCTGGCAGCCCACCTCGGCGCCGGAGATGGAGGCGTTCTCCTTGAACAGCACGCCGATCGCGCCGGCCGTGAGCAGGAAGCGGACGACGCCGTCCTCGTCGGCGCCGGGCAGGAAACGCATGTAGTAGGACAGGACGGCCGGGACGATGCCGGCGGCGCCGTTGGTCGGCGCGGTCACGATGCGCCCGCCGGCGGCGTTCTCCTCGTTTACGGCCAGCGCGAACAGGGTGACCCAGTCCATCGCCCGCAGCGGGTCGGTCCCGTCGGCCTCGCTCTGCAGCCGCCGGTACAGCTGGTGGGCGCGGCGGCGCACCTTGAGGCCGCCCGGCAGGACGCCCTCGCGGCCGGTGCCGCGCCGTACGGACTCGGCCATGACCGACCACAGGTGCAGCAGGCGGGCGCGGATCTCCTCCTCGGTGCGGCCGAAGGCCTTCTCGTTCTCCATCATCAGGCCGGAGATCGACAGCCCGGTCTCGGCGCAGTGCGCGAGCAGCTCGTGCGCGGTCGTGAAGGCGTACGGCAGCACGGTGTCGTCGGGCTTGATCCGGTCGGCGCCGGTGGCGTTCTCGTCCACCACGAAGCCGCCGCCGACCGAGTAGTACACCTTCTCGCGCAGCGCCGTGTCGTCGGCGTACGCCGTGAACCGCATGCCGTTCGGGTGGTGGGGGAGCGACAGCTTGCGCTCGAAGACGAGGTGCTCGCCGACGACGAACGGGATCTCGTGCAGGCCGTACAACGTGACCGTGCCGCTCGCCCGCATCGCCGCGAGCCGTTCGTCGACGGTGTCGACGTCGACCAGTTCGGGTTTGTCGCCGGACAGGCCCAGCAGGACCGCCTTGTCGCTGCCGTGGCCCTTGCCGGTCAGCCCGAGCGAGCCGTACAGAACGGCCTCGACCCGGGTGACCTTCTCCAGCAGGCCGTCCCGGTGCAGCCCGCGGACGAACTTGTGCGCCGCCGCCATCGGGCCGCCCGTGTGCGAGCTGGACGGCCCGATGCCCACTTTGAACAGGTCGAAGACGCTGATCGCCATTGACCGTCGCCCTCCGGGCCGTCTGTCAGGACTCGCCGGAGGTGAGCGCGGCGTACTCCGCCGCCGACAGCAGGTCTTCCGGCTCCCCCTCCACGCGTACGCGGAACAGCCAGCCCTCGCCGTACGGGTCGGAGTTGATCAGCGAGGGCTCGTCGGCGACGGCCTGGTTGATCTCGACGATCTCACCGCTCACCGGGGCGAAGATGTCGCTCACCGACTTGGTGGACTCCACCTCGCCGACCGCGTCGCCGGCGGTGATCGTCGAGCCGACCTCCGGGTGCACCTCCACATAGACCACGTCGCCGAGCTGCTCGGCGGCGTACGCCGTGATGCCCACGGTCACGGTAAGGCCGTCGTCGAGCCCGGCCACCCACTCGTGTTCCTTGGTGTAGCTGAGGTCTTCGGGAATGGTGCTCACTTGCTCCTCCTGTAGAAAGGCAGATCGACGACGTCGACCGGTTCTTGGCTGCCCCGGATGTCCACCGTCAGGCCGCCCTTGTCCAGCGCGTCCTCGTCGACGTACGCCATGGCGATCGGACGGCCGAGGGACTGCGACGGGGCGCCGCTGGTCACCTCGCCGACGACGGCGCCCTCCCGGGTGACGGCGTAGCCGTGGCGGGGCACGCGGCGGCCGCGCGCCACCAGCCCGACCAGCCGCCGGGTGGTGCCGTTGGCCGCGACCCTTTCAAGAGCGGCCCTGCCCACGAAGTCGCCGGGCTTGTCGAAGCGGACGACCCGGCCGAGGCCGGCGTCGAACGGCGTGATCGCCGCGCTCAGCTCGTTGCCGTACAGCGGCATGCCGGCTTCCAGGCGCAGCGTGTCGCGGGCCGACAGGCCGGCGGGGACGAGCCCCGCGTCCTTGCCCGCCACGGCGAGGGCCTCCCACAGCGGTACGGCGTGCTCGTTCGGCACGAACAGCTCGAAGCCGTCCTCGCCGGTGTAGCCGGTCCTGGCGATGAGGGCGGGCGCGCCCGCGACGACCCCGGGGACGATGGCGTAGTACTTGAGCTCGTCGAGGTCGGCGTCGGTCAGGCCGCGCAGGATCTCGGCGCTGCGCGGGCCCTGCACCGCGACCAGCGCGTACTCGTCCGACCTGTCGGTCACCCGGGCGTCGTATCCCCGGGCCCGGTCGGCGAGCTCGCGGGCCACGAGTTCGTAGTTGGAGGCGTTGGCGACGACCATGTACCGGTCTTCGTCGAGGCGGTAGACGATGAGGTCGTCGAGAATGCCGCCGGTCTCGTTCACGATCATCGTGTAGCGGGCGCGGCCGGGGGCCAGGACGCTGAGGTGCCCCACCAGGGCGTGGTCGAGAGCCTCGCCGGCCTGCGCGCCGACGACGAAGATCTCTCCCATGTGGGACAGGTCGAAGAGCCCCGCGGCCGTGCGTACGGCGTTGTGCTCGGCCGACTCGCTGCCGTAGCGCAGGGGCATCTGCCACCCCGCGAAGTCGGTCAGGGTCGCGCCCAGGCGTTCGTGGACCCCGCGGAGCGGGGTGGATCGGGACATGCCCACCTCGGAAGGACGGATGCTGCGTGAACTATCGGGCATCCTCCCCCTCTGTCATCGGCGCCTGAGAGCTTCGTCCGATCTTTGCCGGACTTTCACCTTCGGCGAGGCCTTCCGGCCTTCTTTCCAGAGGTCACCTGGCCCGCACGGTCCTTTGCCTTGAGAGGTTCGCGGGGAGGGCTTGCTCCTTCAGGGGTCCTGACCGGATGCCAGGACGCTCTCCCGCACGGGATCACCGGTGTGCTGCAAGCCTAGTGGCTCGCCGACCCCCTCGTAACCTGCCGC
Source organism: Microbispora rosea subsp. aerata (assembly GCF_014647835.1). GTDB lineage: Bacteria > Actinomycetota > Actinomycetes > Streptosporangiales > Streptosporangiaceae > Microbispora > Microbispora aerata. The sequence goes on from NZ_BMPY01000014.1 coordinate 75,233, forward strand.
GCCTTGATTTCCCGCAGGCACCTGGCGCATCGGCGCACCCCGGTAGGCGGGTGGGCGACGGACGGCTCAGGCGCCCGCGGGTCTCGCGTCACCGGTCGGAGCGTCGGTTCCAGCGGCCGGAGCGTCGGTTCCAGCGGCCGGAGCGTCGGTTCAGTGGTCAGCGCGTCGGTTCAGTGGTCGGACTCGCACGGGAAGCGATGTCCCGCGTACAGGCGCGCCGGGGCGGAGGCGGGATCCTCGGTGAGGATCCGCTGGTGGAGCGCCTGGGTGTCGGGAGACGGCTCGGTGCCCAGGCGGTCGACCAGGGTCCGGCGCAGCCGCTGGTAGGACGCCGTGGCGTCACAGGTGCGGCCCGACCGGTGCAGCGCCAGCATGAGCTGCCGGTGCGGCCGTTCGCGCAGCGGATGCCGCCTCGCCCACTGGGTCAGGCCGCCGACGATCTCGTGGTGATGGCCGAGCGCGAGCCGTACGTCGAAGAGGTCCTCGGTCACCGCGCGCCGGTCCTCGTCGAGCCGTTCGGCCCACGCCGACAGCTCGTCCACGTGCCGCATGTCGGTCAGGGCGTCGCCCCGCCACAGGCTCAGCGCGTTCTCGAACATCTTCGCCGCATTGTGGTAATCGCCATTGTCGCGAGCGATTCTGCCCTGCGCCGCGAAATGGTTGAACGCTTCAGCATCTACGCTTCCCGGCGGGACGGAAAGAAGGTATCCGGCCTCCGTCGTGTGCAACGGAGAAACGCTCGGGTCGCGGGGCGACAGTCGCCGCCGCATCTGCGCGATGTAGGTGGTAAGATTGCGCGGTGCCGATTTAGTGGGACGGCCATTCCAGAGCATATTGATGAGCGCGTCCCTGGGGACCGCGCTATTCGCATTGAGCAGGAACAACGCAAGAAGTTGCCGATGCCTGGGGGCGAGCTCGGCGATGATGTCCCCCGATGGTTTCCTGGCTTGGAACGGTCCCAGCACGGCGTATAACACGATCCCCCTCGCATGCGAAAGCACTGCTAACGTGCCGACGAACGCGGCCTTGATAGGCATTTGACGATATCCTTCACCGCCTGCATTCGTCAAAATTGCGGTTTTTCATGCGCCCGTCCGCGTGGTAGTTACGCCCCGCATCGCGTTCCGTAGAGCGATGAATGCCCAGCGAACATGCACGTGCATTCCATGAAATCGGTTGCATGGATGGATCGCTGCTCGCGCGGCGTGATGGGGGGCACGGGGGATTGGGCCCCCCGGTGCGTTTCTCGCCGGCGGGTCGCGCGTACGCCCCCGAACGCCCGCGGCACAGCGGATGGATCGGGAAGCGGCGGCGTCGCGCGGCTCATCTCGGGGCGGCGTGGGATGGACCGCAGGGCGGCGTCGCGCGGACGGCGGGCAGCCGCGCTCCGAAGGGGCGCGGTGCGCCGTCGCGCCGCCCGATCCGGCCACGGGATCGTCGCGGGCCCGGCCACGGCCGACCGTGCCGCCGGACCGGGACTGGCCACGGCCGGCTGTCGCGTCGCGGGTCTGGTCCCTGCCACCGTGCCGCCGACCGGGTTTGACCTGGGGCGGGGCGTGATGCCGCCGGGTCTGGCCCCTGACCGGCCGGGGACGGGCCTGGGCGGTGTTGTCAGGACGCGGCTTCGACCAGGGCGCGGAACAGCGGGCCGTCCTCGTCGGCTTCCGGGTGCCACTGGACGGCCAGGGCGAACGCGGCCCCGGTGACCTCGACGGCCTCGATCGTGCCGTCGTCCGCGCGGGCGGTGACCTCCAGCCCGTCCGCCAGGCGGTCGACGGCCTGGTGGTGGTAGTGCGCCGGGACCACCCGCTCGTCGTCGTAGATCTTGGTCAACCCGGGCGAGAGCCGTACGGGAAGGCGGCCGAACGTTCCGGGGGCGGGGGAGTGGGCGGCGTGGCCGACCACGTCGGGCAGATGCTGATGGAGGGTGCCGCCGAGCGCCACGTTGAGCACCTGCAGGCCCCGGCAGATGCCGAGGAAGGGAAGCCCGGCGGCCAGCGCCGCCGTCATCACCCCGAACTCCGCCTCATCGCGAAATTTCCGGACGTAGCCGGTCTGCGGCGCCGGGGCGGCGCCGTAGCGGGCGGGGTCGACGTCGCCCCCGCCCGCGATGATCAGCCCGTCCAGCCGCCCCACGAGCGCGGCGGGCTCCCCGGCCGGCGGCAGGATGACCGGCTGGCCGCCCGCCCGCTCGATGTGGTCGACGTACATGTACGGCAGCAGCGCCGCCGGCATGTCCCAGACGGTGAACTTCGCCGGCTCGACGTAGCACGTCACGCCGATCACGGGACGGGCCATCGGAACCTCCTACAGCGGGGTGACGTACGCGCCGGAGATGCCGCCGTCCACCAGGAACTGCGAGGCGGTGATGAACGACGCGTCGTCGGAGGCGAGGAACGCGACCGCCGCGGCGATCTCCTCGGCGCGGGCGAACCGGCCCATCGGCACGTGGACGAGACGGCGCTGGGCGCGCTCGGGGTCCTTGGCGAACAGCTCCCGCAGCAGCGGGGTGTCCACCGGGCCGGGGCACAGCGCGTTGACCCGGATGCCCTCGCGGGCGAACTGCACGCCCAGCTCGCGGCTCATCGCGAGCACGCCGCCCTTGGAGGCGGTGTAGGAGATCTGCGAGGTGGCCGAGCCCATGACCGCGACGAACGACGCGGTGTTGATGATCGAGCCCTTGCCCTGCCGCCGCATGTACGGGATCACGTGCTTGCAGCACAGGTAGACGCTGGTGAGGTTGACCTCCTGCACCCGGCGCCAGGCGTCGATGCCGGTCTCCAGGATGGAGTCGTCGTCCGGCGGCGAGATGCCCGCGTTGTTGAACGCGATGTCGACGCTGCCGAACTCGTCGTACGCGGTCCGGTACATCCTGACCACGTCGCCTTCGTTCGCGACGTCGGCCTTCACGAACAGGCCGCCGACCTCCGCGGCCGCCTTCGCGCCGGCCTCCTCGTCGAGGTCGGCCACCACGACCTTGGCGCCCTCCCGGGCGAACCGGCGGGCCGTGGCCAGGCCGATGCCGCTGCCCGCGCCGGTGATGACGGCGACGCGGTCCTGCAAACGCTGCATTGATCTACTCCGTGGCGATGAAGACGTTCTTGGTCTCGGTGAAGGCCGACAGGGCGTCCGGGCCGAGCTCCCGGCCGAGGCCCGACTGCTTGAACCCGCCGAACGGGGTCCAGTAGCGGACGCTGGAGTGCGAGTTGACCGACAGGTTGCCCGCCTCGACGGCCCGTGCCACCCGCAGCGCCCGGCCCATGTCGCGGGTCCAGATCGACCCCGACAGGCCGTACGCCGTGTCGTTGGCGATCCGCACGGCGTCGGCCTCGTCCTCGAACGGCACGACCGACACCACGGGCCCGAAGATCTCCTCGGTGAACGCCCTGCGGAAGGACTCCGAGGACGACCCGGCCAGCACGGTCGGCGGGAACCAGAAGCCGGGGCCGCTCGGGCACGACCCGGCGGCGTACACGTCCGTCTCGGTGACGTACGACGCGACGCGCTCGCGGTGCTCGGCGCTGATCAGCGGGCCCATCTGCGACTGCGGGTCGTTCGGGTCGCCGACCCGCACCGCGCGCACCGCCTCGGCGAGCCGCGCGAGGAAGTCGTCGTAGACCGAGCGTTCCACGAGGATGCGCGAGCGGGCGCAGCAGTCCTGGCCGGAGTTGTCGAAGACCGCCATCGGGGCGGACTCGGCCGCCCGGGCGAGGTCGGCGTCGGCGAAGACGATGTTGGCGCTCTTGCCGCCCAGCTCCAGCGTCACCCGCTTGACCTGCTCGGCGGCCTTGGCGGCGATCAGCTTGCCGACCTCGGTCGAACCCGTGAACACGATCTTGCGTACGTCCGGGTGCTCGACCAGGCGCGCGCCGGCTACCTCGCCCTCGCCGGGGACGACCTGGAGCACGCCCTCGGGCAGCCCGGCCTCCAGGGCCAGCTCGGCCAGCCGCAGCGCGGTCAGCGGCGTCCACTCGGCCGGCTTGACGATCACCGTGTTGCCGGCGGCGAGGGCCGGGGCGACCCCCCAGGTCGTGATGACCATCGGGAAGTTCCACGGCACGATGACCCCGACCACCCCCAGCGGCTCGGCGAACGTGACGTCCACCCCGCCCGGCACCGGGATCTGCTTGCCGTGGTTGCGCTCGGGCGCGCCGGCGTAGAAGTTCAGCACGTCGCGGACGTTGCCCGCCTCCCAGCGGGCGTTGCCCACCGTGTGCCCGGCGTTGGCGATCTCCAGCCGCGCCAGCTCCTCCGCGTGGTCCTCGACCACCTGCGCGAAGCGGCGCAGCAGCCGGGCCCGCTCGCCCGGGGCGACCGCCCGCCAGGCCGGGAAGGCCCGTACGGCCCGCTCGACCGCCCGGTCCACCTCGGCGGCGTCCGCCATCTCGACGTCGGCGATCACTTCCTCGGTCGCCGGATTGACTATCTTCACAGCCGTTCGAACCCCCGATAGAGCTCCCAGTCGGTGACCGCCGCGTCGAAGGCGGCCAGCTCGACCCTCGCGTTGTTGGCGTAGTGCTCGACCACGTCCTTGCCGAACGCCTCCTCGGCGATCGGCGACCCCTCCCACAGCGCCAGGGCGTCGCGGAGCGTGGCGGGCACCCGCTCGGCCCCGGAGTCGTACGCGTTCCCGGTGAACGGCTCCTCCGGCTCCAGCCCCTCGTCGATGCCGCGCAGGCCCGCCGCGATCATGGCGGCGACCGCCAGGTAGGGGTTGACGTCGCCGCCGGGCACCCGGTTCTCGATCCGCAGCGAGGACCCGTGGCCGACCAGCCGCAGCGCGCAGGTGCGGTTGTCCACGCCCCACTTGACCGCGGTGGGGGCGAAGCTGCCGGCCACGTACCGCTTGTAGGAGTTGATGTTGGGGGCGTAGAGCAGGGTCAGCTCCCGCAGCGCCGCGAGCTGCCCGGCGATGAACCGCCGCCCGGTCTCCGACAGCCCGTACGGCCCCGCGCCCGCCATGACCGGGGCGCCGTCGGCGTCGCGCAGCGAGATGTGGATGTGGCAGGAGTTGCCCTCGCGCTGGTTCGGCTTGGCCATGAAGGTGATCGACTTGCCCTCCCGGGCGGCGATCTCCTTGGCGCCGTTCTTGTAGAACACGTGGTTGTCGCAGGTGGTGAGCGCGTCGGCGTACCTGAAGGCGATCTCGTGCTGGCCGAGGTTGCACTCGCCCTTGGCCGACTCGACGTACAGCCCCGCGCCCTCCATGCCGAGCCTGATCTTCCGCAGCAGCGGCTCGATCCGGGAGGTGCCGAGCAGCGAGTAGTCGACGTTGTAGAGGTTGGCCGGGGTCAGATCGCGGTAGCCCCGCTTCCATGCCTGCTCGTAGGTGTCGTCGTAGACGACGAACTCCAGCTCGGTGCCGACGTACGCGGTCCAGCCGCGCTCGGCGAGCCGGGCGATCTGGCGGCGCAGGATCTGCCGGGGGGAGGCCACGACGTCCGCGCCGTCCTCCCACACCAGGTCGGCGAGCAGCAGCACGGTGCCCTCGTGCCAGGGCACCCGGCGCAGCGTCGACAGGTCGGGCCGCATGACGAAGTCGCCGTAGCCGCGCTCCCAGGACGACATGGCGTACCCGTCCACGGTGTTCATGTCGACGTCCACCGCGAGCAGGTAGTTGCAGCCCTCGGCGGCGTGGTGCAGCACCTCCTCCAGGAAGTACCGCGCCGACAACCGCTTGCCCTGCAGCCGCCCCTGCATGTCGGTGACCGCGAGCAGGACCGTGTCCACGCGGCCCGCCTCGACGTCATCGCGGAGTCGCTCCACGCTGAGCACGGTGCCTCCCGTCCAAAAGTCTGGAATCAGACCATTGAGGGCATGCAAGCACCATGTTCCCCTCGTCGTCAACGATGTCCGAAGGGTTAACCTCCATCACAAGGGTGGGGGGCTCGCGGTGACGGGTGGAGGGACGGTGCGCATGGATATCACCCCGGCGGAGGCGTCCGTCTCCGGCCCCCGGGCCGCGGCCGAGCCCGCCGGGGCCGTGGGGATCACCGGCGCGGTGTCGCTGCTGCGGCCGGTGCGGGCGGGCAACGCGTTCGAGGAGACCGTCGAGCGCCTGCTCCAGGCCATCAAGCTCGGCGTCGTCCCGTACGGCGAGAAGCTGCCGCCGGAGCGCGAGCTGGCCACCCGGCTCGGCATCAGCCGGGTCACCCTCCGCGAGGCGATCCGCTCCCTGCAGGAGGCCGGCTACCTCGACGTACGGCGAGGCCGGTACGGCGGGGCCTTCGTCGTCTACCGGCCGCCGAGCCCGCGCAAGGGCGACCTGCGCAGGGTCGTCACCCGCATGGGCGAAGACGATCTCGAGGACGCGCTGACGTTCCGGATGGCCGTCGAGTGCGGCGCGGCCCGCGTGCTCGCGACCATGGAGCTGACCCCGGGGCAGCGGGAGACGCTGACCGCCCGGCTGGCCGGGGTGAACGACGCGGCCCCCGCCGACTACCGCCGGATGGACATCGCGTTCCATCTGGCGATCGCCGAGCTGACCGGCTCGCCGCTGCTGGCCGCGGCCTGCGCGGACGCCCGGCTGCGGGTGACCGACCTGCTCAACGCGATCCCCGTGCTGCGGCCCAACATCGAGCACGCGGCGGTCCAGCACGCCGCCATCGCCGCCGCGATCCTGGACGGCGACCCCGAGGCCGCGGAACGCGCGGTGACCGAGCACCTGGAGGGCACCGCGGCCCTGCTCCGCGGCTTCCTCTCCTGAACCGCTCCCGTCCGCACCACTCGGGCTTCCCTGGACGGGTCCCGACACCTCGCGTCTCCTGCGTCCCCCTAACCGCTCGGGCGCCCGACGCCCCACGAGCCCCTCGGCTTCTGCCTCCTGAACGCTTCGCGTCTTCCGAGCCGCTTTCGCGCCTGACCCCCTCTCGCCTTCCTGAACCCCTCGCGCTTCCGGACGCGCTCGTCTTCCGAACCGCTCGCGCGCCTGACGTCTGAGCCCCTCGGCTCCTGGCTGCTGAACGCTTCGCGTCTCCTGAAGCGCTCGCGCCTCGTCACCCGTTCGGGTCTTCTGAACCGCCTCCGCCGTCTCCAGGGTGTTTCTCCCGCCGATCTTCGCCGGGGCCCGCCTCGGTGGCCTCGACCGGACGCGTGCCCGCCGCCGTGGTGGGCAGGCCGTCGATGCGCCGGTCCGGACACTTCTCAGAGCGGGCGAAACTCAGTGGTCACGGCATTAGCATCGGAGGCCGGGGGATCGCTTCATGGCCGACTGGTTTCACGAACGCATCATCGAGGCGCACCGCCTCCCGCTGTTCTGCTTCTTCGTCGCGCTGATCACCGCGTTCATCTTCACGCGGGTGAACGTACGGCTGATCAGGGCGCGGGTGCGGTGGCTCCGCAACGTGAGCGTCGGCGAGATGCACATCCACCACGTGGTGTTCGGCGTGGTGCTCACGCTGCTCGGCGGGGTGGCCGGGCTGGTCCTCTCGGACGTCTCCACGGGGTGGTATTCGTTCTCCTCCGCCGTGTTCGGCGTGGGCGCCGCCCTCGTGCTCGACGAGTTCGCGTTGATCCTGCACCTGCGCGACGTCTACTGGCAGGAGGAGGGCCGCACGTCCGTGGACGCGGTCTTCGTCGCGATCGCGGCCACCGGCCTGCTGCTGCTCGGGCTGCGCCCGCTCGCCTGGAACGGCGCGGACGGCCTCGGCGGCTGGACGGCCCCCGCGTTCCTCGTCGTCAACCTCGTCTTCGCCGTGGTCACCCTGATCAAGGGGAAGATCTGGAGCGGTCTGCTGGGGCTGTTCGTCCCGCCGTTGCTGTACGTGGGGGCGGTGCGGGTGGCCCGTCCCGGCTCGCCGTGGGCCCGCTGGTTCTACTCCGAGCGGGCGAGGCGGCCCCGGCCGCGCCTGATGGCCAAGGCGATCTACCGGGAGGAGCGGTGGCGCCGCCCGGTCATCCGGGTGAAGATCGCGGTGCAGGAGTTCGTCTCCGGCCGCCACGACCTGCCCGCGCCCGTGCTGCCCGCCCGGCACCATCGGCGGCGGGTCGTGTCCCCGCGTCCCCGGCTGGGTGCGGACCACACCGCGCGGCACTGGCGGTCGGGCCGTCCCCGCGCCCGCTGAGAACCCGCCCGGAACCCGATCGTCCCCGCCCATATTCGTCGCCCGGCGAGAGGTAGGCGACGGCGGCGACGCCGCCGTACCGAACCCGACCGTCCCCGTCCGTGTTCGCCGCCCGGTGAGAGGTAGGCGACGGCGGGGACGCCGCCGCCCCTCGGAGACCGCTGCGGCCGGGGAGCGCGTCAATCGCCCGGGACGCCTGGACGTGTGCTGATCGATCACTGGGCATTTCGTTCGGTTCTGTGGGTATTTGAGCTGACGTACAGGTTCGGGGGCGGGGAGGGGCGGTAATGGAGTCTCGCGAGCGGTTCGCGTTCCAGCGGATGGCGGCCCAGCTCAAGCAGGAGGCGGCGCGGCTCACCGGAGACCGCCTGATGGCCGCCGAGGCGCGTGGCGAGGAGGCCGAGGCCGACCTGTGCCTCACGTGGTGGGAGATCATGGACACCATCCGGGAGATCCGCCTGCTCTACGGCGTGCCGGGGTGAGCGACCACGAAGCGTGAGGGGAGCCATACTGAGGGGATGACCGCGTCTCCCGGCTTCCCGGCGCCGCCGTTCCACTTGCGCCTCATCGAGGACGCGCGGCCCGTCCTCGACCGGTACGGCCTGCTGCTCGCGGGCGGCTACGCCCTGGTCGCGCACGGATGCATCTCACGCCCCGTCGAGGACCTCACCTTCGCCACCGGCGGCGAGGCCCCGCTGGCGGAGATCGGCGCGGCGCTGGCGGAGGCGTTCGGGAGCACCGGCCTGTCGGCCGAGGTGTGCGAGGCCGGCGCCCGCATCGGCCGCGTCGTCGTCACCGACGACATCTCCGGCCAGTCGTGCGAAATCGCCCTGCTCCGCGAGCCGCTGTGCGACCGCCCCGCCGACATCGGCCCCTGCCGGGTGCTCGGCCTGGACGACGCCGTGGGCCTCAAGGTCCGCGCCCTGCAGGATCGGGGCCTGCCGCGCGACTTCGCCGACGTGGCCTCGGTCTGGGGCCTTTACTCCTTCCGCATGCTCGAACGGCTCGGGGCCCGCTACGACGACGAGTGGCGGGTGGAGGACCTGGTCGAGCGGCTGGAGACCGTCGACCTGCTGGCCGACGAGGCGTTCGGCGGCCTGGACGAGGAGGGCGTCGCCGGGGTGCGCCGCTTCGCGTACGCCTGGACGGAGGACATCAAGCTGCGCCGCGTCGACGACGGCGACGCCGAGTTCGACCTCGACGTCCCCGCCGTGGACTGATCCGAGAACCCGTGGACTGACCCCATACGCGGTGGATCGATCGGAGACACCGTGACCTGATCCGAGATGCGGTGGGCTGATGCGGGGTGCGGTGACCTGATCCGAGGCGCGGCGAGGCGGGTGAATCCCCACGCGCACCGGCCCGGGCCGTTGCCCGCCGGGGCGGCCTCGCGGCTCGGCTCGGTCGGCATGACACGGTCATGGAGGGTCGCGGCGGGAGGTGGCCCGACCGGCCTTACGGCGAGACGCGGTCGGCGAGACGCGGTGACGGAGGGTTGCGACGGAGGCGGCCCGACCGGCGTCGTGATCTCCGCAGACGCCGATGGCAAAGCCGTGAGCAGCCCTTACACCGGGCCACAGCTTCTTTCGACCGGGAACCGGGAAGGTCGCAGGTGCGTAACCTCTCCTTCATCACCACCCGGTTGCCGGTGCTCACGCGCGTGCGGGCGCGTCCGGCGACCCGGGTTGGAGGCGGGGCGTCCGGCCGGTCCGGCCGGGCGCCCCGCCGTTCGTCTCACCCGCGCCCAGTACGCCATGAGTGGACGGCCTACTCGTCAGCCATGAGACCGCCGTGAACGGCGACCCGCCGGCCTTCCTGTAACCGGCTGCCCGGTGAGAAGCGAGTCAGCCGGCCAGGCGGCGCATGGAACGGACCGACCAGGCCACGGCGGGCACGGCGAGCACCGCCATCAGCGCGAACGCGAGCACCACGTGGTCGCCTCCCAGGTCGCCGGCGAACAACGCCCGCCCGGCCTCGACCGCGTGGTAGAGCGGGTTGACCTGGGCCACCGTCCGCATCCACTGCGGCGCGAGGGACATCGGCAGCAGGATGCCGGTGAACAGGATCAGCGGCAGCGCGAAGAACTGCAGGATCTGCGACAGGCCGTTCTCGTCCCGCAGGGCCAAGGCCAGGCCGTACGACAGGCCGGAGGCGAACACCCCGGTCAGCGCCATGAGCAGGAGCATCAGGGCGACGCCCGGCAGGCTCGGCCGCATGCCCATCAGCAGCGCCACCACGATGATCAGCACTGCCTGCGCGACCAGCACGATCGTGTCGCGGAGCGTGCGGCCCAGGATGACGGCCGGACGGGATGCGGGGCCGGCGGCGAGCCGTTCGAGCACTCCGGCGCGAAGCTCGGCGATCATGCCGAACCCGACGAACAGCGAGCCGAACAGCGCGATCATCACCATCACGCCCGGGGTGAACATGGCGAGTGTCCGCTCTCGCGGCACGCCGGGCATGGTGTTGGCCAGCAGCGGGGCGAACAGCAGCAGGTAGAGGACGGGCTGGAGGAGGCCGAACAGCGGCCAGACGGGGTTGCGCACGGTGTTGCGCAACTCGTAGGCCAGGAACAGGCCGGTGTGCTTCAGCATGGTTTCCGCGCTTTCCGTGGAGCGGCGTTCAGGCGGCGTCGCGGAGCGAGCGGCCGGTCTTGTGCAGGAAGACGTCGTCGAGCGTGGCCCGGTCGAGCGCGACCGACTCCAGGGCCAGGCCGTGCTCGGTGAGCGTGGCGAGCAGGTGGGGCAGCGCCCGTTCGCCGTCGTCCAGATAGACGCGCAGCAGATCGCCGCCGGCCTTGATCTCTCTCGCGTACGGCAGGCCGCGCAGCGCCTTCGCCGCCTCACGGGTGTCGGACACGCGCAGCGACACGACGTCGCCGGCGATCTCGCGCTTGAGCTCGGCGGGGGTCCCCTCGGCCACGACGAGCCCGTGGTCGACGATGGCCAGGCGGTCGCACAGCGCGTCGGCCTCGTCCAGGTAATGGGTGCTGAGCAAAACGCTCGTCCCCCCGTCGCGCAGCCCTTTGATCTGGTCCCACAGGTTGGCCCGGTTCTGCGGGTCGAGGCCGGTCGTGGGCTCGTCGAGGAACAGCAGCGGCGGCCGGTGCACCAGGCCGAGCGCCAGCGCGACGCGCCGCTTCTGCCCGCCGGACAGGGTGCGGGCCGGCCGGTCGGCCAGGGCCGACAGGCCGAAGGCGGCGAGCACCTCGCCGGTGCGGGCGGCGGCCTGCGCCGCGGTCATGCCGTTGACCCGCGCGGCGAGCAGGAGGTTGGCCCGCGGCGTGTTGTTCTCGTCGACGCCGCCCGCCTGGCCGACGTAGCCGATGCGGCGCCGCACCTGCTCGGGGGTGGTCAGCAGGTCGTGCCCGGCCACCGTCGCGCTGCCGCCGGACGGCGCGACCAGCGTCGCCAGCATGCGGATGGTCGTGGTCTTCCCGGCGCCGTTCGGGCCGAGCACGCCGAAGATCTCGCCCTCGGCGACCTGGAGATCGACTCCTCGCACGGCTTCCACCGGTTCGGCGCCCCGGCCCCTCCGGCGGTAGGTCTTGCGTAATCCCCGTGCGTCAATGATCACAATCGGCTCCTCACCGGTCAGGGGATCTCGTCGCGGTCGATGCGCTCCGCGGCCTGTTCCAGCCACTCCAACTGGGCGCGATATTCGGCCGCGCTCAACGCGATGCACTCGTCCACATGCCGGGGGGCGTCGGCGGCGCGTTTGGCGTGGCGGGCCCGCTCCAGCATCGCGAACCCCTCGCGCAGCCGCTCGCCGCGCTCCCGTACGGCGGCCAGGAGGTCGGCCTTCGGCAGCCGGTCCATGAACGTCAGCGCGACCAGGAACGGGTCGGCGATCGGCATGATCTCCGACCAGTGTTCGCGCAGCCGCCGGTCGAACTCGGCCCGGCCCTCGGGCGTGATGGCGTAGACCGTGCGTCCGCGTCCGCCGCCCCGCCCGGCGTCTTCGCCTCGCTCGACCACTTCGAGCAGGCCCTCCTGGGCCATCTTCCCCAGCGCGTGATAGATCGAGCCGAACGCGACGTTCGCCCAGTGCTGGGCGCCCCACAGTTCGAGCGTCTTGCGCACCTCATATCCGTGCAGCGGCCCGTCCAGCAGCACGCCCAGGATCAGCACCCGCGTCGATGACATATTCAAATTTGTATACAAACTTGAGTATGATGGTCAACCGAGAACGCGGGGACGACGACGGCGGCCGGGCGCCCGCGAAACCCGGCACGCGGTGTGCGGCAAGATCCGTACGGCGTTCTAAGGTGAGGTCCATGCGACCCACGGCCTTGATCACCGGCGCCTCGCGGGGCGTGGGGGCGGCGATCGCCCGAGCCCTCGCCCCCACGCACGACCTCATCCTCGGCGGGCGGGACGGCACCGCGCTCGACGCGATGTGCGCCGAGCTGCCCGGGGCCCGTCCCTGGGCGGTGGAGCTCACCGAGCTCACCCCGGACGGCGTGACCGGGATCGACCGGCTCGACCTGCTGGTCCACAGCGCGGGCATCGCCAGGCTCGGTCACCTCGCCGACGTCCCGGCCGAGGTGTGGCGGCGGACGATGGAGGTCAACGTCATCGCGGTCGCCGAGCTGACCCGGCTGCTGCTGCCCGCGCTGCGCGCGGCCCGGGGGCACGTCGTGCTGATCAACTCCGGCGCCGGGCAGCGGGCCAACCCCAACTGGGGCCCCTACGCCGCCAGCAAGTTCGCCCTGCGCGCCTTCGCCGACGTGCTGCGGGAGGAGGAGCACGCCCACGGGGTGCGCGTCACCTCGGTTTACCCCGGGCGGGTGGACACGCCGATGCAAAGGGACGTCCGCGCCCAGGAGCAGGGGCCGTACGAGCCGGGAAAGTACCTGGAGGCGGAATCGGTGGCGCGGGCCGTGCTGACCGCGGTGACGGCCACGCCCGACGCCCACGTCACCGAGATCACCGTACGGCCGGCTGGAGGCCCCACTCGCTGAGGGCCCGGCGAGGCGAGCGGGACGGACGTTCACTACAGTGGCATCACCGCCACGCCGCCCACCTGGAGGACCGGTGCACGTGACTTACTGGTGCGAGATGGCGTGGCTGCCGCCGGGCGAGGTCGTCGAGAGCGTCGTCGTCGGCGTCGAGGGCCGCCGCATCGTGGAGATCAAGCCCGAGGCGCCGCCTCCTCCCGGTGCGGTGCGGCTGAGCGGGCTCACCCTGCCCGGCCTGGCCAACTGCCACTCGCACGCCTTCCACCGCGCCCTGCGCGGCCACACCCAGGCCGGCCGCGGCAGCTTCTGGACCTGGCGGGAGCGGATGTACGCGGTCGCCGAGGCGCTCGACCCGGACCGCTACCTCGACCTGGCCACCGCGACGTACGCCGAGATGGCGCTCGCCGGGATCACCACCGTGGCCGAGTTCCACTACCTGCACCACGGCCCCGGAGGCAGGCCGTACGCCGACCCGAACGCGATGGGCCACGCGCTGGTGGAGGCGGTGAGAAGGGCCGGGCTGCGCATCGCCCTGCTCGACACCTGCTACCTGACCGGCGGCATCGGCGAGGCCCTCGTCGGCACCCAGACGCGCTTCGGCGACGGCGACGCGGAGCGCTGGGCGGCCAGGGCCGACGAGCTCGCCCGGGCCCACGAGGGCGCGGAGGACGTGGAGATCGGCGCGGCCATCCACTCGGTGCGCGCGGTGCCGCCCGAGCAGATGCACGTCGTCGTCGACTTCGCCCACCGGCACACCGCGCCGCTGCACGCGCACGTCTCCGAGCAGCCGGCGGAGAACGAGGCGTGCGTCGAGGCCTACTCGGCCACGCCCGTGCAGGTGCTGCACGAGCACGGCGCGCTCGGGCCGCGCTCGACCGCGGTGCACGCCACCCATCTGTCCGACGTGGACGTGGCGCTGCTCGGCGGCTCGACCACCCACGTCTGCATGTGTCCCACCACGGAACGCGACCTCGCCGACGGCGTCGGCCCCGCCCGCCGCCTCCTGGAGGCCGGCGCGGCGGTCACGCTCGGCACCGACAGCCAGGCGATCGTCGACCTGTTCGAGGAGGCCAGGGCGGTCGAGCTGAACGAGCGGCTGGTCACGGGCGAGCGCGGGCACTGGCCCGCCGCGCAGCTCCTGCACGCCGCGACAGCCGTCGGGCAGGCGTCGCTCGGCTTCCCCGACGCCGGGTGCCTGGTGCCCGGGGCCTGGGCCGACCTCGTCTCCGTCCGGCTCGACTCGGTCCGTACGGCCGGGGCGACCAAGGCGACGGCGGTGGAGTCGGTGGTGTTCGCCGCCACCGCCGCAGACGTGCACTCGGTGGTCGCGGGCGGGCGGCGGATCGTGGAGGACGGGCGGCACGTGCTCGGCGACGTCGGCGCGCTGCTGCGCGACGCGCTCGCCCCGCTGCGCCCGTGACCGGACCGCGATCATGACGGTGGGTTTGCGTGGCGTGCGCCCTGGCGAGGATCACATGACGTGGGACCGAGCGGCATGACTTCAGTCGTTTTCACGGGGATCGGGCTGCTGTTCACCGCGGACCCCGAGCGGGAGGAGATCGAGGACGCCGCGCTGGTCGCGGAGAACGGCGTGGTCCGGTGGATCGGGCGCTCCGCGGACGCCCCGGCCGCCGACGAGCGGGTCGACGTGGAGGGCCGGGCCGTCATCCCGGGGTTCGTGGACAGCCACGCGCACCTGGTGTTCGCCGGCGACCGCACCGAGGAGTTCGCCGCGCGGATGGCCGGGCAGCCCTACACGGCCGGAGGCATCCGCTCGACCGTCGCCGCGACCCGGCGGGCCACCATCCCCGAGCTGGTGTCCACGACCGCGCTGCTCGTCGCGGAGATGGCCATGCAGGGCACGACGACGTTCGAGATCAAAAGCGGGTACGGCCTCACCGTCGAGGACGAGCGCCGCAGCCTGGAGATCGCCCGCCAGTTCACCGAGGAGACGACGTTCCTCGGGGCCCACGTCGTGCCGCCGGAGACGACCGCCGACGACTACGTCCGGCTCGTGACCGGGCCGATGCTGGAGGCGTGCGCGCCGTACGCCAAGTGGGTGGACGTGTTCTGCGAGCGCGGCGCCTTCGGCGAGGAGCACAGCAGGGAGGTGCTGGAGGCGGGCCGCAAGGCCGGGCTGCAGATCAGGGTGCACGCCAACCAGCTCGGGGAGGGCCCCGGGGTGCGGCTGGCCTGCGAGCTGGGGGCGGCCTCGGCCGATCACTGCACCTATCTCACCGACGCCGACGTGGACGCGCTCGCCGCCAGCGGGGTGGTCGCCACCCTGCTTCCGGGCGCGGAGTTCTCCACCAGGTCGCCGTACCCGGACGCGCGGCGGCTGCTCGACGCCGGCGTCACCGTGGCGCTGGCGACCGACTGCAACCCGGGCTCCTCGTTCACCACCTCGATGCCGTTCTGCGTCGCCCTGGCCGTACGCGAGATGGGCATGACGCCGCTGGAGGCCGTGCGGGCGGCCACCCGCGGCGGCGCGCGGGCGCTGCGGCGCACCGACGTGGGCACGCTGACCGAGGGCGCCCGCGCCGACCTCGTCATCCTGGAGGCGCCGTCGTACGTCCACCTGGCCTACCGGCCGGGAGTGCCGCTGGTGGCACAGGTGTGGCGGGCGGGACACCGTCTCGTTTGAACCCGCGATAGCCGGGTAATCGCCTTTTTCTCTGGTTCCGCATCCTCCCTGGGGAGGAAAACGAAACCATTCCGCGGTCGTATTCATTTGGGGAATCTTTGCCATGGACCGGCCGTTGAGCGGGTCAAGAGCAGGAAACCGGGGGCCGTGCCGAGCGGGGCGGACACGTCCGGTTCGCCGGCTCACGTATTGCATATCGCGGCGGCGGAACGAGGTGCCATCGGATGGCGACGGGGAATCGGACGCAGGAGCAGCACGTCTCTGACCGGGATCTGCTGGGGACGTATCTGGCCGAGATCGGCCGCGTCCCGCTGCTGACCGCGGAGCAGGAGGTCGAGCTGGCCAAGCGCATCGAGGCGGGATTGTTCGCCGAGCAGTTGCTGGACAGCGGCCTGCCCGAACCGAAGATCGCGGATGCGACCGACGAGGAGCTGGAGCGCATCGCCATTTCCGGACGGCGGGCGAAGGACGAGTTCATCCAGGCCAACCTGCGGCTGGTGGTCGCGGTGGCGCGGAAATACTCCGGGCGGGGGATGCCGCTGATCGACCTGGTGCAGGAAGGGAACCTCGGGCTGGTCCGCGCGGTGGAGAAGTTCGACTATCGCCGGGGATACAAGTTCTCGACCTACGCCACCTGGTGGATCCGCCAGTCGGTGGGCCGTTCGATCCACGAGCAGGCGCGGCCGGTGCGGCTGCCCACGCACGCGGGCGAGCAGATGACGCGGCTCATGCGGGTGCGCAGGGACATGCTGGCGGAGTTCGACGTCGAGCCGACCGACGCCGACCTGGCCGAGGTGCTCGACCTGCCGATCGAGCGGGTGCAGGAGCTGCGCCGCTGGGCCTCCGACCCGGTCTCCCTCCAGCTCGGCGTGGGCGACGAGGACGAGACCGAGCTCGGCGACATGATCGCCGACGAGACCTGGGCCGACCCCGAGCAGCAGGCGATGGCCACGCTGGACAGGGAACGGCTGGAGCAGTGGCTGACCGGCCTCGACGGCCAGATGCGCGAGATGCTGCGCTGGCGGTACGGCCTGGTGGACGGCCGCGAGCACACCCTCACCGAGGTGGGGGAGCGTTACGGCATCGGCCGTGACCGCGCCCGGCGCATCGAGCGCGACGCGCTGGTGCGGCTGCGCAAGATGGCCAGCGCCGCGTAACCCGCCGGGCCCGGCCGGGGGAGCCGGGCCGCGGGTTGAGAGGCCGGGCCGCCGGGCGAGGTGGCCGCGGGCCGGGAAGCCCAGCCCGGACGAGAACCCGAGCTGAGAACCCGGGCCGGGAGGCCGGGCCGCTGGCCGTACGGCCGCCGGGCGCGGTGGCCGCGGGCCAGTTCTCGACGACGCGCACCCATTGAGGGTGCGCGTTTTGTCGTTCTGAGTACGTCCGAAACAGGCCCGAAACACGGGGGTTGCGAGTTTCACACATGCGAAACACACATGGTCGTGCGCTGAAACCGCGGAAGAACACGCTGTCGCCAACGTCAGTGCCGCCAGCCGGCCAAGGTCGCCCGGAGGAGTCACTGAGGGACTGATAACCGGCCACACGCCAAAGTTGTAAGGAGGGCCGCGTCGGTGAAGATCGATACCGGCACCACCGCCTGGATGATCACGGCCACCGCACTGGTGCTGCTGATGACGCCCGGGCTCGCGTTCTTCTACGGGGGCATGACCAGGGCGAAGAGCGTCCTGAACATGATGATGATGTCGTTCGTCAGCATCATCACCGTCACCATCGCCTGGGTTCTGTACGGCCACTCGCTGGCCTTTGACGCCTTCGGCGACGGCGACAACTTCATCAACAAGCTCGTTGGCGGCGGAGACGCCCTGGGCCTGCAGAGCCTGATCGACACGCCCACCGCGGATGACGGCACCGGTATGCCGAGCCTGGTGTTCTCGGCCTTCCAGCTCACCTTCGCGATCATCACCGTGGCCCTGATCAGCGGCGCCATCGCCGACCGGGCGAAGTTCGGCGCGTGGGTGGTCTTCGGCATCGCCTGGGCGACGATCGTCTACTTCCCCGTGGCCCACTGGGTCTGGGGCGGCGGCTGGCTGGCGAACCTCGGCATCGAGGACTTCGCCGGTGGCACGGTCGTCCACGTGAACGCCGGCGCCGCCGGTCTCGCGCTGGCGCTGGTGCTCGGCAAGCGCACCGGGTGGCGCAAGGACCCGATGCGGCCGCACAACCTGACCCTGGTGCTGCTCGGCGTCGCCCTGCTGTGGTTCGGCTGGTTCGGCTTCAACGCGGGCTCCGAGCTCGCCGTCGACGGCACCGCCGGCCTCGCCTTCATGAACACCCAGGTCGCCACGGCCGCCGCCGCCGGCGCCTGGATCCTCGTGGAGAAGCTGCGCGACGGCCACTCCACCACCCTCGGCGTC
Organism: Microbispora rosea subsp. aerata; assembly: GCF_014647835.1. Classification (GTDB taxonomy): domain Bacteria; phylum Actinomycetota; class Actinomycetes; order Streptosporangiales; family Streptosporangiaceae; genus Microbispora; species Microbispora aerata. The sequence goes on from NZ_BMPY01000014.1 coordinate 93,272, forward strand.
GCCTCCGGCGCCGTCGCCGGCCTCGTCGCCATCACTCCCGCCTGTGGCTTCGTCGACCCGTGGGCGGCGCTCGTGCTCGGCCTCGTCGCCGGCGCGTGCTGCGCGTACGCGGTGGGCCTGAAGTATCGCCTCGGCTTCGACGACTCGCTCGACGTGGTCGGTGTGCACCTGGTCGGCGGCGCGATCGGCGCGATCTCCCTCGGCATCATCGCCCGCTACCCCTTCGCGGACGGCCAGAACGAAGGCCTCATCTACGGCGGCCCGATCTCCCAGCTCGGCGTGCAGGCCCTCGGCCCCGTCGCGGTCGGCCTCTACTCGTTCGTCATGGCGTACGTCATCGGCAAGATCATCGACAAGACGATGGGCTTCCGGATCAACCAGGAGGACGAGGTCACCGGCATCGACATCACCACCCACGCCGAGACCGGGTACGACCTCGGCACCATCCACTCGTCCGGAGTGGCCGCCTCCGTCAACGGGCCCGTGCCCGCGCCTGCGAAGAAGGTCGACGCATGAAACTCATCACCGCAGTCATCAAGCCGTTCAAACTAGACGACGTGAAGGCCGCCCTCGAACAGTTCGGCATCAAGGGCATGACGGTCTCGGAGGCCAGCGGCTACGGCCGTCAGCGCGGCCACACCGAGGTCTACCGCGGCGCCGAGTATCAGGTCGACCTGGTGCCCAAGGTCCGGATCGAGGTGCTCGCCGAGGAGGACGACGCCGAGGACGTCATCGACGTCATCGTCAAGGCGGCCCAGACCGGCAAGATCGGCGACGGCAAGGTCTGGTCGGTCCCGGTGGACACGGTGATCCGGGTCCGCACGGGGGAACGCGGGCCGGAGGCGCTGTAAGCGGATGATGAGAGGGGAGGCGCGCTCGTTCGCCGCGGCCCGCAAGGACCGGACCGCGGACATCGACAGATGGCTCACCGATCTGTTCCGCACGGCGGCCATGCGGCCGTACGCGCGGGATGAGGGATCGGGAGGGAAGGGCGGCCTCCCCGGGGAGCGCGGCCCCGCTTTCCACGGGATCGGCCCCGCCGCCGGCGGGTCCACCGGGATCAGCGGGGTCGCCCTGGTCGCGGTCGGCAGCCTGGGGCGGGGCGAGCTCGCCCCGGGCAGCGACCTCGACCTGGTCCTGCTCCACGACGGACGCGACGACGTGGCGAGGATCGCCGACCGCGTCTGGTACCCCATCTGGGACTCCGGGATCGGCCTCGACCACTCGGTCCGCACGGTGGACGAGGCGGTGAAGGTCGCCAGGGAGGACCTCAAGGCCGTGCTGGGCCTGATCCAGGCGCGGCACGTGGCGGGAGACCCGGAGCTGACCAGGGCCGCGCGGGAGGCCGTGCTCGCCGAGTGGCGCGCCGACTCCCGGCGCAGGCTCGCCGAGCTGCGCGCGGCGGCGGACAAGCGCGCCGAGTCCGGCGGCGAGCTGGCCTTCCTGCTCGAACCCGATCTCAAGGACGCCAGGGGCGGGCTGCGCGACGTGCAGGCCATGCAGGCCGTGGCCGCCGCCTGGGTCGCCTCGGCGCCCGGCCCGCGGGTCCGCGAGGCGTACGAACTGCTGCTGGACATCAGGCACGGGCTGCACCTCGTCACCGGCCGCGGCACCGACCGCCTGGTGCTCCAGGAGCAGGACGCGGTTGCCAGTGCGCTGGGCCTGCTCGACGCCGAGGCGCTGATGCGCCGCCTGGCCGAGGCGGGCCGTACCATCTCCCACGCCTTCGACGCCACCTGGCGGACGGTCGACCGGCTGCTCACCGGCCCCGCTCCCCGGGGGCGCAGGCCGCTCGCCGACGGCGTCGTGGAGCACGGCGGCGAGGTCGTGCTGGCCCGCGGCGCCAACCCGCGCACCGACCCCACGCTCGTGCTGCGCGCGGCGGCCGCCGCCGCGGAGGCCGGGCTGCCGCTCGCGCCCGCGACGGTCTCCACGCTCGCCGCGCAGTCTCCGCCGCTGCCCGTGCCGTGGCCCCCGGAGGCCCGGGGCGCGCTGGTCGCCCTGCTCGGCGCGGGGCGCGCGGCCGTACCGGTCTGGGAGGAGCTCGACCAGGCCGGCGTGCTCGTGAAGCTCATTCCCGACTGGGAGCGCGTGCGGCACCGCCCGCAGCGCAACCCCGTCCACCGTTACACCGTGGACCGGCACCTCATCGAGACCGCGGCCGGGGCCGCCGCGTTCACCCGCGAGGTGTCGCGCCCCGACCTGCTGCTGATCTCCGCGCTCCTGCACGACATCGGCAAGGGCTGGCCGGGCGACCACTCCACCACCGGTGAGGTCGTCGCCAGGGACATCGGCGCCCGGATGGGCCTGCCGCCGGCGGACGTGGAGATCCTCGCCACCGTGGTGCGCCACCACCTGCTGCTGCCGGAGACCGCCACCCGGCGCGACCTGGACGACCCGGTGACGATATCCCGGGTCGCCGAGGCCGTCGGGTCGAGAGAGGTGCTCGAACTGCTGGCCGCGCTCGCGGTGGCCGACGGCAACGCCACCGGCCCGGCCGCCTGGAACTCCTGGAAGGCGTCCCTGGTCTCCGACCTGGTGAGAAGGGTGCGGTCGGTGCTGTCCGGCACGCCCCCGGCGCCCGCGCCCTCGCTCTCCCCCGAGCAGGCGGCGCTCGCCCGGCACGGCGGCGGCGCGGTGCGCGTGAACGGGAGCGCGGTCACCGTGGTCGCGCCCGACCGGCCGGGCCTGCTGTGGCGGGCGGCCGGGGTGCTGGCGGCGCACCGCATGGCCGTCCGCTCCGCCTCCGCCGCCTCGGCGGGATCGACGGCCGTCATCGAGTTCGTCGTCGTCCCCGAGTACGGCAGCCCGCCCGACCCCGCGACGCTGGAGGCCGACCTGCGCCTGGTGCTGGCCGGACGGCTCGACATCGAGCAGCGGCTGGCCCGGCGGGCGCGGTCGATGCGCCCCTCCCGGGTGCCGGTCGCGCCGCCCCGGGTCACCCTGCTGGACGACGAGTCAAACACGGCCACCGTGGTGGAGGTGCGGGCCCACGACCGCCCGGGACTTCTGTGGCGGATCGGGCGTGCGATCGGCGAGTGCGGTCTTGACGTACGTGCCGCACGTGTGGAGACTCTGGGCGCAGAAGCGGTGGATGTCTTCTATGTGGCGGATCGCGCAGGCCGTCCCATCCTCGACGAGCAGCAGCGCATACAGGTGCGGGAGCACGTGTTGGCCGCACTCAGATGAGTTTGGTTACGATCCTCACCTCTTGGTAACAATTGGGGCGCTGCGGCAGGGGTAGGGCCGCTCACCATAGTGACCTTGTGGTCGAATTGTCCCCGCTTATACAGCTGTGTCACTTCATGCTGTCCAGACGCGTGAAGGCAAGCCGAACGATGGCGGGGCCGGTGAGCATGGAGCAGTCGAATACCGATAACCGCAGGCGGCGGAGTCGTCTCTCGCCGCGCAACTGGCGAGTGCCCACACGCCTGACCGCGCTGATCCTCGCCCCCACGCTCGTCGCCGTGCTGCTCGCCGGCCTTCGCGTCGTGGGCTCGATCGACAGCCTTACGGCATATCAGCGGACCAGGTCGGCGGCGGAATACTCGGTCCATCTGCGGGACCTGGCCGAGCAGCTCGCCCTCGAGCGCGACCTGTTCGTCTGGGGCGGCAACAGCCGGCGCAAGTTCAACATCGACGGCGAGACCGAGCTGACGCGCGCTCAGCAGCGCGCCGCCGTCGACCCGCTGATCCGGCAGGTGAAGGCCGACATCGAGGACATCACCGAGGATTACGGAACGCGCGCGGTGGAGCAGGCGCAGCAGCTCTCGAGCCGCATCGCCAGCCTCAAGGGCATCCGCGAGAACGGCGCGCCCGAGGACTACAGCGCCCTGATCGCCAACATCCTGCGCCTGCAGGACGAGCTGGGCAACAACGACGACAACGCCGCGATCCTCGGCAACATCCGCGCCCTCGGCGCCCTCGCCCACGCCAAGGAGGAGGTGGCCCTGCAGCGGGCCATCCTCACCCGTGAGCTGCTCGAACGCAGCCAGAGTTTCACCACGTTCGAGCTGCAGGACTTCCTGGCCTCCCAGTCGCGCCAGCAGAGCTACCTGGCGACGTTCTACACCGAGGCCCCGCAGGCCGAGGCGAGCCGCCTGGTCACCCTTCTCGCCGACAAGGACGTGGTCAACAGCGAGCTGACCAAGTCGTGGGCGCTCACGCTCGGTCTGCAGAACCAGTCCCTGAGCCGCTACCGGGGCCGGGACAGGACCGCGCAGCAGTGGTTCCAGAACAGCACGAAGGCGATCGAGCAGATGGCGGCCGTCGAGGGCCGCGTGTCCGGCCTCGTGCAGGACCGGGCGCGCGAGCTGCAGTCGGCCGAGCAGCGCAACGCCCTCGTCGCGGGTGGCCTGATCCTCGCCCTGCTCGTGCTCGTGCTCGTCACGACCGTGCTCATCGCGCGGTCGATGGTCCGGCCGCTGCGCCGCCTGCGGGCGGAGGCCCTCGACATCGCGGGGCGGCGGCTGCCGGAGATCGTGCGGCGGATGCGCGAGTCGGAGGACCCGGAGCGCGAGGTCCAGGTGCAGCCGATCGCGGTCGACAGCACCGACGAGATCGGCGAGGTGGCGCAGGCGTTCGACGAGGTCCACACGCAGGCCGTGCGCCTGGCCGCCGAGGAGTCCCGGCTGCGCGCCAACGTCAACGCGATGTTCGTGAACCTGTCGCGCCGTACGCAGACGCTGGTGGAGCGGCAGATCTCGCTGATCGACGGCCTGGAGCGGGGCGAGGAGGACGGCCGTCGCCTGGCCGACCTGTTCAAGCTGGACCACCTGGCCACGCGCATGCGCCGCAACAGTGAGAACCTCCTGGTCCTCGCCGGGCACGAGCCGCCGCGCAAGCGCAGCCAGCCCGCCCGGCTGGTCGACGTGGTGCGCGCCTCGCTGTCGGAGGTCGAGGACTACGAGCGGGTGGTCGTCCGCATCCCCCGCGCGATCGCGATCGCGGGCCACGCCGCCAACGACGTCGTGCACCTGCTGGCCGAGCTGGTCGAGAACGCCATCGCCTTCTCGCCGCGCAACACCAAGGTCGTCGTCTCCAGCAGCCCCGTCGAGGGCGGCGCGGTGATGCTCGGGGTCACCGACGCGGGCATCGGCATGTCGCCGGAGGAGCTCGCGGAGATCAACCGGCGTCTCGCCGAGCCGCCCACGATCGACGTCTCCGTGTCCCGCCGGATGGGCCTGTTCGTCGTCGGCCGACTCGCGCTGCGCCACGGCATCCGGGTGCAGCTGCGCCGGGGCGACGGCGCGGGCGTCATCGCGATGGTGCTCTTCCCCGCCCAGCTCATCTCCAACGCCGACCAGCCCGTCATGCCGCGCCCGTCCGCTGCGATCGGGCAGACGTCCGCCGGGCTGCCGGCCAGGCAGGCGTACGCCGAGCAGGACTCGCCCGGCTCCGCGCCGGGGAGTGGATCGTTCGAAACCTGGAGCCAGGGCGGCCGCACGGCGGGCGGCGTCGGCGCCCGCAGGACGCCGGCGTCCGGCGACAACGGGCTCGCCGCGAGCACGACCGGCGCCAACGGGCTCGCCGGGGCCGGGAGCAACGGCGCGGGCCGGTTCGCACCGTTCGGCGCGCCCACGGCGGAGGCGCAGGCGGCGCCCGCCGAGAGCTGGTTCACCGGGCACACGGGGCCGCAGCCGATGCCGGGCGCGTCCGGAAGGACGGACGGCGACACCCGCCGCACCGCCTTCGACCAGCCGGAGTCGTCGCGGCCGCCGGCGTCCGCCGGGCCGGCCGGGCTCCCGCAGCGGGGCTCGACCACCGGGCCGACGGCCTTTTCCCCGTCGAGCACCGGGCCTGCCGCGTTCTCCCCGTCCGGCACGGGTCCGACGGCGTTCCCGCAGCCGGGCTCGCCGTCGAGCACCGGGCCCACGGCGTTCTCCCCGTCGAGCACCGGGCCTGCCGCGTTCTCCCCGTCCGGCACGGCATCGGCGGAGGGAGCGGAGCAGGCCGGTGGTCCGGGCGGCTCGGGAGCGTTCGCGGGCGAGGACCTGGCGTCGTCGACGGGACCGCTGCCGTCGGTCGAGGACTCGCCGCTGGAGCGGGGCGACGAGTTCCTGCCGATCTTCGCCTCGGTCGAGTCGGCGTGGTTCCGGCGCCCCTCGGACACCGGCCCCCAGGCCAAGCCCGCGGCGCGGACCGGCGCCGAGGCGGACGCGGAGGGAGCCGGCGAGACCACGGGCGAGATCACGAGGGCGTCGGGTTCCGCCTCGGCGTCCGGGCCCGCGGGCGCCACGCAGGGCCCCATCGGATGGCGGTCGCGAGCCGACAGCGGCTTCCAGGCCGCGGCGAGCATCCGAGATCCCCAGCTGGGCGGCGTCACCGCCGCGGGCTTGCCGAAGCGAACGCCGAAGGCCAACCTGGTGCCCGGCTCGGTGGGCGCGGACGGCCCCGCCGCCGCGCCGCGTCCCCCGGTCTCGGCCGAGGCGGTACGCAACCGCCTGTCCAGCTTCCAGCAGGGTGTCAGGCGAGGCAGGGCCGAGACGGCCGGAGGTCTCGCCGGTGGGTCGGGTAAAGAGGAGGAGGGCTCGTGACTGAGCTGAGCGTGGAAGCACGCAGGTTCGACTGGCTGATCACCGAGTTCGTCAGCAACACGCCTGGCGTGGCGCACGCGGTGGTGGTCTCGTCGGACGGCCTGCGGCTGGCACAATCGGACGGCTTTCCGCCGGACCGCGCCGATCAGCTCGCCGCCGTCGCCGCCGGCCTGCTCAGCCTCACCGTCGGCGCCGCGCGCGTGTTCGAGGGAGGCGCGGTCACGCAGACCGTCGTCGAGATGGCGCGAGGACTGCTGCTCGTGATGGCGATCAGCGACGGTTCCTGCCTGGCCGTTCTCGCCGCGCCGGACTGCGACATGGGCCTGGTGGCCTACCAGATGACCCTGCTCGTCGACCGGGCGGGTCAGGTGCTCACCCCGGCGCTGCGCGCCGAGCTGCAGACGTCGCGGCGATGACCGGGGGAGAGAGCCATGCGTGATCGCGACGGGACAGAGGACGAGCCTCTGTTCCGTCCGTACGCCGTCACCGGTGGCCGAGCCGAGCCGCGTTACCACTTGGCGATGGAAACCCTCGTATCATCGGTGGCCTTGAAGAGCAATGACTATTCCCTGCTCAGCCCCGAGCAGGAATCGATCATGATGCTATGTCGTACCGTACGATCGGTCGCGGAGATCTCGGCGCTGCTCCGGGTTCCGCTCGGCGTGGCCCGTGTGCTCATCGCCGACATGGCCGACGAGGGTCTGGTCCGCCTGCACATGCCGCAGCTGAACCAGGGACAGCCAGACCTCAACCTGCTCGAAAGGGTGCTCAGTGGACTACGCAGGCTCTAGCCGTGGTCTTACCTCGACGAAGATCGTCGTGGCGGGTGGGTTCGGCGTCGGGAAGACGACCTTCGTCGGTGCCGTCTCCGAGATCCTTCCGCTGACGACCGAGGCCGTGATGACCGACGCCAGCGCGGGCATCGACGACCTCGGGCTCACGCCGAACAAGACGACCACGACGGTCGCGATGGACTTCGGCCGGCTCTCGCTCGACCAGGACCTCATTCTCTATCTGTTCGGCACGCCGGGTCAGCACCGCTTCTGGTTCATGTGGGACGACCTCGTCCGCGGTGCCATCGGGGCGGTCGTGCTCGTCGACAGCCGCAGGCTCGCCGACTGCTTCCCGGCGATCGACTACTTCGAGGAGGCGCAGCTTCCGTTCCTGGTCGCGTTGAACGGCTGGGAGGGGCAGTTCCTCCACTCGGAGGAGGAGGTCCGCGAGGCGCTCTCGCTGCCCCCGCACGTCCCGATCGTCCGTACGGACGCGCGCTCGCGGGAGGCCGTCAAGTCCACGCTCATCAGCCTGGTCGAGTACGTGCTGACCGTCAGGGCCGCGTACGGCAAGCCCTACTGAGCCTGGAAGACACCCCGTGTCCCCGACAGACCGCGCCCCCGAGAGGGGCTCCGCGAGGGCGGTACCCCGGCGGGTGCCGCCCTCGCGGCATCCGGCCCCGGCACCGAGCCGCGATCCCCGCATGCCGGCCCCCGGCCGTGCCCCGATCTCCTGCCCGCATCGGTACGCCTCGCCCTGGCCGGCGCCGGAGACGCGGCGCCGCGTCGGGCCCCGCCACGTGCGGCCCGGACGGCCCGCCGCCGCGCCGCCGCCCCGGCCACGGCGCTCGCCCGCGGGCCCGCGGTCCCCTCGCGCTTCGATCTACGCCGGTGACATCCGGAGTCAGGCCCGTGACGTGCGGTATTCGCCGGACGCTTCCCTAGCCAGCAGGGCAGAATTTGGTATTGATGACGACCCGATATTTACCCAAATAACATCATCAACATGCCTGTCTAGGCTGTTTGTGCACGGGTGTTCGGTTGGCCTCCATGGTGTCGGTGTGCTGCAATTACCCTCGCCTGCAGGACGTCTCGCACGTCACGCCAGCCCCATCCGTGCTGAGACACTTCCCCCTGTGCGCACATACGGCGAGAGGTTGCAAAGCCTGTGACGACACAAGACCCCCGGACCGACGAGAGCCCCGGGACCGGGGTTCCGGCTGAGCAGGAGCCCGACGAGGGGAGCCGTTTTCTCCTGCGCAACTGGCGCGTGCGCTCCAGGCTTGTGGCGCTGATCCTCATCCCGACCCTGGCGGCGCTGCTGCTCGGCGGCCTGCGGGTCGTCACCTCAATCAACACAGCGTCCGAGTACCAGCAGATCAGCGACCTGGCGCGGCTCGTGGACAAGGTCGCCGGCCTCACCCACGAACTGCAGTCGGAACGCGACCGGACCGCCTGGAACGCGACGATCGGCCGTCCGGCGAAGGCGACGGCGGCGGTCAAGGCGCAGATCATCCTCACCAACAAGGCGGCCACCGCGGTCCGCGAACTGGCCAACGAGGTCAGGACCAAGGTGAGCAGCCGCGCCTCCGCCGAGATCGACCACATCCTGAACCGCCTGGACGGCGTGGAGTCCCTGCGCAGCCAGGCCATGAACGGAAACCTGCTGCCGGGCGCCGTGCTCGACCAGTACGGCCTCGTCATCGACACCCTGCTGGCCCTGCAGGACGAGCTGGCCAAGAGCACGCAGGACGACCGGCTCGCGGCCTCGGCCGTCACGCTGGCCGCGCTCGCCCGCGCCAAGGAGAACGCCTCCGTGCAGCGCGGCCTGCTGACCACGGTGCTGCCCAACACCCGCTTCGAGCAGGCCCAGCTGCAGGAGTTCCTCGGCGCCGTGTCCGCCGAGGAGAGCGAGCTGCGCGCCTTCCGCAAGACCGCCACCCCCGAGGAACGCGCCGACTACGACAACACGGTCACCGGCGACAAGGTCGACCAGGCGGAGTTCCTCCGCACGCTGGTGCTCGACCGCGCCAACGCGGGCTTCCCGCTCAGGGGCTTCGACCAGTCGGCGCGCGACGACACCCGCCTCTGGTACGACGCGGCGTCGCAGCCCATCAACCGGATGCGCACCGTCGAGGCCAAGCTGACCTCCGCCATCGCGGCGCGGAGCGAGTCGCTCAAGGACGACGAGCAGCAGCGGGCCATCGTCGTGGCCATCGCCGTCGCCCTCCTGCTGATCGCGGTGCTGCTCGTCACCACCGGCGTCGCCCGCTCGCTCGTACGTCCCCTGCGGCGGCTGCGCAGCGAGGCGCTGGAGATCGCCGGTCACCGCCTCCCCGACACGGTGCAGAAGCTGCGGGAGGCCGGCGACGCCGCGGAGGTCCCGCCCATCGCCCCGATCCAGGTGGTCGGCCGCGACGAGATCGGCGAAGTCGCGCGGGCCTTCGACGAGGTCCACCGCGAGGCGATCCGGCTGGCGGGCGACGAGGCCCGGCTGCGCAGCAACGTCAACGCGATGTTCGTGAACCTGTCGCGGCGTACGCAGACGCTGGTGGAACGCCAGCTGTCCCTGATCGAGGGCCTGGAGCAGGGCGAGCAGGACGAGCAGCGGCTCGCGAACCTGTTCAAGCTCGACCACCTGGCGACCCGCATGCGCCGCAACAGTGAGAACCTCCTGGTTCTCGCCGGGCAGGAGCCCGCGCGCCGCTGGGGCCAGCCGGTGCCGATCGTCGACGTCGTGCGCGCCTCCCTGTCGGAGGTCGAGAACTACGAGCGCGTCGACCTCCAGGTGCAGGCCGGCGCGTCGGTCGTCGGCCAGTCGGTCAACGACGTCGTGCACCTCGTGGCCGAGCTGGTGGAGAACGCCATCTCCTTCTCGCCTCGCGACACCAAGGTCACCGTGTCGAGCAACCGCATCGACGGCGGCGGGCTGATCATCTCCGTCAGCGACCAGGGCATCGGCATGACGCCCGAGGAGCTGGCCCAGACCAACTACCGCCTCGCCAACCCGCCGGTCGTGGACGTGTCGGTGTCCCGCCGCATGGGCCTGTTCGTGGTCGGCCGCCTGGCGCTGCGCCACGGCATCCGCGTGCAGCTGCGCCAGCAGGACACCGGCGGCCTGACGGCCATGGTGCTGCTGCCCGAGGCGCTGCTGGCCCACACGGGCCCGGCGTTCCCCGGCGTGCCGGGCATGCCGCAGCCCGAGACCAGCCCGATGTCGGCGGTGGGAACCGGCCCGCAGTTCGGCGCCCCCATGTTCGGCAACGCGCCCGCTCTCGCCGGCCCCACGTCGTTCGAGGGCACGCCGCGCACGCCGGTGTTCGGCGCGGACGCGCCCGGCATCGCCACCCCCGGCGCGGACCCCTTCGAGCGCGGGCCCTTCGAGTCCTTCCCTCGGGAGACCGTCGGCTTCGATCCCGACCCGTTCTCCCGCAACCCCTTCGAGCCGCCGCCGGGCCGCAACGCCGACGCCGATCCGTTCGCGCGCAACCCCTTCGACACCGGAGGCTTCGGCCAGGGTGGTCAGTCCGACCCGTTCGCCCGCAGCCCGTTCGAGTCCGGGCCGTTCGACCGGGCGACCCTCGACAAGACGTCGTCCGAGCGGGATCCGTTCGAGACCACGACCTTCGACTCGGGACCGTTCGACGCCAGCCCCTTCGACACCAACCCCTTCAGCCGGGGTCATGTCGGCGAGGCCCCCGTGGACACGCCCTGGCCCGGCCACCTGCCGCCGCCGGGAGGCGGCTCCTGGCCCGACAGCGCCCCGCAGGACGGCGACGCCGGCTGGCCCGGACGCGGCGGCCGCGGCGCCTTCGAGGGCGACGACAACACCGGCCCGCTGCCGGTGGTGCGGAACTCGCCGCTGGAGTCGGAGGAGGAGTATCTCCCGATTTTCGCCGCGGTCGAGTCGGACTGGTTCAAGAAGGCCGACGTCCCGCCGAAGAAGGGCGACTCCGACGGCGAGTCCTCGACGGAGCCCAGGAGCTGGTCGTCCCCGGCGGACGCCGGCTGGCAGGCGGCCAAGGCGGCCAGCGAGCCGACCCTGGGCGGGATCACCTCGTCCGGCCTGCCCAAGCGGGTGCCGAAGGCGAACCTGGTGCCCGGATCGGCCACGGTTCCCACTCCCTCCGCAGAGCCCTCTGCGGCAGCGGCGGCTTCCCCGCCGCCTCCGCCCTTGCTCTCGCCCGAGCGGGTGCGTAGCAGGCTCTCCAGCTTCCAGCAGGGCATCCGGCAGGGCCGGGCGGTCGCCCGCGGGGAGGCCGGAGAGGACCAGGGATACCCCGGGGCGGCGCCCCTGGGCATGCCCGATGCCCAGGACAGTGAGAAGGAGGACTGATGAGGGAAATGAGCCAGGCCGCACGCGGCATCAACTGGTTGATCACAGATTTCGTGAACAACGTGCCGGGTGTGGCGCACACCGTGGTGGTGTCGGCGGACGGGTTGCCTCTGGCGTTCTCGGACGGGTTTCCCAAGGACCGGGCGGATCAGCTGGCCGCGGTGGCGGCGGGGTTGATCAGTCTGACGCAGGGTGCGTCGCGGGTGTTCGAGGGTGGCCCGGTGACGCAGACGGTGGTGGAGATGCAGCGGGGGTTGTTGCTGATCATGTCGATCAGTGACGGGTCCTGTCTTGCGGTGCTCGCGGCGGCCGATTCCGATCTGGGTCTGGTGGCGTATCAGATGACGTTGCTGGTGGAGCGGGCGGGTCAGGTGCTGACGCCCGCGGTCCGCGCCGAACTCCAGGCCTCTCACCCGCGGTGACGGACGGCTCCGCGAAGTGAGGCATGCGGTGGAGGACAGATCGGGGAAGAGGCCCTGAGGGCGGAGCGGCCGGTGCGGCCGTCGGGTTCCGGAGCGAGAGCGAAAAGGTCAGGAGGACGCTGTGGCAGGCGGCGGCTGGAACAACGAGGCCTATCCGCCGGTGGACGACTCCCACCGGCAGTACGGCGGCACGACCCCCGTCCCGGCGCCGGCGCCGACGGAGCAAAGCTCACTCGTGCGGCCGTACGCGGTCACCGGTGGACGCACGGCACCGCGGCTCCAGCTCGCGATGGAGGCGCTCGTGTCCTCCGCCACGGTCATGCATCAGGACCTTTCCACGCTCACCCCGGAACGTCAGGCGATCTTCACGCTGTGCCGTCAGGTGCGGTCGGTGGCGGAGGTGTCGGCGTTGCTGCGGATTCCGCTGGGTGTGGTTCGCGTGGTGATCGCGGACATGGCGGCGGAGGGGCTGGTGCATGTGCATCAGCCGCAGTTG
>NZ_BMPY01000014.1:106042-114942 GCF_014647835.1 Microbispora rosea subsp. aerata
CGTGGGGAAGACGACCTTCGTGGGGGCGGTGTCGGAGATCGTGCCGTTGACCACCGAGGCAGTGATGACGGATGCGTCGGCGGGTGTGGACGATGTGGGGCTGGTGCCGCACAAGACGACCACGACGGTGGCGATGGACTTCGGTCGTGTGTCGCTGGACCGGGATTTGATTTTGTATCTGTTCGGTACGCCGGGTCAGCATCGGTTCTGGTTTATGTGGGATGACCTGGTGCGGGGGGCGATCGGTGCGGTGGTGCTGGTCGATACCCGGAGGTTGGCCGACAGTTTCCCGGCCGTGGACTACTTCGAGGAGGCCCGCCTGCCGTTCGTCGTCGGCATCAACGGCTTCGACGGGCAGTTCCCGCACGCCGAGGAGGAGGTGCGGGAGGCGATGACGCTGTCGCCGCAGATTCCCATCGTCCGCACCGACGCCCGGGACCGGGAGTCGGTCAAGAGCACGCTCATCACCCTCGTCGAGCACGCGCTGACCATGCGGGTCGCCGTACCCGGCTGGGGGCGCGGCTGAGGCGGCCCCCGGCCGGGCACTCATCGGTCTAGGCGCGGACCGCCTCGATGAGGGTGGCGTGGAACGGCAGGGCGTAGGTGCCGGCCAGGCGCAGCCCGGCCGCCCGCAACAGCGTCTCGTGCTCCGACCTGCTGCGCTCCCGTCCCTGCCCGAACAGGCCGAGCATCCGCATGTCGAGGTCCTTGCCGAAGTGCGGTGAGTCGTCGTCCGGCAGGACCATCTCCACCAGCAGCACGCGGCCGTCGTCGCTCATCGCCTCGTTGACCACGCGCAGGATCCGGGTCGCGTCCTCGTCGTCCCAGTTGTGGATCACGCTGCCCAGCAGGTAGGCGTCGTGCCCCGAAGGGACGGACACGAAGAAGTCGCCCTCGACGAGCTCCACCCGATCCGACAGGCCCCACTCGTCGAAGGCGGCCCGCGCGTCCGGCAGCACGTGGGCCAGCTCCACCAGCACCCCGCGCAGGTGCGGGTTGGCCCGCAGCGCCGTGGCCAGGATGTGGCCCCGGCCGCCGCCCACGTCCACCAGCGTCTTCACCGGCGAGAAGTCGTAGCTCGCGGCCACCCCGTCGGCCATCGGCTGCGACCGCTGGGTCATGAAGTCGTTGAAGATGCGGTTCAGCTCGGGGTCGGTCGCCAGGTGGTCGTAGAGCACGCCGTACTTCTCGACGAACGCCGACCGTCCCTGCCGCACCGTCGTGGCGATGTTCTGCATGCCGTACGAGAGCGTGGGCGCGGTGTTGGTCTGGACGGCCGTGCGCAGCGAGCCGGGGACGCCGTCCACCAGCAGCCGGCCCGCGTCGGTCAGCGCGTACGTGCCGGGGGAGACGGAGGTGAGCAGCCCGCTGGCGGCGCACGTCCGCAGCAGGCGGGCGAGGGACGGCGCGTGGGCGCCGCAGCGCGCGGCGAGCTCCTCGACGGTGAGCGGGCCGTCCTTCAGGTGGCCGGCGCAGTCGAGGTCGACGAACGCGCCGAGCGCCGCGACTCGGTAAGCCCCGCGCAGAAGCTCCCACACGACGCTGCTTGGTTCTGTCACGTTCACTACTCCTTGCTGGTATGTGACGGGGTCATGCTGAGTTCGGGCTTGCCGCGCACCAGGCGGCTCACCTCGGCCCGCAGGTGCACGAAGGCGGGCAGCTCCCGGGTTCCGGTCTGGTCGCGGGGAGCGGGCAGGTCCACGCGCAGGTCGGCCGCGACGACCGCGGGCGCCCGGGTCAGCACCACCACCCGGTCGCCCACGTAGACGCTCTCGTCGATGTCATGGGTGATCAAGACGATCGTCATGCGGTGATGCCCGCGTACGGCGAGCACGAGGTCTTCCAGGTCCTCGCGGGTCTGGGCGTCGACGGAGCCGAACGGCTCGTCCATCAGCAGCAGCGAGGGGCGGTAGGCGAGGGCCCGGGCGATGGCCACCCGCTGCTGCATGCCGCCGGACAACTGCCAGGGATATTTGGCCGCGGCGCTCTCCAGCCCCACCGCCGCCAGCGCCTCGGCCGCCGCCGCACGGCGGGCCGTGCGGTCGAGGCCGCGCCGCCGCAGCGGCAGCGCCACGTTGTCGCGGATCGTCATCCAGGGAAACAGCGACCTGCTGTAGTCCTGGAAGACCACCGCGAGGTCGTCCGGCGTCGTGGTGACCGGCTTGCCGTTGATGCGCACCTCGCCGCCGGTGGGCCGTACGAGCCCGGCGATCGACCGCAGGAGCGTGGACTTCCCGCAGCCCGACGGGCCGACGACGCACACCAGCTCGCCCTCGGAGACGCTGAGGTCGATCCCGCCGAGTGCCTGGTGGGCGTCCGGGCCGCTGCCGTAGGTGTGGGTCAGGTTGACGACGTCGAGCACGGTGCCACCTCAGTTCGATCTGTCCGTCGTTCCGGTGCGTCCGGCGCCGCGGTGCCAAGACAGCGTGCGCCGCTCCACGACGAGGAACGACGAGTTGAGGAGGAAGCCGAGGACGCCGAGCAACACGATCGTCCCCCACATCCCCGGGAGGTCGAAGTTCTGCTGCGTGTAGAGCAGCTCGTAGCCGATCCCGCTGGTCGCGCTGCCCGCGAGCTCGGCGACGACCATCAGGATGAGCGCGAGCGACAGGCTCAGCCGCAGCCCCGCGAAGATCTTCGGCGCCGCCGCCGGCAGGATCACCCGGAAGAGCCGCACGGTGCGCGACAGGCCGAAGACCCGCGCCGTCTCGATGTGGAGGCGGTCCACGTAGCGGGCGCCGTCCACCGAGTTGACCAGGACCGGCCAGATCACGCCGTACACGATGGTGGCGACCATCATCCGCGTATCCGCCTTGAACAGCACGACGAACAGCGGGATGAGCGTCGGCGGCGGGATCGCCCGCCCGAACTCGACCAGCGGGTCGACGAAGCCCGCCAGCGTCCTGGACCGGCCGATCGCCACGCCGAGGGCGATCCCGCCCAGGCAGGCCAGCGCCCAGCCGCCGAACATCCGGCCGAGGCTCGGCAGGAAGTCGGCGAGGGCGGCGTCGCTGAGGAACAGGCGGGACGCGGGACCGGAGAACCACAGCTCGCGCAGCCGGGCCAGGATCGCCGACGGCGGCGGGAAGTAGACCGACTCCGCCGCCCGCGCGGCGATCTCCCACGCGGCGACGACGACGGGCACCATCCACAGCCGTCCGGCGAGCGTGAGCGCCCGGCGGGCGCCGCCCGCGGCGGTGTTCGTCACTGGGCCACCCCCGCGCGCGCGGCGTGCCAGCGGAACAGGCCGCGTTCGGCCCGGACGAGCAGCGTGTTCACGACCAGGCCGATCACCCCGGCCCACACCGTGGCCGCCAGCATCAGATCGATGCGGTAGCCCGACCCTGCCCTGACGATGTACACGCCGATGCCGCCCTCGCCGCCGGCCAGCAGTTCCGCGCTGATCGCCACCACCAGCGCGACCGAGGCCGCCAGCCGCACGCCGGTCAGGACGAACGGCGCGGCGCTCGGCAGCGTCACCCGCAGCAGGACGGCCAGGCGGCCGAAGCCGAAGGCCCGCAACGTGTCCTTGGCGACCGGGTCCACGTCGTGCAGGCCGTACATCGTGTTGACGAGCACCGGCCAGCAGGCGGCGTAGACGATGACCGTGACCTTCAGCGCGCCGTCGGTGACCGCGATGAGCGCGACCAGCGGGATCAGCGCGACCGAGGGGATCGGCCGGAGAAACTCGATCAGCGGACGCAGCGCGATCTCGGCCCGCGGCAGGCTGCCCAGCAGCACTCCCAGGGGTACGGCGAGCAGGGCGGCGATGAGCAACCCCTCCGCCCACACTTCCACGGTGGCCGAGACGTCGCGCAGAAACTCCGGATCGACGGCGAGCCCCGCGGCCTCGGTCAGCACGGTGGAGGCGAGCGGCATGATCTGGGTGTCCAGGAGGCCGGTGCGGCCGGCGACCTCCGCGGCGGCGAGCAGGACCGCGACGCCGGTGGCGCCGCGGACCACTCTGCTGAGGATCATTGCGGCATCGGCACCAGCAGCGGGCCGACGTTCATCTTCGACTTCAGGTAGCCGTACTCCAGCATCAGGTCGGCCACCCGCTGGATGCGGGTCTGGTTGAGCGTGGACGGGTAGGCGCCCAGGGTGATGATGGCGGCCGTCTCCGGCTTGATCTGGGTGTAGAGCGGCAGGACCTTCTCGACCGCCTTGCGGTCGGAGTCGGCGATCTGCTGGGCCTTCACGATCGCCCGCTGGAAGGCGGCCATCGCCTTCGGATACTTCGTCAGGGTGGGCTCGATCGTGGTCCATCCCGCGATCGGGAAGTCCGCCATCGCGCCGGTCATCGTGTCGGCGATCTTGCGTGCGCCCATGTCCTTCTGCACGCCGGTCAGGAACGGCTCGGTCAGCCAGGCCGCGTCCGTCTGGCCCGACGCCAGCTTGCCCGGCGCCTCGGGGAAGGGCATCGGCGCGTACTCGACGTCCTCGGGGGACAGCCCGTTGGCCCGCAGGGTCGAGTCGACGGCGAGCGTGCCGATGCTGTTCAGCGCGGCGACCGAAATCTTCTTGCCCTTCAGATCCTTCACTGACTGGATCGGCGAGTCCTTTCTGACCACGATGTCAAAAACGTCCTGTTTTGCCTGGAATGTGTCGGCAAGGATGCGGAAGTTCGCCATCTTCGCCTCTTGCGCCGCGAGTACGGAGAAGTAGTTGCCGAGTGTGATGTCCACCGCGCCGCTGACGAGCTTGGGGATGGAGACCTGGGTGCTTGCCACAATTTCGGGCTTTACGGTCAGCCCTTCGGCCTTGAAAAAACCCCGTTCCTGGGCGATGAACAGCGCCGCGACGTCGGCGATGGGAAGAATGCCGACTTTAATGGTAGTTTTTTCCAGACCGTTATTGCCGCCAGCCGTCGTGTCCGTATCCGCGCCGCTGCAAGCGGTGAGTGTCAACGCCGCTATGACGCCGATGACCAGGGCCCTGCGACCCAACAGCCTCATGGAGTCTCCTTGGGAGGGGGAAGTGAAAGGCGCCCGGGCGAGAGACGTGGCACCGGGCGACGGCCGATGAGCGTAGCGGGACTTAACCCGAGATAACAGGATTAGGAGTCCTTTGTTACCGAACTTGTCAGAAGATCCAGTATGCCCCTAAATCTGGGGTGTGGCGGTTTGGACCGATACAAGCATAGAACTTCATTCGGAAATTCCACTCACTGCCCGATGAGACGCGAGAAAGGCTTTCGCCGCGCGCCGCCGCGGTAAAGTCTCCCCTCCTGGAACGTGCCAAATGATTCGTCGTGTTGGTCTATCTCGCCGCCTTATGCTCCAATTGCCGGTGTCTTCTGGGACGTATCCCGAGTGATAGGTCCGAATCCCATCGAGCAAGAACCGCGTGAGGTTGCACCAGTGAGGACGGCAACAGTCGAGAGCGGTCGTCGTAGTGAACTGAAGCCGCCCCCGCTGCCGGCCGGCTCCGGGTCACCCGCGGCGGAGCAGGGGGAAAAGTCCGAGCAGCCGGAAGAACCCCAATGGCAGGACGCCGGCAGTCCGCTGGCGTTGAAGAACTGGAGGCTGCGCACCCGGCTGCTGGCGCTGATCCTGGTGCCGACCACCGTCGCGGTCACGCTGGGTGGCCTGCGGGTGGCCTCCTCGATCAGCAGCGCGGCCGAGTATCAGCGGGCGCAGGACGTGACCGAGCTGATCGTCGGCGTCGGCGACTTCGTCCACGAGCTGCAGCTCGAACGTGACCTGACGGCCCGTTACGTGGCGATGGACCGCCGCGGCGAGTCGGTGCTCTCGCTGATCCGCGAGCAGCAGGCCGTGGTCGACGCGGCCGCGCAGCGGGTGCGGTCGAAGGCCGACACGGCGGGCGACGCGTTCGGCGACATCGGCCGCGCCGACCTCGCCCGCCTCCGCGTCCGCCTCGACGAGCTGTCCGCGCTGCGCGGCACGATCCTGCAGAGCAGGCTCCCCGCGCTGCCCGCGATCGACAGATACTCGCTGTTCATCGCCGACGCGCTGCGGCTGTACGACGAGAGCGTGCAGGGCGCGGTGGACGAGAGCGTCGTCGCCGGCCTCAAGTCGATGGCCTCGCTCGCGCGTGCCGAGGAGGAGATCTCCAAGCAGCGCGCGCTGCTGACCGCCGCGCTGGTGCGGGGCAGGTTCGAGACCGCGGAGATCGACGCGTTCACCGCCGCCCGCGCCCGCGAGGTCAGCGAGCGCAACGCGTTCCTCGCCCAGGCCACGCCCGCGCAGCGGCAGTTCTTCTCCGACACCGTCACCGGCCAGAAGGTCGACCGGGCCGAATATCTGCGCACCCTCGCGCTGAGCCTCACCCGCGACGGTCTGCCGCTGCGGCGCGTCGAGCCCGGCGGCCGCGCGGTGGACACCTGGTTCGACGCGATCACCGACACCGGCGACCAGATGCACAAGGTGAACCTGGCGATCGCCCGCTCGGTCGTCGCGCGCAGCGCCGAGTTCCAGGGAGCCGAGCAGCGGGGCGCCGCGATCAACGCGATCCTGATCGTCGTCGTCTTGCTGGCGGTCCTGCTCATCACCGCGATCGTGGCCCGCTCGGTGGTGCGCCCGCTGCGGCGGCTGCGCAGCGAGGCGCTGGAGATCGCCGGTCACCGGCTGCCCGATCTCGTCCAGCGCCTGCGCGACTCCGACTCCGCCGGGCCTCAGCACGTGCAGCCGATCGGCGTGGTGTCGACGGACGAGATCGGCGAGGTCGCGCGGGCCTTCGACGAGGTCCACCGCGAGGCGATCCGGCTGGCGGGCGACGAGGCCCGGCTGCGCAGCAACGTCAACGCGATGTTCGTGAACCTGTCGCGGCGTACGCAGACGCTGGTGGAGCGGCAGATCGCGCTGATCGACGGGCTGGAACAGGGCGAGCAGGACGAGGAGCGGCTCGCGAACCTGTTCAAGCTCGACCACCTGGCGACCCGCATGCGCCGCAACAGTGAGAACCTCCTGGTTCTCGCCGGGCAGGAGCCGGCCCGCCGCTGGAGCAAACCCGTCGAGATCACCGACGTTCTGCGGGCCTCGCTGTCGGAGGTCGAAGGTTACGAGCGGGTCGTGCTGAACTTCCCCTCCGACGTCTCGATCGCCGGGCAGGCCGTCAACGACGTCATCCACCTGATGGCGGAGCTGGTGGAGAACGCGCTGTCGTTCTCGGCCCGCGACACCCCCGTGGTGGTGTCGGGCAACCGCATCGACGGCGGCGGCGTGATGATCTCCGTGACCGACTCCGGCATCGGGATGACCACGGAGGAGATCGCCCAGGCCAACTGGAGGCTGGCGAACCCGCCGGTCGTGGATGTGTCGGTGTCCCGCCGCATGGGCCTGTTCGTGGTCGGCCGTCTCGCCATGCGCAACGGCATCCGGGTGCAGCTCAGACCGCACGAGGGCGGAGGGCTGACCGCGATGGTCCTGCTGCCGGAGTCGCTGATGGGCCAGCCCGCCTACGCGCAGCCGTCCTACCAGGGCGCCTTCTCCGCCTGGAGCTCCCAGTCCGGCCAGTCGCTGTGGGGCGGACGTTCCTCGGCCGGCCCCTCACAGGCGTCGATCCCCCCGCAGCAGGACTCGCTCGGCCGGACGCGCGGACGCCGGTTCGACTCGGCGCCGGACGACGCGGCCACCGGCCCGCTGCCCAGCGTGGGCGGGCCCATCCGGCTGAGGCCGGGGGCGTCGGCGGCGGCGACCGGGCCGGTCTCGATCTCCGGCCCGATACACGGCGCTCCGATCCCGCAGAGCACGGCACAGGCCGGGCCGACCTCCACCGACGAGTATCTGCCGATCTTCGCCTCCGTCGAGTCCGCCTGGTTCCGGCGCACCTCCGACGCCGACACCGGATCGGACTGGCAGCAGACCCCGGCGGTGGACGCCGGGTGGCAGGCCGCGGCGGCGGCCACCGAGAGACCCGCCTCGGACGGCACGACCCGATCGGGTCTGCCCAAGCGGGTGCCGAAGGCCAACCTGGTGCCCGGCTCGGCGGGGTCGCCCAGCACGGCGCCCGCGCCGTCCGCCCCTCCGCAGCCGCTCCTGTCGCCCGACCGGGCGCGCAGCCGGCTGGCGAGCCTGCAGCAGGGCCTACGGCAGGGCCGCGCGGTGGCCAGGGGTGAACTGAGTGAGGACGAGGGCTACCGGAATGCGAAAGGGGACGGGGTATGAGTGAGTTGAGCCAGGGCGCACGCGGCCTGAACTGGCTGATCGACGATTTCGTGAATTCGGTGCCCGGCGTGGCGCACTCCGTCGTCGTCTCCTCCGACGGGCTGCCCCTGGCGTTCTCCCACGGCTTTCCCAAGGACCGGGCGGATCAGCTGGCCGCGGTGGCGGCGGGGTTGATCAGTCTGACGCAGGGTGCGTCGCGGGTGTTCGAGGGCGGCCCGGTGACGCAGACGGTGGTGGAGATGCAGCGGGGGTTGTTGCTGATCATGTCGATCAGTGACGGGTCCTGTCTTGCGGTGCTCGCGGCGGCCGATTCCGATCTGGGTCTGGTGGCGTATCAGATGACGTTGCTGGTGGAGCGGGCGGGTCAGGTGCTGACGCCCGCGGTCCGCGCCGAACTCCAAGCCGTGTCGTATTCGCGGAGGTGAATGGATGGATCCGTGGGGTCAGGAACCCGGTGCGGACCCGTGGGGGCGGCAGCCGGGCGCCCCGATCCCCGAGGAACCCGCGTCTCCGGTCCGCCCGTTCACCGTCACCGGTGGGCGTACGACGCCTCGCATGCAGCTCGCGCTGGAGGCGCTGGTCTCCTCCGCCACGACCGCGCACTACGACCTGTCCGCGAGGCCCCCTGAGTATCGGGCGATCAGCTCCCTGTGCCGTCAGGTGCGGTCGGTGGCGGAGGTGTCGGCGTTGCTGCGGATTCCGCTGGGTGTGGTTCGCGTGGTGATCGCGGACATGGCGGCGGAGGGGCTGGTGCATGTGCATCAGCCGCAGTTG